>NZ_JAJNMU010000029.1 GCF_022458865.1 Paenibacillus periandrae | reverse complement strand
TCCGGTGACGGATGAAGAGAACTCACTCCTGAAGATGAGGAACTGACGAAGGAAAGCCGTGTGCGGGAAATCCGCATGCACGGTTTGACGGGGAGTCCGAGGGAGTAATCCCTCGTCTTACCCTACTTAACAAGACACATGATATCCTTATATTAAGAACATCTTAAGAGTTTTCGTTAAATGGGTATGCTATGCTAATATAGAAAATCCGCAACTGCAGGATCTTTGCGAGTTAGATAGAGGATTAGGAGGGCTTGATATGTTCGGAGGCACCATTCTCCTAGTTGACGATGAAAAGGAAATTGTCGATCTCCTGGAGATTTATTTGAAAAATGAAGGTTTTACTTTATTGAAGGCAAGTAATGGTATTGAGGCCTTGGAGATATTGAATTCTCAGCTCGTCGATTTAATTATTCTGGATGTGATGATGCCACAAATGGACGGTATTGAAGCTTGTATGAAAATCCGGGAAGAAAAGCATATGCCGATTATTATGCTATCAGCCAAGAGCCAGGAAATGGACAAAATAACGGGACTCAGCATTGGTGCAGATGATTATGTGGTCAAACCGTTCAGTCCGCTTGAAATCACAGCTCGTGTCAAATCTCAGCTTAGGAGATATAGGCAGCTTAACGTTTCGTCCATCAAGAACGATAATGAAATCATTATCGATGATCTCGTCATTAATATTGCAACGCACAAAGTGAGCATTGATCACAATGAAGTCAGGCTGACACCACGGGAATTCTCCATCCTGCAGGTGCTCGCAAGAAACCGAGGAATTGTCCTCAGCATGGAGAAAATTTACGAAAATGTCTGGAACGAGCCTTTCTGGGAATCAAACAATACCATCATGGTACATATCCGTAAAATTCGTGAAAAAATAGAAAAAGATCCAAGCAATCCTCAATATATTAAAACCGTGTGGGGAATTGGTTATACGATCGAGTAAGGACGTCAGACTGGGCTGGGAGAGAATGTTATTGAAAAATAAATTTATTTATACGATGCGTTGGAAGTTTATATACGTGTTTGTGCTCAGTATTGTACTCGCGGCTATAACCGTGTTTCTCAGCTATCGAATTCTGCTCGCTTTGATTTATGTGAAACCGTTTACGACTCCTGTTAGATGGGTGGTCAATAACATTGGCTCTACTCCCGTAATGGTTGTCATCGGCGGCTTTTTGTTCCTGTTCTTTTTCTTTATCTTTAGTAGAAAAATCATAGGCTATCTGGAGGAAATTACGCTGGGTCTTCAGGAGATAGCCAAAGGAAACCTCAGCTACGAAATTGTCGCAAGATCGTCGGATGAATTGGGCGTAGTGGTAGATAACATTAACCAGATGACGAGAAAGCTGCGCAAATCGATTGAGGAAGAAAGAATCGCTGAACGAACTAAGAATGAATTAATTACCGGGGTATCTCACGACCTGCGGACACCGCTGACCTCGATATTAGGCTATCTCGAATTGATTGAATCAGACCGATATAAGGATGAGGTAGAGCTTCGGTATTATACGAATATAGCCTACGAAAAAACGAAAAATTTAAAAAAACTAATCGATTACTTATTTGATTATACTTCCCTGCATGGTAATGATCCCGTTCTGAAGAAGACCAAAATTAACATGTACGGTTTTTTAAAACAGCTTGCGGAAGAGTTTATACCGGCTTTAACGAAAGCTGGAATGTCTTACCGTTTGGCTTCAGATGATGAAATGGTGTACATCAATGCCGATGGAAATCAGTTGGTACGCGCTTATGAAAATTTAATTTCCAATGCGATTCGCTACGGTAGGGAAGGTAAATACGTCGATATTCAGATCAGAACAAGCAGTAATGAAGCGATCGTGGAAATTATTAATTATGGAGAAGCCATCCCTCAAATGGACCTGCCTTATATATTCGAAAGATTTTATCGAGCTGAGAAATCAAGATCTTCGCAAACAGGAGGCACCGGGCTCGGCTTGGCCATTGCTAAAAGCATTATTGAAGTGCATGGCGGTCAAATCGCTGTACATAGCAATAGAAGCATGACCGTTTTCGAAACGACGTTTCCACTGCTTACAGGTAATTCTTAATAATTATTAAGAATGACTTAAGCGGTTCATAAGCGGCTGCACAAGAGATCTAAAGATTTGACTAGTATACTCTTGATTATACAAGTGATTAAAAATTTGAAATCGAGGTGTAGGATGTTACGTAATTGGATTTTATTCGCAGCTGTGATCGTCATGTTGGGTATAGGAGGAAGCTGGCTGTACAACAAAGGAATGAAAGAAGATGTCCCGTTGACAGCGGCGCCACAGCACCAGGAGCCCAATAAGGTCGTATCGGTGGACAAGCTTCAGGATCGTTATGACTTGGTTGTTGTTGGTACAGATCCGGAAGGTATTAGTGCAGCCGTCTCTGCGGCGCGCAATGGATTGAAAACCTTATTAATAGAAAGCAGAAATCGTGAAGTATTGGGAGGCTTGATGACGGTAGGCTGGTTGAACAGCATTGATATGAACTGGGTGAAACCCAAATCCAACTTGCCAGGAAACACACAGGCCTACTTGAATCAAGGGATTTTTACCGAATGGTACAAAAAAATAGAAGGCCATTCGTTTGATATCCAGACAGCAGCTAGTGGTTTCAATGGGCTGGTTAGCTCAGAGGAGAACATTGATGTGTTCATGCAATCACAGACGATTGAGCCTATCGTTAAGCAAAATGACAAGTCCCGTGTGGTTAATGGGGTTAAAGTTATAACCAAGGACGGTAAACAGCATCATATAGAGGCCAAAGCTGTGATTGATGCCACTCAGGATGCTGACTTCGCCGCTGCTGCAGGTGTCGAATTTACAATAGGACGCGAAGATTTGGGGGATATTCAATCTGCGATGGCGGTTACGGCCGTGTTTCGTTTGAAAAATATCGATGCAAAGGCGTGGAAACTCATCTCCAAACGGCTTAATGAAGATGGGAACGACGGCACAGGGACCGACAAAATGTCCGCTTGGGGATACGGGACTGAGATGAAATCGTACGTGCCGTTGAACAAGGAACGTGCCATGATGCGCGGACTTAACATTGGCAGGCAAAATGATGATACGATTTTAATTAATGCACTGCATATTTTTGGTATTGATGGATTAAATCCGGCTTCGCACAAGGAAGCATTGGACATTGCCCGTGAGGAAATTCCGAATGTCGTACAATATTTAAATACCTTCCCGGAGTTCAAGAATGCCGAGCTGGATGGAATCGCCTCTGAGCTTTATGTTCGAGAAACCCGGCATATGAAGGGTCTATACCGCTTAAGTATTATTGATTTACTCGAAAATCGGGATCAGTGGGACCGAATAGCCTTCGGTTCCTACCCTGCGGATATCCAGAAAACTTCACCGGAAGATAACGGTGCCATTCCTGTTGATCCCTGGAGATATGCTGTGCCATTCCGCAGTATTGTGCCGCAAACTGTGGACGGATTGCTCGTGGTGGGACGTTCTGCCAGTTATGATACGTTGGCACACGGAAGCGCACGCGTCATTCCGACTGGAATGGCGGAGGGCCAAGCGGCTGGTGTTGCCGTTAAACTTGCCAAGGATAATAACGTTACCTTCCGAGAGTTATCCGAATCGAAACCGTTAATTACAGAAATGCAGAAGCAAATGAACGATCAGGGAATGGATATAAAGCCTTATACATTGAAACAGCCGTCCTTTATGGAGCATAAGGATTATCCTGGTCTTAAAGCAGCCGTATATATGGGGCTTGCTTACGGCTCTTACGGCAACACGGCCTTTGATTTGGACAAGGCGTCTAATGCTCAAAGGATGGTTAATCAGATCAATAATATGAAACGGATCTACGCGGCTAATTTTACGGGTGTTCCTTCTGAAGCATTAAAAGGTGTGACAGAACCAGCTAATGAACCTTTAAGCTTGCAGCAGGCAAGCTTTACGTTAGTGAAAGCACTCGGCTTGAACACAAACTTAGATGGAGCGCAAGCTGAACTTCAATCTAAAGGGATCATCAGCCAAGCTACCGTCGATAGTATCGCGGATAAACAGAATTTAACCAATGGGGATGCTTTTATGCTGCTCAAGGATGCAGTAAGCAGCATAGTTGGTAAGCAGTTCTAGCATGAGGAGCTGCCTCTCCAGTAGTTTTGTAGCTACTGGAGAGGCAGCTCTTTTGCTGTCATCACTCTTTTTACATTGAAAAAGGTCGAGCAGAGGGTTCAATTGCCTCTAGACTCAGCCTTGTGGTTCATCATGGTTGGATGATGAAAGCTCTACATATTCGATAAATCGTTTGGCCGCTGGTGACACATAGTGGTCTTTTCTCCATTTCAGACCAATCTCCCAGTACCAGCCTTCATCCGTAATTGGAATCCAGACGAGCCCGTCCAGCATCAGCCCCAATGTTTTGGGAAGTACGGATACGCCGAGATCTGCCTTAATAAATCCCGCGACTGTGATTAGATCTTCAGCATCGTAAGTTGAGGTTAGCACAAAACCGGTATTTTGAAAACGGGACAAGATGGTGGCCTTCAACCCACAGTTGTTTTTGAGGCCTACGAAGGGCTCTCCTGATAGCTCCGCCAGACTTAATGCAGAATGACCAGCAAAACGGTGCCGAGAAGAGACGACGATGTATAAAGGCATAGTGTGGATGACGATCCATTGATGATTGTCAATAATCGATTCCTTTGAGGTAATCATTAAATCCGATAGTCCTTGTTCCAAATGCTCGTCAATATCTCCGAGATTTCCTTGCGTCAATTCGAAACGAACGTGAGGATGGTTCAATTTTGGTAAGCCTTCACAAGGGTGGGAACCAGATCAACACCCAGAATATTAAGGTAGGAGATGGAGATGACACCTGTATCAGGATTGGACCATTCCTCGATTTCCTGCATACCGTTCTCAATATTGTGCATGGCCTGTTCAATCCATTTCGAGAACATCTGTCCATACCGATTAAGCTTAATATTTCGGCCGTTGCGTTCAAATAAAGGAACGTTTAATTCGTTTTCAAGCTTGGAAATAGCATGGCTTAATGCGGGCTGCGTAATACGGAGTGCTTTGGAAGCCATAGTCATGTGTTGAAGCCGGGCAACCGTCAAAAAATATTCCAATTGGGTAAGTTCCAATAGTCCGCCTCTTCTTTTATATGAATATTATTAATCAATTTCATTATTATTATAAATTGGACGCTATGAAAGGGTCAAGTGTAAACTAACTTTGAAGTTAATTCAATCCGGGTGCATAACCCAAAATTACAGGAGGCTATACAATGAATAAATCATATACAAATCCGTTGAATGAATTTGAAGGCAAAAAGGTACTTGTAACAGGTGGTACAAAAGGAATGGGTCAAGCCGTTGTCAAACGACTATCTACTGCTGGCGCAACCGTCATGACAACCGCGCGATCTTTACCTGCCGATTTGGCAGAACCCCATCTGTTCGTTCAAGCGGATTTGGCAATACCGGATGGTGTCGACAAGGTTATTCAAGGGGTTAAAGAGCGGCTCGGTGGTGTAGATATTGTGGTTCATTGCGTCGGTGGATCCACCACACCACCCGGAGGAGCGCTCGTCCTGACCGACGAAGACTGGCTTCATGCGTTGAATTGGAATCTTCTTGCCGCTGTTAGGCTGGACCGCGGGTTGCTGCCACTGATGGTAGAGAAAGGCTCCGGCGTCATTCTTCATTTCACGTCAATCCAAAGACGAATGCCTCTATATGAAACGACATTGGCTTATGCGGCGGCGAAGGCTGCTCTTGCCAACTACAGCAAAGGTTTGTCCAACGAGTTCTCTCCAAGAGGAATACGTATAAACACACTATCACCAGGTTTTATTCAAACTGAGGCCGCAGATGCGATGATTGATCGAATTGCAACCGCAGCTGGGAGCAGAGAAAGTGCACTGAATCAGTTAATGGACTCACTTGGTGGCATTCCGCTTGGCCGCCCGGGACTTCCGGAAGAAGTTGCCGAGTTGGTGGCATTTCTGATATCCGACCGTGCGTCATCGATTACAGGGAGCGAATATGTTATTGATGGAGGCACGATTCCAACCGTGTAATATCCTACAAATCAACACATATTTTACTGGATTTATAGCAAACTATTCAGAGGAGAAGGCGGCATATGAATGTCGATATACGAACGAATAAGCAGTAGAAGCAGCTTAATAAATTGAAGAAAGGGGGTATACCCTTGGCAGAAAAAAGCATCATGGCTTACTTTCATTCACCAGATGATGCGCACCGACTGCTTCCCAAGCTAAAAGCGCTTGGCACCATTGATGTTCAGGTTGCCAGGATTGGTCAATTCCAGGGTGACGGTGTGAGTGAAACGTTTAATCCATTAACGGGCGGTTTCCCCGGGTTAAGCTTTCTCACGCTGAATAATGAGAGTCCAGGAATTGACGAAGGCATTCTGGCAGCGGCAGACGTTGATGCCAGTGGATTAAGTGCTCCTCGTTCAGAGGATGGGTATTATGATTATAACGGGGTAGGTAATATGGATATTTTGCTTACGGTGGTTATTGAGGAGCAAGCTTATGAACAGGCGCAACGAATTGTCCGCGAGGGTGGGGGCTACTTTTAACCTAACAAAGTGAACAGTTTATCAGAATGATATTAAAAATGCCCTTTACCTAACGGTTGAGGGCATTTTGTTCAGTGATGATAATAAAATTGTAGTCATTTTTTATAAACCGTAAAGCATTTTTGCACGAACATCATCTATAGGTTTACTCACAGGTATATCCAGAAAATATTTCAGCTGCCATGCTTGAGTTTTTAGAGCCTGACGACTTGTAGGATGATCCCAAGGCGGGTAAACCCTTATTCCTCTTTTGCCACCTTTACCTTGACTGGATACGATATCCTGAGCACATAGAACAACTTTTGGAAATACAAAGTGGCCAAATTTATCAACATCACGTGTGCTAATAACAAAGTAATCAACAGGATCTGATATATCATAGGGCTGGGTCGGTCCATTCCCGATTTTCTCCCATATCGTCACGAATTGTCCGATCTTGGTAGGTGTGATTTTGGCCACGCGGAATCTTATGGAAAGAGCATTCAAGTTAAATACATACGCGCCATAGTCAGCATTTTGTGTTTCTTCAAGTGGTTGAGAGCACTCAAACCTGCACGGGTTATATACTAAATCCCTGATCGCAAGCAGATCGCTATGAATCGTGTCGGTGGAATTCCAATTAATAGGATCACTCGTGCCTGCTTTTGAAAAGTCTTGATGTTGTGCTTCCATCTGTTCAAAATCCCCCATACTTGTTTAACTCAAGTTTAGATTAGCGGCTAAGTAATCAACATGTTTGTCTACCTCATTCCAATTGGCAGCACGATATACTAACGGATTTACAACCGATAAATTATAGGGCTGTTCATATAAAATAACGGGCTTATTGACAAGGGCAAACTCCTCTGCATAATGAGGACCGTCATCAATCAATACATCAACCTTGGATTGAATACATGCTTGGAGTTTATTTTCAATCAGTGTGATATGGTGATAATTAATCTTATGGTGCTGAAGCCAGTTAATAGTAACCTCACGATAAAGCATGGGTCGTGCGGTAATAATAGATATTTGATGTTGAGTGTATAGTTTCTGTAATATTTCTAAGGCCATGGGTAGAGGTGATGAATTCCAATGAATATCGTGACCGTATTTATTATAAACGGCATCGCGTTCTTCCTTATCCCACCCATATAAACGGTATAAATAAAAATCATTCACATCTTCAGGCGTTAACGATAATCCAGACGCGATATTATAGTAATGTAAATGAGCTGTAGTTGCATCTAGAATGGTGTTGTCCAAATCGATTCCGATATGCAAGTTTTAACAACCTCCATCTAAAAACCTTGAATTTATAAGTAAACCGATTATACCATTGAAAAGTAATCATGTGCATGCAAGATTGCTAAATTAATTAAATTCGAACTCAAGTTGAGGCGAGCAATGATGGATAGCATCATGTTGTTATAGATTTAGCTTATGGCAGCGTAAAGGAAGGGGGAAATACCCACATTATCCTTAGCGTTTAGATTATTTATTCATTTTGAAACTACAGTTGAAAAATTATTTACTTTCGAGGAGGAAACAAAATGAAATTTCGAAAACCTAATGAAATCGAACAACACCAAAATGATAAATCCGCAAAAAACAGGGTGGGAATTTGCAATCTTGTGCTTGGTAATGTCATTTTCTTTTTCTAAATTGAACAGTAAGTAAGCATCTAAGTATCTTGTTTTCTCCACAAGGAGGGACTTACTTCATATCTTTGCTTAAATAGCCGACTGAAGTAATGGATGCTTTGAAAACCAACGGCATCGCTAATTGCCTGTACGGGCATTTGGGTCGTAGATAAAAAACAGGCTGCTGCATTCAAGCGCAGATCATGCAGGTATTGAAGCGGTGTTCTGCCGGCGATTTTGTGAAATGAACGTATAAAGTAGGAAACGTCTAGGTGAGCATGGGAGGCTAACAGGTTGACGGTCATCGGATTCTGATAGTTGGATTCCATGTAGCGCATGATCTTCTGAATTCGTTGGTTGGCATCTTCGGTATACCGGAAGGCCTCTAAAGATGGGGATATATCCCGAAGCTCGTGAGCCTCTAGAAAACAGGTAATAAGTAGCAGCAGCCGACGAATGTCCAATAGCATGAGGTCTTCGGCAATAGATTGATAGGGGCTCTGAGGGTCATAGCTATCCCACATTCTGGATGCAGTCTGATAAATTGGGACGAATGCAGACAGCTGTGGGTCTTTATTGGACTGCATCCCATTCCATGAAATTGCATGTACAAGACTCGGAAATTGTGTGGAGCCCAACATGTCAAGTTCGATGTATCCAAAACGGCAGACTTCAGATTGCTTGACTAATACATGTGGAGTATTCGGTGGCAGCAGGAAAAGAGCTGGTGCAGCTGACAGGTAGGCTTGGCCCATCCATTGAAGCGTGACCACGCCATCTGAGATGAAGAGAATTTCATGATAGGGATGGATGCCCCCTCCGTTTTCCTTGCTCAGAACCCCTGATAAATCTACCATATCGATTTTGCGCAAATACATGACAGCTCTCCTTGAACATGAGCCCAGTTGATTTCCTCATGGCTCATGATGTAATCTCCTTAAATTTTACCATATTAAAAGCGTCTATGAATCACCTTGGACGCAAAGCGCGATGGGATTCGTATGCGGATTGTACAGAAATTAAGATGAGTGTTCAAATTATTTTAGAGAACCACGAGATCGTATTGAAAATTACAGGCTGGACGGCGGTAGCCAGTTTAAGAAAAGAGATAAAGATTCCTTATGCTTCAATTCAAAACGTACAAACCGGAAATTTTGATTTTCCGTGGGGAGCTGTAAAAAGAGCCGGTATTTCTGTTCCATACGGCTATAAAGCGGGTAATTTCCTGCATAAGGGACAAAAATATTTTTTATCCTTTCACGATTCTACTCAAGTAGTCATGCTCGATTTGAAAGATAGTGAATTTGACAAAGTGGTCCTACAGAGCCAAGCTCCCGAAGAACTGGTAGATCTTATTTCAAAAAATTGTAGTTATTTATGAATCGAAAGGATGGTTTCCTACGATGATTGTCTATGAAAAACAAAATGCTTTTGTCATGATTACTCAACATGATCATGCGCATGTTTCCGGGAAGCTTGCATCCGAATTCAAAAACGATTTTTTTATTAATAAAGCACAACAAGATGAGTTTATTTATGCGGCTTATCAGCACGATAGAGGCTGGATTGATTTAGATTCTGCACCATTTTGGAATGATGCCAAGCATAAGCCTTATTCGTTTCGTGATTTTCCGCTTAAACCAAGGTTTGTATTTTACAAAAAGGGAATTGATGAAATTCAAGAGGTAAGCCATTATTCGGCTTTGTTATGCAGTCTCTTATATACGACTTTATTTGAAAGAATCAAACAAAAGGATGTTCAGGAATATTTAAACATGGAATATGTAAGACAAAAGACACTCAAGAAACTTTTAAATATGGATGACGAGCTATCGTTGCCATTACAAAAGCATTTAAGAGCGCTGCTTATTTGTGATGAACTATCATTATTTTTGTGTATGCAACAACCGGGAACACCAACAGATCAATACGAATGGTTTTCACAGGGCCTCAATTATTCGATCGACTCTACTAATAAATCACAAGTCAGATGGAGAACGAAGGATATCATCGAATTAACCTATTTTCCTTTTCATTCGGACGTTGAAATATTGCTTCCTTATAAAGAAGTCGATAAAGAGGATATTGTAACCTATGGGGTCTTAGAAGCGTACCACAAAACATCTTGGAAGGAATTTAATGTGTTTTACAAAAGCATGGCAGTCTCTCAGGAAGACAGCGGCAGCATGTAACATCGTGTTCCCATGTCTAATTTGTTAAGTGATAAAGAACCCTCCGATTATGGAGAGTTCTTCTTTTAAAATGATTAGTTAACATCCCACTCTGGATTCCAGACGACTTCCCACAAATGACCATCCGGGTCTTGAAAGTAGCCGGAGTATCCTCCCCAAAAAGTGTCATGTGCAGGGACTGTTATTGTAGCACCAGCCTTTTTGATCTCCTCCATCACCGTGTCCACTTCTTCTTTACTGCTCACATTGTGTCCGATAGTAAATTCAGTAGCGCTTGACCCAATTTGAGTAATATTAACGTCATGTGCGAGATCTTTGCGATTCCAGATTGCAAGCTTTAGCCCTGATTCCAAGTCAAAAAAAGCAACAGCCCCATGCTCAAATTCTGTGCCGATAATCCCTTCTGTCGGTAGCCCGAGACCATCGCGATAAAATTTTAATGATCTTTCCAGATCATCTACACCCAGTGTAAGTACCGTAATACGTGGTTTCAAAATAATGCCTCCCTGTTCGTTTACTTCACAGCTCACTTTCTTATATTAATCGACTTTAAGCACTAAGGATTGTAAAAATCGGACATGTTTCCAAATTCTCTGGCCGCAACAAGCGGTGATTCACCGTAAAAGCGTTTGAAATCTCGAATCATATGCGCTTGATCGAAATACCCGTGGTTCAAGGCAAGCGAAGCTCCGTCTATCTTTCCCAGGCTCTGTATGTCATCAATAATTGCTTGAAACCGTACTACATCACAAAATCTCTTTGGACTGGCTCCGATCCATTGATAAAAGATGCGGTTCATTTGCCGTGTACTAATCACTTCTTTGTTGGCTAATTCCTGTACACTCGTTTTTCCTTCGGTTACAAAGATGTGATGAAGCAGATTATGGATAAGGCTGTCGTTCATGGATTTATGGGTACGCATACAAGAGAGCAGGTATTGTTCCATGATCTGAACCCTTTTATAGGAAGATGGTTCTTCGAACACCCTGTATCCGATTTCATTATGCATCCCGGGCCAAACCAAGTCTACATCCACTAGAGAATTAGCAAATTCATGCAGTGGAACGCCTAACAATGCATGGGCCCCACCTGGAAAAAATCGTACACCGAACTTTCGAACGGGATGCTGCTGATCATAGGTAACTGTAAAGGACCCCTCAAAAAATCCCGAATACCGAGCTCTGAATTGATTAAGCTTAAGATCGTGCTCAAATATAATATCATTGCAGCCATCCGGCAGAACCCTGTCGACTGCTGCTTCATGGTACATATTAAATGAAAGATGACAATCCTGATCTTGCATTAACGGTTCGGACACCCAGTAACAGGATACATAAGGAGCTAGCAGCAGGGAAGGCGGAATTTCCATATATCGGTTGGTTGCCACTCTGCCGCTTGCTTGTTTTGGCCGAAAAAGTGTATGCAATTGAACTTGCACTCAACGTCCCCCCATCTGAGCAGTATGATCTAATGATATCACATTTAACCATCCCCGCATCCGATTGTGGAGCAGGGAGGGGTGGCGACGGATACACGGTCTCCTCCTATTTACAGCTCCAAGAATGTATGGTAAATTTAATTTAGTTTCACAATACGATATATTGTTTCATTAAATGAAACTAATGCAATTCAGAAGCTCTGATCTGTAAATTAGGAGGAAACGACGATGGAAGATTCGATTAAAGATCAAGTGCAGAAGCAATTTGCTAAAAACGCCAGTAAATATGTCACAAGTAATCGTCATGCCAAAGGCGAAGATTTGTCGCTGCTCGTCTCATTATCCAAAGCCGATACGAATATGGATGTGCTTGACATTGCGACGGGTGGCGGGCACGTAGCCAACGCTCTTGCCCCTTTGGTTCATCGTGTGACAGCCTATGACTTGACCGAAGAAATGTTAACGAACGCCTCCGAATTTATCCGTGGGAACGGTCATTCTAACGTCGAATTTGTTAAGGGAGATGCGGAGCAGCTTCCTTTTCTTGACGCTTCCTTCGAGCTCGTTACGTGCAGGATTGCGGCGCATCATTTTCCAAATATCCCTGCTTTCGCTGAAGAAGCGTTCCGAGTCGTCAAGCCGGGTGGCAAGCTGCTGCTAATTGACAATGTAGCTCCCCAACTAGATCAATACGATCAATTTTACAATGAGATAGAAAAGCAAAGAGACCCCAGCCATGTTCGGGTGTGGAAAAAGTCAGAATGGATCAATCTGCTGGAAACCATAGGCTTCCGCATAGAGATGCTCGTTTGTTTCCCCAAACCTTTCCAGTTTCAAGACTGGTGCGAACGATCCGGGCTTCCAGAAGAGGAAATAGCTTCGTTAGAGGCAAAGATGCTGCAAGTTCCGCAGGATTTCCAGGAGTTCTTTTCCATTCAAATCGATGAATCAGGCGGGCTATCGAGTTTTGCAGGTGAAGCCGTTTATTTTCAAGCAATTCGTCCATTGTAAATATGGGAATATATGTTGTTTCAGCTAAAGCCAGCATCGATTTGTGATCCCACAGGATCTCAACAGTCTGGGCCTCCAATGTGAGGCTCTTTTTTTATGTAGGGTATATACCAAGGTACTTGCCATTTTGTTAAGATAAGGAAAGGCAAGGCCGATCGGATCACTGGCTACACTATTGATTACATTGACTGGCCTCTACTTGTAGCTGAAGTTGATATCATAAAAAAATGAGGATGGGGATAGGACACATGGAAAAGAAACTTGTTTATTTTTTATGCACAGGAAATTCTTGTAGAAGCCAGATTGCTGATGGATTTTTAAACAAATTAGGCGGTGAGCAATATAATGTCCAAAGTGCCGGTCTGGAAGCTCATGGACTTAATCCGCGGGCTGTTCAGGTCATGAATGAAGTAGGTATGGACATCAGCGGCAACACTTCGAACGTCATTGACCCTGAACTATTAAACCGTGCAGATTATGTGATTACCTTGTGTGGGCATGCAGACGAGCATTGTCCCGTGATTTCCAATACTCATGTAGTGAAATGGCATTGGGGCTTTGATGATCCTGCCAAAGCGACAGGTACAGAAGAAGAAATCATGGATAAATTCCGTGAAGTTCGGGATGCGATCAAATCACGAATCGAGACGTTTATAGCTGAAGGAAAATAAGAGTAATAGAAAAGTAAGTTTTGCCGAAAAAAAGCTAGAACCCTCTATCATCATGGAGGGTTCTATTTTGTTCAGGATATGAGATTTAATAAGTGGGCACCTGTGAGCGGAATGCATGCTCCAGTTTTCTCCAGAATAGGTGTTGAGCAGGACCAATCAGCTTTTTCTTATGCTTCACAGCGTAAATATATCGTTTGGGCATCCAGAATGGGATCGGTTTTACGACTAGACTACCTTCCTGTTCTTCTGCTTTAACGGATGTTTCTGAAACCATTCCATAACCGATTCCATGACGTACTGCCGCTTTTAATGCCTCTGAGCTGGACACCTCCATGACAATATCCAATACGATGTCTTGCTGCTGCACCCAATCATCTACGAGCTTCCTGCTAATCGATCCTTCCTCGTGAGATACGAAGGGATAATCAGTAAGTTGATCAGGTATAATTTCCTCCACAAGTGCAAGAGGGTGAGCGGCAGCGAGGATAATGACCAGATCGTCCTTGACTAAAGGCTCGCTGATCAGATCGGGATCCTCCATATGTGTGTGCGAAATGATACCTATATCGATTTCAAAGTTTTTCAGCTGCTCTAGAATGAAAGGTGCCGGCCTTACATCAAGAAACAAGCTGAGATCGGGATAAGTGTGTCGCCATTCGCGCAGCAGCGGGGGAATCATATAAGTAGCAGGCGTATGTGTGCTGCCGATGGATAACCGCCCGGCCTTCATTCCTTTATGTTCATCCATCAGACTATGTATTTCCACAGAGAGGGCATTTACCTGTAAAGCATAATGATATAGATCTTTACCTGCTTCGGTCAGCTTGATAACATGGTAAGATTTGGTTTTGAACAAAGACACTCCCAGATCCTCCTGCAATTTATTCAAATGAAAAGTAACAGTAGGCTGTGTAATTTGCAGCTTCTCAGCTACTAAGTACAGTTTTTGCAAATCGACAGCGAGCACGAATACTTTCAATTGCTGCAAATTCATTGATTAACCTCTTTTCTTATACAAACTATCATTCATATTATCTATTTTATCAAAAATATCATTAATATTATTTAATTTTGTGTTAACACGCAGCTAACCCTCTGATGAATATGGTCACTTACACTTAAGTAACAGGGTCCAAGACGGATACCTGAAACGAGGGAGGTTCATATGAACAGGAAATGGATGCGAATGGCTCTGGGTATGAGTATAGCTGTCGGAATGCTGTTAACAGGCTGTGGAACGGATGGTTCGTCGTCTCTTGCAGGCAAAGGAGCGGAAGTCTCAACTCAGAGTGAGCCTAAGCCGGCTGAGGACACTGGCAAAACGATTTACTTGTACGGTAATGACTTTGTCGACCTGGTAGCACCTAAATTTACGAGTGAAACGGGATTTAAAATGGAAGCCGTTCATTATGGCGGTGGAGAAGCTTTGGCGAAAATTGAGGCGGAGCAAGGCAATCCGCAGTGGGACGTACTGATGATGGATGGACATGGATCGGTTCGCAGCCTGGCTGATCGTGACTTTCTAATGAAGGGCTGGAAGCCTGCCAATCTGTCTAAGCTAAGCGAGTATGGCGCTTCACTCGTGCCGAAGGATTACGCTTATTATCCGGTAGGCATTCATGCGGCGGCGGTCATTGCCTACAACACGAAGCTGGTACCAGCAGATAAAGCCCCCAAAACCTGGGAGCAATTTTTTGCCTATTCAGGTCCAGTTGGACATGCCGATCCTGCGGTGGCAGCACCTGCCTACCCTTTAGTTTCTGCCTTCTTCCAGAAGTGGGGAGTGGAGGAAACGAAAAAGAAGTACAAGCAGCGGTTTGAAGCTGGCATGCGGGTTTATCCCAAAAATGGACCGGTCGGTAAAGCTTTGGTAAGCGGTGAGATTCATGTGGCTGCGCTGCAGGAGCACAATGCCTATGAATTAAAGCTGGCGGGCGAACCTGTAGAAGTGATCTGGCCGGATGAAGGTGCACCCGGAAGTCTCCGCGTTATCGCCATAAGTAAAAAAACAAAAAATCCGGCGGCGGCTCAAGCCTTCGTCGAATATATGATGAAGCCGGAAACGCAAGCGATGTTAACGTCACTGCCTTCAACAGAAAGCTTGTTCACTCCATTGGCTCAGGGTGTGCAGATGCGCAAGGAACGCAGACAGGACGGCAGCTTTCTGCTGCCACCAGCGGAATGGGCAGCTCAACAGGAAGCACCGATAAAAACCTGGTTTGCTGATCAGAATGTTAAATAAGGGGAAATGGAAATGATTTCATCTGAGGCTCGCTGGGGAGGAGGGATTACCCTTCTTCTGTTCATTCTGATTTTTTTACCGCTCGTTGCCGTCTTGGCGAATGTCGTGATCCCTGGGCTTTTCTTCGGTCGAGTGGAGTTCCAGGGCTTGAATCTGCTGGTCGATATCTTCATACGTCCGTTATGGCGCCAATCGCTATGGAACTCTGTATCGTTGGCTTTTGGAGTAGCAACGCTTGGTACTGTTCTTGGTGGCGCTCTTGCGATGATACGGGCGCAGTGGGACTTTGCAGTCGGTCGATTGCTGGATGTAACGGCCTGGGCGTTGTTGATTGTTCCTTCCTTTATGCTGGCTCAAGGCTGGGTGCTGTTTGCCAGCCGGGACGGCCTGATGAATCAATGGCTGGGGTGGGAGTGGCTGCCAACCGCCGTTTTCCAGCCATCAGGTCTGGTTGTGGTAATGGCGCTTAGCAAATTTCCATTGGCCTATTTGGCTATTGTCGCAGCGATGGAATGGAACGTCAAACAATTCGGACAGGCTGCCCAGCTGTGTGGGGCAGGACCGTTCACCGTATGGAGGACGGTACAGCTGCCGCTGCTGGCGCCCTCCTTCATAGCAGGCTGGACGCTTGTATTTATGGACACCGTCGGCGATTTCGGGCTGCCTGCTGCTTTATCTACGGTATACAAATTTCCGACGCTGACGTATTCGATATATTCAGCAATCTATCAATCACCTGTGCGTTTTGATATGGCTGGTGTACTAGCCTTTTACCTGGTGTTGATCCTGACCGTGGCCATGGCCCTGCTGATGCTGGCGATGCGGCGCTCACGGTTTGACTTCTTGAATGCCCGGGCAATCAAGACCATAAAGCGCAAGCCACGTCATGCCTGGGTGCTCAATGCGATAGTAGGGGTTTTTCTGCTCATTTGTTTGGGGATTCCGATCGGGACTAGTACGTTATTCTCTTTCATGAGGCATGCGGGAGAAGGATTGTCCATTGGGAATTTGACAATGGAGCACTACTTTTCACTATTCGGGCACAATGGAGGGGACCATCGATTACTAGGCTACAAAGAAGGCTTGCTGCATTCTCTCCTCATAGCGGCGATTGCGGCGGTGCTTAGTATGATCATCGGTTTTGTAGTTGCTTATGTGCTTGCATTCACAGAATCCCGATTTAAGTCTGCCATACAGCTGTTTTCCATTGTATCGCTGGCTGTACCGGGTGTTGTCCTTGGTATTGGGTATATTTTCATCTGGAATCAAAAGTGGCTGGAGCCCATAGGCCTGCATCTGTATGGCTCACCGTCTCTATTGGTGCTATCAGCTGTTGCCGGCTCGATTCCTTATGCAGTAAGGATGCAGCTGGGAGCGTTCGCATCCGTGTCTGGCTCTATGCTCAAAGCTGCGGCTATTCAGGGAGCGGGGGTGTTCGACCGCATGATACAGATCGTAATGCCGCTCGTTCGACAATCGCTGCTGATCGCGACTCTGACAGCCTTTGGGACAAGTATTTTCGATCTGGCGCTCGCGTCTATGCTGCAGCCGCCCAATTATGTGCTGATGCCGCTGGTCATTGATCGGGCCTTTGAATTTGGCCGCTATGGCTATGCAACGGCTGCAACTGTCGTTAGTGGAGGGATGGTTGTGCTGCTGATTGTGGTACTGCAGGCAACTGGCAACTGGATATTTCGCCGAATCGACGGCGACCGTCGATAATGGGTAGTTGAAATAAAATCGAAATTATACAGGGAGGTTGTCATTTTGAGTTTTGTCTTGCAGTTGAGGGGCGTTGCCAAAGCTTTTGGAGCACAGCAAGTACTTCACCCCATTTCCTTTCAGCTGAAGCAAGGAGAGCGGGTGTGTATACTCGGGCCATCGGGTTGCGGCAAGTCCACGCTGCTTCAAATTGTGGCTGGTTTGCTGCGTGCTGACAGCGGCGAGGTAGAGATGGATGGAAGAACGGTAGAAAATGGAGCCCAGTACGTACCGCCAGAGAAACGGCCTCTCAATATGGTTTTTCAGGACTATGCCTTATGGCCGCACATGTCGGTGCGGGAAAATATTGAATACGGCATGAAACGCAGGAAGGTAGATCTCGGGGTCCGCAAGGAACGGCTTACCCAATTGCAAGCACTTCTACAGCTTGAAGGGCTTCTGGAACGGCTGCCTGCTCAATTGTCTGGGGGACAGCAGCAGCGTGTTGGCATCGCCAGAGCGCTGGCAACAGAGCCAAAGGTATTGCTGATGGACGAGCCTTTGTCTAATCTCGATGTTAAGCTTCGAACCGATATGCGCAATGAATTGGCTAATTTATTGGGCAGTCTGTCCATTGCGACTCTGTATGTGACACATGATATGATGGAGGCCTTCACCTTGGCGGATCGCATTCTGGTGCTTCGTGAAGGTCGAATCGATCAATTAGCTGCACCTCAGGAATTGTTCGAACGTCCCGCAACCCCGTGGGTAGCCCGCCTGATGGGTTACCATAACAGGCTGCAAGTCCGTTTTACGAAGGAGCAAACAGGGTCGGTCATACTGCAGGATAAGCGGATCAACGGTCAATTGATGACACATGGATCAGATAGGAAAGCAGCCGTCATTATGCTGCAGGCCGAATCACTGGTCATTCGCAATCGTACGGATTATGAAGAAGCTAACCAGATTGAGGTTACGGTTCGTCAAGCGATTTATGAGGGTGCCCGTTGGAGGCTGATCACGGAAACGGCTGATAACCAGGCTTTGCATGTATTTAATGAAGGGAGGATCGAGCCGGGGAGCGTATTGAACGTGTTTCTCCCTCCTGAACGAACGATGATTTACGCCGATAGCCCCAGCGACGCTGATGATTAGGGTGTTGGCTGTCTCGGATATTCATGGATATGGACATTTACTGGAAAGATTGCTGGAGCATGCCGGCTATGATGCTTGTAAGGACCGTTTATTTTTGTTGGGGGATTATGTAAATAAAGGCCCCGATTCGCTAGGTACGTTAAGTCTCGTCCGTAAGCTGACCCAAGACGGAGCACTTGCGATTCAAGGCAACAATGAACGCAAGTGGCTTCGTTCTGCTTCTTTGCCTGCTCACGATGGTTCGGACGGGATTGGGGGATATGGTGAGTTTTTGAGCAATTTGCCGCTTTGGGCGGAATATAAACCCTTTCTTTTTGTACATGCGGGATTACGTCCTGGAGTTCCGATGATTGAGCAGACCGCCGAGGATTTAACGGAAATCAGGGAGCTGTTCCATGCAAGCTCGCCTGAGGCTGGCAGGATTGTCGTCTTTGGTCATACCTCGACCTTCCGGTTTGGCCTCAGTCCTGAGCGCGTCTGGCTGGGGAATGGCAAGATCGGTATCGACACCGGAGCTGGACATGGTTATTTTGTTAGCTTGGTTGACCTGACCAATGGCATTCAGTGGTACATATCCGTGAAGCAGCCTCATATCATTGAAGTTGCCTTGCTGAGCCAATGAACGAAAATGCTATCCCTAAATGCAATTCGATTGTCTGATCTTATGAATAAAAGGCGCTTTAAAATGCGCTGCATATATGCAAACTAATAACCATCACAACCGGAAATGCACCCTTACGAATAACATTGCACCTATCCATTTGGGAAGCCAATGAGAATCGAGGGGTGCATTTTTACATGGGATATAGCTTCGAAAATAAAGTACATAAACTTGTTAATGCTTTACTCCTTTTTACGTATTAACCTGTGTAACACTTAACAAACAAATTGCGCAATTTGTTTAACACTTTATTTTTATAAAAAAACGAAGGGAGGGAGCGCAGTTGGAGATGGCCCCAGCGAACACAGCAGTCTACCAAAACCAAAAAAGTCATATCCAGGCAGGTCTCATGCCTACTGAACAATTCGCTCAAATCTATGATCTGTATTATAAACGAGTCTATAAATATATTTGCTATCGAATTAACAACCACTATGCGGCAGAGGACATATGCAGTCATGTGTTTGAGGCTGTTATTTCAAAATACCATAGCTTCTCATCGGAAAAATCCAAATTTGAGGTATGGTTGTTTGCTATTGCGAGAAACGCCGTGACGGATTACTTCCGCTCACAGAAAAAGAGAGCTTTTTTTTCACTCGATTCAATTTTGAATATGGTTGTATCCAAGTCGTCTCCGGAAGAGATCGTCATTCGGGATGATAATAATCGAGCCTTATTTACGGCACTTGCTAAGCTGAGTGACAAGGAACGCCATATTATTGCTATGAAGTATGCGGCGGGTCTCAAAAACTCGGAAATTGCAGACTTATTAGGTGTAAGTGATTCCAATATTGGCGTTGTGCTCTATAGAAGCTTAAAAAAACTTCATAAAGTATTACATATAGGAGGCTTCATCTATGACTAAAAAACAGGATGTAGAAGAATTTAGCAATTTGGCCAACCTGCTTACTGATGCGCAAATCGGGGATAACCCCTATAAAGATCGTATTTTCAATCGTTTAAAATATAAGTTGGAAACAGGAACAATTCAACACAATGATATAACAAAGGATGGTATTTATATGAAGCAGAGTAAGTGGAAATCTATCGTTGTCATTGCAGGTGCTATGATTTGTTTGTGTGGTGTATTTTCGACGATATCCTATGCGCAGGAAATGCTTCAATCGATATTGGCACGTTTTCAAGTTGGAAATATGGAAATCACACAATATGACAAAGAGCTACCCAAACCGGAATTAAACCGTACAGCCGACAAAGCACAAGCGAACGAATCAAGGTCAATCCAAAGAGAAGTACCCAAGCACATGACATTGGAAGAAGTTCGTACAGCTACCGGAATCAACTTTCCAGCTCCCAAATGGTTGACAGATCATTATGAATTCAAAAACAGTGTAGTCCAAGGCGCCCAGATGGTTGAGCTGCAATATGAAAAAACGGGAGAGTTTATTTCCCTGTTGATATCAAATAATACCAAGAACGGTATCAGCACCCAAGGTGAGGTTAAAACCGAAACTATTGGCGGAAAAACAGTCTATTTTGCCAATGGCATCGTGCTATGGGAGCATGAAGGCTTCACCTACGAATTGTATCAAATGGCAGACAACAATTTTGATGTGGATACTATCGGTAAAATCATTAATTCATTGGGAAAATGATTTCCATTTCGTTCCATACTTGTTCGCCAAATAATAAAGGAGCTGCCTGAGCAGCTCCTTTGCTTCATTTATATCACTTAACCAACCCTTAAACCCCGCGCTTATTTCCCCAAATCCAGGCATGCAGCTGTGGTAAAACCCTCACTTTTTTAAAATCAGTTGAAGCCATCACAGTTTGTATCAGCCATACATATCGTTCCATTAGTTGCTGCTGCAGCACATCCCGGTTGATCTCGCTAACATCGTGATTTCCTACTTGTAAATATAAATTAACATGCGGATAACGGCGATGGACAGTCCGTGCGTAGTCCAAATCAACATCGTCGAAGATAACGACCTTCAAACTGAAGTTTTTATGTCCTATGGTTAATTTCCCCACAATAGGATCCAATTGAGTCCAGTCCGTGATCATTGTGGAGCTTGGAGGCTTAGGTGACAGTGTTAATTCATCAATATCCATAAACCAATCCTGCCAACGACTTCCTTGTGTCTCTAGGGCAATCTCGATTCCTCGCACATGAAGAACCTCGATTAATTCGCCCAGCTGTTTGATCAGGGCCGGATTACCGCCAGATATGGTGACGTGACTACAGGTAGCTGTACCTAATTCATCGAGCTCTTGTTCAATCTCTCGTGCTGACATCCATCGAATGTCCTGTTTAGCAGAGCCATCCCAAGTAAAGGAAGAATCACACCAGGAACAAGAATAGTCGCAGCCCGCTGTACGAACAAACATCGTCTTTTGCCCAATGACCATTCCCTCACCTTGTATGGTAGGACCAAATATTTCAAGAACGGGTATGCCTTTAGCATTCATAGGATACGCCCGCCTTCGGACGGAATATGACATAGCTTGAAGGTGTTTCCCGCAAAAACACTTGAATACAGGCAGGGCGGTTCGCGGTTGTATCCAAATATTCTTGTACAAGATTACATATGGTTCTCGCTATGATTTCACTTGTTGGAAATCGGGAGGCATCATGCCGATCAAATTGACTGTCGTTGTTGAGCAGCGTATGATCGAAACGGTCGTGTATGAGCTTCTTAATCAATGAAAAATTGACAAGAAAGCCTGTTTCGTCCAGTTCATTACCAGCAATCGTAATATTGGCATAATAAGTGTGCCCATGCATCTGTGCGCATTGCCCAGCAGCTTCCGCAGGTATATAATGGGCCGCTGCAAAGTGGAAGTCTTTATTAAGTTCAAATTGAAAGGGATGGGTGACTGAGGGATATATTTGTTGTATCATCACAATACCCGATCATTTCTTAATGACAGGTAATCATCAAGACCTCTTTGGCGAAGGCGACATGCTGGACATTCTCCGCAGCCCTCCGCGATAATTCCATTGTAACAAGTAAGTGTTTGGCTGCGGACATAATCAAAAGCACCCAGTTCGTCTGATAACGCCCACGTTTCTGCTTTATTTAACCACATTAATGGTGTTTCAATAACAAAAGGGTAATCCATAGACAAATTCAAGGTGACATTGAGTGATTTAATGAATATGTCTCGGCAATCGGGGTAACCGCTGAAATCCGTCTCACAGACACCGGTAATGATATGCCGCGCGCCCACCTGCTTGGCTAAAACCGCCGCAAAGGAGAGGAATAAATGGTTCCTGCCGTCTACAAACGTATTGGGGAGCTTCCCATCTTCTTCTTGGATATCGATATCGTCCCGTGTCAGAGCACTCGGAGCCAGCTGATTCAATAATGACATATCCAGAATATGATGCTTGATACCCAGATCCTGAGTGATACGAGCCGCACATTCCAACTCCAGCTTGTGGCGCTGTCCGTAATTAAACGTAATCGCTTCTACCTCGCTGTATCGGGCTTTAGTCCAAAATAAGCAGGTCGTACTGTCTTGTCCGCCGCTAAAGACAACTATGGCTTTTTCATTTTTCATTAGTCGTATTCCTCTCTTTTCTACAAAATGGAGATAAAAAGAGAGATTCAAAAATAACTATACAAACAAAGATCATAACTAATATCAGCATTGGATATCAGTTCTTTAGTTTTTTATAGAGGGAGTTTTCGAACCTCTCTTGCCTCTGTCAGACAAGCAAACGCACGTGCAGAATAACGAATGGACATCCGTTTTCATTCATTACTATACCACAGGTATTGATTTGTATCGAGTCGAGAGTTAATCTAGCATAAGCAGATTGTTTATTTGGTAACCTACAATTAATGGAGGAATTCTAACTATGAGCACACAACAAGATGGCATACAACCGGAATTTGGAAGAAAAGAAAACGAGCTGAAAGGTGTAAGCTTGTTAGGTAATCAAAATGTTGAATACCCGAACAGCTACAACCCCGGCATCCTCGAAACCTTTGTGAACAAACACCAGGAAAATGATTACTTCGTGAAATTCAACTGTCCCGAATTTACAAGCCTTTGTCCGATGACAGGCCAGCCTGACTTTGCCACCATCTACATCCAATATATGCCTGATGTTGATATGGTCGAAAGCAAATCGCTCAAGCTGTATTTGTTCAGCTTCAGAAACCACGGCGACTTTCATGAAGACTGCGTGAATATTATCATGAAGGATCTGATCCGATTAATGAACCCCAAATATATTCAGGTGTGGGCAAAGTTTACACCTCGAGGTGGCATTAGCATCGATCCGTTCGCCAACTATGGCCGTCCAGGTACCGAATATGCCAAAATGGCCAAAGATCGCTTGTTCGCTCATGACATGTACCCTGAAAATATCAACAATCGCGGCTAATTCGAGTGCAAGCTTGACTCGTGATTGACTTTGATATCAAAAGGAGAAAGACGATGTACGATATTACAATTATTGGGGCAGGGGTAAGCGGAATTTTTGCAGCCCATACCTTGTTGCAGGGGAACTTGCGTGTTTTAATGATTGACAAGGGCAAACGGCTGGAGGAACGAGATTGTCCTTTGGAACGCGGAGAAGAAAGCTGTCATTGTGTTTCCTGTGCAAAATACATCGGCTTTGGTGGATTAGGTAAATCCGAAGGGAAATATAACTATACGAACGATTTTGGTGGTGAGCTGGAGTCCAAGGTAGGATATGACTATGCTTTGAAGCTCATGGAGGAGGTAGATCATGTGCTGTGCCGATTTGGTGGAGACCAGGTGGGGATGTATAGCACAGAAAATCCCTCCCTTGTTCAAAAGGCCAAAAAAGCTGGTTTTGAGGTTCTATCCACGAAAGTTCGTCATTTGGGAACTCGATTGTCGGAATCCGTGCTGCAACAAATGTTCATAGCATTAAACAGCCAAATGGATTTTAAATTTGATACGGAAGTAGAGTTGATTCGTAAAGGTAAAGACGGCTTTGAGCTGGAAATAACAGGGGAATCACCCATCTATTCAAAAAAAGTCATTATAGCCACGGGCCGCAGCGGCAACGACTGGTTGTCTGATCAATGTGTTTCCTTAGGTATCCCTCAGAACCATACGAGAGTGGATCTTGGCATTCGTGTAGAGATGCCGGCCAACCAGCTCGATCCTATACTCCAGGGATCATTTGAAACCAAGCTGCAATATCGGGGGGATGGCTTTCATGCCACCACGTATTGTATGAATCCAAAGGGAAGAATCATTCGTAAATTTCAGGACGGACTTGTCATGGCAGACGGGCAGAATTACCGGGAACAAGATGAGGGTACCTCTAATCTGAATTTTACTTTGTTTGTTCCGAGATATTTTTCAACCTTGCAGGAAGCCAACCAATATGCACATTCGATTATTGGAGCTATTAATCACAATAGGGACCGCATATTGGTGCAGCGTTTGGGAGATTTGAAGAGTGACAGGGCAACCTTGGCTTCTGCAATGTCTCGCAATACAGTCAAGCCGACTTTATCTGTAGATTATGGCAGCTTGAAGCAGGAGGTTCCGGAGCTTTATGTTGAAGCTGTGGTTTTATTCCTGGAGTCTTTGGAAAGGCTTTTAGAAAAACCAATTGATGAGGATACGCTTCTGTATGCGATAGATGGGAAGTTTTATTCGCCGAGAATAGAGACGGATACCCATTTTGAGACGGAGGTTCGTGATTTATACGTGATAGGGGATTGCTCCGGAATAACACATTCATTATCTCAAGCAGCTGCCAGCGGAATCTATGTCGGCAGAGAGCTTATTCAATATCAGGAGTAACTGGCAGTAAATGAATAAGGCTATTTCTTTTTACTTGCTATAATTCCCCCGACTCCGACCCCAATGGCAACACCTATTCCAATACCAAGTGCAAGGTTGAGAATGACAGATTTATTAGTTGTATTTAACCTAAAAACTAGCGAGACAGGCACAGCTGGAACCTGAGTAGAAGTCTCATATAAAGATTACATAATATTTATTATGTAATCTTTTTTTCATCCAATGTCCTCATTATAGACATAATGTCTCCTTACCGTTTATACTTTAGCTACTTAAAATTCGAGGAAGGTGCTTATGAGGGGGAGACGGTTCGACCGCATTACAACCCAGTTCAATGATTTTTTCCATAGTCTACCATTTAAACAAAGAATCCTGATTTCCTTCGTCATCTTGATCACATTGGCTATTAGCGCGGCAGGTACGATTTCATATTTGATCGCATCCAAGGAAATTCAGAACAATGCGTTTGAATCGAGCCAGGAAACCGTCAACAAGACCGCGCAAATCATGGATACCCGACTGAAAAATATTTCTACATCGATTCAATCGCTGATGTTCAGCGATGCCTTCGAACAAATGCTACGAGATGTTCAAAATAACGATTTTCTCAATTATTATAAGCATTTATCCGCTTTGCAGTTTGTATTTTCCCAAATCAGCTATAACGAGCCTCTGATTCAAAATGTATTGATAGCCACGCCAATCGGTGATTTTTATTCAACATCCGAGAATCGGAACCCAGCACAATCATTTTACGATTCCGACTTGTATGATAAGATCAAAAATAGCCCTAAAGGCGTTTGGTATAAAGGACATGCCGATCTCTTTTTTTCAGGAAACCAGCGTGTGCTCTCTTTTGTTACCAAAGGGATGCATGAACGTGTGTCCAGTGACCCGCTGAATGTATTCGTTGTCGTGAATATTAAGGAAAGAGAGTTTGTTCGCTTAATTAACCAAAAATCGCCAAGTAAGGACCGCAATTATGTATTAGTTGATGCCAAAGGCGAGGACGTCATTCAAGACGATGTCCCGAACACTTACCAATTCAATCAGGATGCCTTGTTTTTACAGCAAATGAGGTCTGGGCTGCAGGGTTCTTTTTTTCATGAATTCCATAAAGCCGATTATTTGGTTAACTATACGAAGCTGGAAATTGCCGATGATTGGATTCTCATAGGTACACAGTCCAAGGATCTGCTGCTGCAGCAGGTGAATGGTATTAAGCGGACGACCTTATATATCATTGTGGGCTTCGTGCTGACATCCTGGCTGTTGTCTAATTACTTGACGGCCTTGCTCTTGAGACCTTTGTTTAAGCTGCAGGGATTGATGAGAAAGGTCGAGGACAACCAGCTCTCGGTTCGTTTTGAAAGCCGCTATACAGATGAAGTGGCTCAGGTCGGATTTCAATTCAACCGGATGCTGGATGAGATCAATCAATTGATTGGCAACGTCAAATTCAGCGAGCAGGAGAAACGAAAAGCAGAGATGAAAGCTTTAACAGCTCAGATGGAGCCTCATTTTTTGTACAATACGTTAAATGCGATTTATTGCAAGTCGGTTTTGGGAGAAAACAACGACGTGAATGAGCTGATTCTGGCCTTATCTCAAATGTTTCAGTTGGGCTTGAGCGGCGGCAAGGATATGATGACTCTGGAGGATGAATTATCGCATGTCAAGCAATATTGTGCGATTCAGCAGAAATGCTATGAAGGTTTGTTTGAGTACGAGTTGATTGTTGAGGATGATCAGCTGCTAGCCTATTATGTACCCAAAATTGTGCTCCAGCCACTGGTTGAGAACAGTATTTTACATGGATTTAAGGACAAAGCTTCCGGAGGCAGGATCCGCATACAGATCTCAGAGGACGATCAGATGCTGCATCTCCTGGTTGAAGACAACGGCACAGGTGTAGATATGGATAAGGTCGAGCAGGGAATGGCAGCTGGTGTTAATACCAAAAAAGGCTATGCATTACGAAATATTAGGAATCGGCTGCAGCTGTACTATGGGAATGAGAGTCGCATGAAGCTGACGAATAATGACAAGAACGGAACTACAGTAGCTTTGTGGATTCCGATGAATAAAGGAGACCATGAATAGGATGGAATCGCATAACCTTATTAAATTATGTGTCATTGACGATATGAAGATGGTTGTCGATATGATTTCACAAAAAATAGCTTGGCTCGATCACCAGATTGAGATCGTCGGTACAGCATTGGACGGAGAAGCAGGACTGCGTCTGGCACAGGAAATGAAGCCCGACATTATTTTAACTGATATTCGCATGCCTCGTATGGATGGACTTGAAATGACTCAGGCAATATTGGAAGCATCACCACGAACCAAAATTATTATTTTGAGTGCATACTCCGATTTTTCTTATGCTCAACAGGCCATTCGACTAGGAGCCTTTGATTTTGTGAAAAAGCCGTTTGCTATCGATGAAATTGTCAGTGTTGTATTGAAAGCCAAGCTGGCTTGTGAAATGGAGTACAAAGAGCAGATCAGACTCAAGGAAATGGAGCAGAAAATCAAGGAAAGCCTGCCGATCCTGAGGCAAGAATATTTGACGCTGCTGCTGCATCACCAGACTAGTGAGGCTAGTGCCAGACAGCGCTGGGAGTTTCTCGGGGTCGATTTGGAGCCGAAGGACTTCGTCATTTTCATTGTTGAAATCGATCAATTTATGGACAAGTATCAGGCGCTGCCTGTTCAGGAAATTGAATTGATCCGGTTCAGTTTGCAAAATATTATGGAAGAAACGATAACCTCGATGACGACTGGTATTATTTTTCGTGAAGCTATCAACCGTTATGTGGTTGTCATGAACTGTAAGGATGATCAGATAGCATCTGAAATTGCCGAAGCCTGCTGCTTGAACATTGCCCGTTATACGCGATTTACGGTTTCTATCGGAGTAGGGCTCGGTGTACACGGCATTCATGAATTGCCACATTCCTACCGACAGGCTTTGAATGCATTATCTTATCATTTTTATACCGAAGGCAACGGTGTATTCAGCTGTGCGAATATGGCAACTGGACAGAGAGGCATACCGAGCTATTCAATTTCGAAGGAGCAGGACTTCCTATTCGCCCTACGCTCAGGTAACAGTGACAAAAGCCAGCATTTGCTTGAAGAAATATTCAACGATCTGGTTGATATTGTTCCGCTACCCGAGCCGCAATACGTGGAAAATGTATGCTATGAGCTGTCCTCCAAAATTTTCAGGCTGATGCTGGAAAAGTTCCCTTATGAGACTGTTCATCAGATGGAAACGAAAATGAACGAGTTTAAAAGTAAAAGTCAGCCGTCGCTTCAGGAGTTTCGAACCTTATTGAAAGAGCTCTGTCTGGAAGGCTGCGCATGGATCGAGAAAGAACGTTCCCACGAATCGATCAAGATTATTCATCAGGTCAAGGATTACATCCGGGCCAATCTGCATATGGATTTGTCGTTGGAGCATTGCTCCAGGCAAATTAATCTCAGCCAGGGCTATTTTTCTAACCTGTTCAAAAAGGTACTCGGCGTTTCATTCCAGCAATTTGTGATTCAGGAAAAGATGGAAAAGGCCAAAAACATGCTGATTGATGATTTTCAGGTTCAGGAAATCGCGCAAGAGCTTGGTTATGAGCATCGGCGTTATTTTAGTGATATTTTCAAAAAACATACGGGCATGACACCGTCTGAATTTAAAATATCATCGCAGGGAAGAATTCAATCATGAATTTCTTCCCTTTTTGTATGAAAACCTGCCCTTAATGTTGGGTTAACCACCTTATGTAACAGGCATGAAACACTTATAATCAACATGTAAGCTAAAATAATGAAATAGATAAGGGGAGATCAATATGAATACAAAGCTGAATCAAAAACTGGCCTTGTCTGCATTTTGTTTATTTCTGGTAACAGGATTGACGGCATGCAGCACCACTCCGGCAGCTACACCTGCACCTGCAGACAACAAGGATACCGCGACCAAGCCGGCAGCCAAAACCAAGCTGACCTACTGGACCGGAGACCGCCATGATGCGGACTATATTAAAGAAGTGATTGAAAAGTTCAATACAACGAATAAAGATAACATTGAGGTCGAACTCGTTGTTAAAACGGAAGACTTCAACCAGGCGATCGACTTGTCGTTTACGTCAGCGGAGACACCGGATATTATTCGTGTCAAAGAAAATACGATTCAAACCTTTTACAAGAAGCAATACCTGGCTCCAATCGACAGCTATTTGACTGCTGATCAGAAGAAAAATTTCCCGGCCATGGTTGATTTGAACAGCTTTGATGGTAAAATGTACAGCTTGCCGAACTATGGAACGACGATGCGCTTGATATACAATGTCGATTTGTTTGAAAAGGCCGGGATCAAAAATCCGCCGACAACGCTGAAGGAAATGGTCGATACCGCCAAAAAGCTTACAGAAGCTGGCAAAGCAACAGGCTCTTACGGATTTGCACAAAACTTCAAAAGCCCGGAGAGTGCGTTGGGCCGTTCCGCTCGTGTTATCGCAGAGGTTAGCGGATATGGAGGCTTTGGCTACGATTTCAAAACCGCCAAATTTGATTTCAGCGGCTTTAAGCCCATCATCGAAGCCTTCAAGCAAATGAAGGATGATGGCAGTACGCTGCCAGGAATGGAATCCCTCGATATCGACCCGCTTCGTGCACAGTTTGCTGAAGGCAAGATCGGCATGTACATGTCCTTCTCTTCGGAGCCAGGTGTTTACAAAAGCCAGTTCCCTGCGAAGATCAAATGGGCAGCAGCCCCAGTACCGAGCATAGATGGCAGTATCAAAGGCGCTTCAGGTTTTCTGGGTGGGCAATGGCTATCGATCAGCTCCAAATCGACCAAGAAGGACCAAGCGTGGAAATTCATCAACTTCATGTATCAAGAGGAAGTATTACAAACGTATCATGAAAAGGGCTTTGGCATCTCAATGGTTCCATCCGTTATTGCAAAAGCCAAAAAACCTGATATTGGAGGAATTGAAGGCTTCCTGCCTAGCAAAGTGGATGGCGTATGGCCAATCCAGCCAATCGTCAATGTCAAAGGAATCAAATACAGCGACGCCTTTTTCAAATACATGCTCAGCGGTGGCGATTTGAATGAAGTGATTACAGATTTGAACAAGCGCTATAATGAAGCACTGGCTGCCGGTGTTCAAGCGGGCGAATTTAAAGTAAGCCCTATGGCTGACTTTGATCCAGCGAAGCTTGGGGGACAATTCGCCAAATAATTTCATGCAGGGACCAAGAAGGATGGGGTTCTCACCCCATCCTTCTCTATCCGAATTTATGCTATAGGAGTTGATATTTTCATGAATAAAGCAGGGAAGTACGGGTTTGCCTATAGTTTTTTGATGCCAAGCTTTATTCTGACTGTGGTATTGGGATTGTATCCGATTGGCTGGGCAATGAGATATATGTTCTACGATTATAAAGGTTATGGTAAGGAAAGATTTATCGGTTTCGATAACTTTTCACAAATTATGGGAGATCAGCAGTTTTGGGATTCAGTTGTCACCACATTTATTTTTGCAGGTGGGAAGGTGCTGCTGTCGCTTCCTCTGGCTCTGATTCTGGCAGTTGTACTTAACAGGGGATTACGGGGCAGGCATTTCCTGCGAGCGATTTATTTTATGCCTACGATTATTAGCTCTGCTGTTATGGCAGTCGTATTTTTTGCGATCTTTAATTCCTATAATGGTATTCTGAATCAATTTCTTATGAAGTACCAGTTCATTGCGAAAAATATCGATTGGCTCGGTCCCGACTATGCACTGCTGACGATCATTCTTGTTGCTGTGTGGGGAGCTATCGGCAATTATATGCTGCTATTTCTGGCCGGTCTGCAAAATATTCCCCATGATATTTACGAGAGTTCGGCACTGGACGGTGCCAATAAAGTTCAACAGTTCTGGTATATCACCATCCCGATGCTTGGACCTGTTCTGCAAATTATTATTATGCTGGCGATAATTAATGCCCTTAAAGGTTATGAAAGCATCATGGTCTTAACCGGCGGGGGACCGATAGGGAAAACGGAAGTTATGTATTTGTATGTGTATAAGCTGTTCTTCCCTGTTGTGGGTGAGGCTCAGACCATACAGGACATCGGCTATGGCAGTGCCGTCGGTTTCGTGACAGCTCTGATCGTCGGCGTGATTACGCTCGCTTACTTTTATACGTCCAAACGTGTTAATAAAAATTTCTGATACGAAAACAAAGATAATGCTTACGAAGTCAGTTTTCTAACGAAAACAAAGCATATGCTTACGAAGTCAGTTTTCTCACGAAAACAAAGATAATGCTTACGAAGTTAGTTTTCTTGCGAAAACTCTGAGGAGGTCCAATATGAACATGCAGGCAGCTGTCAGGCCGAATACAACCGTTAACCCATCCACATTATCCCGCATGCTTGGGCAAATCATTTTATGGATTTTTTTGCTGGCTATTGCATTCCTAACGATATTTCCTGTATTAATCGCGATCCTCGGTTCCTTCAAAACCAATCTGGAATTGACTACAGGGGCGACTATATTCCCTTCGAATTGGATGTTTGAAAATTATATGCAAGCCTGGAAGCAGGCGAATTTCTCCACCTTCACCTGGAACAGCTTGTTTGTCAGTATTAGCACAACCGTTGGCACTCTCATTGTCGCTTCGATGGCTGCGTATGTCATTGATCGTTTGGGGTTTCCGGGTAAAAAGCTGTACATTGCCATACAAGGAGGCACCTTATTTGTTTCCGTGGGTGCAGTTGTATTGAGACCGCAATTTGAATTGATGATTAGCTTGAATTTACACACATCGCTTTGGGCAGTTGTACTTATTTTGATTAGTGCGCATGCGTATATCTTTTTTATTCTGCTCAGCTTTATGAATGGTATACCGCGAGAATTGGATGAAGCTGCCACAATCGACGGTTGTTCCCTGGGTGGAACCTATTGGAGGGTGATTTTACCTTTATTAAGACCGGGTCTTGCTGTATGTGCTCTATTTACTTTCCGAGCCGCTTGGAATGAATATTTATTGCCCTTGGTCTTTACGATGAGCAAACCCAACCTGCAAACATTAACCGTAGGTTTGGCGAATTTAAAATACGGAGTAGCCGCAGCCTCACAAACCCACTTTATGATGGCTGGCGCTTGTCTGTCGATTCTTCCTATCCTGGTTGTCTATATCTTTGCTAACAAGTCATTTATGCAAATGACATCTGGCTCGCTTAAAGGTTAATATTCATCTACAATAATTCCCATATGGAGGCACAACTTATGTCCAATACTCAATCCAGCATTTTAACGTCCAGCAAGCTCATTCATCGTCACCCAGCTAATCCGATTCTCGATGCTGCGCGTGTTCCGTATCCAACCGCACTAGTGTTTAATGCCGGAGTGACGAAGTTCAATGGCAAGTACGTGATGATTTTCCGCAATGATTACGGCTCTATAAGTGAGCAAACGATTGAACCTGCTTCTACTACAGATCTTGGGATAGCTTATAGTGATGACGGGATTCATTGGGAGGTCGGACCGAAGCCTTGCTTTAAACTGCGTGATCAAGAAATCATTCGTGCCTATGATCCGCGCCTTACAGTTATTGATGGCCGCTGCTACATGTGCTTTGCAGTGGATACCGAGCATGGAATTCGAGGCGGTATCGCCGTAACCGATGATTTTGTAAACTTTGAAATCTTAAGCTTATCAACTCCCGATCTGCGTAATATGGTGCTGTTCCCTGAGAAAATCAATGATAAATATGTTCGTTTGGAAAGGCCATTTACCGTATACAGCAGGGGTGGGGTCGACCGCTTTGACACCTGGATTTCGGAGTCTCCGGATTTAAAGTATTGGGGAAATTCCGATTTGCTGCTGGCTGTAGAGGATGTTGCCTTCGCTAATGATAAGACAGGACCTGCTGCACCTCCGATCAAAACTGATAAAGGGTGGCTGACTACGTTCCATTCGGTCGATCTTGACACGACAAGAGGGAAAAATGGCTGGGAGCCGACCTGGAAAAAAAGATATTGTGCTGGTATCATGCTGCTGGATCTCAACAATCCCCGGAAAATCCTCGGTATGTACAAGGAGCCGCTGCTTGCACCGGAAGCCAGCTATGAGGTCGAAGGTGGCTTCCGCAATAATGTCATTTTCCCCGGTGGTATGATTCTTGAAGATACCGGTGAGGTAAAGATTTATTATGGTGCGGCCGATACTGTGGTCTGTCTGGCTACCGCGCATGTCGATGATCTACTTCAATTATGTCTGTCGCCACGCTAGAGTTACAAGGGAAAAGCTATAGAAGAGGAGAAGGAGAATGCTTATCATTCGCCTTTCTCCTATTTTCGATTAAGGTATTTAGAATCTGGATGATAAGGGTAATATATATATCTAATTAATGGGTATTGTCTAAATTATTGTAAAATACTAATTTGAGGCGGCAAAAAAGTGATATATGTAAATTTGGGACGGACGGGTTTAAAAGTAAGTAGACTTTGCTTGGGTACAATGAATTTCGGTCAAAACACGGAAGAGAAAGAAGCGTTTCGTATTATGGATGCTGCATTGGACGCGGGAGTCAACTTTTTTGATACGGCGAATGGATACGGCGGCGAGAAACGCGGATTCACAGAAGAAATCATTGGCCGATAAGCTACATCAACTTGGACCCACAAGTACTACTCAGCAATCTGATCGAACACGGACATATGCCTCCTTGGCTAGCGAATCACGTTGTGGAAATTCAAACCATGTCTACGGTGATACCGGAAAAGCCTACGGATACTGTAAAGCGCTTGCTCGGTAGAGATGCCCGCAGACTAGACGCTTTTCTGTATGAGTATGTAGAAAATTTCCGGTAGGGGTTCCACCTCACAGCCATCAAGTCATGAATTTACAATACCCCCAACAAGGAAACTATCTAATCTTCTTCCTTTTGGGGGTAACTACAGTATGCGATTAGCTCCAAGACTTGTTTTTACAACAGGTGCACATATTAGAAGGAATCTGTATCATCAGCTGACTTTTTTGCTGCTTAGCTTTGTGTATCGTTTCTTCTTTTTTAGGATGATTTTCTTCTTGAGCTTCATTACTTTAACTTTATTCAGCACGCGAATGCCACGTTTCTTTCTTCGGTTTACCATCTTCTTTTTTGTTTTACGTTTACGTATGGGTTGAGGTATAGGTTGAGGTATAACTTCAGCTAAAGTTTGCTCAAACGGCTCTGAACACTCGGGCTTTTCTGGTTCTGGGATGAAACCGAAGTTTACCAATTGAATATCCAGCTCTGACAGCTTCTCGACAATTCGTTGATTCGTAAAAACGTTATGCTCCATGGCTCTGCCATCCGTCCATACTGAATAAGCTCTCACATCCTCGTCCACATAGCCAGGGTGACACATTAACTCCGTAATTCCGTCAGGAAGATGCTCCAAATGCCTAATTAAACGGTCAATACCATCCTCTGTATCGTACGTATCGAGAATCAAATAATCCGAGCTACGAAAGATTTGCCTGTCCTCAATGATCAATGGATGAAGACGCATTGGAATTTGCAGGCGAATGGAGAGGTCCTTTAAGGCATGGTATACGAGCTCTGAATCGATATGGATATGATGATGGGAATCCAGATGGGTAGGATATAAACCAGTGGCAATAAATCGCTTAAATTGAGCTTCCAATTCTGTAACGATATGCGCTTCAGTCCATTTACTTCTATCCTTTGAAAAAACACCTTTAGGATTAACTAGAGAAGCAACCTGCTGCTTGTGAGCAAGTGGTTTACCATAAGTGAGGTTGAAATGTAGGCCAACTCCTAATGAGGGTGTCGCCTTGGCAAGGGTAACAGCATCTTCAAATCCAGGCATATTGCACATTAAGGTTGTACTCGATACTGTACCCGCATGATGTGCTTCGATAATGCCTTGATTGATACTTTGGGAAAGTCCAAAGTCATCTGCATTGATAATGAGATATTTAGTCACAACGAATCCTCCCTCCATATAATTAATAGTATTAATGATTTATCTGATTAATTGATTATTTTGCAATTCCTGAAGCAGGCATTCGGAGCCTACAAGCTCGGTTTCGTATTTATTATGCTATGTATTACGCTACTATCAGGGAAGGGTATCAACCTACTTGACTGTCCATTTTGCATCGGAGGTTTGGTTGGTTTCCAGACGGATTTGTATTTTTGTCGACACAGCGAGCAAAATTGTACTTTAAAAAAGACTATGCTACCATAATCTTATCCCGATGAATTTGACGAATAGGAGATAGAGGATGCAGATTGCAGCTATTATAGTTGGAGTAATTGTCTTATCATTGATCTTGTTTTTGCGTTATTATCCTGCTTTCGGAGCGAAGTGGTCTGGGGATAAGGTTGTCAATGAGATGGATATTGGATCTAACACGACACCGGGAACAAACCTGTCCATCCTGAAGGATTTTATCAGAGGAAATCCGAATAGTAAGCCAGGCCAGCCTATCCCGATATTTCCTGCTGAAATTGGACGAAGTCAGGAATCGGGTACACGAGTCATCTGGTTTGGCCATTCGGCTTTTCTCATTGAAATCGATGGTAAGACATTGCTGTTGGACCCTATGCTCGGTAAAGCACCTACGCCATTTCCCTGGTTTGGTAATCAGAGGTACAGCAAGCAGCTTCCAATTGATATTGAGCAGCTTCCACCGATTGATGCTGTCCTGCTGTCGCATGATCATTATGACCATCTGGATTACGACTCCATCCAAAAGCTGAAGCATAAGGTTGGCAGCTTTTATACGCCTCGTGGAGTAGGAAGACATTTGGCAAGATGGGGCGTTGATCGGAGTAAAATCCATGAATTCAACTGGTGGGAAGAAACGGAGGCCGCGGGCTTAAAGCTCGTATGTACCCCTGCGATTCATTTTTCCGGAAGATACTTATTGGACAATAACTCGACCTTGTGGTGCTCGTGGGTGATTGCCAGTTCGGAGCATAAGCTGTTTTTTAGTGGAGACAGTGGTTACGGAACCCATTTCAAAAAGATAGGGGACACCTATGGACCTTTTCACTTGACAATGATGGAATGCGGTCAGTATGATGAGAGATGGCCAGCTATACATATGCTGCCAGAGCAAACCGTTCAGGCGCAGCTCGATGTGCAAGGTAAAGTAATGATTCCGATCCATTGGGGAGCTTTCAAGCTGGCCTTCCATGACTGGACGGATCCGATTGAACGTGTGATCCAGGCGGCCAAAGAACGAGGAGTAGCCATAGCCACACCAAGAATCGGTGAAGCCGTTAACGTAAATGCTTCTTCATATCCAGCTGCTATTTGGTGGAAATCATCCATATAGCATCCATATACTCGACATTCGTATATATAAAATGTGAGCTTTACCGGCTGCAAAACGTAGATTTTGCAGTGTTTTTTTCACCAAAAAAATTACGCTAAATTGATATTTAGCGTAATTACACTTTAAACGAACGGAGATAATTAATATGGACCGTATATACCCCGATGAAGAGCTCCTGGAGCTGTTTGATATTTGGATGAAGGACCAAGGATTTACCGCTCAAACGCAAAAAGCTTATTTGGGTGATGTGCGATTATTTTTGGCGGCGGTAGCTCCTAAATCGTTGGGTAAGCTGGAAGCTTTGGATGTAATGCGGTTCCTCACGCAGATGCGTCAGGGCGGAGCAGGGGATTCGACACGTAATCGTTATCTATCCTCGATTCGAACTTTTTTCAATGCCTTAATTGAGCATAAATATGCGGACAACAATCCGGCGCTGCATTTAAAAAAATCAAAGGTCGAGAGAAACTCGCTGCCTTCGTATTTGGACGAGCATGTGCTGTCCGCTTTTTTGGAATCGATCGAAGGGAAATATCAGATTCGGAATGTCGCGATGTTTTTGCTGATGAGTTATGCAGGTTTACGAGTAAGTGAACTGCATCGATTGAATATAGCAGATTTTAACCGTTCCTCGCACATGCTGCAGGTATATGGAAAAGGGCGCAAATGGAGATCCGTTCCGCTGCCGGAATCTTTGGTTCAAATTTTGATCATGGCCTTGAACGAACGAATTGATCCGAGAAAAACAATCGAGCAGGCGTTCTTCGTATCCCAATTTGGCCGCCGCATATCGACCCGAATGATTCAAAAAATTGCCGAAGCGAATTTTGCCCAATTGAAGACCGAATTTAGTGAGCTGCAAGGAAAGTCATTCTCCAGCCATAAGCTCAGGCATACCTTTGCCACCATGCAGGTGATCGCAGGAACAGATATACGAACTCTGCAAGAGCTGCTCGGGCATGCCAGTATACAAACCACACAAATTTATACGCATGTGGGAGACAAACAAAAGCAGGAAGCGATGAATCGGGTTGTGCCTAAGCTGCCGAAATCTGTGCTGAGAGAGACTGGCGGTTGAGCACGATCATGCTTTGGGAGTACCGATCACTCGATTGCGACTGGCGGCAATTCCGAAAATAAGCAGCAAGAAGGTTATGACCAGCAGCAGGATAAGCGGTACGTACCATCCGTTGGTCACATCATGCAGATAACCGAACAGAGTAGGGCCGAGCGCGGCTAACAAATAACCGACTGATTGAGCCATACCGGATAACTCGGCTGCGTCATGCGCATTGGCTGTTCGTAGTCCGAAAAAGGTCATCGCCAGGCTGAAAGAACAACCCGCTCCGATCCCGATCAAGATCGACCACAGCAGAACCAGATGATTCCCTGAAAGCAGTCCTCCAATACCGATGAAAAAACACAATGCCGTCGCAACGGTAAGCGCGATTTGATTTTTCATGCGTCCAGCCAGAATGGGCACGATAAAGGTAAGCGGAAGTATTGCGAGCTGCATCAAGGAAAGCACCCAGCCTGCGGAATCCGAGCTCAACCCTTGGCTTTTCAAAATATCTGGAAGCCAGGAAATGACGACATAAAAAAGCATTGACTGTAGCCCCATATAGATCGTCACCTGCCAAGCGAGAGCTGATTTCCATACATTCGTATGCTTTTCGTTCAACTTCGTAATAAGTGCTTTATGCTGCTGACGCCCGAGTTGGGGAATCCAGATAAGAATGGCTATAACAGCTAACACCCCCCACAGACCCAATGCACCCTTCCAGCCTAATCCTGTATGAGTAGCTATCGGAACACTGATTCCCGATGCAATTGCACCGCTCAGATTCATCGCAACGGAATAAACGCCGATCATGACTCCAATTTGTAAAGGATACTTTTCTTTAATCAGACTTGGCATCAGTACATTGCAAATGGATATGGCTAGGCCCAATAGGACCGTTCCGAGCAGCAGTAAACCGATATTCGATGCTGATCGGACAACAATACCAATAACCAGTAAAATTAATGATCCCAACAATAGAGGGGACATGCCAAACCGGCGAGCCAACCTCGGCGCCAGCGGTGACAACAAGGCAAAAGCAATTAACGGAAGTGTCGTGATCATGCCTGCTAGTGTATTCGATAAGCCCAAATCATTGCGAATCGTCCCAATCAACGGTCCTACCGAAGTGATCGGGGAGCGTAAATTGGCCGCGATCAAAATGATCCCCAGCAAAAGCAGCCATCCGGTAGAAGTTGAAAATGATTGAGCATGGAGTGTACGTGGTTCAGTTTCCATTTATAATTCCTCCCGTTCGACGGCTTGTTTAATTTCTTTAATAAACTGCTGCACATGCTTGGCTGCCGCATCGGGATCTTGCGCGAATATGGCCTCTACCAGCTGATCGTGATTATCTGGCGGCAGGTTGTCCGAGAATTGCTCCATTAATATAACGGTAATTGAATCCTGAATAACTTCCGTAATATGCTCATACAGGTCAATTAGCATTCGATTTCCGGTCGATTCAACAATAGTCTGATGCAGCTTCAAATCAGCGTCCACATACCGTTCTAAATCGTGTTGGATGCTGAATGATTGGCATTCCTGCTGATAGAAGCGGATTTTCGCTAAATCCTCATCAGTACGCCTTTCGGCAGATAGCTTGGCAGCTTCTTGCTCCAGAGCATTTCGAACCTCCAGCGTATCCAGTAAGCCGGATTTTTGGACACGACGTTGAATAGCCGCGCCAAGCGTGCTGTTAGAAGATACATAAGTACCATCACCCTGCTTCGTCATTAGCACCCCAGCGTGACACAATGCTTTTATACCTTCACGCAGTGTATTGCGACTGACATTCAGATCATGAACCAGATCCGGTTCCGGCGGAATTTTGGTCCCAAGCGGCCAGACTCCGGATTCAATCATGGCTTCAATTTGAATAATGACTTGATCAACAAGGGTAAGTCGTGTCGTTTTTTGCAGCAAATTTTAAACCTCCAAACGTAGGATGATTTGATGAATTGTATCTTATCACATTATTTTTATTTTGAAAACCCTTATATAGTAAATTGCGACCATGACTCTTTACAAAACAATTGAACAATGTTCACGAATGGGGTAAAATACTACAATTAGCAGCGTAATTATTAGGAACTTATTCATATATCAATCATAGAAATTGAGGTTAAAAGAAACGATGAAAATGAGGGTATCCGCAGTACAATATCATCTGCACACCATTAATAGTTTTGAAGAGTTTGCCAAACAAGTAGAACATTATGTTCATATAGCTGAGGAGTACGAGTCGGAATTTGTATTGTTTCCCGAGCTATTTACGACCCAATTAATGTCCATTGGTGACGGGAACGGACAACCGCTGCCTATTGAAGCACTGCCGGTTTATACGGAGGCTTATGTGGATTTGTTCAAGGGGCTGGCTATGAAAACAGGCATGCATTTGATAGGGGGAACACATGTTACCTCCGAGCAGGGAAAGCTGTTTAACACGGCCTATTTATTTTATCCGGATGGACGTATCGCCACACAGAACAAGCTGCACATTACACCTGCGGAAATCAAGGAATGGAATATGGGTGCAGGTGATTTGCTTCAGGTATTTGATACGGATAAAGGACGTATTGCTATTCTGGTATGCTATGATGTGGAATTTCCGGAGATTGTTCGGATGGCCCGAGCTCGCGGCGCAGATGTATTATTTTGTCCATCTTGCACGTATGACCGCCACGGCTATCATCGGGTACGTTATACATGTCACGCTCGTACGATCGAAAATCAGATTTATGTTGTTACCACGGGAACTGTAGGTACGCTTCCTACGGTTGACTTTATGCGCAGCAATTTTGGTCAGGCGGCGGTATTGACGCCTAATGATGTACCGTTTCCTCCTGGGGGTATTATGGCTCAAGGCGAGTTAAATGATGATATGGTGATCACCGCTGATCTCGATTTGCAGCTGCTTGCAGAAGTGCGAGAACGGGGTTCTGTGACGACATGGCGGGATCGCAGAACCGACCTGTATACGGATTGGTCGTAGACAAGGAGGCCATTTGAATTGAGCGAGGGCAAGGAAGCAGCTGAATTAGCAGATAATCACAAGGATCGATATTTCAAAGAGTTATTTGTTTATCATGGTGACAAGCCGCTGCGAGCGCTGGTCCGAAACTATTCGTATGAAGATTTTGATGCGTTGATCCATATTCAGCAGGAGAGCTTTCCTCCGCCTTTTCCGTCAGAGCTTTGGTGGAACAAGGAGCAGTTGAACGAACATCTGAGCAGATTTCCCGAGGGAGCCTTGTGTATCGAGGTAGAAGGGGAGATTGTCGGGTCGATGACGAGTCTTCGAGTAGATACCCATACGGAGCAGACGGGTCACAGTTGGGCAGAAGTTACAGATAACGGGCATATACGAACACACGTTCCTGATGGCGGTACACTGTATGTTGTTGATGTTTGTATTCATCCAAATAGCCGCAAGCTTGGTTTGGGCAAATGGTTGATGCAATCGATGTATGAGGTTACGGTACAGCTGGGTTTAGACCGATTGCTCGGTGGGGGGCGTATGCCGGGTTATCATAAGGTTGCCAGTGAGCTGACGGTGCAGCAATATGTGCAAGCGATATTGGATGGACGATGCAAGGACCCGGTTATCAGTTTTTTGATGCGCTGCGGCCGTACTCCGGTGGATATCGTTGCGAACTATTTGGATGATGAGGAATCCTGCAACTACGGACTGCTGATGGAGTGGCGGAATCCTTTTAAACGTAAGTGATAGACATGTGTGGTAGTGATTTATATCAATAGCAGGGAGTGTTGAGGATGGAATTTGTACGAATTACAAGTATCGAGGACCCGAATTTTTTACTAATGCATGAACTGATGAAAAAGGTATTTCCACCAGAAGAAGTATTGGAGTATTCACTATGGAGGGAACCGCTCGAGGATCCCGGCATTCGTGTATTTGTAGCTGTCCATGAGGGTGCTGTGGTTGGTGCGACTGAATACCGTTACTATGATGATCTGCAGGTTGCCATGACGGATTTCACGATTATTGGTCAAGCAGGTCTTGGCATCGGGCGGTTCATGGCAGCTAAGCGGATGGCCGATTTGCAGCAGCAGGCATCGTTATCCGGTCGTTCGATGCTTGGCATGTTTGCTGAAATTTATGATCCGTATCGTATCGAAGGACATGAATTTGGCGGTATTAAGCCAATGGATCCGTATGTGCGCCGCGAGGTTCTGTCTCATTTGGGCTACCAACGCCTGGAATTGGATTATGTACATCCTTCCTGGGAGAACAATGGTGAAGCGGTTGAAGTGTTGGACTTATGCTTCTTGCCGATCGACGATAGCTGCACGGAGGTATCGGCCTCATTGATTGTACAGTTTCTGACACGCTATTATTCGGTCCTGCCCGATAAGCCGTTACAATGGCAGCAAATGATTGAAGGCTTGAAGCAGCGGGAAACGGTAACTTTATTTCCTCTATAAACCAGCAGTGCAGGTGCCAAGAACCTGTATTTGTAAGGTGCTGCATTAGGATTTTCATAGAATAAAAAAATATGCCCGCCGCCCGAATTATCATTTCTGGGCGGCGGGCTTGATGTGTTTGGAAACGAAAAGTTGAGTTATTTGTGTTACAATGAGGTCACCACTTGATCGATAATCCCATATTCCTGTGCCTCTTCCGAGGACATGAAGTAATCGCGATCCATATCTTTTTCCACCTTTTCAAGCGGCTGACCGGTTCTTTCAGAAGTAATCCGGTTTAATCGTTCTCGAATACCGATAATCCGCTTGGCACTGATAGCAATATCACTGGCTTGACCTTGCGTTCCACCATGCGGTTGATGTATCATGATCTCGCTGTTCGGGAGTGCAAACCGTTTGCCTTTGGCTCCTGCGAGCAGCAGAATAGCTGCGAATGAAGCTGCAAAGCCTGTGCATATGGTATGAACCGGAGGCTTCACGAACTGCATGGTATCATAGATGGCAAATCCTGCTGAGGTAGAACCGCCAGGGCTGTTAATATAGAGACTGATTTCTTTCTCGGGATCCTCCGCAGCCAGAAATAGCAATTGAGCTGTAATGCTATTGGCCATCTGGTCATCAATCGCGGCGCCAAGAAATACGATTCGGTCCTTGAGCAGCCTTGAATAAATATCGTAAGAACGTTCGCCGCGACCGGTTTGCTCCACCACATAAGGCACATAATTGTTGTTCATCTGCTTACCTCCATTATGGATATTGGTTTGGTTATCTGCTTTCCATCAGCAAACGAATTCAATAAGGAAAAGGATACGGTGTAATTTTTTTAGAAGTTGCGTATCCTTATTCAGGGTTCATTCGTTATCATATTGAAGCTATGTATTGTCATTAAACCAGGTAAAGGAGAGAGCTGTATGATCTTAGCTGGTACCATAGAAAGCAAGGAACCAACAATAGAAGAGGCTGACGGTACGAATTGGGCTGAACTGCAAATGACCGTTAAAAGGTACTGTTTGTCGATTACAGGGTCCAGTTGGGATGCAGAGGATTTGGCTCAGGATACGTGGTTGAAAGCTGCACGCGTACTTCAAGAGACGGGACATGCGAATCCGGAGGCTTACATGCTGAGGATTGCAAAGAACACGTGGATCGATCGAATGCGAAGAAACAGCAGCCTGTCCTTAATCCTCCAACAGGAGCAGCGGCAGTCGGTTATGCAGGATCATGGGGCTATGGAAATGGAAACCGTTTTTCTGGCACTCATCAAGCACATGTCTGCTTTGCAAAGAACGGTTTTTTTATTGAGGGATGTACTTGGCTATTCGATCATAGAGGCGGCACAGCTGCTGCAAACGACAGAAGGCGCGATCAAAGCAGCGCTTCACCGAGCTCGTCAATCATTGAAAGCCGTCAGATCGGATCTGGAGCAAGATGTGCTTGTTTTACCTGATGAAGAGAGCTCCAAGGCATTACTGCAGATGCTGGCAGCGGCTTATCAAATGGGGGATATTGCGGTGCTGGTAGAACTTGCTCAGCGGGATCAGCTTGAACCTGCTGTGGCAATTGGAATAGCTCGCAATCATCATCAGTCCAGACAAACATCTGCCTCCAAGCGTTATGCCAAGCTGCCTTCGCACACTCCGTTTAGCGTCAGGATGGCAGCCTAATCAGATTAAACAAGCAAATAGGAGGCTCTGGAAGCCGCTGTGCATGTGTGCAGTGCAAAGAGGCTGATTCCCCGGAAGTATGGTGGGGATCAGCCTCTTATTAATGATTTACGGCTTCAGCTGCGACTATTTGGTCCTGATCCTTCGTAAGCTCCTGCACTTTTTTCCATTGCTCCAGATGTTTTTCCAGATTGTCGACAAGCAGCTTCACACTGGCATGAAAGCTTTCTTTATCGTTGTCATATATATCCTCATAGGAACGGAGCACCTCATCAGACAGCGGGCTGTAGGAAGGGAGAGTGGCAAGCAATCTCTGCAGTGTACTATCGATAAGAACCTCTGTCACTGCATTCGACGCTGCTTCTTTAACTGGTTCACTTACTAATCGTGCAGCAGTTTGATGCTCGGATTCATTACCTGCTTTATGCTCGGGATCGTAATGGAGTCCTTTTGTCGGTTCCGTCAAGGTTGCCGCTGTGGCTGAATTAGCCTCGGTTGGAGGCTGTTCGGGAGTCCGTTTATCCGTTTTATCGGCCTTCGTCGCGGCTTTGGGCTCAGCTTGCTTCGATCTTTCTGCTCTATTTTGTTCAAATACGGACCATGTTTCTATAAGCTCATAGCCGGATTTATAGAGCAGCTTCGCTTTAGTATTGTCGGAAATATCTTTATCCTTGAACAGCTTGGCGATTTTCTTGACATCACTCACTGACAGCTCATCCCTGGCGACCATCAGTGCCAACGAGTCCCGGTATTCAATCGGTAAATCCTTCAGAGGCAGCACCTGCAGCTCGGTGAGCTTGTCCTTCCTGATTTCCGTTCCGCTTACTATCAGCTTTTTGACAGCATTGCTGAATTTAAGCAGGTCACACTTGTTCTTGATATAGCTTTCTGGCTTGCCCAGCTTACTGGACAGATATTTGGTTGAACTGCTGAACTTCGGGTCCTTGAGCAGCTTATTAAAGGCATCTGCCTCTTCAATGGGTGAAAAGCCTTCCCGTGTCAAATTCTCGGCGATTTGCTCCAAATAAATTTCCAGCTCATCAGTCACATCCGAAACAATGCAGGGGATGGTAGGCTTACCCAAGGTACTGCATGCTTTATATCGGCGGTTGCCATAAATAATTTTATATCGGCCATCCTTAGTCGTTCTTACCTTGATTGGAGATAAAAGGCCAAGCTCGGCGATGCTGTTCATCAGCTCCTGCAAGGAATCCTCGTCGAATTGATAACGGGGCTGATCCGTATCTTCATCAATTAAATATGTAGGTATTTGCACAATGTCCATTCGATTACTCCTATTCGTTCAGTTAATTCGCCGGATCGTGAGTCCGGTGGGGCTAACGTTATACCTACCATTATATAACATGGTTTGAGCTGTGAAAATGGGTTGCCTGCCAAGGCTCGAATGAGGGCGGGAAAATAAGCTCTCCCAGCAGCAAAAAAGGAACGAAGCGGAGGCTCCATTCCTTTCCTATACATCTATGGATAAGTACGAGACCTGATAGGTTCTCATTCTTGCTTTAAGGGAAAATAGGTATCGAATACTTGTCACCTTGTGCGGAATATAGCAATGCTTGGGAGCGGAACAGGTCGATACGCACTAAAGACTCCTTCAGGTTAGCTATCGTTAATCGATTCTTTTGGAGTGCAGACAGTAAAGAAGGAATTATTTGTGAGTCCGCCCCGAATAAAAATACCGGTACCGAATTTTCCTGGAATGAAATGTTAGTAGTTACCACCGATAACAACCTCCTAAATTTGACATGTTATTTATTACACATGCAGGAGGGAAGTGAAACAATAAGTATACCGAAAAAAGTGCTTTTCAGCGACTTGTTTATTGTTAATCAGGCTCACTGTGCAGCTGGATAAGAACCAAACTCAATATCTTGCAGTATGGAATGATTGCCTGATTTCCAATTCAACTGTTGTTCCGCTTTCAGCCCGGATATTCGCTGATTGATACTCGACGCCCATGCAAATGGCCCCAGTATGTGGGTTGCCTCCTCCAAAGTCCACGACTGTAAGCGTTTCTCAAGGCCTGTGATTCTGCTGATCGCGGCCATTAATTGCTGCATGGTTACCATTTCCCGTGAGGCTGCATTGAACAAGGAGCCTGCTGCTGCACTGGCAACCGCTTTGGCATACAAATCAGCTAAATCCTCGACATGAATTGTCGACCAGGCATTATGACCATCCCCGATGTAATTAGCAGCTTGCAAGTGTCGAGCTAATTGGATCGAGCCTTTCACCAAGCCTCCACCAAGCCCATATACCAGAGAAGGACGGATCACTATCGTTCGAATACGACGCTGCGCCGCTTGCAGTACGGTGAGTTCTTGCTGCGCCTTCCATTCCAGAAAGGGGAGCGGCTGAAGCGGAGATTCCTCATTCACGGTATGCTGATTAGTATCATTGTAAATCAAGGTACCGCTCGTATAAATAAAAGGGTTGTCGCTTCCTTCCATAGCTTTCAGCATGGTTGCAACGGCTAACGTATCCAGCGCTTCACTATCGGCAGTGTGTGCGATAGCTGTATGAATGACTCCATCGGTCCGTGTGACACCCTCCAATAAAGCTGAAATATTACTCATGTCCCCGACAATCGGATGTACATTCTTGCTCTGAATGCCTGCTGCTTGCTCATCCGTACGCACCAATCCATACACTTCAACACCTTGCGCCACCAAGTGCTCGGCAAGAACTGCACCAATATAACCCGTAATACCTGTTATAAAAAGTTTCATGATTTTCCTCCCCAATGTTTACTAATATAAGTAAGCGTTATGTTTAAAAGCCTATTCAGCTCCTGACCATCCTTTTCCCCAAGATGCTCAACGAGTCCTGTGAACAGTTGTAGAAATTGATTTTCGGTCTCATCAATCATATTTCTGCCGGATTCCGTAGGTTTAACAAGCACAACTCGCTTATCCTTTTGAGATGCGACCCGGATCAGGTAACCTTTTTCTTCAAGTGTTTTCATCATATGAGTAGCGGCAGATTGCGTCATATTCAGGGAGGAGCTAAGATCGGATACTTTGACCTGACTGGATTCACTATGATTCAAATAAACGACATGGACAAGAAACAAAGCTTCACTTTGCCTTAATCCTTGTACGGAGCCAGTTCTTAATCCCATTCTTCGAACCATACCAAAGGTTCTAGCCAGATCTGCAGCTGTAAAAGAGCTTGATGGAGCGTCCATAATTGTCCTCTTTTCTTGATTATAATTTACTAAGTAAACTTTATTAAGTAAAGTATAATCCGAAATATTCCCCGTGTCAATGACAACTCCCAGTAGACTGTTCCCATATTTGTCTGCTTTTTCTGTTATCCCATCGAAAGTCCACCCGTAACGGGTGTGTTTGTCCTTGTCATAAAACGAGCATCGTCACTTGCCAGCTTGCTCGAATATGGGACACTACTTCTTCAGCAGCATCCATATTCGATAAATAATTCACAACCACTTTTGCACCCCGCGAGGCTAATAGAATGGAGGCTGCACGTCCGATACCTCTTGCACCGCCTGTAACGATTGCCACTTTTTCTTGCAGATTCATTGTCATTACCAACTTAGTTAGCGTATTTATTCAACATTCAGATCATTATCCATCCTTATTGAGAACAGCGTGTCCGGAATCGAGATACAAAGCTGATATGTCCAATGCCATTTTTCTGACCTCAGCCGCAATATGGGCAGGCTCCAGAATAATCAAATCGGTTTTATAATGAAGCAAAAAACCAATGATCCATTTCCCATCAGGAAATGTGGTCCGCACAAGAAGTGAACCATCCGCCAGCCTTTCGATCTCATTTTCATCAAACCGGTCTGCAGCGGATACTTTAGCCTCACCTGTGAACCGAAGGACAAGATCGATCGTCTGTTGTTGTTGTTGGGGCGTTCCCCATCGTTCATTCAGTTTAGTAAGTGTCATAGCTCGGCGATTGAACGATTCATCCAGTACCTGCATATCCCGAAGACGTGAAAGCTTGAAAATCCGGTAATCTGTGCGGTTCAAACAGTAGCCATGCAAATACCAGGAATACTTTTTGAGCACAAGTCCCATCGGCTCGACACAACGTTCCGATTCTTCCCCTTGGCCGTCTGTATACGTAAAACGGATTAACTTTTTGTCATTTATGGATTTTTGCAGAGAATCATATTTGCTTCGCTCGGTCTCGCTGTTTCTCCATGGGGTAAAATCGATTAGAACCTGATCGCGTTCGGCTAAACGTCCTTGTTCTGCCTGTGAGACCAGTGCCCCTACTTTATCGAGCAGACGGTCTACATGGGTATGATTCAATGCTTGTGACGACTGAAGACCGCGTAGCGCTGTAAAGAGGGCAAGTAGCTCATCAAAAGATAACATCTGCCGGTCCATGCGGAAGCTGTCCATAATTTCATAACCGCCTTCTGTTCCTGTATACGATACAATCGGGATTCCAGCCAGGCTCAATGACTCCAAATCGCGGTAAATCGTCCGTAAAGATACTTCAAGCCGATCAGCCAACTCTTGTGCCTGCACGCGTTTGCGGTTTAATAAAAGAATCGTGATGGCCATCAACCGTTCGAGTTTCATTGCTGCTCCTCCAATTTCGGGCAATATTACATTAATCATATACCATAATTCCCGACAACTGTGAGTCCTGTTCCAATTTACAAAGGTTAATGTGAAGGGGAGTAACCATCCGTATCTGCTGCTTGAGCCAATTTCTCTCGACTCATAATGAAGGCAGCGCTTAGCGCCAGTACTGCCGGGATGAGGCTCCATGCAAAGGTGCCGACAATGGAAGACGATAGCCCCTCTGTAATCGTATTCAGTGTGTTTCCGTCCATCGATTGGCGGATTGCGGGATTCATCAGAACATAAGGGTCGCTAAAGTTGATATTGTTCGGTATATTCGTTCCACTACTACCAAATGCCTGCGTCAGCTTATCTGATAGCGAATGGCTCTGAATGATGCCGAATATCGTAATACCGAGTGTCATGCCGAGTGACCGATTGAAATTCTGTGTTGAAGTAGCTGCTCCTCGCTGTGCAGCAGGGAACGAATGAATGGCTGCGCTGCTGAGTACCGAGAAGGAAGCGCCGATGCCCAAACCTACCAGGATCATATACACTGTGATAAGTAAACGCGAAGATTCCGTTGACAGTGTGGTTAGAAGTGCCATTCCGGCGATCAGGATGATGAGTGTAGGAATCAGGATGGTCCGATAAGGCAGCTTAGACATTAAAAATCCACCAACAGTTGCCGTCACGACTGAACCCACCATCATCGGAAGCAGTATAAGTCCTGCATTCGTCGCCGTGCCACCCAGTACGCCTTGAATGTAAATCGGTATGAACATGGATGCGGTTATGAACGTCGCTCCACCGAGCATGGCAACCAGATTGCTTGTCGCATAGAGCCGATTACGGAACATGCGGAATGAAATGATAGGCTCAGCTGCCTTTTTTTCCACAAAGACAAGCAAAATAGTAAGAATCGCGAAGCCTGCAAACAAGCCCAAAATTTGCGGTGATCCCCATGCATACGCTTTGCCGCCGAGCTCAACACCGAACATGAGGCAGATGATCGCTCCAACCAACAGGAAACCGCCAAGGAAATCGATTTTCTGCTTGGAATGCTCTGTCGATTCTTTGTAGAAAAACACAATCAAGACGAACGCAATCAAACCGAGCGGTAAATTGATGTAAAATATCCAAACCCAATTCAAATAATCGGTTATATAACCGCCGAGCAGCGGAGCGGCAACACTCGACAAGCCGAACAAAGCACCGAACATGCCTGTCATTTTACCTCTATTCTCAGGTGGAATGACGTCGAACATGATTGTGAACGCTATTGATACCATCGCGCCCGCACCGATACCTTGTATTGCTCTGTAAGCACTCAGCTGAACGATCGATTCCGCCAGTCCGCATAATGCAGATCCGATCATAAATACGACGATACCGAATACAAAAAAACGTTTGCGTCCATACATATCAGACAGTTTGCCAAACACCGGCATACCCGCCATTTCCGTTACCATATAGGCCGAGGTGGCCCATACAAATTTATCGAGACCGCCAATCTCACCCACAATCGTTCCCATCGCCGTCGCCACAATTGTGTTATCCATCGAAGCCATCAGGATAGCGAGCATAAGTCCTGTAATGATAACTCCCATTTTGTTCTGCACTTGTTTCATTTGAATCCCGTTCCTTTCTGTTATCAAGTTAAATGGTGATGCGGTAATTGAAGCAATCATAAACCATCCTTGTTGACAACAGTATGTCAGGAACGAGTTATCAAGTTCGAATAAGTGATGCACTTATTCGAACTTTCACAAGCACGAGGAACTTGAGTACATAATTATTATTATGTAAACTCTAAAGCAGAATGAAACCAAGTATGGGGAAGATAAACAAAAAACGCTAAAAAGTATGTAATTCTGCAACCCTTAGAGTAGTCGAGAGACCACTTTTTTAGTGAACCCAAGCTTCATGAAATCTAACATGAGATACAGTAAATCTGGTACAATGATGATTATATCTTCTGATCAGGAGATGAAGATTATAATTAATGATACATATTATTAATGATATTAAATTTAGTAATAATAGGAGTTATTTATCCCGCAGCTGGATATTGTAGAAAAGTCATGATTGTATTATTTTGTCGATAACATGGGGAGGAACTATGTATGAATATTGGAATTGATGCCGGAGGAACACTGATCAAAATCGCTTATATGGAGCAAAATTCGCTTGTTTTAAACAAATTTCCGGTGTCTGAGCTGGCTCATGTGGCAAACTGGATCAACGGAATGAGCGATACCCGAGTTTGTATGACCGGTGGAAAAGCTTCTGCGCTGCAGTCGCTTATCCACCTTAAAGCCGAAGAGTTGGTTGAATTTGATGCAACCTGTAGAGGTGTGCAATATTTTTTGGAGAAGCAGGGAGTCACGGAAACCATGTATGTGTTGACCAATGTTGGCACGGGCACTTCAATCCATTTGATAGACAGCGACCAACACCGGCGGCTTGGCGGTACTGGAGTAGGAGGCGGAACCTTGATAGGGTTATCTCAATTGTTAACAGGGTTAACTAATTATGAAGATATTATTCAAGGAGCAGCCATGGGGGCACGTGATCGAATCGATCTAAAGGTCAGTCATATTTATGAGGGAGCAGAGCCGCCAATACCTGGTGACCTGACAGCAAGCAATTTTGGACGTATTTTACAAGGTGCTTCCCACCCTCCATTTTCCAGAGAAGAGTTGTTAGCATCTGTAATCGGTTTAGTAGGAGAGACAGTTGCAACAGTTAGCGTACTGGCTGCCGGGCAGTCGGGGGCGACCACCGTTATTTTTATCGGTTCCTCGTTCATTGGGAATCATCTGCTTAAAGATGTTGTGCAGCGTTATACGAAGCTTAGAGGCGCATCACCTTTGTTTATTGAAAATGGTGAGTATGCAGGAGCTATTGGTGCTTGGCTGCATGAGGAGTAAGGTACAGGATTGTTTTTTTTGTTAGTTTAGTTGTATACTGATAATAAGTTTAGTACTAAACTTAAAATAATTACCGTTACACAAAAGGGATGATGCTATTGTGACAGACAACGAAATGCATCCATTAAGCAAACAAGAAAAACGGTTAGGGATATTGCTGTGGTTTCGGCTATCCCGCTTTTACAACCAGAGCATTCGTGAAACTAATCAGCATTTGAAAAAATGGGACATAACCGCAGCGCAGTTTGACGTGTTAGCCCAAGTGGGTGCAGCGGGACGTATCAGTCAGCAGGATTTGGCCGATAAGCTCGTTGTAACCAAAGGCAACATTGCCCAGATCATTCAAAAGGTTGAAGAGCTTGGGTGGATTATGCGGGAGCAGGATTGGAAAACCAAATATGTGTCGCTAACAGCAGAGGGTAAGTCCTTATTTGATGATATAGTTCCAATGCAGGAGCAGTTCCAGGCGGCTCAATTCAACAATCTGAACACATCGGAACAGAAACAGCTGCTGGATTTGTTAAAAAAACTAAAAACGTAAAGGATGGATCAGCATGAACGTAAAAGGTATTCATCATTTATCGGCTATGACCGGAGATGCACCTGGGAATTACAAGTTTTATACTGAGGTTCTCGGCATGCGTTTGATAAAAAAAACCGTCAACCAGGACGATACATCTGCTTATCATCTGTTCTATGGTGACGAACGGGGCAATCCGGGAACGGAGCTAACGTTCTTTGATTTCCCGGGTATCGGACCAACTCGCGCGGGAGCAAGCAGTATTTCGGGGACTGCCTTACGGGTACCGAGTGACTCGGCGCTGAATTATTGGCTGGACCGATTTACAGCACATGGTGTCAAGCATTCACCAATTACACAATTTGCAGGCCGCAGCGTTATTTTCTTCGAGGATCCGGAAGGTCAGCAGCTCTCGCTTGTTTCCGATGAGACGAATTCCGGTGTGCAGGGCGGTATTCCATGGGATCAAAGCCCGGTCCCTGCTGAATTTGGGATTATCGGACTTGGACCCGTAAAGCTTACAGTTCGCAAGCCGGATTCCACGTTGGCCGCGCTTAAGCTGATCGGCTTTACGGAGAAGAATCGAATTCCAGCCTTGGTCAAAGGACAAGAGGATATTATCGTGATGCAGGTAGGAGCAGGGGGATCAGGTGCAGAAGTGCAGGTTGAGCCGCGCAGTGATCTGTCTGTCGCCGCGCTTGGCAAGGGTGGTGTGCATCATGTGGCATTTCGGGTGGATGACAAGGAAGAATTACTTAAATGGATCGAGGTGCTGAATAAAGCGGGATTACGTAATTCCGGCTTCGTGGAAAGATATTATTTCCGTTCCTTGTATTTCCGTGAGCCTAACGGTATTTTATTTGAGCTGGCAACAGACGGTCCTGGTTTTGATACGGATGAGCCTTTTGAAACCTTGGGGGAATCACTGGCTTTACCGCCGTTCCTGGAGGATCAGCGGCAGTCGATTGAAGCCAATTTAAGGCCGCTTTGGACGAGGCGTACTGTTTAAAGAGCAGGATGAAGATGCAGACCCCTGAATATAAGCTTCAGGGGTTTTTGTTTGCTATGCTTTATTATTAACGGAACGGTTCGTTTGATTCAAAGTAAACAAATAATTGTATAGACTTGCATGCTTCAATTCATCTAAGATGATCCCAAATGCGGTGTCTCGATAAATACCAGGAGGCAGGCCGAACCATATTTTTCGATATTTCTCAACTGCAGCCAATTCACCTCGAAGAGCTCTCTGTAATCCTTCGATATAGGATTCTACCCGCTCATATTTTTCATTACTGATGCCTGTTATTTCATGACCGGTTATCTCTTTATACATGCCTCGGAACATACGATTATGACCGCGTTCATCATCACGTATTGAAGCAATTATCGATGATTGCTCTGAGTTTGGGGCCATTTTGATAAGTTCATCGTAAAATAACTCATCATTTCGCTCACCTTGGACGGCTTCTCTTATTAAATTTAATGCTTGCGAGGTAGATACGGACCATACTGGCTTAAACGTGGATCTATTCCAATAAGGATTGATCACATACATACAAAAAACCTCCAGCTGTTCATTTTATGATTGATAACAGACTATGTGCAAATGCCTAATTGAGTTACAGGTCTCTCGCTATGCAATTCCATTGTCAGCAATTAAGAGTCATGCCAGTCAATCAGTATCGACAACCACAGGTTTTAAATCTATAATGTAATTCGTGCATAATGAGAAAAGGGGGGTCGCTAATGGGTATCGAGATCGAAAAAAAGTTTTTATTACCAGCGTTCCCGCAGGCTGAGCTGGATCAGGCGAATGTTACGTTGATTTCAAAGCAAACGATTTATCAAACTTACCTAGCTTTTTCCAAGGATGAGGAAATCAGGGTTCGCCAGCTGATAGATGTTGACGGAACCTGCCACTATACGCATACATTCAAGTCAGGACATGGCATGGTTAGAGAGGAAATCGAATATACCATTTCAGAGACTATTTATCAGCAATTATTGTCTCGTTCAGGGTTGGTTCCATTGGAAAAAGTGCGTACTTCGGTGGATCATCAAGGTACTTTATATGAAATAGACGAATACAAGCAAATCGCGCTTGTGGTCGTTGAGGTCGAGTTTCCCGATCTCCATGCTGCGCAAAGGTTCGAGGCACCGGATTGGTTCGGCAAGGAGCTTGGGCAAGAGGAAGAATTCCGCAACAAAACGCTGTGGATACAGCTTCAGACAGCATCCATCTAAGGATTAATCTGATTATCCAGAAGTTGACTTTTCTATGAAAAGTCCTGAGGAGGAATAAACATGTCTTTAATCAAAACCTTAAATTCACAAGATGAATTCGTTGGGTTTTATCTCATCAAGGAGCTTGAAATCAAACAAACCAATTCCACGCCCGCGAAGGACTATCTGGATATTGTTCTGTGTGATGCAACAGGACAGCTTCCGGCAAAGTACTGGGATGCCAGTGCGACAGATAAGGAAACTTTTTTTCCTATGGGACTGGTTCGTGTTCAGGGATTAGTTCAAACCTATAGAGAAAAGCTGCAGATCAAAATCATCAAAATACGCAAAGCGACCGATGATGACGGTGTATCCTTGACTGATTTTATTCGTTCGGCACCGATCCGTCCCGTCGATCTGATTTATACGATCAAGCAAGCGATGGATAGCATTCAAGACAAGGAAATGCATGCAATAGTTTCATTCTGTGTAAAAAAGGTTGAAGATAGACTGATGCATTATCCGGCTGCCAAAACGCACCACCACGCCTATTATGCGGGTTTGGCCTACCATATGGTTCGGATGCTCGAGCTTGGACAATTTATTTGCAGGCAGCGGCCATTTTTGAACCCGGATCTGTTGACGGCTGGCATTATTCTGCATGACATTGCCAAGCCGGAGGAGATGACTGCCCAACTTGGGATCGTATCCGAATACAGTGTCCATGGAAAGCTGCTGGGTCATATTTCAATGGCTTCGAACTGGATAACAGAAGCAGCCATTCTTTGTAATATAGATCTAAATTCGGATCGTGTTCTGGCGCTTCAGCATATGGTTCTATCACATCATAATTCAGGTGAATGGGGCAGTCCTGTACAACCACAAATTCCGGAAGCGATTGCTCTTCATCACATTGACACCATAGATGCCAAGCTCCAGATGGTAGAGGATGCATTGGATACAACACCAGAAGCCGAGAATTGGACCCAATCGATCCGCGGGCTTGAAAATAAGGCCATTTACAGGATGAAATTGTAAAAATCTTATTCAGTCTGCAAAAGAATAATCCACTCACCAATAAGATTACATAACAATTATTATGTAAACTAAATAAATGGACTCTATAATTATCATCGATATAAATATCTGAATTATCCTCCATAATACGTAAATAGCAGCCCTTGAAGGCTGCTATTTGGGGTTGTACCTGCCCGCAAGCGTATGGGATATAATGTAAATTACATGCGAGTCCACTTTGAAGAGGCTCTTTTTTTTATCATGGAATGGAGTAGCTCATACATAATCGGCACAACGACCAGCGTCAGCAGCGTGGAAGTAGTTAAACCTCCAATAACGACAACTGCCAATCCTTTCGAGACGAGAGCACCTTTGGAAAAACCCAGAGCCAGCGGCAGTAAGGCCATAACGGTTGCGCTTGCGGTCATAAGGATCGGCTTTAGGCGTGTCATTCCCGCCTCAATCAACGATTCGCGAATGGAGAGACCTTGCCGGATAAGCTGTTGAGCCCTGTCTATAAGCACAATGGCATTGGTAACGACGATGCCAATCAGCATCAGAAATCCGATCAAGGAAGTGACATTCACAGACTCGCCAGTCACCAAGAGTCCCAGCAAGCCCCCGATTGCTGCCAACGGCAAGGTAAACAGAATCGCCAACGGAGCGCTTGTGTTCCCGAAAGTCAGCACCATGATAAGATAAACGAATAAGATCGAAGCCGCCATAGCCAGAAACATTTCTTTGAAGCTTTTATTAATCTCGCCTGCGACACCTTTGATTTCCCGGCTTACGCCTAAAGGCAGCTCCAACTTGGCAAGCTCAGCCGAAAGCTTATTGCTAACGCCACCCTTGTCATTGCTGTTGATTTTAGCCGTAACGTACAGCACCTGCGATTGCATTTCCCGGTTGATGATGGCTGGAGCGTCAATTTGTTTGAGCCAAGCGATATCATTGATTTGAACACGCTTTCCATCGGCTGCTTCAAGAAGGATGGAACCGAGTTTATCCAGCGAATTTTTATATTTGTTATCGAGCATCACCTTGGTTGTATAGGTTACCTGATCGAATTTGAGATCGCCCAGCTCATCTTCTTTTAACCAGCTTTTCACCGTTTCAAGCACTTGAGATACCGTGAAGCCGTACAGCCTCGCCTTATTCTGGTCAACAGTAACCTCGACTTCGGTCCTCGTGTCGCTTAAACCGTTTTTAATCTCGTGAAGCTCGGGAAACGTTTGCATAATAGCCTCAACCTGTTTGGCTGCCTGCTGCAAATACAATGGGTCGTCCCCGGTTAGCAGGTACGCGAAATCGACTCCCTCACTGCCGGCGCCATCAACCGCAAAAACTTTGCCGTTCACTTTATAATCCTGGGGAAGCTGTTTTTTTATCTTTTCCCGGTATTCTTTGAAAACCTTCAGCGTATCCAGCTTAGGGTCCGCTTCCGTATAAATGTCCGCCCAGCCGTGTCCAATGATCGGTTCGTTGTATTTAAAAATCGGACTGCCTGCAGCATCCTTGGCTTCTTTCAATAAGCTTTCGATTTCTCGGGATACGGCATTTGTCAGTTCCAGTGATGCTTCATAAGGCATTCTTACGTTAAACACCATCTGTTTCTCGGAAACGTTGGTCGGCATGAAAGAGATCGCCAAATTGGGGATGGCCAGTACAATGGATAGCACGAACAGGATGGCGGAAAACAACAGTGTCTTCATACGATTATTTAACGACCATAAAAGCGCTTTACGGTAATCACTCAGATAAAGGCCAGCTTTGGTTTCAACAAGCGGAGAGAGGGAATTCCCCTTCAGCACCATCAGCTTCACAAGCAACGGAATGACCGTCAAGGCAACCAGCAGGGAAGCCAGCAGCGCGCAAATTAAGGTCAGTGCAAACGGCCGGAATACTTCTCCGACAACGCCGCTCACTAAGCCTATAGGCGCGAACACACCAACCGTTGTTAGAGTTGAAGAAGTGATGGCAGAAGCCACCTGCCGTGTTGCCAGCCTGATGACCGACTCGTTCTGTTCCTGAGCCTTTTGCAGCTGGCTGTAGATACTTTCAATAACGACTATGCTGTCATCTACAACCCGTCCAATCGCAATTGCCATACCACCCAACGTCATCATGTTCAATGAGACACCCAGCGGATTCATAAGCAGCAGCGTAATCAGAATCGACAGCGGTATCGATACAAGCACGATCAAGGTCATGCGCCAATTTCGTATGTATAAAAGAATCATCAAGGAAGCCATAACCGCACCCAGCACGCTTTCCTGGATCATCCCGTGTACAGACTCATTAACGGATGCCGCACCGTTCAGCACGGTATGGATTTTGAACCCCTTCGACGATGTTTCCCACCCGGCGATCAGCTTGGTTAACGAGGCGGCGAATTGTACAGTATTTGCCTCTTTGGTTTTATACAGCAATACACCGATAGCCGGCTTGCTGTCCAATCTGACTATGGTTGGAAGCTCGTTGGTTACCTCCACCTTGGCGATTTGCTTAAGCAGGAGCGTATCTCCACCTGGCGCTGGAATCTTCATATTTTCTAGATTATATATGGAGTCCAATTGTCCTTTGACGCGAACCATCTGGTTATTTCCGTCAAAATCCACCTTACCTGCCGAGCTGGATACGAGTCCTTCTCGAATCAGATCGGATACCCGCGGCGGCGTAAGACCGTAGCTGTTGATCGCCCAAGCGTCCAATTTAATTGCTAGTGCGGCTTCTTGAGTGCCGAACGAATCCGCATGATCGAAACCGTTCAGTCCTTCAAATGCCGGAAGGATGGTAGCTTTATACGCGGCATCCAACTCAGCCTGACCCGTTCCCTCTTCACCGTATACCGCCAAATAATAGACGGGATCGGAAGCAATGCTGCGCGTTAGCACGGCTGGTTTCTCAGCACCGAGTGGAAGCTTGACGTTCGCGATCAGACGCTCCACCTCCACACGGACATTTTCGGATATTTTGTTCGGCTCCAGCCGGATATCAATTTGAGAATAGCCATCCTGCGAAACCGAAGAGAGGCTGGTGAGTCCTTCAAGCCTAGCGACGGATTTCTCCAGCGGCTTAGTCACTAGCTCTAATACATCCTTGGGCGGGGCTGTGTACGGTGTGGCGATAGTAACAACCGGGAAAGAGATGTCAGGCATATTTTCTACCTTCAATGTAGTAGCGGAATAACCGCCACCGGCGATCAGCAGCAGGACAATAATAAAAATAGCCGAAGCATTTTTCATAGAAAAATCCGTTAATGTGTTCATGCCGTCCTCCCGCATCAGCGCCGTGCCGACAATGTATATGATTCTAACATTTGGGCCTAACGGTTCTTTGTACGAGTCGTTTGATAGTGCGCTTCTTGCTCTGCATTGGCCTTAGGAAGCTCCATTCCTTTTTTCCAAATGAGGATCCTGTCGCTTTGGCCATTACCTTCATAGTAAATGGCTGTTTTCTCCTGAGCTGAATTAGAATTGCTCAACGGCGACCATTTCTCGGGAATTAAGATGATGTTTTTGCCATCGGAGGAATTAAGCCGTCTGTGCTCATAAATCCGGATGATTTCCGACTCTCCGTCGCTTTGGGAGGACGTGTTGCTAACATAGCCGTTCACATTGGCAGAGATGCTGTAGTGAATGGAACCGTCCTTCATTTGATAAACGTCTCCTATGGTAATATCACGGCCTGAAACGGGAAAGTCTCTGGTGCCGATGAAATAAAATACGCATAGCAAAACGATGACTGATACCAACACGCTCATGCCGGCTACTTTCCACTGTCTAAGTTTGATTTTTTTCAGAAAGTTGATCTGTTTCGGCGGAACGACCTTCATTCCATTCGTTTCTTCCATCTCACTTGTCATGTTTTCCAGTGCTTTTCTGCAATCTGCGCAAGAAGCAAGGTGATCTTGAATGGCCTTGTTCGTAATGTCGCTGGTCAGGCCCTCAATATAGTTGGGCAGGATATCCTGTATGATGCTGCAATTTAATTTTGAATCCATTCCGATCGTCCCTTCATTATTTTTTGTTTGCCGCGATAAAACGTTACCCGGGCCCAAGCCTCGCTTTGACCTAAAATTTCTCCGATTTCGGAAAAACTCAATTCCCCGGAAAGACGTAAATACATGACTTCTTTTGTTTTCAAGTCCAATTGGTGCAGCAGACGGAAGAGCGAAAGCTTCTCCTCCTTGTGCAGAACATCTTTCTCCACATAATTCCCGGCTTGAAAGGTGATATCCAACTCATCCATAGAAACGGAATTCGTTTTTTTTCTTTTGTTGAGCTCCTTATACCAGCAATGCTTAGCGATCTGACACAACCAGACAGAGATTTTACATTCGCCCCGGAAGGAATGAATGGATTTCATCGCTTGGTAAAACGTTTCCTGTGTGAGTTCCTCCGACAAATCGGCATTTTGCGTAATGCTGAATAAATATCGGTAAACCGTCTGAGCATAGGTTTCATAAAGCTGCTCAATGCTTTCCATTTATACACCTCCCACTACATAAGTCCAAAAAAACGGGATTTCGTTACAGCCTTATAGAAAAATACTTGTGATCTTGTCTCTTTACGGTTTGGGAACGAATACCTGTTTAAAGGTGAGCTGGCATGATTGAAAAACGCATATCCGCAAAAAAGAAAGCCCGGGAACTGGCGAAGTATGTTCGCGCAGAACGACCGGACTATGCTTATTTAATAAGTTTAAGAATCGAGCTGGAAATTAAGGTTCAAAATCATCAAAGGTGCCCGAGTTTAATTAGCATTAAACTTGTATACAAAGATTGTCATTACTGTCAGATCGGACAGTGGAACCCGAAAGATTTTGGCGAAATATTCAGATAAGACTATCAGTTTGTAGCAACTGGAATGTAATCTCCAGAGGTTCGATGAGCTTGAAGTATGGAGGCAAGCAGTCCAGGAAAACGGGCTTCGAGATCTTCAGTGCGAATCGAGAGGAAGCGCTGTGTTCCTTGCACACGGACATGTACAATCCCGGCTTCACGCAGTGTACGGGCATGATGGGAAACCGTTGACTTCACGACGGGCACATCAATATCGCCGCAGGTCCTTTCGCCGGATTTATATATCGTATCGACAAGATAAAGACGGATTGGATCACTCAGGGCATAAAGGACGGAAGACAGATGGATATCGGCTCGGTCTGGATGAAATAATATTTTCATGTGTGATCCCCCTTTATTCTGCAAAAACTGATGATTGCATTTTATCATATCTCATGATATATTTCAATTGTTCGATTGTAATAGAACTATTAAATACGAAAGAGGGTTCCCGATGACTACAACATCTATTCCGTCATCAGCTTTCGAAGCTGATAAGCCCTTCCTGAAGGAAGGGAAGGTGACATTACTTCTTGGATTTTCGATTGTTCTTGTCATTATGAATACAATGATGTTCAACTTGGCGCTGCCGGACGTATCACGCGCTTTCGGGATCTCGACAGCTTCAACCTCATGGATCGTAACTGGCTATTCGATCATTTTTGCTATTTCGACGATTACGTTCAGTCGACTGTCTGATTTCATTCCGATTCGTCGTTTATTTATTATCGGACTTGTCTTGCTTGGAGTCGCCGCGGTCGTTGGATTTTTTAGCGACAGCTTTATACCGTTATTGATCGTGCGAATTGTTCAGGCAGCAGGAGCGGGCTCAATTCCTTCGCTCTCGCTTGTTCTGGTAACCCGCTATGTTCCCCTGGAGCGGCGCGGCAAAGCCATGGCAACTGTGATGTCTGCTGCTGCGCTGGGTCTGGGTCTCGGTCCCGTAATTGGTGGGGGAATCGTGGAATATTTAGGCTGGCATTTTTTATTTGTCGTTACGGCAATTGTGCTCGTGTTGATTCCTTTTTATTGGATTCTTCTTCCGAAGGAGCAACCGTCTAAAGGCTCCTTTGACGCGTTAGGCGCGTTTTTCGTAGGTGTAGGAACTACAGGACTGCTGCTGTTTCTAACAAACCAATCCTGGACATCACTAGCAGCAGGTTTAGCGGCGCTTGCTCTGTTTATTATCCGGATCAATCGGGCAGCAGATCCTTTTGTTCAGCCGATATTGTTCCGTAATCGTGCTTACTTGACGTTAAGTGCAGTCGGAATCGTGACTTATCTGTGCAGCTTTGCAACTCTGTTCCTGATGCCGCAAATTCTGGTTCACCGGTTCGAGCTTAGTGCGAGCGTCTCCGGACTTATCATTTTCCCAGGTTCCTTGCTTGCAATGCTTTTATCACGTCGAGTGGGTCGAATTATTGATAACTACGGCAATGGGGCCATTATACGTTATGTACCCTTGTTAGTACTTGTTTCTGTTGTACTATTCGCTTTATTTGCCAGCACCTCATATATCGCAGTGATGTTTATTTATATGCTGCTCAGCGTTGGTTTTACTGTCCTGTCAAGTGCCATTTCCAATGAAATGTCGCGTATACTGCCGAAATCACAGTTGGGTTCGGGACTTGGACTGTTCCAGCTGCTGCAGTTCTTCAGTGGGGCATTCGGGGTGGCTATAACGGCCAGTGCTTTAGTATGGCAGAAACAATTACCATTATCCATCGCTTACGGCAATATTTATTGGGGATTGGCGATCATCGTGCTTGCTTCAATTGGTTGTTCGCACCTGTATCGTCGCTATAGTTTGCGGTCCGTGCAACAATCTGGATAAATGTGGATGTATAGCGAATCTTCTTACAAAGTTCTCAAACCAATAAAATAGAACAAAAAAGATTACATAATATTTATTATGTAATCTTTTTTTCGTATGCAGAAACGACATGATCGAATAATGCTGAACAGACTTTCTGCATCTTTTTATGGATTGAACTTCCCATCGACAATACTTTCACTCAAGGGCCTACGGCCATTCGGTTGTTCTTTATCCTGAAAGCTCTCATGAAGTGCTTTCTTCGTTCCAGGATAGCCGAGTGCAATTACTGCATGCAGCTCGATTTCATCCGGCACATCCAAAACAATACGGGCCTTGTCTTTATCATAGCCACCCACAGCACGCGTCGTAAGACCCAATATTCGTGCCTGCAAAGCAATAGATGCCCAAGCTGCCCCAGTATCAAAGGCATGCGAGCGATTCGGCTCTCCATCAGCTCGAAGCTTATCGGAGGCCAACAATAGAAGCACCGGGACAGAATCAGTCCAAAGTCTGTTGTTCGGTCTGATAAACTCCTCAAATCGTTTCCGCTGCTCTGGTGTCCTGGCGACAATAAAACGCCATGGCTGCAAATTACTTGACGATGGAGCCCAGCGGGCAGCCTCCAGAATTGTATACAGCACATCGTCCGGCACACTACGAGTCTCATAAGAACGTGAGGACCAGCGATTTAAAAACAATGGATTAACCGGGTAATCAGCCTTACGGATAGCGTCAACCTCAGGTAAAATACTTTCTACAAATACAGATGTAGTCATACTTGATCTCAGCCCTTTCTCTCATTCCGTAAATTAAAAAAGAGACCTCCTGTATAAGGAAGTCTCCGAAAATACGGTCGACTAGTAGTTTTAAATCACAGTAATCGTATGTGATTAATAATTTAATGTTATCAATCGGAATTAAAAGTGTCAATGGAATTTTTAATTGACAGCTCATCAATGGATTGTTATATTCTTATTAATCATATCGGAATAATTATTTATCATCATTTCTTAGAAGCTTTTGGTGTTTCATAACAGGTTTGGACACCGTTAAAACGGAGACATAGATATCCCTTTTATTATTTTATTTCGTATTCTTTTAAAAGAAGGAGTGAACTGTATGGGAAATGCCGTTGTTGTGAAGAAGGATTTTCGGATTGATCTTGAAAACGAGTTGTTTATTCGTGGAGAGGTTACGCTTGTTGAGGATCAGATTAAAAAACCGGTTTTGGTGATCAGCCACGGGTTTAGAGGCTATAAAGATTGGGGATTTTGGCCTTATGTTGCAGCTTGGTTTGCAGAACGCGGATTTTACGTAGTACATTTTGACTTTTCGCGTGTGGGTGCCCTGAACAGTGGAGCCGACGAGGCTTCCGTTCAAAAGCTGAGTACAGTGTCCAGAGAATTATCTGATTTGGATGCTATACTGGTTAATCTAAGAGAGCACAAGCTGCCTTTAGGTGAGCAAGCCGAAACAGAACGTATCACTCTGCTTGGGCATAGCAGGGCAGGTGGAAGCAACATCATCTTCGCTGCCGAGCATTCTTATATTGGCTCAGTTATCGCCTGGAACGGCGGACCTCCTCCTAAGGCAGCTGCCGGCAACCCTAACCCCTTTATTAATGCTGATGTGGAGCATAACAAGCAAAGATACGATACGACTCGTCTTCTTGCTTCTCTTACAGCTCCAGTGCTTATTATCCAGGGAGGCAAGGACCGGGAAGCTTTGCTTGAGGGACAGCAACTATTGAAGGAAGCAGCTCCAAATCACACCTATGTCAGCATACCCGATGCGGATCATTCTTTTGGAGGAGAGCATCCATTTCACCACACAACCCCGTATCTGGAGGAAGCATTAGAGGTTACGCATAGCTTTATAACAAAGCATTACTAAAATGTTGATTAATTGATATTTTTAAAAATGGCTGACTGGAACACCAGAAGCATGGACTTTAAGTCCATGCAAATTTTATGTTATAACGAGAGGAAGGATTAAATGATGAAAGCAGATATTACGTTTGACGAAGCTTTGGTGAATGTTAATTTGATGGGGACTGACCAGAAGCAAATACCTTTTTTACTAAATGCGCTTAAGAAGAACACATTAACCGTATCCAATATAGAAAAGCCTCTTGTAAAAATTGATTTATTCGACTCAGAAGCTTTTCTTTATTCACTCGACGGAAACAAGTATCGTATTCCTATATTTTGAAAGCTGGCTTATGATAGATGAGCTTGAGTCGTGACGGATTCAAAAAAAGATTACATAATAATTATTATGTAATCTTTTTTTGTTCTATTTTTGTTCGTATGGAGGAATCTATGGATATCTATGGTATGGTAGGAGTAGCTATTGTAATAAACGGACCAGGCAGTTGAAATCCGTATAGGCTAGCTGTATATTTTAAACAACATGAATCTCAAACAGCTTGAGGTTCCCTGACAATAATCAGAGATTGGAGCCGTTTCATGAGTTATAGCAATTTGGAAGATTGCATCATTGATTTAGAAAAGAACGGACATTTGATCCGTATTCAAGAGGAAGTCGATCCTTATCTGGAAATGGCTGCGATTCATATGAAAGTATATGAGGCGGGCGGCCCTGCATTGTTGTTTGAAAATGTGAAGGGCTCGAAATTCCGGGCGGTATCCAACCTTTTTGGTACCATAGAGCGCAGCAAGTTTATTTTCCGGGATACGTGGGATGCTGTACAGAATGTAATGACTCTACGTAATGATCCAATACAAGCATTAAAGAATCCACTTGCCCACATCAATACCGGACTTGCAGCCTGGAAAGCTCTTCCTATGAAAAAATCCGAAAGCTTACCAACTGGCTTCCAAGAAATCAGCATATGTGACCTGCCGCTCATACAACACTGGCCGATGGATGGAGGTGCTTTTATCACCTTGCCTCAAGTGTATACGGAGGACCCGGATAAACCGGGAATTATGAATTCCAATCTGGGTATGTACCGTGTGCAGCTGAGCGGCAATGACTATGAGATGAACAAGGAAATTGGTTTGCATTATCAGATTCATCGCGGTATTGGCATCCATCAGGACAAGGCGAACAAACAAGGAGTCCCTTTAAAGGTAAGCATCTTTATAGGTGGACCTCCGGCACATACCTTATCAGCAGTCATGCCCTTGCCGGAGGGGTTAAGTGAGATGACCTTCGCCGGATTGCTTGGAGGGCGCCGGTTTCGCTACAGCTATGTTGAAGGACATTGTATTAGTCTTGATGCTGATTTTGTCATAACCGGAGAAATTCATCCGGGTGAAACGAAGCCAGAGGGCCCTTTTGGCGACCATTTGGGGTATTACAGCCTGACCCATCCATTTCCGCTAATGAGAGTACATAAAGTGTATGCGAAGACCGATGCGATCTGGCCGTTCACTGTCGTTGGTCGTCCGCCGCAGGAGGATACGGCATTCGGAGAACTGATCCATCAGTTAACAGGTGATGCGATCAAGCAGGAAATCCCTGGTGTGAAGGAGGTTCATGCTGTTGATGCCGCCGGTGTTCATCCCTTGCTTTTTGCAATCGGCAGTGAGAGGTATACGCCCTATCAATCAGTGAAGCAGCCTACCGAGATATTGACTATCGCCAATCGTATTCTGGGAACCGGACAGCTGAGCCTGGCCAAGTATTTATTCATTACAGCTGAAGAGCAGCAGCCTGTGGATACGCATCATGAAGTGGGTTTTTTAACATATATCCTGGAGCGAATTGATCTGCATCGAGACATACATTTTTACACGAATACTACAATCGATACGCTTGATTATTCAGGCACCGGGTTAAATAGCGGCAGTAAAGTCGTTATCGCAGCATATGGAGATGTCAAAAGGGAATTGTGCAGAGAGGTGCCCGAAGCTCTGCAGCAATTAAATGGGGGAGGGCAGGCACACTTGGTGATGCCAGGTGTCGTGGCGCTTCAAGGGCCTAAATTTATCGATTATGCCCATGAGCAGTTGTACTTGCAACAATTGTGTGAGGCTATTCAGGCAAAGGGAGCTATTCCGTCATGCCCGATGATTATTTTGTGTGACGATAGTCCGTTTATGAGCGCGACCATCAACAATTTTCTATGGGCGACATTCACACGCAGCAATCCTGCCAAGGACATTTATGGTGTGAACAGCTATTATGAGAACAAACATTGGGCCTGTGACAATATGATTATTGATGCCCGGATTAAGCCGCATCACGCACCGCCGCTCATAGCCGATCCAACGGTTGAGAAGAACATCGAGCGTTTTTTTGCCCAGGGTGCCAGTTTGGCTCAATTTAGTTCAAGGTAAGCTCAAACACTTGAACAGTCTCGGCTTTTGGGAAACGTTCAGATGGTTTATACTGATATAGAAATGAGTTTGTACGAGCTGGTAAACCTTATCCAAGCAGATGGCTGCGAAGACCGTTTTGCTTGGCAAAACATGAGGGAGGATTGTATTTATGGAAAATCGTAAATTTGGACAAACCGGACAACAATTTCCCATTCTTAGCTTTGGGGCCCAACGTATTGTCGATGAGCACAATTGTACCGAAGAGGAAGCGATCCAGATTGTAAACAGAGCCATCGATGAAGGCATTACCTACTTTGATACCGCTCCGATTTATTCTAAAGGACAATCCGAGGAGAGGCTTGGGTTAGCTTTGGGCAGCCGCAGATCCAAGGTGTGGATTGCAACGAAGACGATCGACAGAACACGCGACGGTTCCTTGCGCTCTATCGAAGCCAGCTTGAAACGGCTGCAAACGGATCATGTAGAGGAATGGCGTCTGCATGATGTAAGAACGATGGAGCAGCTTGAGCAGTGTTTTGCCAAGGACGGTGCCCTGCAGGCTTTAATTGAGGCGAAGGATCAAGGAATTATCAAGCATATTAGCATAAGCGGACATACGAATCCGAATGTACAGCTTGAAGCTATTGAACGATTCCCGTTTGATAGCGCACTGGTGGCCTTGTCTGCCGCGGATCATTTTATTTACAGCTTTGCTGAGGAATTTTTGCCAAAAGCGAACAAAAAAGGCATGGCCATTATCGGGATGAAAGTTATCGGTCTCGGAAGACTTGCTCAGTGGTACGAAAAAGCACTGCGTTACACATGGTCGCTGCCGATCTCGACAGCCATAATCGGAATGGAATCGATGGAGCAGTTGGAGAACAATTTAAAAGTCGCCAAGAGCTTTGTGCCGATGACCGACTTGGAGCGGCTTGAATTTTTCAAAGAAATTATCCATATGGCCAACCCGGATGTGCTGCGTTGGAAGGCCAAGGATTGGAGCAATAAGGAAGAGTGGGCTGAACGTCTCTAATCCAGTTCGGATAATCGTTCGCAGCTTAGCATAAAACAAGAAGTCCCGTTGATTCCTCGTCGGGACTTTTTGTTGTGTTCTACAGCCATTACATTCATAATTTGCTCTGACCGCTAGTAACCTTTAAACTATAGAAGGTTGTACATACAGAAAAGGAGTTGAACGAAACTGGAAAGTACCTGGATTGCTATTATTCTTGGAATTGTTGAAGGGCTTACTGAATTTTTACCTGTATCATCTACAGGGCACATGATTTTAACAGCAGACCTCCTGAATTTCGTTGGAGAAAAAGCAAAAACCTTTGAGATTGTCGTACAATTAGGAGCTGTGCTGGCAGTCGTAGTCTTGTATTGGCGCAAATTAATAGACATCCTGCGTGTTGGCTTTGGACGACGGGGCTCACAGTCCCGATTGAACCTCATCCACATTGGCTTGGCTATGCTCCCGGCCGTCGTTATTGGCTTGGCGCTGCACAGTACGATCAAAAAATATTTGTTCGGACCCTCAACTGTGCTCATTAGTCTCATTGTCGGAGGACTTCTGTTAATCGTTGCTGAAAAAGTAAAGCGTGCCATTACCGCAGATACGGTTGATCAGATTACCTACAAGCAAGCTTTAGGGATCGGTTTTTTTCAATGCTTGGCTCTGTGGCCGGGATTCTCCCGCTCAGGCTCTACGATTTCCGGAGGAATGCTGCTTGGAACGAGCAAAAAGGCGGCAGCTGAATTCACTTTTCTCGTTTCCGTTCCAATGATGTTCGCCGCTACAGGTCTTGATTTATATAAAAGCAGAGAGTTTTTGTCGATGGATGACTTTGGAATGTTCGCAATCGGGCTAGTAACCGCATTTATTGTGGCATTAGGCGCAATCGTAACCTTTTTAAATTTGATCAAAAGACTGCAATTGACCTGGTTTGCTTACTATCGTTTTGCGTTGGCCATTTTGTTTTATTGTTTCGTTATTAGATAGTTTATCAGGCAATGGAGAGACCGTCCTTTTTCGAGGGCGGTTTTTCCTATTTTCGGTTATTTTAGGACTCCTCACCGGATTCAAAATCAGCTATAGTAGTACATAGCCATATTGGTTTTCCTTGTAATGACCATTTGAAGAAAAGAGGCAATCTAATGAATCATAACGACCCCAGCCACTACGAATATCCAAGTGCAATTCAAAAGCGTATAGATGAGCTGCTGCAGCTTAATCCGCCGCTGACCGCACGAGATGACCTGCAAAGCTATTGGCAAACAACCTTAGACACATTTAAAACAAAACCATTAAACGGACAGCGTGAACAACAGTCAAGCCCGCAGCCTTATATTGACACGTATCGGGTTACATATGAAGGCTTTGATGACACACCGATTCATGGCTGGTATCTGATACCGAAGTTCGCGAAGCAGGATCATCAAGCAAAGCTTCCTTGTGTCGTCATCTATCAGGGGTACAGCGGCGGAAGCGGCTATCCGGAGGCTTACAGTCAATGGCTGCTGATGGGAATCGCCGTATTTGCCGTTGATGTTCGTGGGCAAGGGGGAGAAACAGGCAATCAGCTCCCCCAATCGTTCGGGATGACCAAGGGCTGGATCACACAAGGTATTTTGGACAAGGACACGAGTTATTACAAAGCAATTACGATTGATAGTCTGAAAGCGGTAGATTGGGTAAGTGAGCAGCCGGAAATTGATTCCACCAAAATTGCCATCGTCGGAGGCAGCCAAGGAGGTGGGTTGGTGCTCATTACAGCGGCTTTAAGTGATAAGCCCACAGCGGCAATTGCCAATATTCCGAACATGTGCCATATGGACCATGGCTTGCTGCATTCAACAGGCTCCCTCACGGAAGCGGCTACATTCATCGCCCAATTCCCGGATAAATTAAATCAGGTACTGGAAACACTCAGCTATTTTGATATGTTAAATATGGCGCACCAGATCAAGATCCCGATTATGATCTCGGTTGGACTCAAGGACACCGTTTGTTTGCCGGAAACGATATTCCCTGTATACAATCGAATACGCAGTGAAAAGCAGCTCCATACGTATCCGTTCACCGGACATAGCGTAGTAACAGGGCATAATCGTCTCATGCTCAATTTTATAGAAGAAAAATTACTTAACGATACTAATCATTAATGACATGAAAGCTCCAGACCTTTGGCGAGAACAAAGGAACTGGAGCTTTTTTAAATTGGCAATTCTAAATAAAAGTTGTAATTAATATATGTATGCGATATATTGCATATAACAAAAGACGGAGGATGATGTCTATGCCGGTACCGCAAAATTTTTCTTCACCTATTCGCATGTCAGCCAAAGAACGCGCGTTATCCCAAATTCAAAGATGGATTATTGAAGGGACACTTCTCCCTGGGGAAAAGCTGCTCGACGCAGAACTGGCAGAATCTCTTGCCGTCAGCAGAACGCCGATCCGGGAAGCCTTTCAGCTGCTGGAGGTGCAGGGACTTGTTGAAATGCATCCTGGCAAGGAAACGAAAGTAACGACGATTCAAAAGGATGATATATTGAAAATGTATCCGACGCTGGCAGCGCTTCATGCTCTGGCCGCGGAATTTACATCGGCACTCATATTAACGCAGCATATTGAGCAGCTTAAACAATTGAATCAACAATTTGCTCAGGCGATCGAGCAGGGGCAGCCTTATCAGGCGATGGAGCTGGATGAACAGTTTCATAATCTGATAGTGGAGCTATCGGACAATAGCTACATTTCTTCCTTTAGCGCATCGCTTCAAATTCATATTAGAAGGTTCAAGTATGTGTTCCTGAAGCAGCCCATCACGGCAACGATGGCTTCCGTCAAGGAGCATGCGGCTATAGTCGAAGCGTTGGAAAAGCAAGATTCGGCAGCCGCCTCCGCGATGATGAAGCAAAACTTGATAAGACCTATGCAGGAACTGTACGCAATTATTTAATTTGGAAAGGGTGAAAGGTGATGTCTGACAAAAAAGATTTGAGAATTCGCAGCAAGGTGATCAGTGAGGGAGTTAACCGGGCACCAAACCGTGCCATGCTGCGTGCTGTTGGCTTTACGGATGAGGACTTCAAGAAGCCGATGATCGGCGTAGCCAGTACGTGGAGCGAGGTAACTCCCTGTAATATGCACATCGATCAATTAGCTGTTCAAGCCAAAAAGGGAGTGCAGGCGCATGGCGGAGCGCCTTTGATTTTTAATACGATCACGGTATCGGACGGTATTTCGATGGGACATGAGGGTATGCTGTTCTCACTGCCGAGTCGTGAGGTCATCGCCGATTCTATTGAAATTGTTACGAACGCGGAGCGTTTTGACGGACTTATTGCAGTGGGAGGATGCGATAAAAACACCCCTGCCTGCCTAATGGCTATTGGCCGCATCAATGTACCTGCCGTATATGTGTACGGAGGAACGATTCAGCCTGGGAAGCTGGATGGCAAAGACATTGATATTGTCAGCGCATTTGAAGCGGTTGGGCAATATCACGAGGGCAAGATTAATGATGAACAGCTGCATGCCGTGGAGTGCAACGCTTGTCCAGGACCGGGGGCATGTGGAGGCATGTATACAGCGAATACGATGGCTGCTGCCGCCGAGGCTTTAGGAATGAGCTTGCCCGGATCATCCTCCACACCAGCTATTTCTCCAGATAAAGCGCTGGAGTGTGCGAAGGCCGGGAAAACTGTGATCGAGCTGCTGGAAAAGGGGATTACACCAAGAGATATTATGACAAAGCCAGCATTCGAAAATGCGATAACGGTTGTAATGGCGCTGGGCGGCTCTACCAATGCAATTCTGCATCTATTGGCGATAGCCCATTCCGTACAGGTCGATTTAACATTGGACGATTTTGAACGAATCCGGTTACGAGTGCCGCATCTTGCTGACCTGAAGCCAAGTGGAACGTTTGTCATGCAGGATCTGAACGATATCGGTGGTGTTGCCGGAGTCATGAAGCTGCTGCTGGAGCAAGGTCTTCTCCATGGGGATTGTATAACCGTAACGGGCAAAACCTTGGCCGAAAATTTGGCTGAAGCCGCACATTTGAATGTCAATCAGACGATTATTCGTCCTTTTGATAACCCTTTGAAGCCGAATGGTCCATTGGTTGTGCTTCGCGGCAACCTGGCACCGGATGGTGCCGTAGCCAAAATGTCAGGTCTTAAAAAGCTGCGCTTTTCCGGGCCTGCGCGTGTTTACAATGGCGAGGAAGAGGCAACAGCAGCTATCGTGAACGATGAAATACGCAAAGGGGATGTACTCGTCATCCGATACGCTGGACCCAAAGGAGGACCGGGAATGCCTGAGATGCTTTCTGTCACTGCGTTGATCATTGGCAAGGGGCTGGGCGGGGAAGTGGCGTTGCTAACCGACGGCAGGTTCTCGGGAGGCTCTCATGGTTTTGTGGTTGGCCATATTACCCCGGAAGCGCAGGTTGGCGGACCTATTGCTCTCCTAAAAGAAGGAGATATCGTGACAATTGATAGCGAGACACAGGAGATGACGTTCGAGATCAGTCCAGAGGAGCTGGAGCAGCGTCGACGAGCGTGGATTCAACCACCACTTAAAGTCTCTTCCGGAGTTCTTGTAAAATACGCGCGCCTCGTCTCTTCGGCTTCACTGGGTGCGGTCACGGATTTGGTGGATTAAATGTAAGCAGGGCCTAAGTCAAATTCACATGACTTGGGCTTTTTTTTATTGACTAAATACCCAAAAACTCGCCAAACATGAGAAGCATCATGTATACTGGATGGATATCCAAAATATGAACCGAACCGTATAAAGGTCTCGATGTTAGGAGCCAGTCTGCCAATGAACCAGCAAGATGCAAAATTAAGAATATTATTGACGGCCAAGGAGTTGTTTGCCAAGCAAGGTTTTGATGGAACCAGTGTGAGACAAATTGCGGTGACCTACACCAAGAAAGCAAGCCGTCCTAGGCTGCAAACACTCTGTAAGAAAAAATCCTTAAAACCGAGGGACTGGCAGTTTAAAGAAACATTTTTTGCTAGAAGAAGCGATGACGGGTTGAAAGTCGATGTAGACAGGCAGCTAATATAAGTATTTAGGGTGTTGGAAAGAATATGGCTAACGGGTAGCTTAGCGAACTGGGGAATGAAGGAATTAAGTAACATAACCTCGAACTATAAAAGAGTAACATACTAGTAGCTTCTAGGAAGGAAAGGTGAACTAAATGTTAGCCAAGATTATCAATCTAATTCCTAGAGATATTCTAGTTTTTCTATATAAACATACTCCATTCCAAAGATTTAAGAATTGGGTCGTGTATCGAACACAGCACCAGTTTCTTGTTGCTGTGCTTGGTATTTTTACAAACGAAGCTGGGCAAATATTAATATTAAATCATACTTATCGAAAGGAGCCCTGGGGGATACCAGGAGGGTGGATGGAATTAGAGAATCCGGAAAGTGGTTTAAAAAGAGAAATAACTGAAGAAACAGGGCTTAGTGTAGAAATAACAGGGTTGGCAAGAGCAATTTATAATCAAAATCCCAATCGAGTGGACTTGATATTCAAAGGAAAAGTGATTGGAGGAACATTTACTCCCTGCTCAGAAATCTCTGAAATCTGTTATTGTAATATTGAAAATTTGCCGGATGGATTGCCTAATGCACAAAAAATACTTATAAAAAATATACTTAATCAAGTTTAATACTATTAGGCACCCATGAAAATTAACTTCGATTACACCGTAAAAAGACAATACTGAAAAGAGACGGCTCATTCACTTTTTAAAAAGGAGCAGCGCCTGGGATATGGATGAACCGTAGGTCAGGAGACTTCCGAAATGCTCATGTTATAACCTAAGTTTTCTAGTCTTCGAACTGGATTTCATATAATAGATGTTTGTTTTGTTAATCAAAAAAGTCTACTAAGTAGTATTTATATCGCGATAGACGTTTTTTACATTCATCAATGCGAGTAGCATTAAAGAAGGGCATGGAATACGAAAGAGAGGTAATATTTAACACTAAGATAGTGGTCTCATATTCCATTGAAAGATGAGAAGGGACTTTTTATAGGTATATCAAAGGAGTCGGCTACTTCGACTACAGCGGCCGGCTACGACGACCTTGGTCTTCAAGAAGAATTTCGAAGAAGCGATTGAATTTTCACTAAAGTCATTCCATACAATTCCATAACAAGTTTAGCTTTTTGTGAAACTTGCATGCAAAACAATTTTCATAGTTATTTACATCAGTTCAAATTGCTTGATCAATGTCCTTTTCATTTAGAAAAACTTTATAATAGATGCCCAAACTGCAAAAAGGAGGATATTTATGCATTTATTATTTCAAATAGACAACCATTTTCTTGTAGGTTCTCGGGAGGCTCTCATGGTTTTGTGGTTGGCCATATTACCCCGGAAGCGCAGGTTGGCGGACCTATTGCTCTCCTGAAAGAAGGAGATATCGTGACAATTGATAGCGAGACACAGGAGATGACGTTCGAGATCAGTCCAGAGGAGCTGGAGCAGCGTCGACGAGCGTGGATTCAACCACCACTTAAAGTCTCTTCCGGAGTTCTTGTAAAATATGCGCGCCTCGTCTCTTCGGCTTCACTGGGTGCGGTCACGGATTTGGTGAATTAAATGAAAGCAGGGCCTAAGTCAAATTCACATGACTTGGGCTTTTTTTTATTGACTAAATACCCAAAAACTCGCCAAACATGAGAAGCATCATGTATACTGGATGGATATCCAAAATATGAACCGAACCGTATAAAGGTCTCGATGTTAGGAGCCAGTCTGCCAATGAACCAGCAAGATGCAAAATTAAGAATATTATTGACGGCCAAGGAGTTGTTTGCCAAGCAAGGTTTTGATGGAACCAGTGTGAGACAAATCTGTAAGGAGGCGGGTACCAATCTCGGCATGATTTCTTATTATTTTGGTGGTAAGGATCAAATCTTTGAAGCTTTGTTCGAGACCTTTATGCCAATGGATCGAGTTGACAAGATGGTAGATGCCGAGAAGGACGATCCTGAGGTAGAGCTGCGTAATATTATGAGAGAAGTGCTTGCTTTCCGACTAAGGGACCCGGAGATCATCAGTATATTACGGCATGAGACGCATTTGATTACAGCCCGTTTCCTGATTGTCCAAAAGCATATTTTGCCAATGTATGAGAAAATTCGTGATATTCTGAAAAGAGGCCATGATCAAGGGCTGTTCAGCTTTCATTCATTGGATACGACTCTGCTTTTTGTTATGGGTTCGATATTTGCACATTCCAGTCGCAGGAACATTGCCACTGTTGCAACAGAGGATGAGCTGACTTATGAGGATTTACTGGCTGAGCTTACCTGTTATGTGTTGAGAGGTCTGGGCGTGAATACCGATATGAAATAACATGATTTGATCCTGTATTTTTACAATATAACATACGTTTGTTTGATTTATACAAACGTATGTATAATTCTTGTTGACAGTTACTAGAGATGGTTGTATTCTGTTAATTATTAATCATACCGGAATAGTATGATATTAATGGATAAGAAGGGCAGGCACTGTATGAGCAAACGAATTGGATTGAATTTAATCGAGCATAGCTCCCCGACTGGGGCAACTTATTTGTGGACTCATCCGGATGATCATACGGACCGATATAAAGATTTATCGTACTGGGTTGAGCTGGCTCAACTGCTCGAACGTGCCAAATTCGATACGGTGTTTTTTCCGGATGCACTCGGCGTCCTGACCACCTATCAGAACAGCAGCGACGTAGCTGTGCGTGAGGCAATGAGTGTACCGAAAAACGATCCGACCTATTTCATTCCAGCGATGGCTTCGGTTACAAGTCATTTGGGTTTTACCGTAACATGTTCCATTACTTACGATCATCCTTATTCACTCGCTCGTAAGATGACGACGCTTGATCATCTGACAGACGGTCGCATTGCCTGGAACGTGGTTACCTCAAATTTGAAGAGCGCTGCTTTAAATTTTGGCCTGACAGACCAGTTGGACCATGATGTGAGGTATGACCGGGGAGACGAGTTTCTTGAGGTCTGCTACAAGCTATGGGAACGCAGTTGGGAGGACGATGCGGTAATTCGTGACCGACAGGCTCGCATTTATACCGACCCATCGAAGGTGCACGATATTCAGCACGAAGGTAAATTTTTCCGTGTACCGGGCATTCATCTATGTGAGCCTTCTGCGCAGCGGACTCCGGTTTTGTTTCAGGCAGGCTCATCGGAACGAGGCAGGGAATTTGCTGCCAAGCATGCAGAATGTATTTTTCTGAATGCCATTACGTCCGAGGAAACAAAGTTCCTGACCGCTGACATTCGCAGGCGTGCCGAGCAGTTGGGACGCGATCCGAAAGGTATCAAGTTCTATCCCAGGCTGCTTCCCGTTATGGGTACAACCGAAGAGGAGGCTAAGGAGAGGCTTGCCGATTATTTATCCCATGTTAGCACCGAGGGCACACTGGCTCTGGTTTCTTCATGGACCGGTATCGATTTGTCTGCCTATAAAGAAGAGGAGTTGCTGCAGTTTTTGGAAAAAAGAGGGAGTGGAACCCAGCATACAGCGGATTCCTTGCACCGGTATGACAAGGACAAAAAATGGACACTCGCGGAACTCGCCAAGCTGTTTGCTTTCGGAGGCTTAGGGGGTGTAACGGCGGGCACACCGGAGCAAATTGCCGATTACATGGAACGTTTTATCGATGAAACGGATGTGGACGGCTTTAACATCTCGTACATGGTCAGACCCTCGGGCATTGTGGAATTTGCTGAGCAGGTCGTTCCGATTTTGCAAAATCGCGGTCGTGTGCAAACCGAGTACCAGACAGGTACTTTGCGCCATAAGCTGTTCGGTTCAGGCAATCAATTGCCAGCTGATCATCCAGGTAAACAAGTACAATTATTTTCCATAAATTAACTTATACATACGTTTGTATAATTTTAATTGACAGAATTTTATGCATCCCTTATATTGATATTAATTAAATCGCATCGAAATACTTGGAATAAAAAATAAATAGAGAGGAGATCGATGAAAGCTGATCATGATCAGCGGACATGGTGGTGATTAGAATGGCAAAGCGTATGCGATTAAATGCGGTAGAAATGGCCAATCCCGTGCAGGATAATGCTGGATTATGGCTGTACCCCGGTAATCGGGTAGAACGTTACAAGGATTTGGATTATTGGATTGAGCTCGCTCAAACTCTGGAAAGAGGAAAGTTCGACGCTTTATTTTTTGCAGATATACTTGGGGTGTACGATGTCTATCAAGGCAGCAGAGATACAGCGGTACGGGAAGGAATGTATTTTCCTATAAATGATCCATCCTATGCGATCCCGGCCATGGCAGCTGCTACTGAACATCTGGGGTTCGTACTGACGGCTTCGTTATCATACGAGCATCCCTATGCTTTGGCACGAAAGATGTCGACGCTTGACCATCTCACTGACGGTCGATTGGGCTGGAATATGGTGATGTCCAATCTGGATAGCACAGCTCGTAATTACGGTTTGGAGCAGCTGGATCATGATGAGCGGTACAATCGCGGAGACGAATACCTGGAAGTATGCCATAAGCTATGGGAGAAAAGCTGGGAGAACGACGCTGTTGTGCGTGATCGAATCAACCGCATCTACGCCGATCCCGCTAAAGTACATGAAATCGGCCACGAAGGCAAATATTTTAAAGTGCCGGGCATCCATTTATGCGAGCCTTCTCCACAGCGTACACCGGTGCTGTTCCAGGCAGGCTCCTCCGATCGAGGGCGAGAGTTCGCTGCCAAACATGCCGAGTGCATTTTCCTCAATGCAATGACAGAGAATGAAACGAAATTTCTTGTCCAGGATATCCGTCAGAGGGCTGAGCGATACGGACGTAATCCCGAGGAGGTGCTCTTTTTCCCGAAAATCAACCCGGTGATCGGCGCTACGGAGGAAGAGGCTCAGCAAGAGCTGCATAACTTGTTGGCATATTCCAGTCCGGAAGGTGCGTTATCCCTATTATCGGTGTGGACTGGCGTAGATTTCTCCACGGTCAGCTCCGACGACCTGCTGGCTTTTATTCGTAAGGGCGAGCAGCGCAGTGGAACCAATTATTTGTTTGAGTTTTTCAAGCGAAATGGCGGGGACGAGGAATGGGGGATTGAACAACTGTCCAAATATTTTGCCTTTGGCGGTGTAGGGTCATTACGTGTCGGTACGCCTGAGCAAATATCCGATCAGCTGGAACAGTTTATGGATCATACGGGAGTAGATGGCTATAACATCGCCTATGCGACCCGATCGGAAACGTTCGAACAATTCGTAAGCAAGGTCGTTCCGGTGTTACAACACAGGGGACGTGTTCAAACCGAGTATACCACAGGTGTGTTTCGCCACAAGCTCTTGGGCCAGGTTATGGAATGAATGTCACGACAAGTTAACCATTATGAGGAGGATGAACGAATATGACAGAGAAAAGAAAATTACAATTGGGCACCTTGGCTATCCATGCGGGGCAGGAAGTAGATCCGGCAACGAATGCACGAGCGGTTCCGATCTACCAGACGACATCCTATACATTTCGCGATACGGAGCACGCAGCCAATCTGTTCGGTCTCAAGGAGTTTGGCAATATTTATACACGCCTGATGAACCCGACAACCGATGTATTTGAGAAACGAATTGCGGCACTGGAAGGTGGCGTCGGGGCATTGGCAACTGCATCCGGTCAGGCAGCTATTTCGTTTTCCATTCTAAACATTGCCGGAGCCGGGGATGAGATTGTGTCGGCAACAAGCTTATATGGCGGCACCTACAATTTGTTTTCCCAGACATTGCCCAAGCTTGGTATCACCGTACGTTTCGTCGATCCGTCTGACCCGGAAAATTTTAAAAATGCTATTAACGAGAAAACGAAAGCAATATTTGCCGAAACAGTCGGTAATCCCAAAGGTGATATTCTCGACATTGAAGCAGTAGCTCAAATTGCACACGAGCATGGTATCCCGCTAATTGTCGACAATACATTTCCGAGTCCTTACCTGCTTCGCCCCATCGAATTCGGAGCTGATATTGTAGTTCATTCCGCGACAAAATTCATCGGTGGTCATGGAACCTCAATAGGTGGAATTATTGTGGATAGCGGCAAATTCGATTGGACGGCTAATGATAAGTTTCCTGGCTTGACACAGCCGGATCCAAGCTACCACGGTCTTGTCTACACAGATGCACTGGGCCCGCTCGCATATATTATTAAAGCCCGAGTTCAGCTGCTTCGTGATTTAGGAGCCTCGATCTCACCATTCAACTCATTTTTGCTGCTGCAGGGGCTGGAGACGCTGCATCTTCGGCTGGAACGTCACAGCGAGAACGCGCTGAAGGTTGCTCGTTATTTAGAACAACATGAAGCTGTCGAGTGGGTTAATTATCCAGGACTGGAAAGTCATCCTTCTCATGGACTTGTCACCAAATATTTGCCTAACGGTCAAGGTGCTATCCTTACGTTCGAAATCAAAGGCGGTATTGAAGCAGGCAAAAAGCTGATAAATGCTGTGACCTTATTCTCGCATCTGGCGAATGTCGGGGACTCTAAATCGTTAATTATTCACCCTGCAAGTACGACGCATCAGCAGCTGCAGGAAGCTGAACAGCTATCGACTGGCGTTACACCGGGGCTGGTTCGATTATCGGTTGGTACAGAAGGGATCGAGGATATTCTTTATGATTTACAGCAAGCGATTGAAGCCAGCCAGCGGGCGTAACACGAAGGCTACAATTAGGAATGGATTGCGTCAAATCCGACTATAACCATAAGTTAAGTTATTTAAGAGGGGGAAACAGCATGCATAATACAGCTCAACCCCTTGTCCAACTGGAACGAGTGGAGAAGAAATATGCTAATCGTACCATTGCCGTACAAGACGCAAATCTTCTGGTGCGAGAAGGTGAGTTTATTTCCTTTGTCGGTCCATCCGGCTGCGGCAAATCAACGATTTTGCGGATGATTGCGGGCTTGAGTGAACCGAGCGGAGGCAATCTGCAGGTGATGGGTGGTACAGCGGATTCAGTGCGAAAAAGCGGACGCCTTGCTTACGTGTTTCAGGATGCAACGCTTATGCCTTGGTGCAATGTACTGGATAATGTTGCACTGCCGCTTGAGCTTAAGGGGATATCACGCAAACAGCGGACCGAGGAATCGCTGCGTGTGCTGGAGTTGGTCGGGTTGAAGGATTATTCCAAATCATTACCTCGGGAGTTGTCTGGCGGTATGAAGATGAGAGTGTCTATCGCCCGCTCGCTCGTTGCTCAACCGGATCTGCTATTGATGGATGAACCGTTTGGTGCGTTGGACGAACTTACCCGACAGACGCTGCAGCAGGAATTACTCGGTATCTGGTCGGCCAATCCGCGAATGACCGTATTGTTCGTTACACATAACGTATTCGAAGCTGTGTACCTTTCAACACGAATTGCTGTGATGACACCACGACCAGGCCGAATCGTCGGTCAAATTGATGTACACACCTCGGCTCCACGACAGGAGGATTTTCGTACCAGCCCTCAATTCAATGAATTAGCTTCCCGGGTCAACGCAGTTCTTCGACATTAATTTACAGAGAGGGGGAAGTGCATTTGTCAGGACGATTGCGTTCCGGATTGTTACCGCCTTTATTAGCCTTTGTCCTATTCATTGCCGGCTGGCAATTCATTCTGCAGCTGCTGGGTACACCTGTTTTTTTACTGCCCAAACCGACTGATGTGTTTGCAGCTGTGTTGGATAATGGGGCTGATTTGTGGCATGCGGCATTAACTACCGCTTTTGAATCGGTGCTTGGGTTCGTCCTTAGTCTGATCATTGGAGTCGCCGGTGCTATTCTGTTAGCCAGCTCAAGAATCATCGAACGCAGCGTGTATCCTTATGCAATCGTATTACAAACGATCCCTATCGTTGCGATTGTCCCGATTATAGTCATCTGGTTGGGGCCGGGGCTTAATGCGATTGTCACTATAGCGTTTCTTATCGGATTTTTTCCGATGCTGTCCAATACGCTGATCGGGCTTCACTCCACCGAGCAAAATTTAAAAAACCTGTTCTATCTCTACAATGCCAATGGCTGGCAGAGGATGTGGAAGCTCCGTATTCCTGCTGCTTTGCCATATATCGTTGGCGGGATGAAAATATCATGCACATTGTCCGTTATCGGGGCGATTGTAGGTGAGTACATTGCCGGTATCGGTGGCAGCAATGGCGGACTTGGCTTTTCAATTACTTTTGCAGCCATGCGGCTGCAGACACCTTATCTATTTGCTTGCGGCCTTACCGCTTCACTGCTTGGCATCTCATTTTTTCTTTTTGTCAATGCACTTGCAAAAAGGTTATTAAGCTCTTGGCATGAATCAGAGATGAAGACGGAAAACTAATCACTTACACCTACGGAGGGATAACCATGTTGAAAAAAAATGTAAGCTTGCTCATTATCTCCTTATTATCATTCCAGATATTGGCCGCTTGCGGAAGCACGCCCAAACCGGCTGCCGCCCCTACGGCTCCGTCAGAGCCAACCAAGGCACCTGCAGCCGCAACAGCACCACCGGCAGGCAGCACGGCTCCGGCTTCAGACTCCATTTTAAAAGAAAAAACGAAGGTTACCCAGGTTCTCGACTGGTTCGCCCAATCCACACATGCCGGTCTGTATGCTGCTTCAGCCAAAGGCTTTTATAAGGACAGCAACCTGGACGTGACTATTAAACCAGGTGGTGCGCAGGTATCGGCTGTACAGATCGTAGCTGCCGGGCAGGCAGAGTTCGGACTTGCCAGTGCCGATTCTATCCTTATTGCGAGGGAGCAGGGTATTCCTATCGTGGGTGTAGCAGCCTTTTTGCAGAAAAGCCCATCAGCGATTTTCTTCCACAAGGGCGACAATATTAAAAGCTTTTCTGATCTGAACGGTCGTACGGTGTATGCTGCTTTAACGGCTGCATATTGGACTTATTTAAAGAAATCCTACAAGCTGGACAGTGTTAAAGAGGTACAGTTTACTGGCCAATACACGAATTTCGTTAACGATCCAAAGGCGCTCACACAAGGCTATACGACCAATACTCCCTATAGCCTGAAGCAGCAAAATATTGATGTTGATGCCCTGCTCGTTGCTGATTCCGGCTACCGTCCGTATTACAGCATTATCATTACTTCCGAAAAATATTTGAAAGAGCATCCGGACGTCGTTAAAGCTTATGTGCAAGCATCAGTCAAAGGCTGGGACTACTACAAGGATAATATTGAAGAGGTAGCTAAAGTGTTAAACGAAGCCAATAAGGAAAATTCTGTCGATTACCTCGTGAATGAAGGAAAGCTGCAAAAAGATTTCATCTACGGTGGAGATGCGGCGACCAAAGGTGTAGGCTATATGTCGCTGGAACGGTGGCAGGAACTGAGCAAACAATTGCAGGATATCGGTCAACTGAAGAAAAATGAGGATGTTCAACAAGCATTCAATACGAGTTTCTTGCCGAAAAAATAAAAAAAGGCGGATTTCCTACTATGAATAAAAGAATCTATTTGAACGCTGTCACGATTTCCGGTCCAACCGCATCACCAGGCTTATGGGCTCACCCGGAAGATCGGAGCTATGAGTACACCAGTCTGAAGTATTGGGTTGAGCTGGCCCAAACCTTGGAACGAGGCAAGTTCGATGCTATCTTTTTTGCTGATATGCTCGGTGTGTATGATGTATATCAGGGCAACATGGATACTGCGATCCGTCAAGCGATTCAGGTTCCATTAAATGATCCCAGTTACTTGATTCCGGCGATGGCCGCAGCGACCAAGCATCTTGGCTTTGCGGCTACCTTCTCCACAACGTATGAGCATCCCTATGCATTGGCACGCAAGCTGTCCACGCTGGATCATTTGACTAAAGGCAGGGTTGGCTGGAATATTGTCACCTCGAATCTGGACAGTGCTGCCAAAAACTACGGCTTGGAAGAGCAGCTTGGTCTGATAGAGCGCTATGATCGCGGAGATGAATATATGGATGTCGTCTACAAGCTGTGGGAAGCAAGCTGGGAGGAAGACGCGGTCGTGCAGGACAAGGCGCGACGCATCTATACCGATCCCTCCAAAGTGCACGATATCCATCATCAAGGCACATTTTTTCAAGTTCCAGGCATTCATCTAAGCGAGCCGTCACCCCAACGGACCCCGATGTTGTTTCAGGCTGGTAATTCGGCAAGAGGCAGAGAATTTGCCGCCAAGCATGCGGAATGCATTTTTCTGAATACGCCCACGATCGAGGCTACCCGCTTCATCGTGCAGGATATACGTGAACGGGCTGAGCAGCAGGGACGCGATCCTGCTAAGGTGTTATTTTTTCCTAAGCTCACGCCGATTGTAGGACGTACCGAAGCTGAAGCGCAGAGCCGTTATGAGAGCTTTCTTCAATATTCCAGCACTGAGGGCATATTTGCACTGTTAGGAGCATGGTCAGGAATCGATTTCTCCAAGCTTGGTGATGACAAGCTGCTTGAATTTGTCGAGAAGCGCGACAATCGCGGTATTATTGAGACGTGGAAACGATCCGATCCGGACAAGAAGTGGTCCGCAGAGGAGCTGGCCAATTTCTTCGCCTTCGGTACGAGTTCATTAACTATCGGGAGCCCGGAGCAAATCGCCGACACCATTGAGGATTTTATCGCACAGACCGGTGTTGACGGGTTTAATATCGGTCACATTATCCAGCCGGGAACGATTAATGCATTTGTCGATTTGGTCGTACCCGAGCTTCAGCGCAGAGGACTTGTGCAAAGGGAGTACGGGGATGGGACGTATCGGGAGAAAATTTTCGGTGAAGGACCCTACCTGCGAGACGATCATCCAGGTCGGCAACTTGCTGAAGCTATAGGTACAAGGAAGTAAGCTGAGCATGGGCTTGTTTTAAATATTAGGTTTGGAGGAGACAGGATGGCGTATTATGCTGTATGGATGAAGCCGGCTAATCAGGAATTGGCTCCGGTGTATCTGGAAGCGCATATTGAGTATTTAAGTCAGCTGCGTCTGGAAGGCAAGGTCAGTGGCAACGGACGTTTATTAAACGGCCCGGCTGGGAACGGACTCGTTATTTATCGAGGTAGTTCCTTGGAGGAAGTACAAGCGCTAATCGAGAAGGATCCATTTGTCGTACATGGTGTTAGGGCATATGAACTGCATCATTGGGACGTCAGATGGGCCCCTCATACGGGGCTTGGCGGTATTCGTGAGATTACTGCCGCTCAACTGTGGGAACGCATAGAGAACGGCGAGAAGCCGACGATTATTGATGTCCGTGAGGACCATGAGGTTGCTGAAGGTGTCATACCAGGTGCCATACACATCCGTCTTGGCGATCTGGAGCATAGACACACGGAAATTCAACCGGCTGGCGAGATATTCTTCTTATGCAGAGGAGGCCGTAGAAGCCTGAAAGCATGCGAATGGCTGCTGTCCAACGGCTACACGGGATTGGTGAACGTGGCTGGTGGGATGACCGCGTGGAAAGAGCTGCGTTAGTTCCAAATCCTTTTAAGATAATGAAGATTGTTATTTCTCATGGAAAGTAGGATGTCAGCATGAGTAAACGGATCCGTCTCAATTTTATCGAAAAAAATTGTCCGACGGTTGATAATATTGGATTGTGGACGCATCCCGACAGCAGAGCCTCCGATTACAAGGAGCTGTCCTATTGGACGGAGCTTGCACAGCTGCTGGAGAGGGGCAGGTTTGATGCCATATTTTTCGCAGATGCACTGGGGACATTCAGTACTTATAAGAACAGCAGAGACACGGCAGTCAGCGAAGGAATGAGCTTGCCCATCAACGATCCTTCCTATCTGATTCCGGCGATGGCTGCCGTGACCGAGCATTTGGGGTTTGCCGTCACCTCTTCAATTACCTACGATCATCCTTATGCATTGGCGCGTAAGATGTCCACGCTGGACCATCTAACAAACGGTCGTATTGGCTGGAATATCGTGACATCGAATTTGAATAGTGCAGCATTGAATTTCAGCTTAACTGAGCAGATGGAGCACGATACGCGTTACGATCGTGGAGATGAATTCCTGAATGTATGCTACAAGCTGTGGCAATGCAGCTGGGAGTCTGATGCGGTTGTGCGCGATAGGATAAACCGGGTGTACACCAATCCATCTAAAATACACGAGATTCGGCATGAAGGCAATTTCTTCAAGGTTCCGGGTATTCATTTGTGCGAGCCTTCGCCGCAGCGAACGCCTGTACTGTTCCAGGCGGGTTCATCAACCCGTGGTCGTCAGTTTGCGGCGCAGCATGCGGAATGCATCTTCCTGAACGCGATGACGGTGGAGGAAACACGCTTTCTCGTGCAAGATATTCGAAATCAAGCAGAAGCAGCAGGACGTGATCCGCTGCAGCTTCGTTTCTTCCCGCGGTTTGTACCTGTTGTGGGGCTTACTGAAGCGGAAGCGAAAGCGAAGTTTGCTGAATATGTACGTTATGTCAGTACAGAAGGCACGCTTGCCCTGCTGTCCTCATGGTCTGGCATTGATTTATCTGCCTATACCCCGGATGAGCTGCTTGCTTATATCAGAAAGAAAAGCAATGGCAGCCAATACATAGCGGATTATTTGCGGCGTGTAGATGAAGGCAAACGCTGGACAACGGAAGAGCTGGCGGAGCTGTATGCGTTTGGTGGTGCGGGTAATGTAACCGTCGGCTCACCCCAGCAGATTGCCGACTATATGGAAGCGTTCGTCGAAACCACCGGTGTCGATGGATTTAACTTGGCCTATGCGGTTCGCGGAAAAAGCATCGGTGAATTTATTAATGAGGTCGTGCCTGAGCTGCAGCGCCGAGGACGTATACAAACCTCCTATAAACCGGGAACCTTACGCGATAAGCTATTCAATCACGGTCCGCATACAGCATCGGATCATCCTGCGTCACAGGTGAGAATTGATTGATGCAGCGGATGCAGGAACGGCTGAAATAATTAGAGGAGGATACGGAAGATATGCGTTATTTTATCGTGTTTGCCAAATTGCTCAAACCGGAAATTGCCCCGACCGTGGCACCTGCACATATGGCCTACATGATTGCTTTAAGAGAAGCAGGAACGGTGATCGCACACGGTCGATTGCTGGACGGTTGGGGCGGCGTAGCGGTATATCGAGCTGAATCTATCAATGAGGTACAGGAACTGGTAAACAAGGACCCTTTTATTGTAGAAGGCATCAGAAGCGCTGAAGTTCATGAATGGGATCTGAAGCTGGCTTCTGGTGTAACGATTGCTTAAAGAACAACTGAGAGGATGTGTACGTTATGGCTAAAAAACGAATCTATTTGAATGCAATAGAGAAAAGCTGCCCAACGGATACGCCAGGGCTATGGGCTCATCCCGACGACGAAGGGCATCGCTATAAGGACCTTAGTTATTGGACGGAGCTTGCCCAGTTGCTCGAAAGCGGAGGCTTTGATGCGGTCTTTTTCCCTGATGTGCTGGGACAATATGATGTGTACAAGAAAAGCCGTGATACATGTCTGGAGCAGGCAATCCAGGCCCCGATCAATGATCCGACGTATGTAATTCCGGCGATGGCCGCTGTGACGAAGCATCTCGGCTTTGCCGTTACCTGCTCTACGACCTATGAGCATCCTTATGCATTAGCTCGCAAAATGTCCACACTCGATCATTTGACCAAGGGGCGTATCGGCTGGAATGTGGTTACCTCCTTTCTGAAAAGCGCTGCCCGCAATTATGGCTTGGAGGATCAGCTCACTGCGGAAGAACGTTATGAGATTGGCGAGGAATATCTTGACGTCTGCTATAAGCTGTGGGAAGCGAGTTGGGAGGTGGATGCGGTAGTTCAGGACCGTGAGGCTCGCATCTATACGGACCCATCGAAGGTACATGATATCGGACACGAAGGAGCCCGGTTTAAGGTTCCTGGCATTCATTTGTGTGAGCCTTCACCGCAGCGTACACCGGTCATCTATCAGGCAGGAGCATCGACGCGGGGGAGGGCTTTTGCAGCAGCACATGCCGAAGGTGTGTTTCTGAATACGCCTACATCCGAAGCGACGAAGGCCATCATCGACGATATTCGCAGCAAGGCACAAGCGGCAGGACGCCGACCGGAGGACCTGCTATTTTTCCCGAAATTGACTGTCATTGTCGGGCGTACAGAGGAAGAAGCGCAACGTAAGTATCAGGATTATTTGAAGTATTCCAGCACCGAGGGGCTGCTTGCATTGCTTGGTGGCTGGTCGGGTATCGATTTTGCCGATTATGGACCTGAGAGGCTTCTACAATTTGCCAAAAATAGCAACAACCGTTCGATCATCGAGTATTTGAATGATCATCCCGACAAGCAATGGACGGTAGATGAATTGGCGAATATTTATGCTTTCGGAACAACTTCGCTGACAATTGGCTCACCTGAACAGATTGCCGATGCCATGGAGCGTTATATAGAGCAAACCGGCGCTGACGGCTTCAACATTTCGTATATTACCCGCCCCGGCAGTAATCGCGATTTCGTCGAGCTTGTTGTTCCCGAGCTGAGGCGGAGGGGGCTTGTACAGGAGCATTACAGCGATGGCGTTCTGCGTGACAAGCTATTCGGTCAAGGACCAAATCTGCCCGACCAGCATCCCGGACGTACACGGTCAGTACTGGGTGTTAAAGCATGAGTCTTCTGGGCAGGTTGCATCTAATTAATGCACGATTGCCTTTGGCTGAAGGATCTCCAGCACTGCTATATGAATTAACGGCTGCCAATGGGCTCTGGCAGTCAGTGACTCCACAGCAGGAGCAAGGGATAATTCGGGATCATGGCAGTATCCCTCTAGAGGATATACAGCTGACGGGCAGCACTTCAGCTTCACGGACCATAGATCTTGGCGGGAAAATACTGCTGCCCGGACTTGTTGAGGCGCACGCGCATCTTGACAAGGCGTTTACATCAGGAATCGTCAGAAATGAATCAGGCACACTCGGTGAAGCGATTCGTAACTATAGTGCTGCGGTTCCACAATTTACGCGTGAGGCGCTTGTAACCCGAATCCATAAAGCCGCTTTGCGTGCTGCTGCGGGTGGTGCGACAGCCATTCGCTCGCATGTGCATTTCCCGTTCGAGCATGGTCGGGAAGCTGCTTTTCGCTTGGTTCATGCGGCTCTGGAGGCGAGGGAGCTTGTGAGCGGAATCGTAGATATCCAGTATGTTCTGTTCGTTCCAAGCCGGGGACACACACCCGCCATGTGGGAAGCCGTCGACGAAGCCATGCAAGCGGGGATGGATGCAGTTGGAGGTGCGCCGCACATTGCTGATGAACCGGGGGCATATCTAGAGCAGCTTGTTGCTATTGCCAGGAAATATAACAAAGACGTCGATCTGCATGCAGATGAGACGGATGACCCTCAGGTACAGACTGTATCAGCGATTGCGGCTGCTGCCATACGTAATGATTATCAGGGCAGAGTGGTGGTCGGTCATTTGTGCTCATTGAGCGCCATAGAGGAGAGTCGTGCAGCAGCGATTATCGATAATATGGCTTTGGCTCAGTTAAAGGTCATAACGCTGCCTGCTACCAATTTATACCTGCAGGGCAGGGGGGATAGGGGTTTAGTACGTCGCGGTGTAACGCGAGTTAAGGAGCTGATGGCCGCAGGCATTCCTGTTGCTACCGCATCGGATAATGTGCAGGATCCATTTCATCCCTACGGAAGCGGTGACTTGCTGCAGATGGGGCTGCTAACTGGCTATTCTCTTCAAATGGGAAGCGCTGACGATGCGCATACGCTCCTTCGTATGCTGTCGACGATCCCAGCATCGTTAATCGGTCTGAAACGATATGGGATAAAGCCAGGTTTACCAGCTCGCTTCGTCGTATTCGATGCAAGCTCGCCAATCGAGCTTTTCGCTGAGCTGCCCATAAACCGTTGGATATACCGCGATACGCGTTGGTTATATCACAGCCGTCAATTATCGGAATGGAATTCGACATTGTGAGGAGGTTGGTTTTTCATAAACGTGTTGAGAACATATGTGATAATTTGGATTGCACAATGACCTTGGAATCAAATCGATTTTTGATTTTGGTTGCACCATTTATGCCGATTTCCAAGGCTTGCTGAAAGTTTTCCTTGATCCAGAGCAAGGTATCCGTTATTGATTTCATGTCCGCTTCGACTTCTAGATAGTCCACATTTTTTTCAAGAATAAAATGGTCATTACGAGGATTTGTCGATACTAATATGCAACCTGTTGCCATCGCATCCAATGCCGCTGTTGTTGGAAAACCATCAAGAGCAAACTCATCATGAGTGCCACTGTAAATGAATACATGTGATTGCTCATAAATCATCTTAATCGTTTCAGGATTTAGAAGGCCCCAAAAAGTATAGTTTGTATGGGTTAGTAGATGGAGATCATGTTCCCAATCGCCTATGATGTTTAGATGATATTGGTCATCAAGCTGATTGAAAACTTGTGCCAATAACGGAAAGCCTTTACGCTCGGCACGATGAGCGGAGAAAGTTATTTGTATGGGATTAACAGTGGATTTAGAAGTATAAGTGTAAAAGTCTGTATTGATCACTACCGGAGAATAGATGCTATTGGGAATGACATGTAATACTTCAGCAATGTTCGTAAATATGGTTGAGCAATGATGGGATGCTATCCGCAGAAATTCTTCAGAAGTGGAGGGACCCAAACCACCGCCGGGATATAGTGTCGTGTGGAGGTTCATACCATGTTCCTGTATAATTGGCATAATATTTAAACCAGGATTCGATCCAGGCATATAGGTTCCATCAGTGAGATAACATCTCCCTTGCAGACTTAAAACCAGATTTAGAAACACACAATAAATATCCGTAATTCCCTCTTGTTTCGCCAATGCTGCAAATAATTCGAATGGGTAAACTTGTGCAGGAAATTCATCCGTATATCTATTTGTAGCAAAAAAAAGCGTATCAGGTTTTTGATTATAAAACTCCATATTTTCCCAATAGCGAAACCCACTCTGTTTCCAGGGAAATGTAGTATCGATTACCGCAAGGCGACGTGTTGTGCCAGACAAAGGTTCGTTAATCATTTTTCGTACAAGCTCCTCCCATTCTTACTTAGGGACCGCATACAAAATCGTTTCCTGAGCATAGATAGTGTAATGACCCAAATAGAATGTGTAATCCAAGTTCAATTGAGCTATGAAATTAACGACAGCAGCAAAATCCTCGATTTGATGATAGATGGCAATAGCAAGTATCGGACGAAAGCTTTGAATGGCTTGAGCAGCCCCTCTCAAAGCATTCATTTCTGCTCCTTCGATATCCATTTTGATGAAATCGATTTTCGTTATATGATGTTCGTTGACCAAATCATCAATAGAAATCGTTAAGGCTTGATCATTGGAATCGTTCGTTTTGGTGAATGAAACCGAGCTTGCCGCTCCTTGATCCGTGTAGTATAGCAATTCATTGGATACATGCCAAAGAGGGCGTTTAATGATCGTAATCTGTTGTTTAAGCTTCGCATTCAGATCCAGATTTTTCCCCATAATTTCCAAATTACTTGGTATGAATTCAATAGTGTACACGTGCCCGGACTCGCCAACTTCATGAGCAAAGTATAGTGCAGTATCTCCGAAACACCCGCCTGCGTCGATAACTACATCAGATTCTTTTGCTTTTATGACGGGTGCAAGCTTATCGTACTCATACTGTCGGTCCATAAAAGTAGCGCTGACTCCAATGGAAATGCAGAACAGCCGAAGATCAAATCCAATTTCATTTAAATCAAAAAGGGGAAGGATCCATCCGTGATATTGAGTTAGAATGGTCTCCGTGGTACGAATAAGATGGCGTAGGGATTGCCGCTGATTCCAGTATTCATTTGTATGGAGAGGCAGCTTTATTTTTTTATTGCTCAATAATCGAAAAGACAACACGGAAATTAACAATTCCCGAGATGGCTGATCCTCCAGATGATCAAACAGTTCAATAATTCCTTGTAAATGTTTCAGAATTTCCTTTTTCTCGATTTCGGTATTCACCACTATGGGGTCCATAGGAATCGGAACCGACATGAGCTCAAACAGCTCCATGTCTATATTGTAATAATAATCATTTAATGAATGTGCCAGCAGCTTTTGGATAAGTAAATCTAGAAACTCAGAAGACTCAGCCTGGTTGGGATGTGTTTGCACAAGACGTTCGGATTGAAATAAAAGCGACCTTGCTTTTTCTTTGATGTGAATGTCTTTGGAAATACCGAGAATCGTGGAAAAACAGAGCTTCGCCAAGGTTTGCCGACCACTCGAATGATAGATCTCACCCAGCTTCAACAGGACATCCACATCGTGTATATGGTAAATCAAGCTTTCTTTTAATGTTCTTTCCAGCAAGGCTAACTCATCCGGCATATCTTAATGACCACCTTTCCAGCTAGGCAGAGAATTTGAAAATTAGCTATACGTAACAATCCTTATGCGGTAAATCCATATTGTATTCCTTGACAGGCAGGGAGGAAATAGCAGCTTTTTTGAATCTTTCTTTTTAAATCCCTAAATTAAATAGTTCAGCATAATGACTCGTGATCAAAATACTGATTGACAATCAAATTTCTTTATTTTATGATGAACTTGAATTTATACATAACATGGGACTGGCATCTGCATATTGCCGGAATGAGAGGAGCATGATGATCATCGAACAGACAAGAGCTGCATTAGAAAAGCTAGGTTATCCAGGAGGCGATTTACACCAACTTCCAACTTCGTTGAAAGCGTTTACAGATGGAGCGCATTACCGAATTGAAATTCCATCAGTTGAAGGGCCTGCTGTTTTCAGCGCTATTGTTGAAGAGATGAAGAAGTACAATATTCCTATCCATCGCGTTTCGCAGGGTAGTGGAATTATGCTGCTTACCGACGAGGAAATATTGGAAATGGCGCAGATCGGGCGTGATAATCAGATAGAGGTTAGCTTGTTTATCGGTCCGCGAGCTACCTTTGATATCGGTGCACAGGCTTTAACATCAACAGGTAAAAGTATCGCGTTGCGCGCAAGCGGCATGGAACAGGTTGTCTATGCGCTGGAAGACGTGAAACGCGCCTGCAGGCTTGGTATTCGTGGAATTTTGGTAGCGGACGAAGGTGTATTGTGGGCAGTTAACGAATTCAAGAAATCAGGAGATTTACCGGCAGATTTGGTTGTGAAAGGTTCTGTATCATTAGGAGCTTGCAACCCGATCTCCATTAGCCTTGCACAAAATGCAGGAGCTGATACCTATAATGTAGCAACTGATATGACTCTTGCACGGTTGGCTGCAATCCGGCAGGCCGTAGATATTCCGCTCGATTTGTATATAGAGGTCCCCGATGACTTTGGCGGGTTTGTCCGTTATTATGAGGTAGCCGAGATTATTCGTGTGGCCGCTCCGGTTTATGTAAAATTCGGGCTTCGAAATGCTCCAAACATATACCCGTCCGGCACGCATCTGGAAGATACCGCGGTAAAGCTTGGGCGTGAACGGGTGCGCCGCGCCAAAATCGGCTATGATTTCATTCAAAGGTACGGCAGCGGCTTCATAACTTCCGAGCCGGGGGCAGCTGGACTTGGCATTCCAAAGTAATTATGAGAGTTAAAAGGAAAAAGAGCTGGAAGCTGATAACGCTCAGTTTATTGTCTGTATGTATCGTGCTGCCGATTTTATTTCAGGGTTATTTACTAGGGAATGAATCCGCACAAAAATTAGAATTGCTTTATAATAAATCGATATCTAAAAATATGGACTCCTTATCTATTAATCTGGACTTATATATCAATCATATTGAAGATAATTTGCGCGCTTTCTCACAGGATGCGGAATTGCTGGAATTGTTGAATACCCGGGAAGAACAAAAAAATAAAATATCTACAAAGCTTGATTCTTTCTCCACAGTATATCGAATTCGTGTGCCGCTTGATGTCGTGGTCATAAGCAGGTATGGAGAGGTTTTCAGCAATTCGCCCATTTATGAGACAGAAGCGCTGCGACTCAAAAAAACCGTCCAATCGTTTCCTTGGTATGCGGACAATCTTGGATACGACAAAAAGGTGATTTATCATGAGGTTTCAAACGATTTTCACGATCATCTCACCCGTAATAATGCTGTATATATTGTTAAAAACCTGGTTTATGGAAATGAGCATTTAGGCTTGATGGTTTTACAAATGAATCAAACGTTGATCCAACGTTTGATTTATCAAATCCAATTAAGTCCGGAAACCGTAGCTTTTATAAGCAGTCCTAACAAGGAAATATTAATTCCAAACGAGGGTAAAGAGGTTGAAACTGCTCTAGCCCAAGAAGTGGTAAGCAGATGTATGGAAGCGGGAACCGATTATGCCGGATTTCATTTTCCATGGAAGGGGAAGGAATATTTCAGCTCCTGCCATTATATATCGTATTTGTCCTGGTATCTGGTGGCTGTGATCCCGAAGGAAATGGTCGTTACGGAGAGCAGAGAGGTGTGGCTGTATACGTTCATTGTTACCGGCGCATCGATTTTTCTGATTTCATTCATCCTGTTGTTATTAGCGCAAAAGGTGATGATTCCCATCCTGAAGCTGGCCAGACTGGTCCGCCAGTACCGGATCAATGATTTATCCGGCCGATACGAATATCAAGGGGTCGAGGAGATTGAAATCTTATCATCAGGGATTAACCAAATGCTCGAAAGAATGCAAATACAGGTTCAAAAAATCAAAGAGGATGAGAAACAAAAGCTGGAATTGGAATTAAACTTGCTTCAATCACAGATCAGGCCGCATTTTTTACATAATGCAATTAATTCCGTTCGATGGATGGCAGAAATAAAAGGGGAGAAATCCATTGCCCATGCGCTTGTTAATCTGGCCAGTATGCTGCATTACACCTTAAATAATTACCAAGTGATTTGGAGTACTGTTGCCGATGAAATGGCTTACGTTAAAAGCTATATTGCCTTTCAGGAAGCAAGAATGATCATACCTATTGAAACGGAAATTAGGCTGGATCCGGATACTCGTGATGTCGCTATTCCAAAGCTTTCGCTGCAGCCCTTTGTAGAAAACTCGATTCAGCATGGGTTCACTTCTCTGGAGAAAAGGAAACCCAAACTGGGGATTACCTGTGTTAAAATAGGGAAAGAGGTTATCATCACGATAGAGGATAACGGAATCGGTATGAGCCCCGAAATGATTCCGCAAATTCTGGATATTTCCGGGCATAAGAAAGCAGGAGAGGCAAATTCGGGAATCGGTATCAAAAATGTAATTCGTAGGCTGCAGCTCAAATTTGGTGGTACGTTCCATATTCATGCGGAAAGCAAGCCGGATGCAGGCAGTAAGTTCATTATAATTATTCCCGATATTCACAATGATGAGGGTGAACGTGAATGAAAGTGATGATTGTCGAAGACGATATGCTTGTGCGCTTGGGCATCAAATCGATGATTCCATGGAAACAGATGGGAATGGAGATTGTCTGCGAAGCGCGGGACGGATTGGAAGCGGTTGAGCTGTTCACAGCATATCAACCGAATATTATTCTGGTTGATATTGGTATACCTAAATTGAACGGGCTTGATTTCATTGAGCGTGTTAAGCCGGCAGATCCGTCCTGCGAGTTCATTATTTTGACCTGCAATAAAGATTTCGAAATGGTCCAACGGTCTCTCCGTCTGGGAGTACGCGATTTTGTGCTTAAATCTACGATGGAGATCGAAGAATTACAAGCAACCCTTGAGAAGGTGGCCCAAAGCATCCGTGAAAAGAAAGTAGCAGTTAGCGGTACTGTCGAGCACTTGATGAAGAATGATGTGGACACGATGAAAAAAAATGTGCTTTTAAGAGGCTGGTTGAACGGAGTTCATGTGAATTACAGTCTATTTCGTGAAAAGCTGGCCCGATGCGGCATTGCTACCCTATATCCAAATTTTCAAGCATGGGTCATTCAATTGGAAACCCGGATTCGTAATGGAGCCGGCTTGGAGCCCGCGGATATGGAAAAAATCGGTTATGCGATTGAAAACGTTGCCGGTGAGCTATTCAGAGAGGCGCTGATTGGATTTGTACCCGATGTCAGGCAGCGCCGTTGGCACGTTATGTTCCATTATCCCGGCCATACCGGTGTAAATCCACTGCTCTTAATTGATGCTATTGAACGTTATTTGGGATTTGATATTACAATTGCGTGCAGCGAGTTGTACACGAAGTGGGATCATTGGGATGTCTCTGCTCCAAAAGCGGAAGAATTACTGGAATTAAAATATTATTTGCCCGAAGAATCTTTGTTTTTCGATCAGGTACTGAGCGATGTGCTGCCCGATTCAATCATCGAACGAAAAAAAGAATTTAGCTTAAGACTGTCGCTGCTGCAATTAAACGATGCAATCGCATGTATGCAAAGCATAGGCTCAGATCTAAAAAGTCCGTTCCCAAAGCCGAAAATTATGAAAAATATGTTCCGTGAAATGATGTTGGAAATTGCCCAATTAAGGGAGAGGCATGATCCTGAGGCGAATTCATCAGGGATGCCATTCCGTGAGCATCAAACTTTGCGCGAAGAGCTCCATAATATTTCCACGCTGGTCCGCGAAACCGGCGAATCGTTATTTCACGACCGTTATACGCTTGAAAGAAAACAATATATTGAAGCGGCCAGGCATTTTATTAACGACCATCTTTTCGAAGATGTCAGCCTGAATCGCATTTCTGAGCAGGTCAGTATGAGTCCGGCCTACTTTAGTAAATTATTTAAGCTCGAAACAGGGCAAAGCTTTACCGATTATGTGTTAGCGGCCAAGCTCGACAGAGCCGAACAAATGATGCGCGAAGGAAAATCAGTAACGGATATTTCAGAAAAGCTCGGGTATTTAAATTTGAGTTCATTCACCCGCATGTTCAAAAAAATAAAGGGGGTCGCTCCTTCACACTATAACTCAAGCGGCAGCTAATAGGTTAAGCAGTGTTATTCACACGCTCCGATCAATCTTTGGAATCCAAAAGTTGATCGGGGTGTTTTTGTATAACATGATAAATGAACATGAATAAAAGATAAATGGATGTAAAACCGGATATAAATTGATAAGCGCAACGCAGTACCCTGTCATTCTAATCGAATATCTTACACTTTATAATAAAATAGAAATAACAACTAAGGGGGAGTCATTCAATGGGGGCACCAATAAAAAAGCTTTCCATATTAGGGCTTACAGGAATTATGGCATTCGGTTTCTGGGGATGCTCGGCAGGGCAAAGCGGCAGCGGGACAGCTGCAGTTTCGAATACAGACAGTAAGCCACAGCCTAGTAAGGATCCCGTTAAGATTGTTTTCTGGAATTCAGGCTATCCGACAATTGATGCCAATAATAAAACAAAGAAGAGAGAGGACTTTTACATTTTTCAAGCTATCAGCAGATTTGAGAAAGTTAACCCGGGAGTTACGGTCGAGGTTCAGGACGTCCCCTCCAACGAAGAGATGTTTACCAAATTCCAGACGGCCAGCATTGCCAAAAATGGCCCGGATTTGACCGTCTTATGGTCAGGTACCTATATGTTAAGATTTAAGCAGTTTCTTGAGCCGATGGACTCGTATTTTAAAAAAGAAGAACGCTCGCGGATTACAGGCTGGGAGGCGGTGGCTGAGGGCTTTAAGGAGGATGGCAAAATCTACGGTGTGCCCTTCTCGACTGACGGTATATTTGCACTCTTTTATAATAAGAAGATATTGGCGGATGCCGGCGTGAACCCGGAGCAAAAACCTCTGAAAAATTATAATGAATTTGTGGCTATGCTGCAAAAAGTAAAAGATAAGGGCACAACACCAATCGGCCTTCAAATGCCTGTAAATTTCTGGCATATTCCATCTTACTGGATTGCGCAAACGGTTACACCAGCTGGTCTTGGCGAGCTCGTTCAAGGCAAGAGGAATTTCTCTGATCCCAAGCTGGCAGAAATTATGAAGGCTTGGAACCAGCTTTACGATAAGGGGTTAGCTGTATCAGATACGTCCAATCAAGCAAGGCAATTATTTTATAAAGGGCAAGTGGCGATGGTGCTGGCGGGAAATAAAACAATAACGGAAGCCCGTAAAGCGCTTGGTGATGATTTGGGAATTATGAAGGTGCCTGATTTCAATGAGGATGTGCAGATTCATGACGGTGGTGTTGGTGGCGTCGGAAATGCATTCGTCGTAACGAGCTATTCAAAGAATAAAAAGGAATCCGTAGATTTCATCAAATTTTTGATGAGTAAAGAAGAACAAATCAATAAAATTAAATCAGGCGAAGGCTCGCTAACCGTTGTTAAGGATGTCAATGTCAACGAGTTTATCGATGAACCGCTGATTCGGGATATGCAGACAGCTGCAAATAAGCCAAGTGCGATCTTCTGGCCGGACAATATTTTTCCTTCCGAGCTGACAAGTGAAATTGCCTCACTTCAATCCTTGGTATTCACGGGTAAAATGACCACAGATGAGTTTTTGAAAAAAATTGATAAAAAGCGGGATGAGGTTTTAAACTCGAATAAATAGGGCTGAGGCGGGCTTTGTCGGGTTGTTCCGGTAAAGCCTCTATCATGCGGGAGGGGAATAAGGTTGAATCAACGAAGGGAATCCCTGATCGGATATTGGTCCTTAATTCCAGCTTTTCTTGCCATTGCTGTGTTTAAAGGCTATCCGATGTTGAATACGTTTTATTACAGCTTTACCAATTGGGATGGTGTTACTAGCAGGTTTATAGGCTTCAACAATTATTGGGCAATTTTAAGCAACGGCGACCTGCTGCTGATGTTAAGAAACAATTTCATCTTTTTAATCAGTGTCCCGGGTATTCTGATCATTTGCTTGGTCGTGTCTGTTTTAATGTTTGAAGAGGTGCCGGGCTGGAAAATTTTCCGTTCCGTTTACTACTTTCCCACGATCCTATCGTCCGTTATTATCGGATTTTTGATGAAATCGATGTTCTCCTCCAGGGGAGTTGTTAATGCTGCTCTAGAATCTTTTGGACTGGAGCACTGGATAGTGGATTGGTTGAATGTCGTGCCAGCCGAATTCATGATTTTAATTTTTTGCTTCTACTGGCAGACGTTGGGACAGGGAGCTTTAATATTTTTGTCCGGAATGTCTTCCATATCGAACGAAATATTCGAATCAGCCAAAATCGATGGAGCTAATTGGGGACAGAGGCTCTTTCGTATCGTAATCCCATTGTTGTACCCGACGATTTTTTATTTTACGGTAACGAATATTATTTATGTATTTATCGGTCTGTTCTCGCTTATATATTCGGTAACCGGAGGCGGACCTGGTTATGAAACGACACCGATTGACTACATGATTTATTTGATGGCCTTCAAGAGCGGGAAAATGGGGTATGCTTCATCGCTTTCGATGTTGTTGTTTATTATCGTCATGTGTATAACCTGGGTGCAGCTGAAGGTATCGGAAAAGCTGAATGATTAGCTAACTTGTTCCAATGCTTTTTTCAGGAAGCCTTGCACATGCAAAGCTTGAAGGAGGTAACTATGCATACTTTAGGGCAAAAGATAAGCCGCTTGTTCATTTTTCTCATTTTGCTTGCATTAGCTTGCATAGCGGTTTATCCGCTGTTGTATATGCTGTTTAGCAGCATGAAAACTTCGTTGGAGTTTATCCAGTACCCTGCTGCACTGCCTAAAACGTGGTATTTTGATAATTTTCTGGCTTTATTTTACCGATTTTCTTTAGTGAAGCTGTTTACGAATACGTTAATTTGTGTGCTTGGAGCTTTTGTGCTTACACATTGTATCGCTCTACCGGCCTCCTATGCGTTTGCAAAGATTAACTTCTCACACCGCACCGTGTTGTATACGACAGTAATTGCCACAATGACGATACCCAGTATTACTTTTGTGATCCCTAACTTCTTATTGATGTCGCGTTTGGGCTTGGTTGATAACTTCATATCCGTTATTGTCATTTGGGGTGTTTCCGCTGTGCCGGGCAATGTTTTTCTAATGACGTCCTTAATGCGGGGGCTGCCCAACGAAATTATCGAGGCCGTGAAAATAGACGGCGCAAATTACTGGCAGCTCATGTCCAAAATTGTTGTTCCTATGAGCATACCAGGTATTGTTACAGTGTCGATTTTTAATACCACCTCTTGGTATAACGATCTAATGACCCCGCTTATTTATTTGCAATCGGATAACATGAAAACGGTGACAGTTGCCGTGGCAACCATCCTTGGACGATTTAGCTCTGAATATCCGCTGATGTTGGCTGGTCTGGTATTGACCTCGTTGCCGCCGATTCTAATCTATGTAAGCTTACAGGGCTATATCCGCAAAGGGCTTGTGATTGGCGCTGTTAAGTGAAAATTGCGTAACGAAAGGACGTATATTGATGGTTGAAAAAACGGGAAGGGTCGCTGGTAAAGTAGCGATTATAACAGGAGCGGCATCAGGTATCGGTAAAGGTACTGCATTGCTATTTGCTGAAGAGGGTGCCAAGCTGGTGCTCGTTGATTGGAACGAAGCTAATTTGCAGATGACTGCCAATGAAATTCGTGCAGCACAAGGCAGCTGTGTGACCATTACTGGTGACGTTTCACGATTAGAAACAGCAGACAGGGCTGTTCAGGCGGCCATCCATGAATTTGGTGGACTGGATATCGTGTTTAACAATGCAGGGATTATGCCGATCGGCGACATTGTTGATTATCCGGAGGAAACCTGGGACGAGGTTATGAGAATCAATGTAAAGGCGATGTTTCTGATGTGTAAAAAAGCGATTCCGGAAATGCTCAAGCGGGGACGGGGTTCCATTATTAATACATCTTCTGTGATGGCGAGCCTTACAGAGCCGGGATATACCGCTTATACGTCATCCAAGGCGGCGATTATCGGGTTAACCAAAGAGATTGCGGTTTCCTATGCCGAACGTGAGGTCCGTTGCAACGCAATTTGCCCGGGATGGGTGGAAACAGATATCAATGTGAAGCTGGCTGATAGCATGGGCGGGATAGAGAAGCTGTACCCCATTATTAAACAGCAGCAGCCAAGCGGTCGTATGGCTACTCCACGGGAAATCGGATATGCGGTATTATTCCTTGCTTCCGATGAAGCATCTGCGGTTACAGGCTCCGTTTTGAGCATAGACGGTGCGGCATCTGCAGCCATATAGAGCATGAATATAAGGCATTACATCTACCAGCTATACGATTATTAATGATATGAGGATGAAGACGGAGGAAAAATAATGACAAAAATCAGTATCATTGGTGCAGGCTCTGCTGTTTTTTCTTTGAATTTAATTCGTGATATTTGCCTGACCTCAAGCTTAGAGGGAAGTACGATCAGCTTTATGGATATTGATGAGGACCGACTTCACAACGCATATTCCTTATGCCGCCGCTACGCGAAAGAAGCAGGCATTCACTTGAACTTGGAGCAAACCGTCGATCGGCGTGAGTCGATCCGTGATGCCGATTTCGTCTTGAATGCAGCTCTTGTTGGCGGACATGACCGGTTTACCCAAGGCTGGGAAATCGCCAAGAAGCATAACTACCGGTTCGGTGGAAGTCTGCATGTAATGCATGATGAAGGTTTTTGGATTAACTATGGGCAGTTGAGCTTGATGGAATCAATTCTTAAGGACATTCTGGAGATTAGTCCGAATGCATGGTATATGCTGGTCGCTAATCCGGTGATGGCTGGAGTCACTTACTTAAGCCGGAAATATCCGCATGCGAAGCTGGCAGGCTTCTGCCATGGTTCTAACGGAATTTATAACGTTGCTGCTGTTCTGGGACTTGAACCGGAGCATATTACTTATGAGGTTCCGGGCATCAACCATTTCATATGGCTGACCGAATTTCGGTATAAAGGGAAAGATGCGTTTCCAATATTGGATAAATGGATAGAAGAACAATCGGAGGAGTATTTCAAAACTTGCAAAAATTGTGACAGTATGGGACCTAAAGCGATTGATTTGTATAAAAAGTTCGGCGCTTACCCCATTGGCGACACCGGCAATCCCGGCGGCGGCGCTTGGCCGTTCTGGCACCATGCGGACGGGGCAACACAAGAGAAGTATAAGGATGATCCCGATGCATGGTTCGCTGCTTATTTGAGAAACGGCGCAGAAAAGGTCCGGAGAATTCAGGAGGTAGCTGAGGATGAATCCAGGCTAGTGCTGGAAAGCTTCCCGCCGAAGCATTCCAGAGAACCGATGATACCTTTTATTGAAGCAATTGCGTGTGACATTCCCCGGGTTATTATTCTTAACGTGCTGAACGAAGGAAATTTCGTACCGGGTATTCCGCTTGATTTCCAGGTAGAAATCCCGTGTTATGTCAATGCGGCCGGAGTTGCAGGGATACGAACAAAAGGGCTGCCTAAACCAATCATCGAATATGCCTTAAGAGATCGTGTGGCATCTGTGGAGACGGAATTAGCTGCATATGAGACCGGGAGCTATGATGATTTGGTTAAACTCGTGTTGATGGATCCATGGACTCGTACGGAAAGCCAGGCAAGAAGTTTGATCGATGAAATTTTATTATTACCGGGACTGGAAGCGATGAAGAGCCATTATCAGCAATAAAAGAAACGGGGTATGCCATGCTTGCATCAGTTAACCATATTGATTATTTCGGTGAGCCGGCTGTTTCGCTGCACAACGAGCTGCTGGAGCTGATTCTGGTTCCCGGCTGGGGCAGCAACTTGATTTCATTGAGGCATAAAGGTAAGAACATCGAGCTGCTGAGAACGCCGTCGAGCGCAGAAGAATATCACTCGGACCCCATTCTTTACGGTATTCCGGTATTGTTTCCGCCGAACCGGATTGCCGACGGAACCTTTTCATATCTTGGAACTGTCTATCATTTTAAACTGAATGAACCGCTCGATCATAATCATTCCCACGGGTTGCTGTACGGGGAGAAATGGAAGCTTGTCGCTTCCGGGCAGGATGCAGATAACTCAACGCTGCAAACGGAAATCGATTCGACCGCGCATCCGGAAGTGTGGTCGCAGTTCCCCCATCACTTCCGGGTGAGGATGAAGTATTCCCTGGAAGCGAATGTGCTATATAAAGAAGCGATCATTACGAGCATGGACGATCGTCCCTTCCCTTGGGGTTTCGGCTTCCATACGACGTTTCGCTTTCCGTTCCGCAATGGGGATGATTTGGGGAAATGTACATTTTCATTAAACGCCGACACGCAATGGCAGCTGAATGAGCGGATGCTGCCTACGGGAGATCTGCTGGATATTGCGTATAAAGAGCAGCTGCAAAAGGGGAAAAGCCTGGTAGGTCATGCTCTGGATGATGTATTCCTTGCTTCGAAACAGGGCGTGAATAAGGCTGTTTTGACGGATGAAAATGTCGGTTTGAAAATAACCTACCAGTGCGACAGCCATTTCGGACATTGGGTCGTTTATAATGACGACTCGAAGCAGGGATACTTGTGTCCTGAGCCTTATACATGGGTAACTAATGCGCCAAATCTGGATTTGCCAGAGGCTCTTACAGGATTCAGAGTGATTCAACCAGGTGACACTGTCACTCTCCAAACGAAATTGATCATAAAAGGGTGATGACCATGCAATTGCGAAGTGCACAATGGTTCGAACATCCTTCGCCGGAAACCCGGTTTCAGCATCGTTCTGCGATGCGAGCCAACGGGAACATTCCCGTTTCGTTTATAGGTAAGCCTATTATCGGAATATTCAATTCCTGGAACGATTTGAATAGCTGCAATGCACCTCATAAGGAACTGGTCGAGTTTGTGAAAAGAGGCGTATTATTGGCGGGAGGATACCCGGTAGAGCTGCATACGATCAGTACGCCGGCTGATTTCATGAAACCTTCCGATCTTCCTTACCGCAATCTGATGGCGATGGATGTGGAAGAAACGATTCGTTCGCTGCCTCTGGACGGAGTTGTTCTGCTGTGTGAATGCGATAAAACAACACCAGCCCAGTTAATGGGTGCAGCCAGCTGCGATTTGCCTGCCCTTCAGCTGGCTGCCGGACATCGTTCTTCCTCGTATTTTAGAGAGAAAAAGATTAATTATGGAACAGACCTATGGTCGTTTATGGATGATTACAAAGCGGGTTTGTACAATGACGAAGATCTGCAGGAGCTGGAAGCTTGTATATCCTGCTCGCAAGGAGGGTGTCCCGTTATGGGCACGGCTTCTACGATGAAAAGCATCTCGGAAATGCTCGGTATGATGCTTCCAGGCACAGCGGCAATTCCAGCGGCCCATGCCGGGCGCAAACATGCTGCAGAGCTGACAGGGAAGCGGATCGTGGAGATGGTTCGGGAGCAATTAATTCCTTCCCGCTTGATGACAGAAGCCGCGTTCCGCAATGCAATCAAGCTGCTGGCAGCACTTGGAGGATCGACGAATGCAGTCATTCATTTGATTGCCATAGCGGGAAGACTGGGAATCCATATTGGTTTGGATGAATTTGCAGAATTGTCAGCGGATATACCTTTAATCGTTAATCTTCAGCCAAGCGGTGAATATAACATGGATGACTTTTATGCTGCCGGAGGATTAGGCCCGGTAATTTCACGGCTATTGCCGCTGCTGGAGGATAACTGCTTAACTGCACTTGGTACGACCGTCCGGGAACAATACAAAACCGCTGCTGTTAGATTAGGCAACGTCATCACTGACTTGGAGGCGCCGTACAGGAGAGAATCTGGTATAGCGGTCTTAAAGGGGAATCTGGCACCGCACGGTGCCATTATGAAGAGGTCGGCCAGCAGTGAGGCATTGCAAAAGCACCGGGGAAGAGCTGTTGTTTTTGATGGTTATGAGCAGATGATGGAGCAAATTGACCGTGATGATTTGGAGGTGGACCGTGACTCGGTACTCATCCTGCGTAATTGCGGGCCAGCAGCTGAAGGCATGCCAGAATGGGGAGCCATTCCGATTCCGCAAAAGCTGCTTCGTCAAGGGGTACGTGACATGGTGCGGATCAGCGATGCAAGGATGAGCGGCACAAGCTACGGTACAGTTATCCTCCATGTATCTCCTGAAGCGGCCGTTCGGGGTCCGCTTGCCGTTGTGCAGAACGGAGATTGGATTGACTTGGATATCGCCTCGGGAACACTTCGGCTGGATGTGTCTGCTGAAGAAATAACATCCCGGTTACAGCAAAGTAGTCCGTTACCCCGGCGGCACGTAAGGGGTTATCTACGCCTCTTTGCCGATCATGTGCTGCAGGCGCATGAGGGATGTGATCTAGATTTTCTGCGTCCGAACAACAAGACAGAAGCCGCCTTTGTGCCTCCGGTCGTTGGAAGAGGGTGATAGCGTCAAATTAGGCATACTTGACGAATTCGTTGAAAACAGACTACAGTTAAAGGAGATGATAAGCAGAACAAGCTATGGAGGAATATCCCTTGAAAGAAGAAAAAACAAGCTACTCGGTACCAGCTGTTGAGAAAACAATCGCGATTCTTAACCTGCTAACCGATCATGAAATAGGTATTAATGAGATCTACAAGCAATTAAATCTTCCTAAGTCCTCTACATTCGTGATTCTCAGTACATTGGAGAACAATGGTATTATCGAACGAACGGATCAGGGAAAATACCGGCTTTCCAGTGCTGTCTTCCATTGGGGTATGGGCTATTACAAAAATGTGGATATTGTCGGCATAGCAAGACCCCATTTGCGCAGATTAATTCAAGATACTCCCTTCAGCGCTCATCTTGCAGTTTTAATTGACGGGAAATCGATATTTATCGACAAGATTGAAGATCATTCATTTGTCAGATTTGCTACTTATGTAGGTCAGGCGATACCGTTTTATTTATCCTCAGCCGGTAAAGCCTTGGGGATCGGAATGACAGATGAAGAAATTATTTTGTCTCTGCAGAAGCATGTGCCGGTCAAGCTGACAGACAAATCACATGTAACAACTGAGCAGATTTTGGAGGATATTCGTACAGCACGCAAGCTGGGATATTCAACGGAGGATGAGCAGTTTGAAAAAGGTATCCGCTGTATTGGAGCCCCGGTGTACAATTTTACCGGCCAGATTAAATGGGGTATCAGCATTATTGCATTAAGCAGGGATTTGCCGGAGGACAGCTTCGAGCGAATCGGGGGGCAAGTTAAGGAAACCGCAGCAACTATTTCTTCGGAGCTGGGCTACCGGCACAAAGCTAATTTTCTGTGAAGGAAGGGGTTATACAATGAACGGTAAGGAAATGGCGAAAAGTTTGAAGAACGGTGAAAGAGTGTACGGAACCTTAATTATTTCGAATTCTCCACGTTGGCCGTTGGAGGTAGCGAAGCTAGGCCTTGATTTTGTATTTCTGGATGCAGAGCATATGCCATTGGACAGAGAGCAGCTGTCATGGATGTGCCGTACCTACAGGGCCATGAATTTGGCGCCTGTTGTGCGCATTCCATGCCCCGATCCTTACCAAGCCAGCATGGCATTGGATGGCGGCGCTTGCGGGATTCTTGCTCCCTATATCGAAACGGCCGAGCAGGTTCAGGCTCTACGTGCTGCAGTGAAGTTTCGCCCCTTGAAGGGCCAAAAGCTGCGCGATATTATGGACGGCAAGGAATTCCCGGAGCCGTTGCTGGCTGATTATCTACAAGCATACAACGAAGAAAATCTTCTTCTAGTCAATATAGAAAGCAAGCCCGCGTTGGATGCGCTGGATGAAATTCTTGCTGTACCAGAGCTGGATGCCGTAGTAATTGGCCCACATGACCTATCGTGCAGCCTTGGCATACCTGAGCAGTACGGCCATCCTCAATTTACGGAAGCTGTTCAGCTGATTATTCAAAAAGCGAGGTCAGCCGGTGTGGCAGCAGGTATCCATTACTTTTTCGGAGTCGACCAAGAGATTGCCTGGGCCAAAGAAGGAATGAATCTGTTAATCCATGCTTCTGATATGACAGCATTTTCCACTAATATGTCCCGGGAGATTCAATTAATTAAAGACGCTTTGGGAGATCATTCCGGATCAGGAACTATAAATGAAACAAAAATCCATATTTAAACAAACCGGGAGATGAATTAAGAGATGTTAGATCTTTCCAAAGCGGTGATTTTGTCGATTGAAAACGCTTCCAAAAGGGAAGCAAAAGCAACGGAAGTGTTAATCGATGAAATCGCAAAAAGAAGCAGCGTTACGCTTTCTCAAGGTTGATCTCTTACAGATGATGATAAGCCTTTCGCAGATCATTGACCTCCTACGGATTGGATACGTGGGTTTGGTATCCGAATATGGCAGAAGATTATTCCGATTTGGAAACGATACGTGCGGAGCTCGCAGAACGGGAAGAAATCTTTAGTAAGTTACCCCATATTCACTCCATTTTAATACCTGGAGGGGATCCTGGTGATGTTGAAGCGGACTTGCTGTTTCAATGGTCGGGGCAGGTGGCAGAGATTCTTCTTCAATACCATCCACAAGCGAGGATTTGGCTGGCACCACAGATTATGAAAAGCGAGCTTGCTTATGACTGGCTGGAAACTTTTTATACGAAGGTATCCGAGGAGCCGGAATGGCTTGGCGGCATCGCATTCGCTCCATGGGAGCGTACACCTTTGCCTGAGCTGAGAGCTAGGATTCCTGACAAATATCCAATCCGTCGCTACGAGGATATTTGCCATAACTTCCAGTGCCAATATCCTGTTCGGCAGTGGGATATTGCCTTCGCTATGACGTATGGGAGGGAAAGCATCAATCCGCGCCCCATCGCATTTAAGCATATCGGAAGGATGGGAGACCAGTGGGTATCACGGCGGCGACTGGCTGTGTGTGCTTGAATATACGCTAAGCCTTCGCATGTCACCGACTTGGCGTTTTTCTTACTATAAGCCCCAACAGTCCGGGTTCTTTCACCCATGCAAACCGTTATTCAACCTCCATTTCGAATTAAAACGTGATAGCTACGCTGATGCCATGCCGTTATAAGATGGTAAATAGCAGATTTTCGACTAAAAAAGTCATTGCAAATTGAAGTTGATTCGATTATTATAGATAACGCGGGTCCATAATAGCGTTATATTTAGGAAGGAAGGAGGGACCATGCAGTTTTCTAAAGTACAGATTACGCTCTACACGCCTTACTTCATTTGGGTCACTCGGATCGTCGCAACAATGTTGGAATCAAGGAATTATCTGTGACACTTGGCGTTTCTGAAAGCTATTTATCCAAAATCATGTCCAAGTTGAGTCATGATGGAATCGTACGTGCGGTACCGGGAGCGAACGGCGGTTACGAGCTGGCAAGAACGGCCGAACAGATTACTTTTCTTGATGTGATTCAAGTGATTGAGCTAAACAAGAAGTGATTTGCTTTTTGCACTCTAATTAAGGACATAAAAGGTCTATAAAGGATGGTAATAATGACGAAAAGACAACATCTCGATGTGGTGATTATTGGCGGAGGCCCCGCAGGGTTGAACGCTGCCCTTGTGCTGGGGAGGGCGAGGAAAACTGTAGCCGTGATTGATGAAGGCCGTCCTCGCAACGCGGTGACTCGCGAAACCCACGGATTTCTAACTCGCGACGGAATAAGTCCTAGTGAATTTCGGAAAATAGCGAAGGAAGAGATTAGCGCCTATCCCTCCGTGTTTTTCGTCGCGGATACAGCCTTGTCGATTGCGGGAACGGATGGACATTTTCAAATTACGACTGCATTGGGACATAATTATACAAGCAAAAAGCTGTTATTTGCCGTTGGAATGAGAGATCGGCCACTGGACATTCCTGGGCTGGCGGAGGTCTATGGGCAAAGCGCCTTTGTATGCCCGTATTGCGATGGCTGGGAATTAAGAGACGAGCGGCTTGTCGTCATTAATCAAGGAGAAGAGCTTATGCACTTCGCTCCATTGATATCAGGCTGGACGGACCGTTTTACCATCTGCACGAACGGTCCTGATGAGCTTACGGATGCTCAACGCGAGGAGCTCCAGCTCAATCAAGTACCTTTGTTCGACTCGCCTATTCAGTATATTGACTCCCAAGACGGGATCGTGCGGCAGGTAGTTCTTGAAGACGGTACGACGATTCCTTGCAGAGGGATTTTTTTCAAACCAGATCTGGTTATAGGATCTGACTTACCGAAAGCCATCGGATGCCATATTGCGGAGATGGGAAAGGTTGTTGTCGATATCGTGGGGAAAACGAACATTAGGGGCGTCTATAGCGCCGGGGATGCAGCATCGCGAATGCATCAAGCTATTGCAGCGGCTTCTATGGGCGCATTGGCCGCCGCAACCATAAACAATGAACTGAATGTAGAGGCTTGGAAAACGGATGAACATTTTTGAGGCCCGGATTACTATTACTTAATGTCAGGAGTTGATGAAACGATGAATACATCGGATACAAACGCGGCGTCAGCGACGATCGATTTTAAAAACCTGAAGCGAGGTCCGATCATGTTTGCGCTTATACTCGGAATGTTCGTTGCCGCTTTAAACGAGACACTAATGGGAAATGCCCTCCCCGAACTGATGAAATCGTTCGGAGTGTCTGCGGCGACGGCTCAATGGCTGGCTACCGGCTACATGCTCGTCGTCGGCGTGCTTGTTCCGGTGACAGCGGTATTGCAGCAATGGTTCACAACCCGGCAAATGTTTCTTTCCGCGATGGGCTTGTTCTTAGTCGGTACGGTCAGCTCGGCGTTTGCGCCGGAATTCGGCGTGCTGCTGGTCGGACGGATTATTCAAGCAATAGGCACCGGCATGCTGATGCCGCTTACAATGAACACCATCATGGTTATGTACCCTCCTGAAAAGCGGGGAGGCGCGATGGGGATGTTCGGACTCGTCGTTATGTTTGCGCCGGCGATTGGCCCGACCATTTCGGGTTTGATCGTTGACGGGCTATCGTGGCGCTGGCTGTTCTATCTTGTGTTGCCATTGGCACTGATCTCAATTATCGTCGGAGCCGCCGTTCTGAAGAATGTGTCGGACATTACGAAACCGCGAGTTGACCTGTTATCCATCGGGCTCTCGACGATCGGTTTCGGTGGAATTGTATATGGGTTCAGCAAGGCCGGGGAACACGGTTGGTCAGAGCCGGAGGTGATCTGGACGATTGTGGCGAGCGGTACTGCCTTGATATTGTTCGTCTGGCGGCAGCTGTTATTAAAGATACCCGTCATGGATATGCGGGCATTTCGGTATCCGTTATTTTCGCTTGTCGCAGTGCTGCTCGTCATGCTTATGATGACTTTTTTCTCGACAGCAATCATGCTGCCGTTGTTTATGCAGGGAGTGCTGCTGTTGACGGCGTTCAAATCAGGCTTGATTCTGCTTCCTGGAGGGATTGTGAACGGGATCATGGCTCCGGTGGCTGGAAAGCTGTTCGATAAATTCGGACTGCGTGTGCTTGTCATCCCCGGACTTGTCATTGTGTTCTTCTCGTTGTGGCTGTTAACCCAGTTCGACGAAGCGTCAAGCACCGGTTTTCTAGTCACCGTGTACATTGCGATGATGATCGGTGTCTCGCTGGTGATGATGCCCGCACAGACAGCTGGACTCAACCAGCTGCCGCGTCAGCTGTATCCGCACGGTACGGCGATCTTAAACACGCTGTTGCAGGTAGCCGGTGCGATCGGCACTGCCTTGTACATCAGTATCATGTCCAATGGACAGAAAAATTACTTGAGTGGGTCGAGCGACCCCCAGTCTCCTGGGGAAATAGTCAAAGCGCTTGCAAACGGCATTAATAACGCGTTCTGGGTCGGCGTTGTCATCGCGCTTGGTGCACTTATTCTCGGTTTGTTCCTCCGCAAAGTGAAATCCCCAGAAACAAAAATGAAAGGTGAGGTATGATCATGAACGATTTCTTTAATGAAGAGTTATGGGAACAAGAATGGAAAAACCATGGAGATTCCATCATGAACAAGATGAACAAGGCCGGAATTACACCGGCCAAAGCTTTTGATTATAAAGCCAAGTCTTTTAACGAGCAGTCATTTAATGAAGAGGGAAGGAAACGAACCACACGAATCATAAACTGGCTTGAAGGTCAAGGGGTCCAATTCGACAACACCTCTGTGCTAGATATTGGTGCTGCCTCAGGAGTATTTACAGTGCCGTTTGCGGAACGTGGAGCCCGTGTAACCGCCGTAGAGTCTTCTCTTCCGTTGGTCGAACTATTGGGTGAAAACACTGCAAAATTTACCGAAAACAAGGTAGATATTGTACCCACACCTTTTGAGGATATTGACGTGCAGTCCAAGGGCTGGAGTCATGCTTTCGATTTAGTTTTTGTCTCCATGTGTCCGGTCATTTATAATTGGGGTAATGTAGAAAAAATTATCCGTTGTGCGCGTAATTTTTGTTACATCAGTATGCCTGCGGATTCCACAGAGTATAGTCTGTTTAATGAAATCTGGCCTATCGTCACCGGTTCAACACTTAAAAAGAAACCTATGGAAATGGGCTATTTGCTCCATTTGCTTTATCTCAAAGGCTACTCCTATGAGTCACTGATAACGCGAGAAACGAAAACGATGGAACTCTCCAGAGAAGCAGCATTGCAGGAAATAATGAACTGGCTCCGCAGTCAAGGTCAGCCTGCAGATGATCGTAATTTGAAAAAGGTGGCTGACTATTTGGACCGAACGTATCCGTCCGGCAAAGTGGTTGTCCAGCAGAGCGGACGTTTTGGCAAGGTATTGATTCGATTGAAGGATCAGAGCATGTACACGAGGGAAGATTTGTAAAATTGCGAGAAGAGGGAGCCTATCAGCTTTTCGAACAACGCATTTAACTAACTGACCGCTTATGTTATAATTGCTGAAAATCAAAAGGTGAGTAGACGCTGATTGTGCATAGGTGCAATCGGCGTTATTGCCATTTATCAAACATACCTCAATAGGTAAATATAATATAGAACGTAGGAGGTTTACATGACCTGGAGCAAATTGAAGCAGAATCTGGAGAGTTTTCTCTGTCCAGCGTTACATGGAAGGGTCGAATACCGTTCAACCAGCTACCGTTATTTACCTGATAAAGCAGGACTTTGTTATATTGCGGTAGATAAGAGGAACGTACTCAATATGAGTGATAAAACTACCTTAATCAGATGGTATCAGACGGAGTTGGAAATTAAGAATGATTCAGATATCCAAATTCCTATCAACGATGAAGAAATTGAAATGGTTAGACAAGATACCAAGGGGAACGTTCCGGAGGATCGTCTAAAAATAATTGCAAAAGGCAGAAAAATATCAGGATATGCAAAAGAGCTTTTGGCGGCACAGTCATCATTAAGTAAATCAGATTTTATCGTTGTAGCTAATAAGTTTTTATCCATTTCTATTGAGGAAAGTATAGAGAGCAATGATATCTTATTAAATATTCTATATAGATTGAACTCATAAAATTGAGAACCGCCTAATCGGGTAAAAGATAGTAATGAACCGAAAAGGGCGGGGATCGAAGTGACAAATGAAGAAGAGATTGAAAAGCTGACAACGGCCATGAAAG
>NZ_JAJNMU010000028.1 GCF_022458865.1 Paenibacillus periandrae | reverse complement strand
CTTACCTCATGAGGCTGGAATCGCAAGATTCTTGGCAAATCAGGGTGGTACCACGAAAAGTTCCCCTTTCGTCCCTAGGTCGGCAGATGTAATCTGTCACCTTAGGATGAGAGGGGTTATTTATATTTGAGGAGGCTATTACATGGGAAATTTATCCAATTCTACTGACCACTCGCATCAACAAGCACAGGATTTAATAACGGGATCGGAGGTTCTTTTGCGGAGCTTGCTTTTGGAAGAGGTTGAATGTGTATTCGGCTACCCAGGGGGAAATGTCCTTTACATCTATGATGCGATGGTAGGTAACCCAGACTTTAAACACATTTTGACTCGACATGAGCAAGGAGCTATCCACGCGGCGGACGGTTATGCCCGGTCGACAGGGAAAGTAGGGGTGTGCATCGCCACCTCGGGTCCAGGAGCGACGAACTTGGTGACTGGAATTGCGACAGCCTATTTTGATTCTGTACCGCTCGTAATCATTACGGGCAATGTCCCAACCGCAGTCATGGGTACGGATGCCTTTCAGGAAGCGGATATCATGAGTATTACGATGTCCATAACCAAGCACAGCTACTTGGTTCGCGACGTACATGATCTACCCCGCATTATCCATGAAGCCTTTCATATTGCAAACACAGGAAGGAAAGGTCCTGTATTGATCGACATACCCAAAGACGTATCCAATCAAAAAATGATTTTTGATCCATCTAATAGCATTAATATACGTGGCTACAGTGAGGTGCCGAGCCCTGATCACAACGAAATAGATCAATTCATTCAGGCTATTGCAGAATCCCAAAGACCGATCATTATAGCGGGTGGTGGAGTCGTTTATTCCAATGCTTCCCAAGAACTGCTGGAGTTCGTGAATATAACGAAAATTCCTGTGACAACCACATTGCTTGGGTTAGGCGGTTTCCCAAGTGCTCACGAATTGTGTCTGGGCATGCCGGGCCATCATGGTACGTATGCGGCGAACACGGCTATCCAAAACGCCGATTTGATCATTTCCATTGGCTCGCGATTTGATGACCGGGTAACGATGAAGCTGGACGGTTTTGCGCCACTTGCCCAACGGATAGCCCACATCGATATCGATCCGGCGGAGATTGGTAAGAACATTCATACACATCTTGCGTGTGTCGGCGATATAAAAGCTGTACTGGAATATGCAAATACGAAAGCAATGCCTGCTGAGTCCAGTAGTTGGATTAAGGAGGTCCAGCAAAATAAAATCATGTATCCATTGCGATACAAAGATTCGGATGCAGAGATTAAACCGCAATTTGTTCTTGAAATGATTCATGAGACGACACAAGGGAATGCGATTATTACGACAGATGTAGGACAGCACCAAATGTGGGTAGCCCAATTTTATAAATTTCAACATCCCCGTTCACTTATTACCTCTGGGGGTCTTGGAACTATGGGATTCGGGTTCCCGTCTGCTATAGGTGCTCAGATCGGAAATCCAGATCGTCTTGTAGTTTCCATAAACGGTGACGGTGGCATGCAGATGTGTGCACAAGAGATGGCTATCTGCGCCATTCATCATATTCCAGTCAAAATCGTCGTAATTAACAATCAAGTGCTGGGTATGGTCAAGCAGCAGCAGCAAATCATGTACGATGAGCGCTTTAGTCATATTGATCTTGCAGGTAGTCCCAATTTCGTAAAGCTGGCTGAAGCTTATGGAATTAAAGGATTGAGCGCGAGCAATAAAGAAGATGCTGTACGTATTTGGCAGGAGGCTCTGGAGACGCCTGGACCTGTGCTTGTTGAGTTTGTGGTACCAAAGGAAGAGAATGTATATCCCATGGTACTTCCTGGAACGACTTTAGATCAAATGATAATGGGGGAATTCGAATGATAAATCAACATACCATTTCTGTTCAGGTAAACGATCAACCTGGAGTCTTGCAACGTGTCTCCAGCTTGTTCAGCCGCCGCGGTTTTAATATCGACAGTATCACGGTTGGGGGCAGCGAAGAAGCTGGAATATCACGGATGATTATTGTGACTTCGGGTGATGAACGAACGATTGTGCAGGTTGAAAACCAGCTTAACAAACTGATCGACGTTATTCAGGTACTCCATGTAAGTTCCAATCCGATGGTGGCGAGGGAACTCGCCTTTATCAAAGTGAAGGCGGAGCTATCCATACGTCCAGAAATCCTTGGCGTTGTCGACACCTTTCGTGCTTCTGTGATTGATATTGGACCGAATACCCTGATCATTCAAGTGGTTGGGGAACTTCGTAAAATCGATGCGATGATCGAGCTTTTACAACCATATGGAATTTTGGAGTTATCTCGAACGGGTACGACAGCGATGATACGCGGAGATTAATATGACTAATTAGGTAATCGTGGATTCAATCAGCAGAAAGTAAGAGGACCAGAGCTTAAACACCTGCTCAATGTATGGTAATATATGGGTGTGTGGTGGAATGCTGAGAGGAGCGATTTTAATATCAAAAAATTCATGTTAGGTTTAATCTTTGGTTTATGTTTATCTCTTGGTTCTGTAGTGTACGCATCGGATTCAATCCAGAGCATACTAGTTAATGTGAAGTTTGTATTTAATGGTATTAAGAAAGATATAGGTAGTGAGTACTCGGTTATGAACTATCAGGGGCATATCTATGTTCCAATTCGTTTTATAGCTGAGAACATGCCTTCATCCATTGATTATGATGATCATAAAAAAGAGATCCGTATTGAACAAAATAGCGTTAAAATCGAAAAAGGTTTGGCAGCTCCTGTCCCTTTTGTTTACTATGAAAGGAAATATCAAAACGGTACATTATGGAATCAGGAAATTCCTATTCTCTTAGGGAGTAGTTGTTGGAAGGGGTGCGTCGATGTCATTAAGCCGTATTCTCATTTATTGAAGATGGTGGAATATCAACCAGTGACGGTTGCTCCTGGTTCATCAATTTTAATTCAGTATCCAAAAGGAATGGAACCCAGTTCAATTAAAATTATAAGAGCTATTGCTCAAGAATCAGAAAGCGACATGATGAGTGACCGATTTGAAGATATGATTTTTGAGAACCACAGAATTCTTTTACCTGATGAACCTGGTACCTATACCATATGGATCAAATCACTGTGGGCTGCTTCAGGAGATACTTCATATATTTTTGCTGTGGAGATTAAATAAAATGTTAATAAAACACGAGGCTGCCGCAAGCGAAGTTAGGCTTTCTCAACGAACGGAAGCTTAATACAAATTAATAAAATTAAAAAATGGAAGTATTAAAAAGTGAGGAATAATATGAACATAGTTCTTATAGGTATGTCTGGAGCTGGTAAAAGCACATTAGGTGTACTGCTTGCAAAAGCTTTAGGGATGGATTACGTGGATACAGATATTGTTATACAACAACGTGAAGACAGGCTGTTACAAGATATCATTGATAAGGATGGCATTGAAAAATTTTTAGAAATCGAAGAAAAAATTGTGTCCGGATTGCAACTGAAAAATTGCATTATATCTACAGGTGGAAGTGTTATTTATTCAGATCGAGCTATGAATGTCCTTAAGCAGGGTGGACACATTATTTATTTACATGTCCCCTTTGAAGAAATTACGAGGAGGCTAACAAACATAACGACAAGAGGCATTGTTATAAAGAAAGGAAGCAGCCTTAAGGATGTTTACGAGGAAAGAGTTCCTCTATACACGAAGTATAGTGACATAACTCTGGATTGCTCAAATAAGGATGTAGAACATTGTGTTAGTGAAATTATTGACAAAATACAATAAACAACACAACGCGGCCGCTGGCAGGGAACGGTAGTCGCGTTGTGCTCTAGGGTAGGATATGGTCACGCGTGTACTTTATGGTCATATTTTTCCTTGAGACGCTTTATGTCTGCTCTGGGAGGAGAACCGAACATACGAGAATATTCACGACTGAATTGGGAGGCGCTCTCATAACCTACTCTGAATGCAACATCAGCGGCATCGGCTGACTCGGATAATAAAAGGCGCCGCGCTTCCTGCAAACGCAGTTGTTTTTGAAACTGAATAGGGCTCATAGCGGTTACCTCTTTGAAGTGTCTGTGAAATGATGAAATACTCATACTGGCTATTTCTGCAAGCTCCTCAATTCGCAAAGACTTCTCACAGTTATTAATAATTTGTTCGATAGCATCCCGGATTCGATAGGTGCTGCTTCCTTCCATTGCGATTTGTGCCAGTGTAGACCCATACTGCCCTTGCAAAAGCCTGTAGAGAATTTCCCTTGTGTAGATAGGAGCAAGGAACGGAATATCTTGGGGATGTTCCAGCAAACGAGCTAACCTTAGTATCGCATCCAGTATAGGTAGCTCTATCTGACCGACATACATAGCTCGCTTAGCGTTTTCTTTTGGAGTAATTAAAATTTCAGATTCATTTAAAACCTCTAAAATTTGACTTTGTGTAAATTCAAGTTTGAAACTCACATACGGAGCGTCGGAAGAAGCCTTTATGACCCGACCGATTACCGGCAAATCCATTGATGAAATCAGGTAGTTGGCAGGACCATATTCAAAACGCTCCTGTGCCAGTAATATCTCTTTCGATCCTTGAGCTATGAAGCATAAGCATGGCTTGTAAACTCTATAGACGGGATTGGTCACATTAGAGCGGTGAATAAAAAATAAAGATGGGATCAGGGTCTCATAAACGCCTTCCAGACCCGAATGACGCGAAATCAGTTTGGCAAGTTCTTCACGCCGTTGAAGTATTTCTTCAGACATAGGCGCCTCCTTAATGTTGTAGCCTGTGATCTATTATAAGGCATATTTGTCTATAACGTTAGTGGTATTGAGAGGATTAGGCAATCAATTAAGACAAATGAGATAACGCTCGTTTTTTCATTTATTGCATAATAAGGTTACGCCCTTTAGCCATAACTATAACAAGAATTATGGAAAAGCTGTTACACAAGATTTGAGAGAGGAGAATTGTGATGGAAATTCATTCGCTTGGAAGAACGGGTTTATAAGTGACGAATCTTTGTTTGGGAACGATGACGTTTGGCAATCAGGCGGACAAAGAGACTTGTTTCGAGATTCTCGACAAAGCCTTTGCTCAAGGTGTGAATTTTATCGACACAGCCGATGTGTATCCAATTGGACGGGCATCGTATGCAACAGCAGGTGCAACGGAGTCGATTATCGGAGAATGGATGCAGGGTAAACGAGATAAAGTCGTCCTCGCAACAAAATGTTTTGGCGTAATGGGACCCGGGCAAGTCGCCCGGAGCAATTGGACGCGAGCCTGCGAGCTGCCGATACGGATGAATTAACGGAACAAGTGCTGGCGTGGCTCGATCAGTTATGGTTCTCATTGCCCCGTCGTCAAGAGTTTAGTTAGCAGCAGCGTAAACAAGCTGGCGGTAACGTACACAGCACAACCCAATATATAGAAAAGTGAGGAACTATACAATGGAATATATAAAACTTGGAAATACCGGCTTGGATGTATCCCGGCTTTGTCTTGGTTGCATGAGTTTTGGTGTAGCAGAGCGGTGGCATCATCCATGGATACTTAATGAAGAGCACAGTCGGCCTATAATTAAACAAGCTCTCGATTCTGGTATCAATTTTTTTGATACAGCCAATGTGTATGCTGACGGAACGAGCGAGGAGATTACTGGGCGGGTCTTAAAGGACTATGCTAATCGTGATGAAATTGTTCTCGCAACAAAAGTTCATGGCCGCATGCATAAAGGTCCTAACGGTGCCGGACTTTCCCGAAAGGCAATCATGAGTGAGATTGATAAAAGTCTAAAGCGGCTGGGAACTGATTATGTGGATCTGTACCAAATTCACCGTTGGGATTACCATACGCCCATCGAAGAGACAATGGAAGCTCTGCATGATGTGGTAAAGGCAGGGAAGGCAAGATACATCGGCGCTTCTGCCATGTACGCATGGCAGTTTCTGAAGGCGTTACATGTAGCTGAGAAAAATGGCTGGACCCGGTTTGTATCGATGCAGAATCATTTGAACCTCATATACCGTGAGGAGGAGAGGGAAATGCTCCCGCTGTGCAAGGTGGAAAAAATTGCTGTGATTCCGTATAGCCCGCTTGCAAAAGGAAGATTGACACGTGATTGGGAGGAAACGACCCATCGTTCCGAAACCGATCAAGTTCAGAAATCTCAGTACGATGCGACTGCAAATACCGATCGATTGGTCGTAGAACGGGTTGCGGCAATCGCAGAAAAGCGTGGTGTTCCTCGCTCGCAAATTGCGCTAGCATGGCTGCTGCAGAAAGAACCGGTAACAGCTCCTATTATTGGTGCTACAAAAATATCTCATCTCGAAGATGGGGTAGCTGCTCTTTCGATTACGTTAACACCTGAAGAAATTGCATCGTTGGAAGAGCCGTATGTGCCTCATCCGATAATTGGATTTCAGTAATTGTCAAGCGATGTAAAATGATAGCTTAAACAGTTAAGACGCGGCTGCCGGTATGAATCGGCAGCCGCGTTGTGCTTTAGGGAGGATAATGGGGATTTCTGGAGAATATAGAATGGCACCATTATACAGAGGTTGAATCAGCCGAGTTGTGCAAAATAACAGAAATGAGAGGATTTCCATGATTTTCACAAAATGCTGGAAGATGAAAAATCGAAATTTATTGTTTTGTATCCTATGTTTAATGGTAGGCACGACGGTTCTATTTAGCCAGAGCAGAGCAATGGCCAATGATTCTGTGAAAGCGAGGATCACGTTAGACAATACCGAACTAGCCCTGGAAGTTCCACCTATAAACCATCAAGGTACCGTGATGGTGCCAATGCGTCCAATCTTTGAAGCGCTCGGGGCCAGCTTAATTTGGAACGAAAATCAGTTGACTGTAATAGCTGAAAGGGGGAATACGACCATCAGTCTAAAGGTTGGATCCTCCTTTGCTTACATTAACGATAGAGCGGTAGTCTTAGGTGCCGTTCCATTCGTTAACGGGGGAAATACGCTCGTACCGGTTCGATTCATTGCCGAAGCATTCAATGCCACCGTCGTTTGGACTCAGGCAGACCAACTAGCTGCTATTACTACTGAATCTACCCGTCCTACAGAAGGAGAAATAATCCATTCCGATTCGGGTAACTATGTCCCTGCTTCTCTCAACATCAGATTTGTGCCGTCACAAAGTGCTGAAATCCTATTGGCGAAAGCGAAGCCTTTGGAAAAACTATTAAGCGATCAATTGGCCATCCCTGTAAAATTGTCCATTGATACGAACTACAATTCGGTGCACGAAGCGCTGAAATCCAAAACAATAGATATCAGTTTTCTGCCACCTTCCGGTTATGTGCTCGCTCATGACAAGCATCATTCAGCCGATATTCTTCTCCAAGCGCTAAAATTCGGAATTGATGCTGAAACAGGGAGATCTACATCCAAATTAACTGACTTTTATCAGTCGATGTTTATTGTAAAAGCGGACTCTTCAATTTGCACACTAGAAGATTTAAAAGGCAAGAAGATCGGATGGCAGGCTGAAACTTCTGCAGCGGGCTATGTGTATCCAGCAGATCTGTTGAAATCAAAAGGTATCGATCCGAAGCAAGATATTCAAGGCTCTGTTTTTAAAGGTCATGATAAATCGATTATCGCCGTATTGAATGGACAAGTCGATGCTGCTGCCGTTTTTCAAGACGCTCGAAATATAGTAAAAATTGATTATCCTGATGTGATGTCAACAACACGTGTGCTTGCCATGACTGACAAGTTACCAAACGATACGGTTGTCGTGCGGCCGGATATGACTCCTGAGTGGAAACACAAAATTCAAGACGCTTTCATCTCCCTTGGTCAGGATCCCTTAGGGAAAAAAATTATTTATGATGTTTTTAGTCATAACGGGTATACCGTATCCGAAGACAGCAAATTCGATATCGTACGCAACTCTATTTTGTATTAGTATGTAATAACCGCCTACCGCCATCTTCTTTATTCCGCCGACTGTTCTTCTCCATAAAGCTCATCCAAATGAGCTTTATGGGCCATTCCCCAATCATTCATGGCCTGTAGTAAAGGGGTCATTCGTTGACCGTATGCCGAAATGGAATATTCAACTTTGGGAGGAATTTGCTGATAGACCTCGCGATGTATGATATCGTTATACTCCAATTCCCTTAATTGTTGAGTGAGCATTTTTTTTGTGATGTCCGGGATCGCTTTTTGTAGTTCGCTAAATCTCATGGTGCCATTTGAGAAAAGGCGAAGCAGGATGACAGGCTTCCATTTCCCAACAAGGATATCTAATGCCGTTTCAAATTTGCAATAAGTAGTCATTACATTCCCTCGCTCCTTGATCTTCCTAAGGTTTACTTTTATATACTATGTTTATTTCAAGTGCCTACTTCCAAATCGTTATCCCACAAAATATTATATACCTAGGTGTTGAATGCGCACAAACAGGGGGGCTAACAAATCATGAATATCACACTATGGATTGTGCAAGGGATTTTAGCATTAGGATTTATTTTCTCCGGTTGGATGAAAGCTTTTCAATATGAAAAAGCAAAAGCGTCCTGGCCTTGGGTAAAAGAAGTTTCGAGAGGATTGGTTTTCTTTATTGGGATCGCAGAGCTTCTAGGGGTATTTGGGTTAATTTTACCTCAAGCGACGAATATCGCACCTGTCTTGACGCCGCTTGCTGCCACCCTGCTTGCCGCAGTTGTTCTTGCAGGAGCTGTATTCCATGTTAAGCGTAAAGAATATCAACAAATTGTCGTAAATATCATATTTTTGGTGTTAGCCGTATTTGTAGCAGTGGGTCGTATGTGAGCTCTATGAGAACGGAATAAATAGCAAATGGGCAAATGCTAGGATAAATTCTTTTCCAACAAAAAACCTACCTGTTATTGTTAATATCTTCAACGACAAACTTAAGGAGCTGGCTGCGAAAGAAAGGCGCTCCTTTACTCCCTAACAAGGCTGAAAACAATAAATAATTTCGTTCAAAGTATTCGAACCAGCTGATACATCCCACTGCAGCATTCAAGTCAGATGCCGGCTCACAGATTTCTCGTAGTTCGTTAATATGCTATTCAATGAGTTTGTCCAGTAAATCAAATTTATCCATATAACGAAGATAGACGGTTCTACGACTAACATTTGCTCTGTCGGATATATCCTGTATCGTAATCTGGTCAAAATTTTTCTCTGACATTAGCTCAATAACAGCTTGTTTTATCGCTTCCTGGGATTTGATTATTTATCTATCTACTTTAGACTTTAGGGGAGTCACCAGTCTTTCCTAAAATAATGAACAAATTTGATCTAGTTTTGAAGTAGTACACGACCTGTCGCCTCAACGCGGATTTTTTCATGAACTGCTACTTGCCATTCAGGATGATTGGAGTTATTATAGATTCATAAAGTCTTTGATTGTATTTTTAATTTAAGAAGGATAGTTTCGATCTATCTTTCGAATATCAAATAACGTATGGATTTAAGGCGATGGAGGCATAACGATGACTGAAGATGTTACATTTAATTCAAAGATGGCGGAGGCATATGAGAAAAACGCTCGAATTTCCGTTCCCTCCTATGACTCATTATTCGCGATGGTTCAAGCTTATTATCGATTACAACTTGGGGACAATGCTGCATCTTTGCTCGTAATCGGCATAGGCGGCGGCAATGAACTATCTGCGTGGGGGCCATCTAACCCCAGATGGACATTTACTGGAGTCGATCCCTCGGAAGAAATGCTTAAAATCGCTAAACATAAAGTAATTGAACTAGGATTGGAGAGCCGCGCCAGTCTCATTCAAGGTACGATTGATGATCTTCCTCAGGCTGACTCCAAATTCGACGCGGCTAGCTGCATTTTGGTACTTCACTTCATTGACGATGTTCAGGAAAAGTTGAAGCTGCTTGGATCGATAAAGGATAAACTAAAGTCGGGAGCCCCGTTTGTTCTCGTAAGCGCGTACGGAAACAATGATGAGTCTGAATTTCAAGCCAGGTTAAATGTATGGAAAAGCTTCTGGATTGATGCCGGCCGGGAACCATCCGAAGTTGATAAGCTGATAAGCAGTGGCATTACAAAGCTATCTTTGCTTCCTGAAAAACAAATCGAAGCATTGCTTGCCGAATCCGGCTTTACAAAAATCACCAGGTTTTACTCTACTGTCCTTATGGCCGGATGGATATGTCATACGGAATGATTTGGCTTTAAAACTATAGTCATGAGAAGAATGCAGCCCCCTTGGAGAAGATGAGGTTCAATTATATGAAACAGAGCCCATTACCTTGAATGAGAGAAGGGGGTTTGCTATAATGCTCTAACAAACGTATTTATGAAAGGAGCAGCCTACTATTGAAAAAGATAAAGCATACCTGCTCTTCTAATAACAAAGCGTTCGGATTGGCCTTGCAGGCTTTGGTTGTATTATCCAAGAATACGAGTCGTTGTCCTAGCAGTGGTATCGCCGATTACTTGTGCTCTGAGGCAACGCTAATTCGTCGTATTATGGCTAAGTTGGCGCAAGAAAATATATTGGAGGTCCGAGAAGGACGTGATGGAGGATATCGACTCAAGCTGCCGCCCGAATCTATTACCTTTGCCGATATTTATTTAGCGCTTCAGGTAGAAGATTCTTTATGTGAGGGGATGCTGGATTCTACAGGAGACCATCCGTGGGGACTTCAAATGAATGATGTTTTTTCCGATATGGTTACAGAAATGAAACAAAGTATGTTGGATGTAATGAAACAGTACACGATTGCACAATTAGCCAACGGACTTATCATGAAAAGAGATTGACATGAATCATGATGCGACTTATACTGTGATTAATATCGCACAGTTTAATTTTCAATTAAATATTTTTTTGATTTAAACTGTGCGTATTTTTGCTCAGAATATTTTGTGCAAATTATTTAAAAAGAGAATCGGAGGCAGTGGAATGGAAACCAATATACCGCAAGTACAAGATTTTTATCAAGTCCTGAAAGAGAGGCGTTCCGTGAGGCATTATGACCCCACATTTAAGATTTCAGAGCAGGAGCTGTCAGAAATCTTGACGGAAGCGACCCTTGCACCGTCTGGCGCTAACCTGCAGCCATGGAAGTTTATTGTGTTCAATGACCAGGCTGTGAAAGAAAAGCTGCTTCCGATTGCCAATAACCAGATCCAAGTGGTGGAGTCCTCAGCTGTAATTGCCGTATTGGGTGATTTGGAGGGCTATAAGCAGGCGGAGAAAATCTATGCTTCTGCCGTAGAAGCAGGTTACATGAGTAATGAAATTAAAGAAAACCTGGTAAACAATATTACCGGTTACTTAACAAAAATGGCACCGGATCGTCTGAAAAACAGTGTGCTCATTGACAGCGGATTGGTTTCGATGCAGCTTATGCTTGTTGCCAAGGCACGCGGCTATGATACCGTTCCGATGGCAGGCTTTGATGCAGGTAAATTCATAGAAGCTTTTAACATTTCTGATCGCTATGTTCCAGTCATGCTGATTGCTATAGGAAAGGCAGCGCAGGCAGGGCATCCTACCGTTCGTTTGCCTATTACAGATGTAACGTTCTGGAACGGAATTGCTTAAAAATTTGTGAGAGAATCTACTGCTGGCTAACTGGCATATGAAACTGTTCAGGATAGCTCTAGCATCATCCCTTGTTTTCAAAAGCCGGCAAATGGGCATTTACCCAAATGTCGTAGTTACCTTGTTTCATAGATATAAGCAAAAACGACCAGTCTCGAAGGCTTGGTCGTTTTTGTCAAGCTGTCTTTTCGTTACCTTTACAAACAGCGCAGGTGTATCGAAGCATGAACACGATTCTATCTTACCCCGACCGATTTTAGTCGATATATTTATATTTACTATGACCGTATATCTCTTTCTATGTGCTATATTAGTGTCGTCGAAAGGGAGGAATACTATGATAAAATTAGGCATGCTGACACCATCCTCGAATACAGTCGTTGAGCCATTAACTGTGTCGATGGCTGCTGCATTAAAAGAGGTTTCGGTGCATTTTACCCGTTTCAAATTAACACAAATTTTGTTGGATCAGGAGCTGCGCGGGGAATCCGATACGGAATCATTACTGAATGCGGCCTCTCTGTTGGCGGATGCAGGAGTCGATGTCATTGCTTATAATGCTACATCGGGAGGATGGCTGGGTGTTGAATCTGATCAGGAATTATGTGAACAAATAACCAATTTGACTACCATACCCGCTACGACATCGATCCTTGCTCTTCATGAAGCTTTGCGTCTATATGGCATCCGCACGTTTTGTTTGGTGACCCCATTACTGAATGAGGTTACGGAGAAAGTAATTGACCAATATGCCAGGCACGGCTTGGAATGTACAGGATATCGCAATTTCAATGTGAGACTGAACAAGCTGAGCAGTTCTATTTCGGAGGAGCAGATCATCTCCGCCGTTCAGGAAACGTTTGTTCCTGGAACGGAGGCAATCGTATTATCGGGGACCAACATGCGTGCCGCACAGCTGGTGGAATCGCTGGAGGCGCAATATGGCGTTCCTGTATTGGATACGGCGGGGGCAACCTTATGGCAGTCCTTGCGCCTGGCCGGATCGTCTCCGATTCAATTGGCGGGTTGGGGGCGATTGCTGTCAGGCAAGTAGATAAGACAACACGGTAAAAGGGCCTTACTGCCCTTTTACCGTGTGAAGTGTACTTATCAAATATGAATGATGAGTGAACGTGATAAAGCATTTGTGAAGAGCGTGGATTACAATGCTTCTATAGCGAATTGGATGGTCTTGCGGTAAGGAGAGGAAGCAGGATAAATCAGCTGAATGGTTCTGGATGGAAATTCTTTGCCCAGACGTTGAATTTGAAAGGGAACCGATTCATGTCGTAATATGCTTGGCAGCACTCCCGATGGGTAAAGCGATTTGAAAAAATCCATCGTATCATAGATGAAGGAGCTGGGAAAGATAGTGTAGCCAAGCCCATTGGATATCATTTGTAGAATGATGCCGGTATCATTGATTTTACGCAGATCCTTCGGAATGTTGCCCAACAGCTTCAGCATCACTTCATTAATAATAGTGCGCAGCGGTTGATTGGAATAAAAAGCGAAAAATGTTTTTTGCAACAAAGTGTTCATGTAATCCAGCTGTCCACTATCCGGAACGTTATCGTCCTTGGGCCCCAGCAGCAGCATCTCATCACATAGGATCGGAATGGACTCCAAACCCTCTCTTTTTTCGAAATACGGCACAATCCCCAAGTCAATATCACCCAATGAAAGCAGATCCAATATCACTTCGTTGGAATCGGACAGCATGTGGTATCTCAGCTCCGGATCAAAGCTGTATAGTTTATGAAAAATCGGCTTGAACATCGTCGAACCAAGTGGGTTGGCAATGCCTATTTTTAAATTATTATCATTGCTTGACAATCCCTCGGTATCGTTTTGTTCAGGATGGAGCAGCTTGATTCGATTGATCAGTGTTGAGTTATCTTCGAAATCCCGCATAGCGTTCATTTGCTGGATCGCTTTCGCGGCATGGTACATAATCGATGCGCCATTTTTGGTAAGATACACCCCGCTGCGCGTTCTTTCCAATATAACAAAACCAAGCTCTTGCTCCAATTTTTGAAGCCGTATCGTTAATGCGGGCTGTGAAAGGTGCAGAACCCGAGAGGCTTTGGAGATACTTTTTTCTCTGACAACAGTAACCAAAGAATGCAAATCCATTAAATCCATAGGGATCATCCTCTTTTCCAAAAGTTACTTTGTCGATGTATCGATAAAGGGGTTATCATGTCATTATACATCACATACATCTGTTCTGCAATAAAACAGAAACAGGAAGCATATTGATCCCCTGCGGCTGATCTGATCGAATAGCAACACCAACATCCAAAATTACGGTTACGAAGAATCAACCCTAATTTACATGGTTTATCTAAGGATAAATCAATGATCAGGGTATTTTTTTTGTTTTAAAAGTCGTTTACGGAGCTAAAATAGATAGTTTCACATAGGCTGCGGGTAGAATGGTTTAAATTCCCAATGTTATATTTAATTTTTCTATTACCTGCCTCACAAATAATTGTGATACATTGTGTTAGAAAACATAACAAATATCTCCCCCAAACATTGCTTTAAATTGTACCGTTAGCATGCAGGGAACGTACTTCTAAAGAGATAGTCTGGTTGGAGAAGAGGAGATGCACACGTATATGGAAAAATTATATGCACTAACAGGTTCCGAACAAGCTCGTCTTATCCTTAGTCGCAAGGTTTCACCGGTTGAGCTAGTCAATCAGGTATTTGATCGCATTCATAAATTAAATCCCGTATTTAACGCTTTTTGTTTATTGGATGAGGATAACGCCAAAAAGACAGCAGCTCTGGCCGAGCAGCAGATCATGAATGGAGAAGAAGTAGGTCCACTGCACGGAGTTCCCGTTTCCGTCAAGGATCTGGTGTTAACCAAAGGAATTCGTACCGCATTTGGTTCCAAAGCGTTTGAAAACTACATTCCAGACGAGGATGACATTAGCGTAGAACGTTTACGGCAAGCCGGGGCGATCATTATCGGTAAAACAAACGTGCCCGAATTCGGTTATCGCGGTATTAATAAAGTGTTTGGTATTATCCGTAATCCATGGAATACGGATTTGACGCCAGGAGGCTCAAGTGGCGGTTCAGCAGTTGCTGTGGTTACCGGTATGGGATCGTTGACTGTGGGCAGCGATGGCGGCGGATCCATTCGCAATCCGGCAAGCTTGACGGGGGTCTACGGCTTCAAGCCTTCCTTCGGAAGAGTGCCGCTCTATCCGGGCTGCCGCGATCCCAAATTTCCGGGAGGCAGCAGCTGGGAAACACTGGAAAGCATCGGGCCGCTGACGCGTACCGTCGAAGATAGTGCCTTGATGCTTTCGGTAATGAGTGGCCCGAGTCATATGGACCGACACAGCCTTCCCGGCACAGTCGATTATTCAGCCGCTATTCAAAACAAAAATATCAAGGGCTTGAGAATCGCCTGGAGTGTGGATATGGGCTACGGGGTTGTCGATCCCGAAGTAAGACGTATTACGATAGAAACCGTAAAGGTATTTGAACAGCTTGGTTGTCATGTGGAAGAGGTTCACCCGGGGATATCCAATCCGAGCCAGTTTTTTGCAGGTATGATTGCCCGGGATACTGATTTTAAAGGGCTGCGGCAGCTGGCAAAGGAATTCGGTGCGTATATGGATCCTAATTTCTTGAATGTAGTGAATAAGGTATGGACCGATGAGCAATTAACCGATGCTGCGATGCACAGACAGGCGATCAACATTACAATGAGAAGGTTTATGGAAAATTATGATCTGCTGATTGTTCCGACATTATTCGCGCCAGCGTTCAAAGTCGGCATTTACGGACCTGATGAAATCAACGGTCAACAAGTACCTGACAACCATTGGTCTTCTTTCAACTGTTTGGCTAATATGACTGGATTCCCGGCAGCCTCCATGCCAGCAGGCTGGACAACTGATGGACTGCCAGTAGGTGTGCAGCTGATTGGCGGGCATTTGGCAGATGATGTCGTATTGCGAGCTTCCAGTGCTTTCGAAGAGGCTCATCCATGGCTGCCTCACCTGAACAAGCTGGTGGAACGTTACGATCAATAGACAATACTAACGGTCTAGCTGGGCTTGAAACCAAGTATATAAGAGGGGGTGAATAGATGGTTCACTATATTCTGCGTAGATTATTGTTGATGATTCCAGGATTAATCGGGATTGTGTTCATCACGTTCTTTCTCACCAGAATATTGCCGGGCGATCCTGCAATGATGATGGCGGGAATGGAAGCCCCGATCAGCGTTATTGAAAAAATTCGCCAGGATATGGGGCTGAACGATCCACTGTACCAACAGTTTATTCATTACGTTATGCAATTGCTGCATGGAGATTTTGGGTTTGCCTGGCATACGGGTCACACGGTATGGGATGATTTTAGCAGCAAGTTTCCAGCTACCTTGGAACTGACTATTGCCAGCTTTATTATTGCACTGCTTATTGCACTGCCTGTTGGCATCATAGCCGCTACAAAAAAAGAATCGATCATAGACCACGTATCCCGTGTCTTTTCCCTGATTGGCTCCTGTGTACCATCATTCTGGCTGGGTCTTATTTTGATATACGTATTTTATTCCAAACTGAATTGGGTGCCCGCACCGCTTGGGAGAATAGGCAGAGATATCAATCCGCCCAGCCATGTAACTGGATTATATGTGATAGACAGCTTGCTGTCAGGAGACTTTATTGCATTAACTCAAACGTTAACGCATCTGCTCCTTCCCGCTTTCTGTCTCAGTACGGGTACCATGGCAATCATCTCCAGAATGATACGGTCAAGCATGCTGGAGGTTATTAGCCAGGAATTCATACGAACTGCAAGAGCCAAGGGGATGTATGAACGTACTGTTATCCTGAAACATGCGTTCGTCAATGCCTTGCTACCGACACTGACAGTCATCGGAGTGCAATTCGGCCTGCTGTTGGGAGGCGCTGTTGTCACCGAAACGATCTTTTCCTGGCCGGGTGTCGGAGGTTATATTACGGAATCGATATTGGCGACCGATTATGCTCCGATCCAGGCGTTTACTCTCATGAGCGCCGTATTTATCAGCCTAACTAATTTGACGGTTGATGTGCTTTACGGATTGCTCGATCCCAGAATTCGTTATGAATAAATGGTCTCAGATAGGAGGGGACACTCATGAGTAAAACGATATCTTCCGTTTTCATAACACAATCGCCGACAGTCCCTCAACGAAAGGCAGCTGTATCGCTAAGTCTGATGATGCACAACCGGCTCGCCATGGTTGGACTTCTATTTATTGCAGGCTGGATTGTTCTGGCTTTGCTGGCGCCGTTCATTGCTCCTTATGCTCCGAACGAGCCGAATCTGCTGGCCAAGCTGAAATCACCGAGTGCGGAGCACTGGTTCGGTACGGACAATTTTGGACGGGATATTTTTAGCCGCATTTTATATGGGGCTCAGTACACGATCTGGTCGGGAATGGTGGCAGTAGGCATTTCATTTTGCATTGGTGTACCCCTCGGAGGTATAGCGGCCTATTACGGTGGATGGATTGGCAATGTGATTATGAGAGTTATGGACATGTTTCTCGCTTTTCCCGCTCTGGTGCTGGCGATGGCGATAGCCGCTTCTATAGGGCCAGGACTGCTCAGTGCGATGATCGCGGTAAGCGTCGTTGGTATACCTGAGTATGTGCGTCTGATGTACGGTCAGACCATGCTGCTGCGAGAAAAGGAATTTGTGGAGGCGGGCCGGGCCATTGGCCTGAAAGACTCGATTATATTGTACCGTCATATCCTTCCCAATGCGTTGGCACCCTTGATCGTGCGGGCTACGCTCGGAATAGGGTTTGCCATTCTGATATCGTCGAGCCTCAACTTTCTCGGGCTTGGTGTCAAGGCGCCAACAGCAGAATGGGGCGCAATGATCGCGGAAGGGCGGCGTTACATCACTTCTGGCGAGTGGTGGATCGTATCTTTTCCAGGGCTCGCCATTGCTACATCGATCATGGGGTTCAATCTGCTTGGAGACGGCCTGCGGGATGTGCTTGATCCTCGTCTTCGAACAAGAAGGTAGTACGGGCTTTATCACATAAACAATAAAAGGTGGAGGGAACACACATGAAAAAATGGTTGGTTGGATTGGCAGGTTTACTGTTGGTGGCGAATGTTGGCTGTTCCACAAATGCAAATCAAAACAATGCTTCAGCGTCAAACGCTTCTGCCAAGGAACAGTCCCTTACGGTAGCCTGGCAAGCCGTAGCCAGCACGCTGGACCCGGTTAATGCTACTTCCGACGTGCTCGCGGTCAACGCTTATGACCGACTGCTTACTTACGCCGTCAAGCCCGGGGATGGAGATGCTGCAAAGACTTTTGATCTTAAACCCATGCTCGCCAAAAAATGGTCCATATCCGACGATGGTTTGACGTATACGTTCGAACTGCAGGACAATGCCAAATTTCAAAGCGGAAATCCGGTCACGGCTGAATCGGTCATATTTTCACTGGAACGGATGAGGGATTCGGCAACGGGTGGATTCACTTACAGCTTGGCACAAATCAAAGAGCTCGCAGCCAAAAATGAAAAAACGGTTGTAGTCCAGCTGAAAAAACCGAATCCGATGTTTTTGCAAATGCTCGCCATGTACTGGTTCTCCATTCTTGATGACAAACTGGTCAAAGAAAAGGGCGACAAGTATGTCAACGACCATGCCGTTGGTTCCGGACCTTACCGGATCGAAAAGTGGGACCCTTCGAATGAAGTTATTTTTACAGCCAACAAGGACTACTGGCAGGGAGCACCGAAGGTCGATAAAGTAACGCTTAAATATGTGCAGGAAGCTTCCAATCGCGTCATGCTGTTGCAAAAAGGCGATGTGGATGTGTCTGTAGAGCTTCCACCGAAGGATATGCCGAATTTGAAGAAGGAGCAAGGTCTGAGCGTTCATTCGAACAGCAGCAACCGGATATTGTTCCTTGCTCTCAATGTCAACAAAAAACCGTTTGATAACCTCAAGGTTCGGCAGGCACTCTCCTATGCGGTTCCCAGCAGCCAATTGATTCACGATGTGATGTACGATGAGGCGCGTCCTATGAAGAGTGCTTTGCCGAGCAACACCCCTGGACATACGGAAGCGGGTTATATCTATGATTATGATTTGGGAAAAGCCAAGCAGCTATTAACCGAGGCGGGTTACCCCGATGGATTTAGCTTTGATCTCACTGTGGGCTCCGGGTATCCCGATTGGAATGATGACGCGGTTATCCTGCAGGCGGAATATGCCAAAATAGGCGTGAAAATGAACATTCAAAATGTGGCTCGTCCACAGTTCCTGGAAATGCAAAAAGAACGCAGTATGTCAGCATACCTGTCCAAATGGACATCCATGGTCTACGATCCAAGCTGGCACTTGGGATTGCTTATGGGCAGCAAGGGTACCGGGAACTTTAACAATTACAATAATCCAAAGGTCGATGCGCTGCTGGATCAGGCAAATGACGAAAGGGATCAAGCCAAACGCACGGCGTTTTACCAAGAGGCGCAAAAAATCATTACGACCGATGCGCCATGGCTGTACATGTATCAATACAACCGTATCGTAGGCGTCAGCAATAAAGTACAAGGCTACATGTTCTATCCAGATGAATTCATCCGCTTTTTCGACCTGAGCAAAGCCCAGTAGCTGTTTGTTCATTTCAACTGAGAAGACGGTATGAGGAGGTAATGAAATGAGCGTTCTGCTTGAAGTAGAGGGTCTTAAGACGGAATTTCTAACCCGTAGCGGTTCGGTACGGGTGGTTGACGGAGTGGATTTCGTTTTGCGCAAGGGTGAAACCCTGGGTGTGGTTGGCGAATCAGGCTGCGGCAAAAGCGTCACTTCCATGTCGATTATGGGTCTGCTTCCCAAAGGACAAGGCCGCATAGCGGGAGGGGACGTCCGATTTCATGGTAAAAGCCTGCTCACACTGTCATCCCGAGAGATGCGGCAGGTCCGTGGTAATCGAATTGCAATGATTTTTCAGGATCCCATGACGTCGTTAAATCCCGTATTTAAAATCGGCTCGCAAATTGCGGAGGCTCTCCGCTTTCATCTGAGCATCAGCAGGAAAGAAGCATGGAGCCAGGCCGTTGACATGCTGACCAAGGTGGGTATCCCCCGTCCTGAGCGTATTGCGCAGGAATATCCCCATCAGCTGTCGGGAGGGATGCGCCAGCGGGTGATGATTGCAATAGCAATGGCCTGTAATCCCGAGGTACTCATTGCCGATGAGCCTACAACAGCGCTTGACGTGACCATCCAGGCGCAAATATTGGATTTGATGCGTGATCTCCAGAAGGAGCAGGGGACGGCGATTATGCTGATCACCCATGACTTGGGTGTGGTGGCTGAATCCTGTCAGCGTGTTGTCGTCATGTATGCCGGACAAGTGGTGGAGGAAGCGGAGGTGCGAACGCTGTTCAAGCATCCACGCCACCCTTATACGAAAGGGCTGCTGGCTTCCCTGCCGCAGCTCGCCGGTGAGCGAAAAAGGCTGGACCCTATAGTGGGCAGTGTGCCCAACCTGGGGGAAATGCCCGAGGGCTGCCGCTTTGCTCCACGCTGCAGCTACCGAACGGAAGCGTGTGTTCAAATAAAGCCGGACTTGATTCAGCTAGAACAAGACCATAAATGCCGCTGCATTCTGTACCAGGGGGGAAAACCATGAGCACCTTACTTGAAATACGCAACCTGAAAAAGCATTATCAGGTTCGCAAGGGGTTCTTCGGTAAACAGTCAGGAGTAGTTAAAGCGGTTGACGGTATATCTTTGAGCATACAGACCGGGGAGACGCTGGCAATTGTTGGGGAGTCCGGCTGTGGTAAATCAACAACTGGTCGCTCCATCCTGCGGCTTATCGAGCCGACCGATGGAGAGATTGTATTTGAGGGTGTGGACATTCGCAAGCTATCTCCGGTGCAGATGCGCAATTTTCGGACGAAAATGCAAATCGTCTTTCAGGATCCCTATGCTTCTCTTGATCCGAGGTGGACTGTTCAAAGGATGCTGGAGGAGCCTTTCCGGACTTATGAAAGGCTGTCTGATACGGAGCTTCGCCAGCAGGTGGCGGAGTTGATGGAAGTGGTGGGCCTGTCTCACTTTCATGCGGATCGGTTTCCCCATGAATTTTCAGGAGGTCAGCGCCAACGGATCGGGATTGCACGTGCCTTGGCGCTTAAACCTAAATTCATCGTTTGCGATGAGCCTGTATCTGCGCTTGACGTGTCCATACGAGCTCAGGTGTTGAATCTGATGGAGGACCTGCAGGATCAGTACTCATTAACGTACCTGTTTATTTCCCATGATCTGTCTGTGGTCCGATTTATTAGTGATCGGGTCGGCGTGATGTACTTGGGCAAGCTGGTAGAGCTGGCGCCTACTAAGGAGTTGTACGACCGGCCGCTTCACCCTTACACGCAGTCGTTGATCTCGGCGCTGCCGATCCCTGACCCGGATGCCAAAAGGGAGCGGATCATCCTGAGCGGTGATGTACCGAACCCGCAGCATCCGCCTGACGGCTGTGCCTTTCATACACGCTGCCCCGCAGCCAAAGCGGAGTGCCGAACCGTAACCCCACAGTGGAAGGAGGTTTCTCCAGGTCACGGAGTCGCTTGTCTATTATATTAAACCAAGATCGAATTGAGGGAGAAGAAGAGGATGGACGCTTATCATCTTGTCGTTAGAGGGAGAATTGTGCTCGAAACCGGAGTGATGGAAGGCGAGCTTGGCATTAATGACGGAGTGATTCAAACGATAAGTCCAACTCAACACGTATTAAAGGGAGTGCAGGTGCTTGATTTTGGCAGGTCTTATGTTTTCCCTGGATTGATTGATGCCCACGTGCATTGTTATACGAACCCGGAGGAAGGGTTTCGCAGCAACACGGCTGCTGCCGCAGTCGGGGGGATTACGACCATTCTGGACATGCCGTACGACTCGCCTGATCCCATCACCAATGTCGAACGGTTCGAAGCAAAAGTTCAATTGCTGGAGAAGGAATCTCTTGTCGATGTCGCATTATGGGCAAGCATTGCCAAAGGTGGTGCTGAGCAGATCAAGCCGTTGGCTGAAGCTGGGGCCATAGCATTTAAATTATCGACCTTTGAGGCGGACCCTTACCGGTTTCCGCGTATCCCTGATGACGAAGTGATCAAGGCGATGATCTTCACGCATGAAGTAGGGATGGTGATTGCTTTTCATGCCGAGAATGGGGAATTGATCGAAAGCCTCATTGCGGAGTATACAAACCAGGGGCTTGTTGCACCTCGGGCCCACATGGAAACACGCCCTCCAGTCAGCGAATCGGTGGAGGTGCTGAAATTGATGGAATTTGCGTATTGGACAGGCGCCAAGCTGCATATTGTCCATGTCAGCCATCCCCGTACCCTGGAGCTTATTCAATGGTTTCAAAAGCAGGGCGTACAGGTAACGGCGGAAACCTGCTACCCCTACGTGTTGATGGATGTGAATGACTTGGAGCGATTGGGTCCCAAGGCCAAGATGAATCCTCCTCTTCGTGAGCGAATCGACGTTGATCGTATGTGGAATTATGTACAAGCAGGCGCATTCAACCTGATTTCTTCCGATCATGTTCCTTGGGATCTAAGCAGGAAGGAAGCGGGCAAGGACAATATATTTAGCGCCGCTCCGGGACTGCCAGGTTTGGAAATTATGGCTTCGCTGATTTTTGATTATGGTGTGGCGAGAGGGCATCTAACCCCGGTTCAATTTGCGAATCTGTTTTCACATCATCCGGCACAATTATTCCAGATAGCCGCTAAAGGAAAGATCGCCCCAGGCTATGATGCGGATCTTACCGTTATAGACCCTTATGCTGAATGGGAAATTGATGAACGGCAGTTTCAGACCAAAGCCAGGATCACTCCCTTCCATGGGCAAAAAGTGCAAGGGAGAGTCATTCATACGATAATTCGCGGATGTACCGTGTATGATGGTAAGCAGATCGTCCAGCAGCCGGGTTTTGGAAAATTTGTAGCAGGCTCAGCTGTGAAGGGAAAGACACGAACTGATTTTGTTTCCAGATAGATGGTTTTATGTAAGCATCAGCATGGGGAGGGCTACAGATGAGTGAATTAAAAGGACTTTGTGTCATTACAGTAACTCCTTTTCATGAAGACGGGAGTCTGGATGAAGAAAGCCTGCGGAAGCTGACAGATTTTTATATCGACTGTGGTGTTCACGGCATGACCATACTCGGGATCATGGGAGAAGCGCATAAGCTGTCTGAAGTCGAAAGAATGCAGGTGATTGACATTGTTCTTCACCAGACTAAAGCGAGAGTTCCCGTCATTGTCGGTTGTTCGGCTCCTGGCAGCTATTTGGCTGCTGAATGGGCCCTAAAGGCGGAGCAGGCCGGAGCGGCAGCTGTGATGATTGCGCCTCCCGTTAACCTCCGAAACGAAGATATGCTGATCAGGTATTTTGCGATGATTGCTGAACATATCTCGATTCCGATTGTTTTACAGGATGAGCCGGTGACCACCGGGGTACGGCTAAGCCCCGCCTTTATAGCCAGGCTTGTGGAGAAGTTGCCTCTGATTCAGTATGTAAAGCTTGAAGAAGCACCAACCACAATCAAAATTTCCAGTATTCTTGAGCTTACCGATTTGCGTATTTTCGGCGGACTTGGCGGGATGTATCTGTATGAAGAGCTGAATCGTGGTGCTGTGGGCATCATGACCGGCTTCGCATACCCGGAAATTTTGGTAAAAACGTACGATCTGTTTACAGCCGGTAACCAAGATGAAGCGCGTGCATATTTCTACCGATACCTGCCATTGATCCGTTTTGAAGCACAGCTCGGTATTGGCGGGGTGACGATCCGCAAAGAAACGTTCAAATTGCGCCAGACCATTGCATCTTCACATGTTCGTTTTCCCGGGACACCCGTAGACAAGCGAACGATGCAGGAGCTGCAGGATATGATTGCCTTTCTGGGGCTGTCATAATCTACATAAATGCCATATCGATAGGGTCAACCAAACAGTAAGTGAAACATAACTGGAAGTGGAGGATTAACATGGATTTGGGTTTATCTGGAAAAACGGCATTGGTAGCTGCCTCAAGTAAAGGACTGGGTAAAGCATGTGCTCTCGAGCTGGCGAAGGAAGGTGCTCATGTCATGCTCACAGGGCGTAAAGAGGAGGATTTGCAGCGTACCCGGGCCGAATTGCTTTTACACTCGACGGGGAAGGTAGAGTATGTGGTATGTGATGTGACGAACCCGGAGTTGCTATCTATGGCCGTGAAGCAAACGGTGGACGTTTTCGGAACGATCGATATTTTAATCAATAATGCGGGAGGACCGCCTGCAGGCAAGTTTGAGCAGTTTACAGATGAAGATTGGATGCGGTCATTTGAACTCAGTCTGCTGAGCTATGTTCGTCTGATTCGTGAGGTATTGCCGTATATGAAGAAGCAAACGAGAGGTAAAATTATTAATTTGACCTCCTCCTCGATCAAGCAACCGATTCCGGGGCTGTTAATGTCCAATACGTTCCGTCTCGGCGTCGTCGGGTTGTCCAAGACGTTAGCCATGGAACTGGCGGCTTATAACATATTGGTGCATACCGTGGCTCCTGGACGAATTGCGACTGAACGGGTAAAAATCTTAGATGAAATCAAAGCGAAGCAAGCAGGCATTTCGGTAGAGCAGGTAGAACTGGAATCCCGCAAAGCGATACCCCTTGGACGTTATGGCGAACCGGAGGAATTCGGTAAAGTGGTTGCTTTTCTTGCATCAGAGGCGGCATCCTATATGACCGGCAGTACCCTGCTGATCGATGGCGGTTTGGTAAAAAGCTTGTAGGGCAGGAGCCCCCTCATGCTTGTCAACCACCTTTTAGCAGCTTTGCGTAACAAGGGTGTAACGAAATAGGTTTTGATGCACTATTGAAATAGTTCATATTGAAACCGGACCTGGCGCAAGCGACGGGTCCGGTTTTTTGTTCATCTTTTCCTTAATCAATCAAATATAGACACCAAGGTAGACCGTTACAGTACAAATCTTGTAGGGAAAGGAGGGGCGAACCGATATATGGCGATAGATATATTCTCAGCTCTGGCTGATCCAACGCGGCGAAGGATCTTGGAGATGTTGGCAGACCATGATGGGTTCCCGGCATCGGAAATTCACAATCAATTCCAAGTCAGCCCACAGGTAATTTCCCAGCATCTAAAAATTCTTCGTGAAGCTTGGTTCACATGAAGAAGAAGGCGCAGCAACGCATATATCGGATAAACACTGAAGCTATGGTTGAATTTGAAAAGTGGTTTTATCAAATGAGGCTGCGCTGGAGCAGTCGTCTAGATACGCTGGATGTTGTTTTAAAAGGCGGGAGTATGACTATCCGGTAGAGTTAGTTTGGAAGGCATGGACAGATCCGACACTAGTCATGAAATGGTGGGGGCCTGCACACTACACCTCTCCTCGATGTGTAATTGGTTTTCGCGAAGGCAGCAAATATGTATTTGGCATGCGTGCTCCCGAAACACATGGCGGCACAGAGTCATACTCGGCCGGTGTGTATAAGAAAATTGTGCCGATGCAGCGGCTTGGTTTCAAATAAAAAAATTCGGAGTACCTTGCCACGTTCGCTGACCCTTTTCTCTTGCCATCTTGTAAGGACTCTTCGTTTCCAGTATCGCAGTGAGCGTATGAAGTGCGCCCTCTTTCAACTGGCTGAGGCGTGCATTTCTTTTCAAATTCAATAGGAGAGACTGATCATGTATGACTTGAAGCAGCTGCCTTTTCAACTCTGCAGCGTTCCTGGCTTCAATTGCAGCCCCAAGCCCGACAAGGTATGCCGCATTATCCTGCTCTTGACCGCGAATTGGCTTATATAACATCATGGGCAGCTCTAGCGCTAATGCCTCTGATATGGTAAGTCCCCCCGGCTTAGTTACGATCAAATCAGACAAGGCCATAAGCTCATGTACATGATCCACAAAACCAGTGATGATTACACGATGTGGAATTAGAGCCCCTTTCAGCTCGTCTTCAAGCCACTGCTTTAGCTTCTCATTGCGTCCGCATACAAAAATAAATTGCACAGGAGCACTAAGCTCATGGTCCTGCAGAACGGACATCAGCTGCTTACCGATCAGACCATGCCCGCCTCCCATAACAAGTATGGTTGGCATCCTACGATCCAGATGGTGTTTATCGCGAAGCATGAGGCGGTCATACGTTAGCGTAAACGGCAGCCCGATCGGAATGCCGGTCACCACAATCCGATGCTCGGGAATGCGGTGCCGCCGCAGCTTTTGTTTCACATGCTCGGCACCAACCAAATATAGGTCTGTACCCGGATGAATCCAGTAGCTGTGGTCGGTATAATCCGTTAAGACGGTAACTGTTGGGACTGCTGTCAAACCGTTCGATTTCAGATACGACATGGCCGCCGCAGCTCCAGGGAATGTGCTGACGACCTTTGTTGGTTGTATCTCGTCAAGAAGTTCTACCATTCTGTCCGTACTGAACGATTTCATCCGTTTGAACCAATTTGAAAATGTATTTACATCACGAGTTTTGCTGTATAGATAGCCGTATACGGATGGCAGATTTTTCATCCACTGGATGTAGCAATACTTGCCTACTGAATGCAGATACGGATGGGTCCACTCCAAAAAATCAACTACCTTCACCTCGGCCTCAGGATTATAAAACTTCGCTGCTTCAAGTATCGCCTGAGCCGCTTTATTATGACCATCCCCCAGTGAGCCTGTAAGAATGAGTATTCTCTCTCTTTTTGCCATCATCTCAAGCCCCTTCCTATGATCCCTTGCTCCAACCTAAGCTTATTTAACCGATTTGGTTCGTATCCAATTCATTATGGCCATTTTATTATGTTTGATGAGAAAGATTGACACCAATCCAATTGCCAATACACTAACGGCTGCTGCGGAATATTGAGAAATGATATGCAGCCATTGTTCGATTTGTTGACCAAACAACTTCCCGATCATGACGTACGTCAGCACCCAGACGAATCCACCCATGTAGTTATAGAGGAAAAAAGTGCGCAACCGAACTCTAAGAATTCCAGATACATAGCCTGTGAAGTGTCGCAATCCGGGAATAAAGTAGCTAACAAGTATGATCTTGTCACCATATTTGTCGAACCATTTGGTTACCTTGGTTAACCGCTGCTGATTCAGAAAGAAATACTTTCCGTACTTTTCAAAAAAGGGGGTACCGAGCTTATAACCTAAATAATACGTGAATGTTGTACCGACTATTGCTCCCAAATAAGAGCAGAGGATGATTAACGGGATACTAAAGGTCCCGAGATTATTCATGTGACCGGATACAGCCATTGCTAGCTCGCCAGGAAAAGGTAAGGCCAAGGATTCAGCAAATAATCCAAGAAATAAAACAAAATATCCGTATTGTCCAAAAAGGTTGCCCAACCATTCCATTTCTTATGCTCCTCACTGGCCACGACGCGACTTTACTTACATATTCTAGCTTAGCTTAAATCAACAAAACCCATAACTGGCTAAGGTTTAGTTTTGTACTAGACTTTGGTCTTGGATATGCACGGTTTGTACTCATCTATTAAAGAAGGTAAAATAAAAAAAGAGAAAGGGTGGTAAATCTCATGGAACTCGTTTTTACAAAAGTTGAAACAGAAGAAGCGATCGCGGTATTGGCCCAAATGGCAGAAGAGATCTGGAATGAATATTTTGTGACCGTCATATCCAATGAGCAAATCGACTATATGCTTGAGAAATTTCAATCTGTTCAGGCAATCACTAACCAAATTACAAATCAGGGTTATGAATATTACTTTATGAACGTGAATGAACACAACGTTGGGTACCTGGGTATAAAGCAAGAAGAGGACAAGTTATTTCTGAGCAAGTTTTACATACAGAAAGAACATCGGGGCAAAGGCTATGCAAGTGAGGCTATGGAGCTATTGGTGAATCTATGCAATAATCGGAAATTAGGTACAATATGGCTTACAGTAAATCGCTATAATGATGCCACGATTGCTATTTATGAGAAAAAAGGGTTTAGGACTGTACGTACACAGGTAGCGAATATAGGAAATGGTTTTGTAATGGACGATAATATTATGGAAAAAGTAATTGTGTTGGACTGAAAAGTGATTTGATGATCTATAGCAACACTTTGATCCAATAACCATTGCTACAGGTCACAGTTATACCCCATGAAGAAAGTTTCATGGGGTATTTTAGCTTCTTATTAGTCTTTCAAGTCGGTTTGTATGACAAGCCTTTTACGATTTCCGCAAAATTCTCTACCTGCGCAGTCTCATTGCTGCGAAGCCAGCAAATAGCGAGCTAATATGATCTCCTTGTACAATTAAATTTTTGATAACAAACTTTATTATACAATTTGAATTTTTTAGCGTAAGTCTTTGTAACCACGAGGTTGCTGTGGACTTTTTTTTACCTCTTGACCAAGGCCAATATCTCATCTGCAATAAGATCCGGGCGATATTGATGAATATAATGCTCGGTATCCTTGATCACTAATTGCTTCGCCTGCAAGGACCAGGAAGTGAATTCTGCTTCGTATTTGTTCCAGACGTCATTGCTCACACCTAAGTAATCCGAAGTCAGCACGGTAATAGGGAAAGGGAAGGGCTGTTTGTGATCTAATACAACCTTGGCATTAGCACGAGATTGGCGCAGCTCGGCGTCAATATTGGCATTTTCAAGCTTAAGTAATGAGGCTTTCAGATCAATCGCCTTCAGTTCATCCGGCACGAACTTCAAACCGTTGCGAATAGCACGTGAGCTTTCGATAACACTGTCAGAGTGCATTAGCATCCGAATTACACCTGTGTGTATGAGCAGTTTATTCATGAAGCCGCCATTTCCCACATTCTCTGTATCATCGTAGTAATATTCGGGACTTCCGCTATCCAGCATCACGATGCCTTTCACCTCGTCCTGGTATTTTTGCGCAAATCGGAGTGTTTCGAGAGATCCGAGCGAATGTGCGGCAAACAGGTAGGGCGGCTTTTGGCCAGATACTTGCAGCAGCTCGTGGATTTCGTTCGTTATAGTGTCGATGTCACGCTGCTTGTCTGTTGTATCACTATATCCATAGCCAAACCGGTCGTAAACTGCGAATTTTGCATGTGCCGCGAGCTTATCATACAGCGGATAAAAATCAACATATGGATTGGCCGTCCCCCAACCGGAAGCGAATACAACCGTTACATCCCCTTGACCCCCGGTAAATACATGCATATTTTGCCCATTCACTTTGTACAGCTTGCCGCTTGGAGTATAAGTTTGCAGATCCTGTCTGACACTCACCTGTTCATATATCACGCCTGATCCGAGAAGAACCAGAATAACCAGCAGTCCGCCAATACCCAACTTCCCTAATCGTTTACGCCATTTTTTCACTTTCATCCTCTCACTCTCCTTAGGTTCCCTTCCTGATGGACGTTTCCTATCGCCTATAATCGCTAATATAAGAAAACATTATACCAAGAGGAGACATATAAAGATAGGATGACGAGAATAAAGTAATACTTGTAGCTATATCATCTGCCGAAACACTTCTTGATGTATCAGAATATGAGACATAGGGGAACGATAATCGTTGGGAACACTTGGCAGGTACACAAACATGATTATGCCCTGATTTGCGGCGTCCACTATTTAGAATAGAGGGGAAGGGGTTACAAAAAGAATGTCAACGCAAAAATCATCTGCACTATTAGCCTTATGGATTAGTCTCATTAGTAATTTGATTCTGACTGCATTAAAAATTGTTGTTGGATATGTATTCAACTCTCAGGTGCTTCTAGCTGACGGAATCCACAATGCGGGTGATGTCGTGGCCACCATTGCTGCCCTGACGTCTTCGATGGTTTCCAAGAAACCAGCTGATGATGATCATCCCTACGGTCACGGTAAAGCGGAGGTTATTTCGTCTGCGTTTGTTGCCGTTATTTTGGCATTTGCTGCTATTTTTATGGTATATAAATCAATCGAAGCGATACTCATGCCAGTTGCTGAAGCAAGTATGATTACACTGATTGCAGCGTTCATTTCTTTACTATGGAAACAAGGACTCTACACTTACTGTATTCGTCTTGGAAGAGCGATGAATAGCAAAAGTTTAATTGCCACAGCAAACGACCACCTTGCGGATGTGTATGCTTCTCTTGCCGCTGTTGCAGGTATTGGAGCAGCTTTGATTGGCGGCTATTACAACTTGTCGTTTGGCCATTATGGAGATCCGGTTGCCGGCATCCTCGTATCCTATTTTGTTATGAGATTAGCTTATAAAATGGGCAAGGAATCCATAGGCATTCTAATGGAAGCCAACGTTCCCGCAGAGCAATTGGGACAATTGGAAAACATCGTTCGATCGATTCCTCAGGTCAAGAGGGTAGACCGTATTCGGGCAAGGGATCACGGTCATTACATGATCGTGGATATTAGGGTCAGCGTACCCAATGAATTAACAGTTCAAGAGGGCCATGATGTCAGCAGTCTGATCAAGAATGCAATCAAAAATGAAGTTCAGGATGTGGGGGAGGTATTGGTGCATTTAAATCCGTGGTATGAAAAGAAGTAAAAAAATGAAACCATGAAGCGACATTGTCGTATTATAAAAATAAGTTATAAAATATGTAAAATGATGATGGAGGGTTACTGGTATGTGGAAGAGGTTATCAATGATTATTTTGGGGTTAACGATTGCTTTATCGTTCAGTCCCGTAGACGTAGCCGATGCAGCTAAGTCTTATAAGGCTCCTAAGAAAAGCATCAATCTGGACAAATCTCCAAATCAAAACACTGGCGCGAACAAAGCTGATCCAAGCACAGCTACCAAAACACCTAACGCGACTGCAAATCCGGGTACAACCGCAAAGCCTGGCTTTTTTAACGGCGGTTTGATGAAGGGCTTACTCATCGGCGGTTTGGCTGGCATGCTGTTCGGTGGCTTACTAGGTGACTTGGGGGGACTCGGGAGTATATTGGGTCTGCTGGTCAACGTATTAGCTGTCGGGGCTTTGGTTGTGGGTGTCGTCAAAGTTGTGCAGCATTTCCGCAACAAACGTAAGCTTGATGAAGATGCTAACCGTAGTTAATAACCAATGGATGAACGAGGCCCTTTAAACATGAGATTATCTGAGCAGGACATCATTAATGCCATATGTCTGCATATGGCCGAACGGAAGCAGCTGCCGCCGACCCAGATCGAGGTCGAAATGATGTGGGATGAGGATTATGGCTTTTCGGCAGAAGTGCATTCTGAAGGTCGCAGCCATATTATCATCGCAGCCACCATCAAGGAAGCCATTGAACGTTATATGCTAACCCAGCACAACGTTGAAGTAATCGGTGAGCAGATTCATTTGCAATTGAATGAGGAAATCGTTGCAGACATTATATAGAATTGAAAATTACGAGAATAGTTTTAAAATTTTTCACAGAAAGGGCAGACGAATGATTGCATTCGGGCTGCCTTTTCCTTATCATATGAATGACTTCAATCTTTTCGGCTGAGAAATAGAAAATAAAGGAATTTATACGATGTTACATAGTACATTAATCAGAGTAGTTATTCTTAGTCTGTTCATGGCGTGTTTGTCTCCGGTTTTTGGGCTGCACGATGCTTTGGGGGAAGACAAACCGGTTCAGATCATGGCAACTACGAATGACCCCTTAGTGGAGAAACAGACCTATTTGAGACAAATCCACATCAATGAAGCATGGGATACAGCGACCTCCAATGAATCCATCCTCATAGCGATCGTAGATACAGGTGTGGATTTAAACCATCCGGATCTCAGCTCGAATCTGGTCAAAGGAATCAACTTAATCAATCCTAATCAGCCGCCGCGTGACGACAATGGACACGGTACGAACGTTGCGGGTGTGATCGGTGCTGTGGCTAACAACGATCAGGGAATATCAGGTATTTTATGGAAAACGCAAATGATGCCGATTAAAGCTCTGGAACGAGATGGGACCGGAAGCGAAGCCATGCTGGGCGAAGGGATTCGTTATGCAGTAGACCATGGGGCACAAATCGTAGTCTTGTCGCTTGGACTCAATAAGTACTCAACCTTTATGAGAGATATTGTACAGTATGCAGAAGATCACAATGTTCTGCTCGTAGCGGCAGCAGGTAACGAAGGGAATAACGTCAAATATCCGGCTGCTTATCCAACCGTGCTGGCTGTTGGCGGGATGTCATCGGACAAGAAGGCGCACAAGCTTTCCAATAAGGGTCCGGAAATTGACGTCGTGGCACCATGGGATGTATTTACTACAGGTTTAGGCGACAGCTATGAATATAAGGATGGTACTTCAATGGCAGCTGCCCAGGTTGCCGCGGTTTGCGCCTTAGCCTGGAATAAATACCCATGGATGAAGCCGTATCAGATTCGCAGCCTGGTCCGTCAGACAGCGGAGGATATCGATGGTAAGGGCTGGAATCCCGCGACCGGTTATGGTTTGCTGCGCGCAGACCGGATCGTGGAACAACCGTATCAGGATGATATGTATAAGCCCAATAACTCCCAGACGCGGGCGAAAGCGATTTCGGTGAGTACAATGGTCAACGCTTCGTTTGTAGACGGAAAAGACCAGAGCTGGTTCGTGTTCGAGGCGCCATATGATGGGACGGTCAAGCTCGAATTGGGTATGGAAGGTGGCAATGTGGTAGCTGTTTCCCATACGGATACACCCGGAACAAAGCGCTACTATGACCTGAGCCCAGGCGGAACAGTGCAAATGCCTGTTAAAAAAGGAAAAAGCTACTTGCAGCTGCAGCTTAAAGATCGTACTTTACAACGAAAGCTGTCCTATCTGTTAACGACTTCATTTGAAATCTATAAAGATCCTTATGCAGATAACGATCGGCAGTATAAGGCTTACGTATTGCCAGCGGGGACGCAAACCCTTACAGGCACATTTCATAAAAAAAATGACCAGGACTGGTTCGTCTTGCCCGTCACACAAACCGGTAAGCTGAGTATGAAATTATCAACGGATACGGCACGCATGGACCCGGTGCTGTTCGTCCAGAAGAAAGGCGAAAAAGGCATGATCATCGACCGGAACGGGGAAGGTGAAACCGAATATTTCCCCTCTACAGAAGTGTTTCCTGGAGACTATTACATTCGAGTTAGTAATGCCGATGGTTATCCAACCTCAATTACGGGTGAGTACACACTGTTCATCGAGTTTAATCCGAAATTGCTAGATCCGAACAAGCCGAATCATAAGCCTTATTTGGCAACACACATGCACCAAAACACCCCATACCAGGGGCTTATCGAGAGTACTCTTGATGCGGACTGGTTTTCGATAAAAATCGAGCAGGAAAGCATAGTTGAATTGCATCTAACGGGCATTCCTGACTACGTTCAGATGTCGGTGACCGCCTATAACGGTAAGCTGAAGCAAGTCGATTCTGCCGCTAATCGGATTGGATCAACGGAAATGATGCGGTCTCAACGCTGGCAGCCGGGATTCTATTATATTCAGTTGAATGCGAACATAGCTTTTGACCATCAAATGTATGGATTAGAAGCAGTGGTTAAGCCATTGTAGGGAGATTAGCCACTTCATTCACAAAAAAAGAAGTCAGGGTAAACGTGTTTTCTCACGTATCCTGACTTTTTTTTATTTCTTCCGACTGAGCTTTCGTTTCCATTAATGAAAGCCGATCTGACACAATTTGCACGGCAATGGCATCATCCAAATAACCAATAGGAAAGACATAATCGGGAATGATGTCGGTTGACAATATAAAATAGAGCAACGCACTCCCGATTATCGCGCGTCTTTCCAATGTAATCCCGCTATCACCAAACAATTCATACATGTGCCTTAATTGATCGATGAAAGGTCCTGCGCTGTTCATACTTTCGATTTTCGTCTGGAACGTGTCGAGAATGAGTTGATTGCCTTCTTCTGTTAATGCATATTGTTCGTATTTGTTCAGCTCCTTTTGCACGAGTTCTGTTGTGAATTGGTAGTCGAACAGATTGTAGGTGTGGAGCACTTCTTCAATGCTGTCTACGGAAGCGTGAATATCGGAATGCCGAGCCACTTGACGCGTACTGGTATTAAATCCTGCCGCCTGAAATAACTGTTCGGAGGATATGCCAAGATGCATAGCAAAAAGGTGCAAATGATCCAGCTTGGCCTTCTGCTTACCACTTATTATTCGGGAAATCGTGGCGGTGTCAATACCGGTAAGCGAGCTTAATTTGCGCATCGACAATGAGCGTTCCTTTAGTAACTGTTTTAAGGTAATACTAAGGTCCTGATCCTCGTTGTTCTCATACATAGTTTATTATTCACTCCTCTCAAGTTCATGTTGAACAAGGTTGTTGATTTTTCTCAACAGTTCCTGAAGTGGATAAGCACCTTTTCTCAACATTATCCATACAATGACATGACAACATGTTGAGGAGTGAAACATTATGGCATGGCTTTTAATATTAGGTTTCGCGATTTCGTCGAGTTTGGATAATCTTGGGGTTGGCATATCGTACGGAATTCGTGGAATTCGTATCGGTTTTGTATCCAATCTGATTATGGCTATTATTTGTTTTCTATTTAGTGAAGCCGGGATTTTATTCGGGCAGTGGCTGTCCACGGTTTTACCAGGAATTTTTCCTGTTTTGGTCGGTGCGTTCTTACTGATTATTATTGGGATTCGTATCATTTTATTCGCGGTTCCACGTAAAAAACAGAGATCAGTGAAAGGAGACCAAGAAATATCTGATAACCATTCGTTAAAGGGTATATTGCAAAACCCGGAAGCAGCCGATATTGATAAATCAGGAGAAATTGGCATGCTTGAAGCTGTGATTCTCGGCATCGCTCTCTCCGCCAATGCAGTCACGAATGGTTTGGGTGCGGGCTTGCTCGGATTGTCTCCATTAGCCATCTCATTAACGGCAGCTGTCGGTAGTTTTATCACCGTGTGGTTTGGTGTCGCATTAGGCCGTAAAGTAGCTGGAATTCATATCGGTTCATTTACCTTAGGCCAATTTGGCACGATTTTGAGCGGTATTATTATTATCTTTATAGCCTGCAATTCTTTCTTTGGTTGAAGGAAGACGAATATTTCATGTATATGAATTCCATTTTTGGATATTATACCAATGCGTACAGTGATCCTGTTTCCGGGGGTAAGCGATGGAGGCAACCTTTTCAAGACGGCAGATTTTATTCATGCTGCTGCTGTCGCTTGGTATCTCGAATCATGTGTTTATTATTCCTCATCTTATCCAAGCGGCAGGACGGGACTCCTGGTTCAGCATCCTGCTTGGGTATGTGGCTCTGTTAGGTTGGAGTTTGATTTTGTACCTGATTTTAAAGTCCATGCGTGCTACAACCTTTAACGACTGGCTTAAAGAGAGAATCGGAAAATTCGGCTGTTGGCTTGTTTGCGGCGTATTGGTCATATATCTCCTGATCTTAGGGACGTTGATCATTTTCGATACGACAAAAAACATAAACATTTACTTGCTTCCCAGAACGCCGAACGCCGTAATCGTTCTCACATTTGTGCTTATTTCTTACAGCGCCGCAAGATCTGGACTCAAAACGATTGTCTATATGTCTACCGTGTTATTGCCGATCGTGTGGTTGCTGGGAATCGGCATTTCCATGCTTACCATGAAAAGTAAGGATTATAGCATCATTTATCCTCTCCTTGTAGAAGGAATAGGGCCCAACCTGCACGGAGGGGTGATTGTGTTCGGAGGAAGTGTAGAGCTGCTGGTACTGCTGCTGCTGCAGCATAAAATGAGCAAGCCCATAAGTTACGGAGCGATGTTTGTACTGCTGACTCTGCTGGTGGGTCTTATTGCCGGGCCTACCTTAGGGTCCTTGTCTGCTTTCGGTCCTACAGAAGCCGGTAATATGCGGTTTCCCGCTTTCGAACAATGGCGTTTGGTCATGATTGGCGACTACGTCTCCCACGTCGATTTTTTGGCTGTATTTCAATTGATGGCCGGCAGTGTTACAAGATCAGCCCTTCTTTTGCATTTGCTGTCCGAACTGATTATTGGCCGATTCCCGAAGTTTCGCCAAATCGTACTCGGTTGCTTTACGGCTCTAGTTTCCATACCTTCTCTAATGCAAATCAGCGACATCACGATGCAGGAAATGGTCCACCGCTACTTCTATCAGTTATCGTTCATTTTCGGAATCACGATGTTGGCGGCTCTTTATGTATGTTCCTTTATACCGAAAAGGAAAGGAGGCTAATGACTGAATGAATCAAACACCCGAGGAAGTTACGCTCTTTGCGGAGCTGAACGATAATCTGCGCAATGGAACCTTGCAGAAGGATGCATTGATACAAGTCTTCTCTCGATATGCCGACATCTATTTTCCTCCGGTGCCGCAACAGGAGTTGTCGGACAAACTGACGGTTCTCTACTGCGAAGGTATGATTGATAAAAATCAGCTAAACGAGTATTTTGCCAGCGTGTGCCTACATGCAAGCCATGCAGCTTTCCATCTGGACACAGCTGCGGACCAAACGGAAACATTACCTCTGTTCGTCATAAGAAAGACGATCGAAGAAATGGTTGCAGGGCTGTTCAGCGGCCGACTGATCCTTTATTACGTTGGAAATACTGACTTTTGGGTGGTCGATATTTCCGATGTGCCAAAACGTGCTTTGCAAGAATCCAGTACGGAAATTTCGATTAAAGGGCCGAAGGATGCTTTCACGGAAGAATTGTTTACGAATATGGCACTAATTCGGAAACGTCTGCAAACGGGAATGTTATTCAGCGAAATGTTCGTCATCGGGAGCTTGAGCAAAACTCGCGTATCGCTGCTCTATCTGAGCCATAAAGCAAATCCGGATATGATTGCCGAGGCGCGCCAACGATTGGAAACTATTCAAACGGAAAGCGTGCTGAGCAGCGGTCAGCTCGAGCAGTGGCTGTCGAATCGGACTTACTCACTGTTTCCTTTGATTGATTATATCGGCCGGCCCGATTTTGTTATAGAAACTTTGTTGCGTGGAAGATTCGCCATTCTTGTAGACGGATCTCCTATGGTGCTCATCGGCCCGAGCAATTTTCTGGAGCTGCTGAAAACGCCTGAAGACGTTCATTTTCCTTATTATTACGTTATGTTCCAGCGGGCTCTTCGACTCATCGGCTTGATGCTGAGCATTTATTTGCCAGGATTCTGGATGGCGATTGCGACCGTGAATCTGGATCAGATTCCATTGGCTTTGTTATCGACGGTCGTCCTTTCCCGCGATGGAGTGCCGTTTCCTATGATCCTTGAATCCCTGTTGCTGCTTTTTTTGTTCGAATTGCTTCGGGAAGCCGGCGTCAGACTTCCTAAGGCAGTCGGACAGACGGTCGGAATTGTCGGTGGCCTGATCATCGGAGAGTCTCTCATCCGGGCAGGCCTTGCTTCTCCCACGCTGCTCGTAGTTATCGCCATTTCGGCAGTGGCTACATTTTCATTGGTCAATCAATCCTTGTCCGGCACTGTCAGCATCCTCAGAGTATTCATCACGTTGGTATCCGCTTTCCTTGGCGTATACGGATTCATGATGGCTATGTTTGTCATCCTGATTTACCTGTGCAGGCTCGAAAGCTTCGGATTAGCCTTTCTTGAGCCAATAGCCTCCTTGCGTTTTAAAGAATGGCTGGCTGCTTTTTTGGTCGATCCGTTCAAAAGATCACATTTCTCGGCTCCAATGTTAAAAAAACAAAAAAAGTGAGAAGACTGATGCGCAAATCGATATGTACACTTGTCTTGATCGTTGAATTGTTAATCGGTTCGGGGTGCGCCACCGATATGAAAAATATTGAAAAATTGAATTACGCGAACGCCATAGGCGTCGATTACAAGGATGGAAAGTATTACGCATACATACAATTCATTGATTTTCAGAACGTCGCGAAAACCTCCGACGATAAAAAGGGGCCAGCGAGAATATGGATAGGCGAAGGGGTCGGACATACCTTCGAAGAGGCGCTATTTCAGCCCTATGAAACGGCTCAGGAAAGAATCATTTGGGGGCACGTGACCGTTATTTTGATTAGCGAAAGCGTATTAAAAGAAGGAATTAAAGAAATTTATGACTGTATTAGCCGGTATCATGAATATCGTATGACTCCCTGGGTGTATGCCACGAGAGAATCGGTAAAGGATATTTTTTCAGTGCCCGGATTTTACCAACGGTCTCCGCTCAGTACCATTCTTCACGAACCGAAAGGGATACACTCCCAGAATTCCTACGTGACTTCGATAAGGCTTCAACAATTGATCAGACAGAACAATGAGCCGGGCTTTACTTCGTGCATCCCGACGTTGGCCGTTAACAAAACTCAGTGGTCCGTAAAAAATAAGCCTGATCCCAAACTGATGATTGACGGGGCGATATTTCTCAAAAGCGATGCGTATAAAAGCTATATCCCCTTGAAAGAATTATCGGGACTTCGTTGGGTTCAGCCCGGTATGATACGCATAGGCATCCCCGTACCGGATCCTAAAGATCCATCGGTTCATGTCGTCGTCGACAATCCGAAAGCGAGCCTGAAATATATAAATCGCGGAGATCGGCCGCAATATGACGTCAATATGAAAGCGACAGGATATATAGTCAACCGGACCAAAAATGACCTGCTGAACTTCAGACAATTAACCAGCGAGACGGAGAAAGCGATCGAAGTTGAAATCCGAAGTTTGTTCAGAGCCGGGATCGATAAAAAGACAGATGTCTTGAATCTGGAGTATAACTTATTCCGGTATCATTATGACGAATGGAAGGCTATGTCCCCGGCGGAAGATAGATTGCTGACCGACGATGCCATTCATGATATCCATATTGATCTTAATATTACACATACCAGCTCGGAGAAAAATAAAACCGTTCAAGGAAGGAGTCGTCACTAAAAGAAAAAGCAATCATACACACCCATGAATACTCAACATTGCTGTTGAATGATAGAAGACGTGGTCACTCACTTCATAACCTTCAGCAAGGTTGAGTTCTGGGCTGTACAGAGGAAGAAGCACAAGCTTAATGCGGTTAAGAGTTGTTCAAGGAAGTGCAGCAATACAATTTGCTTTAAGCTGCAGGCTCATTTTTTGGTTCGCTTTTTGCCGTTGCAGTCGATAAAACCCCGCTTGAAATAAACACGAGTAGCGAGCACGCCAGGCAAATCCCCGTAAAAATACCTACAGCCGTATACCCGTTAAACAACACATAAAGCATTCCGGCCATCCAAGCTCCCAGTGTCGTCGCCGCATTCATCGTTGATGTGGCAAGACTAGAAATGGTCCCGCGGATAGTCGGATTTAAACTGTTCAGCAGTCCCACCATAAGCGGGAACAAGATACCGAGAATAGCAAAAATGAAAAAGTAAACCCCTTTTACGATATAAACCGACGACACCTGGGGCAGCAAGATATAAGCCGCAATAACAATCAGCATACCCGCTGCCATAGTCTGAAACTGGTTTAACGCTTTGGTTATATAAGGACTGCATAAGCTGCCGATTAAATTGCCAAGCCCTAAAAAGATAATGACATAGCCTACTTCATTAATCGAAAGGTCAAAGCGGTCCGTCATCCATTTCCCGAGAAACGCAAAGGCGGCGCTGCTCCCAAGATGGACACAAAAGTAGGCGACGAAGGTGCCTCTTGCTTTGCCGCTTGTCAGCAGGGGAACGTATCTCGTGAGCATAGACGGCTTAGCACCTTGCTGTTGGTGCGGCTTCATGCTGGGCACAACGAAATAGGCAGCAGCCACCAGTATTAATGAAAATATGCCTATGGACCAAAATGGAAGAGACCAATTGCCAACTGCCAGCAGGCTTCCGATGGGTACACCGAGCGCTTGAGAGACTGCGAGCCCTGCGTAGGCGACACCCAGCACTTTACTGATTTTAGCTGGAGGAAACAGGGTCGGAATAGCAGCCCATACTTGCGGAGCTGTGAATGCCGCGCTGACTCCCGCCAAAAAGCGGAACAAGCACATGGTCCAAAAATCAACAGCGAAGCCGCACAAGCATGTTGAAATTGCAAAGCAGGTAAGGCCGGACAGCAGCACCTTTTTTCGATCCCATCCATCCGATAAGGGGCCTGCGATCAGCGCAAACACCGCCGAACCCAAGGTGTAGGCTCCTATCATCCATCCCGCCTTTTCCGTAGGGACACCGAATGCACTTTGCAGTGTCGGAATCAGCGGTGAAATCAGGAACGTATCCGTCCCGATAACGAACATAACAAGAAAAAATAACATCATCATTTTACGCATTTGCTTCACCATTTTCCTTTAAATTTGATCTTAACCCTATTGTAGAGGATAATAGTGACAATACTTGTCACAAAATATGAAATAAATGGAGCCGTGTTATGTCCAAATCAAAACGTTTGTTAGAACTGATGATGACGGTCAACCGAAAAAGGAAATTTACGGTAAAAGAGCTAGCCCAGGAATTTGGCGTATCCACGAGAACGATGTTAAGAGACCTGCAGGAATTAAGCGAGCTTGGGGTTCCACTTTATTCGGAGGTGGGTCCTCACGGTGGTTACCAGGTGTTGAAGGAAAGAATTTTGCCGCCCATCGCCTTTTCCGAAGAAGAGGCGGTCGCGATGTTTTTTGCGGTGAACGCACTACGGCATTATTCTTCTCTGCCCTTTGAAGCGGAATCTGCATCCGCCTTGGACAAATTTTACTTGCACATGTCCGGAGATGTCCGTGATCGGATCGATCAAATAAAAAATAGGATGGATTTCGTGACGCCAACCAGACAGCAGGAGTCCCCTTATTTATCCATACTCCTCGAGGCAGCCGTTCATCAGCAGGTGTTACATATCGAATATGAGTCACAGGGAGACGCGGCGGGCCGACACATACAACCAATAGGGATTTATGCCAATAACGGCTTGTGGTTTTGTCCGGCTTATTGCTTTCTACGTCATGATTTTCGCATATTTCGTTGTGATCGAATTTATTCAGCGGTATACGATACTAACGGCATAGAGCCTATGGATCTCAGGCATATCCATCTTGCAAACAAGGAGTTGCATACTCAAGCGGATAAGGAATCGACGCAGCTTTATGCGGAACTGAGCCCAAAAGGTGTTCAAATGTGCGAGGCTGTGTTATGGCTGGGCTCCCATTTGTATATCCGGGGGAATGGTACAGGGTGGCTGGAGGGATTAATACCTCAGAAGGACATCGCTTTTTATGCCAGATTTATCATCGGGCTGGGCAATGAGGCTACAGTCAAGCATCCTTCGGAGCTAATAAATGAGATGAAACGGCTGTTCGCAGAAATCATGTCCAAATATGATTAGAGCTATGATATCCATAAGGATTGGACGGGTCATGCAGATTGGATACATCCGAAAAACAGGATAGTTTAGTTATACAAATACTTCACCAAAAGTAATATGGTACACTGTTTGTGTTTAGAGCTGCTATTCTTGTTAATAATAGTGGGTAGAATTTCTATATCATATTGGAGGATCATTCTGTGTCATTAATTAATGTTACAAACCTTACGTTTGCCTATGATGGAAGTTACGATAATATATTTGAAAATGTAAGCTTTCAACTAGATACGGATTGGAAATTAGGATTTACGGGAAGAAACGGCAGAGGCAAGACCACATTTCTCAATTTGCTGCTTGGTAAGTATGAATATAGTGGAAATATTTCTGCTCATGTCAGCTTTGAATATTTCCCTTTCCATATCGAAAATAAGGAAATAAATACCATTGATGTAATCGACGATATTTTCCCGGACTTTCCTCATTGGGAATTATTGCGTGAGCTTTCATTGCTAAAGGTTGCTGAGGATGTGTTATACCGACCCTTTGAGTCCCTGTCTAATGGAGAGCAGACGAAAGTGCTGTTGGCAGCGTTATTTCTTAAGGAAAACAGTTTTCTGTTAATTGATGAGCCGACCAATCATCTTGACATGAATGCAAGACAACTGGTCAGTGATTATCTCAATAGCAAAAGCGGTTTTATTCTGGTGTCTCACGATCGCTCATTTTTGGATAACTGTGTGGATCATATACTTTCCATCAATAAGACCAACGTAGATATCCAAAAAGGCAATTTCTCCGAATGGTGGGAAAATAAAAAGCGACAGGATAACTTTGAGCTTGCAGAGAACGAAAAGCTAAGAAAAGACATCAAACGCTTATCCGATGCTGCCGAGCGAACGAGCCACTGGTCCCACGAAGTGGAAAAAACTAAAAACGGTACAAGAAATTCCGGTTCGAAGGTGGACAAAGGGTATGTTGGGCACAAGGCTGCCAAAATGATGAAACGCTCAAAATCGATTGAGCAAAGACAGCAATCTGCTATTGATGATAGATCTAAGCTTCTTAAAAACATTGAAAATGCGGAAAGCTTAAAGATCTCACAGCTGGCTTATCATAAAAACCAACTTGCTGAGCTTGAAAATGTGTCGATTTATTACGATGAAAAGATGGTTTGCAGCGATATCAGCTTTACTATTGAGCAAGGTGAGCGAATTGCGCTTACAGGGAAAAACGGCTCCGGAAAATCCAGTATTATCAAACTGATTTGCGGTGAGAACTTGAACTATACGGGCACCTTCAGAAAAGGAAGTCAGCTGAAAATCTCCTATGTTTCACAGGATACCTCGCATTTACAGGGCAATTTAACGGACTACGCCAGAGATAACGGGATTGATGAAAGTCTTTTTAAATCTATTTTAAGAAAGCTTGATTTTGCCAGAGTGCAATTTGAAAAGGATATAGCTTCTTTTAGTGGCGGTCAAAAGAAAAAAGTGCTGATTGCCAAAAGTCTTTGTGAGAAAGTTCATTTGCATATTTGGGATGAGCCGCTCAATTTTATTGATATTATTTCTCGCATGCAAATTGAAGAGCTGCTGCTGAGCTACTCATCGACGATTCTTTTTGTGGAGCATGACAGTGAATTTTGCAAAAATATTGCTACCAAGATCGTTGAGCTCTAATATTATTCAATAGCAAAAAGCGGGTGCAGCTCACTGTTGAGCTATGCCCGGACCGCACCAGATCGAAGTGAAGGTAGTTATAATTTACAATTAAGGAGAGGATCATTCTTGAAATTGACTTTCCTCGGAGCAGGAGATATGTTTAGCTTTAAGCAAGGTCATAACAGTGTGCTTCTGGAATTTGATAATACGAACCTGATCATCGATTTTCCTGAATCGAATTGTCAGCAGCTATTCAAGCTTGGTAAAGATTTGACAGACATTGAGCATGTGTTTATTACTCATTTGCATGAGGATCATATTAATGGCCTGCAGCTATTAGGAAATTACTTTAGAGTATATGCGAAGCGCAAACCTGTTTTAATATTTGCAGAGGAGCTGTACGAGGAATTATGGCAGACTCTGCGAACGGGTATGGAGCCTTCAATGACGGGGCCAAAGACCCTGGAGGATTATTTTGATGTAAGAACGGCAGGGAAAGCCTTCACAATCGGTCATACTACATTTGAGCTCGTACAAACTCATCATGTCCCTGGAATGTCGACCCATGGAATTGTAGCGGACCCGTATTTTTATTTTACTGGTGATACCTCGTTAGACAGTGGTTTTCTCACCTCGCTGCCGGATCGGATCCAAACTATTTTTCATGAATGCCATTTGCAAAATGATACGCTGAAGTCCCATACTTCGTTATCGGAACTGCTTACATTGCCGGAGAACGTACGGAAGAAGCTGGTACTGATGCATTATCACGATCAATATGCAGATGACCAAGCTAGATTCGAGTTGGAGCAGAAAACGGGCTTGCGCATAGCAGGCCCGCAAAGTGTATTCACCTTCTAAAGCCGCTGAAATGCGGTTTTTGTTCATTGTGCAATTAATGAGCTCTACATCATTTCTACTTAAATTACTCAGGCTTCTGTCGTGGTTTTCTAATATAAAGAAAATATATTAGTATTACGACGATAATAATGAAAATAACGGATGGAAGATACGCGCGATACGCAAAAATATAATTTCTAACGATGTGCCATTTATCACTGAACCCTCGTCCAATGAAAATAAAAAATGCACACCATATGAGTGCACCCAGATAGGAGAAAAGTGCAAATTTCCGAAAATTCATGTTCGAAGTGCCTGCTGTTATAGCTATAATATGACGAAGACCAGGCACGAAATATCCAAATATTAACAATATACTTCCGTACTTATTGATCTTTTGCTGGGTACGTTCAATGCGATCAGCAGTAATATGTACTCTGCGTCCATATTTGATTAGCAAGGGAAGGCCAAGTTTTTGTCCAATTATATAGCTCAATGTAATTCCTGTTATAGATCCTAAGAAGGCGCTGCCTAATGCAAATAATAAAATTAGTGTTCCTTGTGATACTTTGTTTCCAATGAAGGTCAGCAATAATTCATCGGGAATAGGTATTCCAACAACCCCAAGCGCTAGCGCTACAAATATGCCGATATAGCCATATTGAGAAAGCAGTAAATCTAAATGTCTCTCCATAAGACTCCTCCTCAGAGACAATAATATACTATTATTACCCAATCCATTATTTTGTAACAATATAACAGTATCCTATTCTTTCTATATAGTAAACCCTTAAAGGAGGTCGGATTCCAACCGCTTATAAAGCTTGTGAATTTGCTGTATTGACAGATTTCATCCTCGGTGATAGTATCTAGCAAAAAGGGAGTAAGCGCAACGAATTCCAAATTATTCACATTATTGGTAGTAACTTCCTCGGGCTCTCGCTCTTTTCAAATACAATATATAGAACAGTAACAAGCAAAACTCTTCTCATTGAAGAGTTTTTTAAATATAAAAAAAAGAATGTGACGATGTGTTCCAACTCAATTTTAGGATCAGGAAGCAAGTCTTTTTGGAAAAACATTTTTCTGGAGATTCTATCGATTATCGTCAAATTATTTCTCTTTTTATACCGATGCTGATTGATCAGGCATTTTTAGTCTGTCTTAATTTATTGAACATAGCCATGATAAGTTCGTCCGGTGTAGCAGCTGTCAGCGCGGTTAGTATGATTGATACGCTGAATATACTTCTGATCAGTGTTTTTGTCGCCGTGTCAACAGGGGGAACGGTTGTGGTAGCCCAATATAAAGGAAGCGGTAGCGATCTGATGGTTTCCAAAGCTGCTGCCAGCTCCATATCGTTGGTTTCCTTATTGGCATTCAGTATCAGTTTGTTCATAGTCTTATTCCATAGTCCTACTTTAAATTTTTTGTTTGGGACAGCTTCAGCGGAGGTTTTTGCCCATGCCCAAACTTATCTGATCGGAAGCAGCATCTCCTATATGGGCTTTGCCATCGTGGAGTCGATTTGCGGATCGATGAGAGGGATAGGGAAGTCGCGGGTTTCGTTGACGCTTTCCTTGATCATGAACCTTTCATACGTTCTATTAAACATTGTATTTGTCAACTTTCTGGATATGGGTGTGCTTGGCATGACCATTGCGGTGAACGTAGCCAGATATTCGGCGGCGATCTTCGCGCTGATCTATTTGGCCAAAATGGATGCGACCCTTCATGTACGAATCAGGGATATGTTTGTGTTGAATTTGTCGATGCTCAAAAGGATTTTGTTTATCGGTATTCCATTTGCAGTGGAGCAGGTTTTTTTTAATGGAGGAAAAATGTTAACCCAGGTGTTCATTGTCAGTCTTGGCACTTACGCTATGGCGACCAATGCGATCTGCGCATCACTGGCTGCTCTGTTTCTTGTTCCTTCCATCGCCTTGTCACAGACTATTGTAACAGTGGTTGGTCAATGTATGGGGCGGCAAAATGTTAAGGATGCCAGAAAATTCGCGAGATCGTTTCTCTGGTTATCGTCATTTTCCTTATTGCTGATGGGATTGATCGTGATCCCCTTGTTCCAGCCGATTGTCAGTTTGTTTCATCCTCCTGATGAAATTGTGAATGATATTTTCATCATCATCCTGATCACGGCGATCGTCCAAATACCGCTTTGGCCGATCAGTTTTCTACTTCCATCAGCGCTTAGAGCAGCTGGCGACTCGAAATTTACATCTATTACATCCATGCTATCCATGTGGTTGTTCCGGGTTACCCTAGGGTATGTGTTGGGAGTTGTCCTCCAATTTGGAATTATAGGTGTATGGTTGGCTATGAATAGTGAATGGGGAGTGCGAGGTGCAGCCTTTTTGTGGCGGTTTCGCGGGCAAAAATGGTATAAACATCGTTTGATCGAACCCAATGATAACAGCTAAATTAACCGGGACGAATCCTGCATATTGAACAAAGAAACAGCCAAAACCACAGCAAACATGGTTTTGGCTGTTTGTTATCCCACCCAAAAAAGCTTCATTTACATTGAATACATGCACCTTACTCAATTGGTTTTATTAATGAATTCGCGGATGACTGTAGTTACTACGAGATGATCCTCTTCTTGCGGTAAGCCGGAAACAGCAATTGCGCCAATCACACCGACATTTTTAACAATAATGGGGAAAGCGCCTCCACTTGCGGCATATTCGGTAGGATCAACCAGATACCTCTCCTGAATGGTTTTCTTAGCAGCTCTGAGCTGCGCCCATATATAATGGGAGCTATGACCAAAACGGCAAGCGACATTACTTTTCCTTCTCACCCATTGGTCGTTGTCTGCTGAGGTTTTGGGAAAGGCGTAATGGAATAGCTGCTGTCCGTTCCTCGTAATGTCAATGGTAACATGCTTATTTTCCTGCTTTATTATTTCTATAATTCTGCACCCGATTTGCAGTGCCATTTCATTGGTAAACTGTGAAAATTGAAGCTCATCTTCCTCAGCCAGTAGACTTTTTTATAATTCAATATAATCTTCCATGTGCGGAATCTCTCCTTCAGAATGGTCTGTAACACAACCAATTATATACAATTAAACAATCCTATGTAAGGGTATTCAACGATTTTATCTGGGCTTCTGCTGCGCTATGATTGAGTGAGGTCGGTATTGACATGAACATGCATATCGCGGCGCTGCAGCTTCCTGGCATTAAGGTTGAATGAAAATAAAGTAAAAGAGGGACCGATCCCGGCTCTCCGAGCCTATACTCGGACGAGCTTCATTCATCCCTTGGAGCAGAAGATGTATGAGATCAGGATACAGAAAGCAGATAAGGAGTTTTATTATACAAATGAAACGGTACAGTCTTATAAAGGAATGGCAGGGGGGACGCCTATGATGACAATAACGGGACCGCAGTATTAATAACAGGTGGTCCATTCAACAGCAGCTGAAACCTTGGACCCTCACGGGTCTTTTTTACAATGGGGGTACGTACATGGAACAGCAATTGCTCACTGTGCTAATCGTAGATGATGAGATTCCACTCAGGCAACAAATGAAGTGCTATGATAGGGAATCGTTGGGAGCGATCCCGGGCCGATGATAGGCATCTTCTTCATTCTTGATAATGATAACCATTATCAATTATAATTGCTTGAGGGTACTGTCAGTTATCATGCGCCAAATGCTAACCTCGGAGTTGAAGGGACAAAATGCATTTAGATGAAGAGCTTATACTATGGAACCAGGCATCCATTAAGCTCATTGATATTCGTCATATATCTCAATGAAGCCGGAGGAGTGGCTAAGCTCCTATCGGCTGCCCGTTCGTCAGGAAATTGTATCCATAATGGAACAGAGGGACCCTTTTCAAATTCAATATAGCTTTGTGCCAGAGCATCCTGCTTCCTTGCTGCACAAGGTACAGCTCGTGCATCAGGAATGGATGGAGCAAGGGACCATGAAGCGATTTCATGCGAAAGCACTGTTCTATCAATTTGTGTATGAGCTGCTGTGACAAATTCACAGCCAGGACACTCCCACGATGCAAGCCGCTCAGGGTATATACAGTCGCTTGCATCGGGCTCAGTTTGGAGCATGAATCCATCTCAATACGAAAACAAATCTGGAGGCAAATGATGAACGCACAATTAGAACTTTATGACGTCACGATTATTGGCGGAGGGCCTGCTGGTCTATATACGACTTTTTATAGTGGTATGCGTGAATTGAAGACGAAGCTGATTGAAGCACAGGATCAATTGGGCGGAAGGCTGCTCACCTATCCCGAGAAAATCATCTGGGATGTAGGGGGCCTCACACCGATTCGCTGCGAGAAATTGATCGCCCAATTGATTGAGCAAGCCGAAACCTTTGAGCCAACAATTGTACTCGGTCAGCAAATTACAAGCTTTGAACGACAGCCGGACGGTACCATTATCCTGACTGCTGCAAATGGAGAACGGCATCATACAAGAACGGTTATTTTGACAATCGGTTACGGCATTCGCAAGATGGCGAAGCTGGAGATCGAAGGAGCAGACCGATACGAAGTGACCAACCTGTATTATACGGTCCAAGAGCTGGAGGTCTTCCGTGGGAAACGAGTTCTGATTTCCGGGGGTGGCGATTCGGCAGTGGACTGGGCTAATGAGTTGGAATCGATTGCGAAGAGTGTAACCGTCGTGCACCGACGTGACAGCTTTGGAGGTCATGAGCGAAACGTGTCCAGGATGAAGCAATCCTCTGTAGACGTGCGTACGCCATATGCCATGCATGCACTCCACAGCAGTAGCGGAGACAGTATTGATCAGGTGACGATTGCACATGTAGAAACAGGGGAGTGCGAACGGCTGGAGGTGGATGCTGTTATCGTGAATCATGGGATGAGAAGTGATTTTGGACCGATTCGTGACTGGGATCTCAACATGGGAGAATGGAATGCAACCGTAGGTGAGAAAATGGCGACCAACATCCCGGGCATCTTCGGTGCAGGCGACTTCGTGACCTATAACAGCAAGGTCAGACTGATCGCAGGAACGTTTACAGACGGCGTGCTGGCGCTCAATAGTGCCAAGCTGTACATGGATCCAGAAGCTCCTAAGGTGGCATATGTATCCTCCCACAATGAGCGGTTTAAAGAGAAGAATCGTGCACTTGGCTTGGCGGCCGAGGAAGCATAATGATACCAAAGGTATTGAGGCTTGTTCGGGGTGAGCCGGACAAACTTCTCTTTTTGACTAATAGAAAGTCATAGAGATTGATTATGAATTTGAAGAAAAAAGTAAAATTTTTTGATTTTATATATGATCAAATTAAAAAGTGTTGTATGATAATGAGAATCAATATCATGGTTTAAGCACATGTTCTTTTATGGATAGAGTCTCATTTCAAGAAAGGGTATCTATTTAATTTAATACTTGCAAAGGTGGAACAGATGAGTAAATCAATGGAACATCATATTTCGAAGCAAAAACAATTTTCACCCTCTGCCGACAGGTTCCGAAGCCGACCATGGACGGCAACCTTCATATTGACAGGTGGGTTGGTCGCATTAGTGTTGGGCATAGGCTTATCCGTCTCCTTCGGTGCGGCCGATATCCATTTATTCGTTGTGTGGGAGGCAATTTTCAACTTTAATCCCGATCTCACTCAACATCAGATTATTCAGGAGCTGCGTCTTCCGCGAGTGCTCGGCGGCGCGATGGTCGGGGCTTGCTTTGCTGTAGCGGGGGCCATCATGCAGGGGATGACTCGTAACCCGCTGGCGGACTCGAGCCTGCTTGGGCTGAATGCCGGGGCAGGATTAATGCTGGCGCTTTGCTTTGCTTTTTACCCGGGCTTGCCATTTATGTACCTGATTATGTATTCGTTTATAGGTGCAGGTATGGGCGCAGGGCTAGTGTACGGCATCGGCTCGCTGGCTAAAGGTGGGCTGACACCTGTACGATTGGTCTTGGCCGGTGCCGCGCTTAGCGCGCTGCTTAGTGCGATCAGTGAAGGGATTGCGCTTTACTACAAAATCGGTCAAGACCTGGCATTTTGGTATGCAGGCGGTGTAGCAGGGACGAAGTGGATCCAACTAAAAATTATGTCTCCTTGGGTCGCTGCTGCCATCCTTGGGGCGATTGCCTTGTCTCGTTCGATCACGATGCTGAGTCTGGGAGAAGATATCGCTCGCGGACTTGGGCAACGAACGCAATGGGTCAGGCTGGCCGGTGCTGTCATTGTACTTATTCTTGCCGGAGCAGCGGTAGCGGTTGTTGGAGCTGTCGGTTTTGTTGGGCTCATTATTCCCCATCTAACACGAAAGCTGGTTGGTGTCGATTATCGCTGGATTATTCTCTGCTCGGCGGTGCTGGGAAGCCTGCTTGTCGTGTTCGCTGATCTGGGGGCAAGAATGATCAATCCACCCTATGAAACACCGATCGGGGCATTCATCGCGCTCATCGGGGTGCCTTTCTTCCTGTATCTGGCACGTAAGGAAAGGAGGGAACTATAGATGGATATCGTATCGGTTTCAACTGTCGAACAAAGGAAGAGAAAGCACGGCATTCTGGTATTGTCCATACTCAGTGTGCTTATTATCATTGCCTTTTTGGTTAGCATGAATATGGGATTTATCCGGCTTTCCCCGATAGATGTGATTCGTACATTGTTCGGTTTGGGGACGAATAAGCAAAATCTGATTTTGTTCGATTTCCGCCTGCCACGGATCGTGATTTCCGTGCTGATTGGCGCTGGATTGGCCGTATCAGGGTGTGTGATGCAGGGAATATCGCGTAACGCCTTGGCGGACCCTGGAATTCTTGGTATCAACGCCGGAGCTGGATTAATGGTGATGCTGTTTATCTCGTTCTATCCGACGACAGCCGCTGCGCCGGTCTTTCTGCTGCCGGTACTTGCCTTGGTGGGAGCAGGTCTGACAGCTGCCCTCATCTATTCACTTGCGTACAAGCGCCATAAGGGCTTGTCGCCAACGCGTCTGTTGCTGACGGGAATTGCCGTTGCGGCGGGTATTAGCGCGGCGATGATCGTGCTGATGCTGCGGCTGAGCCCTGATAAATACCAATTTGTGGCGACTTGGATGGCGGGCAGCATATGGGGAACGAACTGGAAGTTCGTGCTATCGCTGCTGCCATGGATTGTTGTTCTGCTGCCTTTTGTTTTCTATAAAGCTTCGGTCATGAACGTGCTCAATTTGGGTGAACAAACGGCAGTCGGACTGGGGGCATCGGTATCAAGAGAGCAGGTGAAGCTATTGTCCGCTGCAGTTGGACTGGCCGCCTCATGTGTTGCTGTAAGCGGAGGCATCGGATTCGTAGGACTTATTGGACCGCATCTGGCGCGGCGACTGGTTGGACCCAAGCATCAATTGCTGCTTCCGACATCGGCCCTGGTGGGATCGTTGTTGGTTATAACTGCTGATACGCTAGGCCGCCAGATTCTGCAGCCTTCTGAAATCCCGACAGGCATTGTTGTGGCGATTATTGGCGCTCCTTATTTTCTTTATTTGCTGGCTCGTTCGAAGACGTAATTCAAGATTATTAGTAATCATTATCTTAATAAGATTACGTTAGGAGAATACCATGAAATTGTCATCCGGATTTGCTAAATCGTTTGTTGTCTGCGTGCTGCTCTGCATGCTGTTGGCCGCTTGCGGCGCAAATTCAAGTATGGAGACATCAGATTCTGTACAATCTGCAGCTGGAAGCGGACAGGCATCGTCGTCGACAGCACCAGAAACGCGTGTGTTCCGAGATTATCAAGGACATGAAGTAACAATTCCAACGCATCCAAAACGGATCATCGTCAACCAATTTATGGGGCATTTGCTGGCGCTTGGGGTAAAGCCGCTTGGTGCGACTTCGAATCAGCTGAGTCAATTTGAGAAATCGTCTTTCCTGAAACCGCACGGCTTGACGGCGGGTATTGAAGACCTGGGTACCACGATTTCGCTGGAGAAGGCGCTCAGTATGGAGCCGGATCTGATTATCTTGCAGGAAAATGCTAATGAGGAGACTCAGAATTATGCGGCTTTTTCCAAAATCGCCCCTACTGTAATATTGAAATACGGCTCCAAAACGATGTTGGACCAGTTGAAAGAAGTAGCCGATGTCGTCGGTCAGCCGCAGAAGGCGGAGCAGTGGATTACACAGTATGAGAAGAAAGTAGCGCAGTATCGCGAACAATTAGCTGGAGTCATAGGTTCAAATGTTACATTTACGGTAATGGAAGCGTGGCCGAAGTCAGAAATTATGATTTTCGGAAACCTCTTTGGCCGGGGCACCTTTAGTTTGTATAATTCGTTGCAGCTGAAAGCTCCGCCCAAGGTTCAGGAGACGATCATGGACAAAGAGCCGTCATATGTAAAAGTCTCTCTTGAAGCGCTGCCGGAATATATGGGCGATTATGTTTTCCTATCCGTCTACGATTGGCAGAACGGTGATAATTCCAAACTGGAGAACGAACTCAAAAATGCACCGGTTTGGCGCAGCCTGCCCGTCGTCAAGGAGAATCGTGTCATCCCTGTCAGTGTCGATGATTTCCTTCCTGGTGACCCGCTCTCTATTGAAAAACAGTTGGAGAAGCAGGTGCAGCTGCTCTTGGAGCATTACCGGAAATAGGGATGGAAAACAAACTTATCATGAACGTTGTGACTGTGATGCTACATCGTTTTTTTGAGCGAAAGTGGTGATTGTGATGCATGATCAGGAGTCAAAGGTGCCTGCGGTGGATTCTTTGTTATACAAGCTTGAAGAGATTCGTCTGCTGAATACGGAAACATATGGCCGATTGGGCAAAAGCATTATCACCTTACACACACTGCTGCTGGTAAGCGGAGGCGGAGGCGTGTGCAGAATTGATGGAGACAGCATAAGCATGAGTCGTGGCACTTGCCTTGTACTGTCACCGGGGGTCCTGTTGGAGGCCAGTAAGGAAGAGGTCAGTGAAATTCAAATCTATCTGATTGCTTTCCATGTATATGATGTCTCTGAGCCAACCCGCCATCAATACGGGGAGCTTCCTTGCCGCAGGGTCGTGAGTGTTCCTTCCTGCTCCAGACTGGAGGAAATTGCACGCAATATGATACAGCATCGGCAGCGGGAGAATACATGGGACAGGCTCAAAGCGAACATATGGTTCCAGGAGCTGCTTCTCGATATTGTTCAGCAAGGTTTTCTTGGCAGCCAGCCGGATGCCCAAGAGGCGATATCTCGCACGATGGCATACATGGAACGCAACTACCGGGAGGGGATAACCCGGGAAACGCTGGCGCAAATTGCCGGGATGAGTGCCGAGTATTATTCACGGTTGTTCAAAAAGCAGAATGGGCAAAGCCCTATGGATTATTTGACGGAGATTCGTATGAGACATGCCAAGCGTATGCTTGTACTTTCCAACACCTCCATCAGAGAGGTTGCACATAGCGTCGGTTTTAACGATGAATTCTATTTTAGCCGCAAATTCAAGCAAAACGAAGGGTCTGCCCCCACGGTATATGTAAAAAACTACAGTCGCACGAAAAACGTGGCCTCGCTGTTCATTCCCTATTCCGGGCATCTTCTGGCGCTGGGTGTTGAGCCCTATATTTCACCCCGAATCAAGTCCAATCCGATTACCGCCCATTTACCTGAAGCTACCCATGTGGATGATGTTAATCCCGACCTAGAGATTTTGGCGGATGCGCAGCCAAGCTTAATCCTGACCAGCGAATACGTGGATCCGCTTAAAGCGGAACGGTTAAACAGTATTGCTCCTACGATTACGATTCCATTTTTCCAGATGGACTGGAGGGGACACTTCAAAGCGGTTTCCAGAGTGATTGGTAAGGAAAAGCAGGCAAATGAATGGCTGAGCAATTACGAGACAAAAGCCGAGCGTGCCCGCAGCCAGCTCAAAAAACATATGGGGTCCTCTAACAAAGTACTCATACTCGTCATTCGCGGCGGTAAATACTACGTGTATGGAAGCCGTAATGCCGGGGCGGTTATTTATGGAGACTTGCATTTGGCTTCTCCGGAGGGAGTTTGCGGTATTTATCACTTTATGGAAATGACGGAAGAGGCTATAACGAACACGTATGAGCCTGATTATTTGATCATACAAAACAGGGATTGCGCGGATGTACGAAAGGCGGCCGAGCCGCTAAAAACCGGGCCTTGGAACAAGATGAAGGCTGTTCAAAAACAGCAGGTGTACTGGATTCAGGATGATCCCTCCTCATGGAATTGCTACACCTCGTTATCGCATGCATGCATTCTTGATGAGGTTGTGGAATGGTTCGTGTCACAATAATCTATGTGATCCGTCATATTTGTTCATGGCTCTTCCCTGAGTAATCGTTATAATTGTGAATGATAATCGATATCAATTAGACGAAACGGGGAGATTAGAGCATGTTAGGTACACAAGTACACAGAGGGAATCGCCATTGGCTGCTGATTACAGCTCTGATTTTAACGATGGTATGGATCGTAACGGGCTGCGGAACTACGGGTACAGAACCGAGTACGACGGAAGCAGGAGTAAAGCCGGCTGACAATAAGGGTACAACAGCTCCGAATCCTAAGGAGAACCCCAAAGAGCGTACGGTTAAGCATAAGCTGGGCGATGTCAAGATCCCGGCCGAGCCCAAAAAAATAGCTGCGCTCGTCTATGCCCATGCGGATCATCTGCTCGCGCTTGGCATCAAGCCTCACGCGTTGGTCACTCAGACAGGGACGGAGTTTCTGCCTTATCTGAAGGATCAACTGCAAGGCGTTAAGCCGCTCGGTCTCGCACATGAACTGAATCTGGAAGCTGTATTGGCAGCTGAGCCTGATCTTATTATTGCCAACACAGGCTTTCATGAGAAAACGTATGATTCGCTCAACAAGATCGCTCCGACGGTGCTGCAGGAGAATTATCTGGATGCCATGGAGTGGTTCCGTGACACAGCCAAAATTGTAGGTAAAGAAAAAGAAGCCGATGTCGTGGTCAAGCAGCTTCTTGATAAAGCCGCACAAGCCAAAGAAAAACTATCCAAGATTGTAGGTAATCAAACGGTAGCTTTTGTGAGGGTTAGTGGTAAAGAATTGTCGGTAGTTGGAATTGAGGAACAAAATCGTGGGAAAATGACCTACTTCGGCAGTCTGTTGTATGAGAACGTTGGACTTAAGGAACCGGACTATAAAGCAATGGGGATTGAATTTAAAAAGTCGATTGCGACCATTTCAATGGAAAAGCTGCCCGATCTGAAGGCTGATCATATTTTCATGCTCGTTCGTGATGGAGCCGACAATGAAAAGGTATGGTCGGAGCTGCAGCAAAACCCTATTTGGAAAACCCTTCCGGCTGTAAAAAATAATCATTTGTATGTAGTCAAGGATTCCGCCAAATGGTTCGCAGGGTATGGACCCATCGCTTTTAGTCAAATTATAGACGAAGCTGTTACTGCTTTGAGCAAGTAAGAAACAACTGAGCAACTTCTTGCAGCAAGCCAATCTAATCAATAAACAAAGGGAACAGCACATGTTCGACCACACAATCAGGTAGTTGTGTAAATGACCCATTTTAATAACCGTCCAATCCGATAACGCCCCGAGTTCATACCATACACAATGAATAGCGGAAGGAGGGGGACATATGGGATTGGGAATTGGTGGTAGCTGCGGTGGCTATGGTTTAGGAACTACTACAGGTGTCATTCTTGTGCTCTTCATTTTGTTGGTTATCATTAGTCGCACATTTATCTAATCATGTTCAGATCGCTTTGAAATGCACCCCTTGTCATGAAAATTGGAAAAACCTTTGGTGATTCCGATTAAAATGAGGGGGTGCATTTTTATGTTGAAAAGCAGATACTTGTTGATCAGCTGTTAGCGGCTATGAACATACATGTTCCCTTTAAAGCTCAATCTGTCTAATTAACTTCGCCGGATTACCGCCCACTATGCTATTAGCTAAAACATTCTTGGTTACAACTGCACCAGATGCGATTACCGCGTTGTCCCCTATGATAACACCTGGATTTATGACAGCTCTCCCACCAATCCAAACATTATTACCAATGGTTACCGGCTTTCCGTACTCAGGTCCGGCTATCCGCTCAAGAGGGTGAATCGGATGAGTTGCTGTATAAATATGTACACCCGGGGCAAGAAAACAGTTGTTTCCTATTCGAACTTCGCAAACATCCAGAATCGTACAGTCAAAGTTAGCATAGAAATTTTCTCCTACATGGATGTTGTACCCGTAGTCACATCGAAAAGTGGGCTCAACACTTAAATTTGCTCCCGTTGAACCGAATAATTCTTTTAACAAATGTGTACGATGCTCGATTTCATTTTCTGTAGTTTGGTTATAGATTCGTAGGATTCTTCTGGCAAACGCCCGTTCTTCGGTTAGCTGCGCGTCTGAGGCTAGATACAGCTCCCCGCTTAACATTTTTTCTTTTTCGGTTTTTATTGACATTTGACATCACCCTTATTATATTTCTCTTATCAAAACTATTTTTAAAAGTAATTTAAAAAGTAGTCTGTTACTATGATACCTACATTGCATCATAAACTGCAAGTAAAAAACAATAAATCTTGAATATTTGCGATATTTTTTATGGTACCCGTATGATTGTAACTGGACGTAGCGTAATTGTACGACAAATTTTACATAACAAGGAGGCAGCAACGATGACGAAAAAGAGAATGGATTGGGATGCAGGAGCATGGATTAATGTGCCTCTGTCTGCCCGTAAAGAAGGAGATTTCCTTAAGGTTACGGCTGAAAAGGGAAGAGATTTCTGGAAAAAAACTTTGTACGGCTTTGAATATGAGGATGGAGCAGCTTTGCTGGCGGATTGGGACAACAACACTGCGGTGGAGGTATCATTCCAGCTCGGATCATTTGCAGAACTGTACGACCAGGCAGGCATTCTAATGTACCATGGCCCGGAACAATGGATTAAAGCGGGGATTGAATTCAATGACGGCATTCCTCAGCTTTCCGTAGTCGTAACCGATAGGTTTTCCGATTGGTCGCTCGCGGCTGTGCCGGAATGGGTCGGGGAAGAGGTGACGATGCGAGCTTCTATCATGAAGGATGCTGTAATAATCAGGGCACGGACCGAACATGACGGCTGGCGTACGATTCGTGTTGCGCGCTTTCCCTACGATACCGGGAATCAGGCTGGACCCTATACTTGTTCGCCCACCCGTGCAGGCTTTGAGGTTACCTTCACCCGCTGGTGCTTAACTGAGCCGGATCAAGATCTTCATGTCGATCCTTCCGACTGACGTGTATTTGCCTATGTATGCAAAGTAATGGATATGCCATCCGCTTTATCTTAATGAATAGAGAAAAATGGATAATGGGTATAAAAGAGGTGTGTGAAATCAGTCAGATAACCAATAGCCTAATGGCGGCAGGCCGGCAAGGCGCTATACCTACAATTCCAATTTTGCCTACATAGCTTGCATATACGCTAGCTCGGAAGGGGATCAACATTCTTTAACGTATGTGGATAGCGAATTTATCCGGCGAAACCGTGGAGGATGGATTCCTTGCTGTGAAGGTGGCCAACGTTAGCGCCATTGAGGATGTAATCGAACTGCTCATTACCCAACATACTGGGATTAAGGCTGTTGGAATTGGAATTCCAGGTCTTGTCCATCAAGGTGTGATTAATGTTTGTGATATTGCCGAGTTAATTAATGTTCCCCTGGCTCGGTTAAGGGTTAGGCAGTTGCAATCATTCGTTACATGAAAAGTCGCGTAAATCGCGGCTTTTTCGTTATGTCATAATCAGAAAGACAAACATAAGAGGTCGGTATTGTGAATGGTTTCAAAGCAGATTTTTATTTATGATTATTGAAAACGATTACACAATCCGCTGGAGGCTTTCGGAGATGCATAATGAAACCAAGGAAATACCAGATTGGGCAAATCTACAAGTACTGGAGAGGGGCTTACTGCCCTCTCATGCTCATTTGATCCCATATGATAGCTGGGAGCATGCTTTAGAGCAATCCTCTGCGGCGTCTGCCTATTATCAGGGATTGAATGGAGCTTGGCCGTTTATGTATGCAGAATCTCCAATTGAGGCGCCGCTGGATTTTATGGACCGAGACTATTGTACGGCCGATTGGCCTGTTATCCCCGTGCCCTCCAACTGGCAGCTGCATGGGTACGGACGACCGCATTATAGCAGCTGTCCCTATCCATTTCCCATTGACCCGCCTCATGTGCCAAGCCGTAATCCGGTTGGCTGCTATCGTCGATCCTTTAAGGTAGCCGACACATGGTACGATAGACGAGTTCATCTGGTTTTCGAAGGTGTGGATTCAGCGTTTCATGTGTGGGTCAATGGACAGCTTGCAGGCTACAGTCAAGGCAGTCACTATCATGCTGAATTCGACATTACTTCCTATGTGCAGCCTGGGGAAAACAGCTTGTCAGTTCGCGTCTATCAGTGGTCGGATGGAAGCTATCTGGAAAGCCAGGATAAGTGGCGGCTGAGCGGCATTTTCCGTGATGTTTATTTACTCTCGTATCCCAATATATCGGTTCGCGATGTATGTGTTCAGACTCGATTGGCGACAGGGAACAGCCGTGCAGAATTGGATATTCGCGTGGATACTGCTAATCGGTCAGGTAGAAGCGGCCATAAGCCTTCCAAGCTGAGATTGACATTGCTGGACGGGCAGGGAAAACAGGTTTTCGACCATGATTGCAAGGAGTTGATCGATCCAGAACCGAGCAGGGAGCAGGTCATTCAGGTTGTGGAGCCTATCGAAAATCCTCTTCTGTGGTCGGCTGAGACACCAAACTTGTATGTACTATTGTTAACCTTATATGACGCAGAGCAAGCAGTTTCCGAGGTATTGAGGGTCTCGGTAGGCTTCCGCGATATTCGGATTGATACAGGGCAGATGCTGGTTAATGGCAGTCCGATCACGATTAAGGGTGTTAACCGTAATGAGTTTGATCCTGATTTGGGGTATGTGACAACGCTGGAATCGATGAAGCGGGACATTACTATCATGAAGCAGCATCATATTAATGCAGTACGTCTGTCTCATTATCCCAATGATACACAATGGTTGGAGCTGTGCGACAGCTATGGTCTGTATGTTATCGATGAGGCTGATCTGGAGACGCATGGTTTTCATTTTATAGGCAATGAAGGGTTTTTATCCTCCCATCCGGATTGGGAAGCAGCCTATGTGCAGCGAGTCGAACGAATGGTGGAGCGGGATAAAAATTATCCGTCCATCATCATGTGGTCGCTTGGCAATGAATCCGGTTATGGTCCGAATCATGATAAGATGGCACAATGGATTCGAGCGTTGGATTCCACCCGACCTGTTCATTATGAACGGGCATATGATGCCCCGGTTGTTGATATCGTCAGCAGTATGTATCCGTCTGTGGCAATGGTTGTTGAAGAGGGACAAAAAGACGATCCACGTCCTTATTTGATGTGCGAGTTTGGTCATGCGATGGGTAATTCGACTGGCAATTTGCAGGAGTACTGGGAAGCTATTGATAAGTATCCCAGGCTGCTTGGAGGATTGATTTGGGAGTGGGCCGATCAAGGCATTCGTCAGGTTGATGAGCAAGGTCGAGCTTGGTACGCTTACGGTGGTGACTTTGATGATGAGCCGAACAGCGGGCATTTTTGCCTGGATGGGTTGCTGTTCCCGGACAGGAGCTTGAAGGCAGCTATATTGGAATATAAAAAGGTGATCGAGTCTGTTAAGATTGAAATGGCAGAGGATAGTGACAAGGATAACAACACAATTGATTTGGGAACAAGTTCAGGAGCTTATCAGCATCGAGTAATAAAGGTCAAGAATAAATACGACTTTTTGAACTTGTCTCATCTTGATGGTGAATGGCAGCTGCTTTGTGATGGTATCGTCATGACGTCAGGTGAGCTGCCGTTACTGCAAACACCTGCGGGTGCAGAAGAGAACATACCCGTACTTTTACCCGCAGATGCTATGATGCAGGGAGGCGAATATTGGCTGCATGTTCGTTTCAAGCTAAAGAACGATACGCTATGGGCACAGAAGGGGCATGAAGTGGCCTGGAGTGATCTCGCTTTAGGGTACATCAAGCACCCGAGTAAGCACGAGGAAACCTTACCGCTGCTCAAGCTGGAGGAAACGCTGGACGCCATAAGGATAGGAGACAGCAGTTCCTTAATCACGTTTAGCAAGGCGCAGGAGATCATCTCCTCATGGCGCTTTAAGGGATTGCAGCTGCTCACCGCTGGACCTGTTATTCATTTATGGAGAGCACCTGTTGACAACGATGTTCATTTGGCTAAAGAATGGATCAAGGCTGGATATAATCGTTTGGTAATTCAGCAGCATCATCTTACGATTGAACCTCCCGGCGAACAAGGTGCACGACTTATTGTACAAGGTGTAATCGGTGCAAGAGGTGAACCCATTGCCTTCCGGTCAAAGACATTGTATACGTTTACAAATAGCGGTGAGCTTATACTGGAGGTTAGTCTCGAGCCAAGAGAAGGATTGCCGCCGCTGCCGCGATTTGGAATTGAGCTGCGTATGCCAGTGGAATTTAACCAATTGAGCTGGTTCGGCAGGGGTCCGCATGAATGTTATGCCGATCGCAAGGAAAGTGGGAAATTGGGTGTATACAGCGGTTCTGTGCAGGAGCAGTTTGTACCCTACATTAAACCTCAGGAGAATGGAAATAAATCCGATGTGCGATATGCCAAGGTAACGAATCATGAAGGAAACGGTTTGTTGTTCAGCGGTCTGCCGTTATTCGAATTCAGTGCTCATCATTATGAGACCAAGGATATGACCTTAACGAAAAATGTTCATTTATTGACACGTGTTGAGGAAACGATTATCAAAATCGATGCTGCGCAGAGTGGTCTAGGCAATCATAGCTGTGGCTACGTTCCCACACTGGAACCGTATTTAATTGAAGCAAAACCTATGAAATTTACAGTGCGTATACGGCCCGTGCAGCGAGACTTATAGACAAAAAATCGAATGGAGGTTTCACAATGACAGTTCGTGTGATTGCTTGCAAAACGGAATATATGACAAACCCGCTAGGCCTTGACGAGCGCAAGCCGAGACTATTTTGGCAGCTGGAGACGGAGGAGCGTGAGACGAGTCAGAAGGCTTACCACATACTGGTTGCCAGTACGCGTGAAAAGCTGAACCATCATGAAGGTGATTTATGGGATAGCGGTAAAGTTGAGTCCCAGCAATCCGTTCATGTTGTGTACGAGGGCAAGCCGGTGAAATCGGAAGGCGAATATTTCTGGAAGGTACGCGTCTGGGACAATCATGGACGTACCTCGGCATGGAGCGAAACCGCGTTTTGGACAATGGGCATTTTATCACGTGGAGAATGGAAGGCAGCCTGGATTGGACGGAAAGCAGAAGAGGATATTGATATGCAGCCATCTCCTTATTTTCGTAAGGAGTTTACAGTCAAAGGACCGGTGAGACGTGCTGTAGCTTACGCAACTGCGCTTGGACTGTTTGAATTGCGGGTTAATGGAGAAGCTGTAGGGGATCGCTTTGCACCAGGCTGGACGGATTATGATACGCGTGTTCAGGTATCGGCCTTTGATTTGACCGATAAGCTTCATGAGGGTGCGAATGCTTTCGGTGCGATTCTTGGAGATGGCTGGTACTCGGGATATGTCGGATTTTTGGGGAGAAGCGTGTATGGGGAAAGACCGTTTTTCCTTATGCAGGTCAATATTGATTATGCGGATGGAACCAGAGAAAGTGTAATCACGGATGCAAGCTGGAAAACAGCGAGGGGACCGATTCAATATTCGGATATGATTAAAGGTGAAACCTATGACGCCCGTCTGGAGCTTACTGGCTGGGATCGTCCAGCCTACAACGATTCTGCATGGGAGGAGCTGGATATCCGCCCGGGCTATAACGGATTGCTGGTTGCCGCCGTCGAGCCGCCGGTTCGCATTACACAAATTGTGAGGCCCATTGATGTAAGAAAGACGGAACAGGGCAGCTATATTTATGATATGGGACAAAATATGGTCGGCTGGACCGAGCTCAGAGTCAAGGGTGAGCGCGGTACGAAGATTACGCTCAGTCATACGGAGATGCTTAATCCTGACGGGTCGATGTATCTGGACAACCTACGTGAGGCCGTGCAGCAGAACCACTATATATGTAAAGGAGAAGGGGAGGAGCGTTATGAGCCCCATTTTACATTCCAAGGCTTTCGTTATGTGGAGCTGATTGGATATCCGGGAGAGCCGGGGCCGGATGCTGTGCTTGGGAAAGTCGTGCATTCCGATACACCACTCACGGGTAAGCTTACAACCTCTGATGAAATGGTCAATAAGCTGTACGCCAATATTACGTGGGGTCAGCGAGGTAATTTTCTTTCTGTGCCTACGGATTGCCCACAGCGAGATGAACGTTTGGGTTGGACAGGAGATGCGCAAATATTTGCCCGTACAGCCTCTTATAATATGGATGTATCGCGATTTTTCACCAAGTATATGTGGGATGTGATTGACAGTCAGCAGCCCTCGGGAGCGTTTGCCGATGTGGCTCCAGATGCCGGTTGGATTCGTTATAAAAACTGGAGTACCCGCTTAAACTGGTTTGCTCCCGACAATGCGGGCTGGGGGGATGCGGGGGTTATTATTCCCTGGACGCTATATTTGATGTATGGGGATACAGAAATCCTGCGGACCCATTATGCGGCCATGGTCCGCTGGGTTGAGTATTTGCAGGCGAATACGAATGATCTCGTCCGGCCCGATTATGCCAACTATGGGGACTGGCTGTCCATTGATGCGGATACACCGAACGAAGTGCTGGCAACAGCTTACTTTGCCTATAGCACGAAGCTGCTTGCGCAAATTGCCGGGGTTCTCGGTCACGCAGCCGATGAGCTGCATTACCACTCCTTGTTTGAGCAGATTGCCGCGGCATTCCGCAATGCCTTTATCGACAGTGAAGGACAGATTCACGGGAATACGCAGACCGTTTACGTATTGGCCCTTCAATTTGGACTGCTGACAGAGGAGCTGCGGCAGCAAGCAATCCAGCATCTTGTGAACGATATCGAGCGCCGTGGCAACCGATTATCGACTGGATTTCTCGGTGTAGGCTATTTATTGCCGGCTCTCACTGACAATGGCAGATTGGATATTGCCTATAAGCTGTTGAGTCAAGAAGCATTTCCATCCTGGATGTATTCTATCAAGCATGGAGCGACAACAATCTGGGAGCGTTGGGACGGCTGGACCGAAGAGAACGGTTTTCAGACGCCGGGCATGAACTCGTTCAATCACTATTCGCTTGGATCGATAGGGGAATGGATGTACCGCTATATGGCTGGTATCGAAACGGATGCCGAACACCCCGGGTTCCAGCATGCTGTTATCCGGCCGCAGCCAGGAGGGAGCTTGACTTGGGTTCAAGCAGATTATGATTCGTTATACGGTACGATTTCTGTGGAATGGAGCGTATCCGACCGTGGGATATTCCGTTTGCAGGTCAAGGTGCCAGCCAATGCAACTGCCACCGTATATGTACCGGGAAGCGGCGTACAGGTCGATGGAGTTGAGATTCAAACTGACAGCATAGGTACGTATGTTGTAAATGGCTGCTACCCTCTGGGTGAAGCAGATGGTGTCTCCCGATTCCGAATCGGCTCAGGTGTTTATGTATTCGAAAGTGAAGGGTTTCCTGCATAAAACAGTTTACAGAAATCAAGTGGCGTTATATCGTTAGTATAGCGGTACGGACATGGTGAGTAGTGTTTAGTCTACTCCTATCCGTAAAAAAGCAGACAGGATCGAAGCAGCAGAGCGGCAGCGCTTATGCTGGCTTCCTTCACTGTCTGTAGTTGTTTATGAGCAGCATCAGGACTGTTCAGCACCACCAATTACATGCACCTATATCCCCATTTGGGAGGAGACACCATGCGCTTTCATCTATCAAAAGGAATCCTGGGAGCAGCTCGTTCCTTATTTACGAGTATTCGGGTGACGCTGCACTTAAGCTACTTTGTCGTCATATTGCTCGGAATTACTTTGGTCGGAACCGTTTCCTTCTACGTCTCTTATCAATCGATGCTGGAGCGTGTGGAGTCAGCAAGCTTTCAGATTGTCAGGCAAATCGAGAAAAATATGGATAACGATTTTCAGAATAAAAGAAACCTGCTGCTCGCTCCTTACTACAATCAGGAATATATTGATGGAATCAACGCTTACGCGACGATGGACGAACAGGCCCAATTTCTGTTTCGACAAAAAATCGGCGACCTGTTTCTCAAGAGCTTCAACATTACCCCGATCCGCGATTTTAAGCGGTTTCAAATTTATTACAGCAGTGGTGAGCTTCTTAATGCATCAGATGCTTACAAAGCGGTCGCTGCCAAGGATGTACAAAATGCCGATTGGTTTCGCCAAACGGTTGCCAAGGACGGACGTGTTCACTTTAACGGTCCACTCACCAGCACACCTGCAGAAACAGGGGAAGCTGCTTATTCTTCCTCGCTGCTGATTCGAGACTTCTCGAATCCGGTCAATTTTATTATCGTGCGTGCGGAATACAATGATGAATTATTTCGCAGTATTGGCCAGAACGATAACCTGTCCGCGAGCAGCCGCATCATCATTCTGAATGAGCATAATCAACAGGTTTACGGTTCCTCTGAGCGTCCGGATACAGCCTCAGAGCCAGGTATGCTGTCTCTTATTAATAGTGAAAGCGGCAAGTTCTGGTACGGAAGCGGTCAAGACGAAAGGCTTGTTGCTTACACACGTTCCGAGTATTCCAATTGGAAAGTCGTGCTGGTCACGCCGAAGAAAGAAATATTCGGGCCATTGGATCAAATCAAAACGACGACTCTGGTTACCGCACTGATTGCGTTTGTCGTAACCTTATGTATTTCTTTATTGTTTGGAAGAAGCATTACCAATCCGATTCTGGACTTATACAAAACCGTGAATCGGGTCAAAAGAGGCGATTTTTCAGTTCGTGTTCATGTAAGAAGAAGTGATGAAATCGGGCGAATTGCAACGAATTTCAATGATATGCAGGATGAGCTGCAGACGTTGATTGAATCCAAATATGTTTACCAGATCAAGCTGCAGCAGGTGGAGCTGGCGATGCTGTACTCACAGATCAACCCGCATTTTCTGTACAATACGCTGGATAGTATCAAAGCGATGGCTGATTATTACAAGGTTGAGGATATTGGGGACATGGCACAATCACTTGCCGATATGTTTCGGTATAACACCAAGAGCAAGGATGAGGTTGTGACACTCCGTGATGAGCTGGAGCAAATTGATGCTTATATGAACATTCAGCGGACGCGGTTCGAGGATAAGCTAGCCTACGAGCTGGACATTGAAGAGGAGCTGTATACGTTTGCTATTCTCAAAATGACGCTGCAGCCTCTGGTGGAAAACGCCGTCTTTTATGGAGTGGAGCAAAAGCTTGGCAAAAGCACGATCCGGATCACTGCCCGCAAAGAGGATAACCATATGCTGCTGACGATTAGCGACGATGGCGTAGGGATGAGTGCGGAGCGTTTACAAGAAATCCATGCCAGATTGGGCGAACCTTTCTATATGGAGCATCTTCCGGTCGCCGCATCCGAGGGTGGGATTGGGCTCAGGAATGTGTACGCACGTTATGCGATCAGGCTGGGTGACCAATTTGAGTTCCAAATCGATAGCCAAGCTGGACAAGGAACCACGGTGACACTGAAGCTGTCAGCGGAAAACTCACTTACCAAACCACAGTAAGAATATTCAACATTAATGGTCGAAATCATGGATATGGCTTTGGAAAGCGTTTGCATATAATCAAGTTGTAAGCGATTCCTTGAGGAGGTCTAAATAAATGAACAAGAAGAAAACGGTGGTTTCATTGTTGGCGTTCTGTATGACGGCAGCGGCTTTGGCCGGATGTGGGTCAAGTAATATCGCAGCCCCAGCGGTCGACAATAAGAAAGCGGATACAGGAGCGGCACCTGCGGCTACAGAGCCAGCGAAGAAAAAAGATCCCGTTACCCTGACATTCGTTATCGCCAACACGGTCGATGCTGCACCCTTTAACAAAATTTTTGAAGCCTACACCAAGCAAACCGGCAACAAAGTCGAACTGCAAGCGCTGCCAGGCGGCGAATTTGATAACATGATGAAAACGCGATTTTCCACAGGTGATTTTCCCGATCTGTTCCTGATGCAGCCGGGTACGAAGCAGAATGTTAAATTGAGAGCGGAGGAAACACTGCAGGAGTGGTCAGGCAGTGCTGATATATGGGACCGGATTATTCCTTCAATGAAAGAATTTCAAACGACTCCTGACAAAAAGATTTACGGCGTTCCCTTCGGTGCCACGGGAATGATGGGCATTTATTACAATAAAGATGTGTTCAAAAAAGTAGGGGTTGAAGCACCTAAAAACTACGCCGATTTGATCGACATAGCGAAGAAAATTAAAGGCGCCGGAATTACTCCTTTCTATGAGGGTGTGAAGGACGGATGGCCGCCACAAATCTTTTACTTTACCGGTTGGGTGTCCAACGTAGACCCTGTTATTGGCGATGCAGGTGTACAGAAGCTGGAGAAGAACGAACTGAATCTTGCCGATATACCTGAGCTGAAAGACTTGTTCGCCAAGCAAAAGGAATTGAAGGATTTGGGTCTGTATCAGGACAACGTACTGGCTGGAACTTATGATGAGCTGCAAAATGGAATGGGTGACGGCAAGGTAGGGATGGCTTTTATGCTGGACGGCATCATCCCGCAGCTGGAAAAGAAGTTCGGCAAGCCCTTCGTCACGGATAAAATCGGGTTCTTCCCATTCCCATCGGCTAAGGATGCAGGTACTGCGTTAATCACACCTCCCAACCAGCTGATGATACCGACCAAAGCCAAAAATGCCAAGGAAGCTGCAGAACTAATCAAATTTATGATTTCACCTGACATGGTGAACCTCTATTACCAGACAGCCCCTGGTATTCCTATTTTTAAAGGTGCCAAAAGCGAGTTGTATCCGGTTCAGCAAACGGTTAACGATCTGATTGCTGCCGGCAAATCGAAGGTGAATGTTCAGAACCGTCTGACACCTACCTTCGCTGATTTCCAAAAAACGCTTCAAACCTTCTTTATTAATGGCAGTGTTGATGCGGCTATCAAGGAATTTGATGCCAATTATAAGAAGGATGGTAAAGCCAAGCGGCTTCCTGGATTTGAGTGAGAGGTAGGTAGGTGAATGCGATCTGCTGCGCGGCCATAGTGTTCCTACGATCGCTGTTGTTCAAGGATTTCCTGATGATATGAATGATTTAGAGGTGGAAATCCTTGAACAAAGGCGAACACTAACGCTTCTCCAGAACACTACGGCCGCTCCGCTCCTTATTCACCAGAGATTTAGTAAGGGGTAGAGAGAAGTTCAAAAGCTCTTAAACAAATGCTTAACAAACGAATTTTCTTCAAAAATTTTGAGGAGGTGAAGACATGGGGAAAAATAAGTATCCACTCTATTTTTCATTTCCTGCGCTCGCTGTTTTCCTGTTATTTTTTATTACACCGACCATAATTGGATTTTATTACAGCTTTACTGATTGGAACATCAACGCGCCGAACATCAAATTTATCGGCTTGGATAATTATAAAGAGCTGATGAAGGAGCCGAGATTGGCAACAGCTTTCTCTAATACGTTGATTTTTGCGGCGGTAGTTACGGTTATGCAGAACGTTATCGGTTTGGGTCTGGCTTTGATTTTGAATGAGGCACTGAAGCTGCGCAATTTACTGAGAATGATATTTTTCCTGCCTTACGTGATCGCGCCTCTCGTTATCGGCTATATTTTTCGTGCCATTTATCATCCTGAGCATGGTATTGTGAACGTGGTGTTGAAGAGTACGGGGCTTGGGTTCCTCTCGCACGATTGGCTGAATGATCCAAGCTACGCTTTGTTTTCTATTATCGTGACCGATCTTTGGCGTGTTGCTGGATTCTCGATGGTTGTATACTTGGCAGGGCTGCAGTTTATTCCGAAAGATCTGATTGAAAGCTCGTCCATTGACGGTGCTAATTATTGGAGACGTTTCCGCAATATCGTATTTCCGCTGCTGGCTCCTGCCTTTACCGTGAATGTACTGCTCTCGATGATCGGCTCGATGAAGGTATTCGAAATGGTCATGGTGCTGACCGAGGGTGGACCCGGCTATACAACGGAAGTGTTCTTCACTTATATACGAGGGATGTTCAGTACGGGTGAGTTCGGTTATGCCACGGCAATCAACATTATGCTGTTCCTGCTCGTAAGTGCTGTGGGAATACCTGTGCTCGCTGTGATGAAGAAAAGGGAGGTGGAGATGTGATCACAGAACAAGCTGTACAGAGGCAAATGGTCAAAAGCTATAAGCCTAAGCGGCGTCTGGGACTGATTGTGCTTGAATTGGTGGCGATTGCTTTGGCGCTGCTCATTCTGATCCCTTTCCTGATGATTCTGGTCAATTCGTTCAAGGGTATACGTGAATCCGCCTTGTTCGCACTATCGCTTCCTACGGTTTGGCAGTTCGATAATTATAAGGAAGTGTTCAATCAAGGTCATATTATGCGCGGATTTTCCAACAGCCTGTTGATTTCTGGTCTTACCGTGGTGTGTGTCAATGTATTTGCCTCCATGGCTGCGTTTATTATTCAGCGGAGAGATTCCAAATTTCTGCGCGGTTCTTTTTATATGTTCATTATGGGCTTAATTGTGCCGGTGTCGATCATACCGACCATCAAACTGATGGGTGACCTGCATATCAAAGGAACTTATTTTAGTTTGATTATGTATTACACGGCTGTATTGCTGCCCTTCTCGGTATTTCTCTTGGTCGGATTTATGAAATCGATTCCGCGGGAGCTTGATGAAGCGGCGCTGTTGGAGGGGTGTGGCTATTTCCGACTGTATGCTCAAATCATTCTGCCGCTGCTGATGACCGTGCTGGTAACGGTTACGATTGTGGTGATGGTCTCGGTATGGAACGATTTCTTCGGACCCTTTTACTTAATGACGGACAGTACGAAGTGGACCTTGGTGCTTTCGATATTTAATTTTGTTACGATGTTCAGTACGAATTGGGGTGTTGTGTTCGCCTTTATGGTTATTGTTGTAGCTCCCATATTGGTCATATACCTGCTGCTGCAAAGATATATTATCGACGGATTAACGGCGGGGTCTATGAAAGGGTAATCGGATTCAAATTACTTTTGCTTAGAAAGGAGGTCCAGCCATGTGGAAAGTCGTGGTTGTCGACGATGAGCGTTGGATCCGTAGAGGGCTGATTCAATCGATTCCATGGGATCAATTTGGACTCGAACTTGTGGGAGAGGCGGGAGATGGACAGGAGGCGTATATGATCGCGCTTAAACAGAAGCCGGACCTTCTGTTCCTGGATATGCGGATGCCAGGTATGGATGGCAAAGAGCTAATTGCTTTGCTGAATCGCGATATGCCTGAGCTCCTGACTGTTGTGGTCAGCGGATATTCAGACTTTGAATATACGAAGGAGGCCATTCGTCATAAAGCTTTCGATTATTTATTGAAACCGGTCAAGAAGGAGGAGCTCGCTGCGCTGCTGGAAAAAGCAACTTCTGAATTAGCCAAACGTGAGAACGAGAAGCGACAATCTTCTCTGGATCATAGGGAGGATTGGCTGCAGCGAATTTTGTTTCAAGCGGATGCCGAAGGCGGAGGGTCTGATGATCAGGAGTACTCACAGCTTCCTAAAGAGTGGACAACAAGTGAATCCTTCGTGCTTGTAGGGCAGCCGGATATATTCCGGGAGTGCTCGGAGCAAGCGAAGCTTTTGCAGCCACTTCGGGAGCAGTTGAATCGAACCCGGCCGTTCCTGTTTGGAGGACGCTGGAACTATGTAGTAACGACGGCTCCAGATGATTCCAGGGAATTGGTGATGATCATTGCAGGAGCGCGCTTGCAGCAAGAGGAAATTGTGAAGCTCAATCTGTCGCTTCAGACGGTGTTGAAGCAGGCCGATCACCACGGCTACAGCTTTGGTATCAGTGAAAAAAGAACAAAGCTTCAGCACCTGAGGGAAGCCTATTTGGAAGCCAGACGTACTTTAAAGAACAAAAGCTTGTGCGCGGCTGGAACCATTCTCTTTACAGGGCATGATTCCGAGTCTTCAATGGACCTGTACCCGCAAGAAAAAGAAAACGCCTTTTTACTATCGCTCCATATGGGCAATAAAGAAGCAGCCGGACAAGAATTCGAACAGCTGTTTACTGCATTCAGTAAAGATACGATGACCGTGGATCATATGCAGCGGAGTGCTATTTTACTTATCCACTCTATTGAAAAACAGCTGCGGGCCACAGATACAAGGCTTCAGGAGGTATGCGGCAAAAATCCACTGATGTACACGGAAATCATTCAGCACCGCAATGATGCAGCTTCGGTCAAGTCGATTTTCGACAAGGAAATCCTTCCTCATGTGCTGACTTATTATTCACGCTCGGGTGAGAAGCAGGGAGAGAAGGTGGTTCGAGAGGTGCAAAAATTAATTGAATCCCATTATGACCAGCCTCTTTCACTGCATCAGATAGCCACTAGTCACTATATGAATACCGACTACTTAAGCCGTTTGTTTAAAAAAACGACCGGCCACAACTTCGTTGATTATTTGATGGATATTCGGATTAACAAATCCAAGGAGCTTATGAAGCTGTCGAAATATAAAAATTACGAGATCGCTCAAATGGTTGGTTACGAGGATTATCGTTATTTCAGTCAAATTTTTAAGAAAAAAACCGGGATGACGATTGGTGACTACCGAATATTAGCCGAAATTACTTAAAAGTCCGGTGAAGAAACGAGCGCAGCGAGACTTATTCACCCGACTTTTAAAAATAGGGAGAGAACAACTGTGGACACTGTAAAAAACGATAATTTGAACAGGGATGATCATAAACGATGGATCCCGGATACGCTTATGCTGGAGGAGCGTGCGCGTGCTGCCATTAATGCGATGGTAGGCATGGCCGATAGCGATCATAATTACATTCCCTTTTTCGGAGCGGACTTGATGCATAAACCGTCAAAAATGTCGCATGGAGATTGGGATTACGGTTCCTCACATGGCAGAATGATTGACGGACTGATCCTTGCCCGCCATATGTCAGGTGAAACCTTCGGTGCAGAGGTGGAGGCACGTTATCGGGCCAATCTGCTATCTTTCTTCAAGGAAGACGGGATGAGCTATCGCCAGATCAATCCGACCCGGAATTGGGAGCCGAACGCCAATCTGATCGATCAACGCGCCGTTATTTTATCGTTGACGACCTGGTTTATGGAAACAGGCGATGTGGCGGTTAAGGAAGCGGCGGATCGACATGTAGCTGCATTGAAGCGGATTGCAATCAAGGAGCGTGACGTCTGGTACTACCCCGCTTCAGAGTATAAAGAAACAGGCTGGCCTTCTGCCAACGGTATCCAGCTGCGGCTGGCGCCAGATCCAGCTGCCTTTTGCGGACGGCTGGTGATGCCGCTCTTAAAATATCACGAGCTGACGGGCAACCAGGATGCATTTGATTTATGTCAATTTTTTACAGCCCTAATTATCGAGCGTAGCGGTGTTTTCAATCAAGATGGCAGCTTTAACGATTCACTCGCCTATCGCAGCGGTCATTTTCACACACGTATCGGTACTTTGGATGCGATAGCACGGTTTGGCGCCTTCACCGGAGATGCGGCAATGATCAGCTGGGTGAAAAAGTGCTACGATTGGGCGCTGACCAAATCCACAGCCTTCGGCTGGACACCCGGAGATTTGCATGAGCAAGCCTACGAGCACGAGACCTGCTCATTGGTCGATTTGATCGCTACCGGAATTACGCTGGCGAAGAGCGGTTATGTGGAGTATTGGGGTGTGGTCGAAAGATTCCTGCGCAACCACTTGGCGGAATCACAGTTATTGGATCTCGATTGGGTTGAGGATTCGGATGATCAATCCAACGATATTCATGCTCATACGACTTATTTTCAAGTAGGTAAACGTACCAGAGGCGCATTCGCCGGATATTCGGCACCCAATGATTTTGTCTGTGATGTGAATGAGGGCCGGGGACATACAAGTGATTTGCAAATATGCTGCCTCGGATCGGGTACACGGGGGCTATTCATGGGCTGGAGCAACAGCGTGACGGAGAAGAACGGGACGGTCAGCATCAATTTCCTGCTGAACCGGGGCTCCAAATGGCTTGATGTCAGCAGTTACCTGCCGCATGAGGGTAAAGTCGTCATTGATGTTCATATGGATATCCCACGGCTATTGATTCGGATTCCGGAATGGGCCGGTTTTACGAAAATTCGGTTTACCCGCAGCCTTGATGGTGTTGAAACGGAAGGTAAAGGCAATGAGGAGAGCAGATGGGTGAACAAGCATTTTCTGGTCCTCGGACCCGCTGTTGCTGGAGAGACCATTACGGTAACGTTCCCGCTCAGCTATCGCCGTACGCTGGAAAATGCAGTCGGACAAACGTTCGAGACGCAGTGGCGCGGCGATGATGTCGTCGGTATTACACCGCAAGGAACGAAGAAGCCGCTATACAGCGGGCGTAAGGTATATAATGAAGCGCCTATGCGCGAGGGTGACTACCGTCGGCTGGATAACGAGTTTGTGTGGTAACCCTTCACGTAAAAAAATAAACTGTTCTGGAGGCATATCGATATGAAAACCGTAGTAGCTGTATATACCGGTCAAGGGCTGGCCGACCCGCTGAAGGCGGTATTTAAAGAGGTTCTGCCGAACGTCCGGCTAGTTAATATCATCGACGACAGTCTGATCGGTGATGTGGTGAAGGCAGGCCATGTGCCACCAGGCGTAGCGCGAAGATTGGTGCAATATTTTCACCATGGGGAAGAAATGGGAGCGGATGTTATTCTGAATACGTGCTCCTCCGTAGGTGAAGTCGCCGATGATGCTCGACGTTTGATTGGTGTGCCAATTGTGAAGATTGATGAGTCGATGGCGGCCAAAGCAGCTCTCAGTTACGAGCGTATTGGGGTATTGGCTACACTGCCGTCGACCTTGGAGCCGACAATACGGTTGATTCGCAAGCAAGCGGACCTGGCAGGTAAACAGGTTACACTAGTTAACGGACTTGCCGATGGTGCATTCGATGCGCTGGTAGGTGGACGTCCCGAGGAGCATGACCGGATTTTGCTGGAAACGGCCAAGCGGATCGCGGCTGAAGCGGACGTTCTTGTGCTGGCACAGGGCTCAATGGCTAGAATGGAGAAGACACTTGCCGAAGTGACCGGTAAGCCCGTTTTGTCTTCGCCGCGGATGGGTGTTGAAGCAGTAAAAGCTGTACTGGCAGCAGCTGAGGCAGCCGAACCGACTGCATAGAGATAAGAGTATTGGAGGAGAACCATTGAATCAGGAACGAGTGAAAGCGACATATTTGGTAGAAACCCCTTATTCCTTGGAGCGTGCAGCGGCGACTATTGCGGGAGAGCAATCCACGGGTACCTTTACAGCGGTACCAGGAGAGACAGATGAGTTGAAGGAGCGTTATGGAGCAACGGTAGAGCGGATCGAAGCTCTGGAGGAGGTGGCTACGCCTTCCTTGCCTGGTGCAAAAATTCCTGTTCCGCATGACGGGCGATTTCGTCGTGGCATCATAACCGTATCGTTTCCGCTGCACAATTTTGGCCCATCTATTCCGAACCTGCTGTCAGCTGTTGCTGGAAATTTATATGAGCTTCAAGAGCTGTCGGGTCTTCGACTGATGGATCTAGAACTGCCGGAGGCATTTACTTCACGTTATCCAGGTCCGAAATTCGGTATTGCAGGAACACGAAGGCTCACAGGTGTCCATGACCGACCTATTCTTGGGACGATTGTAAAACCAAGCATAGGTTTAACCACCGAACAGCTGTCGAGCTTGGTTGGCAAACTGGCAAAAGCGGGAATGGATTTTATCAAGGATGATGAATTAAATGCCAATCCGCCCTTTGCCCCCATTGAACATAAGGTAAAGGCAGTCATGGAAGCAGTAGAGCGTGCAGCGGATGTCACGGGAAAGAAGCTGATGTATGCCTTCAATATTACGGGTGATTATGATGAGCTGCGGCGCAATCATGATCTTGTCGTGAGGGCAGGGGGCAACTGCGTGATGGTTAGTATACTTAGTGTAGGGCTCTCTGGTCTTGCTGCCCTGAATAGCTATAGCGAGGTTCCCATCCATGGTCATCGTAACCAGTGGGGGATGCTGACGCGCTGCCCGTTATTGGGTATTGAATTCACGGCCTACCAAAAGCTGTGCCGGCTTGCCGGTGCGGATCACCTGCATGTAAATGGTTTAAATAGTAAGTTTTATGAAAGCAACGAATCGGTTACTCGTTCCATTCATGCTTGTACAACCCCTATACTTGGCGGATACACAACGATGCCAGTAGTCTCATCCATGCAATGGGCGGGAACGGCTCCTGTAACCTACAGTGCTGTGGGCTCAGTTGATGTGATGCATCTGGCTGGTGGTGGTATGCTGGCCCACCCTGACGGACCAGCAGCCGGTTTTGAAAGTATGAAGCTGGGCTGGGAAGCGGCTGTACAGGGAATTCCACTTGAAGTGTATGCCCAGCAGCATCCGGCCCTGCAGCATGCAATCGATAAGTACGGGAAAGGTTGACCGGAGATGCAGACAAATAATAATGAACGTAAAGCGGGTCAAGCTCAATCCGAGTGCTTGAATGTACAATCAACAATGGATGTGGAACCAATCCCATCTCGCTCACAGGTCAAGCGTCTGCTCTGCTACTATGGAGACGATTTTACAGGATCAACAGATGTCCTTGAGTCTTTGTTTCATGCGGGTCTCAGCACGGTATTGTTCCTAGAGCCCCCTACAGAAACTATGCTGAGTGAACAGTTTCGGAACGTACAATGCTTTGGAGTAGCGGGTGTAGGGAGATCACTTTCTCCCGATGCAATGGACCGCGAGCTGCGTCCGCTGCTGGAGACGCTTAAAACCGCCGGAGCTGCTATCACCCACTATAAAATCTGTTCTACTTTCGATTCCTCACCTCATACCGGAAGCATCGGTAAGGCAGCAGAAATAGGTAAGGCTGTGTTCGGCAGCCGTTATATACCTCTACTCGCGGGTGTTCCTTATTTGCGCAGGTACACGATATTTGGCAATCATTTTGCGGCTGCCGGAGATACAGTTCACAGGCTTGACCGTCATCCTACGATGTCACAGCATCCCGTGACACCGATGGCAGAGGCTGATCTAATTAAACATTTGCAAAAGCAGACCCTGCTTAAAACCTCGCTCTTCGACTTATTGGCCTTGGACGGAATCTATGAAAAGGTGGAACAAAGACTGCATAACCTGGTTCACAATGAACAGCCGGATCTTGTGCTCTTTGATGTGCTGGATGAGCCAAGGCTGGAGACAGCAGGCCGATTAATCTGGGCTGAGGCGGCTGAAGCTGATGACGGATTATTCGTAATCGGTTCCTCAGGTGTCGAATACGCACTTGGCGCCTGCTGGCAGGCAGATGGGCTCACTGCTGCATTGATTAGAAAACATGAAGCGGCTGGAAAGGTTGAACAGCTGTTGGTCGTATCAGGCAGCTGTTCACCTGTAACTGAGAAACAGATCCGTGTGGCTATGGAAGCGGGCTTTGTCGGCATACAGGTTCCGGTTCATGATCTGATCCAGACTGAACGGACAGCAGAAGCGCTGGCCAAGCTGGAATATGAAGCTCAACAGGCGATTAGCGAAGGTAAAAGCATGATTTTGTATACGGCTGCGGGTCCGAGCGATAGCAGCATCGCTATGATTCGTGAAGCGCTTATGAAGCAAGGCTTAAAAGCTGACGATAGCAGCCGATTATTAGGGAATGCTCTTGGTGTACTGACCCGCAGGTTAATCGCTGAGCTTGGTCTTTCCCGCATCCTGATTGCGGGTGGAGATACATCCGGTTATATTACGCGAGAGCTTGGTATTTACGCATTGGAATGCAAGGCATTGCTGGATCCGGGAGCTCCGTTATGCATAGCTTATTCCCATGATCCGCAGTTTGATGGTTTGGAGCTGGTGCTTAAAGGAGGCCAGGTCGGTGGTGAGCATTTCTTTGAGAAGGTCAGGCAAGGAAGCAGTTAAGAAGTAAGCAGCAACATAAGCGAATCCTAGAGAGCTCCCGTGTATAGGGGGCTTTTTCATGTTTAAAAGTCTTACGAAAAGCAATTGTGGTATCACCTTAAAATTTTTGTATATATTCACTTGACCCTCTGATTTACAATAAAAGTAAGCCAAATATTTGTACAGTAGGGGGAAGAATAACATGTTCATGTCACATAAAAATTATGTGCTCACGGGTACGGTATTAAGCATGGCGTTGGCGGTCGCAGGTTGTGCGGATGATAAAAGCGAAACAACAGGAGCAACTGCCAAGGTAGTCAATGGAAAATATGATCCTGCAATTACAATTACAACAGCGCGTGTGCTGGATCCAAATGTGAAGTTTAAACCGGGCGAAACGATCGAGGATAATGTGCACACCCGCTGGATGGCGGATAAAATGGGGATTCAAGTCAAACATACATTTGTTGTGAACAATGATAAGGATTTCAATACCAAGCTGCGTCTGCTGCTGGCCGGAAGCGATCCGCTGCCTGATGTTTTTCAAGTGAGCGATCCGACGCTGATCAGTGAATTAATCCAGTCCGGCAAGGTGATGGCTGTAGATGAGGCAATAGCCAAATATGCTCCGCAAAATATCAAGGATTTATATGCCAAATACCCAGATGGATTTAATATGTTTAAAAGCAATGGCAAGACGTACGGAATCCCGATGTACGAGAGCCTGACCGGCGGCACGATATTTTGGATACGGCAGGATTGGTTGAAAAAATTAAATCTGCCTGATCCCAAAACGATCGATGATATGGACAAAGTGTTTGAGGCCTTTACGAATCAGGACCCGGATGGAAACGGCAAGAAGGATACATTCGGTCTCGCGCTTTCCATGCTGGATCGGGTCAATGGAACGAGAGCAACAGTGGATTGGGTATTCGGCGCTTATGGTAACAACATGCCCTTTCAATGGACCAAGGATAAGGACGGTAATTTGATGTATGGCTCTATTCAGCCGTCTGTGAAGCAAGCGCTTTCAAAAATTCGCGACTGGATGGCCAAGGGCTATATCGATCCGGAAGCGGGCATTAAAGACAAGAACAAAGCAACGGAAAGCTTTGTCAATGGCTCAGCCGGCTTGGTTGCCGGTGAGTATCATATGTATCCGAATCCGCTGCTGGATACGACGAAAAACAATCCGCAAGCAGAATTCAAGCCGCTTTACCTTCCAGCAGGTCCAACGGGCAATATAGGAAGAGTCGAGACGCCGATGGTGAAGCGCGGAATTCTATTCAATAAGGACTTCAAGCATATCGATGCGTGGTTTGCTTATTATCAGAAGATGTTTGAATACCAGTTTTTTGTCAAGGATTCGGAGTTCTATCTTGGCAATCACGAAGGCTATGATTACGTGATGAAGGATGGCAAGCCGGTTTACCAGCAGTTCGAGCAGGCAGGTATTCCTAAGGACAAATGGCCGCTGCCTGATGGCAAAACACCGATTGAAGCCAAAGCCTATGCTTCGCTAATCGGCGGAACGAATTTAAATCGGCCCTATTCATACGATGAAGGTATCCTCAAATTTGCCAACGATCCAAAGGCGACACCTGCCAATCCTATCGAGGACAGCATCAAGGACCGGGTGCCTGTGCACCAATTAGCAGGTAAAATCAGGGTAGAGCAGAACAAATTCGATCTGGCGAATGAATTTAAAGGCGCACCAACCAAAACGATGCGGACCAAGCTGGAGCTTCTTGAAAAAATGGAAAAGGAAACCTTTACCCAAATTATATATGGCAAGCTGCCGGTCGAAGCCTTCGATAAATTTGTATCGGACTGGAAAGCAAGCGGAGGCGATGAGATTACCAAAGAAGTCAACGAGTGGTACAAAACGCTGAAAAAATAGGAGGGCAGGCATATGAGCGAGCTGATCCGTCCGATCACGGATACACAGACTGCTGCTGCCAGAAAAAACTCCAAATACATCTCCTATTTCAAAAGAACCTGGAGCTTTCATCTGCTGCTGCTGCCTGCACTAATCGTGGTCATTATATATCAATACATCCCGATGCTCGGCATCGTCATAGCTTTTAAAGAATACAAGCCTTGGCTGGGCATCATAAATTCCGAATGGGTGGGACTGGATCATTTCAAATATTTATTCACCTACCCCGACAGCGTACAGGTCATTATCAATACAATCGTGATTTCGACGCTGAAGATCAGTACCAATATCTTGATTCCCTTTATATTTGCACTCCTGCTGAATGAAGTCCGAAAGACGTATTTCAAGCGGGCGGTACAAACGCTCGTGTATCTACCGCATTTTTTATCATGGGTTATTCTTGGAGGGATATTGATTGATGTACTCTCGGTAAAGGACGGGATTGTGAACCATGTGGTGCAGCTGCTTGGGTTTCAGCCGATTTTTTTTCTGGGAGACGGGGATTGGTTCCGGGTTACGGTTATCGTCAGCGATGTATGGAAGGATTTTGGGTTCTCGGCGATCGTTTATTTGGCCGCATTAAGCGGAATCAACCCTGCCTTGTACGAGGCCGCTGAAGTGGATGGAGCCAACCGCTGGGAGCAAACGATTCATATTACCGTACCTTCCGTGCTGCCGATTGTCGCCGTTGTCACGACATTGGCGCTAGGCAAAATTCTCGACGGCGGCTTTGACCAAATATTTAATCTCTATAATCCGCTGGTATATAACAAAGGGGATATTATTGATACCTTCGTTTATCGGGTTGGGCTTGTCGGTGGACAATTCAGCTTTGCCTCGGCTGTCGGTTTGTTCAAATCGCTGATCGGCTTTATACTTGTTGTCGTTTCATACCGGTTGGCCTACAAATTTGCCAACTATCGAATATTTTGAAGCGGGTGAGCTGCTATGTATCGATCGATGCCGTATAAAGTGTTTTCTTATTGCAACTATGCCTGCCTGTTCATCCTGAGCGCGCTTTGCGTTCTTCCGTTGATTCACGTTTTGGCAATTTCCTTAAGCTCAAGTGCCGCTGCGACCGGTAATATTGTCACCTTTTGGCCGGTTCATTTTACATTTGAAGCGTATACGGAGACGCTTGGCAACAGCAACTTCCTCCATGCGTTATGGATAGGCATCAAGCGGGTCCTACTGGGCAATGCTGCTGGTTGTGCTGGCGGCCTATCCGCTGTCCAAGGAAGAAACGCGGTTTCAAGGGCGGACGTTCTATGCCTGGCTGTTCGTATTTACGATGCTGTTCCATGCGGGCTTGATTCCGACTTATCTGGTAGTCAAGGGAACCGGCCTGATGAATACAATCTGGGCGCTGGTGCTGCCCGGAGCCGTGAGCATCTGGAATCTGATCCTGATGCTGAACTTCTTCCGTGCGATTCCCAAGGAGCTGGAGGAGGCGGCATTGATGGACGGCGCCAGCCATTTGCGGATTCTGTTCACGATATATTTGCCGATCTCGATGCCGGCAGTGGCGACGCTCTCTTTATTTGCGATGGTGACCCATTGGAATGCCTGGTTTGACGGGATGATTTATTTGTCAAATGCCAGCGATTATCCGATCTCGACCTTTTTGCGATCGATTATTGTTTCCGAGAATTTCTCGGTACTCGGTCTTACCGAGGATGAGATCAAAAACATATCGCCACGGACCGTGAAGGCGTCCCAGGTGTTTATCGGCGCTCTGCCTATACTGTCGGTATATCCGTTTCTGCAGCGCTACTTTGTTAAGGGAGTTATTCTCGGGTCCGTCAAGGAATAAAAGAATAGCGTGCATGGATGCCTGGCCTGACACCTCATTCCGTTTCTTAAATCCCTGTGTGCCTGTACCCTGACCTGCTGTGAAAAAAGGTTGTGCATTGCGGGGACAGCTCTGTACAATATGGGTATCCTTGGATAATAGATAATGGGGTGCTTCATGTCATGGTGAAAAACTTGAGTATTTTCAGCAAAATCATGATCATTGTATGCTTGCTGCTGATTCCACTGCTGCTGTTGTTCGCTTATTCGAATCAGGTGAGCACGAATGTCGTGAAGTCGGAAATTGAGAAATCGAATGTGAACCGTCTTTCCTTTTTTTTGAATCAAATGGATACGAACGCGGATCAGCTGGCCAAGGTAGCTTTTACATTGGGCAGAGAACCGGAGGCGGTCAAGTTCCAGTCGATTCATTTGTCCTACGAGTTGTTCGATTCGATTCAGATTCGACAAACGCTGCTGGAAAAAATCAATCTGCAAAGCGCCTCCTACAGCTGGACAAATAAGCTGTCGATCTATTCGCCGGCTTTGAAGCAGCTGGTATCGACGAATGCCCTGGAAAATTATGATTTAAGCTATTTCCAGAAAAATATGTCACCCGACTGGGTTTATCGTCCTCATACGGGTGGCAGCGAGCAGCCAAACTATTTTTACCGATATTCGACCGACCCGTCACTGCTGTTTGGCGACCTCAGTCAGGTGAATGTCATCATTGAGGTGGCTTTTGCAGCCCGCAATATCGAGCTGATGCTGGACCAATTCAAAGCGGGCAGCGTTGGGGAGCCATTTTTCTTTCATGAGGGGTATGATCCGATCATGAATTCCACGGCAAACCGGCAAACTGTCTCGGAGCTGGCCGCTCTACTCAAAGGCGATAAGCTGCAGCGGTCGGGCAGCAGGACTGTGGAGATGAATGGAATCAAATATATGCTGAGTTATGCCAAATCCAGCTCCCTGGATTGGTACCTGGTTGACGTGGTGCCGCTGGAGAGCGTGCTGGCACCGATTACGACAAGCCGCAATTTGTTCTACATCACGATCTCGATGCTGCTGCTGACGAGTATTATGGCTTCCTACCTGTTATTTAAAAATGTTCAGGTTCCGATAACCCGACTGATTGGAAGCGTAAACAATCTGAAACGTGGAAACTTCTCGACACGGATAACGCTTACGGCAAGCCGCGAATTCACGATTTTATTCAATCATTTTAACAGCATGGCCGAGCAAATTCAGGATTTGGTGGAAAAGGTGCTGCGGGAGAAAATCAGGGTGCGCGACGCGACGCTGAAGCAGCTGCAATCACAGATTAATCCGCATTTTTTGTATAACAGCCTGGCTTTTATCCAGAGCATGGCCCAGTTGGAAAACAAGCAGGCAATCATTGCCATGACACAGCATTTAAGTAAATATTACCGTTATGCAACCCATATTGAGCATCAGGAGGTTACACTGGAGAATGAATTGAATTTAATTGTCAATTATTTGGAAATTCATAAGCTGCAAACCCGCAGACTGGAGTACGTGCTGGATGTTCCAGAGGAGATGAAGGCGAGTATTATTCCGAGACTGCTTGTCCAGCCTATTGTAGAGAATGCCATCGTTCACGGAATTGAATGCAAGTCCGGTATCGGAACGATCCGAATTTCCGGTTATGCTACCGAAACAGAGCACACTCTGATCATCGAAGATAGCGGAATCGGCAGCAGTCTGGAAGAAATTGCACAGATGAATGAAAGGTTTGAAAGAGGGCTGGAGGAAGAGCTTGGACATGGCATGTGGAACGTGCATCAGAGGCTGAGGCATCAATTCGGGGGAGGCTCCGGCCTGCATATTTCCGCTTCACTGCTCGGTGGCTGGAAGGTTGCATTTACGATGAAAGTACGGATAAGCTGATTCGTTTCCTTGTTTAGAACATACTCGCAGCGGAGGGCTGCATATGCAGTTGCTGATTGTTGACGATCATCCGGCCCAGGTCGATAGTATGGCTCAGACGATTCCTTGGTGTGATTACGGAGTCAAAGCGGTCTATAAGGCATATTCGGCTAAGGAAGCGCTGGAAACGATCCGGGCCCAATCCATTGATATCCTGATTACGGATATTCGCATGCCCGATATGAACGGTCTGGAGCTTATCCAAAGCGTAAGGTCTATATCCGAGAAAATTCGTTGTGTACTGATGTCCGGATACAGTGACTTTGAATATGCCAAGCAGGCTATTCAATTTAAGACGGCAGGCTATTTGATGAAGCCGGTTGATACCGGGGAATTGACAGCTCTCATTGAGCAAATCTGCAGCGAGCTGCGGGAGGAGTGGAATGTGAAGGAGGTATACCACAATGCGATGTATACGTTGCGTGAGAACATTCCTTTTCTGCGATCCCAATTATTAATGGACCTGCTGCAGGGCAGGGAAATCGCGCGTCCCGTGTTATGCAAGAAGATGAGAGCGCTGGAGCTGCCGTTTGATTGCGAGGATTATGTGTGTATGATGGTCATTCGGATGGATGAGGAGAGCGCTGTGGAGGATGAAGTCAAGCTGTCCCTTTTGGAATACGCGATTACGAATATGGCCGAGGAGGTCTTTCGTGAAACCTTCCATCTCTGGCACTGCAAGGACATTAATGGACATCTGGTTTTTCTGGTCAGCCTCAATCATGAGCAGCTGGAAAAACCGCTTCATGAGCAGACGAATGAGCAGTACCGGCTGCAGCTGGCAGCGGATATCGGGGAGCTGCAGAAGAAAACGAGAACCTATCTGAAGCGTAAAATCTCGGTCCTGTTAGTCAATCGCTGGGTGCGTTTGTCCGAGCAGATTGTCCCTCTATATCATTGTGCCATTGCCGGAATCCGTAAGCATATCGGGAGTGAGCAGCAGTTTTTTGCTGTTGTTACTGATGATGCCGAGACGATCCGTATTGGCTCGCTGCATTCCCTGTATGAGCCGCCAATGCTGCTGCATGTATTGGAAATAGGACGCTGGGATATGGCAGAGGAGCGGTTGGAGCTGGTATTTAAGGAGCTGGATGCGAAGTGGAGGGAATCACCGGAGTATTTGAGCGAGGCCTTTTTCTTCATCGCCGGCACTTTTATGCACATCTCACACAAGAACGGGCGGCAGCTGCAAAACATGATAGGTCATTACGGGAAGAAGCTGCAGCAGAACCGCACCTTTCGTCCCTTTCATTCGCTTGCGCAGTTACGCGAATGGGTATTCGATGTGTTCGCGCTGCTTCAAAATGACCTGCATAAGCAGCACAAGGACCCCAAATTGACCGTTGTTGAACGGATTCAGGCCTATATTGAGCAGCATATGGATGGTGACGCCTCGCTGCAGGCGATTGCCGATCATGTCGCTCTGCATCCGGCTTATTTGTCCAAGATGTACAAGGTCGAGACCGGTATCGGGATCAGCGATTACGTAATGAAGGTCAAGATGGAGAAGGCCGTCGAGCTGCTTCGCAACAAGCATGAGAAAATTTACAACATCGCGAGCCAATTGGGCTATCAGACACCACATTATTTTATCCGGGTGTTCAAGAAATATTATGGCGTTACACCGCAGGAGTTCAAGCTGAGCCAATAGGAAGCCTGCACAAATAAAGTGGTATCATCTTAAATCTTTTGTATAGGTATCTCATTGCAAACGCTTTAAACTGAACAAGTAAGCTTAGCCAATTTTAAGGAGGAAGCCCTATGAAAATAGTATCCACCTACCCGTTCGATTCTGGACAGGTTACCGAGATGAACAGTAAAGGAATCGAAGTCACCCTGTTTAAAGGAGAACAGGAGCTTATCGATTCCGATGCCTATACCGACGCGGATATCATCATTGCCAATCACCGTACGCTGCAGCAGGACTTTCTGGAGAAATGCGACAGGGTGAAGTGGGTGCAGGTGGCCCATATCGGAATCGAGCGTCTGCCGATGGATTATTTGAAGGAACGTGGTGTTATCGTAATCAATGCCCGTGGTTCGATGGGACTGCCAATTGCCGAGGATATTATGACCAAGATGCTGATGCTGGCTAGAAACAGCGTCAAAGGCATCAAAAACCAGCTCGAGCATACCTGGGGACGTATTGGCCCCTTTATGAATCTGTCCGGGAAAACGGCCGGTATTATCGGAGCCGGAGATGTCGGAACGGAAACGGCGATTCGCGCCCGCGCCTTCGGTGTGAAGGTAATCGGCGTCAATACGACCGGCAATCCACTGCCTGAATTCGACCGGATGTACAAGCAAGCACAGTTGAATGAGGTGATTGCGCAAAGCGACTTTATTATACTGACACTACCGCTAACAGAGGCATCGCTTAATCTGTTGGATGAGGAGCAGTTCAGGCTGATGAAGCCGAGTGCATTTATTATTAATATATCGCGTGGGGCGCTGATCAACGAAGAAATTTTATTGGATTATTTGAAAAACAACAAGATTGCCGGAGCCGGACTGGACGTGTTCGTTGAAGAATTCAAGCTCGGGAAGCTGCCGGCCGAAAGTCCGTTCTGGGAGCTGGACAACGTCATCATCACTCCGCACTGCGCAGGCGGCGGGGATCAATTCCACGACCGGTTCAGCCAGGGGTTCATGCATAATCTCGACTTGTTCCTTGCAGGCAGGACGGACGAGATGATCAATATCCGCCAATTCGGAAAAGGCTACTAAGGAGGCTATGCCCATGGCATCATGGTGGTCCGGCAATCAGCTGCGGCTTATCCAGAATAATCTTCGTGAAACCGATGCGAACCTTGATGTGGATCTGCTGATCAGCGACCTGAAGAAGTTATCTACCAATGTAATGATGATGAATGCAGGCGGTATTGTCGCCTTTTACCCGACCCGGCTTGAATATCATTACAGAGCCGCCAATCAGCATAAGGATTTGCTCAAGGAAGCGATTGACAAGGCGCATGCGGCCGACATGAGGTTCATTGCCCGGTTTGATTTCAGTAAAGCGCACGAAAGCCTGTTCAATAAACGGCCGGAGTGGTTTTACCGTACCAAGGCAGGCAAGGAAGTCAATTACCACGGTATCGTCCATACGTGTATCAACGGCTACTACCAGCGTGAATACTCGCTGCAGTTGATCAACGAGGTTATTTCCCAATACGAGGTGGACGGTATCTTCTTCAATATGTTCGGCTATCAGACCCGTGATTACAGCGGTTATGATTACGGCATCTGCTTCTGCGACAACTGCAGAACCCGCTTCCGCGAGTGGAGCGGTCTGGAGCTTCCCGAAACGCAAAGCCTGGATGATCCCGTTTTCCGCAGGTACAAAGTGTTCCAGGATGTGACAACGAAGGAAATGCTGGAGCGGATCCATGACTTGGTAACAAGCACGGGCAAAGATATTGCGATCTCGACCTATAACGAGCATAAGGTCGATATTGTCCGCAAGGAATCGAATACGGATAACAGGCGTCCGCACCCGTTATGGCTGTATTCAGCATCGGAAAATGTAAAATCGCTGGAGGATTCGTGGGAGGATAAGCTGATCAGCAACTGCTGTATCAATGCGATTGATCTGGTACATAGATTCACAGCGGTTTCCAAGCATGAGATGAGCATCTGTTTAAGGGAAAGCCTCGCCAGCGGCTCGGGCCTGGACTTTTGCATTATCGGGGTGTTTGAGGATTACCCGGACCGTGAGAATCTGCCGATCGTTGCCGAAATTTTCAAATACCATAAGGACCATGAAGCTTATTATGGCAGCTTTCTGTCCGCTGCGGATGTTGCGCTGATCAAGCCGGGCGGACCAGCACCCAAAAGCATGAAGGAATATTCAGGCCTGTTCAAGATGCTCAAGGAACAGCATATCGTGTTTGATGTGATACATCAAAATAATTTGCTGAATCGACGAGACAGCCTGCAGGGCTACAAGGCTGTGATCATCCCCGACATTGCCGAATTTTCCGAGGAGGGACTGCAGCTGCTGGAGACGCTTTATCAGGAAGGAGTACAGCTCATCAGTACGGGATGCTCCTTTACCGAGGGAGCGGCCAATCTATCTTTTATGCAGCGTGTATTCGATCTATTGCCCGGGCAGGCACAGGTGTACGAACGGGACGCCGCTTATTTGAAAACTGCCGATAAAGGACTCTTTAAAAGCTTTCCGGAGCGGGACTGGATCTTTTTGAAAGGGACATTTCAGGAGCTTGAATTCGGGCAGCAAACGCTGCCGCAGCTGCCTTTTGTCATCCCCTCAACCTTCGGCCCGCCAGAGCGTGCATCGGGACATCTGATTTCTGACAAAAGCTATGGAGCCTCGATCCGTACGGATAATCTGGTCAGCGGAGGCAAGAACAGCTTGCGCAGAGCCGTTTACCTGCCATGGCAGGCCGGGGAGCTGTACTACAGGTATGGCTATGCCGATCATAAGCACATTGTGCTCGATATATTGGACAATATGCTGGACCAGCGCTGGAGGCTGACGACCAACGCTCCGTCCAATGTGGAGGTGTTCTTCAATAAGCTTGATGATCAAACCTATATCCTGCATGTGCTAAACCTGTCCGGCTTTAATGGGATGACATATTCCGAGCCGCTTCCAGTCTATAGGCTGGAGATCACGCTGCATGATATAGGGCATTGCAGCCAGCTGACAAGCTTAACGGAGCAGGTTGAAGCCATCTATGCCACGTCCAACGGAAAGATAGTGATTCAACTGCCGGAGCTGCAGGAGTTTGCCGCCATCGTTGTGAAGATTGAAGAAACGCCAAAGGAGATCGAGGAATGAAAATCAATTTGGATCAATCCGATACCCTGCTTCAGCTTGATAAGACCCAATTATTCGAGGCAACAGCCCAATATTCCAGCTGGATGGCAGATGGGTATGCCCAGGCCAAGGCACTTGAAGTCAAGGCGCTGTCCGGCAAGGTAGATGAAATCGTGATGTGCAGTGTCGGCGGCGGGCCAGTAGCCAGTCTCGTTCAGCTGAAGTCGCTGCTGTTCGATGAAATCAAGGTTCCAATTATTCTTTCACAAGCGTATTCAATGCCTGCTTATGTTGATTCCGATTCAATTGTCTTCATCGTCAACTATTCCGGCGGTTCGGAGGAGGTTGTCAGCGCCTACCGACATGCGATCACAACCGGGGCGACGATTATTGTACTGACTGCAGGCGGGAAGGCGAGGGAGCTTGCCGAGCAGAATGGACATTTGCTGTTCCAGCTGCCCGCGGGCAGGCAGCCACGAATGATCTCCACCAGCCATGTTCTTGTTCCAATACTTGTTATTCTGCATAGGCTGGGGCTGATTGCCGATCCCGATCAGGGGATTGCCGAAACGATCCGATTGATCGAGCAATTGACGCCAGCCTATGCGCCGCAGGCCGTACTGGCCGACAATGAAGCCAAGCAGATTGCCACTGAAATGGATGGGCTGATTCCTGTAGTATATGGCACGCTGCCGTTTACGGATGCTTCTGCGGTGCGCTTCAAGAACCAATTGGCCGAGGTCAGCAAGGTGATGGCTTTCAGCAACGCGATGTCGGGGCTTCATCATGATGAAGCTAACGGCTGGGATGCGGACAGCGCGATGCTGCGGCAGTTCCATTTTACCCTGATCCATGATCGGGAGGATACAGAGCCTATGGGAAGAAGGCTGCGGGCGACCCGGGAAGTGCTGGCCTCACGGGCGGGTGCTGTGCGCGTCATCACTTCCGTGGGTGAGAGCCGCTTGGCGCGGATGTGCTCGCTAGTTTATCTGATCGATCATGTCACGCTGTATCTCGCATTTATACGCGGGATTCATCCGTCGCAAGGCGATGCATTAAACGAGTTTAGAGCCAGGTTCAACAGCTAAGCTGGTCGTGTCTGTACGCACTGGCATGCAAGGCATTGCTGGATCCGGGAGCTCCGTTATGCATGGCTTATTCCCATGATCCGCAGTTTGATGGATTGGAGCTGGTGCTTAAAGGAGGCCAGGTTGGCGGCGAATATTTCTTCGAGAAGGTAAGGCATGGAAGCGATAATTAAATCCATTCAAGCCTGGTTAACCATTTAATATGGTTGACCTTTTTTATGTTCAGTATATATAGTATAAATAATGGTAGAATTAGGATGCCATCTGGCGTAACACACCTGTGACGGTACATTGTAATAGCTAACAAATCAAGGAGGCAGCATATATGGGGTTAACGAGCATATTCCGTTCCCGCACGTATTTTATTCGTATTTTGTTTACAGTAACCTTGCTGCTGGCGTTGTTTCTGCTCATATTTTCATCCGTGCTGTATACCTATTCCAAAAACATGGCCTTAGAGCTCCAGCAGGAAGCGAACCGCAAAGTATTGAATCAAATTAATTATAATATCGATAATTTGAATGAGACCCTGCGCAGTTTGGCAACTACAGCATTCAACGACCGGGATGTAACCGCACTGATGAATACGCGGGAAATCGAAGTATTTGAGCTTTACAATAAACTTTACAAATTGGATATATTTGTGAGTTCTAATCCATTTATTCATTCGATATGGATATATAATGCATTCAACGGGTGTTACTATACGACTGGGCTGGCCTCGATGGTTTCCTGTCTTGAGCCTGATAACCGCAGCACTGGCAATTTGCTGAAGCCGTATATCGTCCGCTCTAGCCAGCTTCCTAAATTCACACTTCTGCCGATCATGAACGGAAATGCCGAGGATAAACAAAAGCTGTTTGCCTATATGACGTACAACAAGCTTGGAGACTATACCCCGCAGGAGAGCGTACTTATGCTTGCGATCAAAGGGGATTGGTTTTATGACAACATCAGAAGGTTGAACGAGCTGGGTGAAAATTCATTAGGAGATCTGTTTATTCTCGATGCGAATGGCAATTATTTCAGCCCTGCCAATGAGGCTCCTTTAACCGATGAAATCCGTAAGGAAATGACCGAAAGCATTCAATCTGCCACCGATTCGACAGGTTATTTTATGCTGGGCGAAGGCGAGTCTAAAAAAATCGTAACCTATTTAAAATCGAAAGCAAACGGCTGGAATATAGTCAGCGTGCAGCCGTATGATCATATTTTTAGCAAAATCAATAGTCTATACACCTTCATTGTGGTTATTCTGGGTGTCTTTCTGCTGCTGGCCTTCGCAGCTTCAGCGCTTGCGACGGTGCGACTTTACCGTCCTCTCGGACGTCTAATGAAGCAAATTCGTACCAATCCGGCTTCACAGCTTGATGCGCAGCTGGATGACAAGGACGAGCTAAGCCTCATGTCATCGGTATATGAGAATATTGCAACGAATATCCAAAAGCTGCAAACAGAGCAGAGCAGCAACCATAGCATCCTGCACAATTACCGCTGGAGACGTCTGATAACCGATAGCGCGGCTATTACGGCAAAAGAAGCCGAGGAATATTTGCCGTTACCAGGTATTCAAGAAGCCGATTCCGTACATTATCTGGTTGTTGTGTTGAAGATCGATGATTTTATCCATTTCAAGGAAGAGCGGAGCGAATCGGAGCAAAGGCTTTGTCGGTTTGCGGTTACGAATATTACGAGCGAGGTATTACGAGAGCATTTTCCAAATCAACCGATCGATATGAAGCAGGATCATACGGCAGTGATGGTGGCAATTACAAAAAACCAGCGAGCAGCGCTTTATGGGGAGCTGACACGACTGATAGCCTTTGCGCAAAAAACATTGGACAGCTATTACAGCCTGTCCTTGACAGCCTCAATCAGCCGACCGTTCGATGATTACCGGGAAACCTCGACTCATTATGAGCAAGCGCTTGCACAGACGCTGTACAGAACCATTTACGGGAAAATGTCCGTGATAACACCAGAGCTGGCCCGCAACCACATCAACGGCAAAGATTATGAAATTCCGTATGAGCTGGAGAAAAGGCTGGCCGGTGCAATTCGTTCCAACGACCCTGTAGATAGAAAGGTGCAGCTCGATACCGTATTTTCTTATGTATCCGGCTTAGACCCGGAAATTATTGATTTTGCGATTTTGCAGCTTTTGATGATTATACACCGGACCGTCAGAGAGATCAGCGCAAACATATTGTCAACGATGGTAATCGAAGTGAAAGCATTTAATCAAAAAGTGCTTGAGCAGGAGACGTTAAACGAGGTCAGACAGCTTGTGTTTGATCTGCTTGAAGAGGTGGACAAGCAGCTTCATACGGCTAAAGAAAGCAAAAACGAATACTTGATTGAGGCTGTTAAGGAAATCATCGAAACGAATTATGCAGATGAAAATCTGAGTCTGCAGTTCGTTGCGTCAGCGCTTCGGATGTCTCCATCATATCTTGGCAGGTTTTTCAGGTCCAGCGAAGGCATCTCAATTGCGGATACCATTATCGAGGTAAGGCTAAGTAGAGCGCTGGAGCAATTGGAACAAGAAGGAGAGCAAAGCATTGCTGCCGTTATGAAGCAGGTCGGTTTTTCTAATGAAAGCCATTTCTTCAAGCATTTCAAAAAGAAGACAGGCTCTACGCCGAGGGAGTACCGATTAAAAAAAGCCAACGAAAAGTAAGAATAGAAGTAAACATCTGATTCGTCCGGCATGCCGGGCGTTTTTTTTTAATGGAAACGGATTTTAGCGTTTCTGTACAGAGGAACAGTCAAAATATAAAGGAAAGTACGAATTATACAGTCGTAATGTGCAGGAAACGCAAATAGAAACAGTATCCAGGCAAGCCGCAAATCAGCATAATAAAGGGCATAGCGCTGCTAATCAACAAACTGCACAGCGAGCAGCGGATGAAACAGGCACATCTTAATTGAAGGGGGAAACCAGCTATGAAACAGCATACCGGTTCAGCCGATGCAGCAGCCTTCCTGACGGTGAAGAAGACAGGAGCAGGGGAGAGGCTGAAGCGTGAGTGGAAGCTGTTTGCAAAAAACAGAGAGCTCTTTATATTGTCGCTTCCAGCACTAGTATTCAAATTCATTTTTTCGTATCTTCCGTTAATAGGACTTGTTATCGCTTTTAAAAAATTCAATTATGCAAAAGGTTTATGGGGAAGTGAATGGGTAGGCCTGAAAAATTTTGAATTCTTTTTTACTTCCGAGAACGCTTACCGAATCACTCGCAATACGATTTTGTACAATATGAGCTTTATCATACTTACGACGATTATAGCTGTGGGCCTGGCCATCTTAATGAATGAGCTGAGTCGGCGCTGGCTGAAGGTTCATCAAACGGCATTGTTTCTGCCTTATTTCTTATCTTGGGTTGTAGTTAGCTATGTAACGCTTGGTTTTTTGGACAATAACAGCGGATTTTTGAATAAAATGCTGGAGCACGCCGGATTATCCCCTGTAAACTGGTATCAGGAAAAGGAGTATTGGCCCTATATTTTAATTCTGGTGCACCTGTGGAAATCTGTAGGCTTTTCCAGCCTAATTTATTATGCGGGAATTATCGGTATTGATCCAAGCTATTATGAAGCGGCTAAAATTGACGGCGCTTCCAAGCTGCAAATGATTCGACGGATTACGGTTCCACTATTAACGCCACTGATTATCATCCTATTTATTGTCGCGATGGGCAGTGTTTTTAGAGCGGATTTCGGTTTATTCTACTTTGTTCCCAATGATACTAGCTTTTTATATTCGACGACGGATGTTATCGATACCTATGTTTACCGCTCATTAAGAGTTGTCGGCGATTTGGGCATGTCCTCGGCCATTGGATTGTACCAGTCGGTTGTAGGTTTGATCCTGGTTCTTTCCACCAACTATATCATCAAAAAAATCAATTCCGAGAATGCGCTTTGGTAGAAAGGAGGCCGTAAATGTCAAGTAATCCTACAGCATCCGGCCCGTCGTATGCCGCCAAAATTACAATTAATCTGTTGTTTGTGCTTCTTACCGTTGTGATGGTCATGCCACTGCTGCTGGTTATCTCGATCTCACTATCAGAAGAGAAGAATCTGTTGTTAAATGGATACAGGCTGCTCCCCGAGACATTCAGCTTTACAGCCTACCAATTGATTCTGAACAGTCCGGCACAGCTGCTCAAGGCATATGGCGTCACGATATTTGTGACCGTGACCGGTTTAGTTCTGAGCTTGTTGTTCACTGCTATGATCGCCTTCTCGATCTCTCGCAAAGATTACAAATATGCGCGGATCACAACGTTGTATGTTTTTTTTACAATGCTATTTAGCGGTGGTTTAGTACCCTTTTATATACTCGTTACGCAATATCTTCATCTGAAAGACAGCATATGGGCGCTGATCATCCCTTACCTGCTGAGTCCCTTTAATGTTTTGATCCTGAAGGGCTTTTTGGAGAAATTGCCTTCAGAAATATTTGAATCCGCCAAAATGGACGGTGCCAGTGAATACCGGATCTTTTTCCGAATTGTACTGCCGCTATCGACTCCTGCCTTGGCAACCGTCGGTCTGTTCATCGCTTTCGCTTATTGGAACGATTGGTGGCTGGGCCTGCTGTTTATCGATAATCAGAATTTGGTGCCGCTGCAGCTGCTGCTGTATCGAATCATGAACACCATAGAATTTATGACCAACAACATCGATATGGTCAATGTACAGATTGATTTAACCCAATTTCCAAGTCTTTCCGCCAGAATGGCGATGGCTGTGCTGGCAGCCGGTCCGATGATGTTTGTTTTCCCTTTTTTTCAGCGTTATTTCGTTGCCGGGTTGACGGTTGGGTCTGTAAAAAGCTAGCCCAAGTCTCGAAGATATCTAATAGATCCAGTGTGAATAAACAATCAGGGAGGTTTATGTATGACAAAAACAGTTCGTCATTATGGAATGAAATCTATGGCGCTTGCTCTTGGTTTATCGATGGTTGTATCCGCTTGCAGTGGAAGTACGCCTGTCCCCGCAGAATCCAAAACAGCTGGGGCCGCAGGCTCTGCGTCGAGCGATTTGAAGCAGGTAGAAATATCGTGGTATTACCCGGCTACCCTAGGTATTCCTGCTGATCTTAAATCCGTTGAGGAATCAGTCAACAAAATCACGAAGTCAAAGATTAACGCTACGGTGAAGCTGAACGCGGTGGCCTCCGGCGATTACAATCAAAAAATGAATACGATTGTTGCTTCGGGAGAGATTTTTGATATTTTGTGGACCTCGAACTGGAACTTTGATTACGTTCAAAATCAAAGCAAAGGCGCGTTCATCGAGTTGGATGCTTTAATCGATAAGTACGCACCAGAAGTGAAAAAAAGCATGCCTTCGTTCGTGTGGGACGCAACCAAAATTGAAGGTAAAATATACGGATTGCCCAATTATCAAACAGTAACCAACCGTGAAGGCTTGATTCCGCAAAAGAAGCTTTTGGAAAAGTACGGAATGAATGCTTCACAGTTTACCAAACTGGAAGACGTCGAGCCTTTGCTCGCCAAAATTAAGGAAAATGAAAAAGATCTCATACCGTTTATGATGGACCGCAGAGGCAAATACGGCAATATGATGCGGACGAATAATATGGAAACTGTTATTAACAACATTGCCGCTATCAACCTGAGCAACCCGGACAAAATTATTAACATGTACGAAACACCTGAATATAAGAATTATTTGGAGCTTATGCGCTCATGGTTTCAAAAGGGCTATATAAACCAGGATGCCGCTACGCTTAAAAATGCAAACGATTACTCCAAAATAGGTAAGGAAGCGGTAGGCTTCCATAATGTATTGAAGCCGGGTGGCGAGCAGGAGAAAAAAGCGCAAACTGGCGGGGTGGACTACGTATATATTCCATTTACAGATGTGTACTCAGGCACAAACACGATCATTACTACAATGCAAGCTATTAGCCGAACTTCCAAAAATCCGGAGCGTGCCATGATGTTTTTGAATTTGGTCAACACGGATAAAGAGCTGTTTAACCTGTTATCCTTCGGAATTGAGGGTAAGCATTATACGAAAAATGCCGACGGCACCATTAAGCTGAATAAAGACGCCGGCTATATGGCCGCGGATTGGGTGTTTGGCAATGTGTTCAACGGACTTCCATTAGAAGGAAGAGATCCGAAAATTGCTGAAATGACCAAAAAAGAAAACGAATCGGCCAAACCCTCGCCAATTATGGGCTTTAAATTTAAAGCGGACCCCGTGTCTGCGGAGATTGCCAACATAAATGCGGTTGTTGATGAATATACACCTGGCCTCAGTACGGGAACGGTTGATACCGGTAAGCTGGGAGAATTTCTTGAAAAGCTGAAAAAAGCGGGCAGTGATAAAGTGATTATCGAAGCACAGAAGCAGCTCGACGAATGGAAGAAATCTAAAAAATAACGATTATGGAAGTCCTACCCGTACCGGACGAGGTTGTGAGGTTGAAAAAACAGCGTCGCCGGTAGGGTATCTTATGTACAGGAGGTGACACGATTGAAGCAATCGTTCGATATGGAAGGGCTGACCTTACGTGCTTTGAAAACGATTCTCGAACAAACGGAGGGGAATACTCATCTGTTTCCGGAAGCGGCAGACCGTAGGAAGCTATTAGGCTGCCTGGAGGATCCACGCTGCCGGACACTTTGGAACGAAGTACGCGAAGCAGGAGCGCAATATAGGAGCATGCAGATGGAGCCGCTGCTCTATTCTGAATTTACTTTGTTTCACAAGACTGGAGACCGAACGCAATACGATCATAAATATTTTGACCGCAGGCGCAGACTTTCCGTTATGACCCTGCTGTATTTGGCGGACGGCGACGAGCGTTGGCTGCGAGAGCTTGAGGACGTGATATGGGCCATATGCGATGAATATACATGGGTGATCCCAGCACATGTCGGTTTATACCATAATCGTTACCCGGAAGGAATCTGGGATCAGCCAGCTCCACCCAGAGAAACGGTTGATTTGTTTGCGGGGGAAACAGCGTTTGCTCTCGCGGAAATTACCCAGGTGCTGGAAGGGCGTCTGCAGCCGTGGGTTGTACACCGCGTTCATGCAGAAATCGAACGTCGTGTATTCCGCGTATTTTTTGACGATCCGGTGCCGCAAAACTGGGAGATGAAAATTAACAACTGGCCGGCTGTGTGCGCTGCCTCTATCGGTGGCGCAGCCTTATGGCTTGTGAAGGAGCCGGAGCGGTTAGCGGGCATGCTGTGGAGGGTACTGGCGTCGCTTAAGCAGCATTTGTCGGGATTTGATGCAGAGGGGGCAACTCCTGAGGGTACGGCTTATTGGCAGTTCGGTTTTGGGTATTATGTATATTTTGCCGAGCTGCTGGCTGCAAGAACCGGAGGCAGCATACAGCTTCTTGACGGAGAAAAGCTTCGTCGTATTGCCTTGTTTCCAGGAGCGGGCATGCTGACTGGCAATCAGGTTGTTAATTTCTCCGACGCTCCACCTGTTATCGATTATTACTCAGGGTTGTATTGTAAGCTGCGCTCGCGTTTCCCGGAGATGAAGGTGCCGGATCAGCAGCCGGTGTTCGGAGATGCGTTCCGCTGCTGGATTATGGCCAGCCGCATGGTGTTGTGGCTGGGAGAAGCATCAGAGCCGAGCGAGGATAAGGACAATGAGGAAGCTGTCGTAGACGGTACCCGGTTCGATACGGAGGATCATTTCTTTCGTGAGCACGGCTGGGTGATCAGTAAGACGTTAAGCCCGCAAGGCATTGTTGCGTTTGCGGCCAAGGGCGGCAGTAATGACGAGCCGCACAACCACAACGATTTGGGTCATTTTATTGTGCATGCACACGGCAGCTCCGTGCTGTGCGATCTCGGAGCGGGGGAATATACCCGTCAATATTTCCAGCCCGCTCACCGCTACAGGATGCTGACGGCCGGCTCTCAGGGGCATTCCGTTCCGGTCATTAATGGCATGCATCAGCAATTCGGCAAGCATTATCAGGCGCAGGTGCTGCGGTATGAAGCTTCGCAGGAGCAGATTCTTTATGAGCTCGATTTAACAAAGGCCTATGATGGTGCAGGGCTTTGTCTGCTTCATCGTCAATGGATTTGGGATCGGTCTGCTGGGAAGCATTCACTGACCATGAACGATGTTATCGAATGGTCCGGGAAGCCTGTATCGTTTCGGGAGGTGTTTATTTGCAGTGTACGGCCAGAACCGATTCAAGCCGGTTACATTCGAATTGGACCGTTGGAAATGCATTATGAAGCCAGCCGGCTTCATTGTACGCTTGAAGAAGCAGCTTACCGCACGATTGGAGGCGTAGAACAAACTGCATACCGCCTCATACTGGATTTGCACGAACCGTCTGCCAAAGAACAGGTAAAGGTTCAATTTACAGTAAATGTGTAAGTAAATGCTCACAATGACAACTTATCACATCGGAAAATCTGTTTATCAGCACGTTTTCCGATCTTTTAATCATGACATTTGATGGAAGCCGGACAGGGCAGAACGTTCAGGAGGATGTACAGGATGCACTACAGGATGCAAGGCTTAAATGAAAATAGTAGGCTGGATAGTGCGCCGATTCCGGTGATAGTTGCGCAAACGGCCTGGATGCCGCCGCAATGGGCGCTGCTGCAGCGTCATTTGTTCAATAATTTGAATGAAGCTGCGGTTGAGTTCGTCAAGCGTTATACGAATCCGGATGGTACCTTGATTTGGCGCGACAATTGGCCAGGTATGGACGGCTCGGACGATCCTTATGAAGCGTTTATGAATTTGGCATTGCTGTATGCAATAGGCGGTAGTGAGGAGGTGCACAAGCTTGCTATTAGCATGTGGGAAACCCTTACGTGGCAGTGGACGCAGTATGGCCAAATTCATAATGAATTCGACGCATATTACGATTGGATGCACCACGGTGAAGGTTATTTATATTTTTACTTTCTTGGCTTGATAGATCCGGGCTTGCCCAAAAATATTCAGCGCGCTGTAAAATTCGCCCGATTTTATACAGGAGACGATCCTGAGGTGCCGAATTACGACAAAACGCTGCAGTTGATTCGTTCGCCGATCTCAGGCAGCAAAGGACCACAATTTATGCTGACGGAAGAGGATTGGTGTACCCATCGAGGCGTTTTGGACGATTATTTGGCTCCGTTTGAGGATATTCCAGACGTCGACTTCGCAAGCGGCAAATGCCCTTGGTCCAATGATACGGTCTATACCGAGATCGTTCGACTTATGAATGAGCGTATGGCTAAGGGCGACGTTCCATTAAATCTGAATGCTACCAGCCTCGTTGCTAATGCTTATATGTACACTGGCGACGAGCAGTTCCGGCAGTGGGTACTCGATTATTATGCTGCCTGGGAACAAAGGGCCGAACGCAACGGAGGCATCATGCCCGATAACGTGGGACTGTCCGGTGAAATCGGCGAGAACTTTAACGGAAACTGGTGGGGCGGCTATTACGGCTGGCGTTGGCCGCACGGCTTTATGACGATCATCGAACCGCTGACCAATGCAGCTATGAACGCGGTCCTGATGTCAGGCGATATCGCCAGATTGCAGCCAGCGCGCGATCAATTGGACCGCAATTGGCAGCTTGGTAAACTAGAAAACGGTAAATATCTTGTTCCACATAAGCATTTTGACAGCGGTTGGACGGATTACCGTCCGGCTGATCCGAAGCATTCGATTTGCCTATGGACCGTGTCGATGGCGGCAGAGGATTTGGCCAGAGTTCGACGCATTGAGGTGGAGCCTCATTACCGCGATATCGAAGTGCCCTCTGTTTCCGGCCGAAACCCGGTAACACGCAAGGAGACCAAGCATTTTATCGGAAATACGTATCCATGGTTTTTATTCGTTCAAGGCTTGAAGCCGGATTATCCAGAGCAAATATTGCTTGCCAACCACCGGCTTTTGAAGCAGCAGCTGGATAAAATGCGTTCTACGGCAGGCGATCCGCGTCAATGGCAATATGGAACGTTCAATACGGATGATTTGTCCAGCATTCACTTTTGGCAGGAATTTTGTCCGGTTTATTTTGAAAGTCTTGTACAGCTTACATTGGGCGCGCCAATGCATATTTCCCACGGTGGTCTGCAGCATGCGAGGGTAAGATATTATGATGCCTTGCTTAGAAGACCGGGGCTTCCTGAATCGGTGGCTGCTTTGATTGAGAAGCTTGCTGATGATGCAGCGACAGTAACTCTGGTAAATCTTAACCTGCTGGAAGGAAGAAGCTTGATCATTCAGGGAGGAAGCTTCGGAGAGCATCAATTTACGGAAGCTGTGACGCTTGATGATCAGCAACAGGAGCTAACACGCGTTTCATTGGACAGTAAATGGCTTGAAATCCAGCTTCCACCCGGCACGGGTATCAGGCTTAAACTGTTCATGAAGCGATACAGTAACAAGCCGACCTATTATACGCCGTGGTACGGAGAAGCAGAAGCCGGAGGCATCATTCACGGAAGAAGCTTATAGATCAGATATGTATACAGCAGCCCAAGGAATCGTAAGCATTCCATACAAAGGATGGAGGATCGAGCATGTCCAGTGGCAGTTGTCTTTCCGAGGATGAATTGGCGTATTTACAAAGCTTGGAGCGGGACAATCCTGTTCAGCCGTTTATAGAAAGCTATTTTGCCCGAGAGTCTGATCCGTCTGTTGAGCTGCAGCATACGGGGTGGAACAAGGAGCGTTATTTGGATTTTGCCGAAGCGAGATTTATACAATTTATTCCATATCAGCATGAATCGGGAGTTATTATAGATCCATTCGACCATAAGGAACGCCAGTTCGTAACATCCAGTTTTGCAATGACAGGAGCAGTTCTGCTATCGGCAGGTCGATGCAGCGGCTTTGAGGAACCGGTTGTTAAGGCCATGGATGCTGCCGTAGCGGCGCTCAGCAATAATAGGGTCCCGGATCGGCATGCCGATTTTACGACCCATATGTTAATAAAGGCGCTCAGGATACTGGAAAAGAACACCAGGATGTCTGTTAATTCGGCGGTATGGAGGCAAGGACTGGCTTCCTTCCAGCCGGAGCATGTCTATTCTCAGGTGGAGCCTCATATGCCGCTGCGGCAGGTACGCAATTGGGCGACCTATGCGATGCTCGGGGAGCAGATGCGTATCACTGACGGTCTGGCCTTCACCAAAGCATTTATTGACCGATATTTGGAAGCGCAAATGCCGAGATTTACGCCGGAAGGATTATACCGCGATCCCAACCTGCCAGCTGCTTATGATATGGCGGCAAGGGATAACCTGGCCGGATTATTGGCTGAAGGTTATTCGGGACCATATTCCAGGCTGTTGGATACGCTGCTAAGGCGCGGCGCGTTAACAATGCTATTCACACAATCGGTTAACGGTGAAACGTCCTGCGGGGGGCGGAGCAATCAATTTTTGTGGAACGAGCTGACCTTCGCTCACATCTGTGAACGCGAGGCTCTGCTCTATCACAAATCAGGTTATGCCCAACTTGCCGGCGTTTTTAAACGGGCGGCCCGACGGGCCATGGAGGCGCTTGAGCGGTGGATGCCGACAGCGGATGACAACTCTATCCGTCCGGTCAAAAATCGCTTTGCCGAGCCAAGCCGCGCCGGTTATGAGCTGTATGCCTACTACGCCAACTATTTGCTGTATGCGGCTAAAATCGCCGCATCCTGTTACCTGCTGGCGGATGACAGTATTGAGGAGCAGCCGGCTCCTTGCGATACCGGAGATTATGTGCTGAGCCTGCCGTCGTTTAACCGCATTTATGCGGCAGGCAGTCCTTCACAAGGTAGCTACCACCTGTGTATGGATACGGCTGCCCAGGCTGGACAGGACGCGACAGGCTGGGTTCGCCTGCACCGCCGTGACCTGCCGGGGGAGACCGCTCTGTCCGTCGGAATCCCCGGCAGCTTCGGGGAAATTCCGCTTGTTTTTATGCGGCCGAGGCACGAGCTGCCTGCACCGCTGCATGCGGCTGCAATCGGCTTGCAGTGGCGGGACGGACACGGCGCATGGCACCGTCTGGCCGATTACGGCCGCCGTAAGCATGAAGTGTACCACGCGCTGGACCGAAACGGACAGCCGTTGGAACCGGAAGCTAAGGCTTGGCAGGCTGATTTAAAGAGGGTATGCTCGGGCCTTCAAGCCTTGCAATTCGAAATCGTTTATGAAGCCGTGAGCAATTCAATGGTAATTCCAGGGCTTAATCCAGCTGTGAACGGAGTGGCGGCGGAAGAAGTGCAGCGTCGAGCTTGGGAGGATATTATTTCGCGTCCGGCTAATGAAGGCTGCAGCATAATAAGGGAACATTATTGTATTTCTCGGCAAGGCGTTACGGTTGAATGGGAAGTGGAAGCGGCCGAGGGTGCATTTCTTACAGCGATTGCAGTTAATGTTCCTTTACTGGAGACGAATGGAAAAGAAAAGGCGCTAATGTCCGAAAGCTCGGATGGCTCTGTTTCTATTCAATACGGTAGTGTCGTCTATACAATCAAACAGCTTCTAGGGACTGGAGCCGCAGAGGCGTCGTTGGAACTGCATCCCGGACTGATGCCTAATCGGAACGGCCACTACGGGTTGGCTCAATGGACGCTGGTCGGCCATACAAAGCTAAAGCTGCATTTTACATTGGAACATCTTTGAAGCGGGGGGATTACGATGGAATATACATGGCTTGGACGTACTGGTATATGGGTTTCACGTCTTGGGCTGGGGGGCGCTCCGCTGGGAGGTGACTTCGGTTATACCGCCGAAGAGGACGCAATCCGTACGATTCATGCAGCGCTGGATGAAGGTATTACGTTCTATGACACAGCTCCTTTATACGGTCGGGGTGAAAGTGAACGCCGAATGGGGAAAGGGCTTAAAGGCAACAGGGATAAGGTCGTTCTGGCCAGTAAGGCCGTGATGCGCGGCGATGCCTATACGTATGCCAATACAATAAAATCGGTAGAGGAGAGCCTGCAGCGGCTGCAGACTGATTGGATTGATGTGATGCAGCTGCATGAAGCGGAGTCTACGACTTTCAATGAATCCATGGAGGGAACGATAGAAGCGTTTTTGAAGCTGAAGGAGCAAGGCAAAATTCGGGCTATAGGCGTTAATGCGCGGCGGTTGGAAGTTCTGGAGCCATACATCCGTACGGGGCTGTTGGATACTGTTCAAACCTATTGCAGGTATACGCTGATGGATCATTCTGCAAGAGAGGATTTGTTCCCGCTTACACGGGAATACAATATCGCGGTTATCAATGGCAGTCCGCTTCATATGGGAATTTTAGCTGATACGCCTGCGGGCTTTATGCTAAATCATGCAGCTATTATGGAGGAGACGGAGGCAAGGAAGGAGCAGCTGCGATTTCTCAGAGCGCCGGGCCCGCATGGACTGGTTGAAGCGGCTATGCGCTTCAGTTTGACTTGTCCGGATATCGCAGTCACGTTGTCCGGTGCGTCAACCCCGGATATGATTAAGCACAATGCTTCGTTTTGTGACGGTAAGGGGCTTGCAGAATCAGACCAGCAGATGGTTTTCGACTTATTTGCAGGAAAACCGCTGGTTTATCATTAAGCGGAAACAAAAAGAGCAATCAAAATATGCAAGCGAAGCAGAGGTGGTATGGATGTACATCGATGCCCATGTCCATTTTTGGAAGCTGGACCGGGGAGATTACGGATGGCTTACACCGGACAAGTCGGTTTTGTACCAAGATTATTTACCCGAGCAGTTGATGGCATCGTTTAATAAATATCAAGTCGATCAGGTTATTGCCGTGCAAGCTGCTTCGACTGTTGAGGAAACTCGTTTTTTGCTAACATTAGCTGCACAGTATCCATTAATCGCCGGTGTCGTCGGTTGGTTGGATATCGCTGATAGAGATTTTTTGGACGTTTACGAAAAGCTCCGCAGCAATCCGCGGTTTATCGGCATCCGGCTCGGCGGCGCTGAAATTCGCTGTGCGCTTGAAGAAAAGCACGGCAGGAGACTGTCTCATATCCGGCAGATGGCCGCTGACGAATTCAATGTCGACCTTTTAGTCCGGCCGGCAGATTTGCCGTATGTCGTACAGCTGCTGGAGACTGTGCCATTATTGCGGGGCGTCGTGAATCATCTGGGTTCCCCGCTGTCGGCGGCTGAGACGAGTGCTGGTCAATGGGCGGAAGGAATGAAGAAAGTGTCGGCCTATCCTCATGTTATGTGCAAGCTTTCCGGCATGATTACACCAGCCGGCGGATTCCATCCTGAGCGGCTGCGCGGATATGTGAAGCAGCTGTTGGAGTGGTTTGGCACAAAGCGCCTCATGTATGGCAGCGATTGGCCAGTTGCTTTGCAGGCTGGCAGCTACGAGGATGTCACACGGTTGTTCAACGAGGTGCTTGGAAGCGGGCTGACAGACGAGCAGCTAGATGTACTCCGCTGCGGCAATGCGGAACGCTTTTACTTAAGACGCTGAAACCGGACACTTTTCTGTGAAACGACAGCAGAGGTGATGTTATGGTGGGAGCCCGATTGGAACGGTGTGACCCACTCCATTGTGTTAACTTGGAGAGGAGCTATACAGGCTGCGGTTTACAGTTGCAATCAAAAAGAAGTCATCGAGCTATCCAGCTTATCGTGTGATGCCTCATAATTCCATGTTAGGCCATAGTCATTACTAATTAGATAAATGGTATCTGTCACGTTACCGTTCTTATGAAGCACGAGGGGGAAAAGCCCCTCTTTTCCATTGAAAATAGGGGAAAGGGGAGTTTTTTGATATTCATTGTATTTGGCTGGAAGCAGTATAGAAAGCTTTTCCCATGATTGCCCTTGATTTATGGTCCAATAAACGTTGGGTCCATTGTCCGAATAATATCTGAACCCCAAAAACCCGATGTCCTTATTGGAAAAGCCTGCACCCGTCAATTGTTCTGAGTATAGATCGTTCGGGTTACCCAGTTCGTTCCATGTTAGGCCGCCGTTCGAGGTCTGATACACATGATTCAGCGAACGTCCGACACCTGCTGAACCGCCGGAGACCAGCCAACCGTCATTTTTTGTTGTGAAACCGATGAATTTCTTATCATACCCCATTGCCCCTTTAATTTCATAGTCATTCCACGTTTTCCCCATATCATTACTAATCAATACATGCAGCGGTGATGACTGCCCATCTGCAAAACCATACACAATAGCGGTTTTATCGTCGGATATATAAAAGCCTGTATCCTCCTTGCTCATACCGATGGTGGTTCCCGTTGTATCTAATTTTAATGGTACCCTTGCTTTTACTTTCCCATTCTGGTACGAAACAGATACGTTGCCTTCTTTGTCAAGCGAATATGAGTTAACTGGTTCGTGCGCAATTACATGCTCACTGTTGGAGCTGTGGGAAGAGGAAGTTGGTGTTAGCAGGGCAAAGCTATCCTTCTGACCTATTCCGAATGTGCAAGCGGTCAATAATCCAAGTGCCCCGCTCAAGAGTACGACTGCACCAAAACGGACGGTCTTCTTACTTATATTTTTCATGTTTAAGATGTGCCTATCTCTTTGTCTCATGGAATATTCCCTCCTGAATCATGCAAGAAACTTTCACCTCTCGGTTATACATAATAGACGTTTTATAGTAATAAAAAGTCGCTGCAGCAAGGTAGATTGCGTATGGAGCGATCCTGCGGAGCTATGGATTGTAAATGGGGCGGTGGCTGATGACTCTAAAGGAAATTATGATGTGTGTGAAAAGAAAAGCATCCCATCCGGTTTTAACCGTGCTGCGGATGCTTTAATTTTCGTTGTTTGTATGATCCTATAAGTACAGGTTGTGCTATTTCACAAGCTCGATAAACTTGCTTGCCGCGTTGGAAAGCGGCATATTGCGCATGATCATGAAGCCTACTTGGGAAGGCGGCATCTTGATATCTAATTGAATTTCAAACAGTGAGCCTTCCTCCAGTTCCTTGGAAATAAATTCTTTGGTTATGTAGGAGATACCGAGTCCTTTCCGCGCAAACTCGATGAGAAGATCCACGCTTCCCACTTCAATTTCTGGTTTGATCTCATACCCATAGCTTTCAAATAGCTCTGTGATCGCCATTCGTACCCTGCTATTGCGCGAGAATAGGATGATGGGGTACTGAAGCAGCAACTCCAGTGAAAGTACTCTGCCCTTAAGCTCGGCATAATGAGCCCCCGCCACAAAACAATCCTGCAGCTGAATGCCCTTCATTACTTCCAGCTGAGAATCGACAATAGGCATTCGAACGACGCCCAAATCGATTCTTCCCTCTTTTAAAAATGCAATGGTTTCTGGCGTCGTCCCATGATTCAGATGCAGCTTGATGCCGGGATGCTTCTGATGATAGCTTTCCAGATAAGGAAGCATATAGTGCTTGAACAACGAATCACTTCCGCCGATCCGCAGCTCGCCGCTGTCCAGATTTTTAAGTGCAGCCATCTTTTCCTCTGCCAGTGCGATTAGAATCTGAGACTTCTCAATATAGGAATACAGGGTGACGCCCTCTTGTGTTAAGGCAACGCCTTTGGAATTCCGGTAAAACAAGGTGATCCCAAAACTGTCTTCCAGCTGCTTGATGGCGTGGCTGACGCTCGGCTGGGTGATGAACAACGATTTGGCGGCTTTAGACAAGCTTCCTGTCTTCGCTGCCCAATAAAAAACCTTGTATAATTCGTAATTGATCATAGACACGGTCTATAGCCCCTGTTAAATATATTAATTACCTGTATAGGTGATATTCGTATTATAGTGGATAAAGGAAATAGAATCCAGAGCTAATGATGAAGGCCCTGCTGGAAGGAGAGAGAGAAATGGAAGCTACCACGTTTGTCTTATTTGGAGCGACTGGGGATTTAGCCAAAAGAAAAATTTATCCAGCCATATATAATTTGTTCATTGATCAGAAACTACCTCAATCCTTCTCCGTGATCGGGCTGGGAAGAAGAGAACTATCCGATCAAACCTTTCAAGCAAATGTCGAGCAATCACTCCATATGTTTTCCAGGCGCGAAGCGAATGATCCCGATATCATGAAAAAGTTCCTGCGGGCATTCCGTTATAGCGTTCTCGATGTTGGCCGCAAAGAAGATTATCAGAAGCTGCTGAAGCTGATTGAACAGCAGGAAGAAGAGCAACGCATGGAGCCGAATCGGATGTTTTATTTGTCCGTAGGACCTGAATTTTTTGAACCGATTACAGCCAACATTCATGAGAGCGGACTTGGTTCAGCGAATGGCTGGAAGCGTTTGGTGATCGAGAAGCCTTTCGGTCATGATTTGCAATCTGCTCGGGATTTGAATCATAATCTGAGCAAAGTTTTTACAGAAGATGAAATATTTCGAGTGGACCATTATCTTGGCAAACCCATGGTACAAAAGCTTGAGGTTCTGCAGCAAAGCAATCCTGTCCTTCAGGCATTATGGAACAACCGTTACATTGCTAACGTTCAAATAACGGCAAATGAAATCGTCGGTGTTGAAGAGCGGGCTGGCTATTACGACCATGTTGGCGCGGTTAGAGACATGTTCCAAAACCATATGCTGCAATTGCTCATGATGCTGACGATCCACCTTCCAAACAACAGTACTTCAGAGAATATCCGATACAAAAAGAAGCTCGTGATGGAATCTCTGGAAAAGCTGCAAAAAGAAGATGTCAGTTCCTCTGTTATCCGCGGGCAGTATGCAGCAGGAACGATTCAAGGACAATCTGTGGTCGGTTATACATCCGAACCGAATATTGCGGCAACCTCAAGCAATGACACCTTTATCGCAGCTAAGCTGCAAATCGATGATTATTTTTGGCGCGGCGTTCCTTTTTATATCCGTACAGGCAAAAGAATGAAGGACAAATCAACGCGACTCGTGATCGAATTCAAGGAACCTTTAAAGCAGCCTGGGTCCAATGATGACAACAAAACACCTAATCTGCTCGTAATTGAAATCGGTCCCCACGAAGGCATATCGCTCCAATTAAATACAAGAGATCCTTTGAACAAAGGGAAGTTCAAGCCCATGCACATCGACTTTCATGAAAATCGGGATCATGTGCCCGAGGCTTACGAGAATTTGATTCGTGACGCTTTGCATGGAGATCCTACCTTCTTCGCGCACTGGGACGAGGTCGAATTGTCATGGCAATGGGTTCAGCCTATTTTAGATGCTTACAAAGAGAATCTGGTTCCGCTTCATTCCTATGCAGCCGGCACCTATGGTCCTGCCGAATCTGATGAACTGTTGGAGCAGGACGGCTATCACTGGTGGTTCGATGAGAAGTCGGAAACCGAAATCAAATCCATAAAAGGAGAACAATATGCCTACCACACAAACAATTGATCAACTGGCTATTGATACGATTCGTACGTTATCGATCGATGCTACTAACGCGGCTAATTCCGGACATCCGGGACTGCCAATGGGTGCAGCGCCTATGGCGTATGCACTTTGGGGTAAAAGCCTCAACCACAATCCCGCCAATTCAAAATGGTTCAATCGCGATCGTTTCGTATTATCCGCAGGGCATGGCTCTGCTTTACTGTACAGCCTTCTGCATTTGTCTGGCTATAAGCTTTCTATAGAAGATGTGAAGCAGTTCCGCAAGCTGAACAGCAAAACACCTGGACATCCTGAATTTGGCCACACGGATGGCGTTGATGCTACAACAGGTCCTCTTGGACAAGGTATTGCTATGGCTGTAGGTATGGCGATGGCTGAAGCGCATCTGGCTTCAAAGTTTAATCAGAGTGGATTCCCGGTCGTCGATCACTACACGTATGCGCTCGTAGGCGATGGCTGCTTGATGGAAGGGATCTCTTACGAGGCGATGTCCATGGCCGGACATATGAAGCTGAACAAATTAGTTGTATTGTATGATTCCAATGACATTTCCTTGGATGGAGACCTCAACCTTTCCTTCGGAGAGAACATTCAAAAGAGAGCAGAATCAGCGCATTGGCAGTATTTAAGAGTTGAAGACGGCAACGACATCGAGCAAATTGCTAAAGCAATCGAAGCTGCCAAGCTCAATGATTCCCAGCCGACGATTATCGAAATCCGGACCATTATTGGATACGGAAGTAAAGTAGCGGGAACGAATAAAGCACATGGCAATCCACTTGGCAAAGAAGAAGCAAAGGCAACCAAGGAAGCTTATGGCTGGAAGTACGAGGAAGAATTCACGGTTCCGGCAGAAGTGAAAGCTCATTTTGCACAGCTTAAACAAAATGGCGAAGCGAAAGAAGCAGCATGGAACCAATTGTTCTCCTCATATAAAGATCAGCATCCAGCGCTTGGTGCAGAGCTTGAACAAGTCATCGATGGTTCCGTTGTGATCGATGCCGCGGACATCCTTACTTTCGATTCTTCCAAGACAATTTCAACTCGCGTAGCAAGCGGTCAAGCGATCAATCATTTCGTTAAATCAGTTCCTTCGATTTTTGGCGGCAGCGCGGACTTGTCTCATTCGACGATGACTGACATTAGCGGGGAGCAAATTTTTGCAGTTGAATCGTATGCTGGACGTAACATCTACTTTGGTGTTCGCGAGCATGCCATGGGCGCTGCTGGCAACGGTATGGCACTGCACGGAGGTGTTAAACCCTTCGTAAGCACGTTCTTCGTATTCAGTGATTACCTGCGTCCGTCGATCCGACTGGCTGCACTGCAGAAGCTGCCTGTTATTTACGTATTCACGCATGATTCAGTGGCTGTCGGCGAAGATGGACCTACGCATGAACCCGTTGAGCATTTAGCAGCGCTACGTACCATTCCGGGACTTACGGTCATTCGTCCTACGGATGCCAACGAAACGGCAAGTGCATGGGCTTATGCCTTGCAGCAAAATGAAGGTCCAGTTGCTCTCGTGCTGAGCAGACAGAATCTGCCTATCTACGATGCAACCAAAGGCAATGTGGAAGGGGTAGCCAAAGGAGCATACGTTCTGACGGAAACCAACAATCAGCCGGATGTACTCCTGATCGCTACCGGTTCCGAAGTTTCCTTGGCCGTGAACGCCAAAGCTGAGCTTGAGAAGGATAATATCTCTGTACGCGTAGTGGCGATGCCGAGCCGTGAGCTGTTTAGCCGCCAAACAGAAGCTTATAAGGAATCGGTACTACCTGCTGCTGTTCCGAAGCGTTTAGCTATAGAAGCTGGTATTTCACTCGGCTGGGAGCGTTACACAGGACCAAGCGGCAATGTATTATCCATTGATACCTTCGGCGCTTCAGGACCAGGAGCTGAGGTCTTGCAATACTTTGGATTCTCTGTGGATAACGTGGTTCGTTTGACGAAAGAGTTGTTATAGTAATATAGTAAGAATAGAACAGCAGTCCGTGCATAGTTGGAATGTTATTGGAGATTATGCCGGATTGTGCAAGTCATTTAAAATATAACTATATAACCGGAGGTAATAACAATGAAATTCTTTATCGACACTGCAAACCTGGTAGATATCAAAAAGGCTTACAAAGTGGGCATTTTGTCCGGTGTTACGACTAATCCGTCCCTAGTTGCCAAAGAAGGCGTTAAATTCGAAGATCGTATCGCTGAAATTTTGCGCGAAGTGCCTGAGGTTGAATCCGTTTCGGCCGAAGTAACGCCTGATGCAATAACAGCTGAGGACATGATCGCCCAAGCGAATGAACTTATCAAAATCAACAATAACGACAAAAACATCACCATCAAGCTTCCGATGACATTGGCAGGTTTAGAAGCATGCCGTTACCTGACGAAAAAAGGTGTAAAAACGAACGTAACCCTGATCTTTACTGTAAACCAGGCGCTTTTAGCCGCTCGCGCTGGAGCAACTTATGTCTCCCCGTTCCTGGGCCGCTTGGATGATATTTCAGAAGACGGCGTTTTGCTTGTGACGAAAATCGCTGAATTGTTCCGTACTCATAAGCTGGATGCACAAATCATCGCGGCATCTGTACGTAATCCCGATCACGTGACACGCGTGGCAATGGCTGGCGCGCATATCGCAACCGTTCCTTTCGCTGTTATCGAACAATTGACCAAACATCCTCTAACGGATCAAGGTATGGATAAATTCGCTGCCGATTGGAAAAAAACAGTACAAGTTTAATTCACACTCAGTAATCAGTATGGCAAGAACCCCGGTTTTTAAGAACCCGGGTTTCTTTTTTTTGCTTGCTGCTCATTTCCTCTTTCCTTAAGAGTCGCAAAAAATTGCGGCTTTTTTATTTTGTGCGCGCCTAGCCAAGCTAGGCACAACTAATTGATGAAAGATCAATCGAGGTAAGAGCCAAGTCGCCTCGTAGCTAACAGGCAACTGGTGGAGAGATCCTAAGGTTGAAGCCCTGTGACAAAGTAGCCCCAAAAGGGGAGCGAGCAAAACAACAGGCCGTAACATGAATTGAATCCTGCCGCGTCGTCAAAAAAGACCTGAAAAGGACAAGAGAGAGTTGAGCCCCGGGAAATTGGGCGAAGACCATGGAACGCGTGAAGCCCTTGGAAGTGCAGCGCGGAAGAACTCTCCGGCGTATGGGGATCGGCATGCTGGGAAAGTTGTGTCTGGAACTAGGGAGACCCTCCCCCGCACGAGATTTTTTTTTTTCGTAAGGAGCGGACCTATAAGCCCAAAAGGTGAAGTGGCGAGCTGCGGGAAGGGAGTCGGAGGGGGCCGTATTACCGATGAAGTGAGGACAACAAAACCTCATGGAGGGAAGAGCCCCTGCTTTGTTCAAGCAAGTGAAGGAGGTACGAGTGAGTGAATGCAGTCAAACCTGCTAACTACGCCAAAGTAAAAGCTCAAGAACTTCAAAACAAGCTATATCTTACCGCCAAGGAAAATCCGAAACGAAGGTTTCATGCCCTCTACGACAAGATTTATCGGGAAGATATCCTTTGGGAAGCATGGAGACGAGTCAAAGGCAATAAGGGCAGTGGAGGTGTGGACGGGATAACCATCGACCACATCGTAAAGACCTACGGGGAAGAGAAATTCGTTGAGGAAATTCGGGAACAGCTGATCGCAGGCACCTATCATCCGTTACCGGCAAGGCGCAAGGAGATACCGAAGCAGGACGGAAAACTTCGTCCTCTTGGAATTCCTGCTGTGCGTGATCGCGTGGTACAAATGGCAACGAAATGGGTGATGGAGCCCATCTTTGAAACGGATTTCAAGGAGTTCTCTTATGGATTCCGCCCAAAACGGGATGCTAAAGGAGCTATTCGCCACATCCGACGCGAGGTAAAGAAAGGTGTTTACTGGGTAGTAGACGTGGATATCGCCGGGTACTTCGACAACATTTCGCATGAGAAACTAATGAAGCTTGTGGAAGAGCGGATAAGCGACAGAAGAATACTCAAGCTCATCCGGAAATGGCTAAAAGCAGGCTTCGTGAAAGATGATCAGTTTTACGAAACCGACCTCGGAAGCCCTCAGGGCGGAGTCATTAGTCCATTACTTGCAAACATCTATCTGAACTACCTCGATACGATCTGGGAGAAGAAATTCACTGAACTGGGGACACTGGTCCGCTATGCGGACGATCTCGTCATCCTATGCAAAACCAAGGAGCAAGCCTTGACATCAATCGACGTATTAAAAGCTGTATTCGGGAAACTCGAACTACAGATGAATACGTCCAAATCCAAATTGATCAACCTATGGGGTGACAAAGCAGGATTTGACTTTCTCGGCATGCAACACCGAAAAATCCCAAAACAGATAAAGGGAGTGGACCGCTATACCCTGCGAAGCTACCCTTCGAAGAAAGCCATGAAGAAGATGAGAGAGAAGGTAAAAGAAGTCACAGAGCCACGTAACCGATTGTTCTGGACCATGAACCGAATGGTCGAAGAACTCAACTCGAAAATACAGGGGTGGAGAAACTACTACGCGATGGACGCCTTTGCCGATCTATTTCTGAATAAAATCGATTGGTATATTCGAAAAAGACTGATGCTGTTTTGGAACAAGAAGAGAAATCGTCGTAAGAAGCACAGCAACTCCAGATTAGCGGGCCTTGTAGCTCAGTGTTCTGGATTAAAGAAACTTGTAGGTTAGGGAAGTACCGTAACGCGGAAGAAAGAAGAACATCGGAAAGCCGGATGAAGGAAAACTTCACGTCCGGTTTGATGAAGGGGGAGCTGAAAAAGTAAATAAAGAGGGCATACGCCCTCCTTAGAAATTTCAGTTCTCTACTCTACAATCAGGATGTTGTCATAGGTAAATGTACAAGAGCATGATGACATTACCGACGATCTATTCATATTTAAATAGTTGGAAATTTAATAAAATCGCGATATAACGCAGTTTTTTCTATAAAATGCTCGATTCTTTCATTATTCTTTTATTGGGCTATTGTAGACTTATAGTATGAAAGTTATAAGTTCGTCCTCATATTCCTCTTAATAAAACGAGGTGACTCATTCACCGTCACATGATCTGTAAAGTTCAAAAATTAGGTTTCGGAGGTTAGAGGCATTATGCGAAAATATTTTGGAAAATTCAGCCTGTTGTTATTCATTTTGCTCATTTTTGTAACTGTATTTGGTGTAAATTCTTCAAATGTATATGCAGTATCTAGTGGAACAGCCAATGGCACCTACGACTTCAGTGGACCATTAAAAGCGAATAATAGCGGAGGCACCGGTTATGCGAGCTTTGCTGATAAGTTCATTGTGAGCAATGGTTTTGCTATTGCAGGTACACAATTATGGTCTGAGAATCAGCAAACTGCTAACACATCAGGGACTCTTGTTATCAAGGCTGAAGGCACGGCAACCTGCAGGACATTTACCTTTAGGGATTTGGGTATAAGTTCTTATGAAGCATCAGGTCAGAATCTTACCTCGCTTTCTGTAGTCTTAAAAGATACGGGGGGCGCTACAATTGCTACGCTCTCTAACTCAGGGACTGTCATCCTTACAAGTACTACCGCTCAATTGAGCAGCTTGCTTGGTGGGTCACCTTATAGTTACGACAATGTTGCCTCTATTACGATAACGTGGAAATTCGCAAATACCTTGGCACCATCGAATTTAAACTTTGATAATATTACGATAGCCAATGTGGTGGGCGCGGACGTCACGCCACCAACAGTGTCTGACGGTACGCTCACCACATCAGGTCTCACCGGTACAGGAGTAACATTGAACTGGACGAAGGCCTCGGATACGGTAAGTGCGTCAAACGCGCTGCAGTATCAAGTGTACCGCTCCAGCAGTAACAATCTCAACACGATAGCAAATATCGAAGCCAACGGGACAGCAGTGGGCAGCTATACGGCGGATATCGGCACCTATAGTGTAGCGGGACTAGCGGAAGGTGCAACTTATTACTTTAATGTCATTGTGAAGGATGAGGCGGGCAATAAGACGGCCTACACAACGAAGCAGGTTGTGACGCCAGACATGACGTCGCCGGTTGTTTCCGTTGGGACGATAAGCACTTCAGCTCTCACTGGTACAGGAGTAACATTGAACTGGACGAAGGCCGCGGATGCGGTAAGTGCGTCAAGTGCGCTGCAGTATCAAGTGTACCGCTCCAGCAGCAATAGCCTGAATACAGTGGCAAATATCGAAGCCAACGGAACAACAGTGGGCAGCTATACGGCGGATATCGGCACCTATAGTGTAGCGGGACTAGCGGAAGGTGCAACCTATTACTTTAATGTCATTGTGAAGGATGAGGCGGGCAATAAGACGGCCTACACAACGAAGCAGGTTGTGACGCCAGACATGACGTCGCCGGTTGTTTCCGTTGGGGCGATAAGCACTTCAGCTCTCACTGGTACAGGAGTAACATTGAACTGGACGAAGGCCGCGGATGCGGTAAGTGCGTCAAGTGCGCTGCAGTATCAAGTGTACCGCTCCAGCAGCAATAGCCTGAATAC
>NZ_JAJNMU010000027.1 GCF_022458865.1 Paenibacillus periandrae | reverse complement strand
ACACCGTCGTCGTGTTGCTGCCTCCCGTTGAGGTTACACCTGTATCCTGATCCAGCACCCATTCCGCTGCTGTCGGACCGCTCACATACGTCTCAAAGCCTCCGTTGCGCAGTACTTCTCCTATTGCCCGTACATTTACCGAGTCGCTAGCTGGAGAAGTGCTGCCTAACGCATTTTTTGCTTTTACCGTAAAGGTATACGTCTCCCCTCCGGTCAGTCCATTTACCATATAGCCGGTTTCTGTCGACGTACCCGCTAATGAGTTTCCGTTGTAAATCTCGTAGCTGGTAACCCCTCCGTCTGTCACGGCGTCCCATGCCAAGCTCACGCTTGTACCCGTAACACCCGTTGCTTTCACGTTCGTCGGTTTAACGGGAGCTGCGGTTAAATCCAATACTTGAAAATGCATATCATCGACAAGCATGCTTCCCGTCCATGCATTGTTCACGCCACGCAGCCCCACATACACACGTACCTTTGCCGTGTTGGCCGGTGTTGTACCAATCAGTTGCGCATTCTGGTAACCGCTAGTGACTTCTGTATAATCCACATAGGTCCAATCCAAGAAATTCTCGTTCGCATCCAAAAAGAATGCATAGAATCTGGCCTTCGCCTGCGTCAAGGAATCTATCTTTATTCGCCCACTCATCTTGTACGATTGATTTGCTGCCACGTTGGCAGTCTGCCAGATCCAGGTCGAGCTGTCCGTCACGGTTCCACTCGCGCTGATCTGCTGTGCATACGTTCCTTCCCACACCGTCGTCGTGTTGCTGCCTCCCGTTGAGGTTACACCTGTATCCTGATCCAGCACCCATTCCGCTGCTGTCGGACCGCTCACATACGTCTCAAAGCCTCCGTTGCGCAGTACTTCTCCTATTGCTCGTGCACTTATCGGGTCGCTGGCTGGCGAAGTGTTGCCCGCTGTATTTTTTGCTTTTACCGTAAAGGTATACGTCTCCCCTCCGGTCAGTCCATTTACCATATAGCCGGTTTCTGTCGACGTACCCGCTAATGAATTTCCGTTGTAAACCTCGTAGCTGGTAACCCCTCCGTCTGTCACGGCATCCCATGCCAAGCTCACGCTCGTACCCGTAACACCCGTTGCTTTCACGTTCGTCGGTTTAACGGGAGCTGCGGTTAAATCCATTACTTGAAAATGCATATCATCGACAAGCATGTTTCCCGTCCATGCATTGTTCACGCCACGCAGCCCCACATACACACGTACCTTTGCCGTGTTGGCTGGTGTTGTACCAATCAGTTGCGCATTCTGGTAACCGCTAGTGACTTCTGTATAATCCACATAGGTCCAATCCAAGAAATTCTCGTTCGCATCCAAAAAGAATGCATAGAATCTGGCCTTCGCCTGCGTCAAGGAATCTATCTTTATTCGCCCACTCATCTTGTACGATTGATTTGCTGCCACGTTGGCAGTCTGCCAGATCCAGGTCGAGCTGTCCGTCACGGTTCCACTCGCGCTGATCTGCTGTGCATACGTTCCTTCCCACACCGTCGTCGTGTTGCTGCCTCCCGTTGAGGTTACACCTGTATCCTGATCCAGCACCCATTCCGCTGCTGTCGGACCGCTCACATACGTCTCAAAGCCTCCGTTGCGCAGTACTTCTCCTATTGCTCGTGCACTTATCGGGTCGCTAGCTGGAGAAGTGCTGCCTAACGCATTTTTTGCTTTTACCGTAAAGGTATACGTCTCCCCTCCGGTCAATCCACTTGCCGTATAGCCGGTTTCTGTCGACGTACCCGCTAATGAGTTTCCGTTGTAAATCTCGTAGCTGGTAACCCCTCCGTCTGTCACGGCGTCCCATGCCAAGCTCACGCTTGTACCCGTAACACCCGTTGCTTTCACGTTCGTCGGTTTAACCGGAGCTGCGGTTAAATCCAATACTTGAAAATGCATATCATCGACAAGCATGCTTCCCGTCCATGCATTGTTCACGCCACGCAGCCCCACATACACACGTACCTTTGCCGTGTTGGCCGGTGTTGTACCAATCAGTTGCGCATTCTGGTAACCGCTAGTGACTTCTGTATAATCCACATAGGTCCAATCCAAGAAATTCTCGTTCGCATCCAAAAAGAATGCATAGAATCTGGCCTTCGCCTGCGTCAAGGACTCTATCTTTATTCGCCCACTCATCTTGTACGATTGGTTTGCTGCCACGTTCGCGGTCTGCCAGATCCAGCTCGAGCTGTCCGTCACGGTTCCACTCGCACTGATCTGCTGTGCACGCGTTCCTTCCCACACCGTCGTCGTGTTGCTGCCTCCCGTTGAGGTTACACCTGTATCCTGATCCAGCACCCATTCTGCTGCTGTCGGACCGCTCACATACGTCTCAAAGCCTCCGTTGCGCAGTACTTCTCCTATTGCCCGTACATTTACCGAGTCGCTGGCTGGCGAAGTGTTGCCCGCTGTATTTTTTGCTTTTACCGTAAAGGTATACGTCTCCCCTCCGGTCAGTCCATTTACCATATAGCCGGTTTCTGTCGACGTACCCGCTAATGAATTTCCGTTGTAAACCTCGTAGCTGGTAACCCCTCCGTCTGTCACGGCATCCCATGCCAAGCTCACGCTCGTACCTGAATGATTTAATACTCTTACATTTTGCGGAGCCATTACAGATCCCAATAAAGCTAAAGGTTGAGAAACAGGTAACGTTGTGAAAGATACAAGATCACTGGGTACAGAAACATTACCTGCTGCATCTCGGGCTTTAATCGTAATATTGTAAGTAGCATTAGGAATGAGTTCATACACGGAGTACGTCACGCTAGACACCGTGCCCAACAGACCGTTCCCGTTATATACGTCATAACTTACCACACCAATATTATCAATAGAGGGGGACCAGTTAAGTTTTACACTGTTGTAGCTCACATCCTGATAGTGAACGTTAGCAGGCTTACTCGGTGGGATCACGTCATTTGTGTAACCCTCAGCCGTTAAAGAATTACTGAAAAATGGAGAAACAATACTGAACATTACAAAAAACACAAGCAAACCCGCTAACTTTTTCATCATAAAAACCCCTTCATGATTTAAACTTTCACTAATGCATGGTTAATAGACATTTCCAAAAGAATATTAGTCATTATTTCCTATAATTAAAAATAACATATTAATATTACATGTATTAGTTCTTGTGGTATAGAGGTGTAATTTGTAGAATAATGTTGAAATATGTCGATTCGTCAAAACTAAAATACCTGAATCCAAGGAGATTGAGTTTAGTACAACTCCGTAATGGTTTTGGGAAATTGCTGTAGCAATAGATTACACTTCAAATTAACAATGGATGCTGACGGATCTACCTTTTCGATGAAGTCTTAATCTTGAAACAGTTCCAAGCTTACCTTGCTCCAAAGTTTTCAGCTAATAACGCTTCTGTATCACACTCGATGCAAACAAAAGCCTACAAACCACTTTGTAGAATGTGGATTTGCAGGCTTTTTCATTGTTCAAGTTTGATATACAACTATAACTGATAGCTCAATTACTGTATCTTCATTTAAAGGTGTCGCAGTACGCAACGGAACCAGCATGACAAAGGATCAAAGCAAAGGAAAGAATAGCCAAAATCTATTGAAGATGAATCAGCAGCAGTGATCCATCATCTAGCTTCATCCCCCCTCCTTAATCCTAAGCACCCTCCAAATTTTTGAACTGATTGTTAAACATGCGATTATAGGCGCCCTGTTCGTTGATCAAACGGTCATGGCTGCCTTGCTCCACAATCTCACCATGATCGATAACTGTGATTGTATCCGCATCGCGAATGGTGTTCAATCGGTGAGCAATGATAAAGCTGGTGCGCCCCTGCATAATACTTAACAAAGCATCCTGGATGTGAAGCTCAGTTCGCGTGTCAATGCTGCTTGTAGCTTCATCAAGAATCAGGATAGACGGCTTCGCTAATATTACCCGGGCAATAGCCAGAAGCTGCCGCTGTCCCTGGCTTAAATTACCGCCATTCTCCGAAAGCAGCGATTCGTACTGATTGGGCAGCCGTTTAATAAAAGCATCTGCATTGGCCATTACCGCCGCAGCCTCGATTTCCTCATCCGTCGCATCCGATTTGCCATATTTGATATTTTCCTTGATTGTTCCTGAAAATAAATATGTATCCTGCAGCACGATCCCAAAGGCTTTTCTTAAGCTGTCCCTCGTATACTCCTTGATATCTCTGCCATCAATCAGGATTCTTCCACCTGTTACATCATAAAACCTCGTTACCAGATTGACGATTGTCGTTTTTCCAGCTCCTGTTGGTCCTACAAATGCGGTGCTGCTGCCTTCCTGCGATTCAAAGCTGATATTTTTCAGAATAGGAACATCTGGACGGTACCCAAAGCTGACATTTTCAAATACGACATGTCCTTTGGCGTTTTCCAATGGGATGGCGTTCGGTGCATCGGCCGTTTCCTCCAGCTCGTCAAGCACCTCAAATACACGTTCCGCTCCGGCAACACCAGATTGCAGCACGTTAAATATGTTGGCGATCTCATTGAGCGGTCTGACAAACTGCCTGGAGTAGCTCAGAAAGCTGGCAATAATACCAACAGTGATCAAACCTTTGACAGCAAGCACGCCACCCACTACAGCAACCGCAGCAAAACCAATGTTGTTAATCACGGCGAGCAGCGGCATCAAAAAACCTGACCATATTTGCGCCTTCAGGCCCACCTCGCACAGCTTGGCATTTACGGCATCAAATTCTTCTATCGCTTTGTCTTCCCGGTTGAAAGCTTTGACCACCTCAATACCGGATATGGTCTCCTCGACATGACCATTCAGCTTGCCGAGCTGAACCTGCTGATCCTTGAAAAGCACACTCGTTCTCTTGGTAATCGTACGGGCCAATAAATAGACGAGTGGCACTGTAATCATACTGGCTAAGGTTAGTAATGGACTTAAGATCAGCATCATCACCAAGGAACCGATAATCGCGATCGAACCGCCCATCAGCTGTGTGATCGATTGCGATAAGCTGCTGCTCACATTTTCAATATCGTTGGACAACCGGCTCATAATTTCACCGTGCCTGCGGGAATCGAAATAGGCGAGCGGCAGCTTTTGCAGCTTTTCAAATAAGGCGGTTCGCAGCTTCATCACGATCCGTTGGGAAATCCCCGCCATCAACCAGCCCTGCAAAAAGGTAAGCAGCCCATCAGCCACATAAGCAGCTATTAAAGCTATAATGACCAGTTCCAGCAGCTTGAAATTGACGGTTCCCGCGCTGCCGCTGGTCATCGTATCTACAGAGACACCAATTAGATAAGGTGCGGATAATGTGAGTGCTGAATCGATAATGACAAACATAAACACAACTATCAACAGCTTTTTTTCACTGCCTACATATTGCCACAGCCGCCGCATGGTAGCTTTAAAGTTTTTGGGCTTGACTACAGCTCTCCCACGGTTCATCATTCCCGGTCTTCCCGCACCTGCCATCATGGGAATATCCGGCTGCAGGGCTGCTGGCTTCTGTTCATTTTTCTCCGGCATTTTTGAGTGTCTCCTTTCCCATCTGGGATTGGAATATTTCCCGATAAACCTCGCAGCTTTTCATCAGCTCATCATGCTTGCCTGTACCGACAATCTGACCTTGATCAAGCACAACAATCGTGTCAGCATCCATGACAGAGGTAATCCGCTGCGCAATAATGAGACAGGTGAGATCCTTGGCATACAATTTCAAAGCACGCTTGATGTTGGCCTCAGTCGTGACGTCGACCGCGCTGGTACAGTCATCCAGAATCAAAATTTCCGGCTGCCGGACCAAGGCACGGGCTATGGAGACACGCTGCTTTTGCCCACCGGAGAAGTTAACGCCATGCTGTCCCAGTACGGTATCATAGCCCTCGGCAAAAGAACTGACAAAATCATGAGCATCGGCCATTCGCGCCGCTCTCTCAACCTCTTCCATCGTGGCATCCTCTTTGCCAAATCGAATATTTTCGAGTACAGTGCCTGTAAACAGCATCGTTTTTTGCGGAACAATGGCAATCTTTTCACGTAGCTGCTTGGGATCCATGTCCCTGACATCCTGCCCATTAACCCGAATCACACCTGCGCTTACATCGTAAAAACGCGGAATGAGCGACACCAGGCTGCTTTTCCCAGAGCCCGTAGACCCGATAATACCTACGGTTTCACCAGGCAAACAGGTCATTGTCAAATTTTTAATCACAGGCGGTCCGGACGTTCCAGCGTAAGAGAAGCTTACGTTCTCAAAATCGACTCTTCCCTTTATAGCTGTCGCGTTCATGGCTCCGTAATTTCCTGCCATCCCATTCTCCTGAATAAACACTTCATTAATACGTCCAGCTGAAGCCTTGGCTCTGACAAACATATTAAATACCATCGTAATCGTCATCAATGCAAACAATATCTGCGTCATATAGTTGACAAAAGCAATAATATGCCCGACCTGCATACTGCCAGAGCTGACTCGTATTCCTCCAAGCCAGATCACGGTTACGATTCCGAGATTCACCGTCAAGGTTATTGCGGGACTGAACACAGCCATAGCCCGCATCGCTATCGTGGAACGAGACTGATATTCCTGATTGGCTTGATCGAATTTATTAACCTCATAATCAAAACGGTTGAACGCTCTGACCACTCTGATGCCGGACAAATATTCTCTCATCACACTGTTAACACGATCGAGCGCCTTTTGCACCTTGATAAAAAAAGGAAAGCCTATCTTCATATTAATAAAGATTAATATGCCGACAATCGGTACAACGACAACCAGCACCAGCGATAGATGAGGATTCAGGCGGACAGCCATAATAAGTGCACCGATACAGAGCAAGGGCGCCTTGGCAAAAATCCGCATCAGTCCGTTCGCAAAATTTTGTACCTGAGTGACATCGCTGGTCAATCGGGTGATCAACGCAGCACGATCAAATTTGTCGATATTCTCAAATGAAAGCGATTGAATTTTACGAAATAAGTCGGAGCGCAGCTCGGCAGCAAACCTTTGGGATACATGGGTCGCTAGGATGTTCCGCATGGAAGCGGATACTGCACCGACTGCCGTAATTAGCAGCATAAGACCACCCATGCGAAGGACAAAATCCAGCTGCTGTTTGGCTACGCCTACATCGATAATTTCAGCCATAACGCTTGGCAGCAGTAAATCGCATATGGCCTCTAAAGTCAGAAATGCAAAGGCAACACTGAAAAGCTTCCAATACTTACCTGCATAGCTATGTAAAAATTGCATGGAGTTACTCTCCTCCAATCGCCACAGTGTGAAGCTTTTCTTTTCATGCTAGCTGTTCAGAGCTCCTACCGTCTGCAGCCAGGCTTTAGCGATCAGTGCGTGTCCCCCTGGAGATGGATGCACACCGTCCGGTGCCCAGAAAGCAGCAGCCGCACGTGTAGAAGCCTGCGCAAATAAACCGTCCAGACAAACCAGTCTGGCTCCGAACTCAACAGCCAATTCACGAACAACCGTAATTTTCGGATCCAAATCTTCTCTCCAGCGCTTACGATCCTCCGGTACCGGCAGCAAGAATGGTTCGATCAGAACAAGTCTAGCTCCTGTCGCAGCCACCGTTTCCGTCAGCAGCTTACGATAACCTTCAGCGAATTGCTCTGTGGAGGTCGGATCATTGCGGTCATATCGACGCCATGTATCATTAATTCCAATATAGATCGATACCACATTAGGCTTCAACTCGATACAATCCTGCTGCCAGCGCTGCTGCAAATCGACAACGCGGTTGCCACTAATGCCTCGGTTTATAAATGTCGCTTGCTTTTCTGGATATAGGGCCGAAAATTGCGCAGCTGCCATTAACGCATAACCTTTGCCGAGATCATCCGATTTGTCGCGGTTCCGACCTGCATCGGTAATACTATCTCCTTGAAATAACACTACATCTCCCTGCTGAATCCATGCTTCCATCGGCTACTTCCTCCTAAGGTTCAATACGAGTAGGTATAAAAAAAGCTTTGATTATTATACCATATTTTTGAAAAGCAACAGCTACTAAATATGACTTTGATGTCGTTGTTACAAATTAAAGTTTGTCCTCTTGATTACCGTCCGTTAGTGAACCCGTTTCTGTTGGCTGAACAGCTTTGTCATCCATACTGGGATTCGGGACAGAAACCAACAATTGTTTCAAATCGTTTTGAAAATTGGTCATTATTTCTTGAAACTGAGCTGCATGCTTGGAGGCGGGTTTTTCCTGCACAGCTTCTGCTGCTCTCGCCATTAAATAAATGACTTCAGACCATTCCTTCATAAAACCTCGCAAATCACGCCTTCTATGACCACCACCGGAATGCCTATGTCGTCCGGGACGTTCCCAGTGATCCTCTGGCTGTTTGTTCTCTTTACTTTTTCTTTCGCGAAGAGCTGCCAGTCCCTCATCCGTTATTCGGTAAAGCTTCTTACCATCAGCTTCATCAATGAAGCCTACAATAAGCTTCATGTCTTCCAGCAGCTGTAAATTGGGGTAGATAGAACCTGCACTTGGGGTGTACAAGCCACCTGTCTTCTCTTCCATAGCCTTGATCAGCTGATAACCGTGCATCGGCTCCAAGGCCAACAACTCCAGTAAAGCGAATTTGAACTCCCCGCGCTCAAAAAAACGACGTTTGCCTTCCCCACGTCCACCAAAACCACCCTGCGAACCGCCATGACGGTACCTCAAAAACTTCTCTTCATGAGCAACACCTTTTCGTCCATAATGACGTCCATGGTTAAATCTCATCACAGCTTCACCCCTCAATACGATATATCGCAATAGTATAACGATATATCGTATTTGTCAACAACCTTTTGTATTCTATTTTCTTTCATACCGATATGAGCACAAAAAAGGAGATCTAAGATCTCCTTTTTTCTGTAATTCCGATGAACAAGTCAAGCTCCACAGGCGAGATTAGAACACTCTCTGATCCTCACTATGTGTGTCCTCACCGTACAATTGGCTTCTTAGGCCATATTCTCCCACATCGCCTGAGTCACTTCCATGCTTGTTTTTTCCTGCTTAAGACCTTTCAATATATCCTCGACAACACCCTCCATCAGCGCCAAATGACCTTGAACCGTAGCTCCGGCGACATGAGAAGAAAGCAGCACATTATCCAGCTTCGTGAGAGGACTGTCCGCAGGCAGCGGCTCCTTGGTAAACACATCAAGCGCAGCGAAAAACCGGCCCTTTTGCAGCTCTTCTATGAGTGCTTCCTCATCAATCACATCGGCTCGGGAAGAATTGATCAGAATGGCGCCATCCGGAATCGAAGCGATCATCTCTTTCGTCACCATTTTATATGTTGCCGGAAGCTTTGGCGCATGAATCGATATAATCGAGCAGCGCATGACCTCCTCCAGACTGGCTTTGGTAATCTGCAGCTGAGCTGCTGCTTCATCCTTTAAATACGGGTCATACACAAGCACGTTGACATGAAAGGGCGCCAGCAGCTTAAGAAATGCCCTTGCCGTCGAGCTGGCCGACACGATGCCTATCGTCTGTCCCGCTAATTCTCTGCCCTTTAAAGAACTGACACGCCATTGCCCTGCTTTCACCTGCTTATCAAAGGTTGGCATATAACGAAGTGATGACATCAACACAGTTAAACAATACTCGCCTACACTATGAGCAATTCTTGGTGCTGCCGAGAAGACACGTACCTGCTTGGAAAAAGCAGTTGGGGGGATCCGTCCTTTAACGGTACCTGCAGCGTGTCCGATCACCCGCAGCTTTGGCGCCTGCTCCAGCATGGCTTCAGTAATTGCTGGAGAACCCCAGCTGGTGAGAATGATCTCAGCCGATTCGATTAAAGCAGCGAGCTCTGCTTCGGTGTAATCAACACCCGTTTCATTCCATACTGGATCAAAATGCTCGTTGATCAAGCTTCTGCAAGTATCTGAGCATACCTCATCTAATCTGGACTTCGGTGGTAGTATAAGTGCCTTCGGTTTTCCCATTCTCCTGTTCCTTCTTTCTATAAGTTTAAGTCATAATGGCAAGCTGCGACTCCTTCACTTCAAAGCGCAGCGGTCCGTTGTTATAAAATTGCTGCAGCTCCTGTACCATCAGCGTGCCTATTCGTAAGCGTGAATCCGGATTAACTCCGGCCAAGTGCGGTCTTACGATAACGTTGTCCATGTGGCGAAGCTCGCTGTCAGCAGACAGCGGCTCCACAATAAATACATCCAGTCCGGCATAAAACCGTTTCTTCCTCAGTTCCTCAATTAATGCAGTCTCGTCAATCAAATCTCCACGCGCTGTATTAATGAGCAGAGCTCCATCTCGGAGCAGCGACAATTCCTTGTGCCCGATCATTTGATACGTTTCCGGTACCTTAGGGGCATGCAGCGACACAATATGGGATTCAGCTATCACCTCATGCAAAGGTTTTAGCTCGACATTCCATTCCTGAGCCTGTTCTGCCGACACAAAGGGATCGCAGCCAAGCAGCTTGACGCCGAACGGTTGAAGCAGCTTAATCACCTCGCGGGCAACCATGCCCAAGCCAATCAAACCAACGGTTCTTCCTCTTAATTCATAGGTTTCATATACCGCGCTTTTGGCATTTCTACCCGTTCCCATCTCTTTGTTCACAGGAATGATCTTATGTCCCAATGCCAAAATTAACGCCAGCACGGATTCACTAACCGACACGCCGATCGCGTAGTTGCTGTTCAACACCCGAATTCCACGGCGATAAACGTCTAGTGTAGGCAGAATCGGCTTCACGGAGCCAGCCATGTGAGCAATCAGCTTAAGCTGATCGGCATGCTTTAGTACCTCTTCACTGATAGGTGCGCTTCTCCAGGTTGTGATGACAGTATCCACTCCCTTGATGTGCTCGCATAGCTCCTGCTCGGTAAAAGGACGATGATGCGGGTTCCAAATGATATTGCCGAGCTGATGGATACGTTCAAGGCTTTCATCAGTGAAAAAGAGTTCGATCTGATCATGTGGAATTTGCACCAGAATGGTCCGCATTCAATCCACGCCCCCTTCCGGCCACTTATTTCTTGACGTTTTTCCCGTCGAGAGCCTTTTGGTAAATTTCCAAATATTTTTTAAGATTCATTTTATCCAGTGTGGCTACATAGTTGGTCCACTCTTTCTCAATGTCCAGATCTCCGGTAACAAAACGCGCAATGCTTGTTTTAACGTAGTCATTGATCGTTTTGTCCAACTCAGCTAGCTGTTGAGAATCGGCAGGAGAGAAAAATAAAGGTGGAATGATCTCATCGATTTTCGGTTTATAAGGATCGTAATTTTTCTTCGTAATGTCGTAATACATTTTTTCTTTATCTGGAAGCTTCAGCACCGCTTGACCTGCATAGTAGTCTTTGTCGGTACGGTAGTTCAGGCCGTATTGTGCCCAGTTCTCATTTTGTACGCGCCCGAAAGGGATAAGCAATCTGTAGCTTGCCGGGTTGCCGTCTCGACCCAAATCACCCGGTTTTGCTTTTTCCCATGCAGAGCCTTCCACACCAAAGTTCGAATACAAGGAGGCTTCAAACGTATACATCGCATCCGCCCACCGCATCGTGGCTTCCGGATATTTATTGGCATTCGTCATAATAAATTGGCCTTTACCGTTAGAAATCTTGTCGTAAGCCAGCCATGTCGTTTTTTGTACGCCGTTGGGTCCTTTGAGTGGTGCAATCGGTTGATACTCCAGCCATCTTCCGCTTTTACCTTCAACAATTGTAATATCCGAAGGAGAGTGGGCAGGAATAGCTCCGCCGATCGCAATATCCGGATTTTCGGCAATCTTTTTCAAGCCTTCCTTATCGATCGTGAATGATTGGCGGTCAAGCAAGCCGTCTTTATACAGCTTATTCAGGTACTTGAGTCCTTCCTTCCATTCAGGCTTATTGTAAGCCACATCCACTTTCCCATTATTGACAATCATCCGTTTGTTGCCATCATCATAAATGAAGGAATTCATCAAAAATACGTCAATGTCCGATTTGGAAACGCCTTTGGCTGTGCCGCCGATCAGGGCAATTTCATCCGCCTTGCCATTACCGTTCGGGTCTTTTTCTTTGAAGGCCTTCAGCATGTTATAAAATTCATCAAGGGTAGTCGGCTCCTTCAAGCCCAGCTTATCCAGCCATGGCTTGTAAACGTACATTTTGTAATCCAAGGAACAATGGAAGCAATCATTAATGTAGGGCAGTGTGTAAATTTTATTGCCAGGGGCCGTGACCGCACTCTTGGCTTCAGGCATTTCCGCAAAAATTTTCTTCGTGTTATCCCCATATTTTTCGATCAAATCCGTAAAGGAAACGAAGGTACCCTGCTCTCCATAAATCATTTGCTGTTCAGGAGAAACATCGAGATTCATCAGCACATCCGGTAAATTACCTCCGGCCAGCAATAAATTCAGCTGCTCCTGGTAGCTTTTTTCATCCAAAATCGTCCAATCGACATGGACATTCGTTTTATTTTCAAGCCATTTGGTATATCCATTTGTCTTCATGTCTTCAACCAGACTGCTGCCTCTAATCGCAACCTTCAGCGTAATTTTGTCCTTTACAACAGGGAATTGCCCCACTGGCGTTACATTAGAAGCGGTAGCGCTCTCTTTGGGCGCAGTCGTAGTGCCTGCTGCCGGGGCAGCCTGATCTTTCGTGCATGCAGATAAAATCAATGAGGCGCACATCGGTACCGCCAGCATCATGTACAGCTTTTTTCTCATACAGTCAACCTCCCTTTTCTTATCCATCATAATTGTTCGTCAATCAACATTACGACTTAGCCCTTAATGGAGCCTATCATCACCCCTTTGACAAAATGCCTTTGCACAAAAGGATAAACAATCAGCATGGGAGCGGTGGCGACGACAATTAATGAATATTTGAGCAAATCGGCAAGACCCTGCCGGGCAATTAAATCCTCTTCGCTCGTGACCATGCTGGGATCAATCTGATTCTGAATCAGGATCGTACGCAGCACGATCTGTATCGGGTATAGGCTGCGTTCCTTCAAATACAGTAAAGCGCTGAAGTACGTATTCCAATGACTGACTGCATAAAAAAGTGCAAGAACCGCAATAATCGGTCCTGATAAAGGAATCACGATCTTCCACAAAAACTTCCAATCCGTGCAGCCGTCTACCTGCGCCGCCTCAAGCATCTCACTTGGCAGTGTCGTTTGAAAATACGTTCTGGCGATAATCACATTGAACACGCTCAGTGCCGCCGGCAGCAGCATCGCCCAACGCGTATCGAGTATGCCTAAATCTTTGACCAGCAAATAATTCGGGATAATCCCTCCCGAGAACATAATCGTAAACACGAAAATAAACATAATGGCGTTACGCCCGATAAAATCTTTGCGCGATAACGGATAGGCTGCCGCAATAGTTAAGGCAACGTTAATTATCGTGCCAATTGCTGTATAAAACAGCGAGTTACCAAACCCCGTCCAGATTGCTTTATATTCAAATACGGCCTTATAGCCCTTGATTCCGGGTTCCACCGGCCACAGCCAGACCCTTCCCGAAATCACTGCATCCGTTGAGCTAAAAGAAGCGCTTACAATATAAACGAGCGGGTACAGCACAGCCAGAAAAAACAGGCTAAGTATCGTGTAATTGACAACATTAAACAACCTGTCAACGCCGGCTTCTTTCACTGTCGCATTCATTTTGTCGCCATCCTCCTTTCTACCACAGGCTGCTTTGGCCCATTTTTTTGGCAAGGCGGTTCACGGTAAGCAGTAAAATCAGATTGATCACATTTTTAAATAAACCGATTGCTGAAGAATAAGAAAAGTTCACGACTGTCGAGGCAAGACCAACTTTGTATACGTAGGTGTCAATAATCTCAGAGGCTTGAAGATTTAGTGGATTTTGCATTAAAAACGCTTTTTCAAAACCGATTTCCAGCATGCGCCCGACTTCCAGAATTAACAAAATCATCGCTATTGGTACAATTCCCGGCAGATCAACATGCCATACTCTTCGTAATTTGGTCGCACCGTCAACAACGGCTGCCTCATGCAGTGCAGGATCGATTCCCGCCAATGCGGCCAAATAAATGATGCAGCTGAAGCCAACATTTTGCCAGACGCCTGACCATACATAAATGCTTTTGAAATATTCAGCCTGACCCAGCAAGTTAACAGAGCCAAAGCCCAGAACTTTAAGCAGCTCGCTCACAAGTCCGATACGAGGGTCCAGCACCTGAAAAATGATACCGACCATAACAACCACTGAAATAAAATGCGGCGCATAGGTGACCATTTGGACCATTTTTTTGAATTTATCGTGCATCACATAGTTCAAACTCAAAGCCAGTATAATTGGAAAAGGAAACCCGGCAGCAAGCTGATAGAAGCTTAAACCGATTGTATTACCCATAATGGTCCAAAATTCATAGGATTCAAAAAAGCGAACAAAATTATCCAAACCAATCCAGGGACTTCCCCAGATTCCTTTCGTTGCCACGAAATTTTTAAAGGCAATTTGAGCCCCATACATCGGGACATATTTAAATATGACAATGTAGGCAAAAGGCAGTGCCATTAACACATATAGCTGCCACACCTTGGCCATATCCCTGATTACACTGCGACTTTTTCTTGTGTGCTTCACTGAAGACACCTCTTCAACACTTACCGATTCCACGGCCATTAGCTCACCTCCTCCAATTCACTGCCTGCTGCCTGAAGCTGAAGTGGAACCGAAACTCTACAGTCCCACCCAGCCATTCTCTTATTATCATTTACCGTTAAGCAGTGCTTGAGCAAGAATAACTTCGGCGATCTCCATCGTTTTCAAGGCATCCTTGAAATTCGATGAGGGCTGTGTTCCTGCCTTCAGACAGTCAATAAATTCACGATGTTTGGCTTGAAATCCGCCATATTGAAACAGCTCCGTGCCCCCGGCTTCTTCACGCGCATCGTATTCAATACCTGTAGTATCCCCGTCTGCATACAAGTAGCCTTTGGTTTCATGCTCAGCCTCAACACAAATATTAGGGGCATGCATTTCTACCGAAAATATTCTTCGGCCGCTTGACCAGCTATTAATTAAATATCCGGTTGCTCCCGTATCAAATTCTATTGTCGCTGAAATAAAGTTAATATCGGGAACACCTATACGTTTGGTGGTGCTCTCAATCTTGATGGCTTCGCCTCCACACATCCAGCGAATGGTGTCGATCGAATGAACCGTATCATCCATCATCCGATCACGAGCCCCAAGAAATGGTTCAATCTCCGATTTATAAAATTTGCATACCGCATGGGTAATCGGTCCACGCTTAAGACACTCGTCACGCAGCTTTGAAACCATCGGTGAACTGCGTCTTTGAAAGCTTACCTGCGTGATGCAATTATGCTGCTCTGCCGTATACACCAAAGCTCTGGCCTGATGAATCGTAATGCCGAGCGGCTTTTCAATATACAGATTCAACCCCTGTCTCAGGCACCACATCCACACATCGTACATGATGTGCGGCTGCCCGATCGCATACACAGCATCCGGCTTGGTCTCTTCAATCATCGCTTTATAATCCGTATATCGATTCTCTATTCCATACCTATCGGCAGTTTTCTTCAGTGATTCCGGATATACATCACAAATCCCGACAATATCGACTTCTTCGCGGAAAGAAGCAAGTGAAGGATAATGAACACTGTTAGCCATCCTGCCCGCTCCAATAAACACAACTCTTAGCTTGTCATTCATCTGTGCTTCCTCCCCCTCAGGCAAATAATGACTTCGCATAGGCGATATCCTCTTTGATTAAACGATCTACATCGGCTTCATTCGTATATTCGGCACTTAAGCAGATCACTCCGCTGTAATTGCGTTTTTGCAGATAAGCTGCTGCACGGGGCCAGGAAGCAAGTCCTTGACGACCTGAGGTGAAATATCTTTTCCATTCTGCCGATTCGGCTTCAGGTCCGCTCAACAGCTTATAATAAGCATTTTTAAAATTGACCATGCACAGATGCGACCATACGATATCCAGTCCAAATTCAGGCTGCTGTCCAGCTAGCGCGTCATGCGCTGTATCCCAGATCGCCCCTACATGCTCAGCATTGTAAGCTTCCAGCAAGTGAAGCAGACCCATCGAATCAACTACATTATTTCCGTAATGCTGCTGGCAGCCTATCTTCACCCCATACTTTTCACAAAGCGGCAGCAGCTTCTCGATCTGCTCACGCGCCAACTGCTCAGAAGCCAGATACCCTTGCTCATGTTTGATGACAGGCATCGTACGAATCATCGGTATACCAGCCTCTGCACATCCGGCAAACACACTTTCAGTCGGTTCACTCGCAACACTGAATATTTTCAAGCCATGATCAGCGAATTGTTGTACCAATTGGGGCAGTTGATCTGCGTTAGCAGGTTCCAGCTGGTAGCCGTCACGAAGAGGAAATTCAATACCGTCAAAACCCAAATCACTTACAAATTTCCCAAGCTCCCAAACCGTCGCCGCTTTCCAAGGCTTCGTAAATACAGAAAATGAGATCGAATCGATTGTCATATAGGGCACTTCCTTTACGTTGTAGGTTAGTTTAAAGCAGCTCAATTTGATAACGCTTTCATTGGTTGTATAACCATTTTATATTATATTTCTCAATTACGTCAATAATTAAATTATGTTTAGATCGAACTAAATATGACCTGTAATTATCTGTTAAAATAAAGTCAAATAAGCACATTTTACTCTAATTCTATTGTATTAACGAAAATTTTATAGCATGCTTCATATTCTTATGTCTATTTTTAAACTTTAATAAATTCTGCTATTGAGACGGCTCTCGTAGTAATCTGGGTTACTGCCCAGCCTTAGCAGTACAGGCTCCGTAATCTCATTCAGACGCTGAATCGTTGCCTGCGACAGCTCATAGGACGCACCCTGAATATTCAATTCCAGCTGCTTGACATTACGTGAACCTACTATCGTCGTACATACAGCTTCATTGGAAATCGCCCAGGCTAATGCAAGCGTAATGATAGGTGTGCCAAGGGTATGGGCCAGCAGACGAATTTCCTGAAGTGCCTGCTCGATCTCTGCCTCTGCCCCCTCCTCACCATGCCTTGTCCCTTCTCCTCTGCTGTGATGGAAATGGCGGGACCTGGCTTGCAGCGGTCTAAGCTCATCCAGACTTGTGACTTTATCTGTCAGCAAGCCCTGCAGCAGCGGCATATAACCGATAACGCCAATTTCGTTCTGAATGCAGTAAGGCAGCACACTTTCCTCAATAGCCCGTGACAGCAAATTGTAGGCCATTTCATTAGCTACAACCTTGACACCTGCGTCCTGCACCTCCTTCATCTGCTGCATACCATGGTTGCTGATGCCGATATGACGAATTTTCCCTTCCTTCTGCAAAGATTGAAGTGTTTCAAAAACTTCCTGAAGCTGCGGAGGATTCGCAATCAGAGCTGCATCCTGTGTGAAATGCTTAACGGATAGCGGACTGATCGGCCAGTGAAGCATATACAGGTCAATATAATCGGTTTGCAGCCGCTTCAAGCTTGCCTCACAATGAGCTCTCAGCACCGACGGCTGCGTATTCGAGGTACTGATTTTACTGCCGATAATCGCCTGAGGCCGCCTGCCTTTGAGTGAAATCCCGAGTGCCAGCTCGCTTGCCCCATCATTGTAAACCTCAGCCGTGTCAAAGTAGTTCACGCCCAGATCCAGCGCCTTGTGCACGACCTCATCGACATCCTTCTGGCTTTGCTCCCCCCAATAGGTGCCGCCGCCATACTGCCAGCAGCCCATACCGAGCACACTAACTTCGATTCCCGAGGTGCCTAAAACCCGTTTTTTCACAATTCCCCCTCCTTCATTATGGTACCGGCATACAGTCTCAATCCCTTACAACACCCTTTTTCAAAATCAGATTGCCTTTGAAAGACTTGTCACCTGTTGCGACAATAGCAAAAGCCTTGAGTGCCCGCTCGTAAAAGGAGAAACGTTCCACATAACCAAAATCCGTGAATCGACTCTCATAGGGACGGATCAGACCACGATATACTTCCCACACCTCAGGTGTGGGGTCAGCTGGCAGCAGGGACATCACAACCGCCGGATGCTCCGTCGCATGATCCAACGGAAACAACGGAATGATCGCTTGAAGCAAATCCGGAATTGAATGCCCGTCACTGCGTATCAAACGCTTCGTGTGCGAGGCAGCAGGAAAATTTCCATCCGCCAAAATAATTTCGTCGCCGTGCCCCATTTCCATCAAGGTCTTCAAAAGCTCGGGTGATAATATGGATGGGATCCCTCTTAGCATCTTGTAACCCCCAATTGCAATGACTTGTTTAACTTTCTGGAAGCGATTTCTAGATTATTCTAACATCGAGATCAACTTATGTAAAGATTTAAATTATCTTATTCTTTTTCGTTGAGATTATAGTCTTTTATGCTATAATTAGAACCAATGATTCCCGTTTTTGAGGTTTTACCGACAGAATATAAGATAGGGTGCTGTTATGAGCAACAATGAAATCAGAGATCAAAAGGGCAGTAAACTAACTATTCTACAAACACTGCGCATACAAGGCAGCATGTCGAGAATTGAGCTTACCCGAATTACCGGATTGAGCCGGGCTACCATTTCCATTTCCATTGCCGAATTAATTGAAAACGATCTTGTGTGCGAAACCGACAATCGTTTATCCACCAAAGGCAGACCTGCTACAGCTTTGGAGCTGGTTCCTAATTCCAGAGTCATAATCGGGGCCGATCTAGATAACAAGACCTGGACACTTGGCGCCTTCGATCTGCTTGGCAATGTGATCAAATCAATGAAAATTCCTCTGTATACTTTCGAGCCGGAAGAAACCTTCAAAGCCTTGGCCTTAGAAATCTCAACCTTCGTCAAAAGTCTGGACAAGAGCCCTATTCCTTTGCTTGGCTTGGGTGTTCCCGGTCTGGTCGATGCCAATCACCGTATGATTCGCAGTGCCGCTGATCTGGAATGGAATCAAGTTGATGTGGCTGGCATTATGGAAAAGGAAATCGGCTGGCCTACGGTCGTCGTAAACCGTCACCGGGCAAGGGGATTAACGGAATGCCGATACGGTGCAGGACTTTCCTATAACAATATGATTTATATCGGGGTTGGCATGGGTATTGCAGCTGGATTATATATTGACCGTCAGCTGCTGTCGGGATCACTTGGAGGAGCCGGTGAAATCGGTCATACCACCATAGAGCCGTCGGGACCACTCTGTCCATGCGGCAATCATGGATGTCTTCAGGTTCTCGCTGCAGGCCCTGCCATTGAACAGGAATTTCGCAAGCTGGTCCGTTCTTCCGAGCAGGAGCTTGTGTATCCTTATCAAAATATGGACCTTCAATTCCTGAAAATGCATGATGTATGCGCAGCTGCTGAGGAGGATGACAAGCTCGCCGTTCAGGTTATTGGCAATGCAGCTTCATACCTCGGAATTGCCATGGCGAACCTGCTGAATACGTTTAATCCAGAGGCTATTATTCTGGGCGGCACAATACCAAACGCCAGTTCGCTATTTGTAGAAACAGCCACTAGAGTCATGCGCCAACGGGCCATGCGTCCGCTATCTGCTGACACCATAGTCAAAACCTCCGTGTTCAAGGACATCGGCGGCGCACTGGGCGCAGCTAATTTTGCTTTTGACAAAAATATTTCCATTTCGATTTTTAATTAAGCACAAATAAACCAGCAAGCCATGGGCAGCTTTGGGGTCTGCACACTGGCTTGCTGGTTTATGCTTGGTATCGTTGGGTTATCAGGCTATCAGCTTGATAGCAGCCAATATAATCCCGATCAAAAATCCACAAATGGCTCCATTAACTCGAATCCATTGTAAATCGCCGCCAATTTTATCCTCCATAAGCGTAATCAGCGTTTTATCGTCAAAACGATCAATATTTTCACGAATCAGCGTACCGATTTTGTGGTGATTGGCTTCGATCCAACGGGCAATTTGCTCACGCAAGCCGCTTTCGAGCCGATCCAGCAGCTCCTCATTGTCACAAACCTGATTAACCAGCTTGCTCACCACCGGTATCACATAGGCTTCTACATAATCCTCACGGTTTACAAATTCCAATGCTTGAGCCTGCAATCGCTGCAGCATCTCAAGCAGCTTCTCCTCGAGCTTCCATTCATCCAGCAGCTGTGCCTTCCAGTGATCCATTTCGATCGCCAGCTTATATTGATTGCCCGGATTATCCAGCCAGCTGTGTATAGCACGCATGACGGCTTTACGGTTAGGATTATTAACGGATCTCAATCCATCGAGCCCATTCAGCATGAACTGTTGGATCAAGCCACCCAGCTTCTCATCATTGAAAAATCCAGCAAAAGCGTTAAGCGCGAACTGCATCATCCCGCCTGCATTCAGATTTTGCAGCGCCTGAGAAGCCATTGCACCCATCCGATCTCGTATTTCCGGTTTCATAATTAACTGCTCGGCCGTATTCAGAGCAAAGTCGAATACCTTTTCATCGTAGCCCCTGGTGTACACCTGTTGAAGTCCTTGTTTGAGCAGAACCTGTAAATCCAGTTCATCAATCATACGTCTGACTTCACGTTCGCCTAATGCGGCAAGCTTCTCAAGTGGCAGCTGACGAATCGCATATTCACTTAGTGTCACCAAACCTGCCTTGGCCGAATTTGTACTCAGCTGCCCTGCTGCACCCTGCAAAATTTTGGATACCAACGGGATTTGAGCCAGCTTGTCCGTAATGCTTTGCTTGCTCAGCAAATCCTCCTGAATGGTATTGACCAACGCTCTGGATACCTTTTCCCGATTTTTGGGCAGCAAGGCCGTATGTGGAATCGGAATCCCGAGCGGATGCCTGAACAGCGCTGTCACTGCAAACCAGTCTGCCAGTCCCCCTACAAGTCCCGCTTCAAATCCGCTTTGTAAAAACCGAACCCATATGGGACCTTCAACAAACAAGGTTCCGATAAATCCTGCCGCCATAACAACAAGCGACACTGTTGCTGTATACCTCGAACTGCTTCCCATCCTTATTGTCACCTTCCTTCATGTCAACACCTGTCTATTTAAGCAACATTATATCATTCTCCTGATCCCGTTGAAAATCGCCACCGCTAATGACTATTTGGCTGTACTGGATACGGAGGATGTCATGCCATACTTTTTACCCAATTGCTGTCCAAACAACGCAGCGAGAATTTGCTGAAACAGCATACCGGCGATAACCGGCAAGGCGACAGGAGGCGGGAAGAAGCTGATCGCAAGCACTGCGCCTGCACTTAAATTACGCATCCCTGAATTTATCGTTAGCGCAATGGTCACTTCACGGTCCCACTTCATCCAATGAGACACAAGCCAGCCCGCGATATAACCAAAAGCCGCAAGCACAAAGGCTACGATGATGATCTCCAGCAGCTTCATATTAAACTGCTTCAAGTAAGGAGCTACCACCGAGCTGTTGATCGAAACGACAATAAACAGCCCGATTTTCGAAAAAGGTGCAAGCTTGGGACCGAGCACCGGCTTGATTTTGCCCTTCGTTAGTTGATTGAGCAGCATCCCGATAATAGAAGGGACAACGACCATCCAGAGCAGCCCGCCCATAATATCCAGCGGCTCCATATGAACCTTGGCTCCTACGATCCAGGAAAGACTCAGTGGAACGATAATAGGAGACAACAGCGTATCCAACAGGATGAGGGCCAGCGTAAGCGCAATATTTCCTCCATAAATAGTGACCCAGACGAGACTCACGACTCCGGTTGGAATGACGAATAACAGCACAAAACCCGTCTGCGTCAAATCATCACCTGGAAAAAAGTAGGCCCCGGCGGCCCAGCCTAATATAGGCATGACCAAATGCAATATAAGTAGATTAGCCACAATCGGAAGTGGAAGCATCATCACCCGGCCCAAATCCTTGAAATTGGAGCCAATACTGCCCGCAAACGTCATTGCAGCAAAAATCCACGGCACCAAAAAACTGAACGAGTGCAGCCATGCGGCACCCAAGAGACCCACAAGCACACCTGTTGGTGTAAGAAATGGCATACATTTTTCCAATATTTTGTTTAATCGGTTTAGCATACTCCAGCCCTCTTCTGCCTATAAAATGAAAAAACATTTAATGAATTATCGTTACATTGTAGCATAATCACGCCAACTGCAAACGATCTTTTTTGCTATTCATCCAAAATGAAAACGCAAAAAAAGAGCAGTCTGCAGCTGCTCTGTTAAATTAAGTCTCTCTTGTTAATCCTTCCCCAGCGTACGATAGCAACGGCGAAATCTCCACTGGCCCCTGAATCTCATCAAGCGAAGCACCCGCTTTCAGCAGCCAGCTCCGATGCAGATCGTAAATAAGCTCTCTCGCTGTTTGCGGACTGTCCTCACCTTCCTTGTTTTTTACAGGTGCAAAATCATCTTCACGTTTTCCTTTGAGAACCGTAATTCCCGCTGCCCATGGAAAAAAATCAAAAATAAACCGTTCGAATTTGTACCCATTCGGCTGTGACGCTTCAATGAAGTGACCATTCACATCTACATGCCTGATTTTCTTGTGAGCGACATGGTAGGGAATGCTGCTGTTCACCTGCTGTTCGATCCAGTCACGACGAAATAAATGAATCGAGATGTTGCCAAGCCCATAGGTCAGCTTCCCTTCACTATTGCGCTCAAACATCAGATGCTGTGGCAGATCGGAATATTCCACGACCATAGGCCGATTGTTTTTCATACATAGAATACCGACCTTTTCCTCGGGGTACGCCTTATCTATAACTTTGGTCGCAATCGGGTTGTCATAATGAGCGGCAACTCCAACAAACACAGGGTCTGCCACCTTAATAAGTGCATTATCCACATTATAATAAAATAACCATTCGACACCCCGGCGCTTCATGTCGGCTAACGCTCCAGACTTGTTCAAGGCGGCGAAACACTCTCCATTTCCGCTTGGAGCCAGACCAATCTCATCCTTCTCCGATAAAAATATACGGCCATCCTCATCTACAGCAGGCATCACCCCCTGTTCAAAAAAAACGCAATCGTCAGCACTATAACCAAAATACCCAGCTCCTGCCATATAATCGACCGTTTGCTGATGATTATCCGGGCTGGTCATGATATACCAAGGGATTCGGCTGCCTGCTCGCTGAGACAGATTGAGCAATCGCTCCGCTTGAAGCTGAAACAACGACTTGTGGGAAGGCAGGCCAATATCGTAGGTCCCTTTCGGTCCTTCATGCCCCAATCGGCTTCCCTGGCCTCCGGCTACAACAATCGCTCCAACCTTGCCTTGACGCAGCAGCTCCCAACCCTTATCCGTAAAATACTGCTGCTCGTCCTCGCTGAACAGCTCCCAATCAAGTGCTTCCATGGGCGTCAGGTCTTCATAGATTGCAGGTGTCTGTGCTGCACGCACTTCTCCTAATGCTGCCCATCGGTCCCAGTTGATACTCAGAATCTGATTCAGCAGCTTCACCTGTGACGCCTCAGATAGCTCGTCATAGAACTGAAGCAGATGTGCCTGCTGGTGCCGGATAAGCAGCTCCAGCACTTGGTTATACAGCTCTTTCATTGCCCGCGCCTCCTAAAACTTAATTTCTTACGGCTGCTATGTAGCGTCTAGTGTTATTGCAGCCAACCATTTTTCTCGGCAATACTGATCGCATCAATACGGTTTTTGGCCTCAAGCTTCTGCAAAATTTCCGACACATAATTCCGTACCGTGCCTCCCGTCAAGAACAGCTTTCTGGCTATTTCATTTACCGACAACCCCGCGGCTACCAGCTTCAGCACCTCCTGCTCCCGTTCCGTCAGCGGATTTTCCGCTTCCCATAACGAAATAGAAAGTGCAGGACTGATGATCCTTCCGCCCTTGTGTATACTCCGCAGCGCGGCTGCAAGCTCGTGTACCGGCGAATCCTTTAACAAATAACCCTGAACTCCATATTTGATCGCCCGTTGGAAATACCCCACGCGAGCGAAAGTTGTCAGGATCACAACACGGCAAGAATGCCCTTGTTCCTTTAACCGCTCAGCTACATCCAGTCCTGTAAGCTTGGGCATCTCAATATCCATAATACAAATATCCGGTGACAGCTCAACAATCATCTGAAGAGCCTGCTCGCCATTTTCAGCCTGACCAATAACTTCGATATCGTCTTCCATATCCAGCAGGGCACTTAATGCGCCGCGCAGCATGTTCTGATCCTCGGCAATAATTACTCTCATGTTTGATTCTCCCTGATCTTCACATTTTTCACAACCTTCGGAACAACAAGAACCACTCTCGTTCCTTCACCCGGAGCAGAATGAAATTGAAGCTTGCCCTCAACCAGCTCCAGACGTTCGCTGATTCCCCGGAGTCCTGCACATGCCTGTGATTTCACTGATGCTGAGTAAGCGGTACCGACTCCGTCATCACGAATCGTCAAGGTAAAGGGGTCCATTGCTGCCGTGCATTCAATAAAGCATTGCTTGGCCTTACTGTGCTTCACGACGTTCGTCACCAGCTCTCTCATACACATACCAAGAATGTTTTGGATCAAGGGAGGTACCTCAGCTGCTTCAGCCTTTCCTTGAACATGCAGGTCGATTCCCGCCGCAGACAATATCTGTTCGGCATGTGCCAACTCCTCGCTAATCGTCACAGTATTGATATCCGATACGAGCTCACGAACTTGCTGGAGAGCGGCTCGAGCGGTCGTTTGAATGTCCTTTGTTTCCTGAATCGCGCGTTCGGGATTTATACCTATCATTTTCTCAGCCAGCTCGCTTTTGAGCGCTATCAGCGACAAGGTATGGCCAAGTGTATCATGCAGATCACGGGAAATTCGCTGCCTTTCCTCATTTTTGACCAGACGTGCGATTTCATCATTAGCCATGTTCAGCTTACTGCGCAGCTCCTTTGAACGGAATACCCCGCGCATGATGATTGGCAGCACGATCATCACCAGCATCGAAGGTATGAAATTGATCATATCCGATTCATCCAGCTCAAGACCATTGCCAAAAAGAACAAGCACGAACAATACAAGCTGAGCTGCCATTCCACCTATAAACTGTTTATTGGTGGGCAGCATGCCAACGATCGCAGCCGTATAAAATCCCATAAATATAAAGCTCTGATCATAATGCAAACAAAAAAAGCCGATAATGACAAACAAGCTCATCACACACAGCAATCGCCATGACGAATCCAGATAGGATAGCAGGTAGATGAGAACAAACAAGGCAAGCACAGAAAAGCCGATCCACATCTCGGAAGCCGATTTGTGGAGCAGCGCATTAATAGGTATGATCAGATAAATTAGCCAAACGAATGAAAACAACAAGCTTCCCCGTATTTTCCTGTCTAATACCGAACCGGGCTTCGTCATACCGCTTCCTGCCTTTTTATGATATACGACGATAATACCATAAAAATGATCACATATGCTGCAAGAACCGCAATACCTGCGCAATCCGGTGAGGCCCCGGCAATGATATTCCATGCCCCCTGACCGTATCGGTAAGTGGGAAGCCACAACGCGATATGCTGCATCAGCTGCGGCATAGCCTGCATGGGCATCCATAGTCCTCCGAGCGCCGACATTCCTATAAATAAAAGTTGGGCCAATACTTGTACAACCTCAATACTGCGGATCGTGCCAAGCAGCGTACCTAGCGCCATAAAGGGAACAACTCCAACCCAGATCCACAGTCCGCAGGCTATCCATTGACCCGCCGATAAATGCACATCGCGGAACAGCGCGCCTATAATAAACATCAGTACAATCGTTCCCAGATTAACGATGGATTGAGCTGCTATTTTGGAGAAAACATAGGCACCTGAAGGGAGAAGGGTGAGCTTAATCAATTGCACCCAGCCCTGCATTCGCTCCTGAGCAAAGCGCAGGCTCAGCGTATTGATACTTCCTCCAATCACGCCAAATACCGTCATGGATATTAAATAGTAAGCCTTCCAGTCTATGCCGCCTACCTCCGTATTCGGATCTATCGTACTCGTAAAAATAAAATAAAACACAGCAGGCATCAGCAAGGCAAACATAATAAATTTCCGATTCCTCAGGGTCCGCAGCAGCTCGGCTTTGCATTGTGCCAGCATCGCTTTCATAAGAACATCTCCTTTCACTTGCGATTCATAACGTTTCTGCAGGAATATAACGTTATTCCCGGACCAACGCCTGAAAAGCTTCCTCCAGACCAACACTCTGGATTTCAATATCGGTCGCATCCAGCTCCTGCCGCACAATCGCAGCGATGAGCTGATCCGTATCATTGCTGTACAGCTTGACCCTTCGCCCCTTCCACTCCGCATCTATAACCCCTGGTAGGCTGCGCAGCCGTTCTTCGGTCAGTCCGTATCCCGCTGTAAAAGACAATATTTTGCTATTTGTCGATGCTTTGATTTCCTCCGGGGTTCCGTCAGCGACAAGCTTGCCCTTGTTAATGACAACCACTCGATCCGCTATGGCATCAGCCTCATCCAAATAATGTGTCGTCAAAATAATCGTCCGTCCTTGTCCCGCCATAGCTTTGACCGTTTCCCAGAACAGCTGCCGCGAGCTGACATCCATCCCCACTGTAGGTTCATCGAGAAACAGCACGGATGGATCACCCGCCAAAGCCAGTGCGAAGCCCAACCTGCGTTTTTGTCCGCCGGACAGCGCTGTCCCGAGCTTCCCTTTCTCTTCCATGAGACCTGATATTTTGAGCAGTCGGTCTAAGGGCAAGGGCTTGGAATAATAATGACGGAACAGCTCGATCGTTTCCCCCACCTTCAAACCGTCAATGCTATGAACATCCTGCAGCATAGCTCCGATTCTGTCTTTGACAGCTCGATCCTGCGGGTCCCCGCCCAACAATCGAATTGTTCCGCTTGTTGGTTTTCTCAGACCGAGCGTCATGGCAACCGTCGTCGTTTTTCCTGCACCATTTGGCCCTAACAGGGCAACCACACTGCCTTCATGAATCGTTAACGAGATATCATCCACCGCCCGCTTGCCTTTGAACTTTTTGGTAACGTGCTGCAGCTCTATAACTGGATTCATCTCAATCACCTCATATATTCGACTTCATGCTTTTTAGTATAAACGGAATAGACATTACGCATTACCGACTAATGTCATCACTTGCACCTGACAAATGTCACATCTCATATGAATGTCTTCGCACGCAAAAAAACAACCCTGACCCACTTAGTAATAAGTGAATAGGGATGCTTGTAGTGTTAGTACCGATAGCAGCGCAAGTAACAAATCTTCTATTCAGGCTGTTCGCCAAGCGGCAGCAATTCGCTTAATTCCTTCATTGCGATGTCAGGCTGCGGATAGGACAACGGCAGCTTTTTCAAAGTATCCACAATTAGCGATAGTACCACATAATCTCTGTACCAGCGGTTATTACCGGGCACCAGATGCCAAGGCGCGTCCTTCGAGCTGCAATTTGTGAACACACTCTCGTAAGCCTTTTGATAGGCGTCCCAATAGTTGCGCTCCAACAGATCGCTCGGATCAAACTTCCATCTTTTGGATGGATCATGAAGCCGTTCCTCAATTTTTTTTATCTGAAAATCCTTCGAAATATGTAAGAAAATTTTCAATACGACTGTATCATGATCAGCCAGCAGCTTCTCAAATTGCTTGATATGCTTGAATCGCCGCTCAGCCTCTTCATCCTCAATCTGATTGTGTACACGAGTGATCAACACGTCCTCATAGTAGGAGCGGTTAAATGCCGTAATAAATCCTCTGCCCGGCGTTTCCTTATGGGCTCTCCATAGAAAATCATGTGAGGATTCTTCAGTTGTCGGTTGCTTAAATGAAGTCACCTTGAAGCCCTGCGGATTGACACCGGACAGCACTTTCTTGATGACGCCGTCCTTGCCGCTGCAATCCATCCCCTGAAAAATAACGAGCAGCGAATACTTCTTTCCAGCAAACAGCTTGTCCTGCAGCTCTGTTAATTCCTCTTTGAGCTTCTCATAATGTTCGGCAACTTCATCCTTTCCAGCAAAGGAACCCGTATCATCGGGATCATATTGGCTTAGCTTGATTTTTTTGTCCCGCGGCAGTTTAACATTTTTGGACATTTTCAACCACTCCTCTGGATTGTGATGATCTGATGATCCCCTGTACTGCGAACTTGATAACCTAACGAAGCAAATGCTCCAGCTTGTAAAAACGCAGGGCGTTATGGCCGAATATCGCCGTTTTTTCCGACTCTGTTATCCCTTCGGGCAAGGCTTCGTCCAACAGCTCCACAACTCGTTCATAGCTTGCCGCCAGCAGGCAGACAGGCCAATCACTGCCAAACATTACACGCTCTGTACCAAAAGCTTTTACAATATGTTGAATATAAGGAGTTATCTGCTCAGTCGTCCAAGCCTGATGCTCAGCTTCTGTTACCATCCCCGACAGCTTGCAGGTTATCGACGGATATGTGGCAATTTCCAGCAGCTGTGAGGCCCAAGGCTCCCATTGTCCCTGTGCAATAACAGGCTTGGCGATATGGTCAATAACCCCGCGAAGATCAGGTACCTCCTGTAGTAATTTCAGCACAGTAGGCAGCTGGTGTGAACGCATCAGCAGATCGACCGGAAAATTCTCGGCCTCCAAAAACTTCAGCGCCTGTAAACTTGCCGGCCGCAAAACCTCTTCAGCGTCCTCCATAATTTGAATCATGATCCGAATCCCAACCAATTTGGATTGCTGCCGCAAGGACTCATAATGCTCCCGGAAATCCGTGTGCTCCAGATCCAGCCAACCAACAACACCCGCAATGGAGTCGTCGTGCTGCGCCAGCTCAAGCATAAATTCCGTATCCTTCAGTGTCGGAGCTGCCTGTACGACAATCGTCTTGTCAATCTGAGTGCGTGCCAAATGCTCAGACAGATCGGCCGGAAAAAAATCCCGATACAATGTCTCTCCGTCTGCTTTGGTCCAATCATAATCTCCACGTGCCAATTGCCAATAATGCTGATGCGCATCTATTCTCAACCTGTGCGGCCTCCCTAATTACTACTCTTTTTGCAAAGCTTTGTCAGTCTTATAGAAATCATATTACAATAGAATCAATTGTTTTTACAATGACTTCAGGCATTCCATACTTTTTACAAAATAATTGATATTTTGCTGTTTCAAAAGCTAGAAGCTGGGTAATTAATCGTATCGAAACATCTTGGTGAACAAAATTAATGAAAATATCGCAAAATTGTACAATGATTTTAAGGTTATTTTAATGATGTTCATATATACTATGTATTATATCCAATTATTAGGCGGGTGAGCGTAATGAAATTGTTCATAACAGTACAGAATAAAAAGGTGCCTGTTTACTCCGATGAAAAGAACAAAAAGAAACTGAATCTTCTTGTTTCTGCTCTTGAATCCAAAGTAGTAAAGGGAAAAAGAGCAATTAAAAAATGTCTCGACTCCTTAATTAGCATCGAAATTGTCGGATGCGAAGCGATTCTTCATTCTTACAACGAAACTGACTCTTTGGCTTTATCGCTCTATTAAACTACGGTAAAGCCTTCTCTGTTATCCAACCATACATATTACAAATTAAGAAGCTGCTGCTGCGGCTTCTTTGTTGTCTATTAAGCACATAATTCCTAACGCAGGTTAATTCTTTCTGATTCTGTTATAATTCTTGCATACATAAGAACAGCTGGAGTGATAGCATGACCATTTTGCCCATAGATACGGTTCTTCCTCAATTAAAAGAAACTTTACATGTCCACTCGGCCATCGTGCTGGTAGCCCCGCCCGGAGCAGGCAAAACAACACGTGTCCCGCTGGTTTTACTGGACGAGCCCCTATTCGCAAAGCAGCGAATCCTGATGCTCGAGCCGCGCCGCATCGCCGCCCGTACTGCTGCCCGCTACATGGCCGTTTCACTTGGTCAGCAGGTCGGGGAGACCGTTGGATATCGAGTTCGAATGGATACTCGCGTAGGTCCCTCCACACGAATCGAAGTCATTACGGAAGGTGTCCTTACCCGAATGCTTCAGCAGGACCCCAGTCTGGAGGGTGTAGGTGCTGTCATCTTCGACGAATTTCACGAACGCAGCCTTCACGCAGATCTTGGACTTGCCCTGTGTTTGCAGGCACAGGCTTTACTTCGTGACGATTTGCGTATCATCGTGATGTCGGCAACACTGGACGCCCAAGCCGTTGCCGGGCTGATGAACAATGCGCCAATCCTGATTAGCGAAGGGCGAAGCTTTGAAGTAGCTACCCATTATTTGGACCGAAAACCTGAGGGACGCATTGAGCAGACGGTTGTGCGCGCAATAGTCCATGCCTTGGAGCAGCATGAGCATGGCAATATGCTTGTGTTTGTGCCAGGAACCGGTGAAATCAGACGAATTGAAGCGAGATTGCGCGAGCTGCAGCTCGGTCCTCTGGTTCAGATCACCCCGCTGCACGGTTCCTTGCCCCAAGAAAATCAGGATCGAGCTATCACCCGAGGTCAAGCGAATGAACGTAAAATTGTGCTTACCACATCCATTGCTGAGTCGAGCCTTACTGTTGATGGAATCGGGATTGTCATTGATAGCGGCCTGAGCCGTGTCCCCCGCTTCTCACCGCGCACCGGGATGACCCGTCTGGAAACCGTTCCGGTATCTCTGGCATCGGCGGACCAGCGCAGGGGGCGGGCGGGCCGCCTCGGTCCGGGTACCTGCTACCGCCTTTGGACGGAAGCCGAACATCGTCAGCTCCAACCACTAAGCAAGCCGGAAATAGCCGAGGCTGATCTGGCTCCCCTGGCTCTGGAGCTGGCAGCTTGGGGTGTAATCGAGCCTGCTGAGCTGGAGTGGCTTGACTCCCCGCCTCAGGCTGCATTTGTTCAGGCGCGTTCGCTGCTTGTCCAATTAGGAGCATTGAACAAGGACGGATCAATTACAACCGAGGGGCGCCGTATGGCAGGACTTGGACTTCATCCACGCTTGGCACATATGGTGCTTAAGGCAATTCCGCTTGGATATGGAGAGCTGGCTTGCGAGCTAGCTGCCCTGCTCAACGAGAGGGACTTCTTAAAGGGTGATGCTGCAGCTCCGAATGCAGATCTACGATTGCGCGTAGAGGCACTTCGAAGGACCATGAAGTCAAAGGATTATTCGTCTGGACCCTTATTTTATGAGGGCTTTACAGTAGATGCTGCCGCTTGCAGACGTATATGGATGGAAGCTGGCCAATGGAAAAGGGAGCTGCATATTCAGGTTGCAAGCCAACCAGAGGATGTGCAGCACTGTGGTCTGCTGCTAGCCTTCGCGTTTCCCGACCGAATCGGGCAGCGTAGATCACAGGGAGGCTTTCTGTTGAGCAGCGGACGCGGAGCACAGTTTATTCATATGCAGCCGCTAGCCAACTCGCCTTATATAGTAACTGTGGAGCTTGATGATCAAGGCACCGACAGCCGGATTTATTTGGCTGCTCCCGTTGAATGGGAAGAGCTGGAGCAGCATGTTAGCGGCAGTATTGAACGGGAGACGATCACCGCATGGGATCCAGTTGTACAAGCTGTGCGTTCCCGTCATTATATACGCATAGGGGCTATTCTTATGAAGGATGTACCGAACCCCTCACCTGATCAGGACGAGATTTTCCATGCTTTGGTCAACGGAATTATCGTTGAAGGCTTGACCCTGCTGCCTTGGACAAAAGCATCCCTTCAATTACGTGAGCGTCTCCAGTTTATGAATCATTATGATGCCAATTGGCCTGACGTGGCGGACCCTGCACTTATCGTTACTATTCACGATTGGCTGGCTCCGCATCTGCATGGGCTCAAGAATCGCAGCGACCTTCAGCGCCTGAATATGTGCACCATCCTGGAGTCCATGCTCTCATGGGAACAGCGCCGCGCATTGGACGAATCAGCCCCAACGCATATCACCGTCCCAAGCGGTTCACGGATTTCCGTTGATTACAGCGACCCCGATATCCCTACCTTATCCGTTCGGCTGCAGGAACTCTTCGGATTGGAGCAAACTCCGCGAATTGGAAGGGGCCGAGTCCCTATACGGCTTCAGCTGTTATCGCCTGCCCAACGCCCTGTTCAGGTAACGAGCGATTTGGCAAGCTTTTGGCGTCATACGTATTTCGAGGTCAAAAAAGATCTTAAGGGTCGTTATCCGAAGCATTACTGGCCCGATGATCCGCTCGTTGCGATGCCCACCAGTCGGGTACGGCCGCAAAATTTACAATAGTGAATATAATGAATTCAATAAGTTAAATGACCGTTGATGGCCAAACAAGACCAGACTGGCATAGCCAATCTGGTCTTGTTTTATCCTTTGGAATTTTTATACAATAGAAACGATTCTTATTATGTATTTTTACTCCCAAGGGAACTTGGTGATCAGGTAATCGGCAAACTTTTTACTTTCTTCCCTGCGAGCTTTTCTCATCTCCGCGCGTTTGAAGGCCGTCTCGTGCAGTTGCTTCTCTTCCTCAGTCTCCGGAATAACGGATGGAACCTTGGCCGTTTTTCTATTTTCATCAAAAGCAACAAAGGTTAAAAACGAAGTCGCTGCGATATTCCGCTCTCCCGTCTTCAAGTCCTCGGTTACTACTTTCACAAAAACCTCCATCGAGCTTGTTCCCGTCCAGGTAACGAAAGACTCCAAGGAAACGGCATCACTTGGGTTAATCGGCAGCAAGAAGTCTACCGAATCCGTTGAAGCCGTCACAACCGAGCATCGTGAATGCTTTGACGCTGCAATTGAGGCGATATCGTCGATATACGCCATTAATTTTCCACCAAACAAGGTGTTGTTGTTGTTGACATCAACCGGAAATACCCGTGCTGTTTTGTACGAACGTGACTCCTTGACAAATCGCTGCTGCTCCATATAATTGACTCCTTTTTCTTCTGAACTTTATCTACCCTAACATATCATATCCGTTTATACCTGACTATAACGCTGTTGTCAGCCACGGGCATATGCTGCCGCTCTTTTGAACTGCTCTTCGGTTGGGCGTACACCTGTATACAGAATGAATTGCTCCAATGCCTGTATAGCAAAAACCTCTGCCCCAGTAATCACTTTCTTACTCTTTAGCCTTGCATGACGGATCAGCGGAGTTTCAGCAGGGAGCGCAACCACATCAAATACGGTCTCAGCCTTATCGATAAAATCGGGTTCAAATGACAAATCGTCCGCCTCTAAACCACCAGCCATCCCAACAGGTGTCACATTCACCAACAAATCCGGACGAATCCTTCCCAGATCAGCCGTCCACTCATATCCATAAGCTTGTGCCAATGCACGACCAGTCTCTTCATTCCTGGCCATGACATAGCCTGACTCAAAGCCCGCGTCGCGCAGCGCACACAAGACAGCTTTCGCCATACCGCCGCTTCCACGTAGAGCAAATACACTATCCCGCCGCACGTTATGCTGGTTCAGCAATTGCGAAACTGCTATATAATCAGTATTATAGGCTTTCAATCGCCCCTGATCATTCACAATAGTGTTAACAGATTGAATAGCAGTCGCAGATTCATCCATCTCATCAATAAGCGGGATACAGGCTTCTTTGTAAGGCATGGAGATAGCGCAACCACGTATTCCCATAGATCGAATGCCACCGATAGTCGCTTGCAAATCATTCGTGGTAAATGCTTTGTAAATGAAATTGAGATTCAACTCGTTGTACAAAAAATTGTGAAAACGGGTGCCAAAGTTACCCGGCCTTCCTGCTAGAGACATGCATAGTTGAGTATCTTTATTAATCGATGCGTTCATAATGAATTACCTCCGTTTATTCCTTCTTCCTATTGTATTCAGCCTCTTCATAGATTACAAGCTCGCTTCATCTAAGGTCGCACCTGATAGTCTATGTTTTTCGAACTGATAATTTGTTACAATAATGGTAGATCAGTTGAATGAAAGCCAGTTATCAGACAACTTAAGAGTCTAGCAGTTGTTCATCAAAGGAGTCGCTAAACATGATATTTGTAAGTATTGGTTTTGCTCTGTTAATCGGCGTCATCTTCATCCTGTCCGGGCAATTATTAAAGCGTAAACCTCCTAAGAACATTAATGCCATTTATGGATATCGGACCTCTCGCTCAATGAAAAATTTGGACCTATGGAACGAAGCGAATCAATATAGCTCTAAAATTATGATAAATAACGGTTATGTGATGATTGTGGCTGGCTGCTTGGTTGGCATGGGTCTTGGGGTCAAATATCAGGTAGCTGCCATATTTTCAATTATGGGTATGATGCTTTTGCTAATTATTATGATGTTTATCCAGGTAGAGCGTAGATTGAAGCAATTAGACAAATAAACAAATCGCAAGGGCTACATCCATTTTTTACTTTTGAAATAAAACAGCATTCCCACCATAATCGCGGCCATTAGAATCCACACATAGAGATATCCGAAGCTCCAATCTAATTCCGGAATATCTTTAAAATTCATACCATACACGCCGGCGACAAAAGTTAACGGAAGAAATATGGTGCTGATGACGGTTAATGTTTTCATCGTTTCGTTCATACGATCGGATTTCATACTCACCTGCATTTCCAGCAAGCCCGTCAGCGATTCACGGTACATATCGATGGAATCCACAACCCGTGAGATATGATCGAAAATATCAGCAAAATAAACATCGGCATCGGGATGGGAATACGGAAAGCTTTGATGGCTGATCGTTCCTATCACGGTTCTTTCTTCAACGAAAACCCGGCGAAGGTTATGTGTGATGCGTTTTAATTGGAAAATTTCACGGGATATCGGGGCGTAGGGATCATCATGAATCGCCTCTTCCCATGTTTCCACCTTATCTTCAATATGATCTATAACTTGAACGTATTCATCCACACACCTGTCCATAATATGATACAGAATCTGAGCAGGGAACGTCATTCTTCCCTCGATTTCTTTAAATTCCTCATATAAGCTGTCAAGTAATGGAATATCATCCTTATAGACGGATACGACATAGTTTTTTCCGATTACCAAGGCAATTTCCATAGGATCATACTGCCCATTGATAGCAAAAAATGAAATGAAAATATTGTTTTTGTATCTATCCATTTTGGGGCGTCCATGCAGCTGGATACAGTCCTCTACCAAAAGGTGATGACTCTCCAGTAAGTCGGATAATACATGCTTGGTTTCGGATGACTCCGGGTTGCACAGGCGAATCCAGACCATTTCATGGTCCGCTGGTTTTCTTACTTTTTCTGTAGTTGTTCGATTTGTCAATGTATTATAAATCAGCATAAATATCCTCCGTCAGCCTTTTATTTCTTGGGTAGATTGCTCTGATTAAATTATATCACTCCATTTGTGATTAGCTAGCTCGCATGAAACAAGCCCATTATAAGGGATGTTGAAAATAAATCCATAGCTTCCTACTTACGATGCGGCTTCCAAGATTCGTTCAGTTCATACCGAATTAACAAAACAGAACGGTTTGGAGCATTGGAAATTAGCTTTGATACCGAAAAGCTTTGCCCCAGGACAACAGAATTATGATCTTGAATTCCAAAATTCGGGAGACATTTCGGTTCAAAGTGTGACTGTGTATTATAGAGTGGATACAAAGGAAAAGCTTTCAGGTACAATTGTAAAACCGGATTCAAAAACTGTGGTTTCCAAACTGGATCCAAACGAAAAGTTAACGTTATCCGATTTAAATTTGCCGATCGACACACCGATATCCGTAGAGGTGGATTGGCTCGAGGGAAATCGTATCAACAAGGGAACAGGGGTTTTAATAATAACAGAAATTAAGTAAAAATGATGACGCTTATGGTCCTGTAAGAGTAAAAAAGAGCCTCAGTACCGCAGGCTCTTCATCTATCATTTATGGAGTTGGTACTACAACCTCAGATAGCACCGCTTGGGCGATACCAATAAAATATTCGGATTCGCGACGTATGTGGTTCAGCACAGTTATCGCGGTCGGATTGTTTTTCATCGCTGCGCTTTCGGTACCCAGTTGGTTTAATAATTGTATAAATTGCTCACTTTGCCTTCTTGCAAACAAAACCAGCTCCATAATTTGCTTGTAAACCTCATTGCTCACCTGGTGCTCCATACGCCCAACCCACTCAATATATCGTACAAACATCGCTTGTGTTCGTGCCAATGCTTGTTCCCATGCTTGTAGGGCCTCTACAAATGGCTGCTCCAAATCAGGTACTAACGCACGAATCACATCCGTATGTTCAGTTTCCTGCAGCTTCCAGAATTCTCCCTCATCGAGAATTCGCAGCGGCATTTTATCTCCGTAATCAAATTGCATTTGCAGATACCTCCGTCTTTTCATCCGTTCATAGAAGTAATCTATTCTGATGAAAGACGATATATGTCTGTCTTGTTTGCTCTCCAATACAGGCTGTGTTGGAGACAAAAAAGGATACCGAATCCGGTACCCCTCATTGTGTATATCGTATAGATGCTGTTAAGCCAAGCTTTCTTGTTCAAGTATACGTACCGCGTCGCCAAAATGACCACGGCACTGCTCCAAAACCGCTCGAGCCCTATTTGAATCTATAACAAACTTAATCATCAAAATAGCTACACGAGCATCTCCATCTGCCTGTTGGGTGTATGAAGCAGCCTTATCATGATCAACTCCGGTCGCTTCACCGACAATCCGGATAACCCGATCGCGCAGCTTTTCATTCGTAGCCTGCACATTCACCATCAAATTACCGTAAACCTTGCCAAGCTTGATCATTACGGTGGTCGTGATCATATTGAGCACCAGCTTCGTTGCAGTACCTGCTTTAAGCCGTGTCGATCCGGTCACAACCTCAGGGCCAACCGGAACCTCAATCGCATATTCTGCCGCTGCACTAAGTCTTGCATTGTCGTTACAGGATACACTAGCCGTTACTGCCCCCATCGCCCGAGCGCGATTAATCGCCCCGATTACATAGGGTGTGTTACCGCTCGCCGCTATGCCTACCAATGCATCATTTGCTGTCAGACGGGCTTCGATTTCTCTCGCACCCGCTTCGGCATCGTCCTCGGCATTTTCGATAGCTGTCATAATCGCGGCTTCCCCGCCAGCGATGATCCCGGTAACCAACTCACGGTTAACACCAAATGTTGGTGGACATTCCGATGCATCCAGGATGCCGAGACGTCCGCTCGTTCCTGCTCCTATATAAAACAGTCTGCCGCCTTTGCTCATCACCTCAACAATGGCTTCAATCGCCTTGCCGATTTGCGGTAGCGCATGCTGTACGGAAAGTGCAACTGTCTGATCCTCAGCATTCATGATTTGAATAATCTCCTGCACATTCATTTCATCCAATTGACTCGTTTTCTCATTTCTTTGTTCCGTAATGGGTTGACTTTCGATGTGTTTCAACTATGTTTCCCTCCTTGTCTCCCATGCACGAATTTGTGTTTTCAATGCATCTGTAATTGCAATACCGGCCTGCTTGAGTGCAAGCACATAACAGCCTGTCACAGGCGGTACCTCGAGCTTACTTACCTTCAGCTTGCTGTTCATGATGTCTTGCTGAGACTCAAAGCAGCTTTGAAACCAGCTGTCCGAGAATAGCCCTCCACTGAGTAACAGCGGCAGCTCCGACATATCCTGGTTCGGTTGTAATTGCTGCAGTCGTGCTTTGGCGGTTATCGCGATCTGGGCTAATTCCTTGACCGCTTGATCGACGATCCCGAGAGCCACTTCATCATCTTCCTTAGCCGCTTGAAGCACGACCTTGGAGAGCACAGCGATAGCGGTTCGTATATTCGACTGTCCATACACATAGGTGACGATCTGATTGGGATCGGTTAGAGACAATTGGTCCAATATATAGGATGTCAGCTTCGTGTGGGCACCTCGGCCATCATGCTGCTTCATTACAGCAATCAACGCGTGCTGGCTCATACTGAAGCCGCTGCCCTCATCGCCTAACATATATCCCCAGCCCCCGACACGAACACTAATGGAGGCCTCAGGCACAAAGCCATACGCTATCGATCCCGTTCCCGAGATCAGCACAATCCCCGCTTCTCCCCATGTTCCGGCAGATAAGGCAGTAATCGCATCATTATGCAGCGTAATGACAACCGAAGCCGGCAGCTTTCCTTCTAATAGAGAAAGAATTTGCACCTTATCCTCTGGACGGTCTGCACCTGCCAAGCCGAGGAAAACTCCCTCAAGCTGCGACTCGGTGCTGTTGGACAACGCCAAAGCTTGTTGAATCAAGGACAGCAATACTTCCTGTACAACCTCCCTGGAGTTGGACTTGATACTACTGGATGCCCCATAACAAACAGCCAGCACATTACCCAAGCCATCACCGATCATACAGGCTGTTTTTGTACCGCCACCGTCAATTCCTATAAACCTGATATCTTTACTTGACGGCACCGGCAGTCATCCCTTCCATAAATTGTTTGGAAGCGACTGAGAACAAGATGATCATCGGAAGCGAAGATAAGGTCAAACCGGCGAACAGTACACTCCAATCCGTCGAATATTCACTGAACAGGGTAAGCATACCGACCGGAATTGTCTTTTTGACTTCATCCTGGATAAATATTAACGGAAAGAAAAAATCATTCCATACCGTAATAAAATTCATAATCATAACCGTACCGAGCGCAGGACGCATCAAAGGGGCAATGATTTTTACCAGAATCCCCAAATCTGAGCAGCCGTCAATTTTACCGGATTCCTCCAGCTCCTTAGGCAAGGTTCGGAAAAATCCGACCAGAATCAGAACGGACATCGGAATGCCAATCGCCGTATATACGAAAATCAGGGAAAAGCTTGTATTCATTAAACCAAGAGTTTTCATCAGGATAAACAAGGGAACAATACCCAGCTTGACCGGAATCATCATCCCCAGCAGGAAGAAGAAAAACAACGCCGGGTTCCACTTGAAATTAAATCTCGCAATATAAAACGAGACCAATGCCCCCGATATGAGAATCAGCGCCACAGAAGTAACACTAACAAATACACTGTTCCAAAAGTAATCGAAATAAGGCAATTGATCCAGTAATTTTCGATACGCATCAAAGGTCCAAAGCTTGGGGAACGCCATCGGATTTTTGAATATTTCAATGTTGGTCTTGAACGAAGACAGCAGCATCAGGAAGATCGGGTATAGACTGACAACCGTGAACAATATGGCAATCGCATAGTGTCCAATACGTAATCCTTTGTGTTCTTTCATCGAGACTCCTCACCTTTCATGAATGTATGAGAGCACAGCATAGTCTGCATTCCGCTTAAGCCATATCCCGTTTTCTCACATATGCCATGAAAAGGGCTGACAACACTGCAATAATAAAGAACAAAGTCACTGCCAGTGCAGAGCCAAGTCCAATAGCCACTCCATCTCCGCTTGAACCTCCAAACGCAACCCGGTAAAAAAATACAGCCAGCAAATCTGTCGAATGGTACGGCTCACCTTGAGATCCCTGCATCGCATACACGAGCTCAAACGCCTCAAAAGCCTGAACAAACGTGAAGATCGTTACAATAACAATCGACTGCGACATCATCGGGAAAATAATCGATTTAATGAGTCGGAAGCCTTTGGCGCCGTCCAAACGAGCCGCTTCAATAGCCTCTAGAGAAATGGACTGCAACCCTGCCAATAGAATCAAGATCGAGAAACCGATACCGAACCAGCTGTTAACCAGAATGATGGAGGTAAGCGCTGTAGACGGATCACCCAGCCAAGGCTTCGCCCACTCGCCAAGTCCAATTTGCTTAAGCATCACATTAATCGCTCCGAAATTCGGATTGAGCATCAGCTTCCACAGAAATCCGACTACGATGACGGAGAGCAGTCTGGGTAGAAAATAAGCCATTTTGAACAATTCGGCTCCCTTAACCTTCGTAAAAATGATATAGGCGAGCACAAACGCAATCCCATTCTGCACAATCATTTCCATGGCGAAATAGTACCAATTGTGTGCGAATGCATTCCAGAACAGCCCTTTAAAGGGTTCTGTCGTAAATAGCTTTGTGAAATTCGCAATTCCTATAAAAGCGCCCTTCTTGAGTCCAGTCCAGTCAAATAAGCTGTAACTGAACGCTGCGAGAATCGGATATACGATGAATAACGTATATACGGCGAGGGCTGGAATCGGGAATAAGTGAATGAACCCTTTACTCCAGTTGAACTTCTTATGCTTGTGCTTTGGTTCATGAGCCTGTGCATGGATCCCATTCATTACGCCTCGCCGCCTTTGTCAATCTGAATTTGTTTACTTATTTGGCTGCCGGTTTGAACCAGCTGTCCACGCTCTTTTGCAATTCTTCCGTAACCTTAGCCGGTGTTTCCTTACCCAGATACATACCTTGTAATAACTGCTCGAAGATCGATTTGGAGGTCGGGTTGCCGCCGTTAAAATGGATAACGAACATGTATGGAGTAGAAATCGTATTCGCCAAAGTAGAAATTTTGGTTACGATCGGATCATTGGATTGAACACCTGGAATCGTGCTCGGCTTCTTCAATTCGTTAGCTACCAGCGTACCGAATTCTTTGGAGGTCATGAATTCAATGAATTTCAGTGCTTCTTTCTTGCCTTTGGATTCCTTGTTGACTCCAAAAGAACCATCCACCCACGTAGTAACCGTAGCTTTCCCACCAGCAGTTGCACTTGGAACAGCGAATAAATCCATATCAAGATCCGGATTCATTTTTTTCATGACCGCTACTTCCCAGTCACCCATAACCATCATCCCGGCCTGCTCGGTCACGAACAGATTCCGCATATCGTCCATCGACAGCCCAACATAATTTTCAGGGAAATATTTGGTCAGGTCCTGCATCATTTGCACGGAATCGGTAAATTCCTTGCTCTTCAGATTCGTTTGACCTGTTGTCACTTTGTTCACGTAATCGGTTCCACCATAAATCGCAGGTCCAAGTGCGCCGTGTGTAAGTGAAAGAATCCAGCCTTCCTTGGAGCCAAATGCAAATGGAGCCACTTTATTCTGCTTCAGTGTATCCGCCGCTTTGATCAAATCGTCCCATGTCTTAGGCTCTTCAATACTGAACTTTTTGAACAGCTTCTTATTATAGAAAATTTGTGTGGAGCTGAATACCGTCGGTACACCATATACCTTGCCGTCTTTGCCCGTTGCCGCTGATAATGCTGATTTGGAGAACACATCCATGCCTTTAACAGAATCCAGAGGCTCCAGATATCCGCCATCTGCAAGTGCAATACCAGGCGCATAAGGACGCAAATGAATAATGTCTGGGGCGCTGCCCGTTTGCAGTGAAGTGTTCAGCAATGTATTGTATTCTGTATTTTTGGTAGGCTTGAACTCAATTTCGATGTTCGGATTTTTGGACTGGAATTCTTTAATGATTTTTTCGTAGGCTTCCTTGTCTTCTGTTCTCCAGCTGCCCATTGTCAGCTTAACTTTGTCTACCTTAGCGTCCGGCTTGGGCGCGGGTGTTGCACCGGGTTGGCTGGCAGTGCTGCTACAGCCTGTAATAACCAAGGTCAAAGCGGCCACCATAATTACGGAAAGCTTCATCGTACGTTTCATCTTGTAGACTCCTCCTTGGAATGTGCGAAGCTGATTGATCCGAGCGTTCGCTGTGCTGTGATGGTTTACCTATATTCAATCCCCGACAAGCGAGGAGTAAATAGCTTCATGTACAAGTGGACGCAGCTCCCGGATCGGGTTGCTTCTGCCATAATGGATCGCATTCGTCATAAAAACGACGATTAGCTCGCTATGCGGTTCTATCCATAAACTTGTTCCGGTAAAGCCAGTATGACCAAAGCTGCCAAAAGGCCATGTTTGCCCACAGCTCGGAATGACTGGTTGCCCTTGCCATACTTCCCAACCAAGACCTCTGCCTTGAAAAGGGTTGGTTACACATAGCTCGCGTTGACCTGGAGTGAGCAAGGATTCCTCTGGAGTCAGCCAGCTCCTTGCATATTGAAGCAGATCGGCGGCTGTGGTGAACATCCCGGCACTTCCCGAAATGCCCCCCATCTGAAAGCATTTCTCATCGTGAACTTCTCCCACAATATAGCCATTTCCATCGGCCTCTGTAGCCGCGATACGCTCCTTCAGAGACTCATCAGGTGTGAATGTCGTCTCCTTCATGCCCAGTGGCTGGAATATTTGTTTCGTCACAAATTCGGATAACCTCTGACGAGTCAGCTCTTCGATAACGCTTCCCAACAGAATAAATCCGAGATCGCTGTATACAACCTTCGCGCCCGTTTCATAAACCAGCTCTTGCTGCAAAATGTCCTTAACGACATCTCGCGGCTCATACCTGTCTACACGCGGCAGATCGGCTGGAAGACCTGAGCTATGCTGCAGTAAGTGCCTGATCGTTATTAGCCCTTGTCGAAAATCGGGTATATACTTCTGAACGGGATCATTCAGGGAAAGCTGTTTGTGCTGCTCAAGGAGCAGGATTGCCGGTAAAGTCGCGGTCACTTTCGTCAGAGAGGCCGCATCAAACAACGTGTTATACTTGATTTCGCGAATCTTTTGTCCATCTGAGTAGGAGCCCCACTCTTTATGCCAGTGCAGCTTGCTGCCCAAGCTAATATCCAATACAGCACCGGGGATTTGATTAAGCTCTACCCAGCTTTGTATTTGTTGTTCAATGTTATGCATTGCGCTTCGATCCTCTGACTGCTTTTCTTGTATTCTCCAGCGCCTGGATTGTCGCTTCATATGAGCGGCTTGCAATCCCGACGTACAAAATATCGATAACGTTCAGCTGGACAATTCTGGATGCCATCGCTCCACTTCGAATGCTTTGCTCCATCGAGCTCGTGAACAAACAGATATCAGCCAATTCTGAGACCGGATTATGACCAAATTTGGTCATTGCAATGATCGTGGCCCCACTCTCCTTAGCAATCTCCAACGATTGGATAATTGATTCCGTTTGACCCGAATACGATATGCCAAATGCGACATCGTGCTCGTTCATATTTGCAGCCAATGTGACCTGAGAGTCAAAATCAGACGCCATTTCACACCATCTGTTTATCCGCGAAAGCTTTTGCTTGAAATCCTGGGCAATCACGGCTGAGGCGCCAACTCCAAAAATATACACACGCTTGGCACGATCCAGACTTTCAATCGCTTTCTCCACATCCTCTACCGACAGCACAGCCAAGGTGTCCTGAATCGATAAAATGTTGTTATGTGAGATCGACTGAATCAAGGACGGAATCGACCCGTCAATCTGGATTTCCTGATAGGAGGTCCCCATACTGTTCGACGACTTAGCGAGATCAGCAGCAATTCTCAGCTTCAGCTCCTGGAATCCTTTCATATGGAGGGAACGCGCCAGACGAACAATCGTCGCTTCGCTGACTTCAGCCATCTCGGCCAGCTTTTGCACGGATGCATTCATTACCATCTCGGGGTGCTCCAAAATGTACAGGGCAACCTTACGTTCAGTAGGTTTGAGCGTATCCAGCGATTCACGGATACTTATGAGACCCTGATTCACCATGCCATCACTATCCTTTGCACTTAATTCGTTAAAGAGTCAGTAACATGTAAACTTAGCTTACAACTTCATTATAAAATAATATTTCTTTTTGTAAAGACTTTTTGTGAAATTTTATTTCTTTACAAATTTTTAAAGATGTTGTATGGCTGCAAACAAGCTGCAAAGCCCCATATCAATACCCTTTTTCATTTCAAAGCAATAATGGTAAAATAAGATCAGGATCTATGGAATTTATAGGAGGAAAATAATATGCCACAGTGGACGCATCCCGAACAATATACAGCTTTTGATAATGAAGATCAGGCATTGGCATTTTGCAAGGATTGGGGGCTGCTCCCGCAAAAAGCGACGAAGCTGAAAACCTTCAGATACAAAGGACAAAATCTGGATATCCCTTGTGAAATCGTAGGATATGCAGACCTTGTATTCGCTGTCATTCAGGTTGGCGGTGAGCTTCATAATATCCATCCTTCTTATCTACGTGAAATGCAAACCGCCCAATTTGGTAAAATTAAGCTGGAGGAAGAATCGGAGGCAAGTGAAGCAGGTGCTATTGCTAGTGAGGACCAGGCTGAGACTTCAAGCCAAAGCTTGGCAGAAGCTGCGCCCGGAGCACCTGCTGCAGCATCAGAACCGCCTAAAGCCAAAAAATCAGCAGACAAGAAAACCTCTGATAAACCGCCTGCGGCTCCTGTTGCCCTGCCGGAAGGAAAGGTTAGCGTTGAAGCGACTGTAGCAGAATTCGCCTCGGTACCTAATCCGTTCAGCGACACAGATGATGAAGTCGTGATCTTTGAGCAAATAACGTTCCAGCATGAGGGTACGGCTACATCACTGGATACTGCATGGTCCAGCCACAGCATGGCCTTGAAAAAATTGGAATTGCAAATAGGCGATCAGCTCAGCTTTGAAGCCAAATTGGTCGCCAAGAAGCTAAATAAACATCCCGTTAAATACAAAATCAATAATGCAGCCAAAATTACCAAACAAAATCCACAATAAATGATCGAAATCCATAGGACAATCTGTGATCGGCCCGTATTTTGTCACATGTAACCGTGACAAAATACGGGCCTATTACGCTATGGTTACTTTTGATATTTCCCAAGCAGCTCCGACAGGTTAGCATTCAAGCCCTTAATATCAGGCTCTTCAGCCTTCGAGTTACTCAAATGATATTTCTCTTTTAGCTTCAATATCCGGGCCACACTGGCATGTAACACAGACTCCGGGATTGTCCCATTGGATACAGCGCTCCGCAGCGCTTGGATAACTTGAACCTGCTGGTCGAAAGAATGTCCTACAAGCACAATATCCCCGCCTGCCAGCACCGATTCTACCGCGGCCTGCCCGATATCATAATTTTGAGTAATAGCCCCCATTGTCATATCATCAGAAAAAACAACCCCATTAAATCCCATCTCCTTGCGCAGCAAATCGGTTATGACAGCTTTAGAAAAGGAAGCAGGATGAGCTTCATCCAGCTTGGGCATAAGCAGATGGGCCACCATAACGGCATCGGCCCCATTATTAATTGCACTTGCAAAGGGAACTAACTCCAACTGACGAAGATGGGCTAAATCATGATTGACCACCGGAAGCCCAAGATGTGAATCCACTGCCGTGTCTCCATGACCGGGAAAATGCTTAACCACAGCAACCACTTGCGCTGACTCTATTCCTTGCATGGTCGCAACACCAAGTCGACTGACCACGTCAGCCTGATTCCCGAACGAACGGTCACCAATAACCGTATTATTCGGATTACTGAACACATCAAGGACTGGGGCAAAATCCGTATTCAATCCAAAACTTTTTAATTCCTTACCGAGAACTGCTCCAATTTCTCTTGAAAATTCACCATTATTGATCTTTCCAATTGCCGCATTCGTAGGGAGCTTCTTCAATTCGTCAGGAAGCCGGCTAACCCTGCCACCCTCTTCGTCTACGCTAAGCAATAACGGAATGCCCGTCACCGATTCGTTAGTGGATTTCAAAGAATTAAACAGGGCTAGTGCCTGTGGGGTATCTTTTAAATTCACCTTAAAAAAAATAAACCCGCCGACGTGATATTCGGATATAAGCTGTGTAGTCTGGTCATTAACGGTAAGCCCCTCCATGCCGACTACAACCAACTGACCCACCTTTTCATTGATCGACATCTTCTTGATTTGTTCAAGAACTTTGTCTGCTGGTTGGGTTGGCTGATTATCGGCTGGCGCTGGGACGGCCTCAGAGGGCGAACCCGTTTGCGTCGGTTTTGGAGTTGAATTGGGAACTGACGGAACCGCTGCAGGGGGATTGGGATTACTTGCGGATGGGCTTCCTTGGCTCATACAGCCGCTCAGCATAAGGAAACAAAGGGCAGCTAGCATTCTACAACTTCTTTTTTTGGCCGTCACAGTTCATCACCTCATGATGTCATTTGGTAGCTAGCAGTGCCCAAAACGGTTAGCGAATGAATCCGAATAGGTTCGATTTCTTACGCTTACTTCCTATTCTTTCTCAAAACTTAAAATTTTACATAAATTCAGGAGAACGAAATTTAGATCAGTTCTTTGCGCGCTCTCAAATATTTGTACAAGATACATCCCGATATAGCGCAGATTAGTGCGCACAAACCGATAAAGCCGTATCCAGCCTGAAGTCCACGCAGCAATCCTGTTTCCGCGTCCAGCCCATAGCTGTTTTTGATACCGCTTGTGATCGCTCCGATAGCATAGTTGCCCACAACGCTGCCAATCCCCATTAAAGTAACGGTGAACGTGATGGCAGTGTCGCTGCCGCGCGGATATCTTTTGGCAATAAAAGCCATGATGGTCGGATAAATCGGTGCAATTCCGACGCCTGCCGCAGCGAACAAAAATGCCAGTGATTCCCCGCCCCAGATAGCAGCAAACGTACATACGGCAGAAAAAGCGGAAAAGATGATAAGAGACAGATTAAACCCGATTTTATCGGTAACCGGACCCAGAAAAAGTCTTGCAGCCGAGAAGCAAAAAAAGAACGCAGACAGCATCCCGGAAGCCGCAACCCCATCCCACCTGTAGGCCTTTTCCAGAAAATTGACCAACCAGCCACCAACCGCCATTTCCGATACGACGCCAAATGAAAGTATGAGCACCAGCAACCATAAGGCGGGATCCCGCACAAGCATTTTCAACGGAATCCGATCCTCCAGCGGCAGATCGTCACCCGGAAAATGGCTGAGCAGCGCCGGAATCATCGGCAGCACCGACAAGGATAACATGACCAGATACATCCCGCGCCAATCCAGCATATGCCCGTACAGAGTCACCGACATCATACCCGAGGCGATCATGGGCGCCACTGTAGAGCTAAGTCCGTAAAAGAAATGGGAAAGATTCATCATCGTGCCGGTATTTCTAATAAATATTCGCGCCCCAAGTATGGCAAGTCCGATCTCCAGCATTCCATTGCCGATGTACATCAAGAAGTAAGAAGAGGAAAAAATCGGATAGCTGCGGGAGAAGAAAATCAGGATTCCCGACACCAGCATCGCACCGAAAGCCAACAGGGTCACAGCCTTGATTCCCAGTTTGCGGGTCAGGTAAGCCGTAAAAGAGCAGGCGATCAAATAACCCAGCGCGTTAAGCGACAATAGCGAGCCCAGCTGCATTTCATCCAGGTTAAAGTCGTATTGAATTCGCGGAATGGCCGGTCCTTTAATATTTTCTGATATGCCAAAAATAATAAATCCCAAAAAAATCGTCGCCAGTTGCATCACATAAGTTTTATTAAGCCCGCTTACGCGTTGGAGCATGGATTAACTTCACCCGCCATTTCATTAGTCAACTAAGAACATACTACACATCGTACAAAGCCAAAAGCCCAATCAGGTCATGGATCACCTGATTGAGCTGATTTAAAACAGGATAGGCAGGTCATGAGACACAATGGCTAACGCTAATTGATCCGCATTCCACCACGATTTGTATTTTTACCGTAAAAGATTTCGTCCATTTCCACTTTCAGCCGCTCCGTAATTTTCTTTTCTTCACCGGGCGCCAGTTTTTCCTTGGTATAACCGAATAAGTAGTTATTAATATCGAACTGCTTCAACTTGCATTTGGTATGGAAAATATTTTCCTGGTACACATTCACATCGATCATATCATACAAATTAATAATTTCTTCCGGAATGTAATTTTGGATCGAGCTGATATCATGGTCAATAAACAATTTGTTGCCGCGGATATCTCTCGTGAAGCCCCGAACCCGGTAATCAATCGTCATAATATCGGTATCGAAGGAGTGAATCAAATAGTTCAAGGCCTTGAGTGGTGAAATTTCACCACAGGTCGACACATCAATATCCGCGCGGAATGTACTGATACCTTCATCTGGATGATATTCAGGATAAGTATGAACGGTAATATGACTTTTATTTAAATGCATGACGACAGCCTCAGGAAGCGGCCCCGGCGATTCGTCAAACGATTCCTTCTTGGCTTCAACCGGCTCCTCCGAGATAAGAATAGTGACACTCGCTCCTTGAGGATCGTAGTCCTGACGGGCAATATTCAGTACATGTGCACCGATAATCTTAGTCACTGTTTGCAAAATTCCAGTCAGTCTCTCGGCGTTGTACTGTTCATCAATGTAGGCTATATAGGCCTCACGCTCTTCTTTGGTTTTCGTATAACAAACGTCATACATGTTAAAGCTTAACGATTTCGTTAAATTATTAAACCCATGTAAGGTTATTCGCTGCTCCGGCGTTAATGTCATGATGAACACATCCTCAATTCTTTTAGTCTGAATAAGCTTGAATCTACTTATATTACCCATAAAACCGCTGTGCGTATAGATGTTTTACGAATTCTTCACGAATATCAAGCTTTCGCGCCCCAAATCGAAGCCTTGTCCCCGCGATACGTCTTTCCTTGCCATACAATTGTGTGGGACAAGCAGGTACATTTGTAGCCAGTGTAACACAGTATAACGCTCTCATAAATACCAAAAAACTTTGTTCGCCAGCTCAATGACCCGGCGAACAAAGTTTTTATCCTTCAAAATGAATGATAAGCTCTATGACTTCCGACCTGCTGCCTATACGAACAGGGGGCCCCCACGTTCCAAAGCCTGAGGACACGACTGCATGCAAATTGCCTTTCTTCAAATAGCCCCAGTCCAGTTCAAAGAGGCGCCTTGTGATCAGGTGATTCGGCATCATTTGTCCACGATGGGTATGTCCGGACAACATGATATCGACACCCGCAGCCTCCGCCTTATCAAGTCGATGCGGCTGATGATCCATCAGAATCAGAGGCAGCGTTTTATCCACACTGGCAAGCAAATCATCCAGTTCCTCTCTGCCGTTCGGTCCACCATGCTCAGCAGCTTTATCTTTGCGGCCAATGACATAAAAGCTATCGGCAATCTTTACCGACCGATCCATCAGCACATCGATCCCAATAGCACTCATCTGCTCGGTAAATTCTTGAATGTGACCACCTATGTATTCATGGTTGCCCAGAACGGCATAGATCCCGAGCCGCGAACGCAGCTGCTTCATCACAGCACCCATATTATGACGAATAAAGGGCTTGATGTCATCATCGATAATATCACCTGGCAGCAGAATCAAATCCGGGTTCAAGGCATTGATTTGATCAACCAGCACCTGAAGCTTTTTGTTGCCTACAACCGAGCCCAGATGAATATCCGATGCAACAGCCACTCTTAGCTTGTTGAGCTGGCCTCCGTCTTTGGGTATCGACATCTCGTAGGTGCGAACAATCGGATTGCGTGCATTCCATAAGCCACGGGCCATGAGCAGCAGCACAACCAAACCTAATAAACTCCCAAGAATAAGTACGATTGTAGACAAAGGCACCGAGACTAACCATAGTACCAAGGCAGCCAGATCAAAAAACGGAAGCAATACGAACGTGAAATACATCACAGCAAACCAGTACGATCCAATATTTTTCAAAACGCTTGAAAGCGAGTAAGGAAGATAACGCGAGCCCAGACGTCCAATAATATAAGAAAAGGCAATTAACCAATAACAAATCCACCAGATTGTAAAATTATGGATATCAAATGCATAACTCAAAAACAACTGTACATGCCAGCCAATATAATAATTGATCAAGGCAAATATCGATAAAAATATAGTAATTACTGCTGCAAATCGCGGGTTCATCCTCTGCCACTCCTGATCATTTCCATTAGAAAATCTGATTTTGAAATCCATTCTCGCCTAGCTTGTATTCAAATTCGATCTTTATTGCGTGCTTCAATTAGTATTCCTTCTTGATATCCGATACAGCCCACTGCTCAAATGGCCGCTTATACTGGTCCGGCTTCATTTGCTTCATCACGATCGAACGCTGCTCCATAGGTAAGGCGAGCTGTTCATAAATGAAATGATCGTCAAAGTTAATAGCTGCTGCATCCTCTTTGGTACAGGCATAATAGACAGCATCGGGCCGGGCCCAATATATCGCCCCGATACACATCGGACAAGGTTCGCAGCTCGTATAAATCTCACAGCCAGTTAACTGAAAGCTGCCGATATGCTTACATGCATCGCGAATAGCTTGCACTTCCGCATGCGCTGTTGGATCATTGTTTAATGTAACCAGATTGCTGCCTCTACCGATAATTTCACCATTACGTACGACGATAGCGCCGAATGGTCCCCCTTGGCCGGTTAACACGTTCTGGAGAGCAAGTTCTATCGCCTCCTGCATGCGCTGCTCTTGTTCATTTATCATCCATGAAAACCTCCTCATTGGGTAATAATCCTACATACCATTTCCAACATATTTATAATAGAACAAATCTGGAGCATTTACAAAATAATTGCTCTTTCTACCTACCTTTGTTTCATTGTTAGATAGGAAGGTTAACAAATGGATATAAACCGCATGGCTCAGGAGGAACTCACATGCCAAAATCTACCTATTACGTATCAGTTGCAACAGGGCTTATCGAAAAGCTGCAAGCACTGAACGACAAGGCCAATCGAACACATGAATTCGTTGTAGAGGCTAACGAGAAGGAAATTGCCGTATTGCGCGATTTGTTCGACAAGCAAGCAGCATCCGAGGAATTAACGTTTAAACGTGCAACCATCCCATACAAAACTGCCGATCAGGACCCCTCTACAGAACGGTTTAATGGAGATATCCTTAACATTTATCGGTATTTGTATGAAATAGGAACCTATGAAACCAAAAAGCATATCGAAAAAATGGGTATATTACCGCGGTTGTTAAGCCCGGACTATCATCATGCTGGATATGAGGAGCAAAAGTCCAAGCAATAGCCTCGATGATTGCTCTGTAGGGCACGAGTGTCCGCCACTAAACTTCAGACTGCTTCTGACACGAAAAAGCCTCAATCCCCGTCTAACTATGGGATTGAGGCTTTTACTCGGCCGATTATCTGCCCTATAAGAGTGCGATGGATTATGAAATAGCTGACTGTGCTGCGTTCTCGCTAATTTGTTTCAATCGCTTCATAATCGGATTGGCGCCACGACCAAAATAATCGTGCAAGGTGCAATACTCTGCATATAGCTTATCGTAAACAGCCGTATGTGCAGGAATAGGCTGGAACGTCTCTTCTCTGACTCTCGCCATCTGTTCAGCGGCATCGACGATATTATCATAGCCACCAGCCGCAGCTCCAGCGGCTACTGCGCCAAACATCGCGGCACCCAAGGCAGGTGTTTGCGTGGAATCAGCGATTTTGATCTCGCGTCCGGTTACGTCCGCATAGATTTGCATCAGCAGCCGGTTGCGCTGCGGCAGCCCTCCGCATGCATACAGTTCGTTCACTTTAACCCCATTGTCGTTAAAGGCATCGATAATTTTCCTTGTACCAAAGGCTGTGGCTTCAAGCAGGGCACGGTAGATTTCCTCCGGCTTCGTCTGCAGCGTGCAGCCTATCAGAAGCCCGGTTAGATCAGCATTGACCAGCACGGAGCGGTTGCCGTTCCACCAATCAAGCGCAAGCAGCCCGGTTTCACCCGGTTGATATGCCGAAGCCTGCTGCTCTAGCCATTCATGAACTCCGATTCCCGCAGCTGATGCCGCTTGCTCGACATAAGCTGGAACTCCCTGCTCTACATACCAGGCGAATATATCGCCTACTGCCGATTGTCCTGCTTCATAGCCGTAATATCCGGGGATAATGCCGTCCTCTACAACACCGCACATACCCTCGACCTGCTTCTCGGTTTCGTCGAGAAGCAAGTGGCATATGGATGTACCCATCGCCATGACCAGCTTACCCGGTTCAACTACACCAACAGCAGGAACCGCAGCATGGGCATCCACATTGGCTACAGCAACCGCAGTGCCTGCTCGCAGACCCAAAGACATCGCCATTTCCTCGGTCAAACCACCCGCCTTCGTACCTAGTGGATGAATCGCTCCACGCAGCTTGGTACTTGCCAAATCCGCCAGCCGCGGATCGAGGGAACCGAGAAAATCAGAGGATGGATATCCCTGCTCTTTATGCCAAATAGCTTTGTAGCCCGCTGTGCAGCTATTCTTGGCGATTTGTCCGGTCATTTGGGAAACGACCCAATCGGCCGCCTCCAGAAACTGATCTGTCTGCTCATACAGCTCAGGTGCTTCATTCAAAATTTGCCATACCTTGGCGAGCATCCACTCCGAAGAGATCTTACCCCCATAACGGGCCAAAAAAGCTTCGCCCCGCTGCTCAGCGGTCTCATTGATGCGGTTCGCTTCTTCCTGTGCAGCATGATGCTTCCACAGCTTGACCCAGCTATGCGGATTGTCGCGAAGCTGCGGATCAAAGCACAAGGGCTGACCTGCTCTGTCGAGCGGCAGCATGGTGCAAGCGGTAAAATCGATACCGATTCCAATCACATCAGCAGGATCGACGCCAGACTCTCGAACGACCGCCGGAACGGACTTCCGGAGCACTTCCAAATAATCGTCAGGGTGCTGCAGCGCCCAATCCACTTCCAGACGACGGCCCGATACGGGCAGCCGTTCATCGATAACTCCATGTGGGTACTTGGTTACATGTGTAGCAATTTCCGCACCATTCGAAATATCTACCAGCAGCGCTCTTCCTGATTCCGTACCATAATCCACACCGATTGCATATGTTTTTTTCATAATGAATAAGTCCTCCCTACAGTCTACTTCTTGCCATATAAAGGACCAAAATTATCGCAAGCACGGAAATCGGCTCCTGTACGGTCACTCGTGCCAAAAGCATTCCAGGCACTTGGCTGGAACAAGCGTTCCTCTTCCACATTATGCATGCTGACTGGAATCCGCAGCATTGAGGCTAATGTGATCAAGTCTCCGCCAATATGTCCATAGCTCACTGAACCATGATTGGAGCCCCAGTTGTTCATGACCGAGTACACATCTTTAAATGCACCTGTTCCGGTCAGGTTCGGTACGAACCAGGTCGTCGGCCATGTCGGGTTGCTGCGTTGATCCAGCTTGTCGTGAACATCATCCGGCAGCTCTACTGTATAACCTTCAGCCAGCTGCAGCACAGGTCCAAGACCTGCAATCAGATTGATTCTGGCCATCGTCACCGGCATTCCCCCGCGTGTTGTAAAATCAGTTGAAAATCCACCGCCACGGAAGAAGTCAACCGCTGGGCACCACTGGGTGGCCTCCAAAGATTGCTTCACCTCTTCGGCTGTAATGTCCCAATATGGCTTCATTGCGGGTTGACCATCCACGCTTTGTGTGCCCGTTCCATCAAGTGCTGCTGGGCCCGAGTTAATCAGATGTATAACGCCATCCTTGGCTCTGCCTTCAAGCTCCTTGCCGGTTACGCGCTTCACTGCTTCAGGACTCCAATACGTACGGACGTCGGCAAAAATTTGCGCCGCATTTGTAAGTAAATGTCCGAACAGCATCGTAATCCCGTTCAGCGTATCATTTTCTGTTGCAAGTACATAAGGCTCCCGAATGCCATTCCAATCGAACGAGCTGGACAAGATCGCTTCCATAAAATCACCATTCGGGAAGAAATCCGTCCAAGCCCGTTGACCTTGAAAGCCTGCGGCTATCGCATTGTGGCCCAATGCTTCCTCTCCATAGCCCATGCCATCGAGCTGCGGATTGCCGATCATTAAATCTCTTGCAATCAAAGTCATTTTGACAACTGTTTCCCAGTCTTGATCCTTTTGTTCACGAGTCCTTGTCAGCTCAGGCGGATTCACATCCCCGCCCTCCTTGCAGTTCTCCTTCGTCCACACCAAAGCACGCTCATATTCTTCCTTATCATAAATGCCGAGCTCCATACGGCGCACAAACTCGGTCATGTCCACATACTCGTTGCGCATTCCCAGGTAGCTTTGGAAAAAGCTCTCGTCTGCAATGCAGCCAGCGATCCCCATCGAAACAGAGCCCATCGACAGGTACGACTTGCCCCGTATCGTCGCTACAACCAAGCCCGCTTTGGCAAATTGCAGCAGCTTCTGCTGAACATCGGGAGTAATCGTCGTATCGCCGATATCCTGTACGTCTTTGCCATAAATACTGAAGGCGGGAAGTCCCTTCTGGTTATGCGCAGACAATGCAGCAGCCAAATATACCGCTCCCGGACGCTCAGTTCCATTAAATCCCCAGATCGCTTTGGGTATTGTCGGGTCTGTGTCGATGGTTTCTGTCGGGTAGCACCATGAAGGAGTAACCGTGATGCTAACACCAACCCCTGCACGTGCGAATTTCTCAGCTGTCCGTGCGGCTTCCGCTACGCCACCAATACACGTATCAGCTACAACACATTCCACTGGCAATCCATTTGAATGGCGCAAATTGGACGACAAAAACTCCGCCACAGCATGTGCCATGTTCATTGTCACTTCCTCCAACGACTCTCGAATCCCGCCGCGACGACCATCAACCGCAGGACGAATACCAATTTTCGGCATACTGCCGTTCAGACGATTAACCGCTTCTACATGTTTCATACAAAAAGCTCCTCTCAGGATTCCAATTTTTTAATTACAGGTTGTAAAATATCGCGAACTACCTCTGAACTTTCCGCACCCTTCTCCAATCGATGCAAAATCGTTCTCCCAGCCTTGATACCCAATTCGTATGGCTTTTGATCCACATACACAATGCCGGAGCGCTTGAGCAGCCTTGCCGCCTCGACTTCTCCATACGAAGCAATCGCAATATCTCCGGGAATGTCCCGACCGTTCTCGGTCAGCTCCAGCAGCGCTCCAAACGTCATTTTGTTATTGAAGGATAACAGTGCTGTCGGCGGCTTTGTCATTTGCAGAAAATACCTTACAGCCTCTCTGCCACCTGCCTCCGTGAACTTGCCGTCATAATCATATGCAGCCTCATGCTCCATACCTGCTTCCGCAAAAGCCTTCTGGCAGCCTATAAATCGATCCTGTCCCGTACTGACGCCCATACAGCCATTAATCACGCCAATAACGGAGTGCCCCTGCTGAATTAACTGCTTTGTCAGCGCATAAGCTCCATTCACATCATCCTCAGCTACGAGGTCAACAGCAGTTCCGGGTAAATCCAGGCTTCTATCGACCAAAATAAACTGAATCCCAGCAGCCGACATTCGCGCCACCAGATCCTCATTGCCACCTGTGGTAGCCAGGACAACAGCGTCCACTCTTTTCTCGGTCATCAGCTGCAGCAGCTGCGCCTCTTTCTCGGGCAGCTCATCGGAGCTGCAAAAGATCAGATGGTAGCCGTATTCCTGAACCACATCCTCCAGCCCTCGGCATATCGTCATAAAAAATGGATTCGATATGTCCGGCAGCACGACGCCAATCGTAAAGCTTTTGTCCTGCTTCAGGCTTCTCGCAATGGCGTTAGGCTGGTATTGCAGCTTGTCGATTGCGAGCATCACTCGATTCTTGACCTCATCGCTGACATAGCCGCTGCTGTTCAGTACCCGCGATATGGTGGCTGTAGATACGCCCGCCTCTGCGGCTACTTGCTTGATTGTGGCCTTGGCCATAATTGCCCTCCTAAGAGATGTACTCTGTAATCGTTTACGTAATCGATTACATATAACTATAATTCGTTTTCAAAATCCGGTCAAGTGGTTTTTATCAATGAAAAAAAGAGGCCTCAGCGGCCTCAACTAAGTGAATATTTAACAACAGTTAACGTTAGACGTGTAAAGGCTCAAGCCTTTGCTGATCTATGATTCAAAGTCGGCTTTTGCAGACGGTTCCCAGTCTTCAGCTTTTCCTGCAGCCTGCCCAGGAATATATCCGCCAATATAGCCAATACAGCAGCAGGAATAGCTCCTGCATAAATTTTCATAGAGTTGCGAAGGTTAAGCCCGGAATAGATTTCCCTCCCAAGTCCATCCCCTCCAAATAACGGAGCCAGCGTGGCCACACCGATGGCTATGACAGCAGCTACACGAAGTCCTGCCATCAGAAACGGTAATGAAAGCGGCAGTTGAACCTTTAGCAGCAGCTGCCAAGGGCTCATGCCGAGCCCTTTACCGGCTTCGCTGATCCCTGCATCGACTTCCTTCAAGCCCACGTAAGTGTTGCGAATAATCGGAAGCAGCGAATACAAGAACAAACCGACTGCTATCGTTTTAAAGCCCAATCCAAGGTATAACATCAATAATGCCAATAAGGCTAAGCTCGGCATCACTTGAATCACATTTGCAACGGCCAATATGACGGATGCCAGCCTTTCATTGCGTGCGCTGACAACACCTAACGGTATACCGACGATGAGAGCGAGGCCAAGTCCACTGATTACCATGAGGATATGATCCCATGTCAAGCTCAGCAGGTGAACTGCATTTTCCTGCATATACTGAAAGAGCTCTATGATTCCATTCCTGTTCTGATTCATTGTTTCACATCCTCAACTTATTTCAGCAATCCGATTTTTTTCAAAAATTGTGCAGCTACCTCCTGTGGACTACGCTTATTCACATCCACCTCATAGTTCAAGGCAGTCATCGCTTCGGCATCAATTTTTCCTGCCAAGGAAGCAATGACATCATTCAGTTCAGGCAGCTGCTGTAAGGTATCTTTTCTAACTACTGGTGAAGCATCATAAGGCGGGAAAAATTGTTTGTCATCCTTTAAGGCTTGCAGGTTATATTGTTTGATTCCCGGATCTGTTGTGTAGGCAAGGACGACATCTACCTTTTTATCAGCAACTGCTTGATAAACTAAGGATATTTCCATCGGAAATCTCTCTCCGAAGGCAAAGCCGTAGAACTTGGTAAAGGCTCTGTAGCCATCGTTATCTCTTTCCAGCCATGTCGTATCCACACCGAGCTTCATCGTTTGGGCAAGCTCCTTCAAATCGGATACCGTGCTCAGCTTGTGTTGATCAGCAAGCTCCTTGCGCACGGTGAAGGCATACGTATTTTCAAAGCCATAAGGTTCAAACCATTTGAATCCAAACGTTTTGTCGAACCCCTCCTGCGCTTGCTTTAATACCTCTTTGCGATCCTTCGTGTCTTGAATATCAAAATATCCGTTAAAAATTTCTCCTGTATACAAAGTGGCCATTTGAATGTCATTGTTCTTCATCGATTGAATGACAATCGGGCTTGCAGCGAGGTCTGGTACAATTTTCACTTTTACCTTCGTATTTTGTTCAATTAGTGCTTTGTACATTTCGGCTAAAATTTTCGGTTCGGTGTAGGTTTGGGTGCCGATATTGATCGAAGCTGACGCCGCACCCTCCTTACCGCTGCTCGCACCTTGATCACTGCATGCAGACAATACCAACGACCCCAACAATGCGACACTAACTGTAAGCAATATTCCTTTTTTTCTCATAATTCCTCCATATATATCGTTTTGATTTATTTACATGTTCATTCAAGCCTTGGTTGCGTTCAATGACGTCGTTTGAGCTTTTCGGGAAACCCGTTTTTCAATACTGCCCAGAATTCGATCAGCGAGCAAAGCCAGTAAGATAGCGGAAACAGCCCCTGAAATAATAAGCTCTTTCTTATTGACACCGATACCCGAGACGATCAGCTCTCCAAGACCCCCGGCACCGATTAATGCCGCTAAAGTGGTCCAGCTGATAATATAGACTGTGGTGATCCGCAAACCGGACATGATATAAGGAAATGCCAGCGGGAACTGAATGAGCAGCAAGCGCTGGCTCGCACTGTAACCCATGCCCCGGGCCGACTCCACAATAGACGGATCGACAGCATGAAAGCCTGCATACGTATTTCGAAGAATAGGCAGTATGGAATATAGAAATAAAGCGAATATGGCCGGCTTCACCCCGATCCCCAGCAGTGGAATCAGAATGGCCAACAGCGCCAAGCTTGGAATCGTCTGAAATACATTCGTGATTGTAAAAATGAGGGTATGCAGCCATTTCATCTGATTCTTCGCCAGAAACATACCTAACGGAACGGCAACCAACGTACCCAGAACGATAGAAACTGCAGAAATAGTCAGGTGGTCACGCGTAGCAATTACAATATCGGGGTATCTTTCCTGCAAAAATTCAACATATTTCACAAAAAAATTAGATTGCTGCATGGGTATCGCCCCCAATGATTTCAGAAGAGTACACATCTGCCATATGGCTGACGACAGAACCTCTCGTGATAAGTCCAACGAAATAATGGTCATCACGTACAACGGCCAAATTGGATAATTGATATTCCGTCATCATGTTTAAGGCTACGGAAAGCGAGGTCCCTGTCAGCACAACATGCTCTACTGGCTTCATGACATCGGCTACGGTTTTGCTTTCTTCCCCATATTGATCAAGAACACGGTAAATCGATACCGATCCCTGCAGCTTGTTGTTTTTATCCACGATCAATAAGGAATCCACACGGCGCTTTTCCATCAGCTTCATGGCTGCAGCCAAACCTCTCGAAGGAAATGCAGTAGCCGGATTATCGACCATGACCTCATCGACTGTAGGAGCCTCCAACATATTGTGCGACTGGAGTCTTTTTTGGCCAATAAAGTTTTTGACAAATTCGTTGGCGGGATGACGCAAAATTTGCTCCGGATGTCCGGTTTGAACAATCTCTCCATCCTTCATCAAAATAATCGTGTCAGCGATTTTGATGGCTTCATCCATATCATGCGTGACGAATACGATTGTTTTTTTAATATCCTGCTGCAAGCGGACCAGCTCATCCTGTAATTGTTCACGACTGATGGGGTCCAGTGCACTAAAAGGTTCGTCCATCAGAATAACATCCGGGTTTGCAGCTAAAGCTCGAATCACACCAACGCGCTGCTGCTGCCCTCCACTTAATTCTGACGGGTAACGGTTACGGTATATATCAGGTTGTAAACCAACAAGCTCTAATAGCTCTTCAACCCTTGCCTCGATTTTGAGTTTTTCCCACTTTAGAAGACGAGGTACAACACCTACATTTTGTGCAATGGTCATATGCGGGAATAAACCGATATTTTGAATGACATAACCGATCTTTCGTCTAAGCTCAATAGGATCCAAAGTAGCAATATTATCCTGATGAATCATGATTTCACCTGACGATGGGTTGATTAATCGATTAATTAATTTCATCGTGGTCGTTTTTCCACATCCGCTCGGACCGATCAGTACCGTAATTTCTCCTTCCTTCAATTCCAGGTTAATATCGTTTAACACTTTGTGACCATCCTCATAAACCTTGTTAACTCCTCTAAATCGAATCAAGCGGGTAACCACCTTTCGTTTTCTCTACTTGCTTCACAATTACGCTGTTTGATCGAATCCCTCCTATTCACTCGGTAATTGTTGGCGCAGCCATACAAGGCTACGCAAAGTGCAGTAGTCTTGGTACATTCGTCTTATTTGGAAACAATAGTAAAATAGAAATTGCCAATAAAGCTGCGAAATAGGGAAGCACCGCTCCAATAAGATATTCATACTATACCAAATCAACAATCAACTGACAACCTTAAATTATAAATGAAGTTGTTTGTTGTCCATAAATAATCGATTACTGAAATGACAAAAAAGACTGTCCCATGGCCTAAAAAGCCACAAAACAGTCCTCTGATTATATGCTTCACTATTTATTCTTCCTGCAGAGGAATATTGAGAAAACGCTCGGTTCTTTCTTGGACTTGTCCATCTCCTACGATAACAAGAACATCGTCTTCTCTAAGAATAACATGGGGCCCCGGTGAGATGGACACTTGTGTGCCTCTGCGCAGCGCTACGATGGTCGCACCTGTATTTTGCCAAAATTGAAGATTTGCAATCGTCTTACCGACAACATGAGAAATATTTGTCACCTTTATTTCCACTGGATGGTAGGGCTTCAAATTTTGCAATCGGTCTGATGCATTGATTATTCCGGTAAGCAGCACCTCAAACTTGCTATCGATCTCTTTTTTGTGGACCAATAGCAGCTGCAATTCCTGTTTGAGCGAGTATACCGATTTCAGATAATTGTTTCTGGTTATATAGTCGAAAGCGTTTTGATCCGATACGATCACGATCTCTTTTCCCTGTGAAACGAAAACAATATTCTCATCCTTCAGCAGACCGATTGCTTTACGAATCGTTTCAGGGGAGACATGATATTGGCTTGCCAATAAGGAGCGGCCGGAAATTTTACTCTGGACGGGAAACTCCCCACTTACAATTCTTTGGGCAATATCGAGCGCTATTGACTTATAACCTGTGACCTCTTGCATCTTTCTCGCCCTTTCTTCGTGCATACCTGTATGTAGCTAAGGAACATGCACACATCGTACTACTTTCTGTTGATATCATAAGGTATTGAGAAAGCTTTGTGCAACACTCCAGCCACTCCTTAACTGGCTTTTATTTGGAAAGCTCACCAAACCGTGAAATAACAGCTAGAGCTGGGTCAATCGGGACATCAGCTCGCTGCACATTTGCCGGAATATGGATGGAAGGTGTTTGGCGGATGGATCGACCTGCGAATTGAGGAACAGACATGATCATCGTTATAAATGCACTGTTACCTTTGCTCGTTCTAAAATGTTCTCTCCACTGGTTAATTATTAGAGCCCTGTCTTTCTTGCCGTTGCCTCTATAACCTGTAATTATCATTTTCTTATATTGTTTAGTTTTGCGGGGATTTCTTTTAACGTTTGTGTATCTACCAACCCTCACTGCCTTAAGGACCGTAGGTCCGGCCGCGACGCGGTTAGGCTGTGCAGGGTTGTCTGCTGAATATGCTTATCCGAAATTCCTCATGCAGACGAAGGCTCCGTAGGAGCCGCAGTGGGAACACAGTATCAGAAGATGTTGATGACATTTTGAAATGCTTACCAATTATCATTTGCGCTATATCTACTTCTGAAGCTTTTGTGTTAATTCGTATTATAATAAGTCATATTCGTTTAAACAAGGGAGTTGAGATCAGTGTCCATTTCAAAAGATGATTTAAATAAATTAATTCAAAAATTACCTGATAATGCCCTTCCAATTGCTGCTGATTTCTTGGAGAAATTAGTTAATAATCCAAATATTCGTTATATTCCTTGGAATGATGAACCAACCACTGAACAAGATATTGAAGATATTAAAAATGCGAAAGAATCATTTGCACGTGGTGAAAGTATTAAATTGAAGGATGTTATTGATGGGTTACTCAATTGAGTTCGATAAATCCGCCTTTAAGTATCTTCAAAAATTAGATAAATCAACACGTACCCGGATTGTTCATTCTCTTCAGATATTGTCTGAAAGTCCTTTCAATTCTGAGCTTGATATTTAAAGAATGCAAGGTACAATTGATGAATTCCGTTTGCGGATAGGTTCTTATAGAATTGTGTAAATGACAAGTTACTAATTTATGTAATTAAAATAGGTTCGTGCGGCGATGTTTATAAGTCATAGAAAAAACCTATCCTCTCACCGGATAGATTTTTTCGATTATTAATATTTCATAGGTTTTCAGCAATTTCTGCTAACGTTGTTGTGTTCACGACGCCTCACCGACTTAAAGCCCAAAGGGCTGGCCGCGACGCGGTTAGTCGGTGCAGGTGTGCTGCTGAGCTTGCTCCATCGAATTCCATCTGCAGACCGAGGGCCGTAAGGCCCTCCGACGGGCTTAGGGGGCCGGATGTGGTCACTCGCTTCTCAGAGTGACCCGGAGCGTCAATATGGTGTTAGCCGAAGGAAGTTCTGGAAGCAGCCATTGTATTTAAGGCGTTTTCAAAATAGCTATATACTTCATCTGCAATTCCCAGAAACTCTTCAACAAGTACATTACTATCCAAGTAACAAGCATACAGATAATCAACTAAAGCGGAGTCAATCTCGCAATAGTTTAATATGGCATTCTTCATCTTAATAATGTCATCTTGCCATACACCTGTATCTTCTAAAACCAAAGAGTATAATGCACGAATTAATCTCTTAGAATAACCTTTAATATATCTAGTTTTCATTGTGTTATCACTAGCATTAGAAAGTAAACTATGTATACGATCCACTTCCTCCTTGGTCTCTGTATTTAAGTCTAAAATGAACTCTGGAGAAATAATTATCGGTGGTACTTTTTCACCAACGTCATGACCATATATGCAAACACAAATTATCTTAACCCAAAAACCCCACTCATTCGGTTTACTTAATACATCGTCAATCGAGCAAATTATCGTATCAATCTTAGTTACTACTGGATATTCTTCCAAAAGCCTGTCTTTAATATTTGACAATCTTTCGTAATCAACATCTTTGGGATTTACACATACAATAGTAAAGTCTGCATCTGACTTAAAAGGTTTAGCAGTTCCTTTTGGAATCGAGCCACACATATAAATGCTATGAATCTTACCTTTAAATTCGGTAAGTACATTATCTATATACTTATCAACAAAATCCTTATATTCATTTTGTATTACAATTCTATTTATAACTTTTTCTAATATCATATAGACTCCTCCTACACTAAGAACTTCTTTCGGCTAACGTTCTGTGTATTCACGAACCTGAGAGGCTTAAAGGAGCAAAGCGACTGGGTCCATCAGGACTTAGCCTCGCAAGGTTGTCTGACTGAATCCGCTTCCGAGAATCGCCTCAGGCAGACCAAGGTCGGCGTAGCCGGCCGCAGCGTGAATACGATGTTAGCGAAGTGATTGCCTTCTTTGAGCTACGAAAAAAGTTATTCCTCAATAAAAAATCTAAATCTATTTGAAAATTCAGTCATAATGTTTAGAAAGTCTTTCTTTCCTAAATCAATATGACCTTCCCCCTTTAGTTCTATATTTATCTCATGTCCTCGAAAATAAATTATTCGGTCACCCTCGCTCTCTAAATCAATATATGTAATGATCGAATCAACTTCTTTACTAAGATCTAAAAACCACTTATGAATATTAACAGAGTCTCTAAATAGGTGACTCATACTTGATGTTACAGCTGTAAAGGAAATTGAAAGTTCACCTTTCAGATTAGGCAACTTTCTTTCCCTAACGTTGATACAACCAATGTTTGCACTACCATCAGAGTTTAACCACTTTGCAATTTCTTGTCTGTCATAATGTGGACTCCAGTCATAGCCGCCTTCTAAATACTTTAAAATAAAGGAATCCACTTCAAAATTAATACACGCACAATTTCCATCTAAAGAGCCTCGCTTGTTAATATATTGAAATAGTTTTCCTCTATTTTCTTCTTTAATAATTATTATGTAACTATAATCAAGTCCCATTGTTTGTAATTCCTTTCCTAACTTGCAATTATTTCGCCTAACGTTTGTGTATCTACGAACCCTCACCGACTTAAGCCCAAAGGGCGGCCGCGACGCACGCTTCCTTGAAATCCCTCTTGCAGACCAAGGGCCGTACGGCCCGCAGCGTAGATACGGTGTTATCCGATGCTGCCACTACTTTGAAATTACCCACAATATCTTTAGTTTCTATAATATTTCCTTTACAAATGGTGTAGTTTCAATATTTTTCATATCTTTAATATTTATCCAACTAGGCCCTAAAGAATCCTGTCCATCTCCACTAGCCTTTAATACAAAATTATTACTGATTAATTCGACATCATAGATTATTCCAATATGATGTAATTCTTCTAATTGGTCTTCCTTATATGGATAAACTATTGTATATGATTTCGCTGTTCTAATTCTGGCTTCTAATTCATTTATTCCAGTTTCTTCATAAAACTCTCTCTTTAATGTATCATACGGCTCCTCACCAAACTCGATTGATCCACCTGGTAAATCCATTTACCTTTATGAGGGCCTCTAGATTTCTTTATAAGTAATATTTTATTATCATTAATGAGAATACCGTAAACACCTAAGTGAGTATATTTCTCCATAGCTACCCCACCTCAATGATTTTAATTTGTTTTTATATTTAGTTTTTAGCCCTTAACTTAGTTTAGGCAGTTTCGGATAACGTTTGTGTATCTACGAACCCTTACTGCCTTAAAGGAGCGTAGCGACTGGCCGCGACGCGGTTAGGCAGTGCAGGGTTGTCTGCTGATTCCGTTTCCTCGAAATTCCTCTTGCAGACCAAGGCCTTCAGGCCGTAGCGTAGATACGGTGTTATCGGATGGATACGCCTTCTTTGAGTTACCCGAAAATCTCTTAATTATATTTCAGCCCTTAACTGTTTCTTAAGTTCTTATATATCTCTTGACTTTAACTGTCACTTACGAATCTTTCATGTCTCTTGATCTTAACTGTCTCTTACGATCTTTATGTCCCTTGATCTTAACTGTCTCTTACGGTCTTTTATCTTCTTTGACCTTAACTAGTTCTTCCGATCTTCAGTATCATTCTATTAAGTTCCAATAATTAACATAACATTAGCATGGATATGAAAAAATGGAAATACAATTTCTCTGTATCTCCATTCATGTTTCTACATATTGCGAATCTTTCCGATAACGTTCTTGTATTCACGAACCCGAGTACCTTAAGGCAGCGCAGCTGCCGGGTCCGCTTGCGGACTTAGGTTCGCAGGGTTGTCTGCCTGATTCCGCTTCCACGAATTATCCTCGGGCAGACCAAGGACCGCAAGGTCCGCAGCGTGAATACGGTGTTATCGGATGTTAATGCCTTCTTTGAATTCACTTATAAAAATTATTTATTAAAATCGTACTTTACATACTTATCTTGCATCTCTTTATCTATATAATTAGACTTTATCCAATCAGCTTTAATCCATAATGGAATATTTATAATTCGTTCAAATTCATTTAAAGCATCACCAGAATTCTTTATTTCGAGAAAGTTTAATATGTCATTTGTGTATTGGTTTCCAAATAATTCACTTAAGACACTAATATCTCCATATTTATCTTCTAATCCGTAACCCTCTTTTGTTCCTACTGTACACGACAAATGTCCAGTAACTAGTTGACCATTCATATAAATATTCAAATCCAATACATCCTCATCAAAATATGAAACTGTCAGAACTGGTGAGTTTATATGATTAGAAATTTCTTCACCAAATGCTTCAGTTTCTCCCCAACCAAAATCTTCATTAAGTATGCTAATCCATTCATCTCGCATTTGCCCAAGATAAAATATATTTTTTGATTTAGACGATTCTTTTAAAATCTCCTCAAACTCAGGGGGTAATTCTAAACCGAAGAGAGCATGTAAATTGGGTGATGTTTTATTTCTCGCACTAACTATCTCTTTAAGTGAATTTATTAACTCATTTATATCTCTAGAATATATATGAATGTTTGAAAGTTTAGTCCCCATTGAAAAAGCCTCCTAAAGTATTTATCATATTTGCATTAATTTCCGATAACGTTTGTGTATCTACGAACCCTCACTGCCTTAAAGGAGCGTAGCGACTGGCCGCGACGCGGTTAGGCTGTGCAGGGTTGTCTGCTGAATCCACTTCCTTGAAATCCTTCCTTGCAGACCAAGGCCGTCTGGCCGCAGCGTAGATACGGTGTTATCGGATGTTCTTGCCTTCCCCGATTAATGCCAAAAAAGATCTTTACTCTATTTCCCCTAAATAAGTTTATTGTTTAATCCCCTCACTAAATGATTTGATAAGTTTTTTAAGCCCTGCTGGAAATAATGGTTCATTCTGTATAGTATCAATGTCTATCCATTCATATCCTATTTGGTTCTTGTCCATTATTAAGGTTTTAGTCTCATCTGAAATTTCGCACTTAAATATAAATTCTACTCTATGTATGTTCTTATCTAAAAAGCATTCTCTTATAAACATTAGCTCCTGAACTTCAACTATGTATCCTGTTTCTTCAATACATTCTCTAATCAAAGTTTCATTCAGTTTTCCCCCTACTTCTTGTCCGCCACCAGGTAGTAAATAGTAAATTCCGCTCTCATCATTCAGCTTAATAACAAGTAACTTATTATCTTTAAATATTACTGCTTTTGCAGAATTTCTTATCTTCATGAAAAGCCTCCGTAAATTGCTCTTTAATATCCTTTACAGGCATGCAAGAATTTCCGATAACGTTTTATTTGCGAACTTCGTAAAATAATCTTGTTTTATAGTATTTGCGAACTTCGGGAATATCACAATTTGTGACGGTTTTGTGTAAGACAGACTAAATCAGTCATCAATTTGATCAAGAGGACTTTTGATACGTCTGACATCTTTTATACTTACATGTGTGTAACGTTCGGTGGTCCGAGTACTTCGATGACCCAGCAGTTCTTGGATGTAGCGAATATCGATACCTCCTTCTAGTAGATGAGTGGCAAATGAATGTCGCAACGAGTGTACACTAACTTTTTTTGTTACTCCTGACGAAACTAAAGCTTGTTCAAAGATTTTTTGCACCGAGCGTTCCGTCAGATGCTTCTCCTTGTCTTGTCCTGGAAACATCCATATTTCGGGTTTTTCTTGCTGATGGTAGCGGAGAAACACTTCTAAAGCTGTATCGGATAGAAGGGTAAGCCGATCTTTTCGTCCTTTACCTTGACGAATATGTAGGGTTTTACGTTCTTGATCAAAATCCTGCAATCGTAAACGTACGACCTCACTCACTCGTAATCCTGAAGAATAAGTTAAATATAAGATGGCTTTATGTTTCAAATTATGGATGGCTTTTAAAATGAGCATAACTTCATTGAGGGATAAAACATTTGGAAGTTTATGCTCCTTTTTGGGTCTAATATATGGTGTAGATTCATTTTGTTTAAGAACCTTCTGAAAATAAAATTTAATCGCACTGATTGCTTGATTTACATAGGAATGAGAGCAATTTTTTTGTAACAAATATAGTGAGTAGTTATGAATTGTTTGATGATTCCAGAACATATCCTGCTCTTTAAAGTAATTGAAAAAACGTTCGACTTGGCCCATATAGGCCTTGACGGTTTTTGAACTATAACCCCTGAGAAGTAATTCATCTTTCAAGCTTTGCCTCATGACAGAATCCCACTGAGATACATTAGATAATGAATCAGAAATATTTCCCTGATCATAGGATTGAAGCAAGTAGCACTCCTCTAACAATTGTGGTTCTACATAAAATTTGCAGTCCTTAAAGGTCATCAATAGCTGATTAATCACTTCCAATGTATAAGGCAGTGACCAGATAGATTCTTCGGGAATCCATCTTCTACCAGGTACATTCTTAATCTTAGCAATGCCATCTTTATAAAAGATGATAAACTTTACGGCCAAAGTCGTTTCATTGCGTTTTGATAAGGATATCTCCATCATGACCCGCCTTTCCATTATATCAATCATTGTAAAATATGGAAATGAAAAAGGAGGCTCACAAAGTCTTTGATAGACTTTGCAACCCCCCGATGCTTTCGGTTCGATTTAAGTTGTAAAAGATAATTTAATAATATCATTGCGGATACTTGTCGTAAAGAGATGTTCATTCTAACCAATTGTTGGATGACAAATAAGTTTAGATTATGGCTTTCTTCGCAACAACGTGAGAGGCGTAAGCTCGACGAACTGCAATGTGGCTGGTCTTTGTTCAGAATTTTTTAATAATTTACTTAAGCGATTTGATGCAACGCTAGTGTCTTTCTGTTGATATCATAAGGTATTGAGAAAGCTTTGTGCAACACTCAAGCCACTCCTTAACTGACTTTTATTTGGAAAGCTCACCAAAGCGTGAAATAACAGCTAGAGCCGGGTCAATCGGGACAGTAGCTCGCTGTACATTTACCGGAATATGGATGGAAGGTGTTTGGCGGACGGATCGTCCTGCGAATTGAGGAAGCCAGGCACGCTGCGCTTCGAGCATTTCCGAAACCATCTCCCTTATCTCGTTCAATGTCAGCACAGCCGATGTCAGCGGATCAAGGGCACAAGCCTGAACGAGCGTTTCCGGATCACCGGATTTGGCTGCCAGCACCGCTAACCGCTGGACGTTAATATTGGTCAAATTTAATGCTGCACATTGTGGTGGCAAATCGCCTATAACGACACGGTTTAACCCATTACGGTCAGCAAAAATCGGGCCCTCGGCGCAGCAATCCGCAGGCAGATTTGTAATCATTCCATTATTTCGCAAATTTCCGTTGAATTTAAATGGTTTACCCGTTTCCAGAGCTTCAATGATATAGGCACAGTATTCCACGCTGCGCGGCGGAAGATCGTAGGATTCACCTGCTAATATATCCTGCTCGCCATACTTGCTGTATACGTATTTACACCAGTTGTAGTAGGCACCGGATTCGCCGCCGAATGCCGGTTCGTCGCAGTATATCTCCAGTGCCTTGGCATTTTTACGGAACCAGGGCACATATTCGGATAGATGCCCCGTCGATTCGGTCATAAAATAATTAAAATGACGGAATACCTCGCCCCTCACCTTTTCATTGACATAAAATTCTGGCTGCTCAAACCGCTCTCGCAGGATCGGGTACAAATCATAGCCACGGTGTTCAATTTTCGTGAACCAGCCCATATGATTAATACCTGCACATAAGAAATCAATCTCTTCCTTAGGTACACCCACGTAACCGGATATTAAATCCAAAGTCGTTTGTACGCCGTGGCACAGCCCCACGAATTTGACCTTCGTCTCACCCAGCGCCCAGCATACCATTGCCATCGGATTCACGTAATTCAGCAGTGTTGCCTGTGGACACAGCTCTTCCATCTCACGTGCGACTTCGAGTATAACCGGTATGCTGCGCATGGCCCGAAATATGCCTCCCGGCCCCAACGTATCCCCGATACATTGATCCACACCGTATCGAAGAGGTATCGTATAATCCGTTTCGTATACATCCAAGCCTCCGATTTGAAATGAACAAATCACGTAATGGGCATCAGCAAGCGCTTCGCGACGATCTGTCGTAATGACAATTTTTGATTTCAAGCCGTTTTCCTTGATCACGCGGTTTGCGAACGCTTCCACTTGTGACGTTTTGCCAGTGGAAGGCGCCATCAAATAAAAGGTTGTTTCCTCCAGTGCTTCTGTCGCCATCATATCCAGAATTAATGTTTTGCAGAAAACGATGCTTCCTGCACCGATTATTGCGATTTTTCTCATTCGGATTTCCTCCCCGGTGGTTGTACATTTTGGTTACCAATTAAAGCTGCCCGGCTTATTTTCGAATCCGGCTTGAGCCTGTATATTTAACTGATGCGGTGTCATGCTCTGCGGATTGAAGGGCTGTCCTTGTACGTTATGAAAATCAGCCAGAGACACACTCGTAATGCCGCGCGGCATCAGTTCTATCGTTAAATCATACTCATTATTGAGTCGTAATGTAACACCTTTCCAGACAAAATCATTACCATTGTCGATCATGATATTCGTACTGGAGAAGGTAAGAGCCGCCTGCAAGTCTGTATGGTGGATGCTTCGCTGGTTAGGCAAGTAACTGCAGGCGTTCAGCACCGACAGCAATAGCAGCAGGACAAGCAGGCTGGCTATATGTCTCATCACAGGAAGAAGACGGCCCTGTTTATCGGATTTCGTTGAGGATATTCGTATAAAGAAGGATGATCCATATCCAGCTCTCCGGTTACTCATAAGCTTCCCCCTTCCTGCGGTTTCTTCGCATTTTATTTACGGTACGTCAGGCTGGCATCAAACCAAAATTCAGGTGTCTGCGGATGACTTCCATGCACCTCGATGGCGAGCGTATTCAAGCCTTTTACAATCACATCTCTTTGATTCGTAAGTGGATAATCTTCAAATAACCCGCCCTGATGGGGAATGGCCACTGATCGGTAATCAACCAGCCCCTCCCGTATGGAATCTCTGGCAATTTCGATCCCGTTCAAATAAGCGATAAAGCCATCCTCAAATGCAACTCGTAGTATCCAATCCTTCATGTCCGCGGGATCTTCATCGACTATAAAAGTTTTACGAAAATAGTAGGCTGGCGATTGGGCCTGTGCTGGAAGCGTTGTGGCGATGCTTCTGCTTGCCAAGCTTTCCCGGGAGCGTCCGAAGGGCGCACGCGACCAGCCCCACTGCGCATCGGAATAGGCTGCGCTGCGCCAATCCTCGCGTGGCAGCGGACTCTGGGCGACGAGCGGCTGCTCGCCGGTCAGGTCGAGCCCCTGCGGTAGCACGGTGCGCACGTCGGGACCGCCGGCGTGGTACCTCCACATCGCGCCGATACTAATCGACGCGCGCTCTTGCACAGCAGCCGATTGACGCAGTCCGGCTGCATCGAGTGCCAGCCGGTCCGCTGCGCGACCGGCGCTGCCCGCAGCCGCCGCCTCCAGCCGGCTGCCGCTGCCCTGGAGCATGAGCAGCCCGCCTGCGGGGCTGCTCACGCTCCATTCCGCCCACCCTGGGTGGGCGGAGGTGCTGCTGTAACCGGCCTGCGGCCATTCGGTTACAGCAGCCTCCGGCGCGTAAGCCTTCGCGCCGATCAATACGAGCTCGGCGCCGCTAGCCGCGAGCCCGCTCCAAACCTCAGGCTGCATCGGCTCCTTGTTCAGGAGCACGACCCGATGCAGCCGCGGATTATGCTCCGCTGTCTGCTTCAACCAAGCCAGCTGAATGGCTGGCTCCGCCTCCAGACGCTCCGCATTCAGAAACCAGAACCGCGCTTCGCCATAATCAACAAAATAAGCGGTCCTGCCATAACCAGTCAGCTGCTCTTCAGGAATATGAGCAAAACGTACAGCCATATTTGCCTCTGTAGCCGACCCGTCCCAAACCGGGAAGAATGCTCGGGGAGCAGGAACAGCTCCGGAACGTTCCACTTTTCCAGCCAAAGCCGCTGGTCCGGCAAAAAACAAAACATCGCGATGCTGCTTCATTTGTTCGCTTAACGTATCCACATAAGCCGCGCCTTCATCCTGCAAATACGCCATCGTCCACACTGGGCTTTCAGCCGATGGCGTTGATTCAAATCGCCCAGCAACAGGTGGCTTGGACCCCAACAGGGTTCCAAGCAGAATGACAAACAAAAACAGACACAGCAAAGTGATCAGATAGCCGCCTCTTTTATTTATCTTATCCTCAATACGTTCCTCACGGCTCTTCATGTCTGACATCTCCTGACCTGCTCACGCTGCTATTGATATGTAAATTTCGCCTAACTGATGGCAACAATGATTCACGTTACATGTACTTCGTTACATCGGTTTTGAATAGGATCGATCCATTCAGTTCGAATCAAGTCGGCCAACCATAAATTTTGTGATACACAGGCGGCCACAGCAGCACAAGAAGTATCATCATGCCAATCGTAAAGAAAACCGTCCAGAACCGCAGACGCAGCTCAAACCATTTGAGTGTAATGAATAATATTAGCCAGCTTCCCAGCCAGACAGTGAGCGCTATGATTTCCTTGCCACCGTAGGGACCAATACGCAATCCACCTGGCAGCCAAGAGCTTAAACGTATCAGCCATACATTGGCCGCAGCAGGATCAGCCGCACTCCACCAATGGGCAGCTGTCAAAGCAGCCATACCAAGTATAGCCGCCAGCATACCCGCGACGACCTCACCGGAACGAGGCGATGTGCCGCCTCCTTTAGTCACCATGTCATCAAGCTCTCCTTCATCGTGCACCATATCCATTTCATCAGACACCCTTCCATTTGGACAGCACCAACCCAAATACAAATCCGATCAGCAAAGTAAGCCACATCATCGACAGCAGGACACCAACTGCATAACGAACTTCGCGACCACCGTCGCCACTGGAAGCAAACCTACGCAGACATACAGCGGCTGTAATTCCGCAAGGAATCGCCATCAGCGAGACAAACTCTTTATATTCCATGACTACCCAATGGCCAAATGGCAGATGCAGCTTAAACCACTCGGCAGCACCTTCCGGCGACTGATAGCCGATATACAACCAATTACCGATAATGACGGTCAGCAGCACCAGAAGATTAGTGACCAGCAGCCGCCACTCCAGCTTCAATCGTGCTCCCTGCGCGCCACGAACATACATATAGTAGGCATGCCACGTATAGGTAGCGACCAGAAGCGTCATAGAAGCACCTACTCCATGCAGGATACCTGCTATTCGATTAGCACTCGGTCCGCCTAATGCGTTGGCAAGCGGGATAAGTAGAAACAAGACAACTGCAATAAACCCTTGTGCGACCGCCAAGTCCCGGAATTGTGGACCTATTTTCATGCTTCAACGCTCCTATCGCTCAACTGTGAACGAATCAATTTCATTTTGTTGTAAATCATAAGCTTTAAAGGTTGCTTTACTGCCATCAATATCGATAACCATGTAATGATAGCTTGCTTTGGGGCCTACCACGACCTGCTTGGTTTCCTTGCCTCCATTATACAAAGGCGCACCTGCTCCACCAATTGTCAGCTGATAAATCGTGTTGTTAAAATGGTATCCACTGCCGTCAAAGTTTGCGTCCACTTTTCTGCGGTTATAGTTATGCTCATGGCCAACGAGCACAGCCGTTACTTTATATTTATCCAAAATTGACCAAAGTGCATCCCGTTCAGCAGGCTCAGCATCCAGAGAGCTTCCCAGATGGGCGCCTATCGGATAAGCAGGTACATGAAATTGTACGAATATATGTTTATTGCCGCTAGTTTTCAGCTGATTTTCCAGCCACTTCCGCTGCTGCTCATCAATAACATAGTGACCTGCGGCGTTTTTTCGATCAGAGTTTAATGTAATAAATCGGGCATTGCCATAGTCAAATGCATACACCGTCTTTCCATAACCGGGCAGCTGCTCCTTAGGCAGCATCGAAAAAGCTTCTGAAAATATTTTTTCATCATGCTCATGGTTGCCGAGTGCCGGATAGACGGAGGTCATAGGAAAATAATCACCGACTAGCCGTGCCCACGCTCCCAGCTGTTTGCCAACATCAGAGCCTCCAACAACCTGATCTCCAGTAAACATCAGAAATTCGGGTAAAGGTTGTAAACCCTTGATCTTATCCAAAAGACCGCGCAGGGTCACTTCATTAATACCATTAGATGACCCACGGCTGTCACCCATCACGACAAATCGAAATGGCTTTTGCGTGACTTGCGCTGTATCAGGACGAGCTGCTCCCGGAGCTGTCACTTCAGGGCTTCCATTATCTGGTTTCTGAATATTAGAGGCCGGTGTTCCCAAGGAGCACCCTGCCAGCATCATAAATCCGACTAACAGCCACACCCATCGGATAGTTCTGATATAGGTCACCCAGTTTTCATGAGGCTTCGTGTCCATAGCTGCGGCACTTCCTTTCTATACATAACCGCTCGGGTCCAACGTGCTGAATATGGCTTCACTCGATGTCAAAGTCACTTTTATACTAACACATTTTTCTGCACCCTACCAAGAACAAGACTCTCCGGGACTTGGAGATACAACCCTACTACCGCATTCAGCTTACATTCAGCAACTATTCAGTTGATACTCAGCGTGCTTTCACTTCACGTTCAATCTTTTTTGATAAGCTGAAGAAAGTGTGACAATTCAGAGATTGAAGCTCCTTATCCAGTTGTAAAAGATTTGTAAAATGTGCTACTTTCGCGATTTTATCCTTACAGCAGTGCTTCAAATGGGTAATAACCATTAACGAAGACCCCACAGAGAAATAGAGAGCAAGACAATCGGATAGGAGTTATAGCCATTAAGAAAGGTGGAGAATGATATGAAACGTTTATTAAAAAAAGCATGTATCCCATTCACACTGTTACTGTCGATCCTGATATCCTCACAAGCGATTCCCGCGACTCCCGCTATTGCCGCAGAGCCTGCTGTTAATGATGATTGGACCCGTTTCCCATTAATCGCCCATGCGCTTGGAGGTATTGATGGGGTCGATTACACCAATAGCCTTGAAGCGTTCCAAACAAATTATGATAAAGGGCAGCGGCTGTTCGAGGTGGATTTCTCGATTACCAAGGACGGTCTGCTTGCCGCCCGTCATGATTGGATGGGCTATCTGGCAACCAAATTCGAGCAGGATATACCTGCTAACAAGCTGGAGGAGCCCCTCACGCTTAAAGAGTTCAAGAGCTACAAAATTCTTGAAAATTACACGCCGCTTTCTTTTGCCGACGTTGCCCGCTTAAGCAAAAAGTATCCGGATGTCTATTTTATTACTGATACCAAGGAAACCGATCCGGAGCTGGTCAAGCAGCAGTTTACAGTGATTCGTGATACAGCCAATCGAATTGATCCGACAATTCTTGACCGTTTTATTCCCGAAATCTATTCTCCAGAAATGTTGGATATAGTTCGTGACATAATCCCTTTCAAACATGTGATTTTCTCGCTGTATTTGACCTCGATGGAGCCAGCTGAAGTCGTTCAATATGTAAAAGAACACGATGTCCACGTGGTTGCTATGCCTGAGGAGAGAGCTACCAAGTCCTTCATCAAGGATTTGAACGATATCGGTGTTGTCACTTATGTCCATTCCTTAAATAAGGTCAAAGATGTGAAAAAGCTGATGCGAATGGGTGTTCATGGGGTCTACACAGATTTCCTTAGCTATAAGGACCTTGGAATTGACGAAGCACCCTTGATTGCCGCGGGTCAGACCGATGCTCAGCAATCCGCTGCAAATCTTACAACGCAGGCCCCTTCCCTTACAACAGCTGCTGCTGATACGGTGACAGGACAGACCACAGCTGCCCCAACAACATGGGAAAAGATAAAGCTGCTGCTGGGACAGCTGTTTAATAGCTAAATATAAGCAAAAGAACCTTCCGATCCACATCACTTCGTGGGGAAGGTTCTTTCGTTTTTGTATGGCATCATTCAATTGCTTCAGTTACAAGGGCTTGTGCAGCGCTGCCCCAAGCTGAGCAAGCAGCCCCATCCCCATTTGAAACATGACCCTATAACCGCTCCGCTGCAATTCCTCACCGCCTTGATTGGTCTGGGAAACTCCGGTTATGAACCCATCGATGGTTAAGTATTCCTGCAGGGCTATCCAGGCCCGTTCCCCGTGAATCAGATAGCTGTCCTCCAGCAGCCCTTCTCTTGCGCCCAATACCATTGCTGCAGCAATTCCAGCCGCCCCCCCGGCTTCCGTACCTGTGGACGAATCGTCAGCAAATACAGTCCATAGGCCATCAGCCTGCTGGAAGGATGCCGCAAATCCAGCTGCACGAGCAAACTCTGCCGTCGCTTGCTTATAGAGGGTACTCGGTTTATTGTCATTCCAAGCCTTCAGCTCGATTAACGTTCTGGCAGCGCCAAGCAAATACCAGGCTAAGGCACGGGCCCAATTCAGGTAGGAGCAGTGATTCTCGGCATCTGCACGCAAATAAATCCCACGCTCCGTAACCAACCGCTCTTTGCGTGACCAAAGCTGCATTAAAGCGAGCTCAGCCAGATCGTCGCGTCCGCGTGCCGCGGCAATAGCTGCTATAGGATAACCTACCGTATAAACGCCTTCACCGGTAATCGTATCGGTTTCACGATCGTATATGGAACCATCTGCTCTTTGATAATCAAGCCAATATGCGATTAGCGAATCGATAACCGGATGATCAGGTTGAATTTTAGCCAATACGGCATAGGGTAATGTCTGTTCAATCACATCAGCAACTATTTTACCGTTCTTCACTCGCGGTCCAGTAGGCTCCTCGATTTCCTTGTTATCGTCCACAAACAGCTTCAAATGCTGCTCGACAGCCAATAAATAGTGAGTATCCTTCGTGAAACGATACATATCGTACAGTCCATCCAGCACACAGCCTTCCATCCATCCCGAGCGGTGGTAGCAGGCCTGAGATTGGAGATGGTATGAGAATAATGCCAAACGATCCGCTGCTGCATGGGCTGGAGCCAGCAGTAAGTGTGGGGAAAATACGGCGCAGTCCTCGCCCTCACCACACAATAACCATGCATCTTCTGTCCCCTTGATCATCCGCAAGCCCACGCCTTCGCGAAATATTCGTTCTCCCCCATCAAGAGTAACAGGGATTTCGAACATTTGCTTGGCATAAGCATATCTGACATCAAACAGACCGAGCCGATCCCCACTTTCATACAAAAAAGCCTCGAGCTCTACTTCCTCTCTGACATTGACCGCAAACGTGATTCGCAAGCCTTGAACGGGCTCCGTTGGCAGTTCGCCTGTAAAGTACAGTACCGTAGATGTGCCTATATGAGCAGGAGCAGGAGCGACTATCACTGCTGCTGCACTTCCCATAGGAAGATGCGAGCCGTAGAATGGACGACTCGGTGCGACGACCGAATCCGCAAATCGGTAATGCTTGTGCCAATCAAGCTGTTGCTGCTGCATTCCGCCCCTCCTCTACGATGATATTCCAGATCCAGACTTCGAGCCTGTCACCACGTATACACGGTCCTCTTCGATTATGGTTTCGTATCTTTTGAGCTTGACCGATGCATCCAGTAAAAATTGTCCTGTCTTGAGATCAAATTCCCAGGCATGCAAGGGACAACGCAATATTTGCTGATCCCTGTCATAGTGATATTCGTAGACCTGGGAAGTCAGATTGGTACCGCCGACCCACCCCTTACATATGCTGACTCCCCGATGAGGACAGACGCTTCGCCAGGCATGGACTTCTCCTTCGACCTCGTACACCCCGATCTCCTGCCCTTCAAGGACGACCAGCTTGCTCCTTGCTTCCCGTAATTCCTGCAGCGTAGCTATATAATGGCGATTCATTTGGCTGCCTCCTTGCCGACAGGCCGCTTCAAACCGAACAGCTGCAGTGCTGTTTCACCCATAACTGGTGCTCTCAAATGCTTCGGAAGACTTAACTCGACCGTTTTGGCCGCGTCAAAATCCCAATGCGGGTAATCCGAGGAATAGAGCAGTGTTTTCTCCGCATGGATCATCTCCAGAATTTGCAGGAAATACTCTTTCTTTTCGGGCTCCTCCAAAGGTTGGGTCGTTAAATAAACCTGATTAACAATGTATTCAGACGGATATTTGGTAAGCCAGGGTACCGAGGAACGCAGCGACTTGTAGTGATTATCCAACGTCCATATCACATTTGGCAGCCAGGATATTCCACCCTCCATACCAATCAGCTTAAAGCCCGGGAATTTCTCAAATACGCCTTCACAAACCAGACTGATCAGATGAGCTATATAGCTGAGACTTAAGCCTGCATGCCATTCCATGTACCTGGTCGGATAACCGGCATTGGTAGGCTCCGGTGCAATCCCTCTCCCCTCGGCAGTAGGGTGAATCGCTATCGGGAGTCCATACTGCTCAGCAGCCTCATAAATCGGATGAAAAATCCGTTGTCCATACAAGGTCCGCGAGGCGCTTGGCATCACGATCTGCACCATATCGGGATGATCGCCCCAGCGATGAATCTCCTTTACTGCGGCTGCAGGGTCGCTATTATTAATGAGGATCGAGCCTTTGAAGCGCGAATCCTCCGGAAGCCAATAGCCAGCTGTCCATTCGTTGTAAGCCGCAGCAACCGCATTGGCATAATCGGGATTATAGTATACCGAAATATTGATCGCATCCGTTGTCAGAATCGCATAATCAATGGAATTTTCATCCAGAAGCTGTTTCTTCATTAAAGCTGGGTCACTTCCCGGTGGCCCGGACTCCGGATAGGCATCCTTCCTGTACGCTCCAATCAGAGAATAATAGTGTGCGGGAATGACTCCCATCGCTTTCCATTCGTTGTGCCACGTTCTGGGCAGAAAGGGAAGCAGCTCGTCACTGCTCTTCAATGCGTGGTGAACATCAATATCGACAATAACTCTCTTACTCATACAGTTATCTCCTTTATCAGGTTTTCTCTCAAGACATCATTAGATACAGGCTGCCATCCTCTACCTTAATCTCATAACCCCGCAGCTTGGCGCTGGAATCAGGTGCCAGATGACGACCATCGGTCAAATCAAATTCCCATCCATGCCAAGGGCAGCGCAGGATTTGGCCTTCATACCCGAATTCATATTCGTACACGTCCTTGGGCAGCGTGGTTCCGTTTATTAACCCTTTGCACACCGGTGCAGCAGCATGAGGACACAGATTGCGCCACGCATAGAAACGGCCACTCACATAGAAAATCCCGATCTCTATATTTTTGATGACGACGATTTTTTTACCTAGTGCCATAACTTCTTCCTCAGAAGCTGCAAAATATGGATTCAAGACTCATGCACCTCCTCCACTTCAACAGATAGAGCAGGTAATCGATATAACTCCTGCGCGGTTTCCCCCATCACACGCCTTTTCATTTCCCGTGGCATCGGCGGCAGCGCCATCATCGGGTTATCAAAATCCCAATGCGGATAGTCTGTTGAAAACATCACCCGTTTATCGGCTCCGATCATTTGGAAAATTTGCAGCAGCTCCTTGGGATCATCCGGCTCTTCAATTGGTTGACTGGTCAAATAAATATGCTCACGAATATATTCCGAAGGGCGACGCTTCAACCAAGGCACGGTGGATCGAAGCGCCTTGAAATTCTTATCCATCCGCCACATCAGGTGAGGCAGCCAGGATATGCCGCCCTCAATGGCAACAAATTTCAATTGCGGGAATTTTTCAAATACACCCTCGCAAACCAGACTATTCACATGCGCCATATAACCAGTAGGTAAAATGTTGTGCCACTCAAAGTAACGTGTCGGATATCCCGAGTTCGTCGGGGACGGGGATATCCCTCGTCCTTCACCACCCGGGTGAATGGCTACAGGAAGCCCATTGCGTTCTGCCGCTTCATAAATCGGATGAAAAAAACGCTGACCGAGCAGCATCCGTGATGCACTCGTCATTACCACCTGCACCATATTCGGGTTAGAAGCCATTCGGTCAATTTCCCTGGCAGCAGCAATCGGGTCTGTATTATTGATCAGAATCGAGCCGCGAAACTTCGGTGAAGCCTTAAGCCACAGCTCGGACATCCAATCATTCCAGGCGGAGGCAACCACGTTGGCATAATCCGGGTCCGGGTATAAGGAAATTTCAATCCCGGAATTCAGGATCGCATAGTCGATATGATACTGTTCAAGCAGGTGCTTCAGCATAAATTCCGGGTCACTTCCCTGTCCGCCACCATTCTCCGGGACCGCGTCCTTCATGGCTCCGCCGACTGCTGAATAATAGACCCGAGCCGCTCCAATCCCCATCTCCAGCCATTGCTCGTGCCACACCCGTGGGAGAAATGGCAGCAGCTCATTTAAGTTCTTCATTCCATTGTGTACATCGGCATCGACGATCAATGATTTATTCCCCATTATGAGTCCCATCCTTTATCAGAGTTGTTTAGCTTCTAACATTACGTCCTTGCATTTCCTTATTCCTTCACGCTGCCAAGCACAATCCCTTTCATAAAAAAACGCTGGATGAACGGATAGACTAACAAAATCGGCAGTGCTCCGAGGAAAATTTGCGCAGACTTCGCAGTCCGATCTGATACCTCAGCCAGCATCTCCATATCGACACTGCCTGCCAATAACGTATCTACAGCGGTAATAACCGTATACAGATAACTCTGTAAAGGATAATTATGCGGCGAGTTCATAAAGATAATGCCATCAAACCAGGCATTCCACTGTCCAACAATGGAAAATAGCAGCAGGGTCGCCAGAGACGGCGTTGACAGCGGCACAAATATTCGCCACAGTACTGTCCAATGACCGGCGCCATCCATAAATGCTGCTTCCTCCAGCTCTTTGGGGAGTCCGCGAAAGAAGTTAAGTAAAATCAGAATATTGAACACAGGCAGTGCATGATGCAGAACCAGCGCCCAAATCGAATCCAGCAGGCCAAGCGCCTTAATCGTCATATATAACGGGATCAAACCACCGTTAAACAGCATGGTGAACACAAAGATCCATGCATATAACGTTCTTCCCTTTAATGCCTTGGCATCCTTCGATAACGGATAGGCAACCAGAATAACAAGCAACATGTTCAAGGTAACACCCAGCGCTACACGCTGCAGCGTTACCACAAGCGAGCGTATGAACTCGGGTTTTTGGACAATAAACGCATAAGCCTTCCATGTAAATTCGACCGGCCACAGCTTGACAAAGCCTGCTGCCGCAGCAGAGCTGGAGCTGAGCGAAATCGCAAATACGTTAATCAACGGTAAAATACATAAGAGCGACAAGCCGACCAGCAGCACATAATTCGAGATAATAAACAGCCTGCGGGACCACGACGGATGCTCGACCATTACGCTTTCCTCCCTTCCCTAGAAAATTCTGTAGTTAGCGAAACGATAAGCCATCAAATAAGACGTAGACAGCAGAATAAAGGAAACCACTGATTTAAACAGCCCAATGGCCGTTGCCACACCATATTGCGCATCAACGATTCCGATTCGATAAACAAATGTATCGATAATGTCCCCGCTTTCATAAACAACCGGACTGTACAAATTAAACACCTGCTCAAATCCGGCATTCAACACGTTTCCTATACTAAGCGTGACCATTAACACAATAATCGGAGCCATGCCGGGTAAAGTCACATGCCAGGTTTGCTTCCATCGATTAGCGCCGTCAATGACAGCTGCCTCATACAACGATGGGTTAATGCTCGTGATGGCCGCCAAATAAATAATCGAGCTGAAGCCAAATTCCTTCCATTCATTGGACAATACCAGTGTAAAAGGAAACCAGTGATTATCCGCCATAAAAAAAATCGGCTCTATACCCAGCCACTGCAGGCCTTGATTCACAATCCCGGAAGAAGGCGACAGGATGTCCACCAGAACCCCGCTCAAGATAACCCACGATAAAAAATGCGGCAAATACACGAGGGTTTGCACCATCCGCTTCACAAATTCCCGCCGCATTTCATTCAATAACACGGCCACAGTCAATGGAGCTATCAACCCCGCAATAATTTTCATTACCGCGATATAGATTGTATTCCAGATAACCTGATAAAAGCTCGGGAGCTTAATGACATACACAAAATTATCGAAGCCGATTAAAGGTGAACCCATAATACCCTTGGCCGGGTTAAATTTCTGAAAGGCAATAATAATGCCCAGCATAGGGCCGTAGCTGAAGATGAGTACGAGCAATAAACCCGGAATAATCATCAAATGCAGAGGAAGCTGCAGCCTCCATTTCGTATTCATTTTCATTCAACTCCCTTATGCCTCAAGACTTGATTTCGAAGGAAAGGGGCCGGGCACAGCCTCCCCGTAAGCCCACTTGTATTATTTATTTTTGCTGTAATACTCGTTAACTTCCTTTTCAATCGCATCGCCGCCAAGGCTTTTCCATTCCTTGACGAATTTATCAAAATCGCTGATCGGTGCGGCACCCATAATAATTTTGGTCACCATTTCGTTCTGAATCTTTTGGAGCGTTGCATCCTTCTCCACCATCGTGGCTGTAGGGGCGCCGGTGAAGGCATTGAACTGATAATTTTTATTTTTCAAATAGTTCGCGATAACACCGAATGATCCCTCAGGACCAAAGGTCCGCTCCGAGAACCACAGGCTGTCGTCACCCTTTCGGAAGCCGGCTACCCGGCTGAAGTGGAGCGATGCCGGAAAGTCGAGCTTGCTTCCATCACCTTTGTTTTTCAGCTCCTCTACCACCTTCAAATGTGCATTAATATTCAAGTCTGCCGGGTTAATGAGCACAGGGAAATATTTTCCGGGGTAAATACCGGTTGCTGTATCGATAATAAACGGATTTTTGGAGCCGCTGTAATCGGTCTGGAAGTAGCGTTTATTGTACAGATTCAGTAATTTGATAACGGCTTCAGGATTTTTGCTGCCTTTTTTCACGACAAAGAATGAAGTCGCCGCATCATTAGCCTGTAGAATCACCGGCTTGCTGTCTGAGGCTGTAATCGGAAATGCCTGCCAATCCGCCTTCGGATCATTTTTGCGGTTATCCTTGAAAAAGGTAGTCGCATCCGCCACATAGCCAAATGCTACACCCAGCTTACCTGCTGCCGCATCCTCAGCTACCTTTTTCCAAGGCTTAACGGAAAACTCCTTATCAATCACGCCATCCTTATAGAGCTGTTGCAGCTTTTCCAGAGCTGGCTTCATCTCCGGCTGCACCGAGCCGTATACCAGCTTATCGGAGGCGTCCTTAATCCAAAAGGTCGGGTAGGCATGGTACGCATTGAACAGTCCGATCAGTGAAGCAGGCGTGACCCCGTTATTGGCTTCCTTAAAAATATCCTTGCTCACACCAAGCCCAATCGTATCGGCCTTGCCGTTGCCATCCGGATCGTTTTTGGCAAATGCCGTGGCAATATTCAACACATCGTCCATCGTCTTCGGCTCCGCCAGATTGAGCTTCTTCATCCAATCTGTCCTGATCCAGACCATGCTGGCGGAGGCTACGCCATTGTTCTCAAAAGTCTGCGGAATCCCCATTAGCTTGCCGTTCACGGTAACCGACTTCAATGCAGCACCGCCATCCTTAAGCAGCGCTTCCTTGGTAATCGGGGTTGCGTATTTATCGTAAAGCGTGGTCAGATCCTCCACCAAATTGGAATCGATCAAACGCTGCATGACCACCCGGTCAACTGCCATAAAATCGGGCAGCTCTCCTGATGCGAGTGTAACGTTCAGCTTTTGTGAAAATTGGGAGGCATCGACAACCCACAGGTTTTTGATTTTAATGCCCAGATCATTTTCCATAATGGGGGTCCAAATGTTTTTATCCAGCGACTCACCCTCGGCAAATTTGAAGCTCGCATCTATCGCGCGAACCGTAGACAACTCTATCGTCGGACTGTATTTACCCATCGGATCTGCAGGCTTGTTATCCACTGCTGCTGCAGGTGGTGTAGAGCTTGGTGGTGTCGTATTCGGCGCTGCCGCCTCTTTGGTTGCGGTACAGGCGCTCAGCAGCAGTGGAATTGATAGCGCTGTCATAACGAGTGAATTGCGTTGTATTCTCTTCATGAACGTTCCCCCTTGATATTTATTCTTACTATCCTGATTGTAAAACGAACCCGCCTCGAAGCATACGGGACTTTCTTATGATCGTTATCTTATTTTATCCAATTCGTGGATTAGACAAGAATGATGATATCCTCACAGCAAATGGATATGAAAAAGGAAACTGCTTCGTAAGCCAGCTTCCCATTCCATCATAATTCCCGATACTCAAGCGGCGTGCTGTTCGTGATCTTTTTAAATAAACGTGTAAAATACGGTGCAGAGTCGAAACCAACTTCAGCTGCAATCTCGTGGATTTTGAGGTTCGTGCTTTTCAATAAGTGCTTGGCACGCGTTATTCTGACCTCTGTAATGTAATCCAGCAGATTGACCCCTGTAAGCTGCTTGTACAGACGGGATAAATAAGGAGGACTCAGGTACACGACCTCGGATAAACGGGTTAACGACAGCTCTTCATGGATATAATCGTGCACGTATTGATGAATGAGCCGAATCATATCGGTCGTTTTTTCTTCCTGAACATGACTGTTATGCTCCGTTATCGTTTCTCCCAGTCGACAAAAATAGCTCAGTGCCGTCTGCCAGGAGCGATGGTTTTCCAGCTGGATGTAAGTGTCCAGCTGCAGCTGTGGACCGATCCTGTCCGTCAGATTGCGTCGGTTCAGATAGGAAAGAAAAAAAGTCGATAAATGGCTGAATATTTCCAAAGTCAAATAGGTAATCTTCTGCTCCGTGAAAGCCTGCTCGTCAAACCGGGTTATGTCCTCATACAGCTGTACAAATTGGGACTTATCTCCATTATCGAGATGCGGTTCAAGCAGATCCAGCTTCCGCAGCTGATTGCGGAATTCGGTCTCAGCGAAGAAAGCACGACTGGACCGCTCTCCGCCTGTCTCGGATGAACCCGACTCGGTAATCAACATTTCCTGGCTTCTTATCCAGCCGCTGCTTAACAGCAGCTTCAGTGAATCGATCTGCCGGGCCGCCTCTTCCCATGTGCATGATCCAGAGCTCATAATCAACGAGATGGGCAGCTTCAGCAGCTTGCTGCACGCTTCCTGGATAGACTCCGAGGTTCCTCTAACGAATCGGCCAAGCCTTTCCCATTCTTCAGGTGAAGCCGAAGAGGACTGTCCATCACTGCTGCTCTTGGGCTGTATCATCCATACAAACCGGAATTTATCATAAGGGATGAAAAGGAATTCAAATTGGTCAGCCAGTAACTCCTTGACAATGTTCTGAATCGAATAGAGCATCAACGATTTGTCCGATAGCGAAGCATACTCTCTCCAATCATCCACACGGCCCAAGGCCACGAATACTGGCTGCTCGGCATCCAATCCGATCTGAAGCTCAGCAAACCTTCTTGCTCGGACAGCCACCGTGTCTCCCTCACCACGAAGCAGCTCCAACAAATAATCGCGCCGCAAGGCAGGGAGTGCCTGCTGAAGCTGCTGTTTGGCCTTAAGCGAGATATCACCCTCCATCAGCTCGGTGGTGATTTCCTGGGCTGCCTTTTCTATAGCCTGAAATATCAGTTCATCACCCTCGGTCTTGAGAACGTAATCAGTTCCGCCTTTGCGGATGGCGGTTTGGATGTAATCAAAGTCATTATAGCCCGATAAAAAAATAATTTTGCAGCGTGGCCATTGCTCTCGTACACGGTCCGCAAGCTCCAGACCGTTCATGCCTGGCATTCTGATGTCGGTGAGCAAAATATCCAGGCGCATATCGTTCATTTTATCCATCGCATGAATACCTGAATAGGCTTTGGTCACCGTCAGCTCATACTGCTTCCATTCCTGTATGGCATCGAACAAGTAATCGACAGCTAACGGTTCATCATCGACCAGCATCAAATGCAGCATGTTGTCCCTCCTGTTCCTTGGTCATCTGAATGTTCATAACTATCTGAAGTCCTCCCTGCAGTCCGGTGGACAGCGTAATTCCTGATTGTTCTCCAAATTTCAGCTGAAGCCTGCGGTGCACATTCATAATGCCGCTAACCTCCGCGTTCACCTGCTTCGAGGATAAGCGACTCCGCCAATTTGTGAGTTCTGTTTCCGACATTCCCGCTCCATTGTCTTCAATAATAATCCGCAGTTCATCAGGCCCCGACTCCAGTGATACGGACAGCTTGCCATCCGTAATTGTGTGCTCAAGCCCATAATTATAGGCATTCTCTACCAACGGCTGTAAAATAAGTCGTGGCACTTGAAACGCTAGCAGCGCTTCCGGCAGCTCATCGATGCTCACCTGAACACGGTTGGAAAAGCGGACGTTCTGGATTTCCATATACATCCGAACATGATGCCATTCATCGGCAAGACGAACATCATCCCCCGTCTTCTTCGTAATGTAGCGGAAATAATCGCCCAAATATTTGGTGAATCTTAGACTGTTATCATAATCCTCTGCTTTGGTCATTCTGTACAGTAAATACAAGCTGTTATACAAAAAATGCGGATTGATCTGGGACTGCAGCTGATTAAGCTCGGCCTGCTGCGTTTGCAGCTTCTGCTCATAAACCTCGTAGACAAGCGTATTAAGCTTCGCCGTCATCACATTAAACTGATGATACAAGTAGCTGAATTCATCTCTGCTTTTATGATGCAGGGATACCGACAAATTACCCGATTCCACCTTGCGGAAGGCACGAACCATTTTGGTCAAAGGCTTGTGAATAACCTTATACACCCAGTACGAAACGAAAATAATCAGCACCACGGTGACTATCGACATCAGGATGATGTAGCTCTTATATTTGTTGAGAGGTCCGAGCAGGTCCGCTTCCTGTATATAAACCATCAGTGTCGTATCGGTATCCGGTAAATATTCGTAAGCGGTAATGTAGCTCTGCTTGTTCAGGGTGATCGTCTCGATGCCTTGCGTCCCTTCCGCCTTATTCGCCGCCCAACTGCGAATATTAACCGCTATCGGGTCCAACTCGGGCTGTCCCTGATCGCCTGCAATGATCCAGCTCGTATGCAGCAGCGCTGCCCCGCCCTTGGAGCCGGAAATTTGCCGCAAAAAATGCCGCAATTCTTCTACAGAAACCTCGGTCTCCAGTACAAATAACGGATCACGCTGGGCAGAAACAGGTAAACTCGGATAATATTCACGAAGCAGCAGCCTACCTTCCTTATACAGCAACGGGGAGGTATGGGGAAGCTCGCGTTCAACCTTCAAATGGTTCGTCATTTCTGGGGATAACGCCTCCGACAGCTCGTCCGTGGAAATCACCCGTTGTATCGGAGGAATGTAAACGCTTGCTTTTTTAACGTAAATACCTGAGCTTTTCATCAATTCCAGCTTTTGCTGAAATTGCTTCATCTGCGCCGTGCGTTCATAGAAGGTCAAGCCTTCTGCAATCACACTTAACGAGGTCAGATCATTGTCATTCACATACTCGCGCTGCAGCCTGACCATGCGATCAATTTCCTTATTCAAGGAATTGCTGTAAAAGTGGATTTGCGAAAGCAGCGATTTGGACACCTCATCCCTTACAATTTGAGCACCCAGATCGTTCATCTGAATCGCCAAAGCGTAAACCGGAAGCACAACAATAAAGAACATCGCCAGCAGCTTGGTGAATATCGAAAACCACCATTTTTGCCAGTTTACTTTCATAAATATAGCCTCACCCTCCTGAATGGCTGCACAGCTTTGCGTTCATCGTAGATGAAGCGTAATCACAAGTCAATAAGAACTTAACAAGCGGCACAGTCCAGCTGAATACAACTCACAGCACGAAGAACAGCCACAGAGTAGGTCCTGTGGCTTGTTCCTCGCATCTTTATTTGGTTGTAAATGACCATACATCCGATCGGCTGAAGCCTCCAAATTCATCTCGTGCTATCGCGAACCAGGAATAGCTTTGACCCGGCTGCGTATTCGGATAGGGAACTGTCGCCGCACTTCCGCTCGGAACCTTCGATGCTTTGCCGATCAGCTCATTTGTTCTCGAATAAATACCGATGTAATCGGTTGCCACCTGCTTTTCTATCGGTTTCAGATTCAGCGGCAGCACGAATTCATCCTCGTCCGGCTTGAAAAAGTTGTACTTATTCAAATAGGGCGAATACGTATTGACGAATAGCTTTTTGTTCTGCAAATCGAATTGCAGGAAACGCATGTAGCCCTGACCGCCTTCAGGCCCATTCTGGTAATCGCTTAGCAATTCCAGCACCTTGCGATCCCCTACCTGCTTGATATTATAAGCAACCCCCGGATTATGGCCACCCAGCACCATGAACACATTCGGGTTAGGCTCCACAAGTCGCTCATACACCCAACGCCCTTGACCATAATAAGCCTTGCTCGGCTTCAAGTATTCATGTGTCGCGATGATAGCATTGCGGTCCGCATATTTCTTGAGCACACTATTGGCCCAATCGAACGTTTTTTGATCGATCACCCAACCGAGATAAACGATAACAAAATCGTTGCCCTTGACCGAAACCAGATCGTAATGATCGCGGTTATTGTTCAGATCCCCGCCAAAGGTAGGCTGCTTGATATACCGCTCACGACCAAAATACTTCCAAAACTCCTCATAATTGCCGACATCATAAGCAACATCATGATTACCAGCAACGATACCATAAGGGATACGGGCATCATCAAGGGTTTTCATGCTTTTCGAGGCATTTTCCCATTCGGACTTGCTGTTCCAATTATTCACGATATCCCCTGTGTGCACCATATAGCTGAACTTTTTTTCCTTCCAGTGATCAACGGTCCACTTGGTCATCAGATCATATATTTTGGGAAACGACTCCGAATAGTACTGGGTATCGGTCATCCATAGAAAGGCAAAATCATACTCACCCGCCGACGGAATACGATCCTGCACAAGCACCTCTACCTTGCCGCCGCGCACCATCTGAGCTGGCTTGATTCTCCCTCTTAATGTAAAGTCCTCTGTCCCTCTGTTGGAGTCAATGTCTTCCCATAGCTGCGTATCAAAATTCCATACATACATAGTGACTAGTCGATCCGGCAGCGAATGCCCCGTCCAGACGATATCGGAATCGGTTAACGGATCATTGCCCACCTCAAAGGTAAAACGGTGATACGGAAACTTCTCCTTGTTATCATTCACTAAATACTGACCATCCTTGACGGCAACCAAGGCTCGCTGCTCATCGGTCATCATAGTCTCACCCTGCGGTACCAATTCGAGCGGCGGCTCGCGATCAACGGCATGGGTCAATGCCTCATGCTTGCCTATATCACTCATATCGTAACGCCGAGCTTTGTAAAAGGACACATCCAAAGGATCCTTGGTAGAATCATCCACCTGCACGCTCAGCTTCAGCTCAGCGGTTGAAATCGAAGAACGATCGGCTGGTGCAGGCTGGTTCGGCAGCTCAGGCGTTTCATTCAAAACCTGAAAGTTGACGGCACTACTGCGCTCATTGCCCGCTTTATCCGTCGTACTCACTTCCAGCTTATGTGCACCAACCGGCAGCTCCGTTGTTTGCAGCTCAGCCGGCAGCTCGATCACCTTTCCGTCCAGCTTGGCGACAACAGAAGCAGTACCGGATATCGCATCGTTGGATTTGACATTAACAGCAATTCGATTCTTATAGGTTCTGCCCTCAATAGGTGAAACGATCTCAAGCACCGGAGCAGTATTATCGACTTGAACGATAACCGTTTTGGCTTTTTTGCTCGTTCCCTCCTCTGCGATTAATTCCACCTTATGATTGGTTTCAGGCAGTTCCAGCGTATCCCACAAATAATAAACACTGCGATACTTATCATCTTTGATCACATAATTAAATTCCTTTTGGAACGTGCTTGGATCCTGCGCCGCACCTGGAGCAGATCCGACTGTATACACAGTAGCTGTCTTATAATTCGGATCATCCAGAACCGTTCCGTCCCCAAGCTCGAACTTCAGTGCGCGGAATTTCCACACATCGTGCTCGCCTTCCTTGTCATCAGGTGTTTTTTTGCTGCCAGCACGCAGCGTTATTTTATTATTTCCCTGCTGCAGCAGCTCCGCATTGATGGGAACGGTCAATTTGGTAAAACCCGCGATATTTTTATCAAAGGTATAGGCAAGCTTGTCGTTCACCCATATCGAATTTTTGTATCCGTCACCTGACTTCATCCCATCAGCTTCAAAGGTGAGCATAGCTTTTTGCTGCATAACCGGTTTGGCTATCACCTTCGCATCATCAATAAGTAGGCTCAGCTTGGTCTCCGGCTTGCTCCCTGACGCTATGATCCCTTTACTCCCTCTAACGATATCTCCATTATCCAGCGAAAGGGTAAGACTCGTATCGTTCGCCGATACCTGCGGAATACCTATCTGAAGGAAGCCATCTATCGCGAGCCAACGAATTATCCACAGTAATCCGATCAGAGCGAGCGCGGTGAACAGGACCAGCACAGTTTTTTGCATGCCATTAAACCGCGGTTGATTCTCCATGATGAAACCTCCCTCTGTTAGCACAATCCATGATGGATTTTATTGTATCCCAACTTTCCGGCAAATGATAGACAAACAACCCACGCTACAAACTACAGCGCGGGCTGCTGCTTGATGTTATTCCCACTGTTCCGTTTGAATATGCCGATTATTTGACACTAACATCAAAGGAGGCTGTTTGGCTGCTTGGTGCCACAATGTTAATTTTAAAGCTGGATACGTCTCCGGCAGCACCTGTATATTGAACTTTACCCATGTTATCTATAGTAACAGCACTTGGCTTGCTGCCTTCTACGTTGCTTATAAAGAAACTCAACTTCAGTACTTCATTACCGTTCGTTCCTGTATTTCCGATTTTAAACAAATCGTTACGCGATACAGCCGCCTCCTCGCTCAAAGCCCCAGGTGCACGCTCTGCTACAAATTCACCTGCGTATTGATCGGTAACCGTTATTTTCTCTGCCAGCTTTGAATCCCAAATATACAGCCCTGCCTGAAGCTCCGCCAAGGCAACCTCCTTGCCCGTTTTGTTCAGCACGATGCTGCCTACAACCGGACCTTCATTCTTGGAAGTTACATCGATCTTCGAATTGGCAATTTCATTCCGGCCATTGTTATACAGAATGCTGAGCTGGGCTGTTCCCGCCTTGCCTCCGGCAACGAACCGACTGCCATTCAGATCAGTAGATTTGCTAGCTGCATCCGCTACCTGGTTGTTGCTGGACGTAACGGAAACAACGGAAGAAGGCACCTTGACGATTTCGCTATCGTTCAGCTTTGCTCTAATTTTGACCTCCTTGGCAAACCCGCGGTAGTTGTCATAGACGGTACTTGCTCCTGCCGCCCCTGTTCCTGTGCTCAAATAGTCATCGGTCGCCAATAAAGTGTTGTTTGAATGGTCCAGATAAGCCTCGTAGGTCAGCTTATTCGCAGAATCGTTAGGATCAATAACACTCAATGTCGTTGAAACCGAATCAATTTCTGCATAGTTCACCCCATTCACGGCAATGCCGCCATTCGTGTCCGCCTTCAACAAGGAAGCCTTGAACAAATAATTTGCAGCCTTTGCACCAGTTCCAGTGTAGAAGTTAAACGATTTGTCAAACACGGAATCGACACTCATATCGGACGAATCATGAGCCAGCTTAAAGTCCAGGTATACCTCCTGCCCCAAAGTCATCGGCTGCAAAATATATTTTCGCGGCGATGCGCTGTTAGCCTGATCCGTCCGCTGTGTGCTTGCAAGACTGGTAACACCGAGCGTTGCGGCATCGCCTGAATTGGCTTTCAAGGAGTAGCGAACTACATATTGATTAGCAGCATCGTACTTGAGCTCGCCGCCAAATTGGTCATACACCTTGATTTTCAATTCATTATTAGTGCCAGCTGTCATGTATTTGGCTGGAGTAATGGCAAAACGGATGTCGTCGGCCTTGCGTTCATCGTTGCCGTTAAGTGTCAGTTGGGCTCTCACATCCGGACTGTCCTTGAGCTGGATAGTAATCGTTGAATTATCTTTGTTAATCACACCTGTAATTGCGATCATACCCTTATGCGAGCCATTATTGGATATAGGATCAGCAGCCAGTGTTACACCGCCGTTGGAGAAAATATTGAATTTGGCCCGTTGATCATAAATTTCCTGTGGCGTCAGCTGATTACCCTCGGAATCCTTCACTATAATCGGCACATAAAACTTCGCATCGGTCACTTCATCCCCTGTTGGGACATCACCCTTGGACAAGCTGTAATTGTAAGCGCCAAATGCCACACTAGCTGCGGATTGGTTGCCGGATATTTTCACTACCTTCGTATAGGTTTGACCCGACCCATTGGCAATAAGGGAAATGGTAACCTCCTTCGTCTTATCGGATATCGAGCGCAGCTTCAGATCTGCGGCCGTATCCCCGATCACATTGTCAATAAAGGCCAGATTCTCGCCCTCATTACCTTTTTCCAGATCGGAATCATTCGTCAGCACCACAATACCTGCATTCAAATCCGCTTTATTTTCCATACGAATACCATACTGGTCATACGCCTTCACATTCAGATAAGCATAGCCCTTGGAAGCAATCGCAGCCAGCTTGTTGCCGGAATCATTAACAAGCTGCCCGATCTCCAGTCTGGATACAGTGCTTTTATCACCGATTTGAAATACTTTATTGCCCTGTATACTCGTTGACTCATAGATGACCGTGATGGATACCCCTTCGCCCTTAACCGTACCTTCAGGTAAATCCAGATAAAAGGCTTGCTCCCCGCCAATAACCGTTGTTGTACCTTTGCTGGTATAAATTTTAAAATTGCTCGCCGATAAGGAGGATTGGCCGCCATACTGATTAGCTGCTTTAAAATCAATACGAATCCGTTTACTATTAGGCAGCGTATCACCAGCAGCCATGAAGCTGATGCCTGTGATTTGTTCCGCAGTCGTCGTGAATTGTGCGGTTCTGGCCGACTCCTCCAGATTCGATACGCCATCCAGCGTAACGCCCCATGCTGCCGCGTCCCATTTATTATCCAATGTCAAGGTTGCTGTTGTGTTATCATCATTCCAACTGGTCGTATATCCGCTCGTAACTGGTGATCCATTACGAGTCAGAATCAGCTTGGCTGCCGAGGTATCAGGCAGAGCTCCGTTTAATTGAACGGTGAAGGTATTGAAGTTGCTCGCCTTGAAGGAAATGATCCCAAACTTTCCGTTAAATATCGGCTTATACTGCTGAAACGTTTCATAGGAGGATAACACAAGCAAATCACGCGTTGCCGGTGTCATGCCGCCAAACGTACCGTCCGCATTCGCCTGCAGCAGCTTCAGGCTGATCGCCAAAGCCGCATAGCTTTGAGCCCAGGTGGATACGGTTGGGTCGTTCAAACCAGCTGTTGCTTTCGCCTGATTTTCCATACCCAGTCCGCGAATGAGGAACGCAGCCAGCTGCTCTTTCGTTACTTCACCTGCCGGATTGTATTGACCTGGCGCGAAGCCGTCCGTTATCCCCGCTTTCACGATAGCTTCTATATAAGGTAATGCATAGCCATTGGCCGGATCGCTAGCTTTCACATCCGTAAAGGTGGAGGCTGTCAGCGTGTTGTCTACCTTCAGCTTGAATATCAAAGCGGCTACTTTTGCAAATTGGGCGCGGTTCATTTTGTCTTTCAGGCCAAATGTGCCTTCACTAACACCATCAAAAATTCCCGCACTGATCAACGCATCAAATTTGGCTTTCGTCGCAGCATCCAGATCCTTCAAATCATTGAAGTCCGCTGAGGATTTGGCAGATACGGCACCTCCGACAGCAAGAGCAGAGAACACGACGGACAGAGACACAATAACCGATAAGCTTTTTTTCATACACATTTCCCCCAATAAATTCGATTTTTTAACCAATGGTTTGGTAAAGCCTATGTAATAAGTGCGGCGTTCGTATCTGGATGGTATTCATAAATTTTGATGAACAAACACGCGAGATAATACTTATTACCCATTCTGTGGAAACTGAACATTATTCTGCATTGTTTTTGTATACGCTAATAGCAAGACGACTTACTCGTTCTGGTATGTACGCAAAAAGCAGATCCCTCAAAACTGTCGTCTCAGGGTATCTGCTGTACATTCAATCTCTGATCGCATCCCGCTCCATTCATCTAACCCTGACGGCCGGGAGTGTTACGGTGAAACTCGTTCCTTCGCCAAGCGTGCTGCTAACCTCAATGGTACCGTGATGGGCATCTACAATCGACTTCGCAATAGCCAGCCCCAGACCATGTCCGCCCATCTGTCGGGAACGGGATTTGTCCGAGCGATAAAAACGCAGAAATATTTGCTTCTGTTCTTCATCCGCAATCCCGATTCCATTATCTTCAACGACTATGATGAGCTTGCGATGGAGATCGTTGGCATTTATTGAAAGCCTCAATGTGACCTTGCCGCCGCTCGGCGTATACTTCAGCGCATTATCCAGCAGGATAATGAGCAGCTGCTTATAGCGCTCCATATCTCCCTCGATTTCAAGCTTACCCGAGGCAACCATCTGCAGATCTATTTGCTTGGAACCGGATAAGCTTTTCATGGATTCCACAATCATTTCGGCATATGGTTTCAAATCAAAAGCTTCCCAATGTAAAGCATATTCCGGCGTATCCGAACGAGCCAGCAGCAGCAGATCACTAACAAGTCGCGACATGCGTTTTACCTCATCCTTCATATTAACCAGCAGCCGGCGCACAAATGGATCCGTATCCTCCGTCTGTTCCATTTCCAAGGAATCGATGGACGACAGCATGACACTTAACGGTGTTCTCAACTCATGCGAGGCATCAGCTACGAATTCACGCTGCCTCGTATAGGATTGTATGATCGGGATCATCGCCCGTCTTGACATGATATGGCTCATATATAAAGCTAGTCCAAAAAACAATACAGCCAATCCGCCAAAAATATATAATAACCAATTAAACAACTCATAATTATAGGAAATGTTTTTGCCTACATATAAAGTACCAACCTGCTTATTCCCCTGCATAATCGCTTTCCCTGCTGCCAGCAAACGAATTTCCTGAGTATTCTCCTGATCCAAAGGTTTGTTGTACCCACGAGGAAAACGGCGATCTCCAAATCGTTCCTTGGATAATCTCAGCTTGTCATAGCGCAGTTCATTTTTTTTGGGTGTCCAGCCCTTTAACAAACCTACCAGCTGAGGACGCAGCCCCCGACCGATATCATTTCCATATAGCAGTTGGCCATTTGGACCTATAATGTAATTAAACAGCTGGTCCTGGGAGGGTCCGATTACACCCTGGATCTCCAGCATTCGCGTGTCCAGTGTTTTATTCGTATTCATATGCTCCTCGATCAGCCGCACCTCTTGTTCAACCATCGCTTCGATTTCACGTTCCTGATCATTGAGGATGATAAAATAGAGCAATGCATACACAATCACAATAAAAATAACAAGAAAAAGCATCAAAAGTCCGCTATACACAAGCGTCAAACGGCTTTGTGTGCGCTGAAAGATATCACTCCCCCAACGCCTGACGATCCACTTCAACCATTTATCCTTCAAGCTTATATCCCACCCCGCGAATACTTTGTATGAGTTCCTCCGAACCGAATGGTTCCAGCTTTTTGCGAAGCAGCTTGACGGTTGCATCCACGATCTTGGCCGAAACATCGGTATCATAACCCCATATCCGATCCAAAATCACTTCCCGGGTCAGCACCTGACCCTTATTGTGTGCCAACAAATCCAGCAGCTGAAATTCGCGTGGGGTTAACTGGATCATGACTCCACCCTGTTGCACGGAATATCCGGTACGATTAAGCTTCATATCTTGAAAATGGACAACCTCTTCCGTAATCGGTGCATAGTTGCGGCGGGATAACGCACGTAATCGAGCCAACAGCTCAGCTATTTCGAAGGGTTTAATAAGATAATCGTCTGCCCCGGCATCCAATCCCTCGACCCGATCCTCCAATGAATCCTTTGCAGTCAGCATCAGTATTGCACCTGAATATCCTGATTTCCGCAGGGTCCGACAAGCATCAACACCATTGCCATCAGGCATCATCCAGTCCATAATGATGACATCATAATGAGAAGCCAGGGCATAATCGCAGGCATCATTACCTGTCATCACCCAATCTACCTGATAACCGGCTTTCCTCTTCAGCATATGTACGATCAGCTCGCCAAGACGAGCATCATCTTCGGCTAACAAAATATTCAATGCGCTGCACCCCTTTCTCTATAGAAGAAAGCATACCATGATTACATGAAAAATCAGTGAAAACTTTTCATTCGATTCCTATTCGCAGACAAAATTTTTTTTATGTAGGAATAATGTTCCTTTCACCTAATTTTCACTTTGCAAGGATATATTAAGAATGCGCCAAGAAGCGTAACCAAAATAAACCAATCAGGAGTGATTTCTAGTATGAAAAAGAAACTACTGCCCATTACTTTAGGACTTGCCCTTATGGCACTTGCCGGTACAGCATACGCACAGTCAGCTACGACGTCGACATCCACCGATACATCAACTGAACACAAGGCACAAGGATTCAAAGGTGGAGACAAGGTGAAGTTTGGCGGTATCGCCAATCAGGAGCTATTGACTCTTTTAACTATTGATGAAGCTACCCTTCATACCGAATTGAAAGCAGGCAAATCGTTGGCGGCTATTGGAGAAGCCAAAGGCATAGCCAAGCAGCAAATCATCGATCTTCTTGTGAAGCAGGATGCTGATAGATTGGCCAAGGCAGTTACAGACGGCAAAATCACACAAGCACAAGCTGATGAAAGAAAAGCTAAGCAGCTGGAGGAGATCACCAAGAGAGTGGATCAAGCCGGAGCGTTTGGCGGTAAAGGCGGCCCAGGCGAACGTGGCGGCAAGGGACCTGAGGGACACGGTGGCTTTGGAGGTCCGGGCGGCGGCCTGGAGGCAGCTTCCTCGATTATCGGTCTGACAGCCAAGGAGATCGGGGATCAATTGAAGGCTGGTAAGTCTCTAAGCGAAATCGCTCAGGAAAAAGGAGTTAGCAAGCAGCAATTGATTGATGGCCTTGTCAAGAAAGAAACGGAAAGAATCACCAAGCAGGTTGATGAAAAACGCCAACCAAAAGCATCCTCCACGACTCCAGCGGCTGCAGCAGCTAAGTAATTCGTCACCTTCAAGGTGAGCATTATACTTAAAATAAGGGACAATCCCCATAATCCTCGGATTATAGGAGATTGTCCCTTTTGTCATTATTCATCTACCGCATGACTACTGACTGAACTTTTGCTACAATGTCATAGAGGTGTGGATATTGATTCATACATAAGTGGAGGAGAGAATACAATGGCACAAAATCGCCGACTGGAAACCGATCAGGAATTTAATGAAGCCATGGACAAACAAGCTCTCATCCGAATCTTCAAAGATGATCATATTATAGATTCCGGAGTTGTGATTACCCGCTTTGACGATCAAACCATCGTTGTGCAATCCGGCGTCAGTGGACTCTTTTATTACCCGAGAACAGCTTGTGAGTTTTTCGAGACCAAACAGCGTTAATTTGCTTTAAACCGGGAAGGCCTCATCAATTTGTCGCGTGTGCTCCTCGCTAAGGCTCCAGCCTACAGCACCTACATTTTCATGCAGCTGCTCAAGCTTACTCACGCCAATAATGGCAGCTGAAACTGCGGGACGATTCACAATCCAGTTCAAGCTGACCTGTGCAGGTGTTTTGCCAAGCTCGTTGGCGATGTCCTTTAACAACTGAACACCCTCCTGAAATTTCTTAGCTCGTTCCGCAACGGCCGGTTCCTCGGCTCCACGGCTTCCCCTTGGAATGTTGGACTCATATTTACCGGATAAAATACCGCCGCCCATCGGACTGTAGAGGATCATTCCTATTCCTTGATCGACGCACAATGGCTGCAGCTCTTTCTCCACCGCCCGGTTTGCGAGACTGTAATTAGGCTGCACCGAGATAAAGCTGGCAAGCTTATTCACATCGCTGACCCAAAGTGCTTTCGTCAACACCCATGCAGGGAAATTCGAGCAGCCAATATAGCGAACCTTACCTTGTCGGATTAAATCATCATAAGCGCGTAAGGACTCCTCCAGCGGAGTTTCATAGTCAACGTTATGGGCCTGGTACAAATCAATATAGTCAGTGCCCAGCCGCCGCAGGCTGTTCTCGACCTCCTGCATAATATGCAGACGGGATTGGCCTCTGTTATTAATGCCTGGACCTACGTCACCATGCACCTTGGTAGCCACGACAACCTCGTGACGACGCCCCTTGATCGCTCTGCCAAGGATTTCTTCAGCCTCTCCACCCGTATAGCGGTTAGCGTTATCGAACAGATTAATCCCGAGATCGATAGCCTCACGGATAATACGAAACGAATCTGTAGGCGTCACCTTACCCGGCTTCCCCCAGGGAGGAGTTGGACTCCCGAAATTCCAGCAGCCCAAGCTAAGTCTTGACACTTTCAGTCCTGATTTACCTAATCTGACATATTCCATTTGTTTTCCTCCTTAGAGCTTTGCCTTGGCAAAGCTTTCTTCGTAAGCTTCTACTGAGCTTTGCTTTGGCAAAGCTATCTTCGTAAGCTTCTACTGAGCTTTGCCTTGGCAAAGCTGGCATAATGAATCTAAAAGTCCGGTGAATAAGTCTCGCTGCACTTCTAGGATTCCTATCTTATCGATTGAAGTAAGCAGCTTGCTTCAAGAAAACGCTTTCTATCCGTTCAACAATAGCACCGTCCAGCTCTGACTCGTTTTTAGCCTTTTGCCATTCCGGATCGTTTCTGAAAATCTCGAATTTGGCATCTCTTTCTTCACGGCTGGCAAATTCCATCAAGTAATACAATTTGTTGCTCTCTGTATCCGTGTCTTCCCAAAACTCAATAACCTTCATCCCGATCCTAGAAAAAATATTCAAGGTGTGATTCGCGAAACGGTCGTTGATTGCTTGCATCCTGCCAGGATGAATATAATAAATTCGAAGCTCATACAGCATCAGATCGTCCTCTCTTCCCCATTATATGACCTATCCATCTTATTATAAGTGACAAATCCACTATCGAAAATGACTGAATTGTTTGAAACTTAGTTTCGTGAAGTAAAGTACCTCTGTCCTTTTACGCAGAAGTGGCAGTTTTTTTATCCCATGTATTCACGATCAGGACACTAACAACGCAGCCAAGGGCAATCCACCCGTTATAAAAAAACACTTCTTTCATTCCAACCGCCTCGCTGGCATATCCCCCGATAAAGCTGCCAATAATTCTGGCAACGCCCAAACTGAGCAGACCGTTCAAAGTCTGGCCACTGGCTTTTAGCTCCTTGGGAACCTCCTGATTGATATACATCGCCATCGTCACAGAAAGCACAATAAAGATCAATCCATGCAGAAGCTGGGCAGGCAGCACCCAAAGTGGATTATCCGTAAGCGAAAATGCAAACCAACGAAGGGCTGTTGCGATACTGGCAATCAACAATATATGTGTCATCCGTACCCGCTCAAATACGCGCTTTGCCACCAGCAAAAAAGGAATCTCACTTATCGAGGAGATCACCATGGACCAACCAAGAAGAACGCTATCGCCCCCCATTGACTTAAAATATACGGGAAAGAACGTATAGTAATATCCTAATGTTATTTGCAGGATCACATTGATCCCCAAATAAATCATCAGCTTTCGCTGTTTGAATAACACCCATATCCGCACTTTATCACCAGTCATCCGGTAGCCGGGGGCCATCGGGAAACGAAGTAAAAGCAGCAGGGCGACTAGCATGATCAGCGAATAGACTGGAAATAAATAATTGATGTTCAGCTTCGCTATAAAGCCAAAAGCAATCGACATCAAAGCAAAGCCAACCGTTCCACCCATGCGGATCAGGCCGAATGACCAGCGCTTTTGCTTTTCCAGCTCCTGTAGAGTAATCGCATCACTAATGGCAAAGATCGAGGTGTGAAAGAATGTAAACAAGCATACCATCGACATTAAAAACACATACATAGTGGACAACGGAAAAAACAGCATGATACTGCCGCATCCGATGATTAAAATCATCAGTATCGTGTTTTTATTGTTGGCATGGTCCCCACGCGAACCCCAGAAGGGCTGGGCCAGCAGAGCAACTAACGGTCCCAGGCTTAGCAGCGTACCGATTTCTGAAGGTGTTGCTCCAACAGATTGAAAGTAAATCGGCAGAAACGTACCATACACCGCATTTCCCATATAAATAACCATATAAAAAAGCAAAAAGTAGACCACGCTTACATCCCTCTCGACGCTCAGACATTTCCCACTATTGTATCAAGAGCGGCGGGCTGTGGGAAGACATTTGGGTTCTGAAATCGAAAAAAGCAGCCCTAGTGGCTGCTGCGTATGGCTTATTGCTTGGTTGGGCAATACAATGTGGCTACTGCTTTCTCACCATGTCCATTAACTACCTCTTCCGGATAGCGATTAACCCATTGAGCGATGCCATTACTCTGGAGCTACCGTCAAAGGGGATCGTTAGTTTTACTAGCGTGCGCACGATCGGTACTGCCGCGTTCGCGATCATGTCCGTATTGGCCGGCTGGCTGTTTGCACGAAACATTCAAGATATTTTTCTCGTGACATCTCTGTTCACGTTAGTGGGCTTTTTCCTATCGCTTAAACCGTTCCAGTTCTAGCAGAGCCGCTTCCTCGGTCGCTGCTTTGTAGATCGGTTTCAGATCGGCGGTGACCTTCTTTAAATCATTATACAACACGTAGCGGACCGAATTGCGGATTTGGTGGATAATGCATTTCTGGATTACCGTTTGGGGGTAGCAGGCGGCAATGGCCTGGAAAAAGCCCGTCAGATTGTCGACGCAGGTGATCAGAATGTCTTGTACGCCGCGGTTTTTCAGTTCCGTTAAGACGCTTAGCCAGAACTTCGAGGACTCATTTTCACCAATATGCCCATGTTTCGTTGTTTTGTTACACGTTTTGTTTTACAGATCTTCGTAGACGTCTCACTTTCCGCGCCGGGCACATTTTTACCCGGCTCGTTTTCCGTACCAAAAAACGCAAAGAATGAACGATAATTCGCATACAGTAAGGGAACTGCAATAGAAGATTACCATGCGTTTCAACCAATTTTTGTTCGTTTTCCACGTCTATGTTTACATCAGGGTAAACCTTATGGAATTGGTGAAGAGTATACTTTTTCTGGATATTTTTTGAGTTCTTCTGCCCATCATTTATTAATGATGGATGTTTCTATGCTTGGGTGTGTTTACGGCTCAAAATTGTTTCCTTATTTTTCCAATATAGCGATCGCTTCGATCTCGATTAAAAGATCAGGACTGACAAGTTCAGACACTCCGATATGAGAACGAGCCGGTCTGTGTCCATTGAAAAAGGCGTTATAGACTTCGTTTACTTCATTTTGCAAATCCATACGCTTATTAAAGATGGTTGTCTTAACAATATCGTTGATCGTACCTCCAGCGGCTTCCACGACAATTTTGAGATTTTCAAGAACAATTTGCGTCTGTTCTTTAATCGAGCTCGGCAGAGACATACCCGTATCGCTTCTCTCGGACTTTGGAACCCAACCAAAAGAGGGGTGATTGTAATACAGAGGATAGGCCGTTGCACCCGAGAGGTATAAGGTTGTTGCTCCATGCTTCACTTCATATCCTAACGAAAATGGCATATCGTCAACATAACCAGGCAAAACAATCGTTTTTTTCATTTTTTAATAAAGCCTCCTTTTTGAAATCTGGAACTGCCGTTTCGAATGCGATCAAGCCTCGTTTTATATAATCAACGCCTACCGGGCTCAAATTGGAAGATGTGATGATGATTCTACCGGTAACTTTCTGATTCTGGCCGTAATCATTGAAAAATGCCGCCTCGCCACTCATTTTAAACATATGTATTATGTGCTACAATATAAGAAAAAACACACCTGTACCGGTACAGATACATCTCGGGCTTATTTTGATGCATAAACTTTTGCTAGTAGGGGTCCCCCCACTATACGGAAAAAATCGTACGCTAAGAAATTCATTTCATGAAAAAACCGGACCCTTTATCCCACTCTGACTCCAACGATCACAGTGCAACAACTCCTTTTTGCAATCCCCACGTATTATCAATGTTAATCCTCTCAAAGGATAAAAACACCACTCGTGTGGGAATGGTGTAAATTGTAGCGTTATCTATGTTCGGTGATAATAAAGTAATAGACCGGGGTTCCTTATCTATGAAAGGAATCCCGGTCATTTTAACCTCCAAAAAACATTTATAACGTTTTAGACTCTGAAGCGTGATATTCCCCTCTGACCCTCATAAATGAACCCGAAAATAGGAAGGAGGACTTCATAGACATGTTGGGCTTATTCCCGCTAAATTATGCGACGGCCATCCCCATGTTATAAAAAGACCTAGGCTCCAATATATAGGTAAATGCGACTCAGTATCAATGATTTCTAAATCCGGCAACATTCCAATTAGGCACTCATTATGCTTCGACCTATCTCGCTCCGTTTAGCCAGATTTCAGCAGCCCCAGTTCAAACAGACTCTGGGCCGTGACGAGAACCGCTTCCCTCGGGCTCCTCGGCATCCAACCCTGTAGGCGACATGCCTTATCATTGAACGCATTTTTGTTATTACCCAGCTCGGGCATAAAACCTCTGACTTCGGCATCGAATAGCGCGGCCATGCTCATAAGCAAGTTGGGAAAAGGACGGGGCGGAACTTTGCGGCCAACGTCGCCAGCGCCATCCTTGAGCGATTGGCTATCTGGCGAACACTCATGAAATCCCCACTTGTGGCAAGAAACCGTTCGCCTCGTGCGGCTGGGTGGGTCATAGCCTTGAGGTGTAGATCGGCGACGTCGGTTGTTTAGTAAGAATTAAGTTCCATCCCTTCCCTCCGCCTCTTCGTTTAGCCATTCGAGCAGGAGGTTATTAAGTTCCTTCTGCATTGCGATTTCGAACAACGGCTCAAACCGACTGTTGCCGGGATGCATCATGTATTTGCGGAATCGAAAAGAATCATATTCGCGGCCACTACTGTTTTCCAACCCCATTCGAATGACGATCTCGGTATCGGTAGATAGGATACGTATATTTTTTGGCTATTCGGAATTTGTGGTGGAAATGCTCTTCGCGACATTGTTTATAAAATCAGATTATATGGTGGAAAATTCTGAATAACTCATCCTCTGAGATAATTTGAGCGGACATCGAGCCGTGCCCACAGCGAACGCGACGATCTTCCAGGAAGATGAACAGCAGCGGCTCGACAGGCCAATAGGAACTGGAGGAAGAACAGCAATTAGATCAAGCTCGTTGAATCCATATATTCATCACTTGTGATACAAGTCCAAACCATTTATCACATAAGGACGAACAATCTTTACGAGTAAATCAGTTCGATCATTTTCCCCGTCCGTAAACCAACGAAATGCACCACTATAGATCGCTGAGCTTGTCATGGCCGAAATGATCTTTATATAATCGTAGCCTGGTAATTGGTGATTTTCCCCTTTTATAAATATGCCCTCAATTGTTTGCTCTAACATTTTCTTTATTTTATCATCGACAAGTTTAGCAATAGATTTGGAATCCATTCTGCATATTCGATAAAAGTCTACAATATAGCTATGTGTCATCAATATCAATTGATCGCATATTTCTCCTGTGAATTCCTCCGCTAACATCACTTCTTCAGGGATCATCCCATGAAAAGCCTGTTCAATTGTCTCGTCAAGCAAAGCATATTTATCTACATAATGGTCGTAGAAGGTAGCGCGGTTAATGGTAGCATTCTGAGCTATATCATTTATCGATATTGCATCAAATCCTTTACTCCGTAATAATTCCCTGAATGCTTCCCTTATTAACTGTCGTGTACGCAATACCCTTGGATCCTGCATATTCACCAAATCAAATCCCTCCTTAAACATCAAATATCCTAGAGTGTTGTTTAAACTACTTTCCACATCATCTGCTAGTTGAATTCATAAGAGTGCGGTATTAACATCATAACCAGCAGGTGTTGCTTAAGCAAACTCTGACTATTTAGCTGAAGGAAGGATTATAATGGGAATAAGACAAAATAGACTCTTGATATTCGGCGCTGGTGTGATTGGCAGTCTCTACGCTCTCCGATTTACACAGTACGGACTGGACGTAACAGTCTTGGCACGCGGAAAGAGATTGGATGAGCTGAAGAACGGACTACGATACAACGATAATGGAACGATCAAGCAAATATCGATCAAGACGATAAATAAGTTAGAAGATGATGACGTTTATGATTACATTTTTGTTCCCGTACGATATGATCAGGCCGAATCTGCCTTAACTGTTATTAAGAATAATCAGAGCAAGACCATAGTCACCTTGACCAACACCATGGGATATGATCACTGGCTTAAAATCGTGGGTGATCGGTTACTCCCAGGATTCCCGGGTGCCGGTGGAGACATTAAAGAGGATGTTCTATACGCCCAATTCGGATCCGAAAAACATCAAGGAACCATTTTTGGTGAAATAAATGGACTGATAACCGAAAGAGTAAAAGATCTTGCCCATATATTTGAAACGGTGGGTTTGCAATATGAAATTCAAAAAAACATTTTAGCATTCCATATCTCTCATACTGCTTTGGCTATCGTCAACAAGCATTTCTACACAGAAGACGGAATGGTGGATGTAGAGACAGCCAAAAGTGAAAGCATTCTACGTAAGATCGCAGCTGATATTAAACAAAACATTCAACTGGTAGAACAGGCCGGAATTCCGGTTATCCCAACCGATACGAGGGTGATGGGAAAATTACCTGACATCGATATTATTTCTCGTTACCGTCAGATGTTGAGTAATGACTTTATCATTGATGTTAAGCTTGGTAATCATGCCGTAAATCAAAAAGCAGAAATCATGTTATTGGATGAAACGTTTCACAAAGTAATGGCACAACGTTAACGTTCAATAAAACAGCAGCAGCTTCGGAATAAATCCCAGGCTGCTGCTGTAGTTTTTTTATACAATCACACCCGTAATGGCTTCGGCTGCAATTTGCTACCTAGAACTGCAGCCGGAACGTCTTGATTTCATAGGGCGCGATCTCGAATTGAATGTCACCCTGGCCCTCGCTGCCTCCCGGAATTGCATTCTCGAGCAAATCGGTTTCTTCCCAGATGGCAATCGGCAATCCGCATGAAAGGTCTGTACACCCTCTGCTGCATGCAAATTCATGAAGGCGTATAATCAAACCCTCACCCTCCTCCGCCAACTTGACGGCATCGATAAACACATTAGGCGCAGAGACCGTAAACAAGGACTGCTTACTGACAGACGGTTTGCCCAATACGGCTGACGGAGGGTTATTCAAACACCAAGCCTCCTGCACAGTCTCCCCTTCAAACCAATCACCTTGATGTGGATAAAGCGCGTAGGTGAATTGATGTTCACCCAGATCAGCCGTAGGATCGGGTATAAGGGCAGACTTGATTAAGGTCAATCGCATCACGTGATCCTTGATATCGTAGCCGTACTTGCAATCGTTCAACAGGCTAACGCCATACCCGCGCTCGGACAGATCCGCCCATTGATGGCCGACGGTTTCGAACCGAGCGTAATCCCAGCTTGTATTCCAGTGAGTCGGCCGTTTCACATTCCCGAATTGAATATCATAGGTGGCTTCCGTTGCCCGAATATTGACTGGGAATGCAACCTTCAGCAGCTGGCGCTGCTCGTTCCAGTCTACGGTCGTCTGAAACTCAATCCGGCGGCTATGAGAGTAAAGGACCATGCTCTGGACGATGCTGGAATTCATATAATTCCATGTGAATCGTACCACCGCTCGGAGCGGCCCCGCTTCAACAAGCCGAACCTCAGCGCAATCGCCGACGACCTTTCGCTTCTCCAAATAATAAAGATCGATATCCCACGCCTCATGCCGGCTCTTCGGCTTATCCTCGAACACCTCAAACACGTTTCCGCATTGACCCGGCAGGAGCACTTCTCTTCCGGCGGCTTTATCGTATATGCCGGTGAGGTGCCCCTGCCCATTCCACTCCAACGTATAGTAAGGAGTTTCGATTCCGTTCTCCGAGAATTGGAAGGGCACGGATTGCGGCGACACAGCCGGCCTCTCCGAATCTGCACCTAATACCGTCGTATACCCCATCGGGGGGATGTTGCTTATATTCACAAGCCAACCGCCCTCGGTACGCTGAGTCGAGCAGGTCTCGCCGGAGCCGGTCACCCATTCTACCCGCTCCGAGCCATCGGTAAGTGGAACGAAGACGAGATCATTTCGTTGCCATGGCGAGCTGTTAACGACCGTCCAAGCCGACGGCTCCGGCTGCAGCAAGGCCCGGTACGACTCGACTCGGCTCGGCTGCGCTCTGCGAGCTGTAATGCTTCCGCGTACTCTTCTTTGCTATCTTCATAGACCTCGCGTATCGAAGACCCAGGAATGATATCATGGAACTGGTTGCGCAGGATGATTTTCCAGCCCTCCGCCAAATCCTGAGCAGGTGTGAGGGACTTATCCGTTCCCCTGCTGAGCACCTGAAGAAATTCCGCCTCCCGGTACATAAGCTCCAGCTTGCGGTTCATTCGTTTCGTGTATGCCTGGCTCGTATAGGTGCCCCGGTGCAACTCCAAGTACAGCTCGCCGTCCCACGTATGTACATATTGATCCGTATTGCGGACCGTTTGCTCCAGCTCGGCGAAATAATCGTCCGCCCGGCCTGTCGTCACATGAGGGAGCCCCGGAAGCTCTGCAAATCGTCTGCGCATCTCCAGCATCTCGCGATTTACGCCCCCGCCACCGTCTCCGTATCCATAGGCAAGCAGCAGCTTTTGATTAACTCCCTTGTCACGGTACCCGTTCCAGATGCCCTGTACCGATTGAGCGGAGATCCCTCCGTTGTAGGTGTAGAAAAAAGCACCATTCTCCGAACGGCTCGGGTCCGGCGTCGTAATGAAATGAGTGATCACCTCGGAGCCGTCAATCCCCCGCCAGACGAATGTATCGTGAGGCATGCGGTTGTATTGGTTCCAGCTGATTTTCGTAGTCATGAACATGGTGATGCCGCTCTTCCTTAAGATCTGTGGCAGGGACCAGCTGTAGCCGAACACATCGGGGAGCCACAAATAATTGCACGTTACCCCGAATTCCTTCTGCAAAAAGCGGGTGCCATACAAAATGTGCCGCACCAGCGACTCACCCGAGGACAAATTGCAATCCGCTTCGAGCCACATGGCACCCCCGGCCTCCCATCGCCCCTCGGCCGCCCGAACCCGGATTTGCTCATAAAGCTCGGGATAGTCCTGCTTAAAATATTCGTAAAGCTGAGGCTGCGTCTGGAGAAACACATATTCCGGATACTTCTCCATCAAGCGAAGCACCGTAGAGAAGGACCGGGCCGCTTTCTCCCGCGTATGCTGCAACCTCCACAGCCAGGCAACATCGATATGGGTATGGCCGATGCATTGAACGACGACAGCGTGCGTCTTGGGATTCTTCAGCAAATCGTCCCGGAACAGATCAATCGCTTCTTGAACCGAAAGGTAGAACGCTTCCGATCCAGGTCGCGACCAATCGATCCGTAAAAAGGCGCGATCCAGCATCCGAAGCAGGCTGTGGTACTCGGGTCTGTTTTCATCCAGTACGCTTAAGGTCTGCAATACCGCCTTGGCCGTGAAATAAAGGTCGTCGGTCGCTTCATCAAGCAGGCACAGCTCCGCCCGTTGAATTTTATATTCAATTGGAGTCGGTGCAGGGTTGTATCCATTCAGTCCGGTCCACAGCCTGAAACGAAGCGCTGCCGTTGTTCCTGCCAAGCTCGATTCGAAAAACATTTCCTGATGATTGCTGTCCACACCCTGGTACGGCGATCCGTTTACGAAAAGGAGAGACTCGAAGCCGCTGATCGCTCCTCTTCCCGAGACGCCCATATCGAAGACGCCTACAATTGTGCTCGAATTCCATTCTTCCGGTACAGTGGCATCCACGGCAATCCAGAAATATTGATCATAGCCTTGCCATCTGTCTCCCAGGCCGATCGGGCTCCAATCACCGCGTTCTTCAGGGTAAAGACCGGTCTGTGTATCCAACTCCTCCTTGATCCGCATCCCCCCAAGCTCCAGCTTGTCCCGGTATCGAAACGGCTCTAATTCGCCGGTGCGCTTTTCCAGCTTTTCAACTGTATGAAACATATGGTTCCCCCAATATATAGTAAATTGCTCGTAGTGGACTATGCCCATCTTGTTTAAGAGTCAGGGGCTATCCTTTGACAGCTCCGGCGGTGATGCCTTTAATGAATGTTTTGGATCCCAGCACGAAAACGATCAATACAGGAAGGGTCGCCATTGCAAGAGCGGCCATTTGTGCGGAGTAATCCGTCCGGTAAACGGCACCCAGCGTCGAAACGAATACGGGGATAGTGTACCATTTCGCATTATTGATAGTGACAAGCGGCAGCAAGTAGCTGTTCCACGACCACAGAAAGACCAGTGTAGACAATGTCGCCAATCCAGGTTTAATCAACGGCAGAACGATCCGGATGAATATCGAGGGCTCGGAGCAGCCGTCCATTCGTGCGCATTCGATGATTTCATTCGGAACGGTGTCCTTAATAAACTGAACCATGAAAAATGCCCCGAAAGAAGTACCCGCCCAGCTAAGAATGACCGGCATCAAGGTGTTGCCCATGCCCAAATTTTTCATTTCAATAATATATCCGATTAATCCTACTTGAGAGGGAACCATCATCGTTACGATAATGAAGTAATTCAGGAATCGATTCATCCGGAATTGAAATTTGGAAAGGGCATAGCCGATCATCGCGCTGATCGAGACCGCTATCAAAACCGCGCTGACCGATACAATTAAACTATTCGTGTATACCCGAAAAAAATTGGATTTAAATACCGTTTTCAGATTCTCCAGCAGATAATCGCCGGGAAGCAGAGGTATGCCTGAGTAGATATCTTCAGTGAAGTAGGTGGACATCATCAGCATAACGTAAAAAGGGATTAAAGACACAATCGTTATAATACCCAATAAAAGCCACAGCAAAATTCTCATAGCTTTTCCTCCCTTCCGGAAGACAATTTATAACTGGCGATAGAGAAAATGATGATGATAACGAATAAAGTATAAGCTATGGCCGAGCTATAGCCGAATCTGTTATTGGAGATAAACGAATCGTCGACAAATTTCCAGATTACGGTAAGAGCTGCATTTTCGGGGCCGCCGACGCCACTGCTTCCTGCCCCATCGTAGAGCAATTTTGGCTCATCGAATAACTGCCATCCTCCGATGATAGAAGTAACGACAAGGAAAATTGTAATGTTCTTTAGCAAAGGCAGCGTAATATGCGTAAACAAATGGAAGCCGGATGATCCGTCCACCCTGGCCGCTTCGTACAAATCGTGAGGAATCGCTGTCATTCCGGATAAATAAATGGCCATAAAGTAGCCAAGAAATTTCCATATGACCATAAACGCAATGATGCACCTTGCTGCCCAGGGCTCCTGCAACCAGTAGACCCCTTCTTCCATCCATCCAAGCTTGACAATCAATTGATTGACAAGGCCGACTTTCCAATCAAACATAAATGAGAAAATAAAGCCGATAGCGACAGGGGTTGTAATATACGGCAAGAAATTGACCGTTTGAAAAACATGCCTTCCCTTTGTCAAGTTAAATATGATATATGCTAGCAGCATGCCGAGAAAAAGGGTTACCGGAAGCGACATCAGCATAATTAAAAATGTATTGTAGAGTGATTTGTAGAACAGGGGATCGTTGGTCAGCAGATTCACATAATTTTTGAACCCGACAAATGTCTTTGGACCCACTCCGTTCCAGTCATTTAAGCTTAAATAAAAGGAGTAAACGACCGGGTAAAAATGAAAAGCCAAATATGTCACAACGAACGGAAGGGAAAAGATGTAGGGCCACTTCTTTATTCCCGTAAGGCTCTTTTTAGAAGTTCTCAGGAGGGTCTTGTCAAGTGTTGTCCTGGTTTCCATAGTCAAACTCACTCCTCCTTTTATATTTGGATATAAAAACGAATTAAGCAGCACGTAACAGAGGTGGAGTAATCAAGTCGCTCACGGCTGCTTTATTCGAGCAAATCAGTAATTATTTATTTTACCGTAGCTTCAGGCGCTTTATTTTTTACTTCGGCTTTAAACTTTTCTAGAGCGCTGCCGGCGTTGATAGATCCATCTTTCGTCCAGAGCGGATACAAGGTTTTAAAGACGCTGTTCACTATAGATTCGTATTTCGTTTGACGCTCGCCTTTTACATCAGGAACAATCTTTTCTAAAAAGTACTTCGTTAGGTTTTGACCGCCAAAAAAAGGATCGTTTTCTGAACCTTTTTCAATAAGGTCCCTATTCTTTTCATAGAATGACTTGATACCCGGAATGTTCCCGAATTTTTGGAAAGTGATTTTGGTTCCTTCATCAGTCAAATAGCAGAATTGGATATATGCCCATGCCGCTTCTTTAACTTTACTGTCCCTATACAGGCTGATCGATGTTCCACCTCGTGTAAAGCTGCCACCCGGCGCTTTCACCAGACCCCATCTTCCTTTGCCTTCCTTGTCATTGGAGGCGATTTCCCATTGAGCACTCCATGGCGCAAACAGATAGAAAATGTTTTCACCTTTGGACATGGAAGCTGCCCAGCCTGGAGTGTTCATCTCGTATTTGCCAAGAATTCCGGTATCTCTCATTTTAAACACCGTCTCCAGTGGCTCCTTTAAACGGGAAGTCAGGTCGATCTGCGTGCCATTTACATATTCTTTGGCAGCTTGTCCTTTGAGAACCGTATATGCATCCCCAACACCAGGAAGCATGGTTACAGTGCCTCCACTCTTCTCTTTGGTTTCAACTCCTTTGACAATGAACGCATTCCAATCGGGAAGCAACTTTTCCAATTCTACCGGATCGTCCGTTCCGAAGTATTTTTTAGCCAAATCTCTGCGATAAGCGAGTCCTGCGGGAGTAATTGACTGCTCTACACCGACCAATTCATTTTTACTGTTGGACATAAATGGAACAACATAATCGAGCAGTTGTTCTTTTTTTAAATTGTATGGGGTTTTTTCCAGGTTCTCGAGTATATCCAGATCGAACAGCTTCCCGCGGGAACCAACTTCGCCAAGAATGACGTCCGGCACATCGGAGCCCGAGGCAATGCCGCTTTGCAGCTTCTGTAAGTAATCTTTACTCGGCACAACCGTATATTCCACTTTGATGTTTGGATACACCTTATTAAATTCCGGTATCATCGTTTTAAGAAACGTTTCATCCCAGTCCCACACTTTAATGGTCGCTTTGAGATCCTCGGTTTTTTTCGCTTGTTCCGCTACTGCCGGCGTGCTTGGTTCGTTGCTGCCGCATCCTGTGAATATGGCTGTTAGAAATACGAGCGTCAAGAGCATAGTCAGCCCTTTTTTGGTCTTTCCTTGAATCATTTGATCCCCTCCATAGTGATTAATAGCGCTTACATGCCTTATCTTAACATCACCCTTTTCAAGGAGGAACTATACAATCCGGCTATTTTGTATAAAATACCGGTACTTTTTTAAGCGCTTTCTTTGGTCCGTAATTAGGGAGCCGGAAGCTGACGACCGTACCTGCAAGGGGCGCGCTCCGGATGTTTAAATCGCAATCTTCTCCATAATGAAATTGAATCCGGTTTTTAATATTGGAAAGTCCGATTCCCCTTATAGAGTCTGCATTATTACCATTGTGGGAAAAGGTTTGGACCTGCTCCAGCGTCTGTTGTTCCATTCCGATTCCATTATCCTCCACGGATAGTATGATATGTTTTTCCTCAAGCCGGGCACCGATGCTGATAATTCCGAAGTTTTCGGACGCACATATGCCGTGAAACAGGGCATTTTCCACAAGGGGTTGGATCAGCATTCTCGGAATGATAATGTCCATTAGATTGTCGTCGATAGCCCATTCCAAACGAAATTTTTCGGGGTAACGGTATTGTTGAATCTCCACGTATTTATGAATGATGCTCTTTTCTTCTCTTAGAGTGGAAAAAACGCCCCCTTCTCCTGTTTTAATCGTATCCTGCAGGATATCAATTAGCGCTGTTGTAATCTTCGCCACATCCTCGTTTCTTCGGGCCTCTGATAAATAGATGACAGTATTCAGCGTATTGTACAGGAAATGCGGGTTGATCTGGGACATCAGCAGATTGATTTGCATTTGGCGCTTCAACTCTTCATGCTGTATGGAGGATTCGATCTGATGCTTCAATTGAGTCACCATCAGGTTGAAGCCTGAACCGAGAATCTCCATTTCGTCACCGCTCTTGATTGAAATTTGTGGAATGAGGTCTCCCGTTGAAACACGTCTCATCGCTTGTGTGAGCTTCAATATCGGCTTGGTGATGTTAAGTATGAGCGGCAGGATCATAATTAGGATAAATAAAAAACTGGATAATAAAATAAAAAGCAAATAAATATACATTTTATTGATTTTGTCAAATAACTTCGTTTTGGAGATAATACCTGCCTGCATCCAGCCATCCTTCATGACGTTATCGGTGATTGCAATATAATCATTGTTTTCGAAAAAGTTTTGATTGGATAGAAAGGTGTGTCCGACATAATCTTCATACTTGCGGTCAGACCGGCTGTTGAAAAGGATGTCGGCTTCTTCGTTAAATAAAAGAATTTGTTCGAAATCGTTCTGGCCTTTACTGAAGGCGTTCGCGATTTCGGAATAGCCGATATCAAGCACGAGGAAATATTTCTCCGACGTTTTGTCCTCGCTGTTTCGGTAAGATACGACATAGCTGATCACTTTCTGGAGCCCGTTAGAGAAAAAGAAATTGTGCGGAATCGAGAAGCCCCTCTTTAAGCGATTTTCTCGGAAAGGGACAAACCAAGACTCCTGCAAATACCCAGTGAAGTAATCCCCGTAGCCCGAGTTGCTAGAGAATACTTCCCCGTCATTCCGAACGATCATCACATTCAAAATTGAAATGTTTAAAGCGGTAAACCTTTTTAATTTTTCCTGGATGTTGTACTTTTGGAAATAGGTCTGCTCGAGACTCGCGCTGGAATTTGGGATAATCAGTGTATTGATCTCATTGTCAGATACGATATATTCCGTGGTTTTAACCGCCGTATCCTGGACCTTCTGAATTTGTGACGATATTTGGGCCAGTTTGGTCATGCTGTCCTTGATGGCTTGTTCCCTTAGGATCCGAGTTACATAATTGTTAGTAAAAAGACCGCTCAATATCAAAGAGACCGAAACAACCATTAATGTACTTGCGATAAACTTGGTTCTAATTTTCATTTTCATGGGTGTAATTCACTTTCCCCTCCAAAAATTCCAAGGGAGTCATTCCCGACATCTTCCGAAATACCTGACTGAAATATTGGCTGCTGCTATAACCGACCATGTCGGCGACTTCATATATTTTATAACGTCCGTCCGCCAGCAGTTTTTTCGATTGTTCCATGCGGACTTTCGTGATATATTCCAAAATCGTCTGACCGGTTTCTTCTTTGAACAGATGCCTGAGACGGTCGCCTCTTATCGCCAATTGTTCGGCAAGTCCTTCCGCTGTCAGATCTTCGGCATAGTTATTCTGGATATATTCGACGGTCTGACGAACTTTACGCGAGTATTCCGGAATCTTTCTACAGCGAGCTTCGTGCAGCGAATCTTTAAAAATCCCCACAAACCAATCGCGAATGCCATTTACCGTAAACCACTGGGAACAGTCGATTAACCCGTGATTCAATTGCTCCTCCAAGTCAGTCATATGATGCATTGCTCTGAATTGATTTAATATCTCGATTAATTTGCGGCATAGGGTGTGCAGAAGATCAGCATCAACATATTTCGACACCATCTGAAAAACTTCCTCAACATTATGAACCAGTAGGCTCGTATCGTCAGAGTCTAGCTGCTTCCCAATGCTTGAGATTTGATCTTTCAATGAAGCATAGGCCGAATCGGGTGCCATCGTGAAATTGTGCAGCTGCATGAACTGATTCCTGCCGAAAAATACGGTTTTGTGCACAAACCGTTCCGCTTGTTTTGCGATAGCAAATAGCTCGAAAAGATCGGAAAACGGAAAAGAGAAAATAATAGAAGCTGTATCGCCGTTTTCGAAGCTGTATTTTTTTTGTAAGTCTCGGCAGAAGGCAAACAACAGGTCGTTGAGCTGTTTTTGGCTGTGAACCTTTGGACAAGCCACCAGAATTCCCAAGCATTCCCCCACAAACGGCAATATTTCAACAATTGCAAATTCGGTGCTTGAGGGCGATTCAATCTGTATTTGTCCCGCTTGCTTTTCATGAGGACTCATGATAGGGAAAGGTGTGTCTGGCTTCAGCAGAAAAAAAACGAACTGTTCCCCTGCGGACCGTACCGATTCCAACGCCGGAGCGCTCTGCTGTCCTGCGGTTAATCGCCCGGACAAGATATCGGTCAGCAGTTGCCTACGGATCATGCTTTCGCGAATCTTCTCCCGCTCCAGTTCAAGCTTGATTTTAGACAATACGGCCAGCAGGGTATCGGCATGTACCTCATGTTTCAGCAAGTAGTCAAATACGCCGATATTTATGGCCTCCTTTGCATACTCAAATTCCTTATAGGAGGTGAGCAGGACGATTTTGACCGGGTAACCGGAAGAGAGTACTTTCTTGCTGAATTCCAGTCCGTTCATCACCGGCATTCTGATGTCGACTAATATGACGTCCGGCTGCATCTGTTCAAAATAAGCCAGGGCGATCCTGGGATTAGTGGCTTCACTTACAACAGCAAACCCGTACTGCTGCCAATCTATCATTTTTTTGATATGGTTTATGGCCAATATTTCATCATCCACAATCATAACTTTCGTTGTCATAAAGTTTATATCCCCTCTCTAACTTCAGTTGTCCAACCTGATCATTATATAATGAAATGCTAGGAGTGGGTAGAATACAGAATAGGACAAAAAAAGATGGAGCTCCGGATAAGGGCGCTTCATCTTTTTTTGATGATTATTAAAGCTCTTCCAAATCTCTCGCGCCATGTTGGCAAACAGCAGCGACTGCATCCAACGGTTGCTGAATTCCCTGCTGCGCCCGGTTAGCCATGAGTACTCGCAGCTCCTCGTATTCGGAGGAGTGGAAACGGACAGGGGAGCAGTAACCGTTTTTCACCATGTCGGCAATAACTATATAGATTGAACTGAAAATCTTTACGCCCGAACCAGTAGCCGATCAATCAATTCAAGAGGGCTCTGATTAACCCGTTTCATGAAAGCTGCGACATGAGTACGGATGACATAATACTTATGAAAA
>NZ_JAJNMU010000026.1 GCF_022458865.1 Paenibacillus periandrae | reverse complement strand
GCGTGGTAACCAAAAATTTCTCTATTCAAAGGCGATGTCCTTCTTCTGTTTATGGATTCGACGAAGCTTCTAAATTCCTGGCCTTATGCTACTTTCGTCGACAGCATTATTTTCGCAACACTCAAGTAAATTCATTGTTTTTGCTCGAATTTCATCCAATAATTCATAATGATCCTTGAAGTGATCGTTTTTTAATTCAGTTATCTTCCTAATGAAATCATCAATCCATCCAAGTGCCTCATCTAATTTAGTATAAATGTTGACTATATCCTCGTTTTCATTTAAAACTGACACAAGTTCAAGTTGACTCGCCAAAAAATCGAGCTTTTTGTTACCATTTACCACCTCACCAGCGCATTCGTTATTTAATTCTTCAACCAACTCAATAATTTCAATTGAATGATTATATCTTGGATTTATTTCAAGCTTACGTTGCTTAAGCATATCTATTTTTTCAATACACTCTCGCTTAAAAGAGTAAATTATATTATACTTTTCCAGTTTACTACTACATAATTCTATTTTATTTTTATAGTTTTCGTATACTTTATTGATATCAATCAATAATTTGGATGATTGGTCTTCCAAAGATTCTCTAAATATATCTAATGTTTTGTACAGGTCTCTAAAGTATTGCTTTTCTTTCTGTTCCTCTTCTAATTGTTGTTGTCTAGCCTTCTCTTGCCTTTCATATTCTTCTTTTAATGCGTTTAAATAGTTATTTCTCTTACCCTCATCTTGAGTCGTACCTAAATAATCAAGTGCCCACCACTTTAATAAATTGATAGCCACATTTCGAAAGTAATTGTAGCTGGAATTTTCCACGAATCCTTCCCTACTTGATTTATCCACCAAATATGGATTAGAGATTTTACTAATCTCCATGAAACCAAACATTCTTCGATGGCTAAATAAATAAGTAGCAGCACGTCTAGATCTTCTTTCCTCCATATGCAAAAAATCGTTTCCTTTTTCACCATAAGGAAGAATTCTCAATCCATCTCTGTAAACATAAATTCCGCCGATTTCTTCAAGCTTACCTCTCATGTCCCGATGTTGATCTTTATTTAATGAGGAGACACCTGCATTTCCCTCTACAAAATACCACTTGAGGTAGATGGGGCCGAAATCTTTATAATTTTTATTACTGAGCCCTATAGATAGTTCACTTGCAGGTACGGAAACATCCTCTACTTTGCCCTGTCCGCGCATAAATGCCTTGCCATTGAAAGTCCCATCAATTATTTTACCTTTTAATGCATAATCATATAGTTTAATATCGTCCTTGTTAAACCACTGTTCATCCTCTAATTGGCGTCCATTTATGTGAATTCTAGGGTTGAAGATATCGTCTTCATTTATTTCATTTTTTGTTGCTATAAGTAATTCTTCCTCTTCTACTTCTTTATCATAAATATCAATATAGTTTTGAAAAGAATACAACAGATCTTTTAATCTTCGATATCGAATTTCCAGTGTTTCATCCTGAACTTGGAGATTTTTAATATTTTCATACACCCTCCAATCCCAACCAGAATCAATATCTGTAAGGTAGAAGATGGTCCCCCCCTTGCGGCTTTCAATTATATTCATCCAATCAAACACTTTTTTTTCTATTTCGAAAGAATCGATTTGTTCGATTACAAGATTTCTGATTTCACTGTCCCATCTAGAATAGTCATATAAATTATTTAACAACATATTTTTCAGATCATTTTTGTTATCTTTCAAATATATAGAAACTTCGTCCAGAGTGTTAAAAGTTTTTAACGGAATTTCTATATCATCAAGAAACATTTTCTCATTTCTGAAAAGTTCCCAATGAAGATACAGGACACACCACTTTCCATCCAACTTCTTTTTAGAGATTATTAAAAGTTGATCTCCTAATAAGGACACCGCTAATCTCCCTATTCCTTTCTCGCCGATTTTAACTCTATTTTTTTTTGTACGTTTAATATCTTTTGTTTTTTTCGAGTAAGTCCCAATTGTAAGCCAATTTTGTTCTAAGTCATCCGCACTCATTCCATCCCCATCATCGCAGACTAAGATACATTGTTTATCGGTATTTATGTCTATGAGTCCCTCCGAAGCATCTGCATCATAAGCATTTCTTAACAACTCGGATATAGCGGTTACTTCATCTCTAATTTGCTGTTTACCAAGGAGATCTACAGCCCTAGCTCTTGTCTTAAATTTCGCCATTTTTACATCTCCTAAATTCATTATTCCCCTCAAAAATCCAAATCTTTATTATCAAATATAAGTACTTTTCAGCAGCCGGCACATTGTTATACAATAATACTTTATAAGGAGTATTATTGTAGGGGGTACCATGTGAAATTTTCAGCTATAGATTTATTTTCCGGAGCAGGCGGGGTATCCGAAGCGTTAAAAAAACACTTTGATATAAAATGTGCCGTGGAATTCGATAAAATTATTGCGACTACATATGCACTGAATCATGGCAGCGACCACCTGCTAGTCAAAGATATAAGAAAAATCAAGAAAAAGAAATGGAACAAGATCAAAAAACAACTGAATGGTGAAAACCCGGATCTTCTCGTCGCAACACCGCCATGTCAGGGTTTTTCAAGACACAGCCGCAAAAAGAGTGTCGTTAATGTCGACGATCGTAACAAACTCATAATGGAAGTTATAAGAGTTGCGAATATATTCCAACCCAATTATATCCTATTTGAGAACGTCGATAATATAGTTAACTTCAAAATTTTTCATATCTTCCTATCCGTCCTTACTAATTTGAATTCGGAAGGGTACAAAAAGCATTTGGATCGTCCATCATATCACTTACGCTTTGAAGTAGTGGATGCCGTTAATTACGGAGTTCCTCAACACAGAAAAAGAATGATACTTATAGGAAAAAAGATAAATGCATTCCCGAATACCGACGCGATAATTCAAGAAACTGTTAAGGGATTGCCATATGTAACAACCCCGCTTTCTTTATGGCCTGAAAAGAAAGAAGCCCCGACGATAAGGGAGTATTTGAAGCGATACAATTTATCTAGTTTAGAAGCCGGTGGGGCTGATAAAAAAGATAAACTACATAGATGTAGAAATCTTTCCCCTGATAATCTAGTTAGAATCCGAGCTACTCCTCGGAATGGAGGTAGTCGTTCCGATTGGAAAGAAGAGCAGTTAACATTGGAATGTCATAAAAAGTCGAACGTTAACTTTGGAGATGTCTATGGAAGAATGAATTTCGACAGTTATGCTCCTACCATAACATGCGGGTGTTTAGCCTATACAAAAGGACGGTTTGGACATCCTGAAGAAGATCGAGCAATCAGCATGAGAGAAGCTGCATTAATTCAAACATTTCCTATTCATTACAAATTCACCGGAAAAGACGGTGGAAATGCTTATGAAGGTTCTAGCGAAAACATAGCTACTCAAATCGGCAATGCAGTGCCCGTAAAACTCGCGCAATCTTTCGTGGATCTTATATACAACCAACTCTTAAACGAAGCCCAAATTGAATTTTTTCCCGAACAATTAGTTGCAGCAACCCAAGCATAAGACCGAGACCTAAGGTATTCACTTAGGTCTCTTTATTTTTACATCTCCACTACGTTTAATAAAGAATAAAGGGTCAAAGGGTCCTAACTTGATTACCTATAAGTAAAATACATAATTCAATGTTTCTCACAAAACCATACTGGGTGAAATTGGCGCTTCCTAAGTAAGCCTTAGACCTATCGGCGATCAATACTTTTGCATGAAACCTTCTAGGCACTTTTTACAGAGAAGCTTTTGGATTATTTATATAAAATGATGAACTGCGATTTTTCCATTATGACCAAGAAGACGGTCTGCCAGCTGCGGACAAGTCGAAGTAAAGATGAGATTGGGAACTGAATGAATTTCGATATCCGCCAAGTGTTGAGGATGTTTTACAACTTTATTTGGTTATTTGCCCTTTAAATCATTTTGAATTAATCATAAAACTGAAATATATAATTACCTTAGAAGATACGTAAGTTTGAAACCTATGCAAACTTAGAGGTTGTGATCGATATGGAAAATAAGCTCGATTTTCTTTTGATTATCTTGCACGGAGTATTTCCGAGAAATTAAAATGGAGCTTGAAGAGGATCCTGATACGAGTTCATTAAAGGGAGATGAGCGGTATGAATCATGCTTTAAGAATGGTTAGGACATATATAATAAGTATGGGTAGGCAATCTTATAATGATTGAAAACAAGCAGGGAGAGATTTAGCAAATCCCTCCCTGCATTACTATATCCAATCTTTATAGAAACCTATCTCTTTTTCCTCAAAAGTCCCCACAACTAATGCACGATCCAGGAAAACATTAAATTCCTCACAACTAGTTTCCGGAAGTAAGCCACAAGAGTGGCACGATGCCAGATTCAACGCGTCTCGACCTTGTCCTTTACTAGATATACAGACAGGATCATTCGAGCATAATTCGCCAAACTCAATTGCCTTTTTAAATGTTCTAGGGAGGCAATCCCAGTACCCCTGTCTCACAAGCCCACCAAGAGTTCCTTCCGAATCCCCGCTTGCCGTGTATATAAGAATGGAAGACATCTCGAACCCATCCTCCGGCTCGCTGCAATACAATCTTTCGCGAAGAGATGCAGCTGTGTAACCACATTCAAAACTTAATTGACGTATTAGCAAATGAGCTATTGTATGAAGTAAGACAAACTTAGGTGTAATAACCCTACTCGTGAACTCCCCTTGATACGATGCTTGATAATGATCATTTATAATCTTTATTCTCTTTTGAATGCTTTGTTCGTTCTGTTCAAACCACTGATTAATATCAGCATTATTAAATTCAATGAATATCCCCTCGCCACGAACCTCATAACCTGGATACCATCTTGTTTCCGGCTCTTTTATCGGGATAAAACCAGGTATATTTTCTCCTACTTCATTTGCGTCAGAGGGATTTATTCTCGTAAAACCTGTAAGTGCGCGAACTTCCCTAATCTTGTGAATAAGTGAAACATTCTTTACAAAGGGGATATCGTAGAAATTAATATCGGTTTCTTCCCTAACAAAATCATTTTCATTTAGATTGCTTATTGAAATTTTTCCGGAAAGCGCCTCAAACTCTTCAAGCCTATATTGCAACCCACTTGCATTTACTATCTCAGAATCGTTATCAGCAGACTCCACTAACCGTCTAGATAAGATATTCTTTATAACTCTTTCATCAACTGATATCTCAATTGAGATTTCCTCTGACCATTTATCCAACCTTTTTTTGATATTCTCCTGACGCTCGAACTCGTCGCATTCCCCAATGTAATTCAATGCTTTTTCAAAGCCTTTTGAGGATAAGATCCAATCATTAACTTTTTCAGAATAAGGAGGTATCACAAGCGAGCTTACAACTTTAGGATAATACAACGAGGATGCTCCTCGTTGCATAACCCTAGGAGATTCATTACAATCAACGGAATGATTCTTCCAAGGCATTCTTCCAGTGCATCTAAAACCTAACTTTTCCATAGCATCCCTATCAAATGCACCTTTTAAGGTAGCCCGTGCATTACAGCTTTTGCACTTAATATTAAGCCCTTCTAGGCCTGCAGTAGCCGTAGTTCCTGTCTCAAATGTTATTTTCGGGTCGGGACATATGTCTTGTCTACCAGTAACATTTTTTTCGTGTGCCCATCTTACCCACGGAAAATCATCAATATGCCCCTTTGTACATGCAACTACAATACGGCTTGGAACTAAACCCTGCCTACACTCCATACACCTAGGTCTTTTCATGTTTGGGTCTATTTCCTTTTGTTTTGCAGTCGCTTTCTTGGCATACTCCTTGATCCATGATTTTAGCGGTTGAAACACCCTGCATTTGGGGCAAAAATACCACTCGGGGAACCTGGTGTATGCAATGCCCCAGTCATCCTTGAAATTGCTGTTTCCCGGCATTCCAAAGTAATCCACTTTCAATGCCTTTTCTAATCTCTCATCGTGAATCCTGCTTACCCTCGTACCCCAATATTCTGGAGCAGCCGTCATTAATGTTTGGTCGGGGAAATCGACCATTGCCCCTACACCATACTGAAGTATAGCTTGGGAACTTCTGACTGTATGCGTAACTTTGTTAAGTCTTTGTATATCTTTTTGTCTACCTAATTTCGCCATGGATATCACTCCCAGATTATTAGCCCCGCAGTTACACTTCTATCCACATTCCGCATGGAAGTTAGAGTTTCTTTAGCGGAATCCGAACTTTCATTACCAAATACTTTTAATAACCTTTTCGAGTCTGAAGGTGGGTCTTGTACTATGTATCTATCGCCATAGTAAAATGCTGTTCCAGCCGAACGATTAATTCGATCCGCCCAATCATCCCAGAACTCGCTCATCTCCCTAAGGATCTCTTCCGTCTCATCTTTTAACTCGATATCCGCCCGTTTTTTCACTTCATTCACACGAGTTAAGATGTACGACTCAATCTCTTTCGTCGCTTCATCATCTCGCTGAAAAAACTGGGCCGCATTATCTTGGGAAAGTTGGTATTTATGCCTCATAAGCGTTACCATAACGGCATGTAGGGCACGATCACGTGCTGGTTTTGAAAAAGGAGTCGCACCTGTAGGTTCTACAAACTTGTAGAAGGACTCGTGATAGCTTCTAAATTGTTCATAGTGGGACCTATCGCGGCTTTTTGCACCATCGTATAACACAAACGCAATTCCTGGATATGTCCTTCCAATCCGGCTTGATGCTTGAATGTACTCACTCGTGAGTTTTGGTTGACCAACTAACAACATTACATTTAGCCGCGCCACATCCACACCTACTGAAATCATATTTGTTGCAAGTAATACATTAATTGGATATTTTTTATCTTTTATGTTTTCATTGCTATAAACAACTTGCTCCAGCTTCTCTAAAGTTTCATTTAACTGTGAGGTAGAGATACGGCTTGTTAATTCATCTGCTGAGCCAATTTGTCTCGTTAAATTCCTGTTCCCAAAACGATACGCCGTCCTTCTGAGAAAGTCCTTTACGTCATCATCCACTAAGGTTGAGCATTTACTCAAATCACGCAAACTGTTAAAGTAAACGGCTAATGTCCAGAATTTATCCTTAACTTCATCTGGAATATTCATCATATGAACGCGTTGGAGGATTGAAGCGATAGAACGTACCTCCATCATTGCCTTTGTCTTCCCAGATGGCATAATTCCAACATATTTACGCCCTGGTTTTTCTGTGGTCTCTGCTTCACGAGCAAAGAAAGAATCTGATGCATCAATACCGGGTGCGGGAAACTGACACACATCTCTATTAAACAGATTCGAACATTGGTCCTTTGCACGTCGAATCGTGGCGGTAGAGGCAATGATCTTAGGTTTCACGCCTTTTACGCTGCACAATGCATCAATTGCTGTTTCGTATAAACCTACAATTGTGCCCAACGGTCCAGAGATAAGATGTAGCTCATCTTGAATAATTAATTCAGGAGTTCTATTATTCCGAGTGGTATGGGTTGCTGCAAAAAAACTCCCTGCTTCATTTTTCCAAGGTAGCATTGCAAATTTATCCACTGTACCAAACAATAGCGTGGGCGGGCTCTTGTATAACTCTTCATCCACGATCTGGATGGGTAAAGCCGATTCAAACTCACAACATTCTTGAGGGCAATAAATACGGAAGTTGTTTTTTCCTTCCATCATATATCCCCATTGGCCAATTATTCCTTTCCCTGTAGCGTCGTGATCTCTCACTAACTTCGTACCACACCACGGACACTTAAGTATCTGAAATTTATTATGTTTATCTTTTACATCCCTCAAGTCACTACTGGATGCCTTAAGAAGCTTTTCGAGAGATTGTTTTGCGTTATCATTTTTATTCGGAGTATGAGTGCCCCCTATCCAAAGTCCAATTGTAATCCTTTCTTTTCCAAGGGTATGTTTTGGATACCTTGGTTTTCTTCTTTCGCAATCTTTTCTAATAGACTCACATGCACAAATAAGAGTACCAGCCCTCAGGAATTGTTGCGCGGCCAATAATCGAAGAGTGTATCTCATAATTACAGTCGTACCATTGGAGCTTTCGAGATAGGTAAGCCGACGGTAGAAAATAGTGAATGCTGTAAGTCCTAAGTACGCCTCAGTCTTACCACCACCTGTTGGAAACCATATGAGATCGACCAAATCTCGTTCATCACTTGTCTCCGCTACAATTGATCTAAGACTCATTAATAAGAACGCTAACTGGAAAGGTCTCCATTTATGCTCTTTATCTTCAATTTTAAAATAGTCTAAGTTTTCCATCCGTTCCTGCAACTCGATATCACCAGGGTAATGATCTTCTCTCTGGAATGCGGAATGAATCCGTTGCATAAACATTGCTCTATTTGCTAGTTGAAAAGCGTCATAGATTTTATCGTCTTCTTCCAACAACTTCAATCCGTGGTACATCCGACCACAAGAATCCCTGCAATCACGAATGTGTTTATCGATAGCATCTTGAAACTTTTTATCCAATGATTTACCAACCTTTTCAATATCGGATATCCAAGTTGAATAAGCGTCAATCAAACCCTTCATTGCAGCAATTTTAATGTTTCTTTCAGTAGAATCCAAATCCGACAAATATTTCATCGATAATGCATTTATACTTACCCTTTTATCCCTAATACTAAAATCCATTTGAGGTACTTCGAACGTTGGCATAAACTCCGTCCAAATCTGCCCCTCACCAGTATCGATTACATTCCAATCAGACGATACCCCATGACCGGTTGCGTACACTTTTTTATCCCGGTAAAGAAGGTCAAGTCCTTTTTCCTCTAAATCCCCGTTCTCTGCATATTCTCTATTAGTATATTCCTTAAAGCGAATTCCTTTATTATTTCCTGTATTGGCCAAAATCTTAGGCTGGAAAAAGGAGTTCGTTCCCTTATATGCACCAGTGTTCATGTTAACCAATAAGATGGTAATAGCATAAAGACCATCAGGAGTTGGACGTTTAATCGCAACACACTTCATATTTTGATTTGATAGATTCGTTTTTTCAAAATAATTATTAGTGAATTTAATATTTACATCGACCTCATGAGGGTTTCTAACGTAGCCTTTTGTGAATTGATTACTTAACCTATAAAGACAATCGATTAAGTAATCGTCATTGACTTCATCGGACTGTTTAATTTGAGTAACTTCTTTGGGGGTCATCCTACTTTTTATTACCAGAAGCCCCTCAGGTTTTTGATACTCCACCATGTGAATTACTTTTGTAGGCAGAATGTAGCTATCCGCATTCTCCGGAGTAAAGGGCAATTTGCAGTCCTCAAGTAAAGCTTTCCGGTAAGTAGCAAATGAAACCTTAACGCTAAGTGTTTCACAGTTCTGATCCACAAAGAAGGTCATTCCAACGGATGATGGCATATTTTGCATCGAAAGGCTGATATCTTCATCTAAGGAACCATTCTCGGAATCATCTGCCACGTTACCCAAATACCTCTTTTTTTTCTCACTTTTGGCATCAAAATCATTTGAAGGTTCCTCTTCAATTGATTCTTCATTCTCTTCCTGAACGGTAGTTTTCGGTACAGCTTCTTGGTTATTGTCCGCATTGATAAGGTTCTTTTGAGGAAATAGAACACCGACACTGTATCTTACTTCTGGCAAGTCAGTAATTATTTCGTGTTCTTCGTCTGGAATTGAATATTCGGACCCCGGCCCGAGAAGCTCCTTTTTGACTTGATCAAATAAATCTTTTCTCGTATCTAATAGGGTATCTCTCATCTCTTTCCTCCACACTTTAGAGTATTACAGGCTTATTTGCTAAATGAGCTGGAATTAGTAAGTTTTCAGTATCGGAAAGTTGTTCGATTTGTACTAATCTTGACATTTTATTGAGATCGATTGGCAGCTTACTAAGGATTTCATCTTCCTGAGCATCCTGATTTTTATTATAGCTTTGAACGATGTTCTTGCCGAGAAACCTTAAGATACGAATTCTCATTGTTCTGACTTCTCTAGTCGATTGATGGAAAGCCTCCGGATTCTTTAACAATTGAGGATCTTTAGTTATTTTCGCTATAGCCATATATGACTCAACATCTCTTGGACCTACAATATGAGAGCTCTGATCTAGCCAACTTCTTAAAGTTACTTCGTGTTTTAGTGTCCCGGCATCTGCCATAATATTAGATAAATCCCGATAACTAAGCCGTTTTTTCTTTATCAAGTCTTTGAGTACGCTTTTCCAATGCAATGACTTCCGATAAGATTCACGAAAATTTTCTTCACAGTCTTCACTTTGTAAAATAATATCAATTATTCTCTCTACGATATCCCTTGTGTCGTTATCGTAATTCGTAAATATTAGTAAATCTCCAACACTTAACGAAGGTACTTCCTTCTCAGTTATATTTTGACGATCGACATCAAATACATAAGGGGAATAATATCGTGTTAAAAAAAGTCGTTCCCCTGTATCTAACATTGCAACCTTTATAATTTCAGAGATCTGAGTGCCAGAACTAGAGGATTCTCTCAAACTATCCAAGACCACAGTGAAATTAATATTATTCGTAATAGATTCCAGGTAGTTGTCAATGTATTCTTCATCGCGTTCCACACTAACAGTAATTTCCTCATCTTGCTGCCTGGTAACATTATTAAATGTTTCTATCAGCATATTATTCTCTTTTATGGATAATAACCTACGATTTGTTTGATCTTGTGCTTGTGTAAGTCTCTTGCTCTCGTGATCGTATAACAAAAAAGAAATAGTCTTTGCATTGCATAATAACAACGGATTTAGTTTGGACCAATCCCAAACCCCAATAACCTCTACACTGTGGTAATTCGTGTTTGAACTATATTTGTTTGGTGTGAAAAAGTCACATTTTTCAACTATCTCCCTCAAGTAGTGAGGTACTGACTCTAAAAAGACTTTTGCATAATATGTTTTTGCGCAAATAATCGAAAATCTTCTTTTTGTTAGTTTAAAGTCTTTTAACTTTTCTACCAAGTAGTTATATCTCGGATTAGATTCGTCAAGTCCCCTTTTAATTATTTGAAGGTTCCCTATCACATTCTGCATTAATGATTCAAAATTCCAACCAGATAACTCCCTTGTTAATTCTACTAACGATTGGAGTTCTTTATCAGGAGAGGGAGCATTAATTTTGTTTTCAGCAACCAGCCTCTCCATCTGTACAATTGGAAAGAATGACTTCTCAAGAAGATTGAGTAACCAATATGATTTTTTAATAAACAATGACTTTTTTTCATTTTCCTGCGGATGCCTCGATAATGAATATATATCCTGTTTGCATTTAACTATTACATCTGAAAACTCGAAATTCACCCTAACCTTTTCAAAATTGACGTTTATATAATTATTCAATAACTTATCAAGGCGCTTACTTTCATCGTGAACGTTTACGCCAGCTAGAACGTCGTCACTGTTCAGCTGAATCTTATCCTTTGTCCAAAGATACAACTTGAGATTTTCTAGATTATCTAAAGTTCTGGAATTCAAACCCTTGCAGACTTCACCAAGCATGATGATGCTTTTCAGTGAGCCCCGGTTGTAAACACTTGTTATTTCTGAAATATCTTCTGCGAAATAGTTAGCCCCATCGATAAGAAGCATTTCAATGCATTTATCATCAATAATTAATTCACGCGCCACAGATAATTTACTAGTAAATTTAATGAGAGGATCTACTTTCGCCGAGTTACCAGAGTAGTAATAGACTTCATTCGATGTATAATAAGCAGCCGGAAAAATATCCCCTACCTTTGCCTGAGATTGATCAACCAAAAGGCTAAGCTGACTAATAAATTGATCTGCCTCTAACTTATCACAAACCACAACCACAGAATTTCTGACAACACTTTTTATATCATCCGTTCCGATTTTGAATAAATTCGATATGACGTTCTTTACATACCTCTTACGCTTAATCCCCCTCCCGTCAAGACTTTTAGCGTTTCCGTAATATGGCTGTATTCGGTTAACAAGTGATATCGGGATCAGATTTTTTGTCCTAGTCCCTCCCTTGTCGTTGTAATAAATGATTATCTTCCCATCAGCATCTCTACCTTCATATATCCCCCTTTTGTTTTCATACAGAACAAGGTCCCCAACACTCAGCTCTTCAAGAAATTCAGCATCATCCCTGTCATCGGATAAATAAGTTTTAAAACAGGCAAGCACTGTTGCGAAATAAAGAGGCAAGGATGTTCCTTGATGAAGAATAATACCACGTTCTTTTCTTGATTTTGTGAGGAGTTCCATGATAATTTCAGCATGTTGAGATATATAATTATTTTTTATCAATAACTTTCCATCCAGTAAAAAAGACGCCTTTGAAAAAGCATACTTCAATTTATCTAAAAGTTGACTCTCCATAACACCCATCCTCTAAGAACTAATAACATGTACATTAAGAACGGCAATACTTCGCGAACTACCTAGGCCACCATACTCGGCTCCAACTTGTCCCCTATAAAACGAACTCATCGAGATCGACGTCTCCGGCAGCGCTTACTTTGTACGCACAGGATAGCGACTGGTGTCGTCCAATAACCTCGAACAGCATGCGGACTCTGCGTCACGCATGCCGCAGAAAGATACAGCAGATCCAGATCATTCCCTCTAGGACTTACGTATACTCCAAGCTCCAGCATATGCGGGCTCTTCCCCCTACAATCTAGTTATACTATCTTATGGTATAGAACTCTAGTCCTACATGTGAATTACTAATATAATTATACGGAAAAAGCGCTGAGACATAAGTCTCATACGTTTCTTTGATTGTACATGTTCAACCAGTTCATTAATAAAAACTTTAGGGATTTCAATAGAGATTCATTCTCGGTCTCAACGAGCATTTTCTAATTTGAGGTTTAAGTAATAGGTGAATTGTGAAACCTCAGATCATCTAAAGATTAAGATTTAGTCATATTGATTTCTTCATCACTTCAGTTGAACTTGTATCAAAATACTGCCTCAATTTTGCTAACACCTGCAGATCTTGACATAATCCTGGTTTACTAATAATTTGAGTTTTTCGTAAATGACCCGTCATTACTGAAGGGGTCCTTGCTTTTGCTCTTTTCGTTCAAAATGATGATGCAGCCTATAAAGGCAAATTTCTTTTGTCCAGCGATACAGGATTGACCGATGCTCATGAGCGGGCTCAATTCTTAGACTAAACACCCCATCTTCGAAGCGGGTCATATTCCCTTTAGCCGAACCCCACTTCGTCATTGGCATACGTTCAATAAGCTGGCTAACCCCTGTTTCATTATACTCCCAGAGCCGTTTCGAGTCCTTGTCGGAGAAATCGATTCGTCTTCGGTATTCCTTTTCCATAAGGTAACCGTGAAAGAATGGTGCTACCTCCTTAGAGGTTACTGACTCCGCCCAATGTTCCGATCCTCGTTCGAGCATATAAAGGAGAACAATCATTTTATAACTCTTGGTCATGACCGTTCTCTCGACATCACGGATCCATGCTTCATATTGATAATAAGCTTCCTCTTCTTCCTTCGTTAAGCATTCTGCCCATTGAAGAAAGCCAACATAAGAACCGAATTCATTTCGATACTCCCAGCTATTTGATCTCCCATAAAGGTGAAGCTCTAGATAAGTAGGGATTCGTCCGAGCTCATTCTTTAGATCAAGGAAGGAACGATGCAAACGCTCGCGATGTGGTAGCTTCTTACGGCTTAACTCATCGAGCAGATTGATAACTGCCGTCTCTAGATGAAGCTCACATCCGACCGGTACAGATGGAATCACTGGTTCCTTTGCTGTTCCCTTTGCTTCCCCTTCACTTGCAAATAATCGAAGCTTCACGTCAGCATTTCGGTAATTTCCAATTAAGTCAATGATCTTACAATGCGACTTCTGCTCTGACAATCTCAGCCCCCGACCAACTTGTTGTGTGAACACCGTTAATGATTCCGTTGGACGGACGAAAAGCAAGGTATCTACGCTAGGAATATCTACACCCTCATTGAACAAATCGACTGTAAATATAACTTCTAAGCTCCCTCTGGCTAGACGTGTAATCGCCTCTTCCCTTGTGATTCCTACTGTTCCAGAGTGAAGACTGACCGCTGATACTCCCCTGTCTTGAAAATAGCCCGCCAAAAATTCCGCCTGCCGAATGGACGAGCAAAAACCAATCGTTCTTGTTTGCTTGTACTCTGTCCAGGCATCGTATATCTTGACGGCCAGCGTTTGTTTTAGCTGTGCCGCAGTCAGCTGTTCATCATCATAGTGCGTTCCAAGCCATCTAATGGATGAATAATCGGTATCGTCATAGACGCCGAAGTATTGAAATGGAGACAACCAGCCACGACGGATGGCCTCAATAAAATGAATCTGGTAGGCAACGTTACCGTCACAAAGGGCATAGACATCCTTGCCGTCCATCCGGTCTGGTGTTGCTGTGATGCCAAGTAAAAACTTCGGTTTAAAATATTGGATGACCGATTGATACGACTTCGCGGCAGCATGGTGGAATTCGTCTACTACAATAAGATCAAACTGGTCCTGAACGAAGGATTCACGGTGCTTTTTCATCCCGAGTGTGTAAATCGAAGCAAATACACAGTCAGCGTCTCCCTCTTTCATGACCCCGTTATAGATACCGAAGGTTTTGTCCGGCATGATACGCTGGAACGATCGTTTTGCCTGAAAGAGAATTTCTTCACGATGTGCTACGAATAGCACACGTTTAAACCGCTGAGCAAAAAATCCTGCAAGATAGGTCTTCCCAAGTCCCGTGGCCATGACAACCATGGCTTTATCATATTCTTCTTCTAGCGTTCTCTCTAATGCATCCAGTGCATCGATTTGAGCAAATCTAGGATGGATAGGAGTTTGTTCGCCATCCGAAACTGTTTTTTCTTCAGGTTCCCCTATATTTTCGGTACGGTATTCATCCTCTTCCATCGCTGTGATCATGCGGATTAACTCCGGGTGTTTACGATGGCAGGTACGATACTCCTCTTCATAGATAGCAATGGTATGCTCATTCAACGATAATGTTGAATCGTGATAGAAATTCTGCATAAACTTGTCCAAAGCGACTTGGAAGGTATAGGGCTCAGCTTTTGCATTCATCGCTAGGTTCCATTCCATTCCCATTCTCATAGCAGACATGGAGAAGTTGGAGGAACCGACGATAAGCAGCCCTTCACCATTTTCATAGTCAAACAGATAGGCTTTAGGATGAAAGGACGTTCCCATACTTCGCCATAACCGTGCTTCCAGCCGTGCATCAATATCGAGTAAAGCCTGCAAGCCTTCTGGCTGCGTAACAAAAAGATAATCGCCGGCCAAAACCTTAACTTCAGCTCCCCGCTCTATCGCACCTTTCAGATGGGGCGCCAACAAGCGCACCCCCGACTGCATTATAAAGGAAGTCATGATATAGATACCGGATGCATTCTGCATCCCGGTGATTAACTCGTCCGCTAAATTCTCTGTAATCAGTTTGACATTAAGCGTTGTTGTCGTCGACATCGATTAAATACACCCGCTTCTGGAAACCGCCACGTGCTTCCGCCTTCTTCTCTCTCAAGGCTTCAAGTTGATCCCACGTTGCACCATGTACGGTGGCCAAAGCCCGAATGATCTCGAGCATATCCGCAAGTTCTTCTAATGATTCTTTTGGACCTTGGGCTGAGAAATATTCCTCTGACTCTTCCTTTAGCTTTATGACCAGCTCTTTTTTATACTCTTCCTCATCTAAAATACGTGTACGACATTCCTTACCATTTGCTTTGATCACCTGGGGAATAAGATCACGAACAAGTTTATTGTAAACCGGCATGGGTTTCATCCTTTGTAAGTTAGTTATCTAATATTGTAACACATTTAATGCAATGGAAAAGATTAGTGCAATTCGTTTTTTAAATGATGAAAGAACATAATTAAACCCGGCTTTAAAGGCCACATTTAATAGAAAAGATAGGGTCACCTTTAGGTGATTTAAAGTGACCTTTGGGCGACTTAAAGTCACCCTATATTAGCTATTTATAAGTAGGTGCATATAACAATGTTCAATAAACCTATGCTGTAAGCCGATATTACTTGCTCCTGTAACACTTCAATCTGCAGTAGCATGTAAAAAGATAAGGTCACCTCTGGGTGACTTAGAGTAACCACTGGGTGACTTAAAGTCACCCTATTTTAACCTGATAATACAAGCTGAGGATTCATTGAAATTCTTGCTTGCATTCCATTTCGTAATGATATATATTCAGCCTATACCTTCCTTAACTCATTCCCTTACTGCCGGCAGGCGCTAGCAGTCATTCTAACTCTTAAATTCTTCCTCAGGGAAGACTGTGCCTTTAATTCCTATTTGGATTGATTATTTATATGTTCTCTATGAACCATAAGCCCTTGGGCAAGTTATTCCTTGTGAAGTCAAAGGACTAACCAGCCCAAGGGCTTTTTATATTTTATTCGTGCGCTTCCAAGCCAAGAAATGATGTCTACATGGACAAAATTTCTTGGCTTTTTATATAAATTCTCTCTTTACTGATTTTTCAGGTCTATAGCGTATATACGCTAAATTGGGGTTCGGTGAAGCCCATAAGTTCACCAAATAACACAAAGCTCATTATGAGCGACAAGCGCTGGCACGGCAGATAGGTGCACCTAACATAGCCGGGATCGTCCCGCCGAGCTATGGTTACAAACAATCGGGCAAGAAAACGACCTGGTCTTTTACCGAGCTTATTGCTTGCTTTAATGCGGGTTGTTGTAAGCAGAGCTTTATGCTCACCCGTCCTGGGAAAGCTTATCTTTACTCAAAAAAATGTTCATTGAAAACTTAATCCTTCTCTCAGAGACTCAGAGAGAAATTTATAAATTGGCATGTTCATCTCACATATACCAAGGCTTCCCCATTCATGATCTATGAAGAAAAGCAGAAGATGAGCTTAGCCCTTAGTTGAGCTATGTCTTTTTTAATAAAACAAAATGATAAGGAGTTGGAGTTCAGTATGCAGAAAATTTATGACCAAATTCAATCGGTACCCATCAACCAGCTAACAGAACATCCCTTAAATCAAGAATTATTTTCAGCATTAACACCATCTGAATATGGGCTTTTGCGCCAAGGCATCCAAGACCATGGATTACAACACCCCTTATTAATTAATAAAGAAATGGTCATACTTAGCGGAAACTGCCGATGGAGAATTTGCAAGGAACTGGGTTATGAGTATATTGATGCGAAGTTGGTAGACTACTCCTACGAAGAAGAAGCAATTGAATTATTAATTACCGAAAACAAGGCACGCCGTGGAGCGGAAGACGATTACATCAAGCTAGCAAAACAGATGGACTCCCTTCACGAGGCTTGGAATATTTCAGCTGGCCGAAAAAGCGCGCATGATGCGCGGGATAATGGACAAAAAAAGCGTAAGGATGTTGCTGCTGTGTTTGGGATGAGCGAAGCTCAAGTTGGACGGCATTTGCAGCTATTGAAATTAAACCCGAACATTCAAAGTTTGGTATCTGAGGGAAATATCTCATTAATGGGCGGTGTGGCATTATCAGGCCTTTCAATGGATATGCAAAATCTATTTTATGATTACATGCAACAAACGAATTACCCGAAACTTACAGTCAATGAAATCAAAACAATCATTGAATCTCTTTGTAACACAGTAGGAAACTCAGAAAAAAATATTGATTCAGTACCTAAGACTGAAACTCCAATTGATGATATTGAAGAAAAGGAAATTGCGAAGATTCAAATGGCCATCTCCAAGGTTCTCCTTTTAAATCTTAGTAATGGATCAAAAAATAAACTTAAAGCAACAATTATCAGTACTCTAAAAAAACTTGAGGAGAACGCCTAATGGGGAAATCCACAATTGAAGTACAGATGGAAATTTGCTTCAAACACAGTAAAAGAAACAGCTATCTTAGCAGAAAAAGATACATTGGGAGTTGCAGGCTCTTTATTGCTTATTTGAATGATGTGTTTAAACTTCAAAATCTTCGCAATCTGCATGATAAACATGTAGCAGCGTACATTACGGAGAGACAAAATCGAGGGATGACAGCGAAAACAATCCTTAATGATTTATGTGCTATCCGGTACCTCCATGATCTTATCCAAAACCCGCGGTATGAGTTATCGGATAATAGAGTCCTCCAGGATAAATATGGACTAGTTCTAGATAGCGCGTTTTCTGCTAATGGAGACAGATCATGGACCAGCGAAGAATTTGATCGAATGTTGCAGCTTGCCACTAATTTGAATCGGGAAGATATTAAGGATGCTATGACCTTAGCAAAAGAACTTGGGCTTCGTGTAACTGAGGTTGTAGCTATGTCACGTGCCCAAGTTGAAAAGGCACTGCGCACACATATCCATACAGTTAAAGGCGAAGCTAAGAACGGAAAACATAGGGATGTACCTCTGACGCACACAGCTGAGCGCATAATGAGAAAGCTTATGCAAATAACCCCTCGAGGGGGGAAGGTCTTTGTTAAGGAGGGAGAAAAGGTCCACCATGTCACAAATAGGATCCAGCAATTCATTAATTACCAACGCGAAAAAATTGTAACACGAGAAGGGGAACAACAAAGGAATGATCATCGATATGGTACCCCTCGTGAACTAACAATGCATGGTCTACGTTACAATTATGTACAAGACCGTTTTGAAACTGAACTATCTAAAAATGGAGTACATGAAACGAAGGCTGCACAGAAGATAACTAAGGAAATTGGCCATAATCGCACCAATGTTCTCAAGGTATATACGGGTGGATAAACCCGCTGTTAAATAGACCCTCAGGGTATAACTGAACATCCGGTTATACCCTTTTAGCTCGTCACCCCTCCAAAATGAAATACCGTTCTCCACCATTCCTCAACGACTATTACTCCCATCAACCTGTTTCAGGGTTAACTATATTTCTAATGGTTTATTTGGCGAATGATCGGATTTTTTAGATTAGTAAGCAGGCTACTCAGGGTTATCAATCTGGTCCAACACCATTGCTGCAAATCTCAGTAATTCAAGATCCGACAAATCCTTCACTGGCATCATATCGTTATCCATATGAGACCGGAATTTCTGAACCTTTATTAACATTTGCGGATTATTCTGTTGGCTTAATGAAACTTTCCTGCAGTACAGCTCAGCTATACATTCCCGAAGGACATCGGTCATCTTATTTGATTGATTTACCATAGGTATCCCCTCGTTAATTAGTATGGGTAGAAGCTTGCTTAAATAAATTTATTTAAGTCAAGCGCGTTCTGGTATGAGTCAGCAATATTAAACTTATAAATCTCTTCATCAACATGATTAGGACGATAGGATATACCTAAAACCCTGTGGAGCTTTCCATCGTCCCCCTTTAAATTAGATATCCCATCTTCCGTTTGAGCAACAGCCATCCTATGTACCTCTTCCCCATCTCTAAGCTCTAGGATCACTTGATCTTCGTTGCGCTCTATATTTTTATACCGAAAACATTTTTTTACGCCTTCTTCATTCACAAGAATCAACGTATGTATCTGATCTGCCTTCATTAAAAATCCCCCTATCAAAATTCGAAGCTATCAAAAATACTTCATATAATAAAAATATATACATCACCTATCTCTCACAAGCCTCGTATAAGGCTTAAATACTGCAAATAAACCTTATGAGATTTATATCTGCATAAATTCAGGAGGATGGCGAAAATGGATACTGTCAGAAAACTTATAGGTAAAAAAATAAGAGCTGTTCGAAAGGAAAAAGGATTAACGCAAGTCGAATTAGCCGAAAAGGCAGAGCTGATGTACCAATATGTCGGTGCGGTCGAACGGGGGACCCGAAATATTTCCTTGGACTCTTTAGAACGAATTATCTCGGCATTGGATGTAGATATTGAACATTTTCTAAATCTAAAAAACTTGGGCAACAATTTAATCTCTGAAGAGGAAACAAGCAAAGGGTATATCCTAACCCTTCATAACTACTTATTAAAACCACGGTCCGTACAAGAGATAAAAACGATACATAAAATTACTGAGGATATACTAAAGCTCTTGCCCCCCAATAAACATGCCTAGATTTACATACTTTAGTATTAAACCCTTCTCTGGCATTAGGATTCATGGCCGAAAAGGGTTTATATTGGTCTGTAATTTAGTTTTGTAATGCATACTATTTAGATAAGGATGCTACTTTTTGTAGTAAGGATCTATTTTCCTTTCCCCCTTATCTAGTACTATTTTTTCGCCATTTGGCTCTTCACGAATATAATGACCGTCTTGTACGTAGAATAACGGGGCTCCTGCTTCTTTTGCCTTTTGACGAACGGATATTTTTACTTTTTTGAAGACCTGCATCAATTCATCCCTGTTTAAATCAGACATGGATTTTGATCCCTCCATTATCTTGACAAGACTTATTGAAATATCTATTATTATAGTATACTATATTAGTTTTCAACCATTACTTCTATTCCCTCCAGACGGTCTGGGAATCATTCTTTTTTTTTAATTCTGTGCTTAAATTTAAATGGACGTTTTTTTCGTCGATAATAAAAAGCCCTTTTCAGGTAGTATGCATTTCTCCTACTGAAAAGGGCTTTTTTGTGCTTTTTCCAATAACTAATCTCAATCAGCCGAGTTCCCCCATCATCTAAATGGCGGCTTATAAACAGGGAACACCAACAATTGAATTATGGAGGTCGGTTACAAGAAAAAAACAATTTTAGTCCCCATACCATGAGAATAAATTTGGGTTGTCCGAAAATTGCTGGCGGTCTCGATAAGCTTTACTCTCAAATTAAGGAGGTATTTTACATGCGTGATTTTTATAAACAATCCATTGATTATATTCCTGCAGCAAAACGCAATACCTTAACCCTCAAGGAAGCGTGGGAAGAGGTATTCGAATGCCAGATCTCAAAAGACAAGCTTTATGCAGAATGCCGTGCCGGGAGACTGCCCCATACGAAGGTAGGTTCAAAAATTCTTTTCCGGAGGGATTCGTTGCTCGCTTGGTTCCATGAACAAGAAACAAAGAACTATTCAGCAAACATTGAATCACATGCATAATAGGAGGTTTTTTCATGGCAAGTTTACAAAAACGCGGTAATGATTCTTGGCTACTGGTCGTGGAGGCGGGTATAGGGCCTGACGGAAAGAGAATTAGGCGAACCAAGACAGTTAGTGCGAAAGGCGTTCGCGAAGCCAGAAAGCTGCTTGCAGAATTTGAGGTCGAGGTCGAATCAGGCCACTATATTGCACCCGAAAAAATGACTTTTGCAGCATTTGTAGAAGAGTGGAAAGAAAAATATGCTCAGCATGAACTTGGAATTAAGACGTTAGATATCTATTCACGCTTTTTGAAAAACCGGATCCTTCCGGTTTTTGGTCACATGCGATTAGACAAGATTCAGCCTTTTCATATAGTCAACTTTATCTCAGATCTCAGCAAGGAAGGCAGCCGGCAGGACGGCAAAAAGGGCCAATTATCCTCGGGCACCGTACAATATACTCATAGAATCATAAAAAATATATTTTCCCGCGCAGTGGAGTGGAAACTGATCAAAAGCAATCCTGCTGCAGATATCAAAAAGCACAAGGTGAAACGAAAAGAGATCGAAGTATACGATGAAGATGAGGTAACATTGTTGTTCGAATTATTAGAAAATGAACCAATGAAATGGCGTATCATGATCATGCTCGCAATAACAACAGCACTTCGCCGTGGCGAGCTAGTTGGTTTAGAGTGGGGACACGTTGACCTCAACAAAGGGATTCTTGAGGTTAAACAGAGCATTTCTCATTCCATTAACGGTCAGAGAATTATTTCCGAACCTAAAACGGATAAATCTAACCGCAAGGTAAGTCTATCTGATATTGTGATTGAGCATCTTAAGGAGTATTATTTGGAATCGCGGAAAAAGCGCCTTGCATTAGGTGACGCCTGGAAAGGTGGAGATCATTTTTTTGTGTTCAGTAACGATGAAGGAAACGCCTATTACCCTGAGACACCTTATCTATGGTTTCGCGCATTTCTTAAGAAGCATGGGTTAAAATACATTAGATTCCACGATCTTCGCCATACGAGTGCCACCCTATTAATCAACAAAGGCGTACATGCAAAACTTATATCAGAGCGCTTGGGCCATTCGAATATCTCGACCACGATGAACATCTACGGCCATGCGCTGCAATCAGCAGACAAGGACGCCGCGAATAAACTTGATCCGTTGGTTCCACCAAAGAAAGAAAAGAAGAATGGTTAGATGAGACCGTACTGGATTTTGTCCAGTGCGGTCTATCTTTGATGTCAATTACACAGCTGGATACGTATTTTCCCCAATAAATACAAAGAAAAAAGCGCTCATCCACCGCCAAAAAGGTTGGCCGCCTTACGGTGGGAACGCCTTTTTCTTTCCGAAACAACGAATCTCCTGTGAGCATTAGCCCACAATATCAGCAATAAAACAAACGGTCTGGCACCCGTCTTCAATCATCATACTAGAACTGCCTTTTTACAGCAACCTACTATTCTTTTGGGCTATTTGCATACATCAATTTCATTGCAGCTTCACAAGATCAGATTTAGGCAATCCTAGTTTCCTCGTCTTTTCTCCTGCAATAAGAACAGGAACAATGAATCTTACCCTTAGCAAGCTTCCCTAAACACTTTTCATGCCACCCGAGCTGCTTAGCGATCTTGCTCTTTTGTTGGATCACCCTTGTTCGATGGTGCCGATAATACGCTCGATTCCGATTACTAGATTTGTTTTTCATTCCATCACGCCCCTTGGGAAAAGGCCCAGCCTGCAAAGGAGCCAAGGGGATTTATGCCATCCCTTACAGGCCGGACGTGATGAAACTACTAACTTGAATAAACATATATAATCACCTCAAATCGATGAGCTATTAGAAATGCATCAATCCTTATACGGATCAAACTCATCAGCTCCAGCCATGCAAACACCAATTGGTTTCAGTACATGCATGACCTCGATTGTTTCGGCATGCGCATCCAGTACTTCTTGAAGCTTCCGATAAACAAAAGGACTCTCGTCCGTACCTGCACCGCGCAATTCAACACCGAAATCCCGAACAGCCTCAAGCATTTGCTCTGTAGTAATTTGCCCGCCGCTGCGGGTGCGGGTTTTCCAATTCATTTTGCCTGCCGCTTGGGTTCTGCTCATAATTCGTCCGGCTCCATGAACGGTGCTGTAGTAAGATTCTCTGTTCTCTATGCTGTCCTTCCCTTTTACTATAACAGATATATCCCCCATACTGCCGCCGATAAAACCAACCTGACCGGGTGCAGACGGGGTTGCCCCTTTACGAACGACGACGACTTCTCTACCGTTGTGCGTCTCTTTCCAAGCATAGTTATGATGGTTATGAACTTCAAGGTCCGCTTCCGTTCCCAGCATGGCTAATACTTGCCGGATCACATAATCCCTACCAGCATAGGCATAACGTCCAGCCAGTTTCATCGCTCTGTAATACATATCGCCCAGTTCACTGTTCAAATCCGGCAGTACTGGTGGCTGGTCCATCTTTTCACCAGGGGCGCTAGCGAGAAAGTCTCTGCCAGCAGCCAGATTAATAAAACCGCTCGCCGTTTTATGCCCGAAGCCTCGACTCCCAAAATGATTTGCAATCCACAAACGACCGGTTTGCTCTTCTTCAAACAAGTCTACGAAATGGTTACCACTGCCGACTGTGCCGAGCTGACTCTGTGCCAATGCTTTCAGCTTGTCGTGCTCCTGTTTGCCAACCGCCCTGTAAACGCCCCAATCCGGATCATCGAAAAGGTCATGATCAACCTTCTCATTATTGACACGTCCTACTCCGAAGGAGATTTTGCGAGCGACCTCATCCATAATCCTCTTCAATCCGGGCTTTATGTCTTGGACAAATAAGCTGGTTTGCACCGCTTTATTTCCGCACGCAATATCATAACCAACGCCGGATGGAGAGATTTGCCCGTCGTATACAACTACCCCGCCGATCGGCTGACTGTAGCCCTTATGATGATCTGCCATGAGCAGGGTTTGCACCACATTACCGGTTTCCGCGCACGTTTTCGCTTGAGCCAGCGCTCCGCTGTCTGGGTTACCCCAGACCCGCACGCCGTCTATATTTTGATAAGCCATACAACCATTCAACTCCTATATAATGAATGCTACTCCCGTACTTACAAACCTTTTGCCTCACGGAGTTTGTGAAGTCGTTCTTTTACCGAGTCTTCAGGTTCCACTTCTGATAAGTGAGTGACCGCTTCAACAAGCCGCTCACCCCAAGAAGCAAAGTTCCAGCCCTCTAATGCCTTGATCGCCATGTTCCGATTTGAGATCACTGGACTGTTCAGGCCAGTGAAGATCAACTCTGTACCAATCCCCTCGAACCGATCCAAGCTCTGAAAAATAGCGCCCAAATTCCTATGTGCTGCATATTCTTTGCCAAATCCCATCTCATTCCCGGGGCCTGAGGCGATTTGCTGCAAGGGAAGATGTTCGGTGGCGAATTGAACAAACTTCCGAATTCGGTTTGGATCATTCGATTTCATGAGCTGTATAAAATGAAAATCCTGCAGCGGGTTTTCGGCAAGCTGGTCAAAGAGAGTGTCCCAAATATCCATACCAAGCTTTTCAGCACAAGCTACGCCATAGTAACGGTCCGACGAATCACCGCTGCCAACAGCCTCCATAACGATGCCCGCCCACTTGGTGTCGGCTATAATCGATTGGCAAGCATCGCTAATATCGGTTCGTAACTGCTCGCTCCACCCCGCCGACATCCGAACGGCCCACTTGTCCTCAACCTGAGCCAAGAAGTCGTAAATGCTAAATATAGCTGACAGATGCTTGGCGGTTGCCCCTATCTCCTGGGTTAGCCTCACGTAATCAGACAACACCTGCGGAGCATGCTCATAATCATCAATATCCTCAGCCGGCCCGCCATTCAATAACGCTTCTATGATATCGGTCGCCGCATCAAACAATGCGCTATCTACCCGATCAGCCGAGAGCGCCTCCTGCAAACCACCGTTTCTCGCACAAATACAGGCTAAATATTCGTTCATGACACTGTTGTGGCACCCTTGACGCAGCAGCCAATCTTTTATCTCCTGACTAGCTGGCTCAAGTCTCTCGACGATATGTATTTTCCCCCAGCCATGAACACGTTGAGCCAACTCAAATAAAACTTGGTTACTATCTTCCATTCCATTATGAATCGCAACCGCGGCATATAGCGTAAATTCCTCGTGTCTCCCAAGCGTTAGAAGTAGTTCTTTTACTTGCTCGTTCTGAAAAAGGCCCAGCATTGCAATTCCGAATTTGACGACATTTCGATGAGCCGCATTTTCCGCCAACCATTTCGCCTCAAGGAATAAGGATCCTGGATGTATTCCGGGCTGCTTGCGTACTTCATCTAAAATAGAGTCAATCATGCCACCCATATCTGTCTTCACAAGCTTAGCATACAGTGCCTTTCTTGTTGAATTCTTAGGCTTTCTAGATTGCTTCGCTAGCAGGTGAACCATCTCTCGTGCCTCATCCGTCATCTTAGCAGGTCCGGCATGATGTCCAAATGCTCCATCCATACCGCCCGCTACCCATCTGATTTTACTGCCGGACCAAAACTCTTCATCATCCGGCAGCGATCCGTCCACGAATTCCCCTTGTCCCTGAATATAGGAACAAATGGAGGGCTTACCCTCCCAAAGTGGCCTTTTAGCTCTACCGAAGAAAATAACCATCGTTCACTTCACCTTTCCCCATACTTCCTTCAGCACCGATCGGAACAAATCGTCCAGCTGCTGATCCTGACCTTCACATGAGGTTTGCATCCCCGCTGCCATCCGTTCGTAATACTCAATTTTTGCTTCCAAATACTCGTTGATGGGGTTGATCCTTGGTTCGTAATCCATTTCATCGCCCGCCTTTTTGCGGACAAGCAAACCGCCGATACTCGTTTTAAGCTCGCTTCCCCTTGGCACAACATCATCAACCAGCCGGTCAAATTCTATAGGTGGCATGGTATTGCACTTCTCGATCCACTCACATGCCAAAATCGGGCGGAGAACGTAGAAATACTTTTTGATTTTCACCTGATCCCCTTGCAGATACTCCCGGTAGTTCCCCTTTGCCATGTGCAAATAGTGATACATACAGGACTTTGGAGAAAACGTGAAGGGAGAAATCCGGCGGATTTGCTCCGCTATCGCATGATTCTCCATATAGACGATCGGAGACTGAAGCCACTCGAGCAGTGGAGGATTGGATTTGCGGAACAAGTTCAATGCCTTTCGCAGATCCCAGCCATTGATGTCCAGCATGTCGCTGATCGGACGCTCGATGACATCCCGCTTCTCGAAGATTGATATATACCAGTCCACCGGTCTAACATAGAGAAATCTAACATCGTAGTCGCTATCCTTAGACGGGAAACCCCATGCGCGGCTGCCCGATTCGCAAGCATACAGGATTCGAACGTTCTCTTCATTTTCGATTTTTCTTAGCTCTTCTATTACTTGCTGTTTAACATCTGACATGGTGGGCTCCCTCTCTGGATTATAATTTTGATAATGGCCCTTGGGTCGGCATCCACGGCCAACCCACCTTTTTAACCGTCTAAACTTACTCCCTCTACTCGCTCCACCAGCGAAGAATAGCCTTTAACTGACTGCGCGATATAGGAAAGCACAGTATCACTCCAACCATAAATGTAGAAGGTCTGAGGATCTTGATCCGGTACCATTGCATGCCGGTACGGAGCAATATCCACAATAAATGCCTTCACGTCCCGGTTCACTTTCGAACGGTATAGTCTCAGCTGCTCATAAAACGGACTGCCGCTGTTTTGCTGTTCATCCGTGATGATGATGATTTGATCTACCTTCCTCCGCTCTTGGATCAGCTTCCGAACAGGCGCACCTGTATCGGTTCCTCCACGAGCATGGATTTGCGCCGCCTGTGTTAAGATACTGTCTTTACGGGAAGGCCTAGCATCCACAACCTCCGTATCAAACAGCCAGAACAACGAACTTCCCTGCGTCTTTTTATACAGTGCCAAAGCAAACACCGAACCGATCTCTAAATACTGGCCGTTCATCGAGCCGGAGATATCAAGGAAAATTGCCGTCTTTTCTCCGAGTTCAGGCAGGTTGTCGAACGTAAGCTCGGCAGCTTCTCGCAAAGCATCCCTTAGCTCCGGATGATCCATCTGGCGGAAAGCCGTCGCTAGCCGGAATGGCATGATTTTGGCCTTCTTCAGTGCCTGTTCATCGGTTATGCGGTTCACGACATAGTCCAGGTTACGTTTTTCCTCCAAAACCCCGGCTCGCTGCAAAGCATTCATATGCCGGAGCAGCGCAAATGTCGGCATCTGGTAAAGCAGCGCTTCCCAAACGGCTTTGGACGGCTTGATTGCACCCGTAACCGTTTCATAAGGAAGCTTGCCACGTTCAATCCACGCGATCAGTTCTTCCTCAGTTGAGGCGAGCTTCAGATTTTCCAGAGCCTCGACTTTAGGCAGCAAGGCAAGGTTTGCCTCCAGTCCACGCAAATATCGGAACAATGCCTGCTGCTTCAAGTCTTCCGGTTTCGGATGAGCGGTTGCAATGGCATCACCCAGACTGTAGCCGTGTCCGCGGCCGTTATATTTTATAGCCCAATATTCGGACACTCCGGACAAGAAACGGTTTACCTGCCGCTTGACGGCACGGCCGCCCTCTCCACGCCCCATACCTTTCAATATCATTAGGAAGTTGGACAAATCGGAAGGAATTCGAACCACGAGCAGGAAGATCTTCGCAAACAAATCCGGCCGATAAATCGAGAGAATCGCCAAGCCGAATAAAGGTTGCAATCGCATATAGCCCTCGTTCCGAGCAAAAATAATTGCCTTAGCCATAAAATTCGGATTAATCTTCGCCATCTCTTGATGAAGCTGTTCTGCATCGGAAAACAGTTCATTTTGATCCGCGTAAAAGGTATTACTCATGGTATTGGTCAGCAGTGTCTGTAAATACTGCTCCTCCAGGGATCTTGCGAATGCTGGGTAATGATCTTTATTGAATGTATTCGGTCTAAACGAACCGAACAGTTTTTTTGCCATACTCATACTGGATTGACCTCCCCAAAGTTTTCAAAGAAAACTGGCATCGTAAGCATACGCTTTGTAGCAATGGTGAGGAAAAGGCGGGATAGGTTTGCTGCAGGAGTCGAACCTGCCGTATTGCCCGGGTAAACCATTGGTCGATTAAGCTCGAAGTAACCCATCCCAGCGCCTCACCGGCTGCTTAAGTTATTTCTTAACGAAGCGAGGAAATGATTAAAAAGGCCGTTAGTGCCGAGACAGACACCATCAATACTTATCCCATATAAGTCGAAGGAACCCTTTCTGGCGCCTCGCTTCGCTATTCCTTGATTAATGATCATCGAGGAAGTTGGACTCGAACCAACGACAAGCCGATTAGAAGTCGAAGTAACCCTTCCATGCGCCTCGATGATCTTTTTAGCCGCCGCATTATCGCATCGGCTTCTGTATCTATATTCGCTTATTTTTGGAGTAACGAACATGGCGAAAGTATTACGACTGGTCATAAAGTTTTCCATTTCATCTAATTCCCTCCCCTGTTACAATGGAAGAAGATGTTTTTTTGAACGGGGGATAACTTTGGCTAAGGAGAGCTTCGATAAAGAAATCCAATTCTTGCGTATGCTGGTACTGACTAGCGGTGCGTTCAGCAGACAACAGTTCGCAGAGCGGCTCGGCATTTCCGTCCACACTTTTGACAAAACAATCCGGCGGCTCAAAGTGGTCGTCAGCTCCGTGCACCAGCATTTGCCGCAGGAACAAATAAAGAGTTTTCTGAAACCATTCGGTTTAGCTATTATGACTCCACCGACCCACTGCTCTTGTTTCTATTTCGCGCCAAATCTGTCAAGGAATCCGAAAGCCAACGAATCTCGCTGCTATTAGCCGCGATGAATGAGCAGGCTTTGACTGCGATGGAGCTCATGGATATGTGCTGCAGCAGCTTGCCTTCTGATCTTCCTCTGCCTGACGAGAAAACCATTCGGTCGGATCTCAAGTACTTAGAGGAGGTCGGTGTCATAAAGAGGGAAACCGGGCCTCGCCCCTTCCGTTATCGCATTCAAGATAACTTGATTCGCAGCTTATCGGACGAAGAGCTTCTTGATTTGTACGATTTTGTGGATGTGATGGCGAATACCCAAGTCCCTTCCGTTCAAGGCTATCTGCTGCGTGATGGACTGAAGAAACATCTTTTACGCAATCAAGTCGAGCAATATGCTGTAGAGCCATTTTTATATAAATATCATTACTACTCGCGGATCCTGGATGAGGCACATCTATTTACGCTCCTACATGCCATCCGTCACCGCCGCAAAGTCCGTTTTCTGTACTTCTCACCGAAGTCGGAAAAAAGCTACGCCTCCAAAAACACCAATCCCCTGTTTGAACGGGATACTGAGGGCAAAGCTGAAAAGACGCTACCGCTTAAGATTGTCTATGATCATCAATATGGAAGATGGTATCTGCTTTCCCACGGCCGAGAGGGGATTCGGAAATATCGTATGGAAGGTATCACGCAAATTGAAGAGGACGAATCCGTTGACGAGGTTTGGTATGAGGAAAAGAAAAGCGAGCTTACTGAGAAAATACGCTACAGTTGGCTGATCGATACCGGACGGCCGGTGACGGTGCGCGCCCGATTTTATAATCCTGAGGGTTCTGAACCTAACTTCGTCAAAGAGCGGGTCATGCTGCAGGGTCAGTGGGGACAAATTGTGTTTGAAGATGAACATTCATTTATTTACGAGATAACCGTAAACGGAACTACCGAGATCAAGCCGTGGCTGCGGAGTTTCGGTTCCAGCTGTGAGGTTCTTGAACCCGCTCAATTCCGCCGGGAAATGATTGCCGAATGGAAGGAGATTCAGTCTTACTATGAATCTGTTTGAGAAAATATTCAATCACCAGATCATCTCCCGGTTGGAGGATTCCGGTACCTTCATGGTCACTTCGCACGAACGGGCATGGCTGAAGACCATGCTGGAGCATCCCGCGGCGGCAGATGCTTTCGCTGCGGACACTTTGGACATGCTGCGTTCAGCTCTCGAATCTGACCAGGTAATGGATATATCCCACCACTTGATTGAAAAAGCCCGTACAATGGAAAAGCAGGTCTACCACCCGCTCCTGCGGCCTTTGCGCCGTCACATCATGAATAAGACGGGTATCCGAATAACGTACGAGGTCAAGGGTGGGCGTGTAAACACAGAGCATTCGGGCTTTCCATACAAACTGGAATACTCCATGGTTAAAAGAGAATGGTATTTGCTCTGGTATCACGTTCGGCATCGCGCCTTCATGAGCACTAGGCTGAAGAAGATCCATTCTGTCACGCCAGAACCTGTCGACCCGTTAGTAGCGGAAAGCATTCTAAAGAAGATCGAAAAAACTCTTGAATCGCGTAAAAGTGAAGTTGTCATTGAAATTGTCCGAGTTTATAACGCTGAATTGTCCCGTATCCTGTATGCCTTCTCCAGCTTCGAAAAAAATGTGGAGTACGATATGGAGAACGATACCTATCGAGTCCATGTTTCTCTGCTTGGGGACGAAATGGAGTATTTACTTTCCAAGATCCGTTTTCTGGGGAAGCGGGTTCGGGTGACCCAAGGCGATTATTTGAAAAGACGTATGTTGGAATCGTCAACGAAAGCTTTGGAGCGATACGGGGTTATTGCGGCCGGTGAGGAGTTGTCTTCGTAATTGGTGATAAACTTTGTTTGGAGGACTGCATAGAGGTCAATTGATAATTATTAAAGATATTGAGGATGATGATTATATGGAAGATAGGGACGCCCGTAGGTTTAGGATTGAGCAGCTAAAGAAGAACATAAAACGAAATACATCATATGGGGAATTATTCAACGAATGTATCGCTGTTCTAAATATAAACTCACGTGTTTATAGTCTTGAAAAATCACAAGGGCTCGCAGATAAGATGGTTAACGAGTTTAACTTTACTAAGTGGGGCAGAGTTGATTGGAACTCTGTTCCTAATAAATTTTCTATTAAAGATATTTTGGAGTTAAAGATGTATGAGCTTGATTTTAACAAAAATTATTTTATTATCTGGGATGAATATAACCTCCCGGTAATAGAAACGACAATTGGAGATGTTATAGAGAATTTTAAAGATATTACCGATGTAGGGTTCGACACCTGGATTGTTAATTTTGATGAAGGTTTAATTATCGAAAACTATCACGATGGAGAAATAACAGTAGGTAAGAAAAAATAATCATACAACATCGCAACGTAATTTTCTGAAACGGACCAGATATCCCTAATAAGAGAAGTTAGAAACCAAATAGTTACCGCAAGACTACTATGTTGCGCTTCCAGGAAAACCTAAGTATTTCTCATTTTCAAAGAAGGACTGAAAAATTTTAATGCTGATAAAACAAGAACTTTTCCTTACAGTGCATAATTGTCTCAATGGGAGAGGCTTTACAAAGACAATACCAGTACAAGAACCAAATCTTAATGAAGTAGTAATAATAGAATATCTGAACCACAAGAAGAAAGTAGGAATTGCCTGGGATGGAACGAATGATTACTTCATTATTCAAAAGAGCTATGTCAGAAGACCTGCATGTAGCACTTTCTTAATCCGATTGAATGAATTGAACTCAAAAGAAGAATTAATTAATGACATGGAAGATATTTTAAATGAATGGAATGTTTAAGCTTGCATAAGACTTTTGAGGTTTACCACGTGGAATACAAGTGTGAACCAGTAATTCTTCATTAATTTTACTTAAAACAATCCCGTCTAAGTTCATAGAAAATCTTTACTAATGGATGTTCATCGTTACTTAGGGTTATTCCTTCAAATCTACGTCTCCCTAGCCTACTATCAATTAATGAGAATGCTTTATATATGGGATTATTTGAAGTCAGACTTTCTGAAAATGATGTATTAATATAGTTATCCAGATTGATGAGTATATGACTTGTTTCGTGAACTCCATATCGCATTATCTTTTCAACATTTTTGGATTCAATATTTACTTTATAAAAATCATTGTGAAATCCATGTTGAAGTTGAAATGAGTTTAATAATTCATCGGGAACAGGTGTCATATACCAATGGTAATATCCGCCACCAAAAATCTTTTTTCCGTCTATTGTAATCCATATTTCGCCATAACCGTCATGTGCATCATGATATCGAGTTAAATGAATATCAATTCTATTCCTTAGCTCTTCGGTAATAAAGCTCTTTAATCTCACCCTTAATTTTGACCACATAATAAAAGTTCCTTTCAAGTTAATTATCCTAATTATATTGTATTGTATTGGAGTTGGTTCGGAACGATGATGAACATTAAAGTACCCTCGTCCCCACATATGGATAATAATGATGATCTTGCTCTTAAAATAGTGAAGAGCATATTGGATGATATTCAAGGAAGATACGGACTAGATCAAATGATCATCGGTGGCCCGGATCGTAAAGAACAAGAAATTATTATTTTGATGTTCGAACAGTGGAGACAACTCGTTTCACGCGAGCTTCACGCAAAGGGATTAATCAATGACTGTTATAGGCCAATGGAAATACATGAAATTGAAAATCTAAGTCTCTCTGAATTACTGGAAATACGAGAGAAATATTTACAAATTGATGCTTCAAATACTTGAAAACTGAAGTAAGTTCGACTTATTTTTATGGGATGGTAATAGCAGTCTATTCTTCATAATGCTTTTTCCAGCTTAAAACGTTTCTCCATCTTCTAGCTGCAACTTTTTCAATTCTTTCATTACGCCTATTTACCCTTTGGTGGTAAGCATCTCGCTCCTCGGATCTCATTGCCCGTAGTTTTTGAAGAGTACTCGTAATCTCAGTATCACCCCCAGTACCAAGAAGATCTCTTTGTTTTTGATTAGAGCCATATTCTATGCCTTCTTCCCATGCACTTTGGAGTTCAAAAGGAACTTTATCAGCAAGTTCTTCCGTCGGTAGCTCCATTAACGGGGTATCGAAGATGCCATCAACTACAAGAACAAGAAACTTGCCATCTCTAATTACCGATTTATACAAAGTTCCAACCCCCTTTTTGAATCATCTTAAATGCCTATCTTCCAATCAGCTTATTCTGCTGCCCTTTTCCAATCTGCCGGAGGGACAAAGTAAGCGTCATATTCTCGTAATGCTTCTTTACTCAACCCTTTTCGCCATTCCCATAAATACATTAGATAAGTTTCTCCTGTTCCCATCCTCCAAAATATGCTATAGGGATGTTGCTCAGGATAGACCAACCATTGTGGCAAAAAGAACTCTGGCGAATAGCCCTCCTGTTCGCTGCGAACTTCCATCAAAATCTGGCCGAGCATATTACGCCCGGTTCCATTTCCGTTGTCACCCCAGAAAGAATCATTGGAAGTATGCTCAACCAAAATACAATTGCCCGTAGACATCAGAATTTGTTTAACTTCCTGATGCTGTTCAACCTTAGCTAGGACCGCTTCTTTCATTATGCTGGCCTTGCAATCTTCCCAGTCCCTTCTAAACGGCCGTGTTCGATCTCTGCCCATTTTAGCCGCTTCCATAGCGGTCGGTGCTGATTGAATGAACTCTTCATGTTCTGTGCCAGCAAACTTCATGGCTTGAAAATAATGCTCGGACGTTGGCCACATTTTCCCTTCTATTTCTATTGGAAATCGGGCAAAATTGGAAAAGCAGCCATAAGGTTTGTTGGTTTCGTAAAATTTTATGATCCGTTCCTCCGGCTTTATCTGCAGCAGCTCGCGCCTGTGTTCTGCGATTACCCTCTCCCAATGATTTTTTAAGTCTTCAGGAATATGATCCATACTTCTCACCTCTCTGGGTTGACCTCTAATTCCATTATCGATTTATAAAACTGTTCCAGGTCCGCATGACTCGGAAGTCCTGAGACCTGCCCATCCCCTATCTCAATAACCGTCCATTCTCCGCCTGTGGTTTTGGCAATATCCATCGTAAAAAACTGACTAGCTACACCTTTTGCTAAATCTATAAACGAGTCGAGATTAGGGAACTCTTGTTGATAATCCACCTCATCCCAGTATTCCGTACACTGAACCAGCTTGTGATGGAGGAAAAACAGCCGGTACTCATTCGATAAAGGCATACCGCTTTTAGGATGATTGGCGAGCTGCTCCAGTTGAATAAACTCACGAATCACAATACCGCCATTAAGCTCCGAGCCTTGGCGATCAATGAAGTTTCGAAGAACCGTTTGGGCTCTTTGCTGATCGGAAGCATCGGGTATATAGCAAGCTTCTTCCCATTCATGCTTTCTGGACTTTACGTAATCCTTAACCATAACCGGTTTGTTTTTGAATATGCGCATCTTCTCAAACAGAACGTCGAAACCATTTGAAAGCTCTTCAATTCCGAGCCAAATACTCTGTGGGGTTGCTTTTTTAATGGCTTCATAAGAATAAGGAAAATAGTGCCCAATTCTATATTCCGTAGGAGAATTGATCAGGATGGCATTTTTCTGCTGCAGTGTGTAATATAACTTTTCGTAATCATTCGGCTTTAGCATCCATCCCCTATAGATAAACCTCTCCGGGACTTCAAATGTTGGGATCCGCTTAACTGCCTTGGATAACTCCTCATCCAAAACGGACTCCAGTGAAACCAAATGTACATCCATCCCTAGCTTTCGGGCACATTTGTATTCCTGTTCATATTCTTGATCAACAACCTTACTATCCAAGGGGTCAGAACAAAATAGAATCTTCATACGGTGTCCTCCATACAAAAATAAGGCCAACCAAATCGTACCATATTATAGTGGCTTCTTGATGGGGAAAATAATTATACATGCACAATTGCTTCTTAAATTTTAAACCTCGAAGAAACATATTTTGATCGACAGCGTTTATATATACAGAAACTAACAAATTTAAATGAGGTGAACTATGAAGAAATTAGACGGCCTCTAGCTTCCCGCAAGGAGGGGTTAGAGAGCCAAATGAGTAATAGTGTGAAAAAATCACCCGTATGGACAGACCACCATACACCCGGTACCCGCTGGAGCAAACGGCAGGCAAGCAAGGCCGTTCGCCGCTTCACAAGTGACGTTCAAAACGGCAAATGGTACCGAAAGCTGTTCTGTTCTTGGAATATTTGCGACTATCGCTTTTACAAAACAAAGCAACAAGCGATACATGAATGGAAAACTTCTCGATGGATAAGGGACCGATTATTGACTCAGGCAGAAGTCATTAAAGATTGGGAAAAGTTCTATAGAAGAAAATAAGCTCAAGCGTCGGTCAGGGAAGCCCGGCGCTTGAGCTGTTACAAACGATTGTTGACCACCTTTACTATATCCCTTCGAATCAAATACCAAAAAACTCCACCGCTGTCTCCGTCGTTGCCTTAGCGACCTCTTCCGTAGGTCTTCCGATACAACGTGCTACGGTTTGTAGGATATGCGGAAGGAACGCTGGCTCGTTCCGTCCATCCGTTGGCTTTTCCTTTAAGTCCCTTGGAGTCAAAAACGGTGCGTCCGTCTCGATCATAAGCCGATTGGGTGGAATCATTCGGACAAGTTCCCTCAGATGCTTGCCTCTTCGTTCATCGCAAATCCAGCCGGTGATTCCTATATAGAAGCCCATTTCAAGGTATGTCTTAAGCTCAGAGTGAGTCCCTGTAAAACAATGGACCACCGCTTTTTGAACCGAATGTTACTTAAGAATCGCAATAAAGTCTGAAAATGCATCCCGCTCATGCAAAAATAGCGGCATGTTTAACTCAAGTGCCAAACGAATTTGCTCCGTGAACCATTTACGCTGGACGTCCCGCGGCGAGAAATCCCGGTTATAGTCTAGACCGCATTCCCCTATGGCGACTACCTGCGGCAACGCCGCCAATTCTTTTAGCTTCGTGATCGTCTCTTCATTGCAGCTCTTGGCATCATGGGGATGTACTCCTGCAGTAGCGTACAGCTTCCCTGAATAACGGCCAGCATAGCGGGCCGCATCTATACTGTTCCTCAAGCTCGTACCTGTTATAATAAGGGGTGTAACGTGGTTTGCAATCGCTCTTTCAACGACCTGCTCACGATCTTGGTGAAAGGTACGATGCATCAAATTGACGCCGATATCAACGATCGGAGGATTCATGTTCATGATTCGATTGCCCCTTTTCTATTGTCTTCATCACCGAACAGCTTTCGGGCGGGACACGGTCAGCTAGCCATACTTCATTACCCGCGTAATAGAAATTGACTCCTAGCTGCTTCGCAGTTAATGTATCTACCTTGAGTATCACTAGCTCTCCTCTACGACTTCCCGCGAGCGTTGCAAAATGGGTGCCTTCCGACAAATGAACATATGCCGGCTCATCGGACTTAGGCCCTCCTTCAAGATCGATGGAAGAGCTTTCTTATTCGTTCCATGGTAGAGAATGGCCGGAGGATCAGCCGGTGCATATTGAACTTTATAATGGCTGTGGCCGTACCTTGCTCTTATACGGCCGCCTTCGATTTCAAAACGCTGCTTATCCGAATTGCGTACAACTTGCTCTATATCTTCCTGTCTCACCAACGCCCATTTCGGCTGGGCTTGAATGGCTTCCAGCAAAGTGCTTAACGTACACGAACCATCCACGGGATCTAAAACAACACCAAAATCCTCGGGGGTGTGTCGAAGAATCTTCGTCATCATTTTACTTAAGCTTTTTTCCATTGCTTGATTTAACATCGCTTTCACTTCACTTCCTAATTGCTCTCATTAATCGCATTATAACCTTTTCAAATGCTCGGGGGACGGGAATGTTTGGTTAGACTCAAACGTTCCGAGATCTCCATGTAAAAAAGGGAGCCCGAATCCACTGAATGATTCAGACACCCTATCATGATTATAAACGGGATCGATCTCCCGCTCCTGCGCAACTTCAAACAGCAAATTGGCCGCGATCTCTTTATACGCCTCATGCTCAGGCGCAATTTCTTCTAATGGCACCGCCAGCATTCGTATCCCAAATTAAGTGAGGTGCGAAGCATAATTTCAGGATTTCGCACCTTCGTTTACGTGGAAATAGCTAGGTAAGTAAGGGCCCCTTCAACTCTCCACCGATATCGAGAAATATAACATTCTGAACGGAGTTTTTCGTTGTCACTCTCAACGAATCAATTCACCGATCACGCACTTTAAATGCTCCGTATTGCTGGGCGTCAAAGCAACAGCTCCGATGCCTCCAAGGGCCCCAGTAGTAGATCTGGGGTCCCGATGAAACAGCCTTCCCCCCTGCTCATCCGGATACAAAACCCACACACTACCCGTGTTGAGGATCGCGTCACGATAGGTGTGCATTTTATCCAAATCTTCTTTTTTAACCGATTTGACCCCATTAGAATCTGTATCCACCTTCAATTTCGCGTCAAAATGGTGCCAAATCCCTTCAACGTACAGGCTGATATCCGGCTTGTAGGTTTCTGAATACGACTCCTTGCCCCCTGTAAAGCAGCGGTTATAGTATATCGATAGTGCCCCCTCCGGTAGATCGAAAGTGACGCATAACCCATTGACAAGCCGATCCAGTTGGTCTTTTCCAACATTTCGTTCAAATATGGATGGAGGAATCCCCGTTAGTTCCTGCACAATCTCTAAGACCATAAAATAACACCAATATTCGTAAATACGGGATAGCTCTTTCGTATCGACCAGTACACGAATTTCCTCTTCAGCGAGTGGGTAGCCTCCTCCAAGCAACCAATGCTGATAGAACGAATACCACTGACGGTATCCTGCCTTACGCTGCAGTACGGTCGAGACTTGAGGCATAGCTTGGAACTCCCCCGTCTCTTTCAGCCAGCTAGAAGCTAGCAGCTCATTCAGGCAATCTGCCATCTGCGTATTTTGAAGCTCTAGTTCGGTTCGATTGTAGAGATGGCGACCGGAACGCAGCCTATCTTCCATCCAATCCGTTAATGAGCACATTTCCTGAACGACTCGCTTGATCAATCGGTTCTCGGTTGTATCGTAAGAAATATTGATTTCTTGATCATACACCTCCGAAGGTACATATCCCTTCCCCTCAATCGAAAGTGCCTTAGCCACTGCCGAATGCCGCAGCGCATGATGCTCGGGTAGTTCCACCCATAACTCCGGATGGTTGATGATCCCCACCACGGTTTCCGTTCCAACTGAAGTAGTTAACCCAACTGGGCGGCGGATCGTACTGCCGACCAGACTATGGTGCGGATCACGGTTCATCAGCTGCCACCACTCCCGCAATGAAGCCCCCTCCCAGTCCTCCAGCAAAGCAATCCGCAAGCCATACCACTGATGTAATCGATCCGCATCCGTTTGCGCGTTCTCCACCCAAGACGTCTGTGTCGGAGTATGAGGATGATAGGGGAGGGTTGCTACCTTCGAACTGATAAGACGATGCATCCATTCAATATCTTCAGCCGATAATTTGCGGCTCAGGATCTGGTAAGTACTCCCGCAAAATTGAGTAATGCCGACAAAATTTTCATAATTCAGCCGATAAAGCGAACCATGCAGAGATCCCAGGACCATCTTGTAATCTTGCAGCACCTGTCGTTCATCTTTCGGCGTCCAACCTTCGCCGAAATCCACGATATATTCCGTCTGTTCCCATAGTTCTGAGAAGATCGGAATTTTCGATCCTTTTAGGTAGACGGTATGTTTACGAATCATCCACGTACCACCCCCTAGCAAATAAAACTGCAATACCCGGTTTGGAGGAGCTGCTTGTACATGGCAAACACCTTTTTACCGCTTAAAGGGAACCTGTACGTTTCTTCCATCCCTAACACATCCCTGTTATCTGAGGAAAGCGGGTCGCCCTGTAGCTTCCCAATCGTAAATCGGTCGAGAAGCCGCCTTAACAATAGCTCCAGCTCTTTCCGATTTCCATGCAGCTTAGGCAATATTTTTTGCACAATCTGCGCATCGACTGCACTCTCAAAGGTTCCGCTATCATACTTCTGAGCCATGATCAAATACGTCATGATCTCGTCCAGCACCCGGTAGCCGAATGGCCGCCCCTCCTCTTTCACCAACTCCTGAAGCTCGGAGATCACTTCAAACGCCTCCTGCAGCATCGGCTTATGATTCGCATTCAGAAACTCTTTCCGATACAATGCCAGATGGTAATTCTCCTCGTTTGTAAATATGCTGGAACGATCAGCAATGGCAGGACCATACGATGAAGATGGCATGGACGGGTCGTCGCCTGTATTCCAGTAGCTCTGGAAATCGATCTCATTGCATTCCAGCACGTTGGCGCGGTCCAATACTTTTGGACTAAACATATACGTGGTTTCATCAATATTGACCGTTCCGATTAAGTAAACGTTGACTGGGATGTGCATCTTGGGCGGGATCACGTATACCCGATTGGATGCATCGACATGCTCAAGCGGTTGCGCGAGCTGATGCAGTTCGATGGCCTCTTGCTTAAGATATCCGGCTTCATCGCAGCGGCGGCTCTCCAGACAACTGAGAAAATCCGAAAAATAATACTCCACCTTCGCTAAATTCATTTCATCCAGAATAACAAAATAAGGCTTAGCTGGGTTTTGCTCAGCTCGAAGCATTAGCTTCAACAAGGTCGTTGGCTCGTATTGTTCGGTAATAGGATTGTAATAGCCCATCAGACTACGGTTATTCAGCCAATCCGGTCTTACCGAAACAAACGCAAGATTGTCGCCAGCCTGACGCATCTCCTCACTGTCCTTGCTAAACGCAAACACTCTTCCCTCATCCTCAATCGTTAAACGAAGGCTGTCATCAATACGACACTCGCTGGTTAGCCAGGCCATGAAATGTTTGCGGAATCCCAGTCTCACGGCATTTCGCTGTTTTTTCATTAAGGATTTTTCCGCTTTCCCTCCGAAACGCACCTCGACCTCTACACCATCTTCCAGACCATCTAAGTTAACCCATTCCAACATTTCGACCGTAACCATCATTCGTTGATAATCGAACATGTACGGATGCAGTTGGAGAAGGAACGATTTACCCCGATCTTCGGCGGGTACATCACCCGGTGTCTCTGCCTCCGTACTGTCGTTCATATAGTCCGCGAAATGCTGCGCGATTTTCGTCTTCCCCGTACCGGAGCCTCCGGACAGAATGAGAAATGGCTTCGCCTGCAGCGAAGTGATGAACCGACCAATAAATTCCTTGGAATACATTAGCCGGTTCGATTGTAGATAGTTTTGAAAATCATCGATCAAGGAATCCGTTACGGCGGATGCGAAGTCATCTTCACTAGTCGTGCCGAACAGATCGTTCCACAGCTTTTCTCCATCGGCCACCTGGGAAACGACCGCTTTCCGAATTTTCGCCATATGCCTTTGCGGAACGCGGGTCACGGTTGGGGTGGAGAACACATTTTCCGCAAACTTGACCGGTGAAGTAATTACCCATTCTACAGATCGAATGTGAGGATAATCGTCTCCCTCTCTCGGATCATATTCATAATCCCCCGTCACCCGCCCGATCCCGGTTAATTCTTTCCAGCCTTTATTGGCAATCACAATGTCCCCGTGTTTCATCTCATTGTAGAAGCCCCATATGGAATCCATATTATTAACCGACTCTTGCCTAGGCTTGTACGCTTGATCATAGCCCGCACGCAGCTGTGCTTTGGTCGTATAATGCATTAAATCCCCCAATTCCGACCACCCAATAAAAATATTGCCTTCCTCTAACGCGTTGCTCCAATAAGCGGCTTGAGAGCCGGGGCAACTTTCCACACCGTCGGTTTATTGGCACTTTGTGAAGGACCGCTGATTATCTCCAATGGGAGGGATAACTCCCCTTTAAGCATCGCTTTCATCGTAGCAAGCAGCAGTGCCGAACTTAAAAGCATTTGTCCATCCTGAACGATGCCGTTGTTCACCGAATCGTAATCGATGAAGGCGAATTGATTCGGCTCCAGCATTCGGCTTCCGAAAGCCTCAAGCACCGCGATATAGCGGTTGAGGGCCTTCAGCATCTTCAGGCGGAACTCGGCATCGCCCCGCTTGGAGTTCAGATCCGTAGAAATGGTAACAAGCGTCTGCTCTCCAACTTGTACATACTTTGCTGCTTGCATCGCGCGAAACAATAGCTCCGACTTCGAGCTCTTGATCAAAAAAGCATAGCCGCCCTCCCCATCCTCTAAAGAAGGATAAATCGTAGTTTGTATACAGCGCATCGTTAACTGCCAGGTTAACCTTTTCTCCTCGCCATAATAAAATTCCACTTCAATCGGTACTGACCCTAGATAAGGCTTAGCTGAATCGATCTTCGCGATGCCCGGTATTGCCTGAAGCCGCCACGGCTTGGATAGTTCGATGCTTAACGGACGGTAAGAATAGCTTAATAATTGTGAAAATAAATTTCGTACGCATTCATATTTTTGCATAACATGTTGGCTCCTCGATTAAAGTCGACAATATTCCTAATCATTCGCCAAAGTGGTAATTCATTCCTGCCCATGAGTGTTATAAATGAGTAGAGGAGGTGTCGCCTGCCCCCCCTTTTTTAAATGCACCTTGGAATTGTTATTAAGTAAAAGAAAAAGTCCCTCCTTTTACAAGGAAGGACATGGATCCTGGGAACGGGTACCCGAACCCATATTAAGATTCTGACACCCCATCAAAATTATAAACGCGGATCGATCTCCCGCTCCTGCGCAACTTCAAACAGCAAATTGGCCGCAATCTCTTTATACGCCTCATGCTCAGGCGCAATCTCTTCAAATGGCACCGCCAGCATTTGCATTCCAAGCTGGTACTCATTAAGCGAGGTGCGAAGCTTTTGATTCACATTCTTTTGCTTGAGCAGCTTGCGGTATTTATGCGGGAACTTGTAATCGTACCCGTAAATGATGGACAAATACTCGGGATTCCGCACCTTCATATAAGGAACCGTTTTTCCGCTCCACAGCTCGGGTTTGATCACAATGCCCTCCATATGATTCTCCATCGTAAGCTTGGAGAAATAACGCTCTGCGTTCTCTATGCAGTCCGGCTCGGACAAGTCCAGTGTGAGGGCCTCGTCCTTCGACAGAAAACCGTACATCTCGGAGGTCTTCCATTCCGGGATTTCTTCCTTACCGTCTTCTAACACAATCTTAAGAACGGCAAACGGCTTGTACTCCATGGCTTCGTCTTCCGCATACAGCTCCAGCTGCCTTCTGTACGTCTGATATGCCTCCACGTGCTCAGTTAGTGGGACATAAGTATCCCTGATTTCATGGACATACTTGTAGTTTTGGTACACACTGGGACCATACTTCTCACTTAAAGCGGACTTCGCGGTATGATGCTGGTCTTTTTCAAACCCGCTCGCCTCATATTCAGCAATGAGCTTGCTAAAGGCTTCTTCAAAACCGTTTTGCTGCAGGAACGAAAGCTCCGTCTCCAACGCTTTTTCAATGGGCTTGAACTGTCTTTCGATCAGCCCCTCGCCCAGCGCCTTCCACGGCAGAAGCTCTCCATCCAAAATCATCATGGCAATTTTCCGCTCTTCCATAAAACCGCCGAATTTCTGCAGCAGCTTGCCGTAAATCTCCGTTAAATCCACATGATTAATCTTGTAGCCGTTGCGGCTGACCGCAAAACACTGCTCCGGACTTTTGTGCAAATAAACATTGCATCTCGAGCCCATATATTTGGGCTGCAGGACGACTTGCTGAACGCCGCGTTCCCTGAAATAATCGAGACCGCGTTTCAACGACTCCAGTTCATTCGTCTCGTCATTCTTGTCCGCCGGTGACATCGTACCTGATATGAAGTTGATTCTATTTCGTGAGCAATAGTGGAGTCTGCGGATGTCATCCTCGCCAAGGTCTTTAACGGAAACCTTTCGTTCCGCCTTGAATAAGGTTTGCAATTCCTCGGTAATCACCGCTTGGCGGGACTTCCGAGACTTCATAAACGGTTTATACGAGATACTGACGGAGGTCAACAGGTTACCATGTACGCTGCCCGTGTCGATATGAATCTTATTACTGATTCGGAAAGACTGCTTGGCCGCGACGTGCCCGAACACGTGGTACGGATGATTTTTGACCGCTTCCTCATGCAGAAAAGCAAGCTGCCCCTCCAGCGGCGATTCCCGGTCGATCCGAAAATTCCTTTGATGCCGGACAGAATTCGTGTCCAGCTTACCAATGTATTTATTCCGGCACGGGGCATGAGTGACAAAGAAGGACGGCCCTTTGACACCCACATACCGATAAAATGGCTTCGAAATCGAGACCAAGTGTTGAAATTTCTCCAGCAGTTCCGGATCGTTCAATAAAACCTGTGTCGAGTCAAAATACGTATAGAGCAGCTCCTGATCAACGCCGCCGATTTCACCTTTGATATACTTATCGACGAAATTTTCGTGATTTCCAAGTACGAAGTAAAAATGCTCCCGGTTATCGTACAAAAACTCAATGATGTCCTTCGTTTGCTTACCTTTGTCAATCCAGTCCCCGACCAAAATGATCTTGGTTTGCTTCAGCTTATCACTTACAACCAGCTTGCCCGCTTCGATCTTATATCCGCGATCGAGCAGCAGCCCCTTCAAATCGTCCACACATTCATGAACGTCGCCAATGATGATGTACTGCTGTTCTTGAGGGAGAATCGTCGCCAAGTGTGCATCCAAATCCTCAACGATGATTTGATACTCCGGATTCGCCCTTCTCTCTTCGGCCATATAAAAGTCTTTAGCACGCACTTTATGTATCTTGCCGTATCCCTCACGGGGCAGCGAGCCGAGAACTTCTTTTTTGAGACGGTTAATGTGGTTCGTGATCAGCTTCTTCGAACGCTCCGACGCATAGTAATCTTCCCGCTTCCGGTAATCAAAGACGATGACCTCCAGGTTGTAGTTGTTTTGAAATGCAATCTCCTTCACCTTTGCCCGAAAATCCTCGGACAACCCAGTTGTATCCACAACCACAAACTCCGCATTGACCGGAAAAGACGTCACCATCTTCAGTCTTTCAAACAGCAGGTGAAAAGCTTGCTCGCTGGACTCGAGCATCACCTGATCATACTTGTCGTGTTCATATCCAAGTACCTCTTGGCGGATCTGGTCGGAGGACAAATATTGGACATTGGCCCTTACATTACGGCTGGTATCCTCAAAACGCAGCCCCGGAATCAGCACTTCCTTGGCAAACGTCGTTTTGCCGCATTCTGTAGATCCGACCAGCATGAAAATCGTGTGAATCCTCGTTTGAATCTCCATATGTCAGGCCCCCCCTTTTCTTGAGAATAACGCCCTGCGTAGTTTGGATATTGTTCACGCCGTCTCCAACAGCAACAAATTCAGCATGCAGATTCGTTTCCTTTATCACATCGCGCATCCATTGTTTAAACGATTCTTCGCCCATCTCCCACTTGTGGTCGTCATGCCGGAAATCTCTCAGTTCGTAATAATGGTTAAAATCGGCGTTGGGAGTCGTAATGATGAAGTTGTCAAAATCGACATGTGCACAGATTTGATGAATCAGCTGCTTGGCCTCGTCCTGACTCATATGTTCAATGACTTCTGTCAAAATCACATCGACCTGCTCCCCGTTGTAGCTTTCCAAGAACTTATCGATCGAACCAAATGTGGCGATATTGTCGATCTCTTTTGCCTCCGCTTTACGTTGCACTTTCTCCAACAGCTCTTCATTGATGTCGACCGCGTAGTAGCTGCCCTCAATTTTTCCGGCAAAAGGAAGTGCATAAAAACCTTCTCCGCAGCCCACATCCAAAATCGACTTATCAAAGGCCAACGCGCTACCGATATAATTTCTCCGCTGGAGAGCCGTACCTCCGTAGGCGAATTTAATATCGTAGCGGTCCGTCTTCTCGAGTTCCGCTTTGTATTTTTGGAACCGGTCCCTCGTAGACAGGAAATTCCGTACAAAGAGACTGCGAATATAAAACGGCGCATCAATCACGTTCATGCTCTTGATGTACTTATCCAGAATGCTGTCCGATATATCGATATATTCGTTTCCGAACATCGAGAGGAACAGGCATAATACACTTACGGCATGAAGCAGCTGGTACAGACTCTTCTGTGTCGTAATGGTAAGAGAATAGCTCTTATGAGCTTGATGGGCGATTTCAAAAGAGAAGTCCTTTAAATGCTTCTCAAAAAAATCAATATACCGGACAAGTTCAATATGTATCATGTTAATGAAAAAGGTATGCTCGTAACCGTCAATGTCCCGCTCGTCTTGCGCCTTAAGTGGCGCAGAGAAAAATTCATTAATTGCATTTAACGGAAATAAGGGTGTGTTGTATCTCGATACATTCAAATATTCGAAGTTCTCGTTTTCATGCTGTTTATAGGAAATCTCATTGTCCGCATCTTTAAAATACACGTTAAAAGTCTGCTGATCGGTGTACCAGCCATACGCCATGCCCCTGCGGATCGAGCGAAGCATCATGCCGGAATTCGGATTTTTCTTGATCAAAAATGAGAACTGCGGATTGGTGGATCTGACTTGGACGATTGCCATCTCAATCTACTCCTAAATTACAAATTGGGAACCTTGCGAGATACCTTAATCAGTAACCTGTTATTTCGCTTGATGTGGAAAGATCATCGAGGAAAAAGGTCGGATAGGTACAGACTGCTCTACCACTGAGCTATTCCGCTCTTCAGCGGAAGTTGGATTCGAACCAACGACACGTCGCTTAACAGGCGAAGTAACCCATCCAAGCGCCTCAATGATCTTGGAATGCTTTATCTTTACACATCGGCCATCTAATCGTATTTTCGCTTACTTATATGCAAACGAACAGGGTGAAAGTATTACGAAGTCGGAAAGTTTAAATAAACGTTTAACTTTTACATTAACTATCAGCCGGACATATCTAATCGGCTAGGTCCCCTATAATGCATTTAAATTAATTGCAACGATTAGATCCCAGTCAACGAAAAGGACAGCCCCCTATAACGGTTGGCTGTCCCTACTTCGTGCAGTTTTTTCAGATCAATTTCATTAAAATTGTGGTTCTATCTTTCTTAAGCAAATTGACCAAGCTAATTAGTAGTTTTATCAATTCATTTCAAACGATAGCATCATTTTCACGTCAATATACCGATTAGGATCAACAACTGTTACTGCTTCAACTATTAACGTATAGTTGAAATTTAAGTCTAAGTAGTAACAAATTTCTTCATTATACTTGCGCGGTATATAACCGATTTTATTATTGGAATAATAAACTTCAACAGCATTCTCATCATAAAAATTGTCTCGTTCTCTTTTTATTATTAGTTCACTACCGCTCGTAAGCCTTGAAAGCAATAAGTCTCTTCCGGGCAATTGGCATAAATTAAATTTTGTCCCGGCAAGTTGGATTTCGACATAATTATATTCATTAAATACATCTGTAATCTCTTTATAATTATTCGAAAGTGACATTAGCTTTCTTACTTCAAAAGGAGTAATATTACTTTCAGTATCTAAGAATATCAACGGCTCAGCATCCTTAAGGAAATCCCTTAATTCATCAATAGTTCTATGGGTAGTATTAGTCTGAATGTATTGTGATAAATCTTTTACCGTCTCACGTGAGTTTAGCCCTAATTTAAAAAGGTTTACATCTACACTATTATTCACTCCAAATTTAATGAAGAGAGGGAGATACATATAAAACTCAACATTTCCTAATGTCTCAATAACCATTGAACACAGTGTACCAATGATCCAAGGGAGCTTAAACTCAAACAAATCCTTCACGTATTCTACAAGACGTGACATTCTGTAATTTTCTTCGACTTGGAAAAAATATTGTTCTGAAAGTTGTTTATATGATTTATTACTTTCAATCCAATCAATAAAAAGATTATAATCATCAATCACTATTACACGTGATGCTGATGTACTTTTCTTAACATCGAATTTTTTACTTTCCGGAAAAGATAGTAATCTTCCGTAGATTTCAGGTGTAATTATTTCTGCAACAGATTCAATCACACCTCCCCTTCCGCGATCTTCCTCTACTACCAATGTCGCTAGCCTTCGCAGTGTTCTATATGTATTAAACGATAAACCACTTTCTTGAATTTTAATTAGTTCGTCTGGATTTTGTAAGTCATAATAAGAAAACAAATTTCTTGAAAACCCCATTATTTTTTCTTTTTTAACTGGGGCAGCTTGCTGAAAGAATAATGTATTACCTAGGATACCTAATATGTCTTCTTTTAGAGGCGACAAAACGTTGTAAAATAGTAATACTGATTTAACAAATGACTTTGAAGTTAAATTTAATAAGGCAGTTGTTTGCTCCGCTTCTTCTAATCTTTCAATTTCATCTAAAGCATTAAATAAATCATCATCATCTAAAAGTGAACTTTTCACATCATTAGAATAGTCTTCGTAGTTGAAATGTTCATCAATAATATTATTATAAAAGTTAATATAAACGATTTGGCCAAACGTACTATGATATGCTCTCCCAGCTCGACCTGCAATGTTCTTAAAGTCACCAGGACTTAAAGTACGCTGTCCTGCATAAGTTCTACCTGAATGAATAAAGTTTTGTATTGGAAAATTTACACCTTCTACTAATGTAGTTGTGCATACCATTATTTTAATGAGACCTTTTAAAAAGTAGTCTTCCAAAGCTTCACGTATGTCTACTGGTAAACTACCGTGATGGTATACTAATCCTTTATTTAATCCTATTGTCAATAAATGATCAGAACCTAATCGTTTCTCTATATATGTTATGAGGTTCTCAACTTCTAGGCTAAGCTCCGCTCGTTCAGTAAACAATGGCTCATAGTTCCTGACAAACTTCTCGCATTCGTCTTTAGTATGAAAAAATATCAAGCTTCCACCAACGTTTTTAAGCTTTTGTGCTACACCCATTATGAAGTTTTCAGTTTTCATATTATTAGTTCGATCTACTCGATTATTATCTTGGTGGTGATACCTTGCAAATCGAAATAAATTAACTTTTCTTTCTTTCCCACTAATTCGATATTTTATCTTTGCAGCTGCTCTATAATTTCTATAACCTTCCTTATAAAAAGGATCATCTGCATTTACGTTTAACCAACGCCCATTATCACCCTCCTCATACTCCCACGAAACAATACCTTTTAATTTGACTGTTGGTTTCCAATCACTTGGAAAGTGTCCAGTACATTGTTCAGCACCATCCACCCATTCCATTACGGCTGCGCCATTGTCAATTATTGCTGATAATAATAAAAGTCTAGTATTACTATAAGATGGATGATTAATTAAAAATGAAATATTCCCTTCAATCAGCCAACCGCGTTCCCTGTCTTGAATCTTGTGAAACTCATCGAAAATAATAAGTGACGTCTGTCCCAAAATATCATTAGAGAAAACATTCCGAGTAATCATGTCAAGTTTCTCCGGCGTAGTAACGATTACATTTTCCTCTAAATATTGTCCAAATATGAAATCAGGTTCATAACCACTGATTGAACTTGAGACTTTATATCCTAGTCTTCTAAATCTATCCCTTAATCGCTTCGTGACCTCATATACTAATGCATTAGTAGGAACGATGTAGAAGCATTTTTTCGTTATGTCTTTTTCTAGTTCCTTCACAATTGCAAATTCAGCTAAAAGACTTTTACCACCGCTAGTTGGAAAATTTATCATCGATCGCTTAATTCTATCGTTTCGTAGAAAACTGTCAGTATTATTTATTATGTCCAATTGGTTTGGCCAAAGTTCCAAAACCGATGGACTGGATTTAATGAGTTGTAGTATATAGTTGATTGAAAAAACATCATTTAGGTTAGTCCATACACTATTCTTAATAATCTTATCAACACAGTGCCTCAGATGCTTTAAATATCTAAATTCATCATTTTTATGGGATAATAATTTTCTTTCGGTTAACAGATTCAGCAAAGAAATAGAATCATTTGCTGCTTTTCGGTCACCATTTACTATAAATTCTTTTAACTGTCGAAATATTTGTATTAAATCTTCATCATAAATATTTTCTTGGATATTATTGATAAAATTCCTACTCAGCAAGAAGTAAGATAACTTATATAAATTCCTAATATGTATAGGTAAACTATCCTCTAATTTATCTAAAATCTTTTTTAATTTTCTTGCGATAACAATTGCGTTTGGTGGATTTTCACTCAGTGTATATGCAACAGCAGCTCTCCAATATGTTTTTAATTGTTTATTTAAAATTTGGTCATATGAAAGGGTTGATAACTTCTCTTCGCTTACATGTTCTAAATAGTCCCCTAGCTTCTCACTTGCAATAGCACATAATTGCATAGCTCTTCTCATAATTGTTTCATCATAACTTCTCAATACGTTGTTATATTCAGAAAATAGAAATATACTAATTTTCTCTAATAGCCTTATCCTTGTTATTACTCTTTCAAGAGTTTCCTCAGAAACTTCCCTTTTATTAATATCAAGACTGATACAATTAACTATTAAAATTTCAAGTATTTCCTTAAAATCATCTGAAGTCGTGGATTCCTTGAGTCGTTGTAATAGAGAATTTATATTTAAGGAGCTAATAACTTGTTCCATATTCTATCCCTCAAATCATCTAGAATCTTTGTTAGCAACTCAACAAAAACAAACTTAACTAATCGTTGCTCCTTGGTTAACTCATTTTTGAAACAATCCGCGAATTGCTTGAAAGTATCATTAGTGGAGGTGAGATTTGATGAAACCCCGGTTGCTCCTATACAGAACTCCCTATTTATTACGATCTCAAACAACTCCTCAACAACTTCCTTCAAGAAATTATTGGGCTCATTTTTAAACAACTCTTGTACAGCATTAATTTCACTGTCGATATTTTCCTCAAAACTACCATCTTCACTAAAAAAATCATATATTTGACTTGCTCGTGATGAGATTGTATTTTCAGTAGTTTTAGTTTCCCATATAGTTATTTTTATGGAATCCTTATCATTTATGTCGCCGGTAAAAGTTACAAAATCAATACCTGGTTCTGCTGAGGAGCGCCCCTTTGGACCATGTGCCCATAATATATCACGCACTTTTTTATGAAAATAAAATGAGAACAAATGTTCACCAACAAGTCCTTTAAAGTGTTGTTCATTAATGAATATTCGTCGGACGTTATTAATTATGTATCTTTTATGTTTTTCATCAATTGGATCACCATTTAGAAATAACATTAATCCTTCAAAGGGTCTCTGCGTCAAAACACTCTGCAAAAGGTACCTTTGAAATTCAGTGTAGAACTCTTCATAAGTAGTTACATCTCCTAGAACAAACGTAATATGCTTCTTTACAAAATCGTGAGGAACGTTTATATCATCAATTTGAATATATCGTGCCATTATGACAACACCTCGGTAACTGACTTAAGATGGGAACTGCCTTATCTATATGTTTTCATGTTTTTAACTACAAAATTTGACATTTTCTATTATTACATAATAGTCGCCTTATGAATAGAACATTAGAACTATATTATCCATTTAACATATAGTTTTTGGTAATGGCATCCGATTAACTGAGAGAGATTTTATGCTTCCTCACTACTCTACATGGGTAAAATAGACATTTTACATGGAGTGGCGGGTATGATAGGCTAGTCTGCCATGCGAAACCCTTGTGGTTTCGCCCTTTTGCTTGAAATCATGCCCGCAGAGGCTCCATGTCAAATCGCCCTATTAGTAACGAATACCTTAACTTTCCCACGAAGTATATCGAAGAGCTAATATTATTTACATTGTTAGTGAATCGTTAAATCTTCCTGAGAAAAAAGGGGATCTAGATTATCCAGATCTGCCCTCATCTTAAAGCCTTTTCGAAAAAAAAGAAAAAACACCTGCTTTTAATCAACAGGTGCTTTCTAAAAATAAAGCTATAGATTTCGTCAACAATCAGTCAACTCTACTATTTTGACGCTTCTGTTTCACGTTTCTAATCTATCTGTACTACTCCCCAAACCCGCTCCACCACTGCATTCTCAGCGATCTGTACCATTCCTCACTAACAAAGCTACCGATTCTACGTGAACGGTATGCGGAAACATATCCACCGGTTGCACCTCCACCGCCCTATACCCGCCATCCTCCAGCACCCTTAGATCCCTCGCCAGCGTCGATGGATTACAGGATACGTACACCACGCGCTTCGGCTGCATCTCCAGAATCGTCGATAGCAGACCCGCATCGCAGCCCTTGCGCGGCGGGTCGACCACGATGACGTCGGGGCTGATGCCCTTACGACGCCACTCGGGAATAACGACCTCGGCTGGGCCGGCTTCGAACTGAACGTTGCGGATGCCGTTCAGCAGCGCATTGCGCCGCGCATCGTCGATAGCTTCCTCGACGATTTCGACGCCGTACACCTGGCGCGCACGCTGCGCCAGGAAGAGCGAGATCGTGCCGATGCCGCAATAGGCATCGATCACCGTCTCTTCGCCGCTCAAGTCGGCGAATTCAAGTGCTTTGCCGTACAGAACCTCCGTCTGTACGGGATTCACTTGAAAGAACGAGCGCGCGGATATCGCGAATCGAATATCTCCGATTGTATCGTAGATCACATCGTCGCCCCATAATACTTTGGTCTGCTCACCGAAAATAACGTTCGTTTGTTCTCTGTTCACGTTCTGGCAAATGCTCTTGATGCCGGGAATCGCCGCGTGAAGCAGGCCCACGAGTTCATCCTTGTGCGGGATGTCATGACCATTGGTTATGAGGACGACCATAATATCTCCGGTATTAAAGCCATAGCGGGCTACGACATGACGCAGCAGACCCTTATGGGTTTCTTCGTTATACGGACGGATACCCAGCTCGCGGGCGATCCGCTTGACCTCGGACACGACGCGGTCGTTATTTTCCTGTTGGATCAGGCAAGCCTCCATATCGATGATACGATGAGTACCTTGTGCATAGAAGCCGCCAACTAAGCCGCCTTCCATGACCGCAGGCACGGCTTCGCCACTGCCGCTCAAGTCCAGAGCGGGCTGAGCACCAGCTTGTCCGATAGGCACCTGTGCTTTATTACGATACCGCCAAGGGTCGTTCATACCAATAGCTGCATGAACGACGATGCCTCCGTTAGCGTCAGCCTCCTTCTCTCCAATCCCAGCCACCTTAAGCTTCCCGATCCGCTCCAGATTGTCCACGACAAGCTGACGCTTGAAGCGCAGCTGCGCCTCGTAGCTTAAGTGCTGCAGCTGACAACCACCGCACTGCACATAGATCGGACAGGGCGCCTTGATGCGGTCTGGGCTGGACTTCACAATTCGCAGCAGCTTCGCGTAGCCGTACTGCTTTTTCAGCTTCATCACCTTAACAAGCGCTCGCTCGCCCGGAAGCGCACCTTTAATAAAAAGGGTGAAGCCATTCACGCGGCCTACCCCTTCACCTTCATGTCCGATGCCGACGATCTCGGCCTCATACTCTTCGTTCCTCACAACTGGCAAATCTGCTGTATCCACACTTGGCGAAGTTCTGTTGTTTAATCCCCGACTCGAATTCAGGCGAGCACCTGGGCTGCCCACTTTACTCGCATCCTTGCCGGACCGATCTTTTTTATAGCCACTCTTGCCATTCTTTCTGTTCATATCCGTTCACTCCATGTTTGTATTTCCTCATTTGCACGGCAAGAGCCTGTCCATTGTAAGTAAACCAGTGAAGCAAGCTCACCCTTACTCATCCATTGAACAGACTCTTTGTGCGACTTAAATCATTGCTCATATACGTAATTCCCACTCGAATTACTTGTATACCGATAATCCACTCTGATCCACGAAGATTTGTACATGGGAGGGCAGGTTTGTAAACGTGCATGGCAGCGTTCCGCCGAACTCACCGTCCAAATTAATTTGTACGTAATCCGGTGAGCTGACCTGGATCGTACGTGTTTGCAGATAAATAATATTAGGATCTCCCAAATGCTCTCCACGCAGCGCTAACGACACTACGCGGATAAACTCGGCGAGATTGCACTTTTTGAGAATCAGCACATCGAATAAGCCATCGTTCAGGGAAGCGTCCGGTGCCAGTCGCTCGAAGCCACCGACAGAGTTGCTGTTGGAGATAAGGAACAGCATTACCTCTTCATGAAAATTATTATCGTCTGTACGGATGTAGAGCTCAATTGGGCTTAAGCGAGGCAGCTTTTCCAGACCCTTCATATAATAAGCCATTTGGCCGATCATCGTTTTCAGCTTGCTGGGCACTTCGTAGGTCAGCTCTGTCAGGGAGCCGCCACCCGCGATGTTAATGAAATACCGTTGATCCATTTTGCCGACATCGATGTATTGCGCATGCTGCTGCAGGATCACGTCAACCGCGCCTTCCCAGCTGCGCGGAATATTGAGCGCCCGGGCAAAATCATTGGTCGTTCCCAGCGGGAGAATGCCGATAGGAGGCCGGTATGCCTTCTCGGCTACGCCATTGATGACCTCGTACAGGGTACCATCCCCACCCGCCGCGATAATAATATCGAAGCCGCGTTCGACTGCATCAGCCGCAGCCAGTGTAGCGTCACCCTCGCCGATCGTCGCATGAGTGGAGGTTTCGATCCCGCCGCGCTCGAGCTGCTGCAAAATTTCCGGCAGACGTTTTCTCATTTCCTCTCTGCCAGAGGTTGGATTATATATTAATCTTGCACGTTTGGCCATTCCTTAATCACCCGTTCACATATATTGCAATCCTTACGTTTCCAAAAAGGAGCCGTTTGCTGCTCAATCCACCTTGGCAACAGCGGATGAGGAAGCAACGACCTTCCATTATATTGATAATTATATCCTTGCAGCCGCTCAGGAATGACCTCGTTTGTAAAATATCCCTCACTGAGAAAAAGCGGTACTACCAGCATCGTATGGTCTGGTTTCAGCTTGCGCCAACGATTCATTTTGGCTGGAATTTGGTTGGGCAGCAGCATCGCTACATCCACCTCATCAAAGCCTCCACACTCTTTTAACCTTGAAGCCAGCTTCTCTAAACCTCTGCGCCACAGAAGATGAAAATTCCGTTCTATACTGCCATGACCGACAAGCAGCACAATCTCCTGGGAAGGAGCGACTGAGAGCGGCTTCATTTTTTCATACAATATTTGAGCAATAACAGGATCATCATCAATCGGTGCTGTAAAATGAATGACGGTCCGAATAGCAAAGGGTGTCATATCCGTCGGAAGAATCGGTTCAGGCTTAACGCCAAGCGCATAGCTGATCTCGTCGATATGTGTGCTTCCCGAGGAAATAAATAGCGGCACCACGATAATATCTGTTACGCCCAGTGACTCCAAATATGTAATGCCATCCTGAATGAGCCGCCCCTCAACAATTTCGAGAAAGCTGGAAAACACCGGTATCCCCGTTGGTACCTGCACCGCATTGACGGCCTCGTCAACCAATCGAACCCAATGCTCACTGCGCGAGCCATGGCTAATAACCAATACACCATATGTGACCAAAGGCCCACCCCTCTCTCGTACCAAAAAAGAAGCGCTTCGGTGCCCCTCCGTTAATTTTGCCATTGTTTCTTCTAGTATAGCACAAATCTACCCATCCCAAATAGGTAAACATGCCAATAGTCGCATCCTGTGATAAGCTGCTATATCCTGTGGAGTTCATTACTCATTAAAGCCTGGTCCAAAGCCATTCATTGTCAACAAAAAAGGAGTCTGCCTCAGCAGCCCCCTATCCTGTGGCAAAGCGACCTTACCAGTCTTTAGCATCCGATTCGTACGAAGTCAGACTCTTATTCCTTGAACTTTGATCAAGTAGCTAAGCTTCCACTAGTGATTGTTTCGAATCCCAAGCCTGACTTGCAGCCAAGTAAGCAAGCAATCTGTCTGATTCAGCGTCCTATGCGCTCCAAAGCGAGCTTATAACCGTCATTGCCATAATTCAGGCAGCGCTTAACCCGGGAAATTGTCGCTGTACTGGCACCCGTCTCGGCTTCGATCTGGTTATATGTATTGCCCTTACGCAGCATTCTGGCGACCTCCAGCCGCTGGGACAAGGATTGAATTTCATTGACCGTACACAAGTCATCAAAAAAAACGTAACACTCTTCCACATCTTTTAATGTCAAAATCGATTCAAACAGCTGATCGATCGCTTTGTCGTTTAGCTTTTTCAATTGCATGCTCATTCAACCCCTTGATGGTCTTCTAAAATCCTATAATGGATGTATTCGACATGCCCAGTAAAAATCCTTCCTTTAGGTTAGCAATACGTTACTCTTTTTATGCGTTAATGGGCTAAAATCAGGAAAAAAACCAAAAACCCGTGACAGGAGTCCAATCCATCCATTCGCCTACCACATAGACTGCATAAGGGCAATCGTCTATAACCAAACTATAAAAGGAATGTGAATCCGGTGAGCATACAAAGACCACCTATAGGAAATCGAGGCGTGAATACCCGCAGCTTCACACAACAACCTCCATCCTATTCTTTGGGGACACAGCTTCCCAATCCGTATCCGGGGATCGGCACCAACTACACACCACAGCCCCAGTATACGCCTCAAGTATTGCAAGCAGCACCAACAACTCCACCAGCAAGCGGTGGGGGCGGAGCACTTAGTAAGCTGGCTTCTTTCTTCGGCGGAGGCAGTACAGCCGGTTCAGGAGCAGCAACAGGCGCCAGCAGCGCAATCAATATCGCTCAAATGAAGCAGATCTTTGATCGTCTTGGTGGAATTGATGGCATCATGGACACCATGGGCAAGGTGCAAAAGATGGTCCAGAGCGTACAGCAGATGGCACCGCTCGTTAAGGTATTGATGGGCTCCTTTGGCAAAAAGAAAAAGGACGGCGATAGCGACGCCCCGCTTCGCCGCCGGCGTCGTAAACGTACCAGCGGCAAGAACACGAGTAAAAACCGCGGCAAACGCCGGAAAGCACGCTAACCAAGATCGCACTTTTATACCATCGTTCTCCCCACCCTCTCTGCTGAAGGAACATCCGTAAAGCCGCATGACGCAAAATCAGCTGTGCCCGGAAAATCGGGTGCAGCTGATTTGTTGTGGAGCCACTAGAGCCCCGTCATATAATGCTAACCTTACTCCTTTGCCTTAATCGGCTCCAAAGGCTGGCTGTTGCCATACTTCGGATATTCACGAGTTGTCGGAGCAGCCCAGTAGACACTGTTACGGATAACACGACGCACCTGCTCATTATAGTAAGTAGGGTAAGATTCATGGCCTGGGCGGAAGTAGAAAATCTTGCCTTGTCCACGGTGGAAGGTGCAGCCGCTGCGGAACACTTCTCCACCCTCAAACCAACTGACCAGGATCAGCTCGTCCGGAGCTGGAATATCAAAGTGCTCGCCGTACATTTCTTCGGATTCCAATTCAATGTAGGAGCCGATGCCTTCGACGATCGGATGACCCGGGGATACGACCCACAGACGTTCCTTCTCGCCCGCTTCTCTCCATTTCAGATCGCAGGAAGTGCCCATCAATTTTTTGAAAATTTTAGAGAAGTGGCCTGAATGCAGAACAATCAGACCCATACCATGCAGCACGCGATTATGTACACGCTGTACAATCTCATCCTGTACATCGCCATGCGCCTTGTGTCCCCACCAGATCAGCACGTCCGTATTGTTCAAACGTTCCTCAGTCAAACCATGCTCTGGCTCATCGAGTGTCGCATAGGACACATCCAGCTCAGTTCCCAAGCCTTCACCGATTACTTGATGTATGCCATTCGGGTAGACAGCACGTATTGCTTCATTTTCCTGTTCGTGACGAAATTCATTCCATACGGTAACACGCAGCTTTTGACTCATTGGGATTGTAGCCTCCATATCGGTTGGTTTGTAATATAACCTGTATTATATAGGAATATACCCATAAAATGATATGCTCAAAACTGTGTGTTCTTTATTCAAAAACGCCATCGCCCCATCAAATCATGCTATACTAATCTTTACATACAAACAAATCGACTATCCAATACTGGTATCGTTGATCGGTTAAATTTTGGAGGTAGCAGCAATATGTTCATGGCGCCGGAGCAAGAAACTGAAGTTCATAATGAGCTGGTCGATTATCAAAATCCGTTACTTCGTTTGAAAATTTGGCGAATTACAGATGACGATCCGATCATCATAAGTGAAGACATGAGCAAATCCCCCGCGATCATTTCCCCATCGAAATATCGTTGGCATTACCATAAGGAAGTTGAATTCCTGGCCATTATTGAAGGCTCGCTCAGCGTGCAGACGAAGCATGATACACGTGTGCTGCAGAGTGGGGATGTCCATGTGCTGGGCAGCTCGCAGTTGCATCGCACCAAGAAGGAAAGCTCGGAGCCGCTTAATTATTTGGTGTGCCAGTTTGATCTGGCGCAGCATTTTGACGAGAGTACAATGCCGTATTTGCATTATTTCAGTGAAATTCGCCGCCCGCTTGGGCTTCTTAACTATATGTTCGGTGAACATGCCGATATACAAAAACAGGCACATGATATTATTATGGACATCTTTGCAGAATCACAAACCAATCAAAAAGGCTGTGAGCTTGCCATTACGGCTTCCATTCGGCGCTTGCTCCTGCTTCTTCTGCGAAATGATACACGTGGTATGCTGCATGGCTCGGAACGGGATGAGCTGACACGCCTGCAGCCAGCACTGGATTATGTGGAGCAGCATATGGACGAAAAAATCTCGATTGAACAAGCATCCGCAGTACTCAACCTGAGCTATCATTATTTTATTAAATATTTTAAAAAGGTTATGGGCTTGTCCTTCGTCGATTATGTCAACTTCAAACGCATCAAAAAAGCTGAGCGTCTTCTCCTCACTCTGGATGTCAGTATTGTAGAGGTTGGCGAGGCTGTCGGGATTCCGAATATGGCGCAATTTTACAAGCTGTTTAAACGCCATAATCACTGCTCTCCAAAGGAATTTAAGCTGCGCATGAAACTCGAATCCTGAATTTCATCGATAAGTACCCAACTACACCTCTAAAGAGACATCATTTTTCGAACAATATAGAATATGAGGAACAACGTGCGGAGCCTTTCATGACTACAAATCATCCATAAACCAGCCTTCATGTTTGGCCCACCCCCTCTAGTGGTAAGAACCCTAGTACAACTTAATATGGGGGAACAACAGATGACTACTCAAATCAAACTAAAAATCGCAGCGCTGTCCCTTCTTTTTCTCATCGTGTTCACCGGGCTCGGAACGGCTACTGTCGCTTGGTGCTGGAATTCCTATATGAATATATATCGAGCTATCGATATCTCAGCACTCAGTAAGGAGCCTCCGCGTTCTACGGTTTTTTATGACAGCAACGGGGACGTTATCACCGAACTAACGAATTCGCGGATGGAATATATGCCTCTTGACCAATTTCCCAAGACGGTGCAGGAAGCGGTTATTGCCGTGGAGGATGCCCGATTCCGCGAGCATCAAGGCATCGATTTTAATGGAATCGCACGAGCTTTTTATCATAACTGGAAGTCCGGGGAAACCGTTCAAGGTGGCAGCACCATTACTCAACAGCTTGCCAAAACCTTGCTATTCTCGCCCGAGCAAACGTATTCACGCAAAATCAATGAAGCTGTCGCCTCCATTAAAATCGAAAATGAATATTCCAAAGATCAAATATTGGAGCTGTATTTGAATTATATTTATTTTGGTGAAGGTGCTTGGGGATTGCAGCGGGCTGCAGAATCGTATTTTGGCAAACAAGCTATGGATTTAACTTTATCGGAAAGTGCGTTGCTCGCTGCCATTCCAAAGTCACCCACTAACTACTCACCTGTGAAAAAGCCCGAGCAGGCCAAGGAACGGCGGAATCTTGTATTAAGTCTGATGGCTGAGCAGGGCCGTATTACAGAGGCCGAACGGGACAGCGCCCGTAATGAAGAAATCAAGCTTGCCATTCGGACGGAGCCTAAGGTTGCCAAGCATCCATCCTTTGTCGATCATGTGATTAATGAAGCCATCGATAAATACGGCTTGACGGAACAACAGATTTTATCCTCCGGCTACCATATTTACACGACCATGGCTCCCACAGTTCAAAATGCGGCGGAAGAGGTATACAAAGATGCCTCCTTCTTCCCTGAGGATGCTGGTGGGTTACAGAGCGGGATCGTACTGATGCAGCCGCAAACCGGTGCTGTACTGGGCATTGTAGGCTCCCGCAATCTGAAGCAGGAGTTCCGTGAATTCAATTATGCCACGCAAAATGAACGGCAGCCGGGTTCCGCCATCAAACCGATTCTTGTGTATGCGCCAGCACTGAGCGAGGGCTACGGACCGAAGGATAAGATCTTTGACGCGGAAACCGATTTTGGCGGCTCCTATACACCGATGAATTACATGCGGCAGCTGCATGGCTGGGTCACGCTGGAGGATGCCCTGATTCAATCCTACAATATCCCGGCTGTAGCCCTGCTGAAGGAGATCGGTATCGATAATGGCTTGGCTTTCGCCAGCAAAGCTGGACTCCGACTTCAGCCAGAGGATCGAACCTTAGGGATAGCCTTGGGCGGCATGAGCAGGGGGACCTCTCCGCTTGCTATGGCACAAGCTTACACTATGTTCGCCAATCAAGGGAATATGGCTAAGGCTTATGCCATTACGAAGATCGTGGATCGCAAGGGGCAGCTGGTCGGCTCAGAGACGGTTCCGGTATTGGAGCCACTGCTGGACCCCAGTGCTGCCTTCACGATGACCAGGATGCTTGAAGAAGTCGTTAATGACGGCACCGGACAAAGTGCACAGATGGATCGACCCGTAGCCGGCAAAACCGGTACGACTCAGCTTCCGGACATTCCGGAATTCAAGGATGAGAATGGCAATCAAATCGACGGCACCAAGGATGCCTGGTTTGTCGGTTATACACCTGAGCTTGTTGCCGCCGTGTGGCTGGGATATGAGAAAACGAACAAAGATCATTATCTAACAACAACAGGTGGTCGGTACCCTGCCGCTTTATTTAAGGAAGTCGTCAGCCGTGCGCTGCAGGATGTTCCTGTATCCGACTTTGAAGAACCCGAGAGTTATGCCTACGTGCGTGGAGGCAGCAAAAGAATTAATGGCGAGCAGGAAGCTATCCTGCTTGCCGCTGCAGCAGCCGAGAAAGCAGCCCGAGATAAGGAACAAGCCCAGAAGCAAGCCCTGATCGCCAAAGCAGAGGCTGACAAAGCAGCTGCGCTCGCCGTCAAAACACCATCAGGCAAAGACAAGCCTGCAGACACGAAAAAGGATAACAACGGCAAGCCAACAACTGCTCCCTCCAATGCTGACAAGAATAAGGCGCCAACAACAGCAAGTACAACCAAGAAGGATACTGATAATAAGGATAATACCAAGAATGATAAAGCAGCTCCCGCTAAGGATCAGAAGACTGCTGCGGTTTCCAAAGATTCTAATGACAAGAATAAAACTAAAAATGAAGCAGTAAACAGCAACAGTAGCAAAGATAACAAAGACAATAAAAATAATAATGAATCTCCAAAAAAAGCTAAATGATCCAAAATGCAATCCAAATAATAGCAGCGATACATGCCAGACTTTTGTCGCAAGTGTTAGGGTAAGTTTGAGACATACACCTTAATTCTTACAACAGATGTACTGGTTTTTTCTATGCAAAAATTAATTCTCAATTTCAACTAGCCCGTAGTTTGTATACAACATGAAATATTTGTAGTATATTGGAAATTAAATAGTAAAATGGTAATGTATACATAGTTCCTGATACCTATAAGGAGGTTTGTCTATTTTAAGAAATGACAATTGATTTCTACATTCTAAATTTTTAAAAATTAAACCATATCATAATTTACAGGGAGAGAATCAAAAATTGAAAATTTCATTCAAAAAGATAAGCCAACTTACACTTTCATTTATGCTGCTTTCAGTTCTACTACCCGTTTTAGCATCTGCGGCAACTTATGTGAATATTAATAGGGATTCGGATTTTTACAAGGGTACTATTTTCGGAACAATAAGCAGTGACGTGTATAAGGAGGGTGTAAATGCCAAATTTTCCGTATATAAGGACTATCCGCTAACTGTACCTGTTCCTCTGCTTTCATTTCATGCCGTTTTTAACAAGGATCTTTCCGTAAACGGTGCTGCGTACTTCGATTTCACTGCCGAGATTCCTAAAACAAAAACAAATTCTTACGGATACTACTATCAAGCTACTTATAATAATTTGAATAGTGCAGTAGGGGGCGTTGCAGGAGCAATTGATGGAGGTGGTGGCGGTGGTGGCGGTGGATCTGGGAGTACAGCACCAAATATCGTATTAAATGCCTCCAGCTATACAATGCAGATTGGTGAGACAACTACAGTTTCTGCAACAGCTGAATATTACGATGATTTCAAGTCGGATGTCACCCCATATACAACATTCACATTAATGGATCCAACTATTGCCACTATTACATATGCAGGACTTATTACTGGCTCTCGTGCAGGCAGTACTGTACTTAATGCTACTTATAGCGGGAAAACAGTTACAGCCAATGTGTATGTTTCCAGTAAAGCTTCCACTAGCAGCGGCGGTAGTGGCGGTGGTGGTGGTGGCGGGAGCGTGTCCAATGATGGAGTTACAACAATTTCAGTTGCTAGCGATGGTTCCGTAAATGCTTTTAGTCTTTCGAATGCATTGGCAGTTGGAACAGTAGTTTTAAAACTTGAGGGAAATTCAGTATTGCTGCCTACCGTAGCTTTGATTGGTTTCGAAGGAAAGACAATTACAATAACAAATAATAACGGTTCCTATATTCTCCCACTTTCTGTACTTAAATTGGAAGATTTGGCTAAGCAGCTTGGTGTAGATGTTAATGATTTTAAAATTAATATATCTATCACAAAAGTGTCTGGAACAACTGCAGATGCAGTCCATACAGCGGTAATAGCGGCAGGCGGTGAATTGCTAGCTGATGCAATCGATTTTAACGTCGAGGCCATTGAAAAAAATGGAAAGAAGGTAATGGTGAATCTCGGTGACACATACATTTCTCGTTCCATACTCATACCTAAAGTCATAGATACTAGCAAAACTACCGGAGTGCTTTTTAATGATGCAGCTAACCAGGTGAGTTTTGTTCCTACCATGTTCTCAACAACTGAAGAGAAAACATTAGCCACAATCAAGCGTAACGGCAATAGCATTTATACCGTTATTAAATTACACAAAAGCTACCCTGACCTTACAGCCCATTGGGCCAAAGCTGATGTCGAGCTTCTTGCTAACAAGCTGGTAGTCGAAGGCTCCACAGCTGATACCTTTGAGCCGGAACGAAATATTACTCGTGCAGAATTTGCCACCTTAATAGTCCGTTCTTTAGGAATAGAGAGTGTTTCAAAATCTTCAAATTTTATTGATGTTAACGATGCTTGGTATACTAGCAGTATAACGGCGGCGGTTAAGGCTGGTATTATTAACGGCTATGAGGACCATACGTTCCATCCAGATGAACAAATTTCACGTGAAGAACTTGCAGCTATGATCATACGGGCAATGGTTTATGCTAATATTAGTACCGCACCTAGCGACCCTCAAAGTGTTCTTAGTAGGTTTAATGATTCCAATCAAATCGTTTGGGCACATGATGAAATTGCGAAAGCAGTAAACTCAGGCATTATGAACGGTTTAACAGATACTTCAATCGCTTCAAGTAAGAAGGCTACTCGGGCTCAAGCTGCAGTCATGTTGAAACGCTTTTTGACTGTTGCTGAATTTATTAATTAAACTTGTTAGATGCATACATGGTTTCAAGTCTCTCTTTGTCACAGAAAATCAACAATAAACAGGAGCATGCAGCTACTCGCCGCTTGCTCCTGTTTATTGTTTACCAGCTTACTATTTCAATCCCTTATCAATTTCATCGATCATTGCAGCAGTGGAGATCAGACCGCCACCCGACAAGTACCAGTAGTTTGGATCCAAATAAACAATGTTACCGTTTTTGAATGCATTCGTTTTCTTAACCAATTCATTTTCGATCACTTGTTTAGCTGTTGTTTTGCTTTCACCTACAGCGGTTTCACGGTCAACAACAAACAGGTAATCTGGGTTTTTCTCAACAATGTATTCAAATGAGATCGATTGACCATGTGTCGATACTTCAATGTTTTTCTCGGCAGGAACCACATTCAGTACATCATGGATAATACCGAAGCGGGAGCCCGGTCCATATGCGGTTACTTTGCCTCCGCTAACTAATGTGATCAGACCTTTTTTGTTGTCGCCAGCGGCTTTGGCATTCACTTTTTTGATGGATTCATTGATTTTGGCTAATTCTGCATCAACCGCTGCTTCTTTACCAAACAGCTTGCCGATGATTTTGGAGTTTTCGGTGAATGAATCCATATAACGCTTGGCATCCACGCCTACAAATACTGTCGGTGCAATTTTGTTCAGCTCTGCATAAGAAGCGTTCTGTCTGCCTGAAATCAGGATCAGGTCAGGACTCAGCGCATTGATTTTTTCAAAATCCGGCTCTTGCAGCGTTCCGACATTTTTATATTTGGCATCCTTGTATTTAGCCAGATATGGAGGAAGATTCGATTGTGGCACCCCTGTAACCTCAATGCCTAATTTATCCAAAGTATCGAGCATCCCGTAGTCAAACACGACAACTTTTTTCGGGTTTGTTTTGACCTTCGCTTCACCCAATTGATGCTTGATTGTAAGCTCAGTTGGAGAAGCAGGCGCAGCTGCTGGAGCTGGTGTAGACGCAGCAGGTGCTGGCGTTGTTGCAGTCGGAGCTTTGGCAGTTTCATTGGAAGCGGTCGAACCGCAAGCAGCAGCAACAAGGGCAATTATTAGCATACAAACAAACATGGATACTTTTCTTTTCACTCTGTTCACCTCTATAAGTTTTTTTATTTGTACTCATGACATACGTTAGTTCATGGAGTCAACGTTTGTTTATGAGAAATAAACACATATTTTATTGCCGCTAATCGTTTCAATCTGAATATCCATATCGTAAACTTCCTTTAATACCTCGGAGCTGATGATCTCGTCAGTTGTGCCCTCTCTGACGACCTTGCCATCCTTTAGCGCTACGATATAGTCGGAATAACAGGAAGCAAAATTGATGTCATGGAGCACCAGCACAATCGTTTTGCCCAGCTCGCTGACCATCCTTTGCAGTACCTTCATAATTTGCACCGAATGCTTCATATCCAGATTATTCAGCGGTTCATCCAGCAATATGTATTCCGTATTCTGCGCGACTACCATAGCAATATAAGCCCTTTGCCGCTGGCCGCCACTTAATTGGTCCAGATATTTATCCTGGATATCCACCAGATCCATATAGACAATCGCTTCATCCACGTACTTCCAATCCTCCGGGCCTAGTCTGCCTTGAGAGTAAGGAAAGCGTCCAAAGCTTACCAATTCCTTGATCGTCAGACGAATATTGATATGGTTCGATTGTTTGAGAATCGATATTTTACGGGCCAAATCATTGCTCTTCCACTTGCCAATCTCGGTATCCTCGATAAGCACCTCGCCGCTATCCTTCGTGATCAGTCGGCTTACGATAGATAGAAGTGTGCTTTTGCCTGCTCCGTTCGGACCGATGAATGAGGTGATTTTACCTTTGGCGATGCTAACTGATACATCATCGACAACATTTTTGTTTCCGTATCGTTTGGATACCCGTCTTACTTCTACCACGATTTATTCTCCTTTAACAGCAAATAAATAAAGTAAATACCGCCGATCAGATTAATCACTACGCTGACGGTCGTTGTGAACGTAAATACCCGCTCGACGATTAACTGCCCGCCAACCAAAGCCACGATACTGATCAGAATCGATCCCGGAATTAATATGCTGTGCCGGTACGTCCTGAACATCTGATGGGCCACATTCGCTACAAGCAATCCAAGGAAGGTGATCGGGCCGACAAGGGCAGTCGATATGGAAATGAGAATAGCGACGAGAATCAGCAATCTTTTGACCACATGATCATAATTGATGCCAAGATTAATCGCATGCTCCTTTCCCAGTGAGAGCACATCCAGGTATTTGGCAAATTTCCAGAAATACACCGCTACTCCAAGCACAACAATAAAGGAAACCGTAAGCAGATCGGAGCCGATCCGGTTAAAGCTGGCAAACATTTTATCCTGCACATGCAAAAATTCATTAGGGTCAATCATCACCTGCATGAAAGAGGAAACACTTTGGAACAAAGTGCCCATTATAATGCCGATCAACAGCAGAAAATAGATGTTTTGCCCCTCTCGCTTGAAAATGATCTTGTACAGCAATCCTGAGAACACAACCATCAAGCCCACAGAAGCTGCAAAATGCATATGCTTGCTCATCAACGACAATGCCGCAGAACCAAAGAAATAGACGATAAACGTTTGAAAAAGCATATAAAGCGAATCGAGTCCGAGTATACTTGGCGTCAAAATCCGGTTATTCGTAATCGTCTGGAACACCATGGTAGAAAACGCAATGGCAGCAGCAGTCAGTACGATGGCAAGAATTTTGATTCCTCGTCTGGGCAGCACATACCCCCAGTTGGTGCCGGATTGAATAAATATAAACGTAATGATAAGTGACAGTGCGACTGCGGCCAAAATCGTAATTTTGACTTTATTATGCATAAGCCTTTCTCCTCAACAGCAGGAACAGAAAAATCCCGCTACCTATAACACCGACCGTAAGGCCTATCGAAATCTCATACGGATAAATAATGACCCGACCGAGAATGTCGCAAAACAACACGAAGGCAGCACCCAATAAGGCGGTATGACTCAAGCTTTTTTTGAGATGATCGCCTTGATACAGCGTCACGATATTGGGAATAATCAGCCCAAGAAACGGAATCATACCGACGGTCAGAATCACGACTGAGGTAACCAAGGCCACGATAACCAGCCCAATATTGACGACCTGCTTGTAGTTGAGTCCCAGATTAATCGAGAATTCCTCGCCCATACCTGCTACGGTAAACTTGTTGGCATACAAATAAGCAATGATCACAACCGGAATACTGATGTACAGCATTTCGTAACGGCCTTTCATGATCATTGAGAAATCTCCGTGCAGCCAAGCCGAAATACTTTGAATAAGATCATGCTTATAAGCAAAAAACGTCGTCGTCGAACCGACAATCTGCCCGAACATCAGCCCCACCAGAGGGATGAAAATAACGTCCTTGTACTTGACCTTGTCGAGAATTTTCATAAAAATGAATGTACCGAGCAGGGCAAAGGTAAAGGAAACGAGCATTTTTTGCATCGGACTGGCCGTTGTAAACATCATTAAGGAAACCAATATCCCAAATCGCGCCGAATCCTCAGTCCCTGCCGTTGTTGGCGAAACGAATTTATTACGGGTCAGCTGCTGCATAATAAGACCGATCACACTCATGCTGACGCCAGCAATAATGAGACTGATCAATCGCGGAAAGCGGCTAATCAGCAGGATTTCCCATTGATCCTCCGTCAGACTCAGCAGATGCAAGGGACTGATGTCCTTCACACCTATGAACACCGAACACAATGATAAAATCACGATTGCTATGACCAAATATCTCTGTTTCATAAGGCTTGATCGATGACCGTAATGCGTTCAGCAGCCGGAATTCTCGGTTGTGCGTTCGGAATTAGCTCCGGATAACCTACATGTAAACTGCCTATCGCTCTTTCACCCGGTTGGATGCCCAAGGCTTCACGGAATGTTTGGTCTGACAGCAGCGGGTAGCTCTCCCATACCAGGCCAATACCCTGCTCCCAAGCTAACAAGCTAAAGTTGTGAATGAGGCAGCTCGTAGAGGCATAATCCTCCTCACGAACGCTAATCACAGGATTTTCTTTCATCACTACGACAACAAACGTCGGTACCGCCATAAATTTATCGTAAAATTTTTGTCCGAGCTCTTTGGCTTTCTCCGGGTCTCTTTCTCTTTTTCCCACGTTGTTGCGACTGATTTCCGCGATCCGCTTGCGCCCTTCTCCACGGACAATCACAAACCGCCATGGCTGTGTCATCTTGTGATTAGGCACCCATACTGCGGTATCAAGCAGCTCGGTTACAAGCTCAACGGGAACCTCGCGGCTTTGAAACCGGTGGACGGACCGTCTTTCTTTTAAAAGCTCAGCTAAGTTCATATTTCTTCCCCCAGAATGTGGTAAAAACCAGTTGAAGTGCTAGTAAGATAAACTAATTAAATAATGGTGATTAAAGAGCGGAGCGACCGGAGTGTTCTGGAGATAGCGTAGCGGTGCCTACACGCTTTCTGTAAGAAAGCGACTTCGAAAGCATAAACCGTTTGCGAATTTCTACCCTTAAATGTCTTATAGAATAAAGAAATTCTCAAACAACAGCAATCATAGGAACATTCCGGTTGTGCAGCAGGATCTAATCACCATTATTTTATAATCGTGATAGTAATAATCATTCTCACTCCGATATCATAAAACAGCCACCCTCTGCTGAGAATGGACTTTTCTGCAGGGGGCTTGGATATTCCTATTTTGTACACATGCAGACATCGCCATGTACGCTGGTTTTAGTCCATTCGGACAAGCAATTGTTTTACCATTTGCTCCACCAGACTCTCGTTCACTATCGGATTGTAGAGCGGTGAATCATATTCGCGAAGAAACAGGCACCGTTTTTTGAGGCGACTCGGCTTCAAGACGCACCACTGATTTTCAAGCTCCACGCAAAAGGCTTCAGTTGTCGAAGAATGCATCAGAAACAACACATTTTCGCAATCAAGCTCAGCAATTTCTTCAAGCTTATCGACCTTCATCAGGCTGATCTGCTTGGCTGGAGACGGTGGAGTGACCTGTAGATCCTCATAAAAAATTTCTCTCAGCTTTCTCGACTTCATTCCAAACAAATAAAATCCGCCCTCAACCGCATGGACAACAAGAAACGGTTCATTACCGAGCACATTTTTCACATGACGGCGGGCATTTTCCACCTTCAACTCATAATAGGAAAGCCACCATTCTGCGATCGATGTCAGACCTAACACCTCGCTAATGTCCAGCAGCCGTTCTTTCCATGAATATTCCTTCCAATGAAGCACAACAACCGGGGCAATTTCTGAAAGCTTCTCGTAGTACTCGTTCGTGGTCGGCCCGCTTATAATCAATTCCGGCTGGGCAATGGCAAGCTGCTCCAGAACAAGCTCCGGATTATTTTCCCGCCAAGTCCGCTCAAACGATATATACGAGGTCATACCTAGAACAGCAAGATCCCCGGCAAAAACACCGTTGAGATTAGCAACTTTTTTCTTCGCACGCGCGGTATATTCGGTTGGCGTCATCCCCATGTGCTTCTTAAACAAGCGGCTAAAATAGTACTCATCGAGATAACCGACAGCGTGAGCGGCCTCTACAATGGATGTTGTCCCTCCTGCCAGCAGGTGAAGCGAAGCGTCCATACGGATTTTGGTCATATATTTGTGCGGACTGAGCCCAGTCTGCTCTTTGAAAGCCATATAGAAACGACTAGGACTCGAACCCGAGGATTTGGCAAGCTCTTCAATATCCAACGGATGGTTGTATTGTTCCAGCATAAGTTGACGTGCCTGTTCGACAAAAATAATCCGATCGGTTTGCGTTTCTTTCGGCTTTTGCACCGATTCCAGATAACAGGCAGCTATCGCGTATAAATGGGATTGGAGCTGGTAATACAGCGCGGTTCCCACGTACTCATTTTCACTCATAAAATCATGAATCCAGCTGCGGACCTGCGGTGTGCGGAATGGATGGAAGTCTTCTGAGAGCAGCACGTCCATGGGCTGGTAATCCGCTTTTCCCTTGGCTTGCGGCTGAGGTGTATCTTGGCTAAACCGGATGACAATGATCGTCACTAGCTGACTCGCGGTCTGTTCCAGCTTACACTGACAATGGGCAGGAATCAGAAAAATTTCGCCACTGAGCGCATTACCAATCATGGGCTTACGGGAGGTTCTCAGCGTCACCTTTACTTTGTGCAGCATCACAAAAGCAAAAGCATACTCAGTGGCTGTATGTATGTGAAGCGGCTCGCCTTTAACGATTTTGAGTTCTTCAGTGCTTCTATAGGTTAAGTTCATAGGACCGTTCAGATCAGGCTGTCGCATTGTAGTAGACATCTCCTTTTTTAAACTGACCAGATCGTGTGATGGGATAGAGCGAAAATTGAGCTGAGCTAAAAAACGGAATCGTGAGTGTAGACAAGCTAAGCTTGGACAATAACAAATTTGTGATTGTAGACCAAGCAGGTTTGGATACTATATTAAAAAATCGCGATGGAGGAGCAAGTATGGGAAAGAAGCTTGTATGATGATGGAACCCTTAGACCTGTACTTGAAGCATAACAATGATAATGATAATCATTTCCTAGTTTAACGATTTTCCTTGCAGGTTACAAGCCGCTGGAAATCATTAGCTTATACTTAACGGATGAAAGGCAGATCACACGAAAACCCCGCTCCTCCCATCATGGAGGGTGCAGGGTGAACTCAATCGGGCAACCGGAGTTTATTTTATTCTACTTTATCGGAGCTGCCATATAATCAACGCTCGACAGCTTTTCGGGTAGTGAGGCTGCATGTGCAAAAAGCAAAACACTGGTGCTGATTTTCAGCGTCTCAGTTCTCTTTTCCCATTTGCACGCTCGACCTCCCTTTCTACCACAGGCTGGTTCCATAACGATGAAAAACATCGTTACAAGGAATACAACCCCGTCAGGATGCTTCTAACGATGTTTTTCATCATTACAGCGAGCTTTCCGCACATTTGGGGCTCCATATCGACCTGTTACGATGTTATTCATCGTACTGCAAGTCTATTGGGCTGTTCTTCGGTTTGTAACGATGTTTTACATCGTAACAGGACTTGACTTGGAAAGTGCCTATGCTTTTAGAAAATCCGCGTTTTCCAGCCAAGCAGCTTGGCCAACGCTTCGACGTAATAGTAGTCTCCATAGATGAGGGAGACATCGACGTTCGAGTTGGCCGGCTTATGGCCGGTGCCGGCCAGCAGAATCGCCTCGTGCTCGGGACGATCCCACGTGGCGTAGTTTTGCGTCAGCGAGAGCAGGATGCGCTCAGCGGCCTTGCGGTACGGGTTCCCCTGTACCGGAGGCAGCGCAGCGGCCAGCTCAAGTAGGCCCGAGGCGGCGCAGGAGGCCGCCGAGGTGTCACGCGGCTCAGCGTCAAGCGACTCTGCCGCGCGGAAGTCCCAATGCGCGACGTGGTCGTCCGGCAGCATGGAAAGAAAGTAATGCGCGACGCGCTGTGCCGCGTGCAAATACTTCGTATCGCCCGTATAGCGATACGTGTTCGCCATGCCGTGCAGCGCCCATGCGGCGCCACGGCTCCAGGCCGAGTCGGGACCGGCGCCTTGGCCGCCGAGCGACTCGATGACTTCCCCTGTCAGCGGATCGAAGCTGACAATGTGGTTCACTGAACCGTCGGGACGAATGAAATGATTCGCGACCGTGTCGGCATGAGCCTTGGCAATATGCGTAAACCGTGGGTCTGCAATCTCTTCGGCTGCCCAGAACAAAATCGACAGATTCATCGAGGAATCGACAATTGACCAGCCCGTTTTGTCCTGATTCCATGCCCGCAGGAAATTGCCTGCAATATTAAAACGGCCTGCCAGGAAATTCGCAGCCGCCAATCCCCTGCGTTTACCCTCTTCATCTCCGGTCAGCTTGTACTTGATAACGGCAGTAGGCAAATATTGAAAGCCCACATCATGATGAAAGTTACTCACTTGAATCGACTTCTGCTCAAACTTCTCATCCCAGCCCCAAGCCGCTTGCTTGTAATGCTCTTTGCCTGTCATTTCATGCATAATCCACAGAATTCCCGGCCAGAAGCCGGAAGTCCACCAATCGTGACGCATATCGTCATAAATACCTGAATCCCTGGTCGCCACATGCGGCGACTTGCTGCCAATCTGTTCAATCATACGGTCAACCTTATGCTGTAGTGCTTCCCATAATTGCGGCAAAGCTTCCTGCAAAGTATCAGCTTGCAAAAAAGTTCTTGATTCCGGTGAATTCATCCTGTTCATCCTCCTGAAATTGGAATAGAATTGTCCGTGCTATGGAGCAGCCGTTAAAGCACGGCAGATTTATTAAATAGTGATAAATACGGTAGATAGTCCGTCACTCGCCACACTCACGACTGATGCAGACTTGCGAACCGAAGCACCCGTTATTGGCGCCTGACTATCATGGATGATACCATCGTTGACAGCACCCGTAGTCAGACCTGCTGTCACAGGCGCTGCTGTTCCGGCTCCCCCGGATGCAGGACCGCTTGCCGATACGAAGCCGCTGATTTGCACATTGGCAGCAGCACCGCCAATCGGATCGATCAAGATCCGGGCGCGACCGTTGGCAAGCTGGATCAGGCTGGAACCTCGAACCGTGCCCTGATGGTCGATCAGCTTGCCATCACCGGTCAGCCCGAAGCGGATAAAGTTGGTCGCATCCAGACATAAAACGCCTTGAGCATCATAGGCCAGTACCTCGGCAAGCACGAGTCCATCCTTTTGAACCTGTGCGCTTAATTTCAGTTCAGCCGGAGCTCCCCAGCTCTGCGTCTGGTATTCGAATGACAGCTCATCTGTCACGGTCACATCGTTCTTCGTCCCTACTACCTTCACTTGATTGATCCCCGGCTGCAGCACCGTATCCCAGCGAAGTCCGGCAGCAGGAAATCTACGTGAATCGCGCTGTTTAGCTCCAAGGCTGATTCCATTGAGGAACAGCTCGGCTTCCGAACAGTTGGAGTATACCTTGATTCGCTTGATTTCATCCTGACTGCCCCAGCGAACCGGCATCGTATGACCTTCGATCCGCACCATCGGCTGATCCGTCCAATACGATTGGTAGACGTAGTAGGCATCTTTTTTCGTAAAATCCCGTTCGACGATACCCTTCATATTCAAATACGGAATCGGTGAATCCGGACGTACCGGAGTCGCAAAATCCTTGAAGGACCACTGTGCAGTACCCGTCAGCCAGTCCATATGCTCCTGCGATTTTAAATACCAGTCGATCATCTCGCAGAAATACGTTTCCGACCAATCACCGTCACGAGATACACGGGGCTCTCCACCTGTCAGCAAATAGTCACCGTCGCGCTCATCGGTATTGCCGCCACCCTGTCCGATAAACTCAAAGCCTGTGAAGGTTTTCTCCACATGGCGTGTCGCCAGATTGTCCGCGCCCCATTCCATATGGAAAAACGCATCGACATTTTCAAAGGCTTGTTTGCTGCTTTCTTCATAATCCGTATAAATGCCACGGTACCATCCCGCCCAGATTGAAGGGGAATACACATCAATAATATCTTTGCAAAATTCACAACGGCGAATTGCTGTCAGGCGGCTTGGATCAAGCTTATGCGACAGATCATGAAGCTCCTGCATAAACCTGCGAATTTCCTCCTGATCAAAATAATCAAAATCGCACTCCCAGTCGTTCTCATTGCCAAGCCCCCATAAAATAACGGAAGGATGATTGTAATGCTGCTCAATCATTGCGCTCAGCATGTCCCTACACTGTTGACGGTATTGCTCACCACCCAGGCCACCCCGGCACCAAGGAATTTCCTCCCATACCAGAATCCCCAGCTCATCACACAAATCGAGCACAATACGGGATTGCTGGTAATGCCCAAGCCGGATAAAGTTGGCTCCCATATCCTTGATCAGCTGCATTTCCGTACGGATCATGTCCTCTGTCATTGCAGGTCCAATCCCCGCATGGTCCTCGTGACGATGTGTACCGCGCAGCAGCAAACGTTCGCCATTCAGCTTGAACGGGCCCTGCTTTACAAATTCGAAGCTGCGAACACCAAAGCGTTCTGTAATGCTGGTTTGACTGATTGGATTCGTCTGCCCGGTCTGTCCATTTATTAGCTCAACGGTACAGCTGTACAAATGAGGCTCAGCAGGCGACCAGAGAGAAGGCGCGGCAATCTCATACGAAGCAAGCTGCTTCATCCCCTCCCATGTCTGGGTTTGAACCGTAAACTCATCCATTTCCCGCCCATCGGGTCCATGCAAACGAATGACCAGCTCCAACTCTTCATCCCTTTGAAGCGGGTTATATAAGGAAGCCCGAACCGCAATCTGACAGCTTTCCAAATCTGCTGACAGCGATGTCTCGATATGCAGGCGCTCCAAGGAAATCGCCGGAACATAGACTACATTCAGATAGCGGTAAATACCCCCATACAGATTAAAATCGCTTGCATCTGAAGGTATCGTTTCCAGGTCGCGGCTGTTATCACAAGCAATGGCTATCGGCGTAACCCCATGATAACGCTCCAGCTTAAGTGCTTCCTCGGCAGCCTCTGTAATGTCGACAGTGAATTCATCATAGCCACCCAGATGAGAGCCAACTTTTTTCGTATAGACATACACATCGGAGCGCTGGCCTGCTCCTTCAAAATGCAGCAGCGTCCGTCCCTGCGGATAGGGATTGTTCAGCTTCAGAAGTGTCCTGTACCAGCCTTGTCCCTGATAGTATTTACCGTCTGGATCCAATACGTCCAAACCGTTATAGGTATGCGGCAGCTCAACTTCATGCCATGGTACGTTATAGTGATTTTGCAGCTTGTCCTGTCTCCATACTTCCCAGGGACCACCCAGACTTCCACGGTGATGCTGCCAATTGTCGATCAATCGATGCTTAATCAAGCCATTCACTCCCAGTTGTTTATTTATGCTCAGGTACGTTCTGCTTCTACGTTATAACCTTAACAAAAAATAGCACCGGAATGTTTGGCATCCTTATGATAAAATGTTGTTATATTACGATTAACGAAGCAAGTTTTTCCTGGAAAGCTTGCAGGAGGCTGCCCCTTGAAAATAATGAACTATATGAATCTGAACCAGTATCCGGTCCAGTTATCTTTTGCCAAAGACCGAACTTACGAATTTGTAGATATTTATCACGCCCATCAGGGCATGGAGCTTTTGTATGTTCACGAGGGACACGGGCGCGTCATTGTCAATCAACAAATTATTGAGCTGGCTCCGGGCAGTCTGATGTGCTTCAGACCTTTTCAGCTGCATCGTATCCAAATGGATATTCAACCGGAAGCGCCTTATATACGCTCACTATTTGTATTCGAGCCCTCCGTACTGGATTCCTACTTAAGCCCGTTTGCGAGCCTTCAATTGTATTTTCAACGTTTATGGAAGGACCCGCTGGAGCCGCAAATTTTTAGCGAGCTTCCTCAGCAAACGATTCTGCCGCTGCTGAATCAGTATCGAGATCGTATTGCACATACTGTACAAGGTGAACTGCGGTTGGAGGAGCAAATGTTTTTTTTGGTGGCCCTGCTGCATTATTTGAAGGGACAGGCAGTGACTGATCGGCATACCGAGCCTGTGGCCAGACCAAAGTCAACGGCATCCGAGCAGATTATGGAATGGGTTGAGGAGCATTATATGGAGGAATTTCAACTGAAGGTATTAGCCAAAGCAGTTCACTTATCGCCTAATCACGCATCTGCCGTCTTCAGACAGACGATCGGCACGACCATCACCGAATATTTAACCGCACGCCGCATTCGTCAAGCCTGCTGGCTGCTGCAAACGAGCGACTTGAGTGTACAAGATATCGGACAGATGATTGGCCTCGGGAATTTCCCTTATTTTTGTCAGCTGTTTAAAAAGCACGTGGGCATGAGCCCCTATCGGTTCAAACGTTCTGCGGGCTCTTGATTGTTATTTCGTGAATATATAGAAAGGTATTGACCTTGACGTTACGTCAACTTGTACGATCGAATTGTTCACATTCATTGGATCGATACAAGGAGGATACAGCAATGCCTGATCACACAACTATTTATCAACATGAAGCCAACACTTACCACGAGCTCATCTCAAAGCAAGCTGATTTAATGGGAAGGATTGAAGAGCTACGTCCCTGCTGCGGTCTCGATATCGTAGACCTTGGTGCTGGAACAGGACGGTTAACGGTGGCTTTGGGAAAGAAAGCCAAATCGATCGTCGCTCTTGACGCCTCGGAAGCTATGCTGTGCGTTGCCGCGGACAGACTGGAGCAAGCCGGATTAACCAACTGGCGCACACAGGCTGCCGACCATCGCAGACTTCCACTGGCTGATCAAAGTGCCGATTTGATCGTAGCCGGCTGGAGTATCTGTTACTTGGGAAGTACGAACGTTGCTAACTGGCAGCAAAATATTCATCAGGTGATGAGCGAAATACGACGTGTTCTCCGACCTGATGGAACCGCCGTTATTATCGAAACCTTAGGCACAGGCTCAGAGACGCCGACCGCCCCTGATTTCCTGCAGCCTTATTATGCCATGCTGGAAAAGGATTACGGGTTTGCTCACCAATGGGTAAGAACCGATTACACATTCGATCATTGGCAGCAGGCAGAACGGCTAACGCGATTTTTCTTTGGTGATGCCTTGGCTGAACAGGTGATCAGGCACAAGCTAACCCGCCTGCCCGAATGTGCAGGGATCTGGCATCTTCAGCTATGAATAGAGAGGTGTTCCCGCGCAGCGGAGCTTGTTCACTGCACCTTTAGGCTTCACCGGAAACATACAGCTCCCGCCCCATTCGGATCGCCTCGGAGATTTCAACGGCTTGTATGGCTGATTTTAAAGTATCACCCGGCTTACGCCCTGCACGAATATCATTAAAGAACAGCGCATTCTCTGAATAAAAGCCGTTTACAATGAACATTTCTTCGCTTCTGCCAAGCTCGACATTGCCGAGCTCGGCTTTGATTTCGTTATTGACCATATGAATCAGCTTGCCGGGAGCATCCAAGGAAGACCAAAAAGGAAGATGAAGGTGCATCGTATGGTTCGCGGCATCAATGACGACACGCTCAAGCACACTGCCGGATAAAGGGCGATATTGAATTTGTGCCCATACGCCCGATTCAAATTCGCAATCCAGATGAATATTAGATTCGGTTGCACCTTGATGACTGAACGGCTGATAACGAATACGCACTTGCTTATAATCGGAGTCAGCCAAATATTTGACCATATCAATGCCGTGTACCATCGTCATGGAAGCATTAGAGCCAATACGGTTAACACGATTGAGATCGTACCGAATATGATGAATACTGCCCGGCGACAGCTCGCGGGATAACCATTGCTTCGTATAGGCCACGACGGGCATGTATCTGCGGTTCCAGGCCACCTGATGAGGCGCTCCGCTAAGCTCAGCCGCCTGGATCATCCGTAAGGTCTCCTGTCTGGTCATTCCTGGAGGCTTCTCCATCAACAGCGGATAGCCTTTCTCCAGTATGGCTACAGCCAGCTGAGCAGTCAGCTGATAAGGGACGACCAGGCAGACCGCATCGGGCTTCTCATTTTCCAACGCTGTATCCATATCCGTATATGCTCTCTGAAAGCCGAATTGATCGCGGAATGCCTCCGCTTTGTCTCCATCGATATCTACGCAAGCCGCCAGCTCCACATCAGGATTCGATTCGGCGTATTTCCGGGAGGCGGGTCCATGACCTCGCAGTGCAATACTGCCGCAGCCTATCGTTACTATTTTAAAAGCCATCCTCTTCTCCACCTTTCATCGCTAAGGCTACATATCGTTTCCAGGCTGCAAGCTCGCGGGGGAGATGAATATCGTAAGGCTCCCAATTGTACCATTCCCCGCTCACATAGCCTTCATAACCTGCCTGCAATAAAGCTTTTGCAATCCGCAGCTGATCAAATTCACCCGTTCCGATGGGCGCGTAATGCAGACGATCCAGCCGTTTCAACCCGTCATGGAAATGCACATGCCGTATCCATGGCCCCAAGCTGTCCATTACAGCCTCCGGTCCAGTCAATCCCTCACGCTCCGTATGAATAACGTCCCAAGCTGCCGCAACATTCAAATCGTTCACTTCACGCATAATATCTGCCATCACACGCGGGTCCGACCAATGGTCATGAGTTTCAGCAACAATCGTTACCCCATGGGTCCGGGCATACGGCCCAAGAGAGCGGAATGCCTCAATAATGCTGTGCCGGGACACGTCCCGTGTACCTTCAGGCGGAATTCTTCCGCAGAACACTCTGACATAAGGAATTTCCAAATCATGGGCCAGCTTGATGTAGCTCTTCGTTTCATCGATCTGGGCTTCAACGTTCTCCGGTTGGGAATAGATATTGGAAATGCCGAGGCAGCAAAGCTCTATTCCCGAATCCGTCGCGTGCTTCCTGAGCTCATTTCTTATTGACTGGCTTGCACTCAGCTCTGCCCCGTGCCTATGCCCTGTTCCACTGCGCAGCTCCAATCCTTGAAACCCATAAGCCTGAGCTGCCGCCGTCATCTCGGGCAACGTCAGGTTGGGACAAGAAGCTGAGTTAAATGCATATTTCAAAGGGGGTTCCTCCTTTTATAAGTGCTCATCTATTCATGCTCATCATGGTCATACACTCCGTACAGCTGGGCTGTGACCTGTTTCTTGTATTATATCAATCAAAGACATAACAATATTGCTATATAATATAATAATATTGCGCTACCAACTTTTCCGACTTTACAACTCGGATTTGGTATAATATTATAAGGAAAAATGACTAATTTTGAAAAATAGGTCTCATATCCTAACCATAATTCCCTTTTTTTAGCTAAATACAAACAAAAAATTTCTTCTTTGGAAGGTTATGATCCACCCTATTCTCATTAAATTATCGGTTGATGAGGTAACAAAATCTAAAAATAGTTATATCAATTTTTAACAACATATAACAAATTCCAACTATTAAAGAGGAGCCAAGACCTGAAATGAACAAACAATTGCAATTATTAAAAGCCCCCTTAGCCGGTACCCTTATTCTCGGACTGTTGTCCGCATGCGCACAGTCGCCAGCACAGCCTGCTGGTCAAGCCGCTCAGACCAATGCCGAACCGACTAAGTATCCGATCCAGACAAAAGAAACGCTAAGCTATTGGATTGAGATGAATGCATCGTTCTTAGGGCTTAAATCAACCTTAAAGGATGTTCCTTTCTTTCAGGATTGGCAGAAAAATACCGGAGTGACGTTGAATATTACAGAAATCCCTAATGGACAGTCCAAAGAAGCCTTTAATTTGATGCTGGCCTCAGGCGATCTTCCCGATGTGGTTGAATACAACTGGCTGACGGGTGCACCTGGCGGTCCGGAGAAGATGATAAATGATGGATATATATTAAAGCTGAATGATTTGATCGATAAGCATGCCCCGAATTTGAAAAAGTACCTCAAAGATAACCCGGATGTTGATAAAATGGTCAAAACAGACAGCGGCAGCTACTATGTGTTCCCTTTTATTCGCAAGGACGATTTGGTCAAAACAACAGAAGGACCGGTTATCCGTAAGGATTGGCTCGATGAGCTGGGACTGCAGACTCCAACGACTATCGATGAATGGCATGATGTGCTGAAGGCATTCAAGGAAAAGAAAGGTGTTGCTGCTCCTCTTTCTATCAAAGGAAAGCCAAGAGCGCTTGAAAGTCTGATTAACGGCTCTTTTGTAGGAGCATACGGAGTTGTGAAAAACTTCTATGTCGATAACGGTCAGGTCAAATACGGACCGGCGGAGCCAGGATATAAGGAATTTCTCTCAACGATGCATCAATGGTACGAGGAAGGCCTGCTTGACAAGAACTTTACGACAGCAGATACCAAATCGCTGGATGCGGCTGTTACTTCTGGAGCCACGGGCGCTACTATTGGTGGAGCCGGCGGCGGAATTGGCAAATGGGGACCGATATTGACTGCCAAGGAACCGAATGCTAATCTGGTACCCGCTCCATATCCAGTGCTGAAAAAAGGCGACACACCGAAGTTCGGACAAAAAGAATTTTCTTACTCGGGTGCTTCCTCGGCCGCCATTTCAGCCAAAGCCAAAAATCCGGAGCTTGCCGTCAAATTTCTCGACTATGCCTACAGTGAGGAAGGGTACAACTTCTTTAACTTCGGAACTGCGGGCTTAAGCTACAATCTGGAAAACGGATATCCTAAATACACCGATCTATTATTGAAAAATCCGGATAAGCTTGCACCATCCCAGGCAATGGGCTTATACATCCGCGCTGCAGGTACCGGACCTTTCATTCAGGATAAACGGTTTATCGAGCAGTTCTACGCTATGCCTCAGCAGAAGGATGCCTTGACTGTATGGAAGAGTGACAACGATAAGTATGCACTGCCTCCTGTGACAATCTCTCTTGCAGATTCCGGTGAGTATTCCAAAATCATGTCGGATGTGAATACGCTGGTGGATGAGACCTCGCTCAAAATCATTCTTGGCGCGTTACCTATTGATTCCTTCGACAGCCATCTGGCCAAGCTGAAATCAGTAAATTTGGACAAAGCGATTCAAATCACGCAAAAAGCTTATGACCAATACAACAAAAGATAAGTAATACCAGTGACGGGGCGACCGATTTATGAGCCCCGTCTATCATTTTTTATATGAGAAAGGGTGTACCTATGCGCCGGAACGCCGCCAACCAAGCCATGACGACTCCACATAAACGAAAACCTGGCGCTTCGAAGTATGCCAAGGACTTCCTGCACAATAAATATTTATATCTGCTCATGCTCCCTATCATCGCTTATTACGTTGTCTTTCATTATATGCCCATGTATGGTGCGATCATTGCCTTCAAAAACTTTTCTCCAGTGAAAGGCATCTGGGGAAGCGAATGGGCCGGCATGGAGCATTTTCAAGCATTCTTTTCCAGCTATTATTTCTGGAGGCTGCTTACCAACACACTGCTCCTCAGCTTGAATACACTGCTGTTCGAATTTCCGGCTCCGATTCTGCTCGCCTTGCTGCTTAACGAGGTGCGGAACCGCCGCTTTAAAAATATGGTGCAGACGATTGCTTACATGCCTTATTTCATTTCGCTTGTCGTCATTTGCGGGATCGTTAAGGATTTTACCGGCAGCGGTGGTTTCGTCAATCTCGCCTACACCTTTGTCACGGGTACAGATGGACAAGCGTTGCTGCAAAAGCCGGAGTTATTTCGGTCGATCTACGTGTTATCGGAAATTTGGCAGAAGATCGGCTGGGAATCGATTATTTACATGGCCGCTTTAACCGGGATCGATCAGGAGCAATACGAGGCAGCCAGAATCGACGGTGCAAGCCGGCTCAGACAAATGTGGCATATTACGCTTCCCGGACTGATGCCCACGATTATGATTATGCTGATTCTTCGTATCGGCAATATGCTGAATGTCGGTTATGAAAAAATTATTTTGTTATATAATCCTGTGATCTACGAAACAGCCGATGTGATATCGACCTCGGTATACCGCAAAGGGCTGCTTGAAGCGAACTGGGGATTCAGCTCCGCGGTGGGACTATTCAATTCGGCGTTCAATCTGCTGCTTCTGGTGGGCGCCAATTATCTCAGCCGCAAATGGAGCAAGAACAGCTTATGGTAAAGGTGGTACCTATGAACACTTCGCGTCTCTCAGACAAACTTTTTAGCTGCATCGTTACGATATTGCTTTCTATACTTGCAATTTTGACTTTATATCCCCTGCTGTATGTCGCTTTCGCCTCTGTAAGTGATGGCAGCCAGTTAATTGCTCATCAGGGCCTGCTCTGGAAGCCTCTTGGCTTTAACCTCGGCGGCTATGAAAAGGTTCTTGCCAACCAAGCCTTGTTTAAAGGCTACATCAACACGTTGTTTGTCGTCGGTGCCGGGGTTGTATTGAATGTCGCACTGACCACCTCAGCCGCATTTGTGATGTCGAGAAGAAACGTGCTGTGGAACAAGTTTTTTATATTTTTTATTATCTTCACCATGTTCTTTAACGGCGGCTTGATTCCGCTCTACCTGATCGTGAAGCAAACCGGTCTCCTCAATTCGTTGTGGGCTGTTGTCCTGCCTTTTGCCATGAACACCTTTCATTTGATCATTATGCGAACAGCCTTTCAAGCTCTGCCCGAAACGTTGGAGGAATCCGCCAAAATGGACGGTGCTCACCACTTGACGATCCTGCTGCGAATCATTATTCCTCTCTCCATGCCTGTCATTGCCGTAGTTACTTTATACTCTGCGGTAGACCGCTGGAACGCCTGGTTTTATGCTTCGATTTTTTTGAAGGATCGCGGGCTGTATCCTCTCCAGCTTGTGCTGCGTGAGCTGTTGATTGCCGATTCGACGGATACGATATCCAGCGGAGCTGTTAACGAGTTATTACAGATCGGAGAAACGATCAAATACGCTTCCATCATGGTCGCAACCTTACCGATCCTGTTGATTTACCCATTTCTGCAAAAGTATTTTATTAAAGGCGCTTTGATCGGTGCTATCAAGGGCTAAACTGATGGAAGCCGGCTACCAGCCTTGCTGAAGGAAAGAGGTGGATACATGAGTCAAATGGTGGAACCTAAGCCGAAGTTTCAGGAAAGCAACTACATTTTCCATTATCGTCGTACTACTCAAGAAGGAGATTGGGAGCAGATTCATTCCCACCAAGGCATCGAATTCCTATATGTGCATGAAGGCAATGGTCACCTTATCTTTGATCAAAAGCTGCATTCGGTATCGGCCGGTACATTACTGATGTGCCAGCCTTACCAGCTGCACAAGTTCAAAATGAATATTTCCCGGGAATCGCCTTATATTCGGTCCGTATTGGTGTTTGATCCTTTTTTGTTGGAGCGCTATGCGGCAGCTTTTCCCGCTCTGCACGCTTTTTTCCATAAAATTTGGAAGGCAAGACTGGATCAGCAGGTTTTTCAGCTTAATCCCGAGGATCAAATGCTGCTCAGTCAGCTGCTTCAGGATTTCCATACAAGTCTTAATTCCTGTCCGAGCTTGCAGCAAACTGAAGAGGTCGTGCTATTTCTCTTCACCCTGCTGCGTGAACTCCGCAAGCTCGCCGAAGCTGGACAGAAGCATGCGTCAGACGGTTCGCTCCGAACCAACAGCCGGCATGTCGAGCAGATGATGGCATGGATCGAAGAGCATTTTCAAGAGGAATTTTCGCTGGATCGTTTGGCGGAAAGCCTGCACCTCTCCCCCTACTATGCATCCCATTTGTTTAGTAAGGAAACCGGCTGTACGTTGAGCCAATACGTACTGGCCCACCGCTTGCGCGAGTCCCGTCTGCTCCTCTCTACCACCGATTTAACGATCGCCCAGGTTGGACAACAGACCGGCTTCAACAGCAGTGCTTATTTTGTCAAATCGTTCAAAAGCAAAATGGGGATGACTCCGCATACGTATCGCAAGCAAGTCAACAAATCATTCGAAGATTAAATTCTGGGGCCTACAGAAAGGGGAAATCAACTATGAGCAATCAAAATAAGCAAATGAAGCTTGGCGCAATATTAATGGAAACCGGACATCATGTCGCAGCCTGGAGACACCCTAATGCCGGAGCCAGCAGGGTTGTAGACGTTAAGTACTATCAGGAAATGGCTCGCACAGCGGAACGGGGCAAGCTGGACCTCGTTTTTTTTGCCGATACGCTTGGCGTTCCTAACTATAGCTCCTTTTTCGATCACAATGTGACCATTCGTCTGGAGCCGCTTACTTTACTTGCTTCCCTGGCAGCGGTTACGAGCCACATCGGCCTGGCAGCTACAGCCACAACCACCTATAACGAGCCTTTCCATATCGCTCGCATGTTCTCATCACTAGACCACATTAGCGGAGGACGCACGGGCTGGAACGTGGTGACTTCGGCACTGGCAGACGAAGCGATGAATTTCAGTAAAGAATACCATTTGGAGCATTCCCTCCGTTATGAACGCGCCAAGGAATTTTTGAAGGTCGTGACCGGATTATGGGACTCCTGGGAAGACGATGCTTTCTTGTTTGATAAGGAGTCAGGACATTTCGCGGACAGCAGCAAAATGCATGTTCTCCATCACCGCGGGGAGCACTTTAATGTGCGCGGCCCCCTGAATATCTCTCGCGCTCCTCAGGGCTACCCGGTTATTATTCAAGCCGGCTCCTCAGAGGAAGGCCAGAATCTCGCAGCTCAAACGGCCGAACTCGTTTTCACCGCACAGCCTACACTTGAAAGAGCACAAGCTTTCTACTCCGGGCTTAAAGCGAAGGTTGCCGCATTCGGGCGAGCAGCGAACGAGCTGCTCATTATGCCTGGTGTGTTTCCTGTGATTGGAGCCACCGAGCAGGAAGCCAAGGATAAGCTGGAACAGCTGCAAGAGCTGATACACCCCGCTGTAGGGATTGATGTGCTCTCACGTAAGCTCGGACACGATATTTCCGGATATCCGTTGGATGAACCGTTGCCCGACCTGCCTGAAAGCAATGGAGATAAAAGCCGGAATCACCTGCTCATCGATATCGCCCGCAAGGAAGGGCTGACCATTCGTGAGCTGTACATGAGGGTAGCCGGTTCACGTGGTCATCATACAGTCGTTGGCACACCGGCACAGATCGCCGATCATCTGGAGGAATGGTTCATTAAACAAGGCGCGGACGGCTTTAATATTATGACTCCGTACTTGCCGGATGGTCTGGATGAGTTTGTCGATCTCGTCGTACCGGAATTGCAAAGACGTGGACTGTTCAGGACGGAATATGAAGGGACCACGCTTCGTGAGCATCTCGGACTGTCTCGTCCACACAATCAATTCACACGCGAGTCCCAATAATATAGCAGCATGATGACAGTGTGGACATTTTATCAGAATGGAGACGAGGATAATGAAAGTTATCGATGCGCACTGTGATGTGCTGAACAAGATGATGCTTCACCCGGAGATCGACTTTCATGATGCGGATCGCTTGAATGTTACGCTTGAGCGTTTGATTGAAGCAGGCTCTGTCTTGCAGCTGTTTGCCGTGTATATGTCCGTACAGATCATCAATCCGCAATTCGATCACATCCTGAAAGCTATTGATTTGTTTGCTTCCAAAATTGTATCTCACCCGCAGATGATGCAGATTCGATCTGCAGCCGATTTACAGCAGGCTGAGGCAGAGGGTCGAATCGGAGCCATGCTGACGCTCGAAGGCGTTGAACCGTTAATGGGACGAGAGCTTTATCTTAGGACGCTCTTTCATTTGGGCGTCCGTTCTATCGGAATCACATGGAACTATGCGAATTGGGCAGCCGATGGAGTGAAAGAACCGCGACAAGGAGGCTTTACGTTAAAGGGCAAGCAATTCGTGAAGCAATGCGATGAGCTCGGCATCATTCTCGATGTGTCCCATCTGACGGAGAAGGGGTTCTGGGAGCTCACAGAAATGTCCGATCGGCCATTTATCGCCTCCCATTCCAACGCCTACGTCATTTCTCCCAACGAACGCAATTTGACCAAGGATCAAATCCAGGCGATCCTGCAAAAAGACGGGCGCATTGGCCTCACCTTTATTCCCCCCTTGGTCAATTCGGAGAAGCCAGCTGTTATGACCGACCTGCTGCGGCATATTGATTATATAGCCTCGCTGGGAGGCAGTAAGCATATCGGCTTCGGGTCCGATTTTGATGGCACAGCCCAGTTTACGAACGGACTTGAGCATATGGGTAGATACAACGCGCTCGCGGAGCTTCTTGCCAACCACTATTCGAATGATTTTGTGGAAGGCTTGCTGCACAGAAACTGGCGTTCCTTCTTTGACAAACAATTGCCTGCTACGTAACTACCTTTGTTCATAACCACCAGTATATAACAATTGTGATCGGATAAGGCCAAATGCAGTCGACGGGGATCCGATCGGCTTTGACCATCCACAGCAGCCCGCTGCCGCAGCCAAACTCCAGAACTTGGGGTGACTGCGCTGCGGGCTCTATCTGATCCAGCAGCCAATAGGGCTTTGTGAGATCCAATAAATTATCTTGTCTCCCCTTTATGTTTTGAAGGAAAGGCCTCAACTGAGAATATTCTACTTTCCCTTGCTATTGCGCATAGCGGCGACCAGCTTGATATCGGCATGATCGCCATCGATAAAATGCTGATACTCAGCAGATTCCATAGGGACGAGAGCCATTTTTCCTTCTGAATTAAAATGAATGCCCCATCCGTATTTCTTGGGCAGCATGGATGCCCTTAGGCAGGCCGTCGGTTTTTGAAAAAACTCATCTCTGTGTTGAGCTCCACGCTCCAATAATACCTCTTGAGGAATTTCCTTGTGTCGTATGTGTACTTGGTACAACAGCTCTTCCTGCGTATATACATATGGAGCCTGCGACACTAACTCAAATTCAATTCCGGGCTTTGTCTTTCCAGACTTCTTATCTGGCGGCACCGTACCCACCACCGCAGGACAGTCCGGTGAAACCGTAATAAACGTATTATAATAATTCCATTCCATAGCTAACCCTCCATCCACATCGAACTGTAAGTGTTGCTAAAGCCAGTTGAATAACGATACCAGCCGCTGTTTCCTATGCTTGTTTTTCTCCATTATAACACGAATAAAAGCCCATTTGATTGATGGGCCTGCCGAAGCATACAACGAGCCGAGACCACACCGTATCACGGTATGGCCTCCTTGTATCATTACTCATTACGGCTCAAACCGCCGCGCCAACTCCACATCGCTTCTTACATCCTCAGCATAATAGGGATAACCGAAGGTTCGCTTCACCCGGGCCATAAAATAAGGCTTGTTATGCTGGCTCCAGAAAAATCCAAGACGCTCCCAATGGCCGCAGGCTTCCTCCAGCAGGACAACAGCCTGCTCTTGATGAGATGACTTCCCATTGAGCCTGTACCGATTCAGCTCCAATGCAGCGGCAAACTTGCAGCGGTAATAGTGTCCCATCGCCGCGTAGGCTTGTAAATCCAGCAATGTGCATTCCGCATGACTGCCCCGGTATTCGCCAAGAATTGTATCCAGATGAGCTGCGGCAAGCTCGGTAGCTTTGGCTGATTCATCAAGAATGCGTATAATATCGGCAGGTGTTTCCCCGTATTGTGCCTGTAAGGCCTCCAACCGTCCATCTTGCTCAGCCTGAGCATACTCAACAATACCCATCACGCCTACTCCAGGCATCGGAACACCATCGACGAAATCGAGAATGGTTTTGAAGCCGCTCACCTGGGACAAGCAGCTCTCTGCATGCCATTGAAAATCATAGTCGATCCAGAACAAGCGATTTACAGCAGGTATAATTCGCGAAGCCACTCGCAGCCCCTGTAAAAAGTCGGGAGCATGCTGCGGTCCATATTGCTTTTGCAATAAATACGTCCACGTCGAATCGTCGGTTTCCGGGTCATAGGCAAGTCGTCCCCATAGCTGGAACTGCAGCAGGTGCCGCTCAAAATCATACTTCCACGTTTTATGTCCATGGTCGATATGCTGAAAATCACGTCCCCACACATAACCATCTGAGCCCCAATAAAATCCTTTTATGTAGGGCTTGATCATTCCTTTTACATAGGCTCTCACATAATCGGGGTCACCCCAGCGGTGGGTGAATACATCATCATTGCGCACCGTGTATAAAATTTGGGTCGATGACAGATCAATCCCATCCCAAGCGTCCCACAGCTTCTCGAACTGCGGCTCCGGATGGGAGTAAGCATGGGCATTCGAATATTTCCAGCTAATATAGAACTGCTTCGGATCGAATAACGGCTGTACCAGCTCCTTGATTTCCTTGCCGGCACTCTGCATATTGGTACGATGAATGAACGGGATGGTCCGCCCCGATTGCTTGATGGCTTCCACATATGTTTCGACGATCCACTGCTCCCGTTCGTGCCCGCTGCCATCCATCCATTCGCTTGCCGATGTCCCCAGCCCCTTAAGCTCTGGATAAGTGATCAGCACCTGCAGCACCATCTCACGAATATAATCGCGGATTACCTCGGATTGGCCGCGAAAGCGATTAAGCGGCAGGCCTACGCGGTGAATTAGCTCATCGTACATATCGCCGTAATCCCCAACATTTTCCGGGAGCCCCAATCCGCGCGCTACCTCCGGCGTCAGCCTGATATTCCATGTAAACAAATAAATATCTATACCACGATTAGCTGCATGACGAAACAGCTCACGGAAAAAACGAATATTGCGGTCGATCTGTACATCGCTGTAAGGATTGGCTTCCCTGTACTTCGACGATACGACCATCAGATGGTAAGGGTGCTCGGACCACAGGCTGAGGCAATTGTAACGATTCAGCGCCAGCATATCGATATACGTGCGCCAGAACTCGATATCCATACATGTGGCCGCATTCAGCACAAACGGGTCGCCGTCATCAAATGGAACATAAGGAAGATTGTACTTAATACCACGAACACCAAGCGCAGGCTCACGGCTGATCTCCTCGTTCGCCTTCAAATCCTCTCCACGTCCAAGGCGTTCAGCCCACTCCAGACACCCATACATGACACCACGGGAATCCGAGCCCTCAATGTGCACCCGGTTTCCACTTTTATAAATACGAAAGGCTTCATTCGCATACAACGGAGCCTGATTTCGTGCTGTCGGCATGTTTCGAATTATGATTCCATGATCAGGCAGCACAACCGTTCCATGTCCCTCAAACTGCTCGATATAATAAATACCTTTAAGCTCAAGAGCTTTTTTTAACTGCTCCACACCAAATTCAATTACAGCATCACGATGATTGTAAATCAGCTTCACGGACTTGTCCTCCCTCAACCCTATTCTCGTTCACTTAGCCTTGCGTGTTCAACACTTTTTGAAGACTGGCCCCATGTTACCATGGATCAGCACGGCGCTGAACAGACACTTTTTGTACTGCTGAAGGTAAGACATTACCTGTTATCCAATTACAGCCATAGTGCTGCTTTAGACTTACATGTATCTATAAAAGAGAGACAATTATTCACTCCCAGGCTGCTCATTTACATAGGTAAGACAAAAATTGATCTCCAGGAAAAATACAAAAAAATAGTGAAATGGTGCATATTGGTGAAGACTCAAAATCAAAAAAGATCGTACTATCCGGCCCAAAGGACTGAATACTACGATCTTTGTATAACGCAAGAACCCACTTCTACACACAATAAGTTTTACTTAGCTTACCTGTTTTTCAATCGGTCTACGTCGGATTCCAATGCAAAAATACGCTTGTTAACGATGTTGAATTGATGCTCGTGATCGATCAGAGATTCCGTATGGCTTCCTATTCCAGTTTCATTGTTCTTCAGCCGCTCGTTGATTTCCAGAACAGCCTGACGGATGAATGGAATCTCTTTCACATCCTCTTTGGTTGCCAGAGTAGCCATGATGACTTTGATATCAGCTATATCTTTGGAGTTACTATCTACCCTTTTCTCCAAACCATCAAATCTAGTTTCTAACCCATCAAATCTAGCTTCTAACCCATCAAATCTAGCTTCTAACCCATCAAATCTGGCTTCTAACCCATCAAATCTGACTTCCAGACCATCAAATCTGACTTCCAATGCATCAAACCTGTTCTCCAGTCGATCAAAGCGTTGCGTAGTGTTGACCTGCTCAACCTTAATTTCTTTCAATTCTGTTAAAATTTGCTGCAATATCAGGTCGCTCATCCGATTAACCTCCCCGACTGTCCGTGTTTAAACAGCATACCAAAGTGATAACGATTTTTCCATAGAGATTGCATAATAAGTGATAAAGCAAACCATATAACAGGAACATTTGTTCTTATTTTACTATATCATATATTTATTTCCATATCAATCAACTTTGGCGGTGTGTAAACTGCGTATTTTACGAACCAAATTGCGCCTGATGCAGACGACTGTAGACACCACCAGCGGCGATAAGCTCGCCGTGCTGGCCTTGCTCAGATATGCCATCCTCGGTAACAACAATGATCCGGTCGGCATTCTTGATCGTAGCCAGTCTGTGGGCAATAATCAGCGTCGTACGTCCCTTGGACAGCTCGGTTAGCGACTGCTGAATGGCTGCTTCGGTTTCGGTATCCAGTGCCGAGGTCGCTTCGTCGAGGATCAGGATCGGCGGGTTTTTCAAAAACATTCTGGCAATCGCAAGCCGCTGCTTTTGTCCACCCGACAGCTTCACACCCCGCTCACCGATAATCGTGTCCATGCCAAGCTCCTGTGAACGGATAAATTCCTCCAGCCGCGCACGTCTGGCCGCTTCCCATATTTCCTCTTCGCTTGCATTCAGCTTGCCGTAGGCAATATTTTCCCGTAAGGTTCCGGTGAACAAAAATACGTCCTGCTGGACAATCCCGATCTGCTTGCGCAGCGAGGACAGCTTCATTTGGCGAATGTCGATACCGTCAATTTTGATGCTTCCCTCCTGAACCTCATAGAACCTGGGCAGCAGGCTGCAAATCGTCGATTTTCCAGCACCTGAAGGACCTACAAAAGCGATCGTTTCCCCTTGATGAATCGTCAGATCGATGTTGTGCAGCACATGGGCCTGCTCCTCATAGCCGAACGAAACACCACGATAACGAATATCACCGCGCAGCGAGCTCACTTCCACCGCATCCGGAACATCGTCAATATCCGGGGCTGTCTCCAGCAGCTCTGTGTATCTTTTGAAGCCGGCAATCCCCTTCGGATAGCTCTCAATAACCGTATTGATCTTCTGAATAGGCTGCAAAAAGACATTAGTCAGCAGCACGAATCCGATAAATGATCCATAGCTCATCGACTCATTCAGCACAAACCACGTTCCGCTAATAAGCACGATAAGTGAAACCGAGCGCATCAGCAGGTAGCTGATCGACGAATTCCAGGCCATAATCTTGTAAGCAAGCAGCTTGGTGAGCCGGTAACGACCATTGTTCACAGCGAACAGCGATTTTTCAAACTCTTCATTCGAAAAAGCCTGTACAACGCGAATACCGCCTACATTATCCTCCACACGGGCATTAAAGTCGGCAATATCGGCAAACATGCGCCGGAACGCAGCTGTCATTTTTTTGTTGAAATAGATGGAAAAGAAGATCAGGAAAGGCACCATCGCAAAAGTAAGAATAGCCAGCTTCACGTTGATGGATAGCATGATGGCAAATGCTCCAAGCAGCGTCATCACAGCAATGAATAAATCCTCAGGCCCATGATGCGCAACCTCGCCAATTTCCATCAGATCGTTGGTCATCCGAGAAACGAGATGGCCTGTTTTATTATTGTCAAAGAAACGGAACGACAGCTTCTGTACATGCTCAAACAGCTTGCGCCGCATGTCGGTTTCAATATTGATTCCGAGCTTGTGCCCCCAGTAGTTGATCACAAATTGCATGCACATATTGATTACATAAATCACAAGCAGCCCTAAGCACGCCCATAAAATCAAGGTCCAATCTTTACTGGGCAGCAGTTTGTCTACCACCTGATTGACGGCAAGCGGAAATCCGAGCTCCAGTAAAGCCGCAAACACCGCGCAAGCAAAATCGAGAATAAAAAGCCCTTTATAAGGCCGGTAATAGGAAAAAAAACGGCGAAGCATCCCAATCACTTTCCTTTCTCTGTATCCGAATGTATTTGTTCTCTGCCCCCATCATAATCAATTTTGAATCATTATTAAATCCCTAATTCCATTAATAGCCAAACTTTCCTTCAAGAGCACTGAATAACTAACCCTCGGTAACCTCTTGTTAATGAGGGAAAATTCCGTTCGGTTCCTGCTCGGTTTCCTCTTCAGAAATATGCGTTTTCCCGGAAGCCTTGCGGTACTCAGACGGTGACATACCTGTCTGTTTTTTGAAAATACGCGAAAAATAATACAGCTCCATTCCGATTTCATCGGCTATCGCAGAGATCGTATGCTCGGTTGTTGTGAGCAGTCTGCGTGCCTTGTCCAATCTTTTTTTATTAATATAGACGATCGGGGAAAGACCCATCATGGTTTTGAAATAATGCATAAAATAATTCGGGTGAAAGTGCACCAGCTTAGCCAGCTCATCTACCGACATCTGCTCGGACAAATGGCTTTCGATGTAGGACAGCACACTATGAATCTTTGATGTGCTCGTAGTTGCAGTCAGATGCGGCTGCTCGGTAGACTGCTCGATATATTCGGAAATAATCTCAAGCAGGATCGATTTGATCCTCAGCGGTGCGGTCAACGTATTGCTGCGATGCAGGTCAACCAATTGCTGAAATTGCTGCTCCAGCCGCACCTCATCCTGAACCTGAATCCAGTGCGGCTGCTCCAGCATTTGGAACAGATTCACATCTCCCACCGTAGCCGAGAAATGGCACCAGTATTTGCCCAGCGGGTCGGCATCATCCCGTGCATAAGCCAGCTTCATCCCGGCCGGAAGCAGATACAGCTGACCTGCTTTCGGATAATAATCCTTGCCGCGAATGTGAATCCACCCGCTGCCCTCACGTATATAATAGAGCCGATTCACGTCGGTCATTCGATATGAATCCCGCCAGCTCGGCCCAACCTTCGTGTAATGAGCCATCTGCATCATGATTTGAGCATTTTCCAAATAACTGCGTATCAATTGCAGCTGCAGCTTGTCCTGATCCATATGAGCCCTCCATTAGACTGATAACTCCTTAGTATTGTGTAAACATATGCTACTATCATACATCCTCAGATCGCCTTTTGCATACTACAATACATATATCAGCTGCTCACACAAGCCTGATACCGCTTACGAGGTGAAAGTGCCAAAGCTAATTTCAATGCCACTTGAGTAACAATCAGCAGTGAGTTTTATTAAGACAATACTCAACAACGCTTAGTGAGCAAGCTTGCTTCGCAAATTCAAGAAGTCCGGTGAATAATGAGCGCAGCGGCCAAATGGTCCTGGAGAAGCGTCATCGTTCGCCTTTGAAATCGTGAATAAACCACTTCATCTCATCCCATTTCACGATTTCAACAGTTGAGAGTTTGCTAAAGCAAACTGGCTTCGTAAGCACTACCCAGGAAGGATATTTGGCCGCGAAGCGGGACTTATTCACCGGACTTCTAACCGCTACGAAGCTAGTTTGCTTCGCAAACTCTAAGTAAATGCTTTCGAAGCAAGTTTGCTTCGCAAACTCTAAGTAAATGCTTACGAAGCTAGTTTGCTTCGCAAACTCTAAGGAGGACTATTCATGAGCTTGACCAGACAAAAGATTTTGATACTCCATTCCAGCGATCCCGATCTCGAGAGCCGCACTGTAGCCTGGGCGCTCTACGACAGCACAATCCCCAAGGGGCAGCTGCAGATGAACACGGGCGATTCCAACGAGCCGATCTACGGTTCCGTGCTTGACGCTATGCGCGACGGCTGGAACGTCATCCAACTGCCGACGATGCCGATCTTCCGCACTGGCTTTGAGCATGAACAAGGACATCTGCCTTATGAAACCGTATTGGAAAAGAAGGTGACGATCGATGAGTAGCATAGAAAAGCAGCATCTCCTGACCGCCAAGCAAATGGCCGAATTTGCCGTGAATGGCTTTATTCGATTGGACGAAATCGTCCCGCAAGAACTGAATGAAGCTGCTTATAAGGAGCAACGGGAATTCCAGGGCAACGGCTCCACCTACTGGAACGAATCGAAGGTGATTCAGGATATCTTTAATCTGCCTCAGGTAAAGGGAGCACTTCAAAGCTTTGTCGGTCAATATCCTATCTATGACCATTCATTTATGCATATTGTTCGCGCCAAGCACCTTAAAGGTCAAGGCTATCATGCCGATTCCGTCATCGATACTCGCCCGTTTGGCTATGACATTCAAGCGTTCTATTTCTCCCACGACGCGCCGGATGAAATGGGGCCAACCCTGGTGCTCCCTGGCTCACATTTGCGCAAGGTAAGCAATGGCAGCATCAGCCGCTATAAAAATATCGTAGGACAAAAACGGATGGTAGCCAAAGCCGGTACAATCGGTTTTCTCCATCACGGCATATGGCACTGCGCCCAGCCCAACCATACGGATGAAACCCGTTATGTGTTCAAGCTGCGGCTGCGCCCCGGTCAAGAACAGCGCAATCTGTTCAATACCGATGGTTACAATAGCGAGGAAGTTCGTGAGGTGTTCAAGAAGGCCTACCATCCTTGGTGCGGCGACGAGGCTCGTGTCAATCAGATCCAAACCGCCAAGTTCTGGCGTTTCTTATGCGGTGATGATAAGGTCGATACCTCATTTGAGGGTGCGCTCACCCGGATGGGCTTATAAGTAAAGCTTCCAAGCATTATGTGTCCAACACATAGAGGCTGTCCCACCAGTCAATTGACTTCGGGACAGCCTCTTCATTATTGCGATGGGAATACTATCATTCTGCGGATGCCTGATTCACAATCTCAATAACGGCAGCACGATTCAGCTTCTCTTCGCCAGCCTCCAGAGCTGATAGTGTGCCGTGAGCCAACGCTAACGGCAGCTTGCAGAAATCAAACACAGGGCCGGGCTTCAAATTAGCAACATAACGGTCAGCTAACGCCAGATTGCCGCGAGTGTAGGCGAACATTTCTTCCGTTCCCCACTGATCGGGAAAATAGTCGACTCCCCGTTCCATATCCTCTTTACGATTACGAAGAATATTAACCGTCTGTAAGCCGCGGCCAAAAGCTACAGCCTCCGTATAATCCGATTCGGTACCGTCATGCCATAACCATAGCTCCGATAGCAGCACACCTACCGCACCTGCTACACAATAAGTATAGCTGTCCAAATCCTCTTTCGTATGAACCTGCCAGTCCCTTTCAACCCAGCCCGCCATATCTCGGGCCATGGTTGAAGTCGATTCCCGTACGACGTCACTCGCCGACAACGGGCAGAATCGGACCCAATCCGCCAGTCGCAACGTAACCTCCGGCAGCACCGATTTATAAGGAGTTAACAGCGCTGCCAAGGCTTCCTCATAAACCGGCCGATGGAGAATGTCACTGATCTCATTCAACAGCTTAACCTTAATTTCGACCGCCAGAGAGGGGTCATCCTCGATCTCATCAATGGCCCGCATGCACAGATAAGCAGAAGCTACAGCCTCCTGCAAGCCGGGCACAAGACGACTGATCGGTATAAAAAAGGTTCGACTGGTTTCAGCCAATACATCCATCGCCTCTTGATATAAAGCGTTTGTCTCATTCATTATGTTGGCCTTTCTTTATATGGATTTGGTTAACTAATCTCACTTTAAGCATATAAATTTATTTTAGGACATTTTAGTATGTAAAAACAAGTCCAATTGCGGCAGACTGCCCCTTAATCACAAATTTTCTCTAAATACTCGATAACTTCCTGCAAGCTCATTTCGCTCATGGAATGAATCCTTAAATCATATTGGTCAAAAATAATCGATTTTGTAACCTCATTAGGCACAATAACACAATGTAAGCCTGCCGCCTTGGCCGCTTTTGCACCATTGGAGGAGTCTTCAAACGCGATCGCCTCATCCGCAGCTACTCCAAGCTCTTCTATTGCTTTTATGTATAAAGCAGGATCTGGCTTTACCTTTTCGACCTGATCGCCTGTTTTGATCACTTCGAAATAGTCCAAGATCCCAAGCTGCTTCAAATACCCCTCCACCCAAGCCCGATTAGAGCTGGAGGCCAGTCCAATTTTCAAACCAAGCTCCCGTGCAGTCTCCAGATAGTCCTTAACCCCATCGCGGATTTCCGACGCTTGTATTTTCACCAAATAACTTTCTTTGGCCAGCTTTCGAACGACTGTTGTTTCGGCTAAGCCTACCTTAGCCTCAAGGAATTGATTCAGCAGCGCATCATGAGTTCCAATAACCTTCACAAACTCCTCTAAAGGATAACGAACATTGTAAGCTTGCAATACTTCCTTAAAAGCTTCATACCATACGGTTTCCGTATCTATAATCAATCCATCAAAATCGAATACGACTGCTTTAATCATGAAAAAACCCCCATTCATATGCTTGCTTTGCTTATTTGCGAAACCATATACTCTATCGTACCATAAAAAATCCAATTAAAGCTTGGTTCCTTATCCATCTATCACGCTTTATCACTTTACCACTCTACTATAATAAAATAATAATCGATTATTCGGTTTATGTAAATACTATTTCGAATGGAATCACAAAGACCCCCAGCTCTGCTGAGGGAAACAATTCTTAGTGATTTCATCCGTCTTCCTACTTGACCTCAGCCGCATAAGCTTCATCCAGTGCCTGCTGACCCTGCTGCTGAATGCGCTGCAAGCCCTGCTCGACGGTAACTTCTCCTGTTAGCATAGCATCGACCTGCTGCTTGGCGATGGACCGATACTTTTCAAAAAATGTACCCGGTACGTTTTCATTATATCCGCCCTGCACCGTTTCCTCATATTTCACCTGATAAAAAGGCTCCAGACTATGCCCATCCATCTCATGGGCGAACTCCTTGCGAACCGGTAGATCGTTGGAAGTCTTCGCTTCAATCCTTGCAGCCTCAGCACCATTGAAATATTTAATAACCTCCCAGGCACTCTTTACATGCTCCGCCTGAGCATTAATGCTGTAGATCGGCGATAAATAAAAATTGGGATTACGCGTATGCCCCGGATCTGCTGATGGTGTGCCCACCATCCCCCACTCGAAAGCAGCTCCCCGCTGTCTTAGAGCATTGAGCTGTCCTTCATTGGAAATCGTCATCGCTGTACGGCCGATACTGAATAAATCCTCTGCCTCGACATCCTCTTTTTCATATCGGGTTTTGCCCGGCATATAATTCCATTGCAGCACACCGCTTCGATAGCCATCCATAACCAGCTGATAGATCCGCTTCCAGGAATCCGTCTGCATCAGCAGCTTTTTTCCTTCAGCATCTATCATTCCGAGTCCCTGAGCTTGTCCTATATAATCAGCCAAATCCTGTGGAGAGCTCATATAGCCCATATGAAAGCCATACACCCGCTCTCCTTTGCCACCCTCTGCTGGGAACCGCTGAGCCAAGCGGAACATATCCGCCCAGGTCATTTGGTCTGTCGGATAAGGGATGTGATGACGATCAAACAGCTCTTTATTATAAAAAAGCACAGAGCTTGAGAACTTAGGAGCTAATCCGTATATACTCCCCTGCCCTTTGATTCGTAAATAATCGACCGCGGCCGGCAGTAAATTGTCCAGATCAAATCGGTCCTTTTCAATGAGTGCGGACAGGTCGTACAGCTTTCCCTGCGAAGCCAGCTTCTCATAATCAAAAGAACTCGTGAACAGCAGGTCAGGCTTCTCCTGATCAATCAGCTTGGTCAGCTCCTGCAGCGGTTTTTTGCCGATACCATAAATCCCCTCCGTCGGTATAATCTGGACCTCCAATTCAGGGAACTTGGCAGCAAAATAATCGGCATACATATATTCAAAAGTATTCTCGTTGCCTATGGCAATACGAAGCGCCCCCTTGGGAGCTGCGGCCGCTTCCTCCTGCTTGTCACAGCCACTTAATACAAGCGCAAAGCCTACGATGGACACAGCAAGCCAATGCCATCCCGGATTCCGTGTCGTTTTGCTTTTCCTACTGAAAGCTACTTTCATGCTCAATCGCTCCTTTATCGGATGCCGTACAGCTCCATGTATTAGTTTCGGCTATCGAGCAGTGCCGAGAACAGCGCATTTTGCGAATCCTCCTGCAGCTGCTTCAAAGCGTCGTCCAGCTTCAAGCGCCCTTCCACTACCGCTTTCATCTGTTTGACTGCCAATGGGCTGTACGCTTCCATGAACTTGCGCAGCGCACGAGGATGAAGTCCCGATTCGGCTCCTACCGTGCTTGGCTTCATGCTATAGAACGGCACATAGTTGCGGCCATCCTCAGGCTTTAAGGATTGCAGTCTCACAGACAAGCTGCCCCCTCCTGCAGAACGGTTCAACTTCTTCATAATTTCCGCACTATTGATAAGCTTGATCATTTCCCAGGCCGCCCGTTGATGTTCGGATTGAGCATTCACTGCATATACAGGACCCAGTGTGAACGATGCGGATTCATTGGGTCTCGATGGATCAACAGGCTCGCTGACTATATCCCAATTAAATGAATTCATTTTATACTGTGATTTGGCCGTCTCCAAATCCCTGCTGAGTGAATAGCTGGAATAAGCCATTGCTGCCTTGCCGGTAATAAAAGGATTCCTTTTGTACATATCCTCCATTCGGATATTGCCCTGCGGATTCGCCCTTGGCTCAGGCTGATATACATAACCTTGGCTATACCCGTCAGCAGCGAGACTCCATGCCTTTTTCCATCCGTCTGTTCGCAGCGTTACCTGATTCCCATCCGCATTCGTCATGCTCAAACCCATCGTTTTGGCAATTTGCCCGGCCAATTGTGAGGCTTCACTGTAATAGGTAGGCAACAGTCCATACACTCGATCGCCGCCTTGCCCGTTCGCCGGAAAACGAGCCGCCAGCTGCATCGTCTCTTCCCAGCTCATCCCGCTTTTCGGATACGGCACACCATATTTGTCGAATAGATCCTTATTATAGTAGAGCGCGTTCATCTCGTAATCGGGCGCCAGACCATACAGCTTGCCGTCAGCTGCCGTTCGCAGTGTTTCCGTAACGCCGCTGTACAAGTTGTTCAGATCATAGCTGTCCTGCTTCATTACAGGATCAAGCGGATTCAGACGGCCTTCCTTGGCCAGCTCACCGTATATATTCGGGGACAGGTAAACGACGTCGGGCTTTTCCTTATCCAGCAGCTCAAGGATTTTGTCCTTATCGTCAAAGCTATTCCAACCGTTATCCCCCATCGTAATGACCTTGACCTCAATATTCGGATAACGAATGGTGTAGGCTTTGCCATAGTGCATCATGAAGGTGTTCTCATGGAAATAGGCGACTTTGAGGGTGAATTCCTTTTCTGCATCGATAGGCTCCAAAGCCATCGGAACAACAGGCTTGGACATGGGACCGACTATGCTTTCTAACCGTTCCCATTGAAAAAAGCCGAAGACAAGCATCACAGATATAGCCAGCAGCGGAGCCAGCTTCAGCCACCGCCTGTTTGTCGGACGTTCCTGCATCTCAACACGCTCCTTAATTTTTTGCATTAAATCCTTGGAAAAGCCCGCTTCACCTTTGGGGATTGGTGAATTTGCCAGCTGTTTCTCCCAATATTCCGGTTCGTTGTGCTTCATATGGTCTCCCCCTAAAAGTTTGCATAGCAAACTTACTTCGTAAGCATTAACTTTGTTTGCGGAGCAAACTCACTTTGTAGGCTCCATGAGCTTGCCAACCTTCAGCCGGGCCCGATACAATCTGGACTTTACCGTACCCTCGGAAATGGACAACAGCCGGGCTATCTCGGTATGCGTCAGTTGATGATGGGCATGCAGCAGCAGTACCTCACGCAGCTTGATCGGGAGAGCTAGCACAACCAGCCACACTTCCTCGCTTACAAGCCGATTCATTGCCTCTGTTTCCGCTGAAGGGGCACTCTCCCCTTTAACCAGTGGCGTTCCAAATGGCATAACCTTGCGAAACCAGGCCGAGCGCCAATGGTCCCTGACCAAATTTCGTGTAATCGTGAGCAGCCAGGTTTTCACGGAGGCCTCTCCCCTATAAGAAAACAAGCGTTCATATACCCGTACAAACACATCCTGCGTAATATCGTCCGATAGCTCGGATTGCCGCGTCAAAAAAAATGCATAATTCCATACATCCTCTCCATATGCCACCATCAAATCCTCTAAGATGACATTTTTGTCCATTCCGCTGGAGAGCGATTTCAAATATTCAAATGCCACCCTTGTTCACCTCTCACACAATTGGACGAAGCAGCGGATAAAAGGTTCCCTTTTCCAATCTTTATGGTCAATAAAATAACGCCGTGCTAACACGAGGAGAACAGCGTCAGTACGGCGATCAAAAAGACGATCTTTATTTAGTTTGATTTGAACCCGTAACCTCCGCGGCGCCAAACAGTTCATAGTCCCAGAAGGTACGGCTTTCGTTGCGCGTTGTATTCGTGATCGTATTTCCATCCACTTTGAATAGATCATAATGATAGCCCTCTACATAAGCACCGTAGGGAAGGTCTGCTCCATAATCCCCATAGAGCTTTGTGACGTTCAGCTTTGTATCCAGAGCATACGTGCTGTATGAAGGCGAGTGGGTTTTAATAATCAGCGTCCCTTCACTTGTTCTCGGATAACCAAAGTGTGGAATCTCTACCTCCGCTCCCTGAAACAGATCGTTCACAGTTGAAATCTCACCTTGAGAACTAACGAGCAGCAGCTTCCAATTATCGCCCGCCACCCAGTGACTTCCATCTGCATTGCTCCAGGACCCACGGATCATGGAAAAAGGCAGCTCGGTAACGGCTTTCCCCCGAATCAGATAACTGAGCTGATATTCTTTCGGTCCTTGAAAGCGTCCTTTCACCGGTACGTCGACGATAATAGAAAGCATCAGCAGGGTTTGCTTTTCGCTCAAACGATGCGTCAGAGCACGGTAAGTCACCCCGTTATTCACAGCATCAGGATACTGCGCGAAAAGCGTCTGACTTTCACTCAGGTACTTCGTCAAAGAGGTCAGCTGCAGGTTATTGTAGTAGAGCTCATCCTGCTTGCGTTCCAAAACCTCCTCATCCTTATAGGTCCACATCCATTGCGATGTATGATCAAACAGCTCTCCCACCGTTTTCCCCCTGATCCACTGCGGTGGCTCCTGAAGAGATTTAGCGATTTTTAAGTAGCCGTTTTCGTTATTTTTGTACATATGATTCCGGATGTACACATAATTTTCATCATCATATTCGATACGGTCTAACAGGCGGCTCTGATCTGTTGTAATCGTTAGTCCAGCTATGCTCTCCCACTGCATATTCATATGAAATAGATCGTGAGCGAAGCGCCAACTCATCGGAAAATACGTAATGTCACGGAATTGCAGCAGTGGATACGCCTCTGATGCTTGATCAACCGGCTGTCCATATACCGTAACGGCAAAGGATGCGACCGCGGCATTGTAGCTGGCACTCAGACGATTTGTGACGGAATCATCCTGACTCCATTTGTCTTTGCCCGGCAGCCCCTGCTCATAGCCTGGAACGATCGTAAGTCCGTTTTGCTGGCTCCAAGTGTAAGCAAGCCCTAATGCGCGCGCAGCGTTCCAGGTAAGCGGAAAGTAAGTAATGTCTTTATAGGTAATCAGCGGGTAGGCGCTATGCTCCTGATCGATCTGCACCCCATCCAACGTAATGGAAAACTCGGGGATTGTAACTTGCACTTGCCCAGACTGTGCCTGAAGCTGCTGCGGCAGCTGGCCAAGCAACACGATGAATAGCGCTGCTATAAATAAAAATCTCCACATCGCGGTTTCCTCCTGCATTTATAATTATTTTCCAATCAGTTAGACGCTGAGGTACATGAATTAGTTTCATACGAGTATTCACGCTTTGAAAAATAACTGTTTTTTTATAATTAATCTTTCGCCTTATTGATCATTCCCGTGGTAAAATAAAGGTAAAAGGAGAGTCATGGATGCGAAACACAGAAAGCCATCAGCACAAGGGTAATCAATGGCGCAAGGCTATCGTTTATCTCATGCTCGGACTGCTAAGTGGCATTCTTCTCTGGGTGATTGTGCTATGGGCCGCCTTACCTGCGAATACTAATGTAACTAATTGAATACGGGGCTTGGAGAGTGAATGAATGGCAAACCAATTTTCACGATATACGGAGGAACCGCCTGATCAGAAAAAGGGAAGAATACAAAAACATTTTTCGATACGGCTGAACATATTCTTTTTTGCTACCTTTTTGATTTTCACTGTACTGATTGTGCGTTTGGCTATTTTACAGTTTGTCGAGAGCAAGTACCTGAAGGAAGCAACATCCGAAATTACTAAAAGCAGCAGCCCCATTGCCCCCATCCGAGGTACTATCTATGACCGCACGGGTTATCCAATCGCACAATCGCGGTCGATGCAATCCGTATATTACCGTGTAGAAGGGCGAGCCACCGATAAGGATGACATTATCCGCCTTGCCAAGGAGCTTGAAGATATATTTGCCCGCTTCGGTAAACCGGAGCAAAAACGTCTCAGTGCTGGTGATATTCTCAAGCTGATGGATGTCGGATTCGACATGGATAAGAATAAGGCGAAGGAACCCAGCTATTATTCCGTTCCCCGAAGAATCAAAACCGACCTGACCAATACAGAAATTGCCTATTTATTGGAGCATCGCGACCAGCTTCGGGGCATTGAAGTGTTTGAGGATAGCATCCGTGTGTACGACAAGCAAAGCATCTCGGCCCAGCTCGTCGGCTATATGAAAAGATATAATGCTGCAAGAAACCCGGTTTCAGGACTTGATTTCTACAAAAACAAGGGTGACGAATATTTGGAGGTGGAGGATGTCGGATTTGACGGGCTGGAGCTGATGTATCAGGATGAGCTTCGCGGGCAAAAAGGAATCAAGTCGTATCCGGTCAATGCTCTCCAAAAAATTATTGGCCCTGCCACACTCACACCACCGGAAAAAGGACACAACCTGCATCTGACCATCGATAAAAATGTACAGCTGGTCGCCCAGCAAGCGATTACGGATCATTTGAACTTTCTTCGCAACCGCCGTTTGGCAGGCGATATCGCCTACGCGCCTAACGCCCGCTCGGGCTATGCGGTAGCTATGGAAGTCAAAACCGGTAAAATCGTAGCGATGGCCAGCATGCCGGACTATGATACAAACACGTGGACAGGCGGCATGAGTACGGAAGAATATAACCAGATCATGCCTTTTATCAATAACGGTACGATCACAACCTCTTACCCCGATTATCCGGAAAAAGAGCGCAACAAGCACCCATCTTCCCTGGTCTACATGGGCTCTACAGTTAAACCGTTGTCGGTACTGATCGGCTTGATGGAAAATGTAATTACACCTTCTTCTACTTATAGCGATGGCGGCTCATTTACGTTCGGCAAGGATAAACGAACCATCAGCAACTCGGACGGACACGCCTATGGATTGCTGAACCCAACAACGGCCATTCAAGTATCGTCCAATACGTTCATGTCAGCCATGATCGGGATACCGCTGTATAACAAATACGGTGGCGAGAAATCAGAGGTACTCGACGTGTGGGCTAAGTATTTTGCCGAATTTGGGTTGGGTGTCAAAACTGGCAGCAAGCTGCCCAACGAGTACGAGGGCTCCAATGAGTTTTATAAAAATGCCAAGTCCAGCAGCTATCAATCTGCTATGGTCTATGCCTCCTGGGGACAAAACGAAAAGTACACGACACTGCAGCTTACGCAGTTTGCCGCAACATTGGCCAGCCGGGGTAAACGCATGATGCCGCAATTCGTGGAGAAAGTGACCAAGTCGAGCGGTGAGCTTGTTCGTGGTTATGAGCCTGTAGTCCTTAACGAGGTTAATTATCCGAAAAACTATTGGGATACGGTCATTAATGGAATGCGCAGCGGAGCGGAAGGCATTGAAGAATTGCCTTTTCCTGTAGCTCGCAAAACCGGAACCTCCACACAGGACGTTCCTGGCGGACGTGTAGATAACGCGGTATTTATCTCTTTTGCCCCTATCAATGATCCTGTTCTGGCGATAGCCGTTGTCGTACCCGAGGGTCGGTTCGGAAAGTACGGGGCCGCACCTATCGCTGCCAAAATGTATCAAGCCTATGATCAATATATCGGTGGTCTAAGTGCGCCTGCTGGTGCTGCCGGAGCTGGCAATACAGCAAAAAGACCCTGATGCTATCTGCATATGTAATGAGAACAAGACCTCGTTTGCCCGGATCCGAGCAGTCAAGGTCTTGTTATGTTATACATTGTATACTGATGCTGCATACAACACAGGTGGAAGTTATGTCTGAGGGTGTGAGGAGACTTCCTACGCAGTTTGCGATAGCTGGCCTTGTTTGTGCTTCAGCTCTTCGCGCAGTTCATTCATCAAGCGATTAAATTCTTCTTGAAGTGTATGTAATTCCGAGTAATAGTTACCTTGTAGGCGATTAAGCTCGAAGAGAGATAGTCCTGTAAAATACTGATACTCCGTATAGCAACGGTTTGAAGCATCCACAATCGACTCATGATTTCCCTCGGACATTCTCATCAGCTATCCACTCCCCTGCAAATGGTATTTTTGGAATAAATAAAGCATAATTTTGTAAGCATTTCCATGTCAAGCAATAATTCAGATTGTTTTTAATTTTCTGATAACTTTATATATGAACAAGAAAACACCAGATTTCCTGTGTCTGGTGTTTTTGCGATATTTGTGTATCATACTCAATTAAATTCGAACGATCGTGATATCAGGCGTGTAGCCGGTCGGACATTCGACCTCCAGCTGTATCTCTTTCGGGGCACTTACCCGTATCTGGAACAAACGCTGCTGCGCATCCAGCTTCCAGGATACCTCTATGCAGCCTTGAACGGGCAGTGGGATTCGTCCCTTGGCGTAGCGCAAATCACCTGGAGACGGCGCTACCTTGACCTGAGTCCAGCCTGGAGTTAACGGTTTGACACCGAGCAGCTGATCCCCCAGGAAATATCCCGGAGCCGCAGACCAGGCATGGCAGTGACTGCGTGTCAGCATGCGCGGATTCGCCCGATTTTCCTTAAAGCCGGGATACATTTCCCAGCAGGTCGTCGCATCATTCTCAATCATTTCGCCAAAATGTTGACGAATATCTTCCAGCATACGGCCCGTTTCACCGTATTTGGCAAGCGCCTCGTAGTAGAAGAACGACATAAACGGACTGCCGATTTTCACAAAATGCTCCGGAGGTGCAAGCAAATACTCGCGTAAAATCGACTCGCGCTTCCCGTTGGCAATATGACAAATCAGGGCCACAACCTGCGTTTGCATACTGAATATAGACGAAACCCTTCCATCTGCATGGATACAATCCACATAAGCCTGCTGCTCCTCTGACCACAGCTGACGATTGATCGCCTCAGCCAGCTGCGCGGCACGCTCCCGATACAACACGGCCTGTTCGCTGTCATTTGCTGTTTCGGCCAATTCCGCAGCTGCATACAGCGTCTTCACCAAAAACATCGTTTGGTGAGTAACAACACCATCCCGCGGTTGGTCGATGGGTGCCCAATCCAACAGATTCCAGCCTCTAAAACTGAACAAGCCATCCTCGCCAATGTGCTGCAGGTAATGATCAAGCGTGTATTTTACATGCGGCCAAATATCCTCCGCAAACTGGATTTTGCCTGTGTAGTCGACATATTCCTTGCAGGCAATGACCCAGAAGAAGGTCCAGTTCGGTATGACGCTTACCCAGCCGCTTGGCACCTGATCCCCATAATAAGGGGTCTGTCCAGCCGATCCCGGCACCAACCGCATGCAGCGCTCCACGATATCGGTCGCCCCGAATACATAATAATTAACTAATGCTTCATTACGACTATCACCTACCCAGAAGGTCTGCTCATAAGCAGGGCAATCTACGAATGTATCCTCCATGCATAAACGGGTCGTATGACGACTGATTTCCCATATATCATTTAATAAGGGGTCAGAGCACTGAAATTCGCCGATTTGTGCAACAGGAAAGTTGCTTTGGCGGACTACAACCTTATACCACAGAGTCGGACGCACGCCGCCGCGTACAGTGACCATGAGATAGCGGAAGCCTCGGCGAACGGGCGATACATAGCTTTGCCTGCCCTCGCGGCATATATATCGCAGCGTATTATCCAGACCGTAGGTTTCCTGACGCCAGCCATCCTGCTGGAACTCATAGCCATACATGTCGATTACCGTTCCCTCTGGAGCATTCAGCTCAAATTCCAGAAAGCCTGACCATTGCTTGCCAAAATCCAATACAAATTCCGTATCGCTTCCCTCAAATAATGGAGCCTCCACAGGTACCCCATTGGCCGCTGCCAGAAGCTGTAAGGATACAGGAACGGCATGACTCACGGAATCCTGTTTCCAAATGGACATCGCAAACGTATCCTCCAGTCGAACAAGACTTGGAGAAATGGCTTTCACCGGATAAGCCCCACTAACCAAATCATCTATCGTCTTGATCTGTTTGATTGTCTCGGTAACCTTGGACAAGGCTTCAACGTAATCCTCCGTCTCCTTGGCATCTACGACATCGGTATCCTTGATAACCATATGCTTATAAGGGCCTACGGTGACGACTGGCGATGGTTGCGTTTCATTGCTTAATGATGACGACTCCAAAGGTGATACAACCTCAAATGGAACGTTCGCATCCAACGCAATCCGGAAGGCTTTGCCATGATCTTTGCCGGATACGTCCAGCAGCAGCAGGTGGTCTCCTGCAGTCAGCTCCACACCAAGCTCCAGCTTCGGATCTTCCCCGTCAAAATCCGATTTCTCATAGAGCTGTCCATTAATCGCACAAGCGAGAAATGAGGTTTCCACCATACATAGAGTCACCAGTCCCGGCTCGAACAGACGTATTAGCGCCGCTACCATCCCGGCAACCTGGTAGTGATTGGCGTGATCAGCGCCACTGTCCTCCCAATGGTATTTGACATCGATAGCAATCGACCATGCCGGAGGTCTCGTTTGGTTCAACGATTCCACCCTTGCAGGATACACCACTTCCTCAGTAAGCATCGGAATGTCTCTCTCCATCATCCCCGTCCACGGTGCCGTACCTACCGGACCAATGGTATGTGCAGCCTGCCAACCACTATCATCGAACCCCGCCTCCGTCCAGCTGTCATCCCACAGCCTGGCATCCGTACTCTCGGCAAAAGCATGCTGTACGGACATCCGTGCCTGATGCGGGTCGTGACCTGCGTGCAGCTCTGTTTTCCAGCTGGAGTCAGTCACAATGGATTTCCTTGGCTCCGTACTCGATTTTCCCCCGGCTCCGGAAGCTTCACTCCTATTGGCAGGTTCGATGCTGCCTGTACCTGAAAAGGTCAGTTGTGCCAGCAACCCGCCGCGTCCCCGCAAGCTGTAAAAGGTCGCTACCCCAAAATGCAGCACCAATACGGCAATACTGTTTGGAGCTCCCGAATGCAGCAAATGAGAGATCTCGTAAACATCATAAGCATACTGGTGATGATACGAACGTACAGGCCCACGTCCAACCAAAACCCCATTCACATACAATACATATCGGGTATCTGCGGATAACAGCAGCTCGGCTTTTCCCACGGAATCAACTACAGGGATGAACGAAGTTCTGAAGCATCTCCATTCGTTCCTCGGGCTTTCCTCCCCTTCTCCCCAAATCCAGCGTGCCTCTGGTACAAACGGTAAATCGTGAACCGTTCCAGTTTCCATGTATTGTCCTCCTTAGATTTCTTCTGAACATATAAATCGTTCTTAGAAACACTTACTTCGTAAGTAGATGCTTGACTGCCATCTATTCTTATTTTAATATGGTCGCAATGAAGTATTAGGGTCTATACGGACATTTAATAGGGGCATTTCATAAGGAGGTCATGAAATATGGTTCAGCAAGCCGTTTTTGTCACCCGAGGTGAGCAATTTTTTGACAAAAGCTTTCCTATCTATGTGAATCGGGTCGCGGAATCGTTCCATCTTGGGGTGCATTCGCATGATTTCTATGAAATTTGTTACGTCGGGGAAGGATCCGGCTTTCATTTTATAGGAGGGCAGTGCTTTCCGGTACGTAAAGGGGATGTGACCTTTATTCCAATTGGGGTTTCTCATGTATTCCGTCCGGAATCACCCACCACCAAAACCAAGCTGATCGTCTATAACTGCCTATTTACCCAGGAAGCCGTAAGTCATATGCAAAGCATCCTGCCGTGGGAACCAGGAAGTGGACTGCTGGACAGCATGAACGGAGTCAGCTGGCTGCGGCATCGTGAGGAAAGAGATGAATTCGAGCGGATTTTCAGCTTTCTCTATCAAGCTTTCTCAGCCAAAAAGCCCGGCTGGCAGCTCATTGTATATGGAGGGATGCTCCAACTGAACGGTTTACTGTTCCATACAGCACGACCTGTCTCCAATCCCGCCGGTTTACCGGCCCTAAGTGCCGGCATCGAACCCTTCGATCAAGCTTTGGTCATGATGGAACGTGATTTTGCTCATCCTTTGACGGCCTCCATGGTTGCTTCAGCGATTAAGGTCAGTGAACGCCACTTGTCACGGCTGATCAAAGCCCGAACAGGAATGACCTTTGTTGGTCTGCTCCAGCATCTGCGAATTCGTGAGGCTTGCTTTTTACTCAGGGAAACCAGCTTTAAGGTAAGTGATATCGCTTCTCGTGCCGGATATCAGGATATGAAGTTTTTTAATCGTTTGTTTAAAAGCAAAACAGGTGTCACCCCAAGTCAATACCGGGACTCCACCTGTTGAAAAGAATAGATGCAAAACGTACAGCCTAACGAATATCCGATCCGCAAAGCTTCCTGTTTATCATACCATACGATCTATCGGACGCGCTTCCATTTCATTCTGCTCCATATGAGCGACAAGCTCTTTTACAAAAAAAGCCGCAGCTTGCGACAAAGCCCCATCCGGTATCGTAACGACCCCGATCGAGCGGGAAGGGATCGGCTCCACAAGCTCGAGCTCGACCAGCGTGCCTGCCGCCAAATCATCGCCTACAAACTCCTTGGTTATAAAGGAAATACCCATCCCCTTACGGACAAAATCGATCAGCAAATCCACGCTCCCGAGCTCAATATCCGGTACGACCTCCAACCCATAGGTTTGCAGCAGCGCATGAAAAAATGTACGCGTCCGACTGTGTGCCGACAACATAACAAAAGGCTGCTTACTCAACTCCTGAAGCGTAATCGGTGCTTGGGCAAGAGCTGCATATTCAGGCCCCGCTATGAAGCAGTCCTGGATCGGCCTCGTCGTTTGCACAAGAAGCCGGTCATCCACCGGCAGATGGGCAATTCCGCAATCGATCTCCCCATCCCGCAGACGCTGCAGGATGGACTCCGTTTTTCCGTGAGATAAGCAGATGCGTATGCTCGGATGCGCCTTGTGAAATTTATCGAGAAAAGGAAAGAGGAAATATTTGCAGAGCGAGTCGCTGGCACCGAGACGAATCGTCCCCGCTATATAGGTTTTCATCTCGCTGATTTTCCGCTCTCCGGCAACCAGCAGCCCGTAAGCCTGCTCCACGAATTGAAACAGCACCCTGCCCTCTTCCGTCATTTCAATTCCTTTGGCCTTGCGCAGCAGCAGACGAACGCCCAACTGCTCCTCCAATTGTTTAATTGCGTAGCTGGCACTCGGCTGCGTAATGTAAAGCTGCTGCGCGGCTCCGGTTATGCTGCCTTCCTTCACGGTGTGATAGAACACCTTATAGTAGTCCATCGAGCTCATGACATAGCACCTCTCTATGTGAAGTATAGAAGATAACAATTTTTTGTATGTCTATCTATTCCTTATAATAGAGAAAACATCCAAATTCGTAAACAAGGAGTGACAAGCTGATGTCTGCTAACCAGTCGCCACATGATGGCAAGAACGATTCTAAACACAGTTTCAGCCCCGATCTTCAAGCCCGCTCCCCCTGGGCCGCTCTGTCAGATACGAAGGAAGTCGAGATTTATCCTCCCCTTCATGTACCGGATGGCGCCATCGCCATTCCCGGCAGCAAAAGCTGCACGAATCGTGCGCTCCTTATAGCTGCATTGGCAGAAGGCACATCCACAATCGGACATATTCTTCGCAGTGATGATTCTTACTGGTGTCTGGATGCTTTGCAAAGGCTGGGCGTGAAGCTTGATGTCGATGAAAGCACGGTAACCATTGAAGGAACTGGAGGCCAATGGCCAAATCAGAGCGGAAGGCTGTATTTGGGTGCGGCTGGCACAGCAGCCCGTTTCCTGCCAGGAGCTTTGGCGGTAAGTGCAGCGGGGAATTGGTTGGTTGAAGGCAGCCAACGTCTAAGCGAACGTCCGATTCGGCCATTGATTGAAGCCCTTCAGCAGTTAGGTGCAAGCATCGAATATAAGGCTATTAATGGGCAGCTGCCTATAGAAATTCAGGCACATGGACTTCGTGGGGGCAATGTACATGTATCCGGGTCTGTTTCCAGTCAATTCATAAGCGGATTGCTGCTTGCTAGTCCATATGCGAGGCAAGCAACACGAATCAGAATCACAGACACCATCGTCCAGCACGCCTATGTGAGCTTAACGATAAGCCTGATGAAGCAATTTGGTGTTACCGTAACGCACCATGAACGATTGAATGAATACGAAATTTTGCCGCAGGTGTACGCAGCCCAGACGCTGACACTCGAAGCCGATGCATCAACCAGCTGCTACGCGCTGGCCTACGCCGCACTAACCGGTGGTTATGTGAGGATTACCAATCTTCCAGACCAAACGAACCAACCGGATCTCGGTATGCTGGAGGTGTTTGAACAAATGGGCTGCCGCATTCAGAAGAGTGCCGCCGGTATTGAATTATGGGGAGCACAGCAATTAAAGGGCGGCTTTACGATCAGTATGAAGGAAATGTCGGATCAGACGATGACTTTGGCAGCCATGGCTGTCTTTGCCGATGCGCCGATTACGATTACGGAGGTCGGCCATATTCGAGCACATGAATGCGACCGCATACAGGCCATGTGCGAATCACTTGGCCGTCTCGGGATTCAGGTCGTTGAGCACCCTGACGGAATGACAATCTATCCCGGCACCCCGCAGCCTGCTGTACTGCCAACCTATGATGATCATCGTATGGCGATGTCGCTTACCCTGATCGGCTCTCGCATCGGCGGTATCCGTCTACTGGACCCCGGCTGTGTATCCAAGACGTATCCGCGCTTTTTCGAGGATATGGAGCAGCTTGGGCTGCAAGTGCATAGACGCTGAAGACGTATCTGCAAACAACATGCCAGAAGATGCGCACTATAGAACACGGTACATCAAAAAGGCCACCCGAAGTTTCCGGTTGACCTCATCATACAAGGAGCACCTCTCGGGGTGCTCTGCTCTGCTTTTCACCCAATTATCCCAATAACACGGCTGCCTGTTGTTCAAGTTTATTTAAAACTGCTTCCATCTCAGCAATCTCAGCCGATGTAATATTTAATTGGGGTGCTTTCATCAATCCGGCATCAACCCCTCTGAGCCTGAGTGCTTCTTTAAAGTAGGACATATTGCTTCCACTCTTCAATGCTTCACAAAATTGGGTAGCCAGCCTTTGCATCTTTCTTGCTTTATCCAAATCATTTGCTTTATAGGCGTTGTAGACGGCTACAAATGGTTCAGGGTATACGCAGGACACACCTGATACAACACCCTCACAGCCCATAGCCAATGCAGGCAAAAACAAGCGGTCAGCACCCGGCACTACCGAGAAATCACCTTGATTAACGGTAAGATATTCGTTCACTCTTAAAAAGTCGGGATAGCTGTATTTGATGCCTATCACATTCTTACATTGGTCAGCCACACGCTGAGCCACTTCCGGTTTGATATCATTCGCCGCACATTGCGGGATGCTGTACAAATATACAGGAAAATGATCCGGTACGCTGGAAGCAACGTTCACAAAATACGTTTCCAGCTCTTTATCGTTGGCTCCAAAAAACACAGGTGTAACGACGCCGATCCCGTCCGCGCCAATCTCATAAGCATGCTTAGCCAGAGCAATGGTCTCTTCCTCGTTCATCGCTCCGACATGAATATAGACGGTAACACGTTGATTTGCCTTTTTGACAACGGCCTGTGCAACTTTTTTCCGTTCCTCTACGGAAAGTCTCAGCATCTCCCCTGTTGTACCGAGCGGGTACAAGCAATGAACGCCCTTGGAAATTAAAAATTCCGTCAGCTCCTCCACTTTATCGATCTGAACATTGCCTTGCTCATCGAACGGAGTTACCATAGCTGTCGTTACACCATATAAATGTTTCATTTGTCCTATCTCCTTAATGATCAGATGATCTTCATCATTGCTAGTGTTGTGTCGTTCAAGAATGATCAACAAACAATGGCGGTACCGCCAAGTTGCCCAACTCATCAAATTCAAATGGTACAGCGTCTCCCATAATGGACATCGTGGAACAGCCTTTCAAAGCCTCAGCGTATGCGTCTGATACGTAGATATGCTGCAAAAATAATGTATTTTTAATCCAAACGATTTTAACATTTCCCGAAACAATCTTGTTGCACGTTTGAATTGCAATATTCAAGGCATCACGGTCCGAAGGCATCGTAACCGGTATTTTGGCACCTGTCAGAACGGTTGAAGTGATACAATTCGTATAGGTTTTGTTAAAATCAATCTTATCCACCAGCCGTCTTGTCGTAATATCCGCTAACCCAATTCCTGTAGCGTTGCCATGAGATTGATAGGTTAAATCGCGGACAAACACTTTTTGAATAGTCGGTGCTTCAACAGGATGATGAATCGGTCCGCCAAACCGGCCCGTAATGTTGGGGTCCATTCCTGCTCCGCTGATGTTCTTGCCTATCTCATCGATGATCAGCACATCTATCTGATCCAGATGAATTCGCGGCATATAGGTTTTAGCTATAGCCAATAGCTCCGGCTCCTTGGCAGCTATTTCTTCGGAGGTGAGGATTTGGATATCTGCTATTTCATCATACGCATTCTCAAGGATGGCAACCCCTAATACGATGGGTGTCTTCGCCAACAAAATAGCGCCCGCTTCCGGAATCAACGCTGCAAACGAGTCGAAGCCCTGGCTGTGCAGAGCTGCTGCTCCCTTATGCTTGCCTAAGCCGATTGCTGCCATTTTGAGCAGCCCGCTTTCCACAGAGCCCTTAAAATCGGTATGGGCTTTAATTCGTCCCACCATGACAACTGCATCCGCTTCAAAGGCATGCCGATCAAAGTACAAAGGGATACCACCGCTCGTCATCCCTGCCTCAACCGTATCCATCGAGCTGACAACAGGCGCTCCAACCTCAGCTTCCGTAATTCCGTATTCCGCCAGAATCTCGATCTGGCCTTCGGCAGAGGCACCACCGTGACTGCCCATAGCTGGAACGATAAACGGCTCCCCTCCATAATGCTTAATCATCGCGATAACAGCAGCTACAACCTGCTGCAAATCAGCAATGCCCCGGCTGCCAACTGCCACTGCGACCTTCATGCCGCTGCCAATTTTACGATGAACATCCTCTAATGCAAATTGCTGCTGTATAGCTTTCGATATATGCCCAACCCTTTTACGCGCAAAATGCTGTTCAACCGGAATCATTCGGGGAAGAATTGTGTCCATCAACATCTGCATCCGCCTCGATCTCGTAATAAAGTGTACTGCTGCAAACTACGTGAGCAGATTGGCCGGCTGCTTGTCATGGAAAACATCGAGAATCGCTTGAGCCGTCGTCAAGCTAACCAAATGGTACGTTTCATAGGTTTCAGCAGCCGTATGAGGCGTGGTGACGATGTTGCTGATTTGAAATAATGGATTATCCGCTGAAACCGGTTCTTGCTCGTACACATCAATGGCGGCTCCGGCAAGCTTTCCTGATTTCAATGCCTCATAAAGTGCTTTCTCGCTAACAACAGCACCTCTTGCGGTATTAACGAAGTAAGAACCATCCTTCATCATCCCGAAGGTTTCATTGTTCATGAAATGATGCGTTTCCTGCAGACTCGGCAAGTGCATGCTTACTACATCGGATTCACGCAAAATCTGCTCATAAGAAGTCAATGTAACGTTAAGCTCCCTGGCTTTGTCGGCATTTGGATATTTATCGTAAGCTGACAGCTCGACTTCAAAGCCTTGCAGCTTCTTGGCCACCATCTGGGCAATATTTCCAAATCCAAGCAAACCAATTTTTCTGCCTTTAAGCTCCGCTCCTACAAACCGGTCCCACACTCCATTTCTTGCTGACTGCTGCAAGGCCGGAATATTTCGCACGGCGCCAAGGATAAGTCCAATGGCTAGCTCCGCTACCGCGTTCGCATTTCCGCCTGGTACGTTCGTTACCTTGATGCCGTATTGCTTGGCCTTCTCCAGATCGATATTATCAACGCCAACGCCAAACCTTGCGATAACCCTCAGCTTGGGAGCGAGCTGGAACACAGCCTCATCCCATGTATCGACACCAGCGACAACGCCATCGATATCACGCACGATATCCTTTAATTCCTCGAACGTGAAGGGGCGGCCGAGCCTATTCTCTATAATTTCACAGCCGTTATCCTCCAATAATTGTTTCGCTTCTGCACACAGCTTGGAATAGTTGGTCGCCGTTACTAAAATTTTATTCACTTTTGTCATTATTTAACTCCTCCGACAGTCATTCCGCTGACCATATATTTTGAAGTAAACAAATACATAATGATGACAGGGATAGAAGCGATGATAGAACCTCCCATGAGAGGACCCCAAGCAAATACGTCACCTACAATCATATCGGCCAAGCCTAACGTAATCGTTTTGTCCGCACCCTTGGTCACAACCACCAACGCATACAAATATTCGCTCCAGCACAACGTGAAGGCAAAAATAAAGGTGGCCGCAATACCTGGTGCCGATAACGGAAATATAATACTCACCATCGTACGCAGCCTTGTGCAGCCGTCAATCATAGCCGCCTCTTCGATTTCCACCGGTATGGACTTGAAATAAGAGATAAGCATCCATGTTGCATAAGGAATCGTAATGGTTGGATATATGACCATCAGGCCAAATATAGAATCGTTTAGACCGATGGCAGACACCAGCATATACAAAGGAATGAACAATACAGCTCTCGGCATTAAATATGCGTACAAAATTCCTTTGGAAATGATGCTTCTACCTGGGAAGCGAAGCTTGGATATTGCATAAGCAGCCAGCACACTAATCATAATAGAGACTAAGGAAACAATCAGAGACACTACAAGGCTATTCTTAATGTTGACCAGAAAATGCTTCTCGGTAATCAGCTTCACATAAGCGGACCACTCGAAATGCTTGGGCCAAAATGATGGAACCATATTATAAATCTCACCTTGCGATTTAAAAGAGGTGTTCAACATCCAGTAAAGCGGAAACAAGGCAAAGATTAATAAAATGGCCAACGTCACGTATACTAAAATTTGTTTACTTACATTATTTTTTTCCATAGCAGCATCACCTACTCATTTGATGAAAGCGAACGCTTTGTCACGTAGTTAATCAGCAGGATTAACGGCGGCATCGTAATAATTGCAATAGCAATCGCTTTACCAAGGCTCAAATTCAAAAATCCGGTCGTATAGCTAAGTGTGGATAAAACTTGAGTGCCGTTGGATGGTCCACCACGGGTTAACAGCCATATAATTTCAAAATCGTTCAGCGTCCATATCGTTGTCATCACAGCCGCCAATATCGTGACTTCTTTAACAGAAGGCAATGTCATATATACAAATCGTTTAATTGCGCCCGCACCGTCCAGCATAGCCGCTTCGTACATCTCCTTGGATATCGTCTGCAAACCGGCAAGGATGGCTATGCCCATGAACGGAATGCCTCTCCACACGTTAACCAGGATGACCGAAAACATTGCCAGGCTTGGAGTTGCCAGCCAACCTACCTGATGGTCGAGGATTCCGGTTTTCGTCAATATATAATTCAACACGCCTCCAACATCTGAATAAATCCACTGCCATGTAAATACGGAAACGATGGTTGGAATTGTCCAGGGAAGAAACAGCAGCACCCTGAAGAGATTACGGCATACAATTTTTTCATTTAAAACTAAGGCCATCACCATACCGAATACGGTTTTTCCAATTACTGCCACTATAGTAAACAGAACTGTGTTCCAAGCTACCTTCCAGAACAACGAATCTTTCATGAGATCGATATAGTTTTTCAGACCGATAAAGGTGGCAGGAGTACCCACCGCTTTATTGGTAAAGCTTAAATAGACAGCCCAGCCGAACGGCAGCACCATAACGGCGAGCAAATAAAGGAGCACAGGACTCAACAGTACGTATGCAAGCTTGCTATCTTCGTTTGTTTTCATGCTTCATCCCGCCTAACCCGCCGGACCTGCGGAATGACGGCTTTTCGTCACTCCGCTGCCAAGCTTGGTAATTATTTTTTGTTATAAACTTCCTCAATCTTCGTGTGCAAATCCTTGACCGCGGTTTCAGGAGTGTAGCTTGCTTCCAGTAGCAGACGCTGGAACGCATCGTTAACAAGTCTCAGGTTGAAGATTTCTCCCGCCTTCGGATTGTATTCACCTGGATATCCAAGGAAATTAAAGCCTTTGACCGATTCAACGAAAGCTTTATTTTTCTCATCCTGCCATACAGGCTCACTCATCAGCTTCGTGTAAACCGGACCGGATAAAGGTGCTCCTTTTTCTACCCAAGTTTTGTACCATTCGTTGGCCAGCATATACTCTACAAACTTTTTGGCCAAATCCTTGTTCTTGGAATCCTTAAAAATTCCGAGGTTGTTGCTGATTCCAGGAATAAAGACCCCTTTAGGTCCTGCAGGATAAGGAGCAATCCCGGTGTTTTCGTACATCTCCGGATTGTCTTTTTTCAGCGTGCTGAGCACACTTCCTGTGTTGAAAATCATCGCAGCCTGTCCACTCAAGTAGGCTTTGTTGTTGCCGCTGTCATCCCAGCCAATTGCGCTTGGCGGCGTGCTCTTGTCAGTCAGGAAAATATCCCGGATGTATTTGGTCGCTTCAACCGTTTCCGGTGAATTCACGATCACGGTTTTGCCATCCTTCGTATCGACAGAGCCGCCGTAAGACCAAATGATCCCGCGCGTCAAAAACTCTGCATCCGAATTTCCTTTTCCATAACCGATCCCTGCGCCATATATCCCTTTGCTTGGATCCGTGAGCGCCTTAGCCATTTTTCTAAATTCATCCCATGTTTTCGGAGGTCCGTCGAATCCTGCCTTTTTCAACAGGTCCTTACGATAGTACAGTACTTGCGATTCGGTCCAATACGGTACGGCATACTGCTTTCCTTGAAAGCTGATAGCTTTTTTCAGGCTCTCCTGAATTTCACCATTGGTGCCTTCTATTTTTTTGACTACATCCGTTATATCCTCAAGAACGTTTTTACCGTAAAACTGGCCAACCTCCTGATAACCGAAGAACGATACATCGGGTACGGTTGAGGTTTCGATAGCTGCCGACCATTTAGGATAAAAATCTTCATAGGCAATGATTTCGACGTTGACATTCACATTATTTTCAACACCGAATTGCTTGGCCCGCTCCTGAATCATTTTGTTCTGGTCATCGAACAGCTGCTTTTTCATCCAGAAGGTTAAGGTTTGCGACGGCTTGGAGCTTGTATTATTTGCAGCTTCACCTGTCGGCTTCTCTGTACTGCAGCCCGCGGCAACAGACGCGATTAAAGCGACAGCCACAGTTTTGGACACCCATTGTTTCATGTGAATAGACCTCCCATAGTCGTAAAATCTGTGCTTGTTTTCTTGGATAGCAAGACTTACTGTACATCCCCAGCTCACAGCATCCTTGCTTCTGTATTTATTGTATTGCATCCAAGATAACGTTAAAATGCTAACTATTTAACATCGATAGTACTAAATTAGCAGACTCTAATCCCCCTCTTCGAGTCTCAAACGAAATTCCTGGGGGGTTACAAAATAGTATTTTTTGAAAACTTTAATAAAGTAATTCGGATTTTGATAACCCAGCTTTAATCCGATTTCATAGTTTTTCAGCGCACCGTTGGCAAGCAGAGAAGCCGCCAGCTCCATTTTCAAACGCAGCACATAATCGCTTAAATTCTCGCCCGTCTCCAGCTTGTACACTCTGGACACATGCACAGGATGCATATACATATGGTCGGCAATCGCCTGCAGGGAAACATCTTCAACCAGATGCTTCTGGACAAACAGCTGTATTTTGCGGACTGCACCTTCACGATCATTTCTCGTCTCATTCTCCATCCCTTGCTGCAGCTGCCGGAACGAATTAAAGATCCACTGCTCCAATGTCGCTATCGAACGGCAAGCAGGCAAGCCCGAGACCTCGGACAAGCCCGGACCAATCATGTCCGCTAGCTCACGCCCATTCTTATGAGCAAACGAGCTGAAGGACGCATAGACCGAAAAAAACACCTCAATCAGATGCTCCTGCGAATCGGCCCATTTCATACTTAACTCATTTAAAATACTGGTCAGCTTCTCGTGAGTCACTTCCCAATTCCCGGATTCCAGCAAATGAATGATATGAGGCGGCTCGTACAGCTTTTGCAGGGATTGAACGCCAAGCTGCTCGATTTCATCAGCAACATAAACTAGCAGTTCACTTTGATTTCCGATGCGTCTGCGAAGTGAAAGCAAGCTGTCCTGGTACAGCTTCTGCACATCGCCAGGGAAGCTCCCCCATTTGTTAAGCAGAACGGAAACCGTCCCTTTCAAATAACGATTTACATTCAGCTGCAGCTGGGAGCCCATAAGGTCAAGCTGTTCTTCAAGAATAGCCATCCCCTTATCCGGAGCTCCGGCAAGCTCAGCCTGCTTATCTGGGGAAACTGTAGCCAGAAATACCATATATCCATGGACGTCTTTACTTGACCACAGCTGAAAGTATTCGCCGGATATTTCTTCGGCCATGTTAACAATGGCGTATTCCATTAAGGATAAGCTATAGAAATCAAAATCGAGCATCGGACCCTCCAGTCGAACGAGCATAAAAGCAAACTGCTCATCCGTCTTAATGGACATTTTTAGAGAGTCAAGCTTCTCCATCAAACGCTGGGAGGCATACTTCCTTCCTTGGAGCATTTCATTTAACAATTCTCCTCTTAACTTGGGAAGATTTTCCTCAAAGGCTCTTACTACTTGCAGATAGGACTGATTCTCTTCTCGCTCCTTTTGCAGCAAATCTACAGCTTCCTTCACCTTGGCCAAAACATCTTCATCACTTATCGGCTTCAGCAAATATTCATACGTGTTATGCTGGATCGCTTGCTGGGCATACGTAAATTCCGCATGTCCAGACAACAGGATACATTTGATTCTTTTCCAGCTGCGCCGCACCTGCTCCAGAAGCTCCAGTCCATTCATTCCGGGCATTCGAATATCCGTGATCATAATATCGATCGAATTCGTCTTCAATATATCAAGAGCCTCGAAGCCCGAATAAGCTTTAAAGACCGCTGTGACGCCTATTTGCTCCCATGGCAATGTATCGCCAAGACTATCGACGACGAAGGCCTCATCATCTACAATCAGTAATTTAAACAATTCAAGCTCCCCCTTCGGTCGATGATTTCATAGCTTCCCATCTCAACTCCACGCGAAAGCCGGTTAGCGGAGACTGAGAAAAGGTTAGGCCTGATGTGCCACCGTACATATGGAGCAATCTTTGATGAATGTTCCACAACCCACAGCCCATTTCTTCATTCAACGGAATCGTGATTCGCCTTTGCAGCTCCTTCAATCCTTCAGGGGCAAGGCCAGGGCCTGTGTCATCTACAATAATCGTATGGACACCGTTCTTAGACTCCCCGTGAATTCGCAGCATACCGTACTCCAGACTATTTTCCATCCCATGAATAATCGCATTTTCAACGAGCGGCTGAATAATGAGCCTTGGTATTTCCATTCCCATCATCGCCTCAGGAATCTCTATTTCGTAATGGAACCTTTGAATGCGCAGCATCTGGATTTTCAAATAGTTTTCAATCAGCTTCAGCTCTTCGCTCACCGTTGTCATCGTTTTCTCCAGCCGCGTGGTGTAACGGTAATATTCGCCCAAATTTAAAGCCATCGCCACCACTGCCTCCTGATCGCCTAATTTGGCCATGCTTTTAATATAAAACAAACAATTATATAAGAAATGCGGGTTGATTTGTGACTGCAAATGTTTTAAGGTGGCCTCCCGGGACTGTAACGTTTCCTTATACACCTTTTCGATCAGCTCTTGAATTTGCTCAGCCATTTCGTTAAAGCTGACGAACAGAAAATCAAATTCATTGTTAGGCTGCTTCCTTAGCCGCGAAGAGTACTGCCCCTGCTTAATTCTTTGCACGCCTCGCAGCAGCAATTGAATCGGCTTTTGAACATTGCGGTACAACAAAAGCGTCGCCAAAATACTTAACACCATTAATAATCCCACAGAGGTATAGAATAAATTTCGGCTCGTTGTAATTGGGAAGAAAATGCTCTCCAGCGGCACAATATCGATCAGATACCAGTCCAGACTCTCGGAATGAATGTAATTCACGATATACTTTTGCTTATCCAGCGAGATGTTCAGACTTCCGTTATAGGCAAGCTGCGACTGGTCCAGTTGTTCAATAATCCGGTTTATAAGTATTCGGTTAGCAGAGTAGTTAACGATAGGCTCCATACCTGTCCGGTATAAAAAAGGCTCTCTCTGGCCCCCTTGCTTCAGCGTGCTCAGCATGTTTTTGATATTGTCATCCGTGAATCGCACCTCAACAAGCAGGTTGGTCAGATCGGTTGCATGCACTTTGGCAAAATAGCTTTGATACATTCCGTATACCAAGGAGCTGCGGTGCAGCCATTTTCTCGAGCCCGGATTAAGCAGATAGTTCTCCTCATAACGCACAGAATAATCGGGAGACAAAATTTCTTTGGAATCCAGCAAGTATAAAATGAGCTGATTATTCCAACCACTCGTTGCCGTTTGAATATTAAGTGCATCTGCAATCTGAAGCTGTTTTTGCAATAACGTACGGGATTCATCCGAATTTCGACTGTTAAAATATTGTTTGATATTGTAGTCCCGGCTAACCGTAACCGGAAACTTCGTCAATTGATCAATCATCATTTCCATCTGACTCATAAAAAAAGACAGCCTGTTGCGATTCGTGTCCTCCACGGTCTCTCTCACCACATTTACGCTTACCTGATAGGAGTACCCATATAATAAAATGATCGGAATGAGCAGAAAAAAAACAAGAGCAATTACTTTGCCGAAGGTGTTCATCCTTAATTTCATATCTGTAAGTTTCCCCCATTTCCTCATGATGTCATCTCTAAAAGTCCGGTGAATAAGTCTCGCTGCGCGGCCAAATATCCTTCCGATCGCTGTTGAAATCGTGAAATTGGATGAGATTAAGCGGTTTATTCACGATTTCAAAGGCGAACGCTTACGCTTCTCCAGGATCATTTGGCCACTGCGCTCGTTCTTCACCGGACTTCTAACTTTTATTTTATTGTGTCCAGCATTTTTAGCTATAGCATTAACTTAACATTTAGGGGATTAATTTAATTGAATTGAACAGGCGGCTGTACGCTGAACTACGCCACGTGGGGTTCGACAGCTACGATACAACAACAAGAACGCACGCTCTGGAGCTGCGTGCGTTGGAAAAGCGTACCAAACAAATTTCGGTATGCCAGAAGCTTTACTTGATACTGTGCTTTTCAGGCAGCAGCATATTAATAAACCGGTTAGCCGCCGCAGATACAGGAACGCCCTTGAGCGTAACAATCCCAGCCTGCCGTGGCGGGATCCGCTCCTTCAGCTTAATTTCAACCAGTACGCCTGATGCAAGCTCAGGCGATACGAAATTACGGATCACATAAGCAATACCAAGTCCAATCCGTGCAAAATCAACCAGCAGATCGATGCTGCCCAGCTCAATTTCCGGCTGAAGCTTCACCCCTCTAGCTTCCGCAAAGCTGTCAGCATAACGGCGAATACTGCTTCCCTTCTCTAATAGCAGCAGTGGATAGGTAATCAACCGTTCCATCGTAATCGGAGCTTGCGCCAGCGCCAAATAATCCTTTCCTGCTACGAACGTGTCCTGCAATTCCAACGCTTCCTGTACTTGCAGCTGTTTATCCTCGATTGGCAAATTGACAATACCAAAGTCAACCCTCCCTTGCTTCAGCAAATCAATCGTTTCCTGTGTCGTCCGATTCGTCACTCGCAGCTTAACGAACGGATAATCATGGTGAAACCGTTCCACATGTGGCAGCAAAAAATGCTTGCACAGCGTATCGCTTGCACCAATAGTAATTTCCCCGCTGTGCAGCTCATGTATGGAGGCGATTTCTTTTTCTCCTGCTTCAATGAAGTGGTACGCTTTCTCGATATATCGAAACAGCACCTCTCCCTCGTGCGTCAGCTTCACCCCTTTATAGGTCCGAAAAAACAGCTTGCTGCCCAGTCTGTTCTCCAGCTGCTTAACGGCGTAGCTTACTGCCGGCTGGGTAATATAAAGCTCTTCCGCTGCTTTGGAGAAGCTTCCAGTTATAGCGATTTTGTAGAATACCCGATACCATTCCAAATTATCCAACACCAATATCAATCTCCTTTATATCCTGTATCAATAATATCAATTTAACTTATGTCCTAATAGAGATTATACTGAAACCTGTAGGAGCAAGCAATCTGATGAAAAGAGGCGATGGATATGCCGGTTACGGCTGTAGTAGGAGCTAACTGGGGAGATGAAGGCAAAGGTAAAATGACGGATGCATGGGCATCCCAATCGGATTATGTTGTACGTTATCAAGGAGGAAGCAATGCAGGCCATACGATTATTAATGACTACGGCAAATTCGTGCTCAACTTGCTGCCCTCAGGTGTATTTGATCCTCATGTGATCAATGTAATCGGACCCGGAGTTGCACTTAACATATCTGATTTGATGAAGGAATGGAACAATCTGCAGGCACGCGGGATTCCGGCACCCCAGCTTGTCGTATCGGAGCGTGCTCAGGTGCTGATGCCTTACCATGTCCTCTTCGACGAGCTGGAAGAAGCCCGACTCGGTGCAAACAGCTTTGGGTCGACCAAGATGGGAATTTCGCCGTTTTATGCGGATAAATATGCGAAGCTGGGCATTCAGGTATCCGAGCTCTATGATCCAGAGCATTTACGGACCCGACTGGAGGCCTCGCTAGCTGCCAAAAATGTACTGCTGCAGCATCTATACGGGCAACCGCCTGTTCAGGTAGACGAGCTGATGCCGGAATTAATGAAGCTGGCTGCATGGCTGAAGCCTTTTGTTACGGATACAACAACAATGCTGAATCAGGCACTGGCGGAAGGTAAGCACATCCTCGTTGAAGGTCAACTCGGTTCCCTGCGTGATCCTGATCATGGCATCTATCCATTTACGACCTCTTCCTCTACGCTGGCTGGCTTTGCCTCGGTAGGAGCCGGGCTTCCTCCACATTCGATCCAACGTGTTCTTGCCGTAGTGAAGGCATACTCAAGCTGTGTGGGGGCTGGGCCTTTTGTGATGGAGCTAGTGGGAGATGCTGCTGAAGAGCTGCGCAAACGCGGTGGGGATGCCGGAGAATATGGAGCCAGAACCGGACGTCCAAGACGGGTAGGCTGGTTCGATGCCGTGGCAACCCGATATGGCTGTGAGGTACAGGGAGCCACAGAGGTGGCTTTAACGAACCTGGATGTACTCGGTTATCTGGATGAGATTCCAATCTGTACAGCTTATGAGCTTCATGGACAGACAACAATAACCTTTCCGGTGTCCGAGCAGCTTCAGTATGCTAGCCCGGTAATCGAAAAGGTCCCTGGTTGGAAATGCGATATTTCCCATATTCGCCGTTTTGAGGATTTACCCGAGCAGGCGCAAGCCTATGTTGTTTTACTGGAAAAGCTGATCCAGACGCCTATTCGTTGGGTATCCAACGGTCCGAACCGTGAGCAGCTGATGGAAAGAGTCTAGAGCTCTTCCAAACAAAAAACCGCTTTATCCCCCAGCGGATTGAACTGCACCCCAATTGTTAGACATCATCTAACAGTTGGAGGTGCAGTTTTTTAATGGCTAAGTATACTTCAGACGAAAAATTATCAGCTGTTCAACGTTATTTAAGCAATTCTGAGAGTTATGC
>NZ_JAJNMU010000265.1 GCF_022458865.1 Paenibacillus periandrae | reverse complement strand
TCCCGCCGTTCACAGACGCCCAAAAATAAAGAGAAACCCTTGTGCTAGAAGGATTTCTCTAATAGGGTCTAACAATGCGGTCGGCGGGATTTGAACCCGCACGTCCATGGGACACTACCCCCTCAAGGTAATTTGTGGCATTAACTAGCTATAACTACATTACTTAAACCCTTGTTAATCAAGGGTTTTTCTTGTTCGTAT
>NZ_JAJNMU010000264.1 GCF_022458865.1 Paenibacillus periandrae | reverse complement strand
CATGATAGGGTGCCCAAGGCAAACGTGTTTTGCCGACTGTGATCGTGGTCGAGTCGATAAGAAGAAGGTCCTTAGGCAAACGTAATTCGCGGCGCAAGGGTCGGTTGCATTTTTTCAAAAGTAGCTGCAAAGTCTGCTTAAACAGGTCATAAGGAACATCCTTGGCTTTTTTGGAAAAGGTCGAATAATCGCCGGCTGGTAGTCCGC
>NZ_JAJNMU010000263.1 GCF_022458865.1 Paenibacillus periandrae | reverse complement strand
CCCGAGGCATTTCGTCGTTCGCCACGTCCTTCTTCGGCTCCTAGTGCCTAGGCATCCTCCGTGTGCTCTTATTAGCTTAACCAATTCCGCTAATAAGTCCTATCCGTTAGGATAGATCTATTTGGATTTGTTACTCAACCGAAGTTAAGTAACGCTGCTCTAAACATTTGTTTCGTTTCGGTATCTAGTTTTCAAGGAACAAGCTTGAC
>NZ_JAJNMU010000262.1 GCF_022458865.1 Paenibacillus periandrae | reverse complement strand
ACAGTGATTCCGTCAGTAGCGGCGAGCGAACGCGGAACAGCCCAAACCTGAGAGCTTGCTCTCAGGGGTTGTGGGACGTCAAGATCGGGTTAGCAGAATAGGTGAAGCAGTCTGGAAAGGCTCATCACAGAGGGTAACAATCCCGAAACCGAAAATCTGCGAAACTTGTAGACGGATCCCGAGTACCGCGAGACACGTGAAACCTCGTGG
>NZ_JAJNMU010000261.1 GCF_022458865.1 Paenibacillus periandrae | reverse complement strand
TTAGGAGCCGTGGAAGCTAGACCTGCATGCACACGTGCTCGCTTGGCCGTGGCGGGTATGACACCCGTTGCCGATAAACTTTGATAGCCGGGGTGCGCGGTAGTACGCTCGATCGTGGTCCCTCCCACATTCACTCCGCTTGCATCATAGAACAATAAATAATGCAGCACTTTGGCGTTTGCCAATTGCTCAATATAGTACTGGCCACTAA
>NZ_JAJNMU010000260.1 GCF_022458865.1 Paenibacillus periandrae | reverse complement strand
GACTTCCAGTAGTCCCAACCATCCGCAAGGCTACTACCTGGGCGCGTCTGCTTTTCATACTCAGGGTTGGCCACGATGTTACTGTCTGTCCCATACTTGAACGTAACTGAATCTACGTATACGGTTCCTGACCCGTTAGGAGCCGTGGAAGCTAGACCTGCATGCACACGTGCTCGCTTGGCCGTGGCGGGTATGACACCCGTTGCCGATAA
>NZ_JAJNMU010000259.1 GCF_022458865.1 Paenibacillus periandrae | reverse complement strand
AAGTCTGTGGCATTCGGATTTTGACTGGACTTGGTAACCCTTGGCGGGCCCCGCACCCAATCAGTGCTCTACCTCCACGACTCTAAAACTCCGAGGCTAGCCCTAAAGCTATTTCGGGGAGAACCAGCTATCTCCGAGTTCGATTGGAATTTCTCCGCTACCCCCACCTCATCCCCGCATTTTTCAACATGCGTGGGTTCGGGCCTCCAGTG
>NZ_JAJNMU010000025.1 GCF_022458865.1 Paenibacillus periandrae | reverse complement strand
AAGGTGTTTCTACTTCGCTCGCGGACTTCTTCCAGCCCAGAATGGTTTGGACACCGTCTTGTAGATTCATAAACAAGGGCAAGCAGAACCACTTCCGGGAATCGCCGACCAGAATGCCAATGGCACCAAACAAATGACCAAAGATATACTCACCCTTGGCGACATTTTCGGATTCCTCATGAAGCCTCTTGACCCCCGGCATCCGGCGACCTTCCTTGGCTTGTTTCATGCCATCGCCGACGAGGACCACACGACCCTGAATCACCAGCAAAGGCGCATGCTGGCGAACCACCTGAAGCCACCACTGCCACAACAATGAGGTGGGCCAAGCAGAAGAACGGAAGAAGTGAGTCAGTGTTTCGTAACAGCGAGAGATCCCGAATCACGGAAGTCACACCTAGATGGTCGGAGCGCAGCATGAAGCCGACGATCAGAACAACAAACCACTAGAAACTGGCTTGTCTGGAGAAGCACGAACGGAAGGGAAGTAATTGAGCATAGATATGTTCAATCGTCTGCAAATAGGGTAAACTGCTTGTTGTAACCCATTTGGCGTTTATTCCTTTCGTGTGAGAACTAATGGATACCATACTTCGCTCAATTGGGTTATTTTTCTATGCGTCGATTTTTCGACAAGATGTCAAGTATATGTACTGATATCATATTGCTTCCAAGTGTCAAATTACCGTTGACAATGATATCAACAGCCAACCCACGAACCATACCGCATATCTTCACTTGTCGACGCGTTAAGCGATGCACTATTGAGCATGCCTTGTCAAAGCCAACACAGCCGCGGTCAAAGGAAAATATCCAGAGGCACAAACATCGCTCTTCCCGATTTTCCAAATCTGCAGCATTCTCGTTTCATTTTCCGGTAAAAATCCTACGACTTTATTTGACTTGTAGACGGCCGCTTCGTCGATTTTGAAGGTGGTTTCGCCGCTACTTGGATCTTTCACGAGCCGAATCGCCCCGGTTGCTGGCATGATTCCACTTTTCGATATTTCATCCATAAATTCGCCAATTTTGATCGATACGCCGCTATTATGGGCTTCAATTTTATTCATCTCGGTACCCGGTAAATTTTCCAGCGCATATTTCGCATTGAGTACTTCTTTTACGGATGCTCCGTGCGTCGTCAAGACGAAGCTGTTATACCGGTCGACAGGCGCACGTAAAAATTTGTCTAGAACTTGGGCTACTCCGTGCAGAGCGTATTTTTCGCCCAAAAGGAGTATTTCCCTGTGGCCAAAGTAGATCGTCCGGGATAGTTGCTCTTGCATCTTGTTCAAAGCATCCAGACCGTCTTTGCCTTTTTCCGAAATGATCACGACCGGTCTTTTGGCTTTTCCACCTCCACCGCCTTGCTGTACATTGCTGATCCCCGAAGGAAGCGCGACCTTTCTTGTTTCGACCTACCGTATCTACGTAATACCCTCTGCACCAGAATTGCCTGCTCCCGTACCGATACTTTAGATTAGCAAATTGATCGAAAATCATCAGTGAACTTTTTCCCTTCAGATATCCCATGAATTCGATACACTGAGTTTTGGCGGGATACTCACTAGCATGTGGATATGATCAGGGCATGCTTCCGCTTCAATTAACTCTACTCCTTTTCGCTCACAAAGCTGCCTGATGATCTTTCCAATCTCTCGCTTAAGTTTTCCATAAATCACTTGTCTTCGATACTTTGGCGCAAATATGATAGGGTATTTGCAGTTCCATTTCGTATGTGCTAAGCTGCTCTTGTCCATCTTTTTAGCTCCTTTGATTTCATGTGTGCGGTTGGCAGACCGGCACTCATCTTATCATGAAGTTCAAAAGATGGACCACTCATAGCTATAAGCTTTCCTGAACCCCCAGTCGAACTGGGGGTTTTCTTATACAAACCAGGCCCCCCGGACTTGCTTCCCAAGTAGGAAGCAGGGAGGGTTGTTTGCGTTTAGGGACATTTCGCATGCTCTGGGGCATGACGAAACACGCCAATCCCGGCACCGAGCGCTCGAAGCTCTCTCGTGCGAACTCCGATCAAGCATGACACTCGGTAGGGGGCAGCGTTGAAATGATTCAAGAGTATACGATCGTATAATATTGGAATGAAATCCGTGATGCTACACTGGCTAAGAAGAAACGGCCATGAATTGGCGGTCGAAAATCAACATGGAAAGGACTGTTTAGCTTGTTCAGAACATCAGATGTCGGATATCGTCTATCGGCTAAGGCGGCTAGTCTGATGACCGTCTTATCGCTAGTGATCGCGATTATGTTTCAAACAGGAGCATCGGCGGCCCCGAAGGAGATAAGCATATATTACAAGGACCAATTGGTGACGTTTCAGGAAGCTCCTCCGATCCTCCTGGACGGCAGGACGCTCGTGCCGTTCCGTTCTTTGCTGGAGACGCTGGGCTTCGAGGTGGGCTGGAGGAGCGCCGATGGGGTATCGAAAGCGACCGGCACGTTCCACCAAACGCTTTGTAAGCGGTCGCCCGTGCCTTGTTGCGCTCGTTGCGGTCCTGTATGGCGTTTACCTCGATCATGTGCGCCTGATACTTCTCCGCACCATCCAATAACCACTTGATACAACGGGCCTTATACTGTGCCGCAAACTCCAAAATGATGACCGGTAATTCCGCGAACACCGCTTGCGTCTTGGCCCTCCGTCCAAGCTTCTCGAAGGATTCAGCTGTGATGCGCTCACGGTCTGCCAACTTATCTTTGGCCCTCGCCAAGTCCTCCGCCTTGCCCTGCGCCTTGCAAACGTCCCAATACTGCGGCACGGCTTGCCGTTCGTTTCCAACGCCGGACCACTTTGAGCAGCTGCACGAGATCCACGCGGTACGTCTTCCGGAACAGAGCTGCCGCAATCGGACGCATACTGATGTGTACTGCTGCGCGAGATCCACGATGTACGTAAAGCTGTGCGATCGGACGCATACTGGTGTGCGCTACTGCGCTGACCATGAGCAGCTGCGCGAGATCCGCGTGAACAACCACATTCTGGTGTGCGCTGCAGGCACTGGCCACAAGCAACTGCGCGAGATTCGTACGTGCCGTACGTCTTTCGGAACAGAGCTGCCGCGATATGCCACATCCTGATGTGTACTGCTGGCGTTGACCACGAGCTGCTGCGCGAGATCCGCGCGGCACTTCTTCCAGACGGAGTTCCGATGAACGGCCGCATCCTGGTGTGCTCTGTGGCGTTGGCCACGAGCTGCTGCTCGAGGTCCACGCGGCACGTCTTTCGAGCAGATCTGCCGGTAAAACGTGCTGGTGTGCGCAGCAGGCACTGGCCACGAGCAACTACGCGAGATTCATACGTGCCGCACGTCTTTCGGAACAGAGCTTCCGCGATAGGCCACATCCTGGTGCGCCCTCTGGCGTTGGCCACGAGCTACTTCGCGAGGGCCGCGTGGTATGTCTTCCGGAACGTAAGCTTCAATAGACCCTACCTAGTATTTTACGCGTGTCAGTGGCTCCGTAGGCAGATACACAGGCGAGGTTGAGCTGAAGCTCAACAAAACGGCGTAAGCGCGGGGACCAAATATCAAAGCAGCCCGGATTCAAAACCGACGAACCTCGATCTGGGCAATACCGACTTGGATCTGAACCGATGGGGTAATTGAACTCTGAGAGGAGAACGTAACGGGGCGGAACGTCAGGGTGGAGATTTGAGCTTATCTCTGCGCCTTGTATAACCAGTATTTTAACTGATAAACGGTGATGTCATGATCGGAATAGAATACCAGGCTTTCATGGTTTGACCGGCTAGCCAGCCATTCGCTAGTCGCCCCTACCGAGCTATTTGTTTCAGTTATATTTACTATGTAACCTCATTCATTTTTTTCAACGCCGTCTTCGCTCGTTCAAGTCGATTCTCAATACATTCAATTATTTGAGATTTTGTTCTATCTCCAGTAATAGAAGATTCCTCTTTTTGCGTATATCGTTCTAAACTCGCAGATTCTTTCAAAATAAAATCATCCAACGCCATCTGCACGACAGCAAGTTCACCATTTGTAAGTTTCATTCAATTCACGCTCCCCCATGTACAAATTTTTTATTATGTTTCCTGACGCGATCTCCGTTCGAAATAATGACCTGCATTACTTGCATGTTCGTAAACTATGTCAAAAATAAATTTCAGCGCCTCTTCTTCCCCGCGTGTTTCTTTAAAGAATTTATAGTCATCTAAAGCTTGCTCAATGGTTGTTTGTTTATATTCATCTTCCGTCTCACATTCACGCAATCTTTTCCCCACGATCTCACTCCCCATGTACAATTTATTCAATATGTCGCATCACAGCTTCTTAAAGCTAATAATCGTTCCAGCTTGGTAACTGAAACCTTGTTCATGTTAAATATTGCTGATGCTTCAAATATGGAGTCGCCTGGATAATCTCTCTGGAAAATTATATTTCCTTCCCGATCCGTAACTGTAACTTCAACCGTCCAATCACCGTTACACCCCCTTATGGAGAATTGATATTCACTGAATTACTTAACCGTTGACAAGGCATGAATCAGGTCAACTTTATCAACTAAACAATATGTTCCCTTGCTAAAAAGTCCCATACTTCCGGCTATCTTGTCGTAAATCTTATCTTTCTCCGATTCCGGCAATACCGAAAGGGTTTTGTAACTTTCGATAACTTCGTAAATATCCACATGCGTTCCTATCAGATTAGCTTTATGAAATGCCTTTTCGATGACGGTTTCAACCTTCATCTGACGAAACCTCCCTATTTATCGAATTACTTCACAATTTAAGAGATTCTATCAATTTCCTCATTTGCTCAGGGGTAAAATTTTTATCAAAGTGCGCTTCCGTAATTTGATTTACAGACAAAGCGTGTGTCCCTTCCGGAGCTCCTCCCGAAGAACGTAAAAACAAGTGCATCTCTTCGTACGCAACAAATGATTCGTCATCTTCACCATCAAATTCAAACCAAACTCCCGCATCTTCTATTTCCTTTGCTGTTGCATCTTTAGCTTCCAAAGAATGGCCAGTAAAGTTCCAAAAAAATGTTACTCGTTCCCCTATTTCAAACTTAAATTTCTCCATATCATACACGCTCCCTATTTTGTTGTATTTCTTAATGCCCGAAAATTTACATCAAGAAGACATTTGATTTTGTAGTAAGTGGGCTTAGCCAACTTTATGCTATTATAAGGGTTTGGCCATTGAACTTTTGCTGTCTTTCCAGTCTTTGATAATACGAGAACTGTTCCTAATCCACGTAGAATATCATATTCTAAATATACTCTATCACCGACTTTTAACAAGGAAAGTACCTCCTTATACGCCGTATATTCATCGTTATCTTCAATTGTTTTTGGATGGTGTCGAAGTGTCTGCACCTGATTTTTTAACGCTGTTCGTGCTGTTAATTTTGTTATTCATTTGATTCTTTCTTTTAACCACGAATCCGGACAACGTGCCCTTCACGGATGTAAATAACAGAGCCTTTGGAATGGATTTGTATCGGACTTTCCTGGTCGAAATTCCATTCGTACCTCCCATGTATCCAACCACCGCCAAACGCTACTTCTATAAAAGCGCCAGCATGAACAGCTTCACCAGCAACATAATGTCATAAGCCACCGGCACTTGGTCCAAGGATTATTTTCCCTTCGATCATGCCTTCTTTTTTTGGTAATGGTTGCATCGGGTCCTGTTCACCAGTCCACGTTTTGCATCCCAGGTCCATCTTTCCGGAAATCGGCTCTACCTGGGCATCCATCCGGAAGCACCAAGAACGTGAACTGCAGCTGCTCGATCCGGCCGCCATTGCCGGGTTGCCGATCGCAAAGCTGGGTATCCATCTGGAAGCATCAGGAGCTCGAGCTGCTGATGCTCTCGGCACGGGCGTTCAGTCTACAACTTTAGTATCTCAGTCTAATACTTTATTTTTAATAGACACTTAGAATCAAAAAAAGACAGCTCATTTATTAGGTAAGAGTTGTCTTTTTATTTTGTGTGTATCAGTTCTCTGCCTGGAGTTATGCAACATAAGTAAAGAGGCATTTGATTTAACCCCCCTCCCCTCCTCCTCTCCATAAATTCGTTTTAAATATGAATTATATTATGTTTAATTTTTTGTTGTATCATTTCCTAAATCATATTCCTTTTTCATTTCTTCTTCATAGTGTTCCAATTTATATAATTCGATAAATTCTAGTTTTGCTGCAGTATCTTCTTTTTTGAATATTACCCCAATTTTCTTGGGATTTTTATTCCAAACAGCTTCAGCTTTTTCTCTTAATCGTTTATTGACACGGTTTTCAGTAAATGATCGATCCAGATCATGTTGACGCAATTCCTTTTTACGTTGTTTTTCTTCCTCTATCGGGTCTGGCATTAGGCGTAACATCTCTTCATATTTTGTTTTTGATTGTTCCATTTCAAGTTTTAGTAAATTAATTTCTTGTAACTCTGTTTTTAGGAAATCTTTTAATCTTTCTTCAGACAGAATCGGAATAATCCCTTGTTGCTGCTCTTGTGAATCATTTGGATCATAGTGAAGATGCTGTGAAAAATTTTCCAGCAACATACTACCAATGTTTTGCATAGTGATATTATTTCCAAACCTTTGCTTGGCTTCAGAAATAAATCTGATTATTTCTATGTCTTCTTTACTAAAAATTCTCTCATCTCTTGTATTCCTTGGTATGGTATGAATTTTGAGTTGATGAAGTTCATTTACCCAATTTCTCATAGTAGGAATTGGTATATTGATACCTCCTTTTTTCATTCTCTCATGAGCAATTCCAATTGTGACATAACCCTCATATTGTTCAAAATGGTCCGTCATAGCCTATCAATAGCCTCCTTATAACCCTAAATATAGTTTTGGGCCTATTTCTTGATTATTTTGGCCTAATATTTTGAAAAAATTATAACATATGAGCTTCTTGTTTGATAGCTTCTAAGGTATCTATCAGATATTGATAGTCTCTTGTTTCATTTATCGAATCAGTCTACTCGTAAGCTATCATATATTAATATATAGACTATTATTAATTGAAAGAACCCTTGCACATCTCAATAAACTACAAAAGAAATCATAGTAACAATTACATGATATATGAACGATAGTCCACTATTAATTATTAATAGACTATCATCTGTATATAGCTTCCTCTGAAATTCAAAGATATTACTTTATATAAATCCATGATATATGGGCATATAGATTATAGATAGACTATTAATATCCTATCAACTATCAATAGATTCCCTGCGGATAATCAGAAATGACATATAATAATATAATGATATATCAAAAGATAGATCACTTTTAATTAATTATAGACTATGATCTTTTAATAGGATACCTCATCATAGTTAAAAATGATATAAAATTATATGATGACATATTGATAGATAGATAATATTGAATTGATAATAGACTATCATCTATTGATAGGCTATTATCAATTGGTGAATAGTGACGATTTGATGGGGTGATGCGTTACCTTTAACAGTTTGATCAACTGTAGTTCTGTTTCTTTTTCACAAAATAACGCTCATTCAAGCAGCATGTTAGAGGGACGACAAACCCCGAGTAGGTATTTTACTTCACAAGACCATAAAAAAGCCCTCATAAACGAACTGGGGCATCTTAGGGAGGCTATTTGCAGTTTCTCAACAGTTCAACGCTCTTTACCTAGTCATCACATTAGAAATAGAGAAGGGAAAGGGAGGGAGGCATATGGATTATCAATATTGAATTGAAGGTTTACAAAAAAAAGCGGGTTCTTTCTATCGAGAACCCGCTTTTTAAATTATTTTAGTTTATGTCGTTAGGATTAATGTTAGAAAAATCCATATTGTCTATATTAATGTCTTCTGTTATTTCTTCCTTTTTGTCAGAAATTCCTAGTTCTTCAAGACTAATTCCGAAATCAGTAAGATCCAAATCTAGATCTAGATCTTCATCAGCCGTTGCAGCAATTTGCTGGATTGAGTCTTGCTTGTATGTTACTTGTTTCTGTTTGGCCATGAATTCCTCGTACTCTTTAACTAAGCCTTTTGAAAGCCGAATAGGAAGGGCATCGGTTTTATAAAATGAGTAGACAGTTGCATTGAAATTGTTATTTTCACTGAGATACCCAGAAAATATCGTTCCTTGCAAGGGTAATTTCTTGCTGACTTCTTCCTTTGCATTATCAATAAATGAACTTCCTAATTTATTAAGTTCAGGAGGCATTATACCCAGTAAACCAACATGATGAACACGTGCGAAAACATTTTGGCCTTGTTCATCTATTTCTTGTAGAGCAATTGGATCATGAAGATTGTTAGAACTAACAGAACTTACAAAAAGATTAGTTAAGTCATCTGTATTTGAAATTGATTTAACGTTTTTTTGTACTCTATTAATGACAAAACATCCTTCTTTCTCATGAACAACTCTTTTAAAATCATTAGAATCCATTATTACTGAAGTGCCACTACCATTTGTCGCTGTGTTAAGCTCATGAAGAATCGAACTTATTTCACTATTTGCAAAATCCCGGTAATTTTTCGAAGAAGAGTCTCGTTCATTAATAAAGCGTTCATAAAACATTTGATTATCAGGAAATGAAACGAATGAGATTCCCTTAGTAGGATTTTTAGCCATTGCCCATATCCGAGAAGCAAAGTCATTAACCTGGCGTAAGACATCTGGACCATCGCTACGAACGGGAATAGTAGCAATGATACCGATTTTTTTAAACTGGTCCTTTACTTTATTATAGGCATCTACTTGATATTTTTTTATATTTTGCTTAAAGTCTGCATCTCCAACTTGTTCCCTTATTTTAAAGAGAGCTTGTTTCACGAGTTTTAGATTATAAAACTCGTGGAATTCTTCGACAGCCTTTACTATGGTGGCCGTACCAGTTCCTCCACCTAAACCGGCTATAAAGAGTACTAATGTATCCTCAACACGTACCTTTTTTGTAACAAATTCTTTTAGATTTTCTTTAACCTGTTCATTTTGTTCTAATATTTGAAGTGCTTTTTCAGGGTTTTTACCAAGACCTCCTAATTTAAGCGATATTCGGTTGTCTGGTGCTATGTGACGTAATTCCTCTAAATCACCATCATTAGAGTTTAGTGCCAAGCAATTGTATACTGGCTTTCCATCTCTGGTTTTGTAAGAAGCAAATTTATCTGCTATCCGTGATCCAGCTTGTCCAAAACCGACTATTGTCATATTAATAGAAGGGGGGTTATCTCTGAAAGACAATATAATCAACTCCTAATTCATTTTTGTTTTTTGGGATTCTTTATGTCTTCGCAGGATCTCTGCTGCAATACTGCGGCCGCGAGGGGATAGAAATATCAATTTGGTTGGATGGAAGGATTTATAGAAACATAGAGACATTTTAAGTAGTGATTCCACGATACGTTCTGCATGTTTCCGATCAATATTAGCTTCCTGAAGTCCATATTTTTTCCCTTTGCCACGTTCCTGGACCTTACGGGTAATTATTACTTTTTCGGAAAGTTGTTTTATAGAAATACCAGCACTAAGTTCATTATCTTTATTTGCATCAGCATGTTGTCCAATACTTAAAAGAATTCGTTTCATCGGCAGGTCTAGTTCAACAATATCAGCAAACATTTTTATTTGTTCTTTGTTGAATTCCAACTCTATGTATTGTTGATGCATTTGGAACTCCACGGATAATTACCGCCTCCCTATCTACTATATAGTAACTATTTTAGTTACCTAGTACATCATAATATAATTTTTTGAATAATTCAATATTTGTATAAATCCCTATTTTTCATAAGTATTTTTGAGGTATCTACAGATGTATCCAAAATAGTAACTAGATCAAATTTCTATATCTTCAAGTCTTTAAAATGGCGACGGTTTATACAAAATGTTATATTTTTCATGTGGTTCCCAAGATAGTTATGAGTAATATGAGATATTATTTTTGCTATAGTTACTACATTGAAACTATTGGTTTATATAGGTTTTATATTAATTATTATGGAATGTTACTAAAATAGTTACTATAATAGTTTCTGAAATAGTAACTATAAGATCATGAATTAATGTCTGGAATGTATTTGGAATTACTTGCTGAAGAAAAATAATCGCTAACATAATGAATGCATCGCGATCATCAATTTCGAGGATCTGAAGACATTATAATCATTTACACAAAGTAGGATTAAAGAAGAATACTAAGGTTCACCATCTGCATGACTATTAAGATTCCAAGGAGCCGGCTTTAAATGATACTAATCTCATACTCGATTATCTAGCACTCATCGCTACATGTTGCACATATCCAATACCTCTAATACTGTTTCCGCTCCACGCTTTCTAAACTCAGTGTAAGTTAATGTCATGTAAAGAGAGGAAGCCTTAAGTAAATGGGAGAGGTATGTTCAATCCGATATTAGTAAGTAATTATGGTCAACTAGAACTATCTCATACCTGTAGGTAATTGATAGCCAAAGATAAAGATTATTACCAATTATTAAGAGTCTATAATCAACTTACTGAGAGCTTTTAATAGATGCTTAGAGGCAACGTTCTGAAACCGTTGCCTCTAAGCATCTATTTCTTTCTACGAATGGTAATCAAAAAATTAAGATTAAATCTGAATTTGGGTTGATTTTTAAGGAGATGAGAGGTTTGATATGTAACTAAAATTAGAGATATAAGAACTACCCTGAAATGCTCTTCCAAATCTCCGAGTAACTATACACGATTACCCTATCCTCATAGCCTAATAATAGCTTTAAAATGGACTATATATATCGAATCGCCAATTGTTAAAAATACCAAATTTTTCTGTGTATTTTCCACAAGTTATTTTTCAATTATCTAAAAGAAGAATCGCTCATCGTTACTGACTACCGCCGCGGTCGAAGTGCATGAGGAAGAAGCGGCTCGCCGCGTACCAGACAATCGAATGGATATGAGCAGCCGGGTACCGCCGCGGTCGAAGTGTAGGAGAAAGGAGCGGCTCGCCGCGTACCAAACAATCGAATGGATATGAGCAGTTGACTATCGCCGCGGTCGAAGTGTAGGAGAACGGAGCGGCTCGCCGCGTACCAAACAATCGGATGGATATGAGCAGCTGACTACCGCCGCGGTCGAAGTGTAGGAGGAAGGAGCGATCGCCGCGTACCAAACAATCGGATGATATGAGCAGCCGATTACCGCCGCGGTCGAAGTGTAGGAGGAAGGAGTGATCGCCGCGTACCAAACAATCGGATGATATGAGCAGCCGATTACCGCCGCGGTCGAAGTGTAGGAGGAAGGAGTGATCGCCGCGTACCAAACAATCGAATGGATATGAGCAGCTGACTACCGCCGCGGTCGAAGTGTAGGAGGAAGGAGCGATCGCCGCGTACCAAACAATCGAATGGATATGAGCAGCTGACTACCGCCGCGGTCGAAGTGGCCTTCGTGGGCTTCCTATTTCATAAATAAAGTAGCGCTGTAATTATTTTTCGGATGCATAATGTAATCATCTTGTGTATAATTTATGATGATCATATGTAGAGCGGAAGACGCGATGTGGCCCTTAGGGGGCATATCGCGTCTTTTTTATTTTAGGAGGTGTTTCAGATGTCAGAAGTAAGGCACATCATTAATGACGATTTCGATGCTGCTGACTTTGATCCAATTGAGGAACATGAAGATGTCTCATTAAACTTCGCTAAGGATTATTTGTTACATGAAGAGGACGAAGGAGATATCGATGAACAAGAAGTTGATAGGTCGGAAAAGTTTAAGCTTGAATCAGTAAAGTTAAATGGCCAAGTTGAAAAAAGTGGTAGGAAGAAACGGTGGATCAATGGAAAATCTAGCAGATTAAAGAATGGGTATATTGAGGATAAAGTTATTAAACTTGCGATCAATAATGCAAATAAAATGGCAATCCTCAGATGTCTCTATACACATCGCCAGCTAGATATGTTTCAAATCGGTCGTGTAGCAACTCCACATATGCACAAAAAATCGGTTGGAAATCTTCTAGCTGAAATGTATGCCCAACGTTTGCTTAATCGTGAGAACTTGTTGAAAGCGAGCAGAGCAAAAGGTGATGAGAAAAAATTTCACTACCGATTAGCCAAACTCGGACTTTATATTATTGCTACCTTTGACTTACAAGCATTATGGAATTATTCACATCCCAATCAGCCCAAACAACACTATCTATTACAGAATCTTGCAGTAGGCAGCCAACAAGCCCACCACTTTGAAACACAAGAATTTATGTCCCGTCTTATATACAATCTTACTAAAAAGGAAATCTATTTCCCTCACTCAGACTGGAAGCGGTATCCGATTCAGGATTTGCGTGTAGCTGGTAAGATTACTCCTTACCGACCTGATTGGTTTATATTCAAACCCAATCATTTTTACACGGAGTTAGTCAAACAGAAGCGGGTTACAGAATGTCCACTAAATATACCTGTTGAATCCAGACAAGAAGCTGATAGGGAAATACTAAATCAACACTACGCTGGCTTTCTTTCCATCGAGTGTGATCTGAAGACAGAGGATTCTAAAGAGATAGAAGATAAATGTAGAAAATTTATTTATTCCCTTGATTATTATCCTCAAAATAATATGGCCTTCTTTTCAGTTAATGGCTGGTATGAGAATGATACATTACTTCCTGCCCCTAAAAATCATACTCAGATGAGGGCCAGAAACACAAAAAAAGTAATCATCAGACAAATGGAAGAAGAACTGGTCTTTGATAAAACACAAGTGCTGCACGGTGATGAATATACTTGTCTTGCCTCGTCTGAATTTTTTATTGAGAATAATGGCAATATGCAGCAAGGATATCCAAGAGGTAATGGTTTTGCAAAGTTTGTGAATGAAACACCCAGCACATTGGATAAGGAAATTTTATATTTTACTGATGAGTTAAAAAAAATTGTGTTGAATCCATCATTACCTATTATTCCTGACGAAGCGGTTCGCATCCGGAATTTTGGCGATGCAGAAACACATATGATTTTTTTTGCTAGGCTTGGTTGGGTGAATCCTATTGCGAAAGCACTACGAATGCAAAAGTGGATTGATGAAGGAAACCAAAAGGCAAAAATCATTCTGATCTACCCTAACAAAGATGAACTGGATAATGAGGTGCATTTTACTGATCCTCCTTTTTTCTACGTCAATTGGGAGGACGTCTGTCGAACTGGTGTGTGGGGTCACTATAAAAAAACCGTTTACCGCAAGATAAGAAATATTAATACACTGACCTGGGAGGATGCGAATCAGTGAAACAATATCTTGTAAATTGGTTCGGAGAAATTGACTGGCGAAAAATAATTCCAGGGGTCGTTTTATGGCTGATGTATATCATTTTGTATTTTATATTTATATCCACTCTTGGGATGTTCATCGCTATGTTTCTTGGAAAGTTTGATATGACAAGAGAGCAGATCGCACACACGATCCCGATCGTAGGACAGTTTATGATTTTCTATAGTCCTCCTTCGGGAGATCATTTTTTTATGCTAATCAGTACTGGAATTTTAACAACTAGCGCATGGTTATTTAGCACAAGATTAAAAATGTGTACCAGCTCTGTACGTCGACGTATGCTATTTTTTGGATTTGCAATCATGACTGGTGCGCTTGCTTACAATATATTTGCTAGCAATTACTTGAAACCAATAACTTATGATAAAGTGATGGCGCTGGATGAATTAGTTACAGGAGCGAACCGAAAATATGTCCACGTTGGTGCATTGCATCTGCTGGGAACAGTTCTAATTATGATACCAGAGATTATTACATACATGTTTTTGAACTGGCTTATTGGCACATATAGACAGGATAAAGTTATCCAGGATTGGTTCTCGGATTATAAATTTGAATGGAAGTATTTAGCGCGCTTTGGTGAGGAAATGGCAATGAAATTTCCAGATGTAACCTTAGCGCTTGATGCCCTATCCCGAGTTCCCATTGTTATAATGGGTGTGACTCGACAACTAGGGACCTTTTTAATAGGTCCACCAGGGAGCGGGAAAACGTCCCTTAAAATTCTTAAAGTAGTGCGACAAGATTTGGCGCATATGCAAAAGATGATTAATGCATTCCCTCAGCTTGTTAAAAAATATGGATTGAACACTCCTGAATTTTTAATAGAGTTAGGTAAGCACTTAATTGGTATGGTCGTCATTGAACCATCCAAAGATTTATGTGATAAAAGCTATAAACTCGCCAAAGAACATGGTATTCCGGATAAATTAATCGTTTATCTTGACCCTTCAAATCCAGATACCCCAGGTATTAATACGATGATCGGTCCTATTGAGCAGGTAGCGGAGACAATAACAGCGGTTTTGGATGGTATGAGCGAAGTATCGAATGAATTCTTCAGGCAAGCATGTCGTACCGTTCTGAAACAATATATATATTTATTAAAGTTTCTCAAAAAAAATGAATGTACGCTTCTGGACTTAGACCAAATGTATCAGGATCCAAGGTTTACGAAAAATATGGTAGAAGAACTTCGTGGCAAGGTTCCAGATCAAGAAGAAATTAAGCGCATGCCGCGAGACATGCAAATCTATTGGATGCTTGTTGCCCGGACACTGCGTTGGTTCGATAACGATGGATTAGAAGAAGAAAAAGACCGTGAGGGTATGCTGCAAAAATTTACTTCAGGTGAGTACAAGGGACAGATAAAAATTAAGGACAAGCAGACAGAATTCACACGCCAAACTCGTAATCTGTTAGCTGATTTAATTACAAATCCTTACTTAGCACGGATCCTAACAGGTGAGAATGCAGTAGATTTAGATAAATTAATGGCAAAAGGCGGAATATTGCTATGTAATACAGATAATGGCTTATTGGGTAATGTTTCTGACGCATTTGGAAAACTGGTGCTCATGAGTGTCCAAAATGCGGTGTTCCGGCGAAAAGGAGATGAAGATACAAGACCCTTAATTGCGGTTGATGTAGATGAATTTTATGATTATATGAATGCTCCATTTTTGAAATTAGCAGGGCAGGGGCGGAAATATAAGGTGGCTTTCATGGTTGCTTGCCAATCATTGTCACAGCTCAAAGTAAAATTCGATGAAGCTTTTGTGGATGCCATGATCGGTACCATACGGAACTATATTGTGTACGGTGGTGTCGGCCAGTATGATGCGAAGAAGCTTGTACCGATATTTGGCACACACGTTGTTGAGGATGTTTCTATTAGAGAAAATTACACTCCTGAGAGCGCTGCGAATCCATCATTTAGTTATGGGCAAACGATTACACGTGAGGAAAAAGAATTGGTAACTGAAGATGAAATTATGTTCAACAAATTTAAATTTAGCTACATTCGATTGGTAGTCGAAGGTAGTACAGCCAAAGCGGTGAAGGGTGAAGGCGATTTTGTTGACATGGGTAAATCATCAAAGTGGAAAAAAGCACTTAAGCCAGCTGCTGTAAAAGAATTTATGAGGTACTGGCAAAATGATGCTGATACGGTATATACATTTGATATGAACTGGATAGATAGCTGGGGTGAGTTCGTTGACCCGAATAGTAAGGATCCTTCTGCAGACTTGGAGATGCAGATCCAGAATAGCCGAATGAATCCCACTTTTGAAGAAATGGAGAAACCAGAATCTTATCCAGATCGATTCGTTAGTCTTGCTTTAATTGAACCTGAGCATGAAGAGAATGTCTCAGAATCCATGGATACTGAGTTACCAGCAGTAACAGAAACTGAGAAAGGGATTGTCCCTCGTGCATCTCAAATTGCCTATGGAAAAAAAACATCAGGTGAATTGAAAACTGGTGAAAAAATGACCGGTCCTGCAATGAATCTAGTAGATAGCCATTCCGCGATAAAAATAAATTCAGAATTATCGCCTATACCAAAAAAAGAAACGATTGCTGTCCCTGCTGCTAATAAAGTACCCATTCCATCGAATGATGTTGTTAATTTCTCGAGTCTATTTAACGGACATAACAAAGAAAGGGTAGCTGAACCCAAGACCAATGATAGCATTTCCGCACTAAGTGAAGTACTAGTTGAAAAGGGACCGACAGGATCCTCAACTGTAGATGCTCCGATTACAACTTCCGAGGAGTTGGTTATTCCTAAGCCTGTAGTCGTTGATAAGAAGCGGCAAAGGTTAGAACAACTAAAAGATGTTGGCATTGATGCAAATAGCAAAAATTTTTTAAAGCAAGTTTTTAAAATAACAAAAGATACCGAATGATTACAGTGTTTGTAAAGAGCCTCACAAAATGGGGCTTGTCTAATTGTTCGCTTTTGAGTATAGTATTTTTATTAGAATAAACTCTCATTTAGCGACGAGGCGGAAGACGCACGCGACCTATTGGTTACGTGCGTCTTTTTCTATGCCCTTTTGCTTGAATCCCTGGAGGTGGCAAACTATGAATAACCAAGCTGTGTTGGAATTGTTACAGGAATCGATGCGTAGAAAGTATGTGCAGTATGGAGTGGTCGAGAACATTCGTCCTGTCAAATTGGGTAAGGATAGTAGCGAAGAATTGATTTTGATTAACTTCAACGGTGTGATCGTGTATTGCAGAAAAAATGAATTTATTACCAGAGATTTAACATCGTACAGCGGCTTTTTGCAAACAACAGTACCGTTTGTCGTGAAGCATGTTACAACTGACGGAAATGTTATTGTTAGCCGTATCGAGGCCGTCCCACTTGTATCAAGAGCCTTCATAAGAAACCATTCCGTTGGAGATATGGTTAACGGTTTTGTAACGGGTGTAACTGAGAATAACTTGGTTTTTGTGGATGTCGAAGGTGTTCCATGCCTAATCCCTCCTCAAGAATGGGATCATGTCCGGACTTCAAATCTAAGAGAGTTCCTGAAGGTGGGGACGGAACTTGATTTGAAAATTATTTCAATTGATGAGCGAAAAGATGAGGAAGCCGATGAAACATCAGCGGTTGATGCCATAAGTAAAACTGTAGTTGAATTTGGTTATCGTGTTCGTCTGTCACGTAGGGCTGTGTTGGATGAAGCAAAGGCTAAAATATGGGACAACATTGAAGATTACTATACCAGGGGTGACTCTACGGTTGCTAAAATAACTGGATTTGGAGCGGGACAGAATAGTTATTTTTTGGAACTACCCAAAGGTATTGTCATTCTGGGAAATCTTCAGTCCAATCTACGGCGTCAGTACGGTGGAAGCTTGCCACAAGGACTTACAGTGCACGTAGAAATAGTTTCGATGGATAAACAGGCTCGACGCGGAAAGGCAAGAATTTTTAAAATAGACCCTACACTACAATCGACATTGCGCAAACCATATGCGTTCAGCCCTTACTCCACTTAACGGAAAAACAGCTAGAATCTGGAAATCGCTGGATGGCGGTGTTCCAATACTGGATGACCCGACATTGCAATTCAAAATGCTGCCTTTTCGGAGTCGGCCAGAAACAAATTTGGAAGTTACGGTTTTCCGCGTCGAAACCGGACAGATTACGGAAAGTGACCTAGAAGTAGCTGTCACACTAGCTCATATGAAAGTGTTGACAGAAAACCAGCTTCGCCGTCTCTATCAGAACAAGTTTGAGAAAGGCCATAAACTCGGATCGCGGCTCCGCTTTCTACAGGGAATTGGTTGGTTTGACGGATGGTACATGGAAAGTGAATATAATGCGAGAGAATATGTCTGGAGCATCGGGATTGCGGCTAGAAATTATCTGGGGTTTGTCATGGGCATGCACGACCTTCCCAATCCCATTGCTCTAGCACAAAATATATCGCATTATCTTTCTATTTGTGCAGTCAACGAACTGAGAATACAGTTACTGCAGAGAGGGATTATAGCCCATGAAGATTTCATGTTGTACCCGCATATATCTCCAAACGAAGAAAACCCTCTGGCGCTCATAAGAATGAATACACCAGTGGGATCCATCGTGATGTACATAGAGCGTCTACAACAAACAAAAAAACCCTTGCGCTTTATGAAATACAAATTGAAGAGGTATCTAAACTGGATTGCTCGGGAGGGTCGTCTCCCGAGTCCGTATCCAACGGATAATCCTCCAATTATGTTATGGAGCTGCGGGACTGAGGAAGCTGTGAGTGAAATTGTGGGTTCACTTAATCATTTGCCTGACGAAATGATCCATTTGTTTTTAATCGATGAACACATGGCAGACGTAAAAAACGCTTTTCGCATGGCAATTAAGGGAGAAGCTCCTGGTGAAGTACAATTAAAACAATTTGTATTTGATTTTTTAGATAACTGATTCCAAACGTTCCATTAAGGTAGAACGTTGCCAAAGTCCGTCTTAATGGAACGATTTTGTGTCAGAGAGGAGCAGTTATGCGCGTTAAGGTAACCCTATTATTCATGATTTCCATTGTCATGTTTGTGGTGGGTATTGGTGGGTTTACGATCATCTATTTAGCAGGTCAAGATTTATTGCCAAAGACTTATGTCTATGAGCCAAAAAAGGGCGCAAAGGTGGAGAAGTTCTCTGAAATTACTGCCGATAAATTTGAACTGCTTTTTGATGAAAAGGAAATTCTTCAAGCTGCGATAACCCCAACCATGATAACACCGCAAAATAAAAATCAAGTTATCAATAAAACCATGGTTCAGACGCTCCATCCAGGTGATTTTTTAACCGTGAATTATGTTGGAGATACCATCTTTGCCCCAAAAAAAGGAGAAAAAGAATATCCGATTCCTGCGTCATGGTGGGAAGTACTTGACTGGACAGGCCGGAATGGGGATACAGGTGACATTTGGCTGTTTCCGAGTGAGAAACTCAAGCAAAGTCAGGCAGCAAAAGCGAATACCCAGTCCAAGCTGCTTGGCCTTCCAGAAGTGGTTGAACAAGTAAAAGATACTCCCGAGAGACCGTTAACTAAACCTGTATTTGAGAATGTTCGGTTACGTTATATCATGGACTCTACCAATAAGACAGTCAAAAATCAAAAAGGAGTTGACGATCGCTCCGAGGGTACAGCGAAGCCGACAGAAGCAAAAATATATCTCAAATCAGATGAATACGCTGTGTTAAAAATGGCCGTTCAGGAAGGTTATAAACTGATTTATGCTGTAAATGGGGAGTGACATATGAAGGCTATCGTTGTAGGAAAAACGAGTAGATTAGCACCAATTGTTCAAAATATCAAGGACCTGCAAACAACGAAATACGTTTTCGAGTTTACAGAACGTATTGAAACCGAGGTAATCATTTTAGATCATACGTCATTACAGTTGTTAGACTATGCTGTCAATGAGTACCCGAATGCAAAGATCATTTATGTTTATGGTGTTCGTCGTGGCTTGGACGGAGACTATGAACAAGCCAAAGAGACCTGCGACATCAAATCGGCCAGTTTCCTGGTAGATCGTACCGATTCACAAATACAAGATGAGATCGCCAGGACCGTATTTCCGGAGAGATTTCAGTCACAACGGCAAAATGCAGTCGCGTTTGTATCCTGCCATCGCAAATCGGGTACATCTAAAATTGTCGATTCCATTGCTCAACAGCTATCAGAAAAAACAAGTGCCACAATTGGGGTCATTCGGTTGGATCCCTACGCTTTTAACTCAGTGCCTGAGGGCATTTTCCAGTTATATCGTGAATTTGAATCAGGCGGGCTGACTGCAGAGCGAGTAAAAGAAATAGCCCGCGAAAAAGAAAAAAAAATATTTGAGATATCTGGTAATCCGCATCTGGAATACGCACGAACGTTTGTTCCTAATCGCTTGGAGCAGATCATTGGAATTGTGCAGCATGCTTTTGATGTGACCTTGTTCGACGTTAGTCCGTATTGGGATAATTCATTTACACTTGTTGCTTTAAAGGCAATTCAGCGAAAGTATATGTGTACCACGAGTAAAGCAGAGGAAATGCAAGAATTTTATGGAGTAATGCCTGATTTGAAACATCAGTTTGAGATCGATTTGAGGAAGACAAGCTTTATTTTAAATTTTGATGGTCAGGGGACCGGTACAAAATCAAGTATAGCGACCTATATGGATTCTCCCAACATCGCTACGCTCCCATATGTGCCAATGAATGCACAGAACTCGAAACATTTTAAGAATGGACTTGGCAAGCTTGTTGATCTCATCATATCTGATTACGATTTACCTCTAATCACGGCGAAAAATGAAAAAGTATCCTTTTTTTCTGCAATGTTTGCTGGAAGGACGGGTTAAATGGCTGCCATTGAAAAGGAAACCAAGGAAAATAAAGAAGTTACCATTGAACAGTTGATTAATTACACTCGTGAAAATCAAAAAAATAAAGCTGCTGCAACAACCGGTTATTCCCTGGGAGCTTTTGATGGAACTCTTGAAGTCATTAGTAAATACTTTGATCAACGTCTCGATTCCGCAAAAACCGATGATGAGAAAAAGTCCTATCTGAACCAACAACATAGAGCAACAATCGGGCATCCTGAAGCTGTTCAAGAAATAAAAATTATTATTAAGCAGCAGGTTGAGCACATGAAGCTTACAGAAACACAGTATCCTTCTATCTACCAGAATCTTATAGATGCCTTATTCCATGAAATATGGGGGCTGGGTGTGGTAAGTGTATGGTTGGAGCGGCATCGAAACATTGGGAAATGTCGTGTGAACGGTACAGAAGTAAGGTACAAAAAAATTGGTGAGAAACATCGTATGCATGAGCAGTATCGGAGCATCAAGGATGTCTATCGACTAATCGAGAATTTAATGCGCAATGATGAAGCGGCAGTCATGAGTCGGGATAAACAATATGCTGAATTGCGTTTGTACGACGGGACAAGGGTAGTAATTACACAGCCAACTTTAACTCTGTTACCAACAATTGTATTTAGGCGAAATACAGTAGAGCATTTCACACTGAAAGAACAAGCCAAGCTAGAAACGATTGATGATAAGGCGGCTCCCATTTACCGAATGATCGCTCGATGTGGTTCTAAATGCATCATTTCCGGTGAGCCAGGAACGGGAAAGTCAACCATCCTATTGTCCCTATTTGCCGAAACAGAAACTGATAAAATTACGGTTTCTGCTGAAAATGCTCCGGAGCTTGGGTTAAAGTCTCGATTTCCCGATCGTGATATAACTGAATTTGTGGGTGACGACAAAACCATGGTAGCCGTTGTATTTCCACGAACGCTCAGGCAGGATCCCGGTCAGTACATTATCGGGGAGGTCCGGGAAGTAGAGGCTTCTCTGTACAAGGAGGCTTGTGCGAATACTACGGGTTTTGTAGGAACAACGATGCATGAAAAAGATTCGTCAAACGTACCGGGTACATTGGCACGGAAGGAAATACGGTGGGTACAGGGATTGAATTATCAAATTGCATTAACGGATTATGCCAATCATATCGATTTTGTTTTGGTTATGGAATTGGATGAAAACCAAATCACACTAAGGAATGTTGAAATATCCGAAATTGTATTTGATGCCATTACATTGACTGTAACAAGCCGACGGATAATGTGGTTCGATGGTCAGCAGTGGCTCTTCCATCATCATATCGATAACCGCTTAAAGAATCGGATGCGTCGAAAGAATCGCGAAAGTTTTGAAGAGGGAATGAAAGCTTTAGAGGCATTATCACTCAAATATCCTATTCCGGAAGAAGAGAAAGAAGTTTCCTTAACATGGGGAGGGGGCTAATGCTGGCAGTTATCCTGACGTACCTGAGCGAATACTGGTTGTTCATCTCCATGTTATCCATTTTGTTAGGAGGTGTGGGTTGCGGTATCCATTTCCTTATCCAAGGAATCAAATTGCATCAAATTCAGGAAGAAATTGATCATCGATTTTCTGAAAATGGTTTTGGAAGATTATCACCCCAAAATAACGAGCACTATTTTGAAAAATCGTGGTACCGTGTTGTTGCATTGGACTTAAATGCCTTGATTATGTTATCGGCGACAGCGACTCGTGTAACACTGATCATTATTTTTACGGCTAGTATAGTTATGGGGATAACTTGTGGAATATGGGTGCAAAACAATTATTTTAAAGCTGGAAGCAGTCTACTTCCTTTTAGCGGACTTAGTTATATCATACCTGTGCTTATCATTTTTGCTGTGATGCTGCTACCATTTATATTCCTGCGTGCGTTTGTTCAACGTCGTCGAGCCAAATTGAGCCACCAATTTCTGAATTATGTGGAGGAATTTGAAAGGAAGTATCTACAGAAATATGATCTGTACTCAACGATGATGGAACTAACGGATGTGCTGCATACCGGCCCCCTAAAATCGATGACCTTTCGGGTTTCACAGGCCATGCAAAGGAAACAGGAGATTCGCTTAGTTTTTGAGTTGGATGTTTTTGAGCATCAGGTGGGATCCATTTTTGCAACGACTTTTTTTATTATGTTTCGCGAAGCCTATGGTCTTGATCATAAAGGAACAGGCCGCAGAGAAGCCAAAAAGATATCAATGGGCCTTCGATCATTAATTGAACAAATGCATGGCTATCTTCGCGTTTCACATCAGGATAAACCCAAGAAAAAGGAAATAGTTCAAGTTGGTTTTTTTGCCTTTCCACTGCTCTACGGCGCCTATTACTTTGCGCTACGGATGATGGGAGAAGATGGAACAAGGAAGTTTATGTTTGAAAGTGTAATTGGATCGACCTTGTTTATCGGTAGTATTTTCTTTGGATTTATGGCTATTGTAGTCAATCTCATTATTTCCCGGAGAAAGTTTGATTTATAGGGGGGTGATATCTTGTATTTTTGGGAAAATCCGTTCGATACCATCTTATGGGCGAGTTTCCTGTTAATAATTGCAGCTGGTCTTTCGGTAATTCTTTCGATCGGCAAGGGACAGCGGATTCTAGCGGTCAATGAAATGAGAATTTATGTCCAGTTGGAGACGACAGAGCGCTTATCAAGATGGCAAAAGATCTATATTAACGAAGATGAAGATCAGTTGATCCAAAGCATGGGTATTCCTATCAATGCTGCTAAGCTAAAAGTATTTCGGGACATCGTAACATTGGTTGTATTTGTAACCATGTTAATGAGATGGCCAGATTATCAAGGTAATTTGTTCTTACCCATTGCCAGTTTGCTATTACTTTATAGCACAATGTGGCCAAGTGTTAAGAACTTTACGATATTTTCAAATGTCATAGGTCCAGTTTTGCAAAAGGTTCGAAGATACCGCGTCACCAGGGAAACACATGTGCTTCTTTTGCTTTTACGAAATGAAGTGCAGGAGGTCCAGCAACGAAATGTTCTTTACTTGATCCAGAAATACCAAGATTACTTTAGAATCATTAAGGGTGACCTCATTCTGTTGGAACACGAATGGGGAAAGGGGAAAGAAGTTGCTCTTATGCGGTTGCAACAGCGACATCCGGGTAACGAGGAGATAACCTACTTGGCCGCGATGTTTCGAGATCTGGATGGCGTCGAGTACAAGGAGCTCGACAAGATGTTGAAGGAAAACTCCGATACACTCAATAAAAAACAGCAATCAAGCTTTGAAGCCCGGGAGAACGATTTAAATCAAGTGTTGTTCATGATCAATGTAGCGGGTACAGGACTTGCAATGGTTTGGTTCGTCATTGGATTGTTTCTGTGGTCGTATTCATTTGATACAAATTACTAGATAAGAGGAGACGATCATAGCAATGAGTTGGACATGGCAGAAAGTACTAGGTTTTGGATTGACAGCGTTTTTGGTAGTAACTTTGATATTTCAACCAGGTACAGGGCTTATTCCTAAAACGAATGATGCTCAAACTAAGGCGGTTACGAGAGTGGATACCGTTGTATCTGGATACTCAGAGTAATGGATCCGTAGTTTCAAAATATTATACAAACTGGAGAGCGGGGAGACCCGCTCTCTTACTCTGAATGGAGGGTTTTCCTTGAGTTTTACCTTCAAAATGATTCTTTACCTTTTGATCACTACACTCATGATGGTTGCTATCATATTGGACCATGCAGACACTAAAAATGTTATGTATATTGAAATGGAAGCTTCTGAAGCCATATTAAAAGCACCACCAACTGGGTATATATCAAGTGCGCTTCAACAGCAAATTAAAGATAACCTGGTTAAAACACGCGGTTTGGTTGCTAGTGATATACAAATCACTGGAGACATCAATTTGACTCAACGGAAAGTACGAGGTAGCGTCTCGGAAGACATAACGCTCATGATTAGTTACCCTAAGCGTATTTATATTTTTTTTGGAGCTATGATCTCTAATAATAGCAAAGCATATCGTACGATAAAAACCGAGTATGTTCCATAGACCTCTTTTAATGAATACATAGAAGTTGGCAGGTGATATTGTGAATATTGTGTTCAGACTTATTGTGACCTGTATATTGTTTGTCATACTTATGAGAAATGACACCTATGACCGAATCATGATCACGGGAGAATTAAGATCATATTCAGCGACTATAAATGGTTGCCATGATGCTGCCATCCCGCTTGAATATGAAATGGCGCATGGTTGGGTCGTGTTCGACGAAACCATGGGACTTCTTAACTTTCGTCAGACTTTAGTCAAAACTTTATTGTTAAACTCGGATCTTTCGCCCAAAGCTAACTCTATCTTTGCTTCTCCCGTCAAAATCATCGGTCTTTTTTTTATAGGAGATGATAAAGTTCCAAAGGATGGAAGCGGGAATCCAATATATCCTTATGATTTTCAAGAAAATGTGTCGTATCGAGGGGATACAGTCATAGTGAAGGAAACTCTGTATGGTCCCAGTGTACTTGGGTTGATTGAAGTTTCTTATAAAGTAGAAGGGGAGCCCGTAACCTTAAAAAAGGCTGTGTATCGGTACAAAGATAAATCAATATGAAATAAAATAAGGTGTTGCAATTATCAAATATATGCTAAAATGGAAATAGAGAAATGTTGATTGCTCAACTTTTGTGAGCGTTATCTCGAAGTTTAAAGTCCTATGGACGATATTTTATTTTCCGGGGAAGCTCTGTTTGATGAAGAAATAACTCTATATTAATTAACTTTTGATTTAGGGCGAAAGACGCGGGAATCACTTCCTTCGTCTTTTTATTTTTTTGTATTATTAAGAATCTGGTATCTCCGTCAGTCGATTAGATACTAATTTTCAAATGAAGAGAGGAAGAGATTAAATGAAAAAAACAACTATTATTAGCATCGTAGGAGCTGCAGGTACACTTGCCTTAGCTATGGGAGCACAAGCAGCGAGCTTTACCGATACGAATGGACATTGGGCGCTTAAAACCATTAATGCAGCAATTAGTTATGGCTATGTAGACGGTTATCCGGATGGAACGTTCAAACCGGAACAGAACGTAAGCAGGGCCGAATTTATCAAGCTGGCCGTCACAGCATTGAACATCAAAACGCAGTCTAAGCCAGGGCAACAATGGTATGAGCCCTTTGTCGAATCGGCTGTAACGAACGGAATCCATCGTTACGAGGATTACACCAGCGGCGATATTAACACTCCCATTACCCGGGAGGAGATGGCTAGAATAGCAGTTAGAAGCGCTGGAGAGAAGAATACAGATGATTTAAAGTGGATGTATTTGGCTACGAGCAAAGGTATTATCAATGGTTTGGATAACCAAGGAACAATCGGGTCAGATCAACCGACAACGAGGGCACAAGCGATTACGGTCATTGAACGGATGTTACAGCTTAAAGCCGGTGAAAAGCTACCTTCAGATAAGTACGCAACCTCAGCCGCTGAGATCCTTTGGCATAAAACCAATGCTTCCACGATTGCCCCTGAATACTTTGGATGGGCTATTGAGAACAACAGTCCATTTGAGTTTGATAAGCTTCGTTTCGATGCTCCTAATGGCTATTCGGAAACTGAAAAATATATCGTTGTCGATATGGGTGATCCGACAGACCCTAATCGAAAACTGATTCCGGATAATATGCGATGGATGATGAAGGTTGGTAATGAACGAACTTATACGCAAGATGTCCCAACTAATGCATACGCTTTTTTATCCTTTGATCACATTTATGCGGAATTAGTTAAGCCTGAAGGAGGCTTTCAATATTCCTACCTAAGTTTAACAAACCTATACATTACCGGAGATAATATTGGAAAGGATGGTCAACTGCTTGATGTAACTCCTTACGCGGAGTTAGTTCCAGAAGGGCTAAATTTCGGAAGGATTAGCCTGAAAGCCGGAGTTAATGATGTGCGAGTGGTGACAGGTCAGATCGTTCCGAAAATGAAAGGTATTGATGGTAATGGGTTCAGCGTATATCACAGACCAGCGCAAAGTTTGGGAGAGAAAGGCAGTCCCGTTGTTTATAGCTCTGTAATTAAGAAAGCTCTGGGAGGTAAATAGGTGTGAAGAAATTATTATATTTAATCCTAATAATATCTTTTACCTTAACGAATTTTTTATTTCTCGTAGAACCAAACGAAGTCCAAGCTGCTGGGGCCTTGCCTGCTCAAGTTGTTAGTTATAAGTCAGGGGATATGCTCTTTACAATGTCAGATGGTAACTCGTTTGGGTCTAAAAATCAAAACATTACATTGGGTGACATCACGATTTCAAATCCTTCCGGCGATCCAATAACGAAGGTTGAGTTGAGGGATGCTAACACCCATACAGTACTACAGGAAATGATTAGCGTTGGTGGGGGCAAGTATAATGTAGCAAATCCACTACAACAGCAGGGTCAAATCATAGTTGGTACTAAGGATTATGTACAGCTTGATGAAGGTACTTTTGAGTGGTTCAGAGATCCTAACCAAAAGGTATGGATGTTTGACTATGAGGAGTATGTTTCTGGTGGTGGTGGTCCAACAAATCGTTATTATAGGAACAAGGATAATGCAGTCTATTCAGCACCCCCACCATCATCTTGCTTGCAGCACAAAGGAGGAATGCCCTATGGCATACCTGCTTACCCATCTGGATATGAATCTACTGTTCAATATTGCGATAGTGCTTACGATTACAGAGAAGGAGTGTTGCCAGTTTCAGAATTGAGTGTTCTTAGTGACACATCCGTGAAATTAAATGTTAAGGATGCAGTACATTTGGAGTTCAATACCTCAGATTTTCAACTTGACGATGCTGGTTCCTTAACTGCATCTAACATAACAGGAGTGACAACAGATTACTTAGATATACCAACTTTATCCTATCGATTTAGCTTTACCACATTATTTTCCACCCAACCAGATAGGATACCGGTAGATAATCCCAGTGATGGCCGTGTTCTGAGATGGTACAGCAACTGGAAAATCAAACTAACCGGCTACGTCTACAAATACCCCAAACTCGAAGCCGTAGCCTACACAGCTGCACCTACAGCTAAAGTGGATTTAACTGTTCCTACCTTAACCGGACCTTCCTGCATCGAAGCAGGCAAAAGCGCAACATTCAAATATTCCATCACAAACAGCGGCCCGGCTACATCCAGCCCGTTTAAGGTCAAAATTTCAGCCGATGGAGTGGAGATCATTACCCATACGTTCAATGGGATCGGAACAACCACGGAGGATGGGACGTTTACCTATACGTTTTCAGCTCCTGGTGCAAAGGGTATCACAGTTCTAGCCAATAGCGACAATTCATTAGACGAGGAATCGACCAACAACAATTCCAAAACTGAATCTTTTACAGCCTCAGCCAATTGTAATGGCGGCGGAACCGATCCTGGCGGATGCAGTTTAGGCGCAGGCTGCCCCGGAGAATGGAAAGGAACCCTAAAGGTCCATTACCCAACAATTGAATGGAAAGACCAAAATGATTTTAACGTCACGCTGACAGATCCGGCCAATGGCTGCACAGCTGTTACAGGGCGGTTTCGAGTCACGCAAGGGAATAACGCTTACGCATATGGTTGGACGCCCATTGTTGGTGGCAAAGATACGATAGGATTTGCGTGGCAAATGGCGGGATCTTCGACCTATCCGGGTAACATCGGGGCTGGGAATGTCATCGTTATGTATGACGTCGAGGATAGCTGCGGCCGTATATCGTTGATAGGTCCTGAACCTTTTGAAATTATCAAGGTCGCAGGCGCACCAACAGTTCAAGTGGATTGGTACAAAACCAGCACAGGCGCAAAAACCTCCTTTGTTGTACAGGATGAAAATGTATTCTTGAAAGCAGCAGCCACCGATAGCAAAAACGAGAAAGTAACACTGAGCTGGACATTCACAGGGAGCACAAGCTGGCTCGCTGGATTACCAGCTTCCATGGGATGGACCTCACCACTAAACAAAACGCAGTATTCGAATATAACAGCAGCTGTAAAAGGAACCCACCAAGTTTGCGTAACGGGAACCAATGAATCAGGAATAAGCGCTAAAGCTTGCTCGTACCTGGATGTCATCGGCCCTGAGCCTGTAGCTGTCATTGATGTAGGCGGCTGGCTGAAGGAAGGCCGGAGAATTGAATTGTCCGGAGAGAAAAGCAGCAGTCCAAGAGATATGGCGTTGACGTATGCCTGGACGATAGCACCGATAGCTGGACAAACAGCAGGGACTCAAGCAGAAATTGAGTACATCCAGCCGTTAACAGGCAAACTCAAAGATTTTAAAACACCAAAGCTCGGGAATTATCTGGTTACGCTTGTCGTCACAGATACAGAGGGCCTTACAGGATCGGCAACTAAAACGGTAGAAGTTAAACCCGATCTTCCCCCTATTGTCGATATAGTAGGTAATGATAGGGCGGGGAGAGATATAACCAATCGAGGGTTGGCAACCTTTACTGTACTTGGAACCGGATTAAGTGTAGACCAGGATATCATTATGAAGCGATTATGGTCATTTTCCTATGATGGCAACAATGATGGCATTTTTAATGAAGGGGTAACAGCCGAAATCGATGAGGATAGTTTGGTAATAGGGGCTGAGTATCTATATTCAGTCGGTACAGAATCTTTCTATATCGCAAAAACTGGAGTTCATGTCTTAGAACTGAGAGGTCAGCATGTAGGAGATTTTGATATCATACTTTCAGTGGTTGAAGCACCCGGACAGCCTACGGATCTCGTACATTAATTTTTGAAAATAGGTGGGACCGTAATCGGCCCACCTATTCAACTTGGTTAGGAGGGACAACATTGTTTCGGAAACAAAAAAATAAATGGTTATACAGCGTCATGGCCGTTCTTTTATTTCTCTCCCTTTTTGTTGACTCGATGCCTCTTCACGCCATTGGAGATAGGGCAACGAAGCATTTCCCTGTAAAGGTGACCAATGATAATCCGGAAGCCACCTTTACAGCTACAGGTATTGCCACAGAGCCTATGCCCATCAATGTAACTCCCTTCCTAGCGTCCGATTTTATGAACTGGACGAATACCAGCTTGGATAAGTCATGGATCAACAATGGGTGGTTTGCATCTGCTGATGGTCGATTAATAAGCGCTAGGATGGGCAATGGAGTGCATAGTAAATTCTCCTTGCCGATAGGAGCCGAAAATATGGATCTTGATCCAAAGGAGATTAAATTACCTTACGGTGGGGCCGCGCCTTACCATTATTTGGGTCAAGGAGAATATGTAAGTAGCGCGACATTTGCAGATACGAATTATGGTAAGCATTATCTACTAGGAGATACGCACGATCCAATACTACTGAGCCCCTTTGCAGTTAATGGTAGCGCTCCAGTGATGTATGTGCGCAAAGATTTAGGAGAAATTATGTTCCGAACTATAGTTTCGCCTAGAAATACAGGTGGGAGTAGATATCAATATAATGAATATTGGTGGAGGTACCGAATTGATGATCTTCTTGCATTAAGAGCATCGGCATCGGCATCTGGAAGTTTTATGATAGAAATCGATTCAGGTAGACCATCTTATACGGGCGCACGAGGAACATTTAGTAATGGGGATGAGCTTGGTCGCTATGCCCGTATGCGGTTTAATTCAGATTTTAAGGAAATTAATCTTACTACCAGGACAATTAAATCGTTTAAGCCTGATAACATGGCTACCCCCTATAAGACAGAATCATTTGATAATATTCCTGCCGAGCCCAGATCAAATCCCGGCAACACGTCACAGAATGGCTATATCGCGTATCTACCTGACGGCTTGGATCAAATTTTAGGAACGTCCAGTGGGGCTAAGCGAAGTGTGGATGACGAGGATATCGGGTATTGGGCACCTGCTGGAGATCCGAAAGGCAACTATTATACTTTAAGCAGAATTAACAATAAACCCCACTTAATTAGATGGGATGCTGAAACTGGATTTCCTTCTATTGTTAAACAAATTGCAGCTCATGATTATATCAATGGATTTATCGGAGGCGGAGTATCAGCTGATCAAAAATATGTTGGTTTATCCTATTGTTGGCCTTATGATTCTGAATATGAGACACCTGCTGGTTGTAATTACTACTACGAAAATCTGAGTACAAGTGCGGTAACGACAACCAAGCCTGCAGATTTCTTCGAATGGTCGGAAGGCACAAGTACCTCTGATGGTTACAAAGATTATACAACCTATAGGAATGGCTATGGCACACACCGGATTACTGGCAAGACAATTGACCTTGTTTCCGGGGTTGAAATTAATCCACAACCTCGAAGCAATCAACTACCTACTAGCAGCACAAGGTATATTGGAGGTTCCACGACTAAAGCTGGAGTCGAATATTCGATATCCTACGGCTACAAGCCGAGTACAGGACAATCACCCTACAGTAACGAACCTATTACATTCGGCCAACTGTTCAATCCTTCTTCTCAACAGGTGCTCAACGGTACGATTTCATGGACTATGAAGTTCGCCAAGCTGGACGGGCCTGATTATCATGCGGGTATGGGATTCCGAATTCAAAATCACCAAAATATGTATCGAGTCGAAGTATATAAAGATACTGTTCAGCTGTTTCGTATCGTAAACGGCAGGAAGACCGCAATTTCTCAACCCGCGAGCCATTACTTAGCTAATGAACAACAGGTAGCTTTTAAAATTAAAATAACAGGCACGCATATCAAGGTCTATGAAAAAAATGGACTTATCATCGATGTGGTAGATAACACGTTTACATCCGGTACGCTGGGTCCGTATTCAACAGCCGATAATACCGAATTTAAAGGCATTAGCTACATGTGGTCCGAGTCGGATCTGAGCTACGATACACCGGGCGCTGCGATCGTCAATACACCCATTACGTATGAAACTACCTATGACGATCCGGAAAGGGATGCGATGTATGCTCCGGGAACGCAGTGGTACATTGACCACGTTGATCCAAATCGATTCCTACCGTACACCTGGGCACCCTATGATGCGGATTTTGGCTTATCGTCGATGCATGGCCAAACCGTGACCAATCCCGTTCCACAGTTTGACAAGGTTGGTTTATATAAGCTCAAATATCGGGTGCCGGATAATCCAAGGCCAGATAACGCTGCGTTTGATTCGTATCGCAAATATTCGGAGGATTACGAGCAGTACTTAATTGTGCATCGGATACCTGAAGCGCCATTCACCCTCCATATCGAATCGGACGGAACAGTTGGATGGACGGACCTGAGCTTTGATCCAGACCGTTGCTACGCACACGGCAATTGTCAAGCGCCCTATGCAGCCAACAACGGGATTTATGCCAAAAAGTTTTATTACATCACCCCATCCGGCGTGAAGAAGGATAGCAAGCTCATCAGACCTTTAGAGGGCGGGGAATACACTGTTGCTATGGCTGTTAGAGACGAGGACAAAGCATGGTCCGATTGGTACGTTCAGACCATCCAGATCGATCAGCCGGTAGCTCGGAATCATCCACCGACGGTATCGATCATCTTCCCGAATGGAAGCTATTCGGAGCCTTCACACGTTTCGCTGCAGCCTACCCTTTCTTGGAATCAGGCCGATATCGATTCGAACACGATATTTTCTACTTTTAATTTATGTGTGTACGATGTATCGAATAATCCGGTAGAGTGCGTCAAAAATCGTGACATGAGTACACCCTTAACAAGTTGGGCCTGGACGATGGAAACTCCACTTGCGATGGGACAAAAATATTGGTGGCAGGTACAAGTCAGCGATGGGGAAGATTGGTCCGATTGGAGTAATATCGGATGGATGTCTACGAACAGCCCACCATCTGCCTATATGACCTTTCCTTACGGAACGCAAGCAGCTCCCAACATCATAAACACGCTGCGGCCCGAGCTAACGTGGTATCAAACCGATCCGGATATCGGATACGTGCTGTATTGGTATCAGATCCAGATTACAAACGAGGCCAATGATGTGATGATTTACGATTCGGGGAAAACGTGGCAGAACACGACCTCTACAACCGGGAGAATGACAGTTCCCATTGATCTACCAACCGGACAAAAAATGAGGGTCCGCGTGAAAATCTGGGACCAGTATGGGGCTGAATCGAATTGGTCGCCACAAACGTGGTTTATGATCAATCGGCCCCCGGTTGCCAAATTTGATTGGACACCCAAGCCAGCTTACGAAGGGGATACGATCACAATCATAAATCAATCAACGGACCCTGATGGCGATGCATTAACAAGTCAATGGTTGATTACAGGGCCCAATGGATACACATCCAGTCAGAACACTCAGAATGCTGTTATAGACGGTAATTCGACTAGGTATAACCCAGGTGATAACACCGTTACGCTAACGGTTACAGACCCTTATGGATTGAGCGATTCAGTTTCGCATGTGATAACCGTTTTGCCACTCACGATTACTGGTTCTGTAAGGCACATACCAAGATGGGATATTTTGCGTCAGGAATTCAATCTTTCTAAAGGTCCGAATCCAGAAATGCCATGGAAACGGGAACAATTTCTTGCAGGAGAACCATTCTTGTTACATGCAGATACAACGATTATCGACCCGGCAAGTTCTGATATCGCTCAGACAGTTGTTGTAACTTGGAATCGGAATGCGGATCCATTCTTGCTCATTCCAAATATTTCACATAATTCTTGGGATGGTGAAATGTGGAATGAGAATTTTAAAAAGTTAACTAGCGGAGCTGCTGTGTTTACATTTACAGTGACTTTTTCGAACGGAACGATAAAAACGGCAGTAGTCCCAGTTGACATTCTAGATAATACTGTTGATGAATTTTGGGTATTGAAGCGAGATAAATAGTTAGAAGAAAAGGGCTGCAGCCTAATGCAGCCCTTTTTAGTTTGCGCCCAGCATGGGCGCTATCTACAGAGTGAAAGTCCCCAGTGACGAAGGTAATTAGCTTATAAGACAAGAAGTGGGTGTGACCCGCCGTAATTGATTCGAAGCACCTCGGCGGCGGAGTATGGAGCAGCGGCAGTGTGCGCTCCAGGTTCTTATGGAAGCGGGCAGCCTCAATTGATCGGGGTTGCAGCGGAGGAGCTGCAGCAGCTTGCTACTGGCCCACACCTGCTCGGATAAGAAAGAAAAATACCTAGACAAGAAGGACAGGGGGAAAGAAATCGACTAGATCCTGCGGACTGCATCGTCCGAGTGGGCGGTGGAAGCAAAGAATATCGTTTTGGGCTGAGGAGGAGAATGGTTGATCGAGATGATCACGGGGGAATTCGGGGACCCCAGCATACCATAATCTGAAGATCAAAAAAGGGCTGCAACCCAAATGGAACAGCATTGAGGCATTTTTGGACGAATAAATAAGGGAAGGTGGTAATTCCATATATTCCAACAAATATGTGGATATCCGGTTGGACAAGGAAACGGGGGAAGAGAGCCGGGACCGGATAATCCGCAAGGACACCGCTTGGGAACCATCGGAGCAACAAAGGGATTTAAGCAAGGCAAAAATCGTCAGTTTGATTATGTCTTCCAACAATAGAATGCAGTGGTTTATTGTGAATTTTGCTAAGGCTTTAGCCATAGACAGCTTTAAATGTCTGCCGCGATGTCGTAAGCAAGATGAATGAGAATATCCAAACGGACTAAGCCAATTTCGAGGAATATGATGGTTACCGGAACTGGTACTTAGCTGATGCAAGCTCGTGGCTTAATGGTCGCATCACTAGGAATATGAATCAAATCTCATCTTATAGCACCACATTCTGAAGATCAGTATTCGTATAATAAGTTTAACCGCGGATGTCCCATATAAAATTACGGACATTATCTTTTAAAAAGAGACATAATTTGATCTTTTTAATCTTAATATAGTGATTTTTATTAATTTAAAGCAGATTTATGCATATAGTCAATTTCCGTCTCTGGAAGTACAAGGGATATAATGGTAATATTCGCTTAGACAGGAAGATGTGGAAAAGGAGAACTGAAATGAGTATCATTCGTGTTAATGAAGCAGTAAAGGTATTTCGTCAATATCGAAGATTTCCAGGGGTTATAGGTTCCTTACGTAGCTTAATCACACGCGAATATACGGAGCATACAGCAGTAAACGGAATATCATTTGAAATTAGGGAAGGCGAAAGTGTAGGTTATTTGGGTACTAACGGTGCGGGTAAATCAACCATGATTAAAATGATGACAGGGATACTTGTTCCTACAAGTGGAGTGCTGCAAGTTATGGGAAATACTCCTCATACATCAAGGAAAAAAAATGCTCAAGAAATTGGTGTTGTATTCGGACAACGCAGTCAATTATGGTGGGATTTACCGGTCGAGGACTCTTTTGATTTGCATAAACACATCTATAAGATAGAAAACAAACGGTTTCATGATAATCTTAATTATTGTGTTGAAATTTTGGGTATACAAGAATTTATTCATAAGCCTGTCAGACAACTTAGTTTGGGGCAGCGTATGCGTGTTGAGATTGCGATGGCTTTATTGCATGAACCGAGGATTCTTTTTCTTGATGAGCCAACCATTGGTCTGGACTTGTTTGCTAAAGATCAAATTAGAAATTTTCTTAAAAAAGTTAATTCCGAAAGGAAAGTAACCATCATATTAACCACTCATGATTTAAAAGATATTGAGGAAATTTGTCCAAGAATGATCATAGTAAACAAGGGAGATCTTGTTTATGATGGAAAAGTTTCTGATCTCCGTACACAAATAGGTAACGAACGAAAAATAACGATTGATTTTCGGCATGATATTGGGAATATTGATTTTCCTGGTACTATATTGGTGAAAGATCAAGGTCTTAGAAAAACATTTGTGCTCGAGAGAGGAAAAGAAAGCGCATTCGAATGGGTGAGTAAAATAGCAGAGAAATATCCTGTGGAAGATGTTTCATTGGAAGATTCAGATATTGAATCAGTGATACGGACACTTTACGAGAATCTAGAAACCACTTCTATTAACGAATAGAAGTTTTTGGTAAGAAGGAGACGGTATGAAAACTTATATTTTTTTTGGTCTGAAGTCCTTTTCTAATAACTTAGCATACCGTTCAGAGGTATGGCTTAAAACGATAGGAAACTTTGTAACGATATTCATCCAAGTTTCCATCTGGAAGGCCGTAATCGGAAGCGGAAGTGTGATTGGTATTTCACTGGAACAAATGGTCACTTATAGCATATTGAACACCTTGATTTTATCTTTACTGCTCCATAACGTCAGTAGAAAAGTAAATGATAGCCTTACTACTGGTAGCATCGCTTCGGAACTATTAAAGCCCTTATCTTATCCTTTGTATCTTTTTTCAGATGGATTAGGTTCTGTTGCCTACCAGTTTGTGTTTGTCGTTATTCCGTCTTTTCTTATATCTTGGATAGCTTTTGGCATTAAAGCGCCGGTTAGTTTTAATCATTTTGTAGGATTTATAATATCTTTATTAATTGCCTTGATACTATCATTCTTCCTTGGCTATTTGATTTCATTAATTGCTTTTTGGATTCTGACTAGCTTTTCACTTGAATGGATCGTAGGTGGGTTATTGATTTTATTTTCCGGATCATTCCTACCGTTATGGTTTTATCCCGAATCATGGGCTTTAATCGCCCGATCGCTACCATTTCAGTTCCTTGGTTATGTTCCTGCTGCAATATACATGGGATATATTCCAAAAGAACAAATCGGTGATACTTTATTGATTGGAATGACTTGGATAGCGGGTTTATTTCTATTGGTCAATTGGTTATGGCGGAAAGCAATTCGCAGGCTCGTTGTACAAGGTGGATAAAATGTAAAGGGGTATCAACATGACTTGGTCTTTGTTTGGCAAATTGGTTCAGTTACTAATGAAACAGAAAATGGAATATCGCGCAAATTTTTTCTTGAATGCAATCGCGCAAATTATTAATTATGGTGCAAGTTATTTAATCCTTTGGCTTTTTCTTAAAAGGTTTGAAACCATTGGAGGATGGTCTTGGCCGGAAGTTGCACTTCTTTACAGTATGGGTTTATTCACCTACGCCTTGGGAGCCGCTTTCTCATATGTACAAATGCGTGAGCTCGAAGGCCATGTAAGAAATGGTACATTTGAAATCGTATTAGTTAAACCAGTAAATCCATATTTTTATCTGGTATCTAGAGGTTTTAATCTTGCGTACATAGCTCACATGATTATTTCCGGCTCTATTCTTATTTGGACATTGATCCAGTTAAATATTGAATGGACCTGGATTAAATTGGTATATTTTATAATCATTCTCTTTAGTGGCGCAATGATACAAGCTGGGATCATGACTATAATTGGTGCTTGCTCCTTCGTGTGGGTCCGGACGGCTTTCATGTTTGATTTATTTTTCCGATTAAAGGAATTTATTTCATATCCTATTTCTATTTATGTGGTGTTTATTCAAGTTATAATAGTCTTTGTTGTTCCATTAGCATTCGTTAACTTTTTTCCAAGCACATTAATATTGGCAAAAGAGTCATCTTCAATATTTCAATTCGGAAGTTGGCTTTCACCTTTAGTAGGACCATTTTGTTATTGGATCGGTTATAAGTTATGGATGTATAGTCTTAATAAATATCAAGGAGCAGGGGGGTGATACTTATTGAGTAATAATTTTTCATTTGTATTGCATTAAATTTATCTGAAAATTCATGATATTCAATCATTGTCAACGTATGAAAAAATCCTCCACAATGAAATGACATGTAGTAGCTGTCCATACACGTACGTGAAATTGCTGCTGCTGTGCTATCTAAAAAATTTCAACAAGATTTGGGCATACAATCGATTTATGCGTCTAAGTTGAACTGCAAGCATAACATGGAATTGGTTCTACAAATTCTGTTCTACTCACCGCAGAAATGGTCTATCGGAATGTCGCAAAAATGAATGGAAAATGGCATCCATACCATTGATTCGAAAAGCGGTAAAATGCCATTCTAACTAACCGGTTTGAATTGTGTGCGGATGAAATTGGGCAAATTTATCGTGAACGATGGGCTATATGACCTTTTTTAAATATATGAAACAGCATGTCCGAATTAAAACTTTTTACGGAACCAGTGTACAAGCGGTTATAAACCAGGTTGTTTGGCTCTTATGCTTTTTAAATGCTTTGTGCTCATTTAAAATGAAAACGGTCTCTAAACATAGTCTTCTGGAACTCTACCGTTGGTTAAAAGTCTTGTTATAGGCTTGTGCATCAGATTAGCTGGTTCACTAAAAGCCCAGCCGAACATCAGCAGGAAGACACCGTAAAAATGTAAAACAATATTGAAGTCATTGGTAAACATATTACATAGATTACACAATGGACACGCTACCTCTCTGAGGAGATCAACTTTTTTGCATAATAATATATGGAAATATATGTATAATATGATGGACGAATTTAATGCAATGCTAGTGATTTTTTACTTTCAATAATATATGCATAAGAGGTGACATATGAAAATTGAGAATAGTCAATATTACGAAATTGCTAAATGGGCTGTTGGTGGAACGCAGGATATAAATGAGGTCAACATTACTGATGACGACATCTTATTTCAAGTACTAAAAGAGCAACGTGTAATAGGTAGGTTTCTGAAAAGAATGAAGAGTGATTATCCAAAGAAATTTAGTAATGAATTAATAGAGAAATTGAGTAATTTTCAAAATGACATAGAGGTAAGGAATAGGAATTTTATGAAAGTATTAAATGAGCTGAATGAAGTAATAGATTCCAGAAATTCATCTTACATTGTAATTAAGGGCTTCTCATATTATGCATTAACCGGAGAAAGTCAAAGTATTCGTTATTCCACAGATATAGATTTATTTTGTAATGAATTTCAATTACTAAAAGCGGGATTATCATCAATAAATTTTGTTGATACCAATGAGTTTCTGTCACCTCATGAAATAGGCAATATGATTAGAAATAATATTGTTATGGATGTTCATAACTATTTTCCGGTCCTTAGTTATCCAAAGATCGTTCAACAACAAAAAGATTATTTACCTGATCAATTTCAAGGTTATTGGTTTCAAAAAAATCAAGAACTTAGAGTTACAAAAATTTACTATAACGATTTACTCGAAAATTCAACCTTTGGTATTACAGTAGATACAAATAACATTAAGATATTAGAACCTTGTATGTTGATATTAATTTTATGCGCACATATTTTTAAGGATTATGTATGGGAGCCATATAAAGTTGACTTATTAAGATTAGGTGAATTAGCTGAAATTAATGATTTATGCAAACATGAAAAATTTGATAAAAATAAATTACTTGAATTAATAGAAAAATACGATGCAAAGGTAGCGGTATCTTTTGTCAGGCATCTACTAATCGCTTTTTTTGAATGTTGCAATCTCCCAAGCTTTAATTTTAGCGAAGAGAGATTAGAGTGGGTACAATTTCCTCAAAAAATGGTGGGAATAATTTGGGGGCCTTGGGTATCGTTAAACAATCCTTATCAGCTTCTAGACCGTAATATTGATGCTATTGTAAATCATATTGGGGCAAATGAAATAATCACTTCATCATTAAATAAAAAAAACATTTATAGTACATATTCTAAGGACAAGAATAAAAATTTAGCTAGAGTTATACATTGGTCAAAAGAAATAAAAAAATTAGAAATTGAAATTACTATAGATTGGGATTCAGAAAATATTTCTTTTAATATATTAATAATGGATGATCTTCTATATGTGAATGAATATGTAAGAATTAATTTTGGGACTCCACTATTTTCTGAATGGTGTTATATTAACGAAAAACAGGAGATAAAAGGAATAATTGTAGATAAAGATGGTATTAAAATGAAAAAAAATGAAAAAGGACATAGCATTCGTTTTATAGTTCCTTGGTCAAAACTTCCAAACCATTCACCAAGTAATCATTCTCTCTCTGTGATGCTCAATGTAAAAAGAATATGGAATAATATAGATAAGGAAAGTGTTGTTATCCCTATAGAGATTATTAGAGGTAATCAGACCTGATAATCAGAAAATTTTGCTAAGATCTTCTATGATATTGTAATCTCTCATTCGTTTTAGTAAAAGCATGAGTTCCTTTATTATTATATGAGGTGCATTTGACAAATTAATTCACTGTTAAATGGGTTGATTTCTTAAAAAGACCCTTAGGTAGTGATGAATATGAATAAGATTAAAGATGAGATTCAAAGCTTAAATAAAGCGATGAAAGACACTTAAAAGAAACGTTAATGCGATAGATTCCTGAGGTTCCTGCAACTGGAAAGCCACTCGTTTACCAAGATCGTTCAGTTGCCCAATGTGTTTACCAGACCATCAGCAGTTATTGCCAAAGCTATCAGGAAGAAGGTATCGCAGGCTAGGGAATGGATCATTCACCAGGGCAACCTCCTAAACTAACCCATGAACAACAACAGCAAATGGAAATCATGTGGAGGCATCAGCACATGCTGATATTGGTTTTGAGGCCCGATATACATTGGACACTGCCTCAGGTAGCCAAGTGCATTCAGCGGGAGTTGTGGCCAGACACTATGCGTACGTGAAATCAGCACGATGCTCAAACGGATGAACTTCAGCTTTACCAAACCAAAGCTACCTATACGCTTACCAAAGCAGGAGAGGAGGCGTTGAAGATGATTGATTGACTACTCGTTAGGTAATAATCTTAAATGCGTTTTATAAAATCAAAGACCATACTATATAAACATTTGGTCATTTAAATAATTTAAACCATTCAAAACCATTTAGTTTGATAAGGAGGTGTTTTACATGTAATCAGTTTTCGCGTCATTTAAATACTTACTTAAATCATTTAATGCCAACTACTACAAATGCTAAGGGAGAATAAAAAATGAGAATTTTTCTTGCTTTTCCATTTACCAAATTGCTTACCGAAGATAATATATTTGATGAAAATATGAAAGATTTTTTGGTTAATACGATCAATGCTCTCACCAACAAGGGTCATAGCGTTTTTTCAGCGCAATTACGTGAAGAATTTGGGGATAAATTGATGACACCTGATGTTGCCACCAATTTGGACCACATGGAAATGTGTAAAGCTGACCTTGTGGTTGCTTTCCCAGGATGGAAACCTATTTCAGGTGGGGTTCATGTTGAACTCGGCTGGGCATCCTCAATGAAAAAGCCAATAATTGCTTTTTTACACGACGATCAGGAGTACACACCTATGATAACTGGTTTACATAAAGTCACCAATGTAGAATATGTTCATTTTAATGATAAATCTATTAATGAACTTACTTCGATGGTGGTAGATAATGTTGTTATATTTACAAATCGAGCGATCAGAGTAAGTTAAATTGCTCATTCAGACGGGGGCCTTAGTTTGCCATCAACAAATATATGTATGAAACCCCCGTCGTAGATGTCAATACAAAAAGTGTTTTTTTAAATGCTTTTATCCAAAGGCAAAATAAAAAATAATGAGGTATAAGATACATATGATATATGGTATTTGTCAAAAAATTCAAGGGGATTGGCTAGAATTCTTGGAATCAGAGCAGAATCTAGATTTTACGCATATTGAGCTGTATTCATCAGATGTCTCCCCTGAATCATATATGTTTGATCATAGTTATCTTACAAAGGTAAAAGAAACCTCTTCCAAAAAGAACTATTCTTTAAGCCTGCATGCAATCCAAGGGATTAACTTAGGTGAAAAAGTTAGACGCTTACGTAATGTTTCGAGAGATATAGTTATAGAAACACTATATTGTGGTGAATATATTGATGCTAAGTGGGTGACTATTCACTTGGGAACCGCTGGTTTTTCTAGTGAAAGGATTGATAAGAAGAAACATAGACTTGACCTTGTGATTGAAACTTTGCATGAGATTTTGGAAGTAACTAAAAATCTTAAAATTAATATTGCAATTGAAAATCTACCTCGTTGTCCGCCTTCTTTTGCTAAAACTCGTCTGGGTGATAGTAAGGAGGAATTCGAATATATTTTCAGCCATATAAAATCCGAAAGATTAAAAATGCTATTCGATATTGGGCACGCTAGAATTTTAGAATGCGAATCAAACACCGTTAATCAATTTATTGAAAAAGTTTTTGACCGAATTTTGGCTTTCCATTTGCATTGGAATGATAAATATGAAGACAGCCATTTGCCACTAGATGATTCTTCTAAAATAGTATTATTAAAAATTTTGCAATATCTTTTATCTGATCGGCCACTTTTGTTTGAATGCTATAGTCGGCAAGATAATTTGAAAAGCGCCAAAATTTTAAGGTCGCTACAAGATAAATAACAACTTATGGGAAAGCGTAAATGCGTCTAATTACAGCACTGACTAGCCACTGTTATTATACTGTGAAAATATTAGGAGGATGAAATATATATGAAACAAATACCAATTGTAGACGGAATTAACTGCTCGCAACTTGTTTTAGGTTCTATGATGCTTAGTGAAGAGAAACTGGATAACTCGATACAAATTATGGATGATTTTGTTTCATTTGGTGGTAATTGTATTGATACAGGACATGTTTATGGAAGAAGTAGTTCACGTGCTATAGGGGTTTGGTTACAACAACGTAAGAATAGATCTCAAATTATGATTATTGGTAAGGGTGGTCACCCAGATGATGAAGGTAACAATCGTGTGACATTGGAAGACATAGAACAAGACTTGCATGATACCTTTGAATGGATGCAGACAAATTACGTGGATATCTTTATGTTACATAAAGATGACCCTAATCAACCAGTCGGATACATAATGGAATCATTAAATAAACAGTTGGAGGCAGGATACTGTCGCGCGATAGGTGTATCAAATTGGACTACCGAACGAATTCATGAAGCCAATAATTATGCTCAATCTCATGGTCTCCAAGGTTTGGTATGTAGCAGTCCAAACTTTAGTCTAGCTAAGCCAAATGAACCACGATGGGCTGGATGTGTTCATATCGACTCACAGGATATGGTTTGGTATGAAAGTACACAACTTCCTGTCTTCTCCTGGTCTTCCCAAGCTGGAGGTTTTTTTACAGGACGATATAATCCTCACAATGGCGATTCGAATATGATACGTGTGTATTATAGTGATGATAACTGGGAGAGAAATCATAGAGCAGAAACTCTTGGAAAGATCAAGGGAGCCTCAGCAAATACTATTGCCCTCGGCTATGTTTTGAATCAGAGCTTCCCAACATGTGCACTAATCGGGCCTCATTCTGTTGAGGAACTTCGTTCAAGTGTACAAGCGATCGATATACAATTGACTGTGGAAGAAATTCATTATCTGAATTTAGAGAAAGATATCAAATTGTCTATGTAAGTCAATATCACAAAAAAGGAATCATATTGAAAATCAATCGTAAATCGGTGCCATGCATATTAGTATATGACAGGAGGAAAGAGTTGAAAATGAATTATAATTATAGTCGTTCCAATGATGAATTCAATAGGGCTCAGGATTTGATTCCTGAAGGAATTAAAGGTATGCATAAAATTATTGGAAACGGTGAGTATCCTTACTATTTTAGTAAGGGTAAAGGTGCTCACGTTTGGGACTTAGACAATAATCGTTATGTGGATTTTATAATGGGAAAGGGTCCATACATCTTAGGTTATTGTAGACCAGAAGTTGACGAAGCTGTCATCCGACAGGTTCGCCTTGGCAATGTTTTTCCAATGGGCAATGTGCTTCATAATGAGTTGGCAGAAATTTTAAAAACCAAAATTCCCACAGCAGAAAGAGTTTTATTTTATAAAACAGGATCTTGTGCTACAACTGCTGCGGTAAGAATTGCTAAAGAATTTACTGGTAAAAATATGATATTTAGTAGTGGTTACCATGGTTGGCATGATTGGAGTAATTTAGGAGTAAATTCTAAAGAGGTTGGCCATCTTATTGATTTTAATTATGATTTGAATCTCCTAGAGTCCCTGCTTCACGATTATATCGATGATACATGTGCTGTTATTGTTACTCCAGAAGATGGATATTTTGACTCTATTTTTTATAAAGAATTGCAGCGAGTGTGTAAAGAGAATGGTATTTTGTTCATATTAGATGAAGTGAAAAGTGGATTTAGAGTAGCTCTAGGTGGATTTCAAGCGAAATATAACTTAGATCCAGATTTGTCGGTGTTCAGTAAAGCCATGTCAAACGGGTATTCGATTTCTGCAGTGGTTGGCAAAAAAGCAATCATGGAGTTAAATCAGCGCATTCATACTGCTGGAACTTATGATACGGAAGTTATCCCCTTAGCCGCTGCACTAACTACAATTAGCATTTTGGAAAAAGAAAATATAAATCACAAAATAGAACTGATAGGAAAGAAATTTATTAAAGAATTAAATCAAATTTTTACCGAACACGAAATAGGAATACAAGGACTCTTTGGTGGTGGTAGTTTCCGTTTCTGGTGCAAAAATTTACAAATGGAATCACTTTTTTACACTGAAATGGCAAGTAAAGGTATTTTATTCTACGCATATGATAATTCTTTTATCAGTGCAGCTCATAACGAGACAATTCTCGGGCAGGTATTAGAAACAATAAATGATGTGGCCAGCAAATCGTTAAGTGATTACAAAGGTACGAATGAAGATTTTTCACTGGATTCCATTCAATTATATCGAAATAAAAAAGGTTTTCTAAATCGATATGCTGGTCCATTTGGTAGAGGAGATTATCCCCTAGAAAAATGAAATCGTGAATATTAATCATTTTAAACTCGGATAGTACCATTATCTATAAAAGGGAGGATTACATTGTATCAGAAATTAATAACAGACGATTTAACTAATATGAAACAATTTCAAGGTACTCCTTACTATGTATATATTTCATTAAGTAATTTTTGCAATGCAAACTGCGTTTTTTGTGATGTACATGAACAAAGGTATAAACAGGGTCATGTTGATGTTGAAGTGTTGTTAGATGAACTTCAAAGTTTAGGAACGAAATATATCCATTTTATAGGTGGGGGAGAACCTTTAATAAATAAAGATATATGGAAGTATTTTGGTAAAATAACCAATCTGGGAATGAAATTTGCAATAACCACAAATGGTTTTTATTTAGATGATCGCAAAATTTCCGAGCTTGCCAATTATAATTTGAATCACATCTTTTTTTCCATTGATGGACATACTGCTGAAATTCATGATCAAATTAGACGCGTTCCTGGATTATGGAAGAGAGCAACCGAAAATATTGTTTCTCTTAAGAAAGCGATTCCGAAAGCTAAAATTGTAATAAATCACGTTTTAAATAAAAATAATATCGACTTTTTTTCAAATATGTTACAACTTAAAGATCAAATACCCTTCGATTTTTTTAATCCTTTGCTCATAAAAGATTGTCCTGAGCTTGAAATGACCAATCAGCAAATTGAAAAATATAATAATTCATTAAAAGACTATGAAAAATTATCAGTAGAACAACATGTTGAGTTTCTCTATGATGGAATTAACTTTTTTGGTATTGATGAAAATTTAGATGGTATGACAAAAAAAAGGTGGGAAAATACTAATTTCAAATGCTATTACCCACAATATGCGAGTTATATTGATTGCCCAACGGCGTCAGTCTATCCTTGTGATTGCACAATACATAGAAGCCCCAAATTATTCAATTGCGGTAATTTAAATGAAAAAACATTCACAGAAATTTGGAATGATGTGCCGATGCAAAATCTGCGGCATAAGTTGGAACATCAGTATATGATTTGCAAGAAAAATTGTGACCGAGCGAATGTACTGTTTAACAGAACAATTGAGGAGGTAATGTTGTTAACATGAAGATTCTGGTTACAGCAGAGTCATTTGGATACGGGCCTATCATCACCTGTTTAAATGTCATAGAGAAATTAAAAAGAAGAACGGTAGGAACTTTTTCTTTTTTAGGTTCTGGGGTGTCAATGGAACAGGCTAAATTATCTGAATTGTTCGATGAATATGTGGAGTGTGACACCTTCTCATCGGCGGATTTAAAAAAACATGATGGAGTATTTAACGAAGCTAGCTTCATAGTCTCTTCAGAAAATATTGAAGGAGCCATTTATGGGGTGAAGGCCGGAAAAAAGGTGTTTTATATTGATAACCTCTTTTGGATGTGGGATGAGATTCCTCAAGAATTAGGGGAGGTAGATACTTATTTTATTGCAGAATCTTTGGATATTTCATCTAATTTATCAAGATTTAAGAATAGTATTAGAAGATTAAAGATTGTCGGTCCCCTCAGACAAGTGGCACATTCTGAATCGATAAAAAACAATAATAAAGTAAATCAACTTTTAATTAATTTTGGCGGCGCAGAGTCTTTTATGATAGATAAGCATTTAATCTATGACTATTATGAATGTCTGTTGTCAAAGATTTTGGATGTTACTACTGAAACATTTAGTTCGATTCTTGTTTGTGGTGGTAGTGGGCTGATCAAAGAATTGCAGTCTAGGACTACAAAATTGTCTTTACTATCATTTTGTACTTTCTCCAATGAAGAATATCTAGAAAAACTGAACGAATCTACTTCTATTGTTCTTTCGCCCGGTCTAGGAAATTTTTTCGAAGTCTTAAACCAAACAGTGCCAGTTCTTTTTATCCCACCTATTAATTTTAGTCAATTTTGGCAAATAGAGGATTACAAAAAATATTCAACTGCTTTTGATCAAATCAATTGGTCAAACTTTGAATGGGGCCATCATGTTGATAGATGTGCGAAAGAAGAATTGGGTGTCAATCAAGTCCTCCAGAATGTGAAATATTTTCTTGAGTCTGAGAGGGCGCAAAAAGAAGTAGCGCATCATATAAAAAATTTTTTCATGAAACCTCATGCATACTGTAATTATGGGGAAGAACGACAAAAAATAGTATCATGTCTAAAGCCCAATGGAATTGACACAGTGGTAAATGAAATTCTTAAAAGGAGTAGGCAAAATGAATATTATACCTAGTGATAACTTTATTGGTACTCATTACATCGGCCAAGAAGAGGAGAATGCAGTCATTGAAGTTTTAAAGTCTAAATCTTTGTTTAGATATGATGGTCCAAGGTTGTTGAATAAAAGTTTATTTTTAGAAGAAAGTTTAAATTCTTTTTTTGGTATTGAAAATAGCTTAGTTTGTTCTTCAGGGGCTGCTGCTCTTAAGTTGTGTTGCGTCGCACTTGGAATTGGACCAGGTGATGAAGTACTGATTCCCGCTTTCACATTTATCGCATCTGCCGGTGCGGTTCTTAGTTGCGGCGCTATCCCTAATTTTCTCGAAATTGATGAAAGTATGAATGTCGATTGCAAAAAAATAGAGGAGCGGATAACTCCTCAAACGAAAGCCATTATGGCGGTACACATACAAGGCGTCCCTTGCAACATGGATCTTATTTTGGACATAGCAAAAAAACATGGGCTTTATGTAATAGAAGATGTAGCTCAAGCCTTCGGTGCTCGGTATGATGATTATTATGTTGGTACACTCGGTGATGCAGCAGCATTTAGCCTACAGGCTGGCAAAATTATAACATGTGGAGAAGGGGGAATCTTCATCTGTAAATCTAAAGACGGGTTTGAAAGAGCAAAACGTTATCATGATAATGGAGGGAAACGGATTGATAACGGCTATCCAATATGGGATGATCCTGAGTGTAGTTTCGGTGAAAACTTTAAAATAACTGAGATACAAAGCGCTATTGCATTAGAACAATTAAAAAAAAGCCATATCATAATTGAAAAACAACGCGAATTATATTGTGAATTAGTGAAAGGAATTGATGTGACATTTTATAATCTGAGAAATTTTCCACCTAAAGCAAATCCAGTTCCCGTCAGTATATGTTTTGTATTTCACTCAATTTCAATGTGTGAATCCTTTATACAAGAATGTAAAAAGAGAAACCTGGAAATGGATAAATATTGCGATAAAATATTGACAACATATACGACTTTTAGAATGAAAAGTTCATGGCATTCTAGTGGTATACCTTATACAAATGCAACATATCAATTGAATGATTGTCCAATTTCTGAAGAACTGAGCAAGAGAACCGCTTGGTTCCCAATATCACCATTATTAACGAGTGGAAATATATACACAATACATACAATATTTGATGAAACTAAAGACACTTTAATTGGGATAGGTTATCCTAAGTCGGAACTGTCTTCCTCAAATTTACGACATAGGGAGTTTAAATGATAATTATTATTACAGGCCCTTCAGGGGTCGGGAAAACTACTGTTTGTTCTCTTTTGGCCTCACAACTAAAATCCAGTGTTCATATTAATTACGATGAAGTTTATAACTTTATCGGGGCTGACGAAATTACTGAAGAGTACCTAGCATTGACTGATGAGAACATCGCAGACATGGTGAAAAATTATCGAAGATATGGATTTAAATATATTATTATTGATGGCGTGTATGAGACAAGAACTCAGTATGAGGCAGCATATAAACAATTATTGATTCATGATCAGAATATTGTATCTTTTATGCTTTATTGCGAAATTAGTGAAAATCAAAAACGTAATAATTCTCGTTCAGTAATGGATCTTATGACAGCACAACGAATAAATGAGCTTAATGAAGTTTTCAGATTAATGGGACCCGGTGGTTTTGACTATACGTTGGATACAACTAACTTAAGTCTAGAGACCACTTTAGTTAATATGCTCGACTTAATGAGTTACAATTTGCTGGGTGAATATGAGTAAAAAGAAAAAATATGTGAAACCATCTTTCAGATCATATAATTAGTTATAAAATTACTGAAGATCATGTGATACAATTTACCGGGCCAGTCCTCATGTCGTTATGCTTTTAATTCATGAAAAAGTCTTTCCAAAGATAAATCTTATACAAAGTAAATTCCTATTTTAATGCTATTAATATAATACTACTATTACTTATTACTTATAGTATATGGACATCTCTTTACGCCAATCACGTTGTAATCACCTAAAACAACATTATTTCTTACATAGTTATTAATACCATTGTTTTGAAATAGCGAATAATATATCACATGAAGTGAAGTCCGGCAGCATCTACTGTAATACCTTTATCTATCTGGGATGATTTTAATTTTAACTTTCAAGTCGATTGAATTACCTTATTGAATGCGAAATAGTTACAAACTAAGAATGTAATTATCATCTAAAGGTGGTTTCCCATGAATAATGAAATAACTTTATATCAACGTCCGGGTTTGAATAACCATAGGATTGAACAGCAGATTTTAGATATAACACAAAGAATGGTTGATAGGTGGTTTTCTAAGGATGTTATTAGTGATACTCTTGTTGACTTAAAGTTTCATGATGTTATTTGCCTTGAAAGAGAAGATCAATTGAAATCATTTATTATTTTTACAAGCTACGAAGGCAGTATAAGGATAAGTCTTATGGGAACAGACCCCAGTGAACACAACAAAGGTTACGGCTCAGAGCTATTAAAACAGTTCTTTAATTATTTGTTTATTAATGGTTATAAAAAAGTAGAACTTTTCACTGTAAAACCAAATAATAATCCCCAATATACAGCGACTATAGCTTTTTATCAAAAAAATGGATTTGTTCTAGAGAAGGAATATGTTGAAATTTGGCAGGGAGGTGCGTTGAAACTAGTCAAAACATTAGAATGAATGGCATGTTTGATGCTCTCAAAAGGAAGGAGGTAATCAGTTGACTGAATTCAAAGAAAATTCTGAAGAAATATTAAGTTTCATAAAGGAAATGGAACCACTACTGAATTATGACTTTGAAGGCAGTCATCTTGTGAAAAATATTGAACATTATTTCAAAAGAAGATTTAACTTAGGAAATTCAGTGTTAGTAACCTCTGCTTCAATGGCTTTTTACACAGCAATATTGTCTCTGAATATTAAAGAGAAATCTGAGGTAATTCTCCCAGTAAATATTTGTCAAAGTATGGTAAACTGTGTGATTCTTCTTGGATTCATTCCAGTTTTCGCTGATATAGACGATGATTTATGTATGGATATTGGTGATTTGTTCAATAAAGTATCTCCCAGTACCTCAATCATTGTTTTTGTTCATCCTTTTGGTTTTCCATTAGAACTCAATTCGACTATTGCGCAATGCAAAAAACTTGGAATATATACTATAGAAGATTGTGCGCAAGCTCCGGGAGCCTTGATCAAAGGTAATTATGTTGGTAACCAAGGGGACTTTTCAATTTTTTCATTTGGTCAGAACAAACCTATATCCGCTGGTGGCGGTGGAATTTTATCTTCTAAGAATAATGAACTTATACAAAAAGCCAGAGTGATAGCAAGAGAAGGAGCACAAAATTATCCCAATTTTATCAGTGTAGGTCTAAATCTTAGTGTGAATGAAATACATGCCCTTTATATTTATTTTATCTTAAAGTCATTTGATGAAAAATTAATTCTAAAAGATAAAAGAATTGAGAGATACAAAAAATACTTTACCGGCAAGCTCAACTATGTAGGGGATTATATTGACGCAACGACAGGCAGTAAATCTATTTTCCATAAAATGATTTTAAAGTTACCCGACACTATGACTGAAGAGGAATGTGTAAAGTTCAATAAAATAGTAAGTGCAAATACAATTCATAATTTTAATATAATCCAAACTGCGTTAACTAATCCTCCTTTTAAAGTAAAATTTGTGAATCAATATTTAGAGATGAATAATAGGAGTGAGTTGGCATATTTACCAGATTCGTGTTTCCCAGGTTGGAGGAAAAATTTAAATCGATATTTATACCTTTCCACACACGATCTGGTTAATGATAAGAGCATTGACATAGTTTCGACTTTTATTTTAAGTAAATTATCGTCAAGCTAAATAAATTAGGTTGCAGCGACAGATAACACAGAAAGTAGGTTTTCATAATATGAATGATGATAGTTTATTGCACCGCATACATAATATAACCAAGGAAGAGCTATTTGCATTATATCAATTAGCTGATCCACGGCAGTCGTTAATATATAAAGATCTAAGTATTGTCCTCTCTGGGATAGCAGTTGGAGTAACAGAGCAGAAGGAAAACGATATAGATAAAAACTGTATAATTATCGGAGGGCCGTGTATTTGTTATTGCCAAGCTAATATTAGCAAGATAAATATACAGGACATAGTTGATATTATTTACCCACTTCTCACTGCCAAACAAATGGGGTCAAAGTGCCTGATTTATTTTCAAATAAAAGAGTCAGTAGATCAACAAATAGCGATAGATCATTATCATTCGGCAGTAGATAGTTGGAATACCCTTTTCGAAAAATTGACCCTATTAACTAAGCATATAATGTCATTGCTTGGGATGTCTGACAAAGAGGTATCAATAATATCTACAGCGGAACCTAGGATAGATGAAATAATAACTAATATACTATCATTGGACGAGGTGAATAGGCATTTAACAGAGGAGATTTTATATGGTTTGTATTCAATAAACAATACAGGTTCACATCCAATGGGTAACGAATTTGAAAAGCTTCTATTAGAAGTCTATAAAAGAAATATTATCAGTTATTTGCCAGTCACTATAAATAAAATACTAGATTTAAGAGAAGATGTTGATGTTTTAGTGGTTGAAAATTGTACACAAATAAAAACATCTTATAGAGCAAGTGAGTTGCATCGTGCAGTATTCAAAACAAACAGCGAAATTAGTCACCTTGCTTACATCAGCACACCTGGATTAAATGGATATGAAATGAATCAAAGTTATCCCCGACACCAAATTCGACTAGAGACCGAGGATGCATACATCTTGAAAAATCTAAACCGATCAAGTGAAGGTGTAAAGTCTTATTACTCGAACATATTTCCCGAAAACCTATATCCATCGGAGTTAGATTATGTTGAACAAGTTATTTATAGTCTTAATAATATAAGAGAATTAGTATTATGAATAAAGATTGGCCATCTATTTACTTGTATTTCGAAATTAATCCTTCAATAGAATTAATAGTGAATTACGTTGCTTCACACTTAAAGATTTACAAATCAGAAGTGGTTTATAAGACATTACAGGAACTAATTTCAAGGACAATCCCTATCGTGCAATTAGAGAAACATAATCAGTTATCCTTTTACAAAAAACGAATATTTCTTCTTGCTTCACAAGGTCAACAAGATAACCAAAGAAATAGCTGCATAATAGAAGCATCCGATTCACAGATTAGTCTGACAAATAAGATAGGACAAATTAATATCGATAAGATTGCGGATAGTTACGACCAAATCCACCATATTAATGAGATTTATAAGGATGTTGGGAATTATGAGCAAATAGTTCTTAATTGGAGTCCGCAAGTGATTTTGAATTTACGTTTAATAACATTTCTTATCTATAGTTTAGAATTATACCGTTGCAACACAATAATTATTAATAACATCTCATCCTGCGTCTACGACCCAATGTTGTCAGAAGCAATCATTCAAATTTTAAAGGGAGTGTTGAATAATTTTGCGCAGGAAAAATTTATTTTTAATCCCTTTCGATGCGGGAGCTGATATAGTAGGTGCCAACGAAGGTGTAAATAAAATTTTTTTACAAATACAAGCAAATAAAAATATTGATAATTTATATTATATGAAAAATAAGGTATTGCTTTCAAATAAAAGTGAGACAGCAGATGTTTATCAACAGCTCGTGGAAATAAGCCCCATTATACAGAAGCTTATACAAAAGAATGATTCGATTATGTTCATATCAGGGGATCATAGTATTACCTATTACTTATATCGTATTTGTGCGTCTAATTTTAATGAACCACCTGTACTTGTTATATTGGATGCCCATTCGGATTCGAGTCGGTTATACGATGGTTGGATTAACCAAGGAACATTTGTACGAGAACTGACTAAAAATATAAAACCAGAGATTTTTCATATAGGTATCCGCTACGACCCCATAAAATTAAGTGACATCGATGAGATGGTCTATCCAGCTTTCTCGTTTTTACATCATGATGGCTTAGAGGATTTTTTTAAAAGATTGGGGAATAAGCCTTGCTATGTATCAATTGATATTGATGTGTTAGACCCGAGTATATGTCCTGGAGTTAATTTCCCTGTGCCTGGTGGTTTGAGCAAGAATGAGTTGTTGAATATTCTGAAAAAACTCTTTCAATTAAATGTTATTGCGTTCGATCTTGTAGAATATGTTCCCCAAAATGATGTTGATAAGAAAAGTTTACAAATTGCTATTGAGATTATTGAAAATTGGGTGGTGAGTTGAACTGCATAAGCTAACTTACGAATTAAATACCATAAACTTAAGTGAACAAATAAGAGAAATACGAGAAGATAGCAAAGCTTATAATTTAATAGAATGTAAAAGGTTAAATTTGAGAGTGCCTAACGCACTAATCCTCACAGAATATAATTTATTTTATTATTTAAAATACAATCACTTACCAGATGAGACTTGTTTAAATCTAAAAAAATTTCTTGAACAAAGTGGGGACTCAACACTTTTTGCTATACGGTGTGGGGATAAAAACAGTCACAAAGTATTGCCCTCTAGTTTGATCAACGTAGGTTTGAAAAAAAAATTCCAGACGGAAAACTCAGAGAATTATGCAGAGAATTATCATCTGTATAAGATACAATTGGAAAATTTGATGTTAGTTTCTAAAAAGCAGTGTGTAATCGAAAACCTAATAGAACTTCCCACTTTTAACCAGGTCCTAGAAATCTTAATGATGTTTTATTCAGCGTTTAATAATTTGGAAAATATTCAAGATAAGGGAATAGATTTCTCAATTATCATACAAACAATGGTTTATGGTAACCGTAATCACAGATCTGGCTATGGAACGGCATACACAAGAAATCCTTATAATGGTGATAAGGTAGATTATTGTCAATTTATGGTGAATAAGCAGGGTATAGAAGTGAATAATATAGCTGATGAATATTGGAAAGATATATCAGAATTAAAATTATTAATGCCTACCGTATACTGCGAGTTAAAAGATAAGTTGGAAACAATAGAAAACCACTATAAAGATATTCGTTTCGTTGAGTTTGTTATTGAAGATTCCAATCTGTTTTTCACTCAGTTAAGCAAAAGAAACAGAGTTTACTTTCCAGGGATATTCGAACCTAGAGGTTTACTATGACAAATAGTCTAAACTCATCCACGTTACGAAAAATATATCGTTTTGAAGAGACTACTTTTTATATTTATTGTTCTAACATTTTTTTATTCATTGAAGTCAATAAATTTCTAAGTCCACATCTTAATGAAACCACGAATGGAGACTTGAAAGATAAATGGGAAGTTTTTTATCTTCATCAATCAGAGTTTGATTTGAGCTCGTACAGGATTCTAAATGATGCTCAAGAAATAATGTATTGCAATGAAGAAAGTAACAACGTTACAATTGTTAATTTCAAGTATAGAACAGCTAGAATAATATATACAGACTATCAAGTAAATATGAAATTACTTGAAGACTGCTATTCAGTTATAAAACATCTATGTTATCTTCATGTGATAGATCAGGGGGGGTGTCTACTTCATAGTTGTAGTGTACGCTATAATAACAAAACTATAATTATAATGGGAGAAAAGGGTGCGGGGAAGACAACGATTCAGCACTATTTAATGCACACACTAAAAGCCAGTTTCATAAGTGCTGACCGAACATTAGTTTGGAAAAAAGAAGGAAGATTATTTTGTGCGGGTTGGATTAGCACATATAGACCCAGTATAGACGTCCTTTCGTTTTTACCCAATGATGAAGCTCGTTTGAATTTAACAAAGTACTACGATAAATATAAAGAAAATCAAGATTATTTTCAGAAAAATAAGATTCGCATGTCACCATCGAATTTAATTCACTGCCTAAAAATAAAATCAATTTCTTATAGTTTGTTCGACGTCGGAATATTCATCAAGTATGATGAAAAGCAAGTTGGGTATTCTCTCAAAAAAATGACAGACAATTCATTTGATGAATTAATGCTTAACACAATCGATCCTTCAGAAGAGGGAATATTATCAATTGCTTTAAAAGATAACAACACTAATTCATTAACTTTAGTAGGTGAGGATTTGAAAAAGGTGAATTTTTATAGATTAACTGGACGAGGAGATTTATGTGAATTTGTCCATTTACTCGAAAAAAATATAACGGGATGTGAACAAAGTGAAAATTAAACGTATTCTTAACAAGTATTTAAATGACATCCAATCATATGTTTTAAGAAATTCTAATGTTGTGGGTTATCCAACACGTATTTGTATAGATTCCGCTAATACTTGTCAATTGAGTTGTCCCTTATGTCCAACCGGCCAACGATTAAAGAAGATTAAGCCAGCTTTTTTAAAATTCTCGGATTACATAAAATTAATGGATGAGATTGGGGATTATTTATACAAAATTACCTTCTATAATTGGGGAGAGCCTCTGCTAAATCCTGATCTCTTTAAATGTATTCATCATGCAACGAAAAAAGGAATACGTACTCATATTAGCAGCAATTTAAATTACTATAATGATGAAATAATCGAATCTATTGTACAAAGCGGTTTGTATAAGATATCTATTGGTTTAGATGGAGCTACCCAAGAAACGTATGAGAAATACCGTCAAAAGGGGGACCTCAATAAAGTTATTGAAGGGATCAAAAGGATAAATGAAATGAAACAAAAGTACAATAGTAAGTATCCTATTTTGGTTTGGCAATACATATTAATGAAACAAAATGAGAGTGAAGTTGAAGAAGCAAGAAAAATGGCTAAAGATTTAGGTATGCGCTTTCGTGTTAAGGCGCTATCGCTTGATGAACTTAGTCAAGAGGATAAGGATAAATGGTATCCTGAAAATCCTTTGTATCGAAAAGCTGATCATAATGATGTGAGTGATAAACCATATATTGATAGATGTTTAGAACTTTGGAATTCTCCAGTTATTAACGGTAATGGTGATATGTTCACTTGTAGTTATGTATATGGGGATGATCATAGGATGGGAAATGTGTTTAATGATGGATTTAAAAAAGTTTGGAATAATCCGAAAATGAAAGATGCTAGAAAAATTGTTATGGGAAAAATACAAGTTTCTGACCATAAAGAAATCCATTGTTCAAGTTGTATACATCGTAAAAGTCATAGATCGATCTCTGAATTGATTGATGCTTTAGGGAGAAAAGGAACGGCTCGACGAGGAATTGTTAAAGATATAAATAATAAAAAGGAGTATGCGGATTGGAATAATCAAAAATGAATTTGTTATAGCTTAAAGATAATAAAAATTACACAATTGTACGATACTAAAAAATAAAATTAACATAGTAATCTAAGAGACTGAAAAATAGGGGTTGGAATATTATGCATATGACCAATATTGGAGACCAAATCGACATTCCAAGTATTTTCTATCAAAAAGATAACCTAGCTTCAACTGATAGAGTGAATATGGTGGTTAATACATTTAATTATCTTGCTGATGATGCACCTGCAAATTCAGTTATTTTAGTAAGCTCGGGATTTAACTTTCGGGTTGGCAGAATTAACGTTATTTACGGTCCAAGTGGTGCAGGTAAATCATCGATCATAAATCAAATCAAACAAATTATTGGCGGACGATTTATTGATGTGGTTGAAAAACAAAATGATTATTTAATTGAAATGGTAGGAGAAGATGCGAAAGAAGCCATTCGAATACTAACACACTCGGGGTTGGGAGAAGGGAATTTGTTTTTACGAACCTATTCACAGCTTTCGGAAGGACAAAAGTTCCGAATGCAACTCGCACTAGAACTCGACAAAAACAGCGAAGAGAATTTATTTATTGATGAATTTGCTTCCAAATTAGATCCCTCAACAGCGAAGGCAGTTGCTAGAACGTTTTCTAAACAAATGAGAAAAAAAAACCAATGTTTATTTGTTTGCTGTAATAACCCAGATGTCGCAAAAGCTTTTGGTGCTGATGTTGAAATAGCCGTAGGCTACGATAATCAGGTTGAAATTCAATATCCCAATAAACTGCAAGCTAACATTTTTAATACGCCAGAAATTGAATTATTAGTCAGTACCCCTGATAAATACGAACAATTTAGAAAGTACCATTATCTTCATATTGATGGTCGTATGGATAATGCTAAGACTGTGTTAGCAATTAGTGAAGATATTCCTGTTGGAATTATAATAATGATACCACCGCTATCTTCAAGAAGAGAAATACTTCATCCCTATTTCAAACTGATTAATTCAAAGATGATATCCATGCATCGTATTGTTGTACATCCGGAATTTAGAGGAACAGGTATTGCTAAGAAGTTGGCGGTGGAAGCGCCCGATTTTTTAGGATATGAAATCATTGAAACGCGATCAACCTTGTTTGATATTGTTCCTGTCCCATTGAGTTGGGGCTACAAGGGAGTTATTAATAATTACTACGACTATAGACCTGCTTACTATCAATTGGAATCATATATTAAAAGCCTTGATATTGAGCCCAATAAACTTTTGTTTAAGGACGTTTGCCTAACTGTTCTTCAGAGGGCGGATAAATCAAAGTTATCAATACTTATTAAAAGAGACGAGGATGAACGCCACAAAGGTCAACTACTCTTTTATTGTAGTGTAATGGAAAAATGCGGGTATCCATATACCCATGAATTAGATGAACTGACTGATATTTTGGTTTCAATCGATCGTTTACCTGTAACTGATGAAGATTTTGTGAATGCTTTAATGAAACATAATGTTACAAGAAATGGTTCTTATTACATGAAAATCAAATAATCGATTATTTCACAATTCGGTGTGTCTAATAGTAGTGTAACGATTGTTTATTTTTCAAAATACAAATTAATCTAAGGTAGGTTATCTAATAATGAAAATTATCTTAATAACACTTGATACTTTGCGTGCAGATAGACTTGGTTGTTATGGTTATCACTTACCTACAAGTCCATACATTGATCAAATTGCTAAGGAAGGAGTAATTTTTGATAAAGCCTTTGCCGCCGATATTCCTACGGAGGTTGCACATACAGATTTGTTCACCGGAAAAGTCGGTTTGTCTACAGGTGTTATAGCCCATGGATCAAAATCAAATTATTTACAAAAAAATATTAAATGGTTGCCATCTATGTTAAGGAAAAAAGGAATAACCACGGCAGCGGTGGATAATCTTTATCACCTACAAGAATGGTTTGCACGAGGATTTAAATATTATATGAATACAACGGGAGAAAACAGATGGATTGATGGACGGACGATAAACGATTTCGCAATACCTTGGTTGCGTGATCATGCACAGGATGACTTCTTTTTGTTTTTACATTATTGGGATCCTCATACTCCTTATTTGCCACCTAAAGAATATTTGCCTCTATTCTACGACACAAAATTAGATCCATTTGATAAGTCAAATAGAAGTATGGATAAAGCTTATAGTCATACTTCCTATCCTAATCAGAAACTCAATCATTATGATTTTCTTGGTGAAGTGACCGATTCAAATTATGTTAATGCCTTATATGATTCGGAGATACGCTATCTAGATGATTTATTAAAAGAGCTTGACTCCAATTTAAGTGAATTAGGAATAAAGGACGACGTATTCCTCATTATTTTGGGTGACCATGGTGAAAGCCTACTAGAGCATGGCATCTATTGGGATCATTGTGGGCTATATGATAATACTGTCCGTGTTCCTATGATAATGAGGTATCCAAGTAAGATTAAGGCTGGTCAGACAATTAAAGGAATGGTTCAACAAGCTGATATTATGCCAACAATATTACAGGATGCTAATTTGGATGTACCAAACGATCTAGATGGGAAAAGTCTTTGGCCAGTAATAAATGGGCACGCATCAGAAGCACATACAAAAATTTATCTCAGTGAATGTGCTCACCAGGCGAGTAGAGGAATTAGAACTAACGAATATAAGTTTATGAAAACTAAATCTTCAGGAATATTCTCAAGACCGGAAATTGAACTGTATGATCTCATTGAAGACCCAAATGAGGAGCATAATATCGCGGAGAAATTACCCGAATTAACTAGAATTTTTTCAGAGGAGCTTGATTGTTGGGTTCAGACTAAATTGAATGGTAAAGAGGATCCTATGGATTATATATTAAATAATGAAATGCTACCTAAAAGAAAAAAAATGGAGCAGATATTAATGGATTTTGGCCTAACGTATGAAGAATGGATCAGTAATCCTTCTCCTACAGAGTTAAATAAAGCATTGGAAAGTTTGAAAAGAAAGAAAGCGTTATCACAAACAGAAAAATATACTGTATAAAAAAGTATAGATAGCCATAAACAAATTTAAAATGCCTATGGTAAACACGTTTTTAATTTTAGGTTGGGGGAATTTTGATTGAAGTCTAATGGATTTGCCCTATGGTTAACAGGTTTATCAGGTTCAGGGAAAACGACGCTAGCTAAAGCTATAAGTGAGGAACTAAACATTAGAGGAGTAAGAGTTGAATTACTAGATGGAGATGAAGTCCGGCAGAACCTTTCAAGTGATCTTGGATATACTCGAGATGATCGAAACACTAACATTCGGCGTATAGGATATATCACTGAGCTTTTGTCACGTAACGGGATTGGTGTTGTTGTAGCAACAATCTCTCCTTACCGAGAAACTAGAGAAGAATTAAAAAAATATATCACCAACTATTTGGAAATTCATGTGGATTGTTCCATTGAAGAGTGCATAAAGAGGGATGTTAAGGGCTTATACCAAAAGGCTTTAAAGGGAGAAATCAAGCATTTCACCGGTATTACTGATACTTATGAAGTACCTTTGAATCCAGATCTAGTTGTGAATACACAGTACGAAGATATAAAATTATGTGTAACAAAAATTCTAACTAAGTTAGAGCAATGTGGCCACATTTAAGTGTTGATGGTTTTATGAACTAAATTAACCGCTGAGGAGTGTGGGATCAACCGAAAAAACGTCTCGGGGTCCACAAGTGGAATACAAACCGGTTGTTGTGAAGAAGCACTAACACATTGACGGGTATTGAGGATCAAAGCAGCGAAAGTTATCTTGTTTCGAAACAACGCTTATACCTGGCTGGATCAATGTTCAGAGGCTGATAAATTGCTTAAAGACCAATTACAGGATTGAGCCTGTAGAAACGAGTTCTCGAAGAGGATCAGTTTGAGAACGTAGTCTTAGATATAAATACAACTATAGAACCCACAATTTCAAATATGGAATTTTTCATTAACAAGAATGATAGGAAAACCAGACGGGTCCATTATACTTTGGGAAACCTATACTTGGGAATCCCCTATACAAGTAAGTGAAGATGTAGCAACATTGTTAATCGGCAAGGGATCAGAGAAAATTTTGACTGAAACAACATTACGAACGGATACGATAGTTCAATCAATTGAAACGGGATCTTCGAATTCTGCGGATCCCATTTGCGACTTTGGAAGCATTTACGTGCTGTTTTGGCAAAGAAATAGTTCAAGTCTCATATAAATGTGACTTGAACTATTTCTTTGCCAATTTATATAAACCTGATGATATAAATGATATTATTGAAGTGAATATTTGAATACGAAACGAGGGTTTATATCTTGAAACAGCTTCATGTCATTCTTTCGTTTATTTCTATTTGTAGTGATTGCAGTCGGCGTACGGAAGAAATAATTGAAGACTTTGGGAAAATGGATTTAGCTGCTCTTGAGAGGAAGATGGAGGAGCGGGATATTAGTCTCTACCCGATCCTATGTAAAAATTGCGGTCAATCTACCCTACCGACAATAATGAGGCTTTTTGATAAGCTGCAGAAGCGTATCATAACGGAAGCTAAAATCGGAATCGACGTACCAGTAGTTGATGGGGAACGAGCAGGTTATGTATATTCCCGAACAGATGAGGAACAAGTGGAGATAGATCGTGGGCTATCAAAATGGAATGATTTTATAGTTGATCAAAGCGGATCGTTTTGGGAGCAATTCGTGAATCATGCCATTAAACATTGGAATGACTTCATTTCTGAATTATCTAAACAGGATTATGAAGATGCCTATATAGCATGTGGTTGGAAGCTTCTGGATCCGAAATCAACGGTGTTTATGTATCGTAAAAATGCAGCTGTATTGCTAGCGGAGGGTTCTAAAAGGGAGTTCTGGCGTTTTGCTAATCATAGAATGTTGCGGCATTTTATCGATTTAGGTATCGAAGCATGGGATATTAAAAATGACATTAAGTTGTTTGGACGTGAACGTGTTCGTTATATTGTTTTAAATTTACCTATTCCAGAGGAGTTAGAAGGGCTGCGTTCTCGGAGCATTGGTGAGTTGGTTAAGAAGGAAAATAGCGAACAAGCGTTTCTGTATCGTCGTATAGAGCAACTGTCAGGTCGTTTAGAGAAATCAAATCTTAGAGCGAACCGACTTCAGCAAGAAGTTGGAAATCTACAGGATAGGCTTGGAATTGCTTATCAGGATATTGAGAACCTTAAAGAAGACCGTTTTGAAGTTAGACAGGAAACAGGGCAATCCAAAAAAATTGAACGTTTAAAAGCATTAATAACTGAGTTGAAGGAAGAAAATAAAAACTTGTATAATCGTCTCTCTGACAATGATGAGATAAATACATATCCTGATATAAACGATCTCCAAATATCTAATGATGTCGAAGATTGTAATGAACATCTAGAGGGAAAAACTGTAGCATTTTTCGGAGGATGGCGGAGCGAACTTAGAAAAGAATTCGGTTGTAAAGTTATATTGCATGACGGCAAACGCCACGATCCCGAATTTTTCTCAGCTTTAAGATCAGCTGACGTTTATATTGTGTGGTGGGAATTCATCTCTCACGACTCAATGTGGGAGATCAAAGAATGGGCAGCGGATCGTGGAATCAAAGTTTTTTATTTGAGAGGCATGAATATAGAGAAAGCCTTGCAGATGATACGTTTATGAATGGGAAATATCATTCAAAATTTTGGGAAGCTATGCTATAATTTTAAAAGGCGAAGGACGCAGATTGTAGGCGTCCTTTGCCTTTTTTCATTGGGAGGGAGAGTTTATATGAGACACACTATAATTATTGGGACAGGTAATGAGCATTTAGATGATTTAATAAAAACGGATATGGAAGAAGCAAGCATAGGCTCTGTTGTTGCAACCGTGACAACACGAAATACGGTTATCAAAAGGTTTATGGAAACTGAAGCAAGTATGATATTTATTGGAGAAGAACTGGTTGGTGATGATGGATCGGATGATGAGTGGGAACGCATTATCGAGGAAATTAGGCGTATTAGTTTACAGATTCGTATTGTGTACTTCTGTGATCGACCAGCCGAAGATCTATTTTTGACAAAATTAACGACACATTCAGTCTATGACATTTTTAATGAGGGGAAGCTGCCGCCTTCCTATTTGGAACAACTTAAAATTCCCCCAGCTTATAAGAACATTGAGAAATTTAGAGGTAAAGTGGCGGAGGCTGCCCAACAAATTGCTGAAAAATCACGCGAGCAGCGAGCTGAAGAAATTATAAGAGAAGGGATAAAAGAGCAGCAACCAAAAAAGACAAAAGTTGTGAAGGAAGTAGCCAAAGAAGTCGTAGAGAGGGAAAAACTGGTTCATGTTTATGAGCGTTTGTTTGTTAAGCCTCAATTGATAGTAATAGCTTCTGCGTTTCCAGGTGCCGGCTCATCGATTATTGCCCGTATGTTATCTGAATATTTAGTGAATTTGACTTTGCAAGTAGGAATTTGTGAATCTCCATATAATCCATATTCTTATTTTGAATTGATTCACGGTCTGAAGCTCCTACGTGACCAGAAGTTCGATACCGGTTGGAAAAGCTGGCATCGACAAATTCTTGAGGATGAAACTATTGAGATTGGAACAGAACTTTATTCACATGGTGTAGCTTATATGATCAAGCATAGAGATGATATTCTAAAAGATTGGGATATGATGCACACGGCACATTTAGTAGGTTTTGCAAGACACTATCCTATCCTTATTTACGATATGAGCAGCTCGGGATTATCGGATGAACGTGAGAAAATCATCCTACGGCAGGCTAACAAAATTATATTAGTTAGTGGATATGACCCGCTCCGGGTGAATCGCGACTACAAGCAGTATGAAGAAACACTCCGTACTATTCGCGATAAAGTAATTGTTGTATCCAATAAATCAACCACTTGGTTACATAAAGAAAATGAGGAAGGACTTAAAAAGGCATATGGTGTTAATCATATCTATCCACTCCCTGTAATCCCGGCTATGCCAGATATATATATGAGTGGCGATTCGTTTTGGGAAAGTGCTTTTATTAAAACGGATACGCATGAACATATTAAATCCGTCTTTGCTGAAATATCAGTGGAACTTCTCACAGCTGAATTGATACAAAAGCTTATAAAGAAAGACAAACAAGGATTTATAGGGAAAATAATTAACAAGTTTAAAAAGGAGAATAAACAACCACCCGCTGAATTGGATGATAGCCCCGCTTAAATATTAACCGCCGCTGCTATAACAATGAGGTAATTGATAAAATTAAGAAGGAGAGAATGCTTGTGCACACATCATGCTGTCACTGAGGTGAACAGCTTGAGCAGCTGTAGTATTGCATTCGTTTGTTAAGTGAGGAACGATCGACTGCACTTTGGCGGATCATCTTGAGATGTTCCTCGAAGAAATCCCGTCCTTCTAATCATCTAGATTTGAATAACCAGATTTGAAAATTTCTTAATTAGATTACCTCAAGATAATGAAAAGAAATACAACTTAGGAGTGATACAATGATAAGTAAGATTTGTGGACCATGCGCTATTAAGGAAGGATTAGATTTGAACACCCGTTACGCCCTTGCCGTCGAACGAGTTCCAGGAATCAAATATGTTTGTTCAGTTTGTCATGAAGAACATGTTCTTGTTGTTATTTCTGTACCAATCAATAATGTTCAAGAATCCATTGCTGTTGCGGTCAATGCCACCCAAGCGGATGATAAGAAAATCCTTGGAGTTCCGAAAGCTAACATCCAACAAGTTGAACAAATCAAATTTTTTATTTAATCACCTGGAGACTCATGATAAAGGTCATTTCCCATCTCACGCACGGCGTAAAGGTGCACTAGATCGGACATCTGATCCAGCTGGAGGAGCACCGCGGCGCCTATCAGCTGATCCGCAATTTATGCAGTCACGGCATCGGCAAGGTGTTGCACGTGGCTCCGACGGAAAATTTGCCGGTATATAACAAGCACTATAAGCGGGTGCTGCAGGAAGGCATGGTGCTAACGATCAAGACGTTCCTGTCGACGGTCGCCCGCTTCGTCATCGCGCAGCCGGACCGCTGGGCGCTTAGCGTGCCGCGCCGCGAAATCGACTTGTACCACTATCCCGACGCTACGTGGACGAGGAAGACCAAGCGATCTATATCGCCGTCGATTTGAACCGCAACGAGCTGATCGCGATTACATTTCCGTTCGGGGCGTTGGAGAGGTGGGGGGAAGGCCGGCGCATTATTGAGATCGCAGAGCCCGGTCCAAGACTAGCTATCGCTACAACGCAGCACCGGCACCCGCTGTAACGCAGTGGATGCGCCAGCTTGTCGTTGCGGGCGGCACTGCGCATGCTGCGAGAATGCGGGTTAGGAGGCCTTGGCCCTTTCAAGAGCGTGAGCGGGCGGTTCATCGGAGCCGCTCTTTTGTGTCTGCCTTTCGGCAGTCGGTTCACTCGTAAACTCACACTCTCGCTTCCTCCAGAGTGCACTACCATTGGTATCTAGGTAAGCGTCAAATATCCCCATATCCGGTATTCCGGATATGGGGATATTTGACGCTTACCTAGTAATTGAGGATACCGTGCGCCGCTATGCGTTTCAGCATCTTCGCAGTCGCGAGCCCTATTCCGCTCGTGCCGCCAATGATCACCGCCCGCTTCGCTTCGTACCGTTCCATGCGTACTCTCCTTGCGACGCCAGCGGCGCCTAGCTGACTGTTTAGTACGATAAGACAAGGACGCCGGAGACACTAAGACAAGTCGACGCCTGAGACCTTGACGACAGCCTGCCACGCGGCTTCCTGGTTGGCGCGATCGTGGAGGTGTGGCTCGAGCTGCACCTCGATTGGGCCTGAGAACTTCCCTTTGGCCGAGGCGAAGAATTGCCCTGAGACGTCGGTTCCGAACTCCGACGCCTGGATGTAGCGACTGGCCGCGGTCTCCGGCGTCTGGTTCATGCCGGGAATGAGGTTCACGATTGGGATAAACACATACTTCAACAGAGGGCTAGCGCTTCGCTTCACGTTGGTGGCGGTCGCCCCACCGGGCGATACAGCGTACACAGCCATGCCGGACGGCAGCCGGCGCGCCAACGCTGCGACCCACCAAGCGATGATCAGCTTCGCGTCGGCATACGCATTGTTGGGCACGTACTTCACGTTCGGCCCGTTGCGAATCAGGGCTTCAACAGCGGCGGTTCGGTCGCCTTGGTGGTATTTGGCGGCGAAGGCGGGCAGGTCAGTGTATTTGAACATGGGCACGCCCCCTCGGGCAGGCTCCGCGCCGGCGATAACAATCCGCGCGTCGGGACTCAACAGGTTGGCATTCAGCAACCCGACAGTCAGTTCATGATGACCAATGAGCGGGGCCTGAGATGCCTCGACGCCCGCCGCGGTAATCTCGCGCTGCTTGAAGGGAACCAGCCCCGCATTGAGCAGCAAGAAATCAACCGGCCAACCTCGTTTGACCAGCTCGTCGAGGGCGGATTGAACGCTGGTCGGTGCGTCCAGATCCAGCTCCAGCGGAGTGAAAACCTGTGTCTTGGTCTCAGCCGCGAGTTGAGCGGCCGCTTCTTGAACCCGGGCCAGGCTGCGCCCGGTGACGATGACCTGGCGGTAACCCTCGATGGCGAGCTTGCGGGCTGCCGCATAACCGAGCCCGGAGGTGGCGCCTGTGACGAGTGCGATCGAATGTTCCATGTGTATTCTCCTTCTGAGGTTAGGGTTGCTTTGCTGATTTTGAACTGTGTGTGATGAAAAATGGACTACTTAGTCCATAGTAACATTAATGGACCCAATAGTCCAGTTCATGGTATAATATTGGTGAAAATCGTGCTTTACTTTCAGGATAGGAGATTACTGCAAAAAGAATGAGAAAGGAAGAGGGAAGAAAGCTTATGCCAAACAACGGGTCTTTAACTTCACGCGGGCAGAACAGTAGAGAGCGTATTCTCAATCAGGCAGCCCAACTTGTTTACGAAAAAGGCGTCCGGGGTACCAGTATGGACGATATGAGGGTCGCAGCTTGCGTCAGTAAAAGCCAGCTCTATCACTATTTTGATAATAAGGACGAATTGGTCCTGGCGGTTATTGAGCGGCAAACCGTCAATGTGCTGGGTGCGCAACTGCCTCTCCTGGAACATCTGGACACCTGGGAAAACCTCGAAAAATGGAGAACGACGATTATAGACTTAAAGGAAAGCAGCGAGAGCTTGGGAGGATGCCCGCTCGGTTCACTGGCTAGCGAACTAGCCGACCAGGACGAGACAGCCAGGGTGGCCCTGGTGCATTCTTTTGATGAATGGGAGCAATACTTTATTGATGGATTTAGCAAGATGAAAGAGCGGGGTGATCTTCGGGCCGAGACTGACCCGGCTGAACTAGCTTGTGCAGTTATAACCAGTCTACAGGGAGGGCAGCTCTTAACCAAGACCCGCAAATCGACCCGTCCTTTCAAAATTGCCCTTCAAACGGCCTACGCTTATGTATTTTCATTTGCGACCAACCCGCAGGACGTGGAAATGGCAAAAAAGGGACGGAGCCAAGCTAACCCATAAAAACAGTACTAACTCAAGCGAGCTGCCAAAACCCTATAGTAATCGAAAAAGCTTAGTTCTGTCACGTTGTATTAGGCCAAATTTAGGTGTCAGAACCTCTTAAACCAATGTTGAAAACTATATTCAATCGGCAATAATCAATGCAATTAAATAAAAGAAAATTAAATGTCAGCAAAAAACTTTAATTAGGATGTTTTTATTCACGCGGCTTTTCGAATCGCCAAGATAACAGACTCCATATTACAAATGCTGGAAAGTAGGCGTTTTTCATAACCAGGGAATTTTAGATGGTGAGTATGTTGATGTTATGGCGATGGAGAAATTGTTATAGAATAATAAAAACCATTTGTATCTATAAGGTGTGAGCCACCAGTTCTCCGCGAACAAGCCTTTGATTCCAAAATGAATCTCTTTATTGCAGATCATAAATTATTATGGTGAAGGGTGATTGTCAGTAATTATCATCATATGCTAAAATAAAAATGTAAATTTCATTTTGATTAACTTTGTTAATCGTTACACACGAAGATAAAAGCTCTAGTGGCGGTATGAATTCCTTGGGATAGATATGTCTATCTCAAGAAAGGATCTCCGACACCGGGCTTTTTTTTTGCGTGCGTTGTGGTGAATACAGAAATTTTTGAGGCAATGAAAAATGAATTGCACGGTGTATTTTTCAAAAGTAAAATAAAATAAATGGAGGAATGTCTAATGGTTATTTGTTTGAATTTTCTGAAAATAATTGATATAATGGTGGAGAGAGATCATGGCTGAAATTTTTTCGAGATTCACTTTTCCTGATTACGTTTATCATGGAACAGTACGAGAATATTTAAATGGTTATAAGGATAAATTAATTAATAAAGAAAACCTGCAACATAGTTTCAATAAAGATTTTGGAACAGGTTTGTACACAACAATTGATTTTCAGCAGGCAGCAGATTGGGCTCGTAAGTTATCCAATGACTTGGCGTTGTCAGATAATTTTTTTGGAGACGATACGCCACTTGTTATTGTAATTAAGGTAGAGCCTGATAATTATGATGGGGTTGTTGATGTGATGGACTTTCGTGGGGAATCAAGTGCATGGTCCAATTTTATCTTGAAGCATCGATTTAAAAGTTCATTGGATTTTGATCCGTGTGGTGATATTCATCCTCAGGTTGTCAGTGGCTCTATGGCTGACAATGATACTGGAGAAGTCATTAAGACCTTCCGTACGAATGGCTATCGGATCGATTTTGTTCATGACCAGCTTTGGTTTCAAAACCAAATTGTTTATAAGCAGAAGCATAAACGAGTGCTGGCTGGACTGGAGCTTGGCGATCAAATTGCTTTCTTTGACGAAAGATTAAACGATATGTTAAAATTAGTTGGTTATTGTACAGGTAATGATGATAATAATACAAACAATCTTGAGGATACTTACTGGAAGGGGTGGATGTACCATGTTTACAATGGTAAATCTGAGTCCGTACGATAAAGCGGTACTAGACGGGGTGTTGGCAGATAATCGCATCCCCAAAACCGAAGCGCATAAAGTTTTTAAAAAATATTACCCTCTGGTGCTGAATATCTATCGTAAAGAAGTAGAACCAGAAAAATATTCTAGCATGCTTCGTGGTATTTATTTAAAAAGAATGAAGCCTGAAGAAGTACTAAAAAGAACACTTGGTGTAAAATCGATTAAGACATATTCTTGGACTAATGATAATATTAAGAAACATATTGTTAACGTTGGCAAGCGTGTGACACATGCCAAACATTCTCCTCGAGAATATGCTCACTTACATTAAATTTAGAAACTAAAAAATTGTTAGAAGTGAAAGAGCCGCGGCAAATTTGCCAGCGGCTCTTTACTATTTAAATACAACTTCATGTAATATCCCTATGCACAGTGAGAACTAATAAATCCCCCTGTGCAATCAAGGGGGCGTCCTATGGAGGTTAATTGAATGAAGAACTCAATATTAGTATTAAATCAAACAGCAGTTAAGGAAGCTAAGACTGTTTTTTACAGAAGCTGCGATACAAATAGATTAACTGATAAGGATCTTCTAATCTTGATATTGGAGCCTCTAATTGGTAATCAATCACTCTCAACAGTTGCGGACGATATTCTTCAAAAAGGATTGCCTTATTTAGCAACTCTTTCTGAATTTGAGTTGTCAACATTGTTCGGGTTAACTGAAACTCAAAGCTTTCATTTAATGTCGGTTTTTGAGATGTCGCGGCGAATTCATGGCGCTTCACCGGATGAAGAAATAATTATTCGTAGTTCCAATGATGTAACAAAAATGCTTTGGGATATTACGAACCTGGACAGAGAGCACTTCATAGTCATTTACCTTAACGTTAAAAACAGAGTGATTGGACGGGAGACAATATCTATTGGTTCTCTAAATGCAGCAATTGTGCATCCAAGAGAAGTCTTTAAAGCAGCTATTCGAAGAGGTGCAGCTTCTATTATTTGTGCACATAACCATCCCAGTGGTAAACCAGATCCATCGTCTGAAGATATCGAACTTACGAAAAGATTGGTGGAAGCAGGGGAGATTGTGGGTATCGAAGTTCTTGATCATATTATTGTTGGACAGACCACTTACAGCTTTAAAGAAAATGGTAACATTTAATTTGGAAGCCATAAATAAAATGAATAATCATTTTTTCATAAAAGAATCATTGAGCATTAATGAAAAAAAATGTTATGTTGAATATGTTCGAGTTTTGCTCTTAAGGCTGACTATTGTCATGAGGATAATATAAGAACAGATTATTGGAGGAACATAACGATGGAAGCACCATTAAAGCCGGAGCAAACGCAAGATATTTTGAACCCTGAAAAAGGACTTGGAATAAGGATGATTTTTGCATTTATCACTGCATTTGGCCTGTTAGCTCTAACACTGTTTGCATTCAATGCAATGATTGATACTGCTTTCTCAATCCTGATCGTTAAGACATATCTGATTCTTAATGAAATTGTTAGCTTCTTTTTTGTGTTAAATGGAAACTTTAACACAAAAACCATATTCATTGCATTTATATTTTTGATTTTTGCTGGATTGGGTATGTATCATTATCTAGGTAAATGGGCGCTATGGTTGTGTAGCCGAGACAGAGAGAGAGGTCAGCTTTATTCTTGGATGCCAAATTTTCTTTACCATGGATATGCAGTAGAAAGATACAAGCTGTCGAATAAAGAAGAGGAAATAAAAAAACTTCAAAAAGATATGGCAGCAATTGAAGCCGAAAAAATGGTTACAGGTCTTCTTCTTGATGAAATGCGGAGATCTGTTAATAACTCCCTTAGAGACCGCAGACTGGTGTTAAATCTAGATAATTTAATTGGGAAATGTTACAGTATGGCTGCGAAATCATTCACGCTTAAAGATCATGAACCATACCGCTTGAATTTATTTTTAAACAGTGTTTGTGCTGAGATTTGCAGTACAACTATGGATAGCAACAATAATAAGCACGCCTACATTTTTTTAAGAGATTTTACTGATGAAAAGATGGAACTTGTAGGTGAATGTAGAAGTGGAAGCAATATCAGTAGTAATTTGTCATTTGAAGAGGGAATTGGATTTGTCGGTAGGGTATGGAAGAATAAAGAAAAAATGATTTACACAGACATTGATAAGCAGGCCCACGAAATCATTGTAAAGCAAGGAGAAAGAAGGTATAATAGCATTGCAGGGGTACCAATTATTCATAATGATGATGTTATCGGTATTGTTGTGGTAGCCTCGCAATTAAAGGATGAAATAAGTGAAGTTGATTATGACAATATTCAAAGATATCTTAATATTATTCAACTGAGTATATTAATTGAATTATCTTACAGAATTAAAAAAGGTGGTGACGAGCATGCAATTCTTTATGAACTTATTTCGCAAAAGACGTTCTTTGGAAGATCAAAATCTGGATCAACTTCTTAAATTAACTTTAGAACTTCGAAGCATTAATGATAATCGAAACATGGACAGTGATCTTCGTTTAAAGAGTGTCTTGAATATTGTGAATCAAGCTCAACTTGCTATCTCGGAAAAAAACACAAAAAAAGCTTTAGCCCATAGCCATAGTTGATCAATAAACCCAACACTCTGTGTTGGGTTTATTTTATTTATGTACCTCGACTATAATAAACTCCCGCAGCATCACCGCATCCTGGTGCTTCCGGATGCGGACAAATCGAAATACCCAACTGCTATTTGGAAATAGAGTATTAGACGCCCATGCCGCTAACGCGGAGCCATCAGATGATGAAATAAAGTTATTTCAGGATAGACTGGCAGCGCGTTATTTATTTCTCCCCCGGCTCTAGAACCATGGTCGGGGTTACTGCATTTATTAATGGTGTTATAAACGGTATATTAACGTTAACCGATACGCCCTGGGAACGAGTGCAGCGCTCTATTATCGAATGCCTTATCTTTACCGCTAAGACCTTTTTTCTGAAATGAGCCCGGGTCCGCGCGTACTGTCGTTATGTCGTTGCGATATGATTTCCCCAAATTTAAAGTAGAATTCGAGTGCTTTAGGCGATAGAATAGTAGTGTTAATATTTTACTGTGTTAACAATATGGGGTAATGGATTGAGGTGAAGGAATAGGGATATCGACAAGCTGATGAAATAAATAATGAACGGATGCGCACCGATGAACTACGTGGGAATCTGGAGTACTAATTGGTGGACGGAGCCGAAACTGAAGAATCGATTATACATGTGGCATCTGTAGATAGCTATGAAGCGAAAAGGATCATAATCGGGAGGGATCATACGTTGGCGAAACCTAAAAGTATTCGGCATATGCTTAGAAATCAGAGTCATTGGAATCCATTCAGTGACAAATACGATGTGAATAAGATTAGTGATGAATTGGAGACATACTTAGAAGCTTGGAAACAGGACAATGGGAAGGACCAGGATCCGGACGATCTGTACGCCTTGACTATCGTGAAAAACGGGCCCCTCTTTCATCAATACTTCAAACAGTTATATGAATATATGAGGGATGCCATCGATAGGACGAAGGCTCACCCGGAACAAATCATGAAGTATCTTGTCGCCATGGGGAATTCTGATACGATCCTCTTAAATGAGCATCTGAACGAGACTTTGCTTCGTGATTTCGATTCCATAAGGTTGGAAGAAATTGCTGATATTCAATTTGAACCGGGGAACGGGCTTCCCCCACTTCATGCGATAGGTGCTTTCGAGATGCAGGTCGATCTCCTCACCAGCTTACTGAATTACTTACGGTACTTTCTACATACTAAGGAATTGCACAGCCATTACGACGAAGAGCAATTAGAGCAAATCTCAAGTTATTTGTATTCCTCCTCCAACGTCATGTTCGCCGTGAAGGATTCATACGACAGAATCGTTTGGGAAGAGGGGAAGATGGAAGGGCCGCATCATAACGAGCTCCGTCTGATCTATAAAGATGATCAATACCCATTGCTTCTGAAGGTCGGACAACATCGCATCGAGCGGAATATACTCTCCGCCCTCGTAGAATTCCGAAATCTCTTAACGGAGCGTCCGGAGTATCAAGATATGACGAACTATATGAGAAAGAAGGTGCATCTTCACGAAGCGCGGGTGGACAACCGGGGGTTCGTTTCGATCCGGGTTACCAAATCAGAAGAATACCCAGCGAATGATGAAATGCTGGATGGATTGGCAGCAATCTTTTCCTTCTATCCACATGTTAATATGGAAACTTTAAAGGGCTTGGACCGGCTGTCCATCCGGGATATACTTGCCATCTACAGCGCCTTACTGACCTTGGCCGGTGCGTTGAAGCATGATTTAAGCCAAGAGGGAGGCGAAGAGAGCAAGAAACTAAAACGCTTTTTCATAAGAATCAAGAAGAAAGAGCTTCTTTCCTACCTGCAAAGCGTGACCATGTATTCCAAATCGCAAATTGAATCGTTCCTTACAATTGTCGAGAGTGATCTGTACGACACAGAAAGAAGAATCCATCTTTGGTCAAGGCCCTTGGTAAAAACAAGGGACGTCTATTTTCTGCTTTTGTCGAGCCTTAATGCGCCAAATTACTTACAGCTCATCGACGAATGGCTAGAGTCGGCGAATTATTCACTGAAGGAGAGGGGGACCGCGCTGGAAAAGTTAATGAAAGCGAATTTGCAGAGTTATCTGAAAGGGAAAGGCAAGTACGCAGTAATTCCGGAGAAGCAAAAGTTCTATGCAAATAAGAGGGAATACGAAGAAATCGATCTAATTGTGTCTATGGAAAAGATGATACTGATAATAGAAATTAAAAATATTAAGTTTCCGATGGAACCAAGGGATTTACATAATGGATATAAGCGCTTGAAGGAAGGCGCGGAGCAAGCGGTGCGGAAGCGGGACTTCCTATTGAGACATCGATCGACTTTCGATTCGGAGCTGCGAGGCATAGAAGGGAAAAGTATCCACATTGCGGTAGTTTGCAACTATCCACATTTCACTGGGATGGAGATCGATGGCGTGCCGGTTATTGACTATATGGCACTGCAGAGTTATATGAATACTGGCGAAATCAACGATATGAAAGCTTCCTTCGACGACAATAATGAATTTGAAACGGAAGTCGTGAATCAGGTAAAATTGTGGAGTAATATCGATGAATTTTATGACCATTTCGAAGCGTATCTAAGAAAGCCGACTATCGTGAAGAACTTATTGGAAAAAGTCGAGCTTAAAGAGAGCCTGATTACGCTCGAGAAGGCATCTCCTCAGATGTTTATACAGGTGGTTGAATTCAAAAAGCATGGGGCTGAGTTGTAGAACGTAACGCCGCATGCTAAGGCTAGGTATAATGATCAAGATAGCGTCAGCCCCGACGAAGCTCATATTGAATTCATCTGGTCAAAACCTTCAACCAATGTATTGAATAAAGCGGGGATCAAGACATTTTCTTAATTTGTTGAGCGTTTGTGACAAGCAATAATTCAAGCATCCCTTCCTGTAGATAGAGATGCCATTCATAAGGAGCTGTCGGGGCCGTAGTTTGCTTTTGTATATAGTGTCAACCTCTGGACTGGATGACGTAGCAGTAACAGGCAAGATTATTGCCAGCATTAGGATCATATGTTAGTATGTAAATGTATAATTTCATGTTGATTAACCTTTGTTAATCGTTACACACGAAGATAAAAGCCCTAGTGGCGGTATGAATTCCTTGGGATAGATATGTCTATTTCAAGAAAGGATCACCGACACGGGGCTTTTTTGCGTGTACGTGAATTTACAAAAACTATTCTTGGGAGATGAAGCGATATGAAAACACCAGTTAAAGAGAAGATGAAGTTTACTATTAAGGATGTAAAAAGGTTTGCTGATAAAGTTTCAAGTGTTGCAGATGCTTGCTCAACAACCACGGCTACCCCAATTCTGAGTTGCTTGAAAATCGATATTAAAGCAGGGAATGTAATGTTAACAGGTGGAGATGGTGTTATTACAACATGCATAGGAGAAAGAGATCTGATTTCAGCAAAACATGATGCCTCTTTTGCGGTACCGGCTAAATTATTTGCTGAAATTATTCGAAAGTTACCTTCCGGTGAAATAAATCTAACCATGAAAACCGAAACATTGTTATTGATTGAAGCTGGAAAGGCAAAATTCGATCTGGCCATATTGGACGTGAATGAATACCCATCCATCTTACTTGATAAGGAGATAAAGAGTACATTTACAATCCCTGCCAGTTCACTTGTAGCGTCACTTAAGAGCTCGATGTATGCTGCTTCAACAAAGCAGGTGAATCTTATTGGAGTAAATTTTGAGGTCGCAGTAGGGGGTACGGATTTAAAGCTGACTGCTACGGATCGAAATCGATTGTCACGTTCTCTGATCGAAAATGTTGTTGCGATTCCTTTTAGGGAAACGCTATCGTTGACCTCGTGCAGAGAGATTGTACGTATTTTCGATGGGTCTGAGACAAATTTAAAAATGGAAATATCAGAAGCAGTTATTTCAATATCAGGGCCAGGCGTCAAACTGATTACCAAAGTTTTGGATGAAGATTTTCCTGATACTGATAGGCTTATTCCTCGTGAATTTGAATTGGAGACTACTTTGGAGAAGGATAAATTAGTAGGGGCTTTGAATCGAGCCAGCTTATTTGCTAAGGATAAAAAAATGGCTATATTTACTTTGAATAATGATCAAATATCCATTGTGAGTAAGGCTGAAGTTGGACAAGTTCTAGATGTTTTGGATTGCAAAACAGACGGAAAGGAATTGCGGATAGGACTTGATGTCTTTTACCTAATGGATGCTTTGAAAGTGATTGATCAAAAAGAAATAAGGTTATCATTTACGAGTCCGGTTACACCCATGTGCATTAAGCCGGCAGAGGATACGTTAAAAACACTTGGTGTTTTGATACCTATGAGAATTAGAGAAGAAAGTTAGAGAATGAAGGACTATAAGAAAAGTCTTAAGGAGGTGTACCGGGATGATTTGCAGAAATGAATTACGCTGCGCTCAAGTTACAAATGAACGTCATGCTCGTATGATGAGACATTTTGAGGAAGATAATGACCGCTTTAGTAAATTCAGAGATGCATATGAAAACGGAGAAGCGGATCTGGCATTCGATGATCACGCTGAATTTCGGGTGCTCTGGCGCGCTTTTTCGGAGAGTCAGGTTCTAGAAGCATTGCTAAAGGGAGAGGTCATTGAAAGTCATTATAGAAATGGCGAATATGGATTTCTTATTTGGTACAACGTCAAAATAGCAACTCGTCAATATCGACCAATGCATGTTCGTGTTAACATGCCTGAAAATAATCAAAATTTTATGATGGTTATGACAGTTTATGATCCACGAACTAAAGAATGGATTTGGACCGAAAATTATACGCGACGGATTTGTTTATGTGATACTCGTGATCAATGAGGTAGGATTCTAAACAAAGAATCCTGAATAGCTATCTATTTATGCACGTGCATTAATTGCGAATCTGCGGTATAATGATCGTACAACGTTTTGAAGGAGATGGACCATGCATACTAAAAAAGCTGGCCGCCACAAGTCCGAGAACCCGCGTACGTTCGACCTACCAAAGACTCGTTTAACCAGGGAGGAAAGACGGATGATTGAACTGAAGGCTGTCTTACATACTAAAGGAAATATGGCCGAATATATTCGTGATTTAGTTTTAAACGATACCCGCATTCCAAAGCCCATGCCAACCTGCATTTGTGGAAGCACTTCACTAAAAATCATCTACATAGATGAGGAGCGGGAGGTAAATGTGGGAAATCAAGATTTAATTCTTACACTTACCGGCGTCCCACGAAGTGAATGTAGCAGTTGCGGTCGAATTATGGGAGACATGCGATTGGCTGCAAAATTAGAAAATGTTCTTGATGAGGAGATTTTATGGAGAGTCAATAATCACCATATCATTCCTAAGCAAATAGAATTTAATGAATTAGTCACCTTAACATAATGATGAAGAGGGCACTGCAACTTGCAGCTGCTCTTTTATTTTGCTTTTTTTTGGGAGGATTATTAACTATGGGATTACGTATGCAGTTTGATTTTGATACTGGCGGTTTAATGGATATTCCAGAAATAATAAGAGACATCGATTGTTCAATTAATACGTAAGTAGTCTATGGTGGTTCTGTCGATCCTATATATGGAAATGCTATAAAGATATCACCTCGGTATAAAGGTAGAACGGAGACGCATCACGATAAAGAGCATTTTTTGGAAAATCTCTTGCCATTAGAAGAATATTCGAAAATTATTGTTTTATTTAGTACCGGAAAGGATAGTCTCGGGTGTGTGCTCCATCTATTGGAACTAGGTGTACCCAAAGAGAAGATCGAGTTATGGCATCATCTAATCGATAAAGGCTCTGATAAGAAAATGGACCACCCTGTTACACTTCCTTACGCTAAGGCATTTGCAAAAGCTTTGGGAATACGACTCAGGTTTAGTTGGCGTGAAGGTGGCTTTTGGTCAGAGGTATATCGCTTGTGTTCATCGACTCCGGTTTCATTTGAGGATGAATATGGCATTACAACTGTGGAATCTAAATTATGGAAACGGACGCTCCAACTTAAAGAACTAATGGAGCAGGCTGAACTTGAGGATAATTTAGATGTACTGGAAACGTGCTTTAATGAATTAAAGCAAATAGGTTATAGGATGAAGCTGCCAGCCAAGGGGGCAGATCTGTCTACAAGATTTTGCTCAGCATATTTAAAAATTATGGTGGGTAACGTTGCAATAGTTCATTCAGAAGAAACAAAACGAGATTGTAAAATCTTAATGGTCAGTGGTGAGAGACGAGGCGAAAGCAATAATCGTCGAATGTATAATGAATGTGAAAAACATGGAACAAATGCAGAAATCAGAAATAATCGAACTGTGCATGTGTGGCGGCCACTTATCGATTGGTCTTTACGTGATGTGTGGGAGAAGATTAAGAGATTTCGCATCAACCCTAACCAGCTTTATAGGGTTGGTTTGAATAGAGTATCATGCGCGCTCTGTATATTTAATGGCCCAAGTCAATGGGCCGGTGTTAAAGAGCTTTATGGCAGCGGAGAAGGCAGTATGTTTCAACAGGTTGTAGACGCCGAAAGAGAGCTTGGGTTCACGCTCGACAATAAAGTTGATATAAATACCTTTGTCGGGAATGCGAGTAGTTGTATTGATCATTCTGATCGACGAGCACTCTCACAAGTGATAGAAGGCTTTTTTTATCCAGAAGATGTATTTGTTCCGTATGGCCATGAATGGGAGTTTCCAGCCGGGGCATTCCGTGGGTCTGAGGGTGGACCTTGTTAAGGTCGTAGCAAGATATAAGATGAATGGAGGAAATCAAATGTTAAGCGTAAGTAGATGTAAGGTATGTGGATGCACTGAAAATACTGCATGTATAACGAAGAATGGAGCTTGCCATTGGATAAATAATGATGAGGATATTTGTAGTGCATGTACTCCAGTTGTGGAATTTTATCCCGAGATGCATTTCTATCAATGCTCAGGTTGTATTGTCACTTTTGGAGTTGAAGCTGCTTTTGAAGATCAAACATCCGTAACATGTCCTATATGTCAAGAAGAGGATGAATTAGTTGACGCTGGTTTTGGATTTGTAACGATTACAAAGCTCCCCAATGATGAAGATGAAGAATGACTGAATCTCAAAAAGCAATTACTATAAACAACGGTTGATTTTTTTAACGATGTGATTTAACATAAAAGAGTAAACTTACTTTTTTTCAACCACTGTGTTGGTTGGACGTTATCTTGAAGAGTGAAACCCTATGGGTGGATGTATGTACGGCATAGCTATGCCTACAACTTCTACACATAGGGTTTTTTTGCGTTGTTTTAAAACCTTAAAAGGAGATGTATAGCATGTCGAGGATTAGCCAAAGGACTATGGATCAAATTGAGGAATTGGATTTAGCTGATTTTGCCGAAATGTTGGGAGATCCATTAAAGAAAGAAGGCCGTCACTTTTTCACTTATCGTAATGGTGGGGAGAAAACACCAAGCTTATGTATTACGCCAGATATGAGAATGTGGACTGCTTTTGGTTCTACGGAATCAGGACGTAATGCAATTAGCTACTATGGGTATCGCAAATGGAATAATCCCTATCCTAGTGGTAAAGATTTTATCGAAGCAGTGAAAGATGTAGCCCAGATCGCAGGTATCCTTATCGAATACGAGGATGGGCGTAAATGGGAGCCAACCGGCTATACGGGGATTCCAAAAATAAAACAAGCTCCGCCTATGATACCGGAGAACACGAAGAAAGACAATCCAACGCTTGATCGTTATTTTAGACGTTTGATGAACGAGTTCCCTATTATTTCTGCACACAAAACTCATCTGACATCTGAAAAAAGAAAAATGAACGATCACCAAATTCAGGTTCGCCAGTATCGATCCCTGACCGATAACAAGCAGGCTAGATATTATGCAGCTTCTAAAATCAGTAAAGAATTTGGTGAACCCGAAGGGATACCTGGTTTCATGTTCGTTAAAGGGACTTCAACGGGAAATTATTGGACCATTGGAGGAAAGCCGGGCTTGCTCATACCATTCCGCGACATATCCAATCATATTTCGGGGTTTCAAATTCGTTATGATAAGCCCCAAATTGAGATTGCAGTTAAAGGTATTGAAAATGTCAAAGTCCACGGTTCCGAACAAATAAAAGTTGTTGATGGTGATACCGGCTCGATTATGTGGGATGGACGAGAAGAGCAACTCCCAATTGTGCTTCCAGACGGAGTAGAGATCATTTCTAAGCGCCGCTGGTATGGTTGGCTTGCATCGAAATCAGATCCTGTGAAAGGTATTTTAAAAGGGACGAGTAGCGGAGATCCGGCACCATATCACTGTGCTGTTCCAACTTCTATTTTAGAAAAGTGGAGGCCTGGACAAAGCGTGCAAGATGTAATGGACACCTCAACCATTTGGTGGGGAGAAGGTCCCTTAAAAGGTGCGAAACGTTTTCCTACAACCGCAAATTAAGTGGGAAATGGAAGGCAGCGAACTGCTGCTAACTATCTAGTCGAAATGTTGAGTGGAAGCCTCAACCTTAGCCAACAGTCAAACGGCTTTGTACATGATACTCCTGCATGCAACGTTATCTGCAAATAACGCTGTATGAAGCCAGGTGAAGACGTAGTTCAAGTATCCTAAGTCTCGAAAGAGATATGGAGAAAGTGACGCGGTGTTCCTTAAAATCTAACTCATGGTGAGACAACGAATCCACGTGCGAACCGTCGTAAGGTCCTCATACTGAAAAGTATTTGTGGTTGAATGTAACCCTCTTTTATGGTTACGAAAAGATATCATCTTGTTGGATGATATAAATTCCTCTTGTTCTGAAATGTACGAGAGTATCAGGAATAATTGACTGTTAAACCTGATAAGCCACCGGCGGACAGTGGGCACCTAAAAGGTAGAAAACAAAGGGATAGACTAGATGGAACGTTTGAGATCCTGTAAATGGATGGACTGCAGTTCAAACGAAATTTACAGGAAGTCAGCAGTCCCATAGTAGTGATGAAAATGGGGAAACTCATGGGAGCGAAGGGGACTAGTCGGAAAGAGTTGGTTAATTTCTTTCACAAGTCCAAACGAAACATGTTGGAGTAAAGAGTCAATTCAAGTTTGAACCGAAAGTGGTGATTACTTGAAGGTAAATAGACTTGTGATTCGAACGGAAGAAGAATTGAACAGTACAAGAGATCGTATGTTCCATGAAGCTAAAGATGGCAAATCCTTCTTTGGACTTGTTGAGCTGATGAAGAACAAACAGGCGATCATTACCGCTATACACAACATTAAGAGCAATAAAGGTAGTTATACACCGGGTATTGATAATAAAGATATTGACCATATCCTTCAATTGGATGAGGAATATCTAATCAGTTTGGTTCTTCATTCAGTAGATAACTATGAACCAACTCCTGTCCGAAGAGTCTACATTCCAAAGACAAACGGGAAGGAACGTCCATTGGGTATTCCAACGATGATTGACCGTATCATACAAGAGCTTGCACGACTTATTCTTGAACCAATCGCAGAAGCAAAATTCTATCATCATAGCTATGGTTTTAGACCTTACCGCAGTGCAGAGCATGCACTAGCCAGAGTAAGAGATTTAATTTGTAAAAGCAAAACGTATTTCGCTATTGAAGGAGACATACAAGCATTCTTCGATAACGTAAATCATAACAAATTAATCGAAACTCTTTGGACTATGGGTGTTAAGGACAAACGCTATCTTGCGATTATCAAGAAGATGTTGGAAGCAGGTTATATGGAGAAAGGGAATCTCTTTTCAACAGATGTAGGAACCCCTCAGGGTGGGATTATCAGTCCTTTGTTGGCAAATATTTATCTAAATCATTTTGATTGGATGATTGCTAATGAATATGAATATCACTCCCATACTAATCGTTACACCAGAAGGGATTCTGCTTACGATCGACTGATGAAGCGAGGTCACCAGCCTACATTTCTTGTAAGATACGCAGATGATTGGATTATTCTTACGAAGACTGAGGAAAATGCCAAAAGGATTTTAGAGAAAATTGATAAATACTTCTCACACAGATTGAAGATTAGGTTGTCACCTGAAAAGACTCTGATTACTGACCTTAGAGTACGTCCAGCTAAATTCCTCGGTTATTGCCTAAAAGCAGACAAGCCCAGAAAAAGTGATAAAATAACGGGGATTTTATATCCGGATATGAAAAAACTCGGGAATAAAATTCGTGATATTAGTCGTGATGTAAAGCGTCTACGCTATCTACATGATATGGAATGGGCTGCTGTAAATATCGAGAAAATTAATGCGAAAATAGTTGGACTTGCTAACTACTTTAATAAAGGTATCAGTAAAAGAGCTCTTCAGAAAATTGATAACAGGTTATTCTGGAAGATGGCGGTTTCTATGAAATGGCTATATGGCTGTGAAAAGATTAATCAAGTGTTTATAAAAGCATACGATTCGATAGACTCTTTCAACAACAGAAAGTTCAGACATAGCGGCTATTTGACTAAAAGCTTCTTTGTTGAATTTGATGGTTTGAGAATTGGGTTGACACTTGCATCTATCACACCAGTCGCTTACTCAAGAAATTTCAATCGAAAATGGACTCCATATACGATTGTTGGCAGAAATCTTTGGAGGCAAGTGTCGTGCTTGCAAGTGTTTCCTTTTCGGTATTAAGCCTCACTGCCATCATAAAACCAATAAACTTCCTTTGGAAAAAGTTAATAAGGTTAATAACTTAATCACCCTTTGTAATGAGTGCCATCATATGGTTCATAGTAGCGGAATTATTACTGGTATTAACAGTAAAGGTGCTGAGTTGATTCTATTACTCCGTAAGAACTTGGAAAGTTAACCAGAATGTCTAAATCTGCGAAGATTTAGATAAATCCTTTTTTCGATGGAACGCTGTATGCGGTGAAAGCCGCACGTACGGTGTGGGATGGGGGAAAAGGTGGAGATTACATCAAAACCTTACCTATCATCATGAGACACTGCTTCTGATTTTACTGACGAATTGCATTTGCAAGTCGCTGGTGTATCTTCATGGCGCTTTCTATTGCAACCCACTATTAAACTGAAACCAAAACGTGTCGTTATAGGATTCGATGCAGATGCTCAATCGAAGGAAGAAAGTGTTGGCAAAGCAGTATTGAAATGCATTGAAGGAGCTAAGCCATTACTCAATGAGCATGGAATTGAGCTTGCCATCTATGTGTGGCCAGAGGAAGCTGGAAAAGGTATTGATGATCTTTTTAATAATGGATATAAAGGTCAGTTATTTGTCATTTAAAAGGTATATCAATTATTACTAAAAATACAAAGGATGTGTCCGAAGATGTTGAACCGGGTTATTTTAATCGGCAGGCTGACCAAGGAGCCAGAATTGCGTTATACCCCCCAAGGTATAGCAGTAACGACTTTCACGCTAGCTGTAGATCGTCCATATACAAATCAGCAAAAGGAAAAAGAAGCGGATTTCATTCCTATTGTAACATGGAGGCAGCTGGCTGAAACTTGCGCCAATTACTTAAGAAAAGGGAGACTCGCTGCTGTCGAAGGAAGAATGCAAGTCCGACATTATGATAACAATGAAGGGCGTCGTGTTTATGTAACAGAAGTTGTTGCTGATAACGTACGATTCTTGGAGTCCTCAAATAGTGGCGGAGGTAGTGGAAATACAGGTGGTTCCCCGTCACAGAGCTATCGAGATCCATTTCAAGATGAGGGAAAACCAGTTGATATTTCTGACGATGATTTGCCATTTTAGAAGGTGAATTTGCTCTCTATGGGGATTTTACCTGACCGAACTGTGCAATTGAAATATTTATTGGAGGTGCCATTCTATGGACGGATGGACATGGAAGGATACTATTGGATCGCTTGCAGTTGGAGTAGCAATTTATTTATTCATAGTTGGGATTAAGACCATAGTTGGGTTTTTATAGAAAAATCTTAATTGGGTTTCCCCCTTATATAGAAATCGGAGGTGCTTTTTGATGAAAGCTATTCGTGTGGTAGTTGAAATGAGATACAAGACCGAAGATGGCTTTGTAACACAAACCGATGAAACTCCCGTTGGCCAGGTTAGATTTATATTTACAGACAGCAGAGGGCAAAAATTGGGGAAAGCGACCATTTATTCGGACGAGTACAATCTTCCGAAGCTACACTCTTCTCTATTGGGTGAGGTCACAAAAAAAGGTGAACTATTGTACTTTGCGAACGGACCTTGGACTTATCGCTTGCGGTATATGGGTGAAGCGGTGATAGCATAAACAAATTGGAAGTGAAAGGCTGCAGAGAAATCTGTGGTCTTTTTTTATTTAATGAGAAATTTAGGGAGATGATCTATTGGAATTAAGTCGGGTAGCACAGCGCAAGTTTGATAGGAAGCATGGCAGGTATCAGTACCAGCACCCCGATTATAAGCGGGAAATCTTCATAGATAATTTCGCCGGCGGAGGCGGTGCAAGTACCGGAATTGAAATAGCTATTGGTAGATCAGTGGATGCAGCGATCAACCATGATCCTGCAGCAATTGCTATGCACCAAGCCAATCATCCGGGAACCTATCATTACTGTGAATCTGTATGGGATGTGGATCCGAGAGTAGTCGCCAAGGGTCGTCCGGTAGGACATATTTGGTTTTCTCCAGATTGTAAGCATTTTAGTAAAGCCAAGGGCGGAAAACCAGTCGAAAAGGGCATCCGCGGGCTGGCATGGATTACCTTACGATGGGTAGCTACGGTCAAACCGAGAGTCATAATGTTGGAGAACGTAGAGGAATTCAAGACTTGGGGGCCACTCATCGCAAAGGTAGATCCTGAGACTGGAAGAATGCTCAAAATAATCCGTGGGAATGAAGATGAGGACGATAAGATTGTTGTTTCTGAACCGGGTGAGTTTGTTCCAATTGATCAACGATACCTTATACCCGACCCCAAGAAAAAGGGCAGAACGTTCAAATCCTTTGTAAATGCACTTAAGAGGCATGGTTACGACGTTGAATGGAGAGAACTTCGGGCTTGCGATTATGGCGCTCCTACGATTCGTAAACGGTTTTTCTTGGTTGCTCGCTGCGACGGACAGCCAATTGTATGGCCAGAGCCAACACATGGCGAACCAAACAATCCAGAGGTAATGTCCGGTAAGTTAAAACCATGGAGAACAGCAGCTGAGATCATCGATTGGGACATCCCTTGTCCGAGTATTTTCGAGCGAAAAAAACCTTTGGCAAAAAATACGCTTCGAAGAATCGCTAGAGGAATCATGAAATATGTTATTAACAATGATGATCCTTATATAGCGAATTATTACGAGCCTGGGTTTGAAGAAGCCCCAGATCCTTTTATCGTTAAGGTTAATCATGCTGGTAATGAGTTTAGAGGTCAAGGAATTAAGGAACCGATGCAGACTATGACAGCCAAGAATGGTTATGGGCTTGTAACACCATTTATATCGAAGATAGGTCAAACCAAATTCGGCGGCGATAATATGCAGTATCCTCTGATGGATCCTCTTACTACGATTGTAACAAAAGCGGAGCACTTGCTTGTCAGTCCTACACTTATTCAAGTAGGTTATGGAGAGGGACCGGGTCAAGAACCGCGCGCACTCGATCTAAAACGTCCGCTTGGTACAATAGTAGCCGGTGGGAACAAATTTGCTGTTGCTGCAGCTTACCTTATCAAGCATTACGGAGGCAACTATACCGGAGCGGGAAATGATCTAAATGATCCACTTTCTACCATAACTACCGTAGATCATAATGCTTTGGTAACAGCTCATGTCGCACAGCATTTTGGAGAATCGATTGGTCATGGATTGGATCGACCATCTTCTACGATAACGGCTATAAATAAATCAGCGTTAGTGACAAGTAACTTGGTCAAGCTTCGAGGTAAAAACATCGGACAACCTGTGAACGAGCCATTACGGACTGTAACGTCCGGAGGGCTACATCATGCAGAGGTTAGAGCTTTCTTGATTGCCTACTATGGCAGCAGTGTAGGGCAAGATGTGAAAAATCCTTTGGGGACGATCACCACACGCGAACGCTTTGGCCTTGTCATGATTAAAGGGACTGTATACCAAATAGTAGACATTGGAATGCGAATGTTAGAACCGCATGAGCTGTACGCAGCACAGGGCTTTCCAATAAGTTATATTATTTCAGGATACCAGGTGAACGGGAAAGCCGTGACCAAATCGGATCAGGTAGCTCGCTGTGGTAACAGTGTCCCACCACCATTCGCGACAGCATTAGTTCGTGCCAATATGCCAGAGCACTGTCCGGGTTCAGGAAACGTACTCACGTTTGAACGGTATAAAGAGCCGGTAGGGCAATTGCAATTATCTATTTAATGAAGGTTAAAATTTCTAAAGAGCAGTTCGAGAGGTCATAATATCTATGCAGTAGTTTCGAGATTATTTAGGCAAAGATACATCGATAAGCTGCAGTGAACAATTGTTTCGATATTTTGATTAATTTGGTCAATACAGGGAGGCATTACAATGACAGCATCCGTTGTAAAAGTTATCAATGGTACAGAAATTATCTGGTTTCCGTCCGTTTCCTCAGCATTAGCGGAAAGAGTCGTAAATCAAATTAACCAATCAAATATGAAAAAAGATAGGTCATACAAAGTAATTTATCATAAGTCTTGATGAAGAATTATAGACAAACATAAAAAAGAAAATTAAATGCTATGTGGGCAGGCTGTGACCCTGCATGGGAGCCGATAATTTCGACTCCCGATGCAGCGGGAGTCACAGGGGGAATTAGAATGATCGATTTGAAGGATGAACAACATTACCTATTTGAAGATGCGCCAAATAAGGTAAAGCCTACTCTTGACTTAAAAAAACAAACCAATGAAACCCGAACTATTTGGGGGTTACTTAAAAGCTTCGGACTGGAGTTTTATGGAGTAGTAAGAAATTGGAGTGCCATATTTGGATTGGATGGAACTTATATTGTGTTACACCATTTTATCGAACAAGAGCCTTTTGAAGAACTCTTTGGGAAAGAAAGCTTGTTCTCGTATTCCCAAGTCCCAATGGGCAGCGAAATAATTGATTTTCTCGATGATCTTACTTCTTTAGGGTTTACTATAATCGTTCCGGAGCAAGTCTATATAGATGCATTGGAAAGCGAGTTAGCGGGGGCCAACAATTGGCACCTGAACTCACCGTGCCACAAGTTGTTTTTTGTTGCTAAAAAAGCTAAAACGACTATAACGATTGAAATATACGGAGACAGCATGCCATTTCCCCCTTATGGAGTAAAAGAGGCTTTAGCTTGGCCGTCACTTCGGTTAAAGGATGAGAGTGAACAATTAGAGTTGTTTTCTATTGAACCTTATCTTATTCCTGAATCACCGGAACCTTCCAGGGGGGAACAAATGATTATTTCCGATTTTGTTCCTACGGAGTTGGAGAAAGCAACAGAGGAGAGCATAGCGCGTGCCTTTCGAGAGAATGACGTTTGTGTTATACCGGTCAGTGGGGGAAAAGATTCATCCGTTGTGATGCAAAAATGTATTCACTATAAGATACAACATCCCCAGTCACGTGCCCAGTTGGTTATTGTCTCAGCAGATACAGGGGTAGATAACCCTTTAATGCAAGCCCATGTGCGAAGGCTTAAAAAAGCTGTAGAAAGCCTTGATTTAGATATCCCATTTCTTATTGTAGAACCTCGTGTTCAGGATAGCTTTATGGTAACGGTGTTTGGGCGTGGTTATTCGACACCATCAGAACCTAATTTTAAATGGTGTGTAGCTCGAATAAAGACAATGCCAGGGCGACAAGCACTTAAAGGTTTCGTTTCAGAAGGCAAGTTGGTTTGCCAGTTACTAGGCCTAAGGGCATCAGAAAGCCAGAGTAGATCTGCAAGCATAGATCGTCACTATGCAGAAGATTTCTATGGTTGTCATGTCGTAGAGGGTATACGCACATGTGCACCAATTCGAGATTGGTCGGCAACGGATATTGTAACGTATTTGGTACGAAATGACACACCATGGGCTGACTATAGTAACTATCATTTGATCAATTTGTATGGATCATCAATGGGCGGGATTGCAGAGTGCCCTGTTGGGGCTGCAATTATGAGCGATAATGAGGCTGTTCGTTCCTGCACTGGCAGGGCTGCTCGTATGGGTTGCTGGTCATGTACTGTTGTAGCGGAGGATGTATCGTTACGGAATCTATCGATAGGCATAAATGGGGTTGGAGGTGATTATCCAGAGCTTGAGCCTTATTATCGAATGAGAGCTTTATTAAAAGCATCGCAAGACATTCGTTATGCGGGTTTAACTGGATATAAACGTGACAACCACGGTCGGCAACGCTTCGAGCCTGGTTTTGGAAACTTAGGGATGGATATTCGTACGAACTTACTGAAAAAAATGAAAGAGTACGGTATTTCGTTGAAGGATGAGGAAGTGAATGAAATTTTCAAAGAGGTCGCTAATCGTGAAATTAGCGAAGGAATACCCGTATCTCATCGCTTTCGAAATGTACTGCGTTCTTTTTACACGGTTGATCCTTTAATTATAACTGATATGTATGATCCGTTATTGAATCCAACCGGTATGATTGATAGAAGAACCGAAAACGATGCAATAGCGATAGACAACGTAATGGCTATGATTCAATCGGGTGAAATCGTGCCCTATTGGGAGACGAGTGAAAGATATTAGCGGATGTTGGGCTTATAGCCCGCATCCTTTTTTTATACCTTCAATAATCCTGTAATATGCTATGCACAAGTCAGACGGTCGACAAATGCGGTCCCAGTGAAGACAAACAACTCCTGCAGTAGCGATGCTGTATCTTGGTCCTTCCGGACTCGGCTGCTGGGCAGAACAATCTGCAGCCTCTGGTGTAGCGCGGCGAGCTCCGGAGTCAAAACTTTTAAATTTACGGAACCGTACTCGGTTTCTCTGAAATGGCTCCGGTATCGATCAAGCACCCCCGTCGCAGGCAGCATAGGCGGTATGTGGCGGTAATTCCGCCTCAACCAGTAGGTCCGCTCCTGGTTGTTTCAGTACGTAAAAGGGTGTTACGATCGGGCTGGTGAAGAGCGGTGAGTGCCTGGAAGTCAAAAACAATAATAACACGGAAAGTTCCCGGAACCTTCCAAAACGTACCAGTTGCCTGGTTCCACCGTAGTGGCCAGACATCGATCTGTGTGTTCAGGAAGCCAGCATGTGACAGTAAAGCCGCGTCAACCAGTAGATGTTGCTCCTGGTTGCTTCTGGAATCGATCCGGCTCTCAGAAGGTAAGTTGTCTTTTAAATGTTGGCAGATCCCCAGTAGGCAATATGAATAGTTTATGTTATATTAATAGTGTTAATTTTTATTATTGCTCTATTAAGAGCTTGTTCTCGAAGCGGAAAACCCTATTGGGTATAATGATTTCTTTAAAATAGGCATGCCTATTTTAAAAGAGGATCCCGTGAGAACAAGCTTTTTTGCGTTCTTAGGGCAATAAAGCCAGTTGCGAATGAACCCACAAGGTTTATTTACAACTGGCTTTTTTTATTACTTGGAGGAGGTGATCTAAATGATCCCAATAAAGTCCGAGCATCCGGTTACATCTGGAAAGATTGTAATCAATGGCCGGCACATTGGCTATGTCGTAGGTGATTAGTGGATTTTATAAAAAATTGGAGGAATGGAAATGAGAATGATAAAAAAGACAACATTTTATGTTGGTGCGATCTTTTTAATGGGATGGCTAATGAGTTTGAACCAGACAATTTGCAATATAGTGGGGGCCTGCATGATTATTCTTATTTTACGAATGGCAGCTCCTATTTTGGCACTTAATTATAAGCTGCGAAATGCAAATAGGAGGATTGTAGTGAGTGTGCTGCCCTACAAAAAAGGTCGTTTGAGGAAAAAATGGTTTACTGTATTGTCAGCGGGACTGATCTTGATCAGTTTTAATAATCAAATCTTTGTCCCATTGGCAGCAGTCATTTTCATTGGATTAGGAGCTTTATACTTGCCGATTATTATCCGTGGTCACATATGGGAAGAAGAAATAATCGAAGCTAAGGAGAATAACCTATGGCACGTTTAGCATCAGAGTCAAAGGGTGGATTTTACGGTGCGTCACGTTCCACTATAACTAGCAACTGCTAGGAAACGTGGGGTTGCTTTTGCAACAACAACTCTGTTTGTGAAATCTGCGGGGAAGTACCGCAGCGATACCGAACCCTCTGCAATGGTATCCGGGCTAATACTCCTACGTGCTTTAATCACGCTAGATGATTAGGGTGCGAAGCTAGGTGAAGTCGTAACCTGAATCCCCGCCGTCATGGGGAATATATGGTGCGGGCCTCCTGAACCTATGGCTAGGAAAACGAAACTGCGTAAGCCTCGTAACCACCCCCCTCAAGACGGTATAAAGAGGGTAATTGATACAAGGAATTGGCTCTCGTAAATAGCTAGTTCTTCCTCTTCCTTAAATGGTGGAGGAGTTACCGATACAACTTGTGGGTCTCAAATCGGTGACATAGTATCTGGGGTAGAGCAGTAGCCTAAGGGTTCTTTATTAGGATAACAATCAGGGAACGTGAGAAGTTGCGTATTCTGAGGTCTAGTGGCCATTGAAGATGCGTAATGGCAGCGGTCTTGTAGTAGTTATGAAGCGGGGTAACTCCCGTGGAGCGAAGGGGACCAGTCGTTAAGTTTAACAAGGTGTAGTAGGGAGAGCGGATAACCCGCAAGGGGTAACAAACAAACTCATGGGATGGTGATATCTATGAGGGCAGACACTCTCTCAATTCAGTGCGAATCTGATTTAAGGAATACTTTGGACCTTCTTTATCAAAGCAGTTCTATTAATAAGTCATTTACTGGATTATTGGAGCTTATAACTAATCGTGAAGTTATTGTTTCAGCGATTCATAACATTAAATCCAATAAAGGGTCAAAAACATTAGGATTAGACAACAAGACAATCAATGACTTCTTGCTAATGGATTATGACGAGACCATTTCACTTATCCAACAAAACATCCTTAACTATAATCCTTTCCCGGTACGGCGGGTTTACATTCCTAAGTCTAATAGCGACAAAATGCGACCTTTAGGAATTCCCGCTATGATCGACAGGATCATTCAGGAATGTTTTAGGATTATTCTTGAGCCTATCTTGGAGGCCAAGTTCTTTAAACATAGTTATGCTTTTCGACCATATCGGGAAACAGGTCATGCACTAGGAAGATTACAGCACTTGATTAAGTCCAAAGTCTTCCATGTCATAGAAGGAGATATTAAAGGCTACTTTGATAACATTAACCACAGATTGCTTTTAAAGAAATTGTGGGAGATGGGGGTTACGGATAAGCGTGTTATATCCATTATTAAGGCTATGTTAAAAGCAGGCATAATGGAAAATTCGATTATTACGGACTCGAACTTGGGAACTCCTCAGGGAGGGATACTTTCACCGCTGCTTGCTAATGCCTACCTGCATTCCTTTGATAAAACACTGGAGTCATCTTATGAAAATCCATACAATCTTAAGCAGTTCACCAAGAAGTTCAACGCGATGCGTAACTTAAGACAGATAGGTTTTCGCCCTATGTATCTTGTTAGATATGCTGACGATTGGGTTGTCCTGACTGATAGCGAGCAATTAGCACATAGGAAATTAAGATGGCTAAGAAAGTACTTTAAACATAAACTTTGTTTAGAGTTATCAGAGGAGAAAACAGTTATTACAGACATTCGTAAGAAATCAATGAAATTTCTTGGATTTTGTATCAAAGCAGAACCAGCGCTCCCCATAAAGGGAAAGGTGTATGACCCTAATCATTTAGTAGCTAAAATATTTCCAAATCCCGAGAAAGTCAAAAATCAAACTCATGCACTATGTAAGGAAATCAGAGAAATTCCCGAAATTAAAGGGATTGATTTCAAGATGGCTCACATAGAGAAGATAAATGCAAAAATTATTGGGATAGCAGAATACTGGAGTAAGGGGCTTTGTAAACAAACCTTTGGCAGAATAGATAATGTGCTTCACCAAAGATGTTACTTTACATGGAAACGCATGTTTAAGAAAAGTTTTCGAAGCTTCCTTATACCAGTTAAGGAGTTTACTAACAGACCCAATAGACACAGCAATTATTTGATGGAATCGTGGGCTATTATCAGTTCACGAAACTCTATGAAAATCGGTATAACCAAGATGAAGATTACTCCATCTAATTGGTGTAGGCCGTTTGATCCTGAAATGATTCCTTACACAGATAAAGGACGAACATTATATGCATCCAAAAGAGGAAAGAATAATCCGCTCATCCGACCACCACTTTATGGAACTGATCTAACCGACCGCATTAAGTTTAACGAAGGAAGAAAGTACAACTTCGAATACTATATGAATCGGGAGTATAGTTTCAATCGGGATAAAGGATGTTGCAGAATCTGTGGAGACAGCCTATGGTACAAAACCAGCAACTGTCATCATATTAATCCACATTTGGATTTTGTTGAAGTGAATAAGGTCAATAACCTGGCTTGGATGTGTGAGGATTGCCATATCAATTACATTCACGGTAAAGAGATTCCTGAAGAATCAAAAATTAAGAAGAAGGTAACATACTTCCGAAAACACCTTGTTAAAGAAAGCAAATAAATTGCTTTGTCGTGATTGACTTAACGATGGCGGGCCTAATGCGGTGAAAGTCGCACGTTGGGTCCAAAGCGGGGGAAAAGCCGGAGATAATTTCAAAGGCTTACCTATCGCTATCAACTCCTGTTGAGGAAATGCGATATCTATGCAATAAGATCCGATTACGTTATGAGGAAGAAGACCCTGCTAAAGATGGAGAAATAAGAATCATGGATCCGTGTTCCGGCGAAGGAATAGCATTAGAAATGCTGTCTGATACGCTGAGGGAACAAGGAGGTAACGTAAAAAGTTATGCTGTAGAGCTGGAAGAATCAAGGTATGAGGAAGCTAAGCAGGTTTTGGATCATGTGATTCATGACGGTTATGAGAACCTTAGGACTCAACCTATGTTTTCATTGCTTTGGCTAAATCCTCCTTATCAAGACGGTGTGCGCTTTGTTTCCAGACAACCTGTACAGTGATGTACAACAAAACTGGAGGAGCAGTTTGCTCTAACTTTGTATCCGATTCGGTGAGGGTAGATCTCACCCGGGTTGAATGTTGGCGACCTTGTCCCTGAGACTTCGACATGCAGTAAGGATATACTGCCTGACTGTATGAAGCTCGATAAAGCAGCGGAAAAAGACAATCTGAGATGGTTGCAAGTACGCTAGGGGTTATAAAATTACTATGCCTACGCAAGGAACTCTCGTCGATAAAGGCTCGTAAGATATACTTTGCCGAAATGAAGGCATTGGCTCCTTAGCGGAGTTCAATCGCGGTTTATCGTTACCTTTGCGATAAACTGTATCTTTCCCAAAGAGGATAGATGTTCCGAGTCCTCCAACAATGGACAAAGGAATGGTTGACGGGTCAAAGAGAGAGGCTACGGTAATATGGAAAGCTAGGATACAAGGAACAAAGGAACCTTAACAGAGAATGCTAAAGGCAGTATAGTCTAATGTCTCTAAACAGTAGGAAATGACTGTTAAAGTTAAGGGGCAGCAGCCCGTAGTAGTGTCGAAATGCTGTAATGGGCATGGAGCGAAGGGGCATAGTCCTAAGGAAATTAGTTATATCTCTAATCGTCAAGGAAGCCGTTGTGCAAACCTGACTAAAGCCATGCGGCAAATATCCTCAAAGGAGGTGTTTGCAATGGTACAAAAATTTGACTATCCGAAATCAGAAACAAGTCTCCGAAACATACAGGATGAGCTATACGCTCAAACTTATAAAGCCATTGAAATGGGAATCAAACCTAATTTCAAGGGATTACTGGAGATTATTTCTTCCGAAGCTACAATCTTGACAGCCATCCACAATATTAAAGCAAACAAGGGAAGTCAGACTCCGGGCAGTGATGGGGAAAACATAAGGGAGTTTATTCTTGAAAAAGAATATTTATCCGTTATTGAAAGGGTTCAGATGAGCTTTAAAAACTATAAGGCTCTACCAGTCCGTAGAGTGCTTATTCCTAAACCTGGTAAAACGGAAAAACGACCACTTGGTATTCCTACCATCATTGATCGCATTGTACAGGAATGTGTAAGACTTGTTATCGAGCCTATTCTCGAAGCGCAATTCTTTAAACACTCCTATGGTTTTCGACCAATGAGGGACGCTCATATGGCTTTGGAAAGAGTCAAAGATGTTGTCTATAAAACAGGATTCCACTGGATCGTGGAGGGCGACATCAGTAAATTCTTTGATAATGTAAACCACAACATTTTGCTGAAAAGACTTTGGCATATGGGTATACACGACAGAAGAGTACTGATGATAATTAAGGCTATGTTGAAAGCTGGAATTATGAATGAGTCAGATACTAATGTTTTAGGTACGCCCCAAGGTGGTATCATCTCCCCTTTACTTGCCAATGTCTATCTGGATGCAATGGACCAGTGGATTGTAAGGGAATGGGAAGAAAAGAAGACGATTCACAAATATTCAGCGAATAACAACAAATTCCAAGCTCTCCGAAAATCAGTTAATCTCAAAGAGGCATACCTGATAAGGTACGCCGATGATTGGGTCCTGATTACAGACTCCCGAAGAAATGCAGAAAAGTGGAGATGGAGAATCTCAAATTATTTGAAGGAAATGTTAAAGCTCCGTTTATCGGATGAGAAAACATTGATCACAAATATCAGAAAGAAATCCATTAAGTTTGTCGGATTTGAATTCAAGCTTACCAGAGGAAAATCTAAATCTGGATATATTTCTAGAGTTAGTCCAAACAATGAACGTATCAAATCTAAAGTGGAAAAAGTCAGGCAGGCCATCAACAATCTGAGATACACGGAAAGACATATCGGTCATCAAATCAATCTGATTAATTCAATTATTAGAGGATTGATTGAATACTACCAACCAGCAAATACGGTTAATGTGTCATTCCAAAAATATCAAAAACGATTGAATGATGCTGCTATCAGTGCCCTTCAACGAAGAAGATCAAGGGGAAAAGGGAAGCGAATTGCCGTATATATTCCGGCAAATGAGGTTCATAATCTTATTTCTGTTCATAGCCAGTATACAACAAAGATTCTAACTGTTGTTTTGGACGGTATGAAGATTGGTCTGACCCAACTCAGTTTCTGCAGATGGAAATTGGCGCCTCTGAAAAATCAGGAAGAAACTCCTTATTCAGTGGAAGGCAGAAAATTGTATATGAACAGGTGCAACAAAAAGCCTCTAGCGGCTAGGGCTGATGATCTGCTCTCTGAGCATCTATCAGCGGTACTAGCTTACAACCAACCTGACAATAAATACAATTTTGAGTATTTCCTAAACAGAGCCTATGCCTTTAACCGAGATCGGGGAAAATGTAGGGTATGCGGACTTGAAGTTGCTTCTCATGACGTTGAGATTCATCACGTTAAACCTAAATTACCATTGTATATGGTAAACAGGGTTAAAGAGTTAGCGACTCTCCACAATTATTGCCATGATATGATACATGAAATTAAGGACTACTCGAATTTATCTAAAAAGATTTGGACAAAAATTCTGTATTTCAGAGAAAAATTAGAGGTCACTGACTTAACTTAGGATGGAACGCGGAATGATGGGAAACTATCACGTTCCGTGTGAGGTGGGGGAAAAGTGTGGTCCTACGTTCTTTGAACAAGGATGACATTTACCTATCACTATTTTAGTGAACGTACGGAGCTTACGTTTCTGCGGACACTCACTGGTGCAAAGAATGGGATTTTGCAAAAAGAAGGTTTGTTGATGTTCTGCATCCCGCAGTATGTGCTTAAGGATACGGCAAGCGTATTGAGCGGTAGATTTCGAAATTTTAGGGTTTATCGATTTACGGATGTCACGTATGACGTGTTTAAACAAGTTGTGGTCATTGCTACCTTGGGCAAGATCAGCGGGGAAGACAGTAAAAAAAATTATAAATGGTTGCGGTCAATCGGCGAAGGCGAAAAGGATATGCTGCCTACACTTGCTGAAATCACTGATGAAATTGATGTTAGGGTTTCTGAAGGCGAGCTCGGTTTTTTCAGAGCAGGAAAAATGAATCCTAAAGAATTAGCACAGGATCTTGCTAATTCTCCATTGTTCGAGGAATTAATAAAGAGGCTTGAACCGAAGAATCTTGCTGCTAATATGAAGCGACCAATGCTTCCCTTGAAGCCAGCACATATGGGTATCGCTATTGCTAGCGGTGCTGTTGGGGGAAACCTGGGAACACATATTGTCGCTGGGATAACAAAGAGAAGGAAGGATATCACCGAGATTCATGATGACGAAGGAAGAAGAACCGGTGAGAAGGTAACCGAGTTTTTCCAGAGTATTGTCCGCGTATTCACTCCGGACGATATACACGATGTGGAATGAGAGCAGGGAAGGAAGCTTAGCTTCCTTCCTATTTATTTTCCTAGGAGGGTACCATGAACTTTGATAATAAGGAACTGCCGGAAGATGTGTGTGTGATGCTTTGGTAAGAACACGCAAGTTCACTCAACCATATGTGGAAAACTGGGATGAAAAATTAAATTGTGAAATTATTGCTTATGGTTCTAGGACATAAGATTTAAGACATTTAGGAGGAACATAGTCAATGACATTAAGAAGACAAATGCTCACAGTGACAGATAGGGAGAGGCATTTTACAGTAGATCCGCATGTTCTGATTTTTGAAGACGGGTCGAAGGATAAGGATTTGATATTCGCGTCTTTTATCGGTATTCCCGAAGCGGTACAAGCTGTGACAGCTTCCTTTTTGGAGGGGCGAGTGTTGCATTATGGCCACATTCAATTTGAACGCATGGATGATCCCTACAAACGCATCGAGCGGCCGATTGGGATGGGCGATGTAGCTCATGGCTCCGTATTCAATAGCCTCATGACCATTGAAGGAATAGAAGCATTTCCGGACTCGCAAAAGTTGGATCGTGCATACCTTATGGCTCCGGATGGCAATATCGATCAAGTACTCTCAAAGCACTTGATCGAGCGTTTTGGTCTCCCAAGAGAATGGGAGGAACAATATCCGGAGATTTTCAAAGACAACCTGATACCGCTTCAAATCATTCACAATCCGGTTTTTCCGATGTGGAGTAAGATTCAGGCAGTGGTATTCACAGGCTCTGAGTCATCGGTTATTGAAACGATTCGAGGATCATTAAAGCGGAGAGAACTAATTATTCCACCAAGTGAGGTTCAAGGCGTTTTTGATCCTGCGTGGTCGATGAAAGATTATATGCTTAATAATGCGGTGCACATGGCAAAGAAATTGGAAGAGAAAGCTCCAAGGCATTCGATGAACGAACCCATTGATTCTTCCATAGCGGATCTCAAGCGAATTCCATTCCCGACTCAAGCCCATATGATCCAATCTGTTGTAACCACCTTGGAAGATGAAAATCCAGCTTGTGGGGGCGACATGGGTACCGGGAAATCAATTGTTGCTTGCGGTGTTACCCACGTTCTTCATGAACGAAAAAAGCGTAGAGGCAGTAAGAGGGGAACGGCCGTTCTTTTGTCTGCACCAGGCATAACATTGCCAAAATGGAAACATAAAGAAATCGAGGCGACAATCCCTGATGTGAAAGTGAATATTTTGAGAAGTGGTAACGACGCACTGAGGTTGCTTAGAGAAATCCGAAATGGATATCGACCAACCGGCCTTGAATACACCTTAGTAGGTATTGATCGAGCTAAACTTGGTTCCGAGGGATACTTTTCAGGTATATGGAAGCGCATGAGAGGAACGAAGGAAGATGGTCGCGGCACTTTTGCATGGCATTGCCCCGATTGCTTTGAACCTTTATTGGTCAAAAATGATGCTGATGATTATGTGCCTTCCGTCTGGGAAGATATTGCAGAGGGTTGGGAACCTTCAGATGGCCAAATTCAACAAGCCAGAGAAAATAAAAAGCTGTTGGCCAATGGTTTGCCCGCTGGGTTTAAAGTTACCTGGAAACGAAAAAATCGTATGGTGAACTGCTGCGCAGGATTACACAATGAAGAAAAGGGAAAGACGGATGTGGAGCAACAACCGACTAATTGTGAGGCTAAATTATGGAGACCTGCATTAAAAACGAGGGGAGAAACGAAGATTCGCCCACGCGTTAATATTTCACAGGTTCTGAAACGCACAAAAAAGTATTTTGACCTCTACATTTGCGACGAAGCGCACCAATGCAAAGCGGGAGATTCGGGCCGAGGGGATGCATTTGCCCAAATGGTCAAATCTGCCAAAAGGGTACTCATGCTCACGGGAACATTAACAAATGGGAAAAGCACATCCATTAAAGAGCTACTTTGGCGTACGGATCCTAAATCCCTTTTGGATGCGGGTTTTACGCATCAATCTGGCTTAATTGAATGGGCATCCCGCTTTGGAAAATTGGAAAAAGTCGTACAGGTAGAGGAAGGCGACGATGGTGTCATTACTCGCCGAAAAAAAACAGGCGCGCAAGTCAAAGAGGCTCCTGGAATTGCTCCGCAATTGACAGCACAGTTCTTACTTCATAAAAGCGGATTTATTGAACTCAAAGATTTGGGATTACCTCTTGTTGAACTTAAAGAAATCCCAATATTTTTGGATATGGATCCAGAACACGCTGCTAATTATGCCCGCTTTCATAAAAATCTTTTTGATACATGTGCACAAATCTCTCGGGTAAGTGGTGCTTCAGGAGTTTGGTCGAAATTTAATCCGGCAACTATTAATTATGGTGACCGCCCGGACCTTGGTGCACGTGTTGCTTTTGAATCGGACATCATTGCTGCACCAAAGTTATATGAGGCAGGCAATCAGCTTCATGCCAAAGAGCGATGGCTCGTTGATACCGTGAAGAAAGAACTGGCTGAAAAGCGGCGTTGCACCATTTTTAATAATTATACTGGAAATTACGGCATGAACGAGCGAGTGCGAGATATTTTAGCCGACAATGGCATTAGGTGCAAGATACTGGATGAATCGAATACGGACTTGAGACAGGAACGGCTTGCTGAATTAGAAGCGGATGAAATTCCCGTCATCATAACCAATATGAAGCTGGTTGAGGTCGGACTAGATATGATGTATTGGCCGACAATCATTTATTATCAACTCAACTATGAGGTTTCTACGGTCAGGCAATCTTCACGACGTGCTTGGAGGATCGGACAGGATCGGGAATGCCGCGTGTACTACCTGATTTATAACGGTACTCAACAGATGAAGCAATTCATCCACATCATGAATGGACGAGGACATGCTCTTATGGTGGAAGGTAGGTTGGACAGCTCTGAGCTGGCCCAATACTCACGCGATTCACAATCTGCGCTTGCAAGCGATTTGGCGAGTTGCTTTGCAACTAGTGATGTAGCTCAATCCTGGACGAGCCTTGCAGCAAAAGATCTGGCTGATATCGAAATGGTTGAAGAAGGCATGTTTAAGGAAGTCCTCACCGAGCGTATGCGGGCATTGGGCGATGAGACACTTCGTCTGTGCGGGGTCGTGGATATTGGAGCTTTCCGAGCAGCAAAAGAGCTTCGGCATGCTGAAGCTTTGTTTGCAACAGCTCCAGAAGATACTTCCGTAGTCGAAGAGCAGTCCGGGTCATCCTTGTTCGATTTTGACTTTGAATCATTCGCAATTGAAAGTGCATTTCCAGGATCGGATCTGGTAAAAGACGCGAAAATGGAAGCTCACTACGATCCTGAAATAGTGGTTGCCATAACCAAGTACAAAAAACAACGTGGAAAGAAAGCACCGGCAGAAAATCAATTATGTTGGAATTTCTAAAAAATTTGGAAGCGGAGACCAGAAGCTATTGGTCTCCGCTTTTATTGGAGGACGATACAATGAATTATAAAATTGGCCGTTTTGAAGCGAACAACGAATTATTTATACATTATACTTACATGTGGAATATCACCAATATACAAAAGCTAGGATTAAGGCAGTCTGCAGACGGTCTGATGGGGCGAGGGATCTATTGCTGCAAAGCGGTTGATCTAACGACACGAGAAGAAATTGTCAAATTTTTGTGTGATGAGATTGACTGGTTGAAAGTGAGCAATTTTCTCCCTCATAAAGAGCACACTTCCCAATTGGCAAGAGATCTCATTCATCCACTCTATATAGAATATACCGGTCCTTACTTGTACGGTGAGGAAAATGACGGAGGCTTTTCTGATATTGCTGGGTTTGTACTCATACCAAAGATCGCTATACAACCAAATCGATTGATTATAGGTTGCCCGGTAGATTCGGGTATTGAGCCAGAGTTTATTAAAGGGATGCGTGAATTATGACAAAACAACAGGGCTACAAAGCCATTGTCCATTATTATTTAGCAAAAGCATGTTGGAGCATTCATTACAACTCCTGCTGCTATACGGGAGAATTTGTGATTATAGAAGGTCCATGGCAAACGGAGGTAAAACCATTGCGTCCAAGCAATCCCCGCGGATGGGTTACGGCACGATCGTTCCAGACGACATATTTTTGTTCAGAGGACGCCAAGCTGCTTGTTAACGAGGAATTGTTAAATCGGATGCAAGACCGAATCATTAGCAAGCTAAAATACGATAAGAAGCAAATGTTTTTTAATGTTTCAGAGGGCGATGGCGGGCTGTTATTTACGCCTGCAGGAGCCTTCATTCTGAAGCCAGAGGATAGTAATTACCAACTTGCAATGGGTTACTAATTGTTGATTTCAGACACATAACGACAATATATAAAATTTGTATCAATAACGGATAAGACACCATTTCTACGAAGCCATAGGAGGAAAAATCAAATGAAAAGTCATTTATTCGCCCATCTATTTAGATTGCGGCATATTAACCGATGGAGTTTAATGAAGAGCCTGGAACAAGAAAATGTTGCTGAACATACTCTGAATGTTTGCTTTATTGTACATGCCTTGTGTTCCATTGCTAATGTCATATTCGGGAAGAACGTAGATACGGAGAAAGTGATATTTGCAGCATTAGGGCACGATGCGACACAGTTATTTACGGGTGATATTCCGACTCCTGTTAAATATCATAATGAGGATATATCAACACAGTTTCGTCACCTAGAGGATCTGGTAACGAAGCGTCTTATGGGGATGGTTCCGGGTGAATTACAAGCTATTTATGCAAATATGTTTATTCAGGATAATGAAGAGATTCAGCAATGGATCAAGGCGGCTGACATCTGTGATGCTTATTTGAAATGTAAATACGAGCTTACAAGTGGTAACAAGGAGTTTGCTTCAGTAGAACGGCAGATTCAGTTGGCGATTAATAAATTGAATATGCCTGAGATCGATTATTTTCTTGATGTTTTCGCACCATCTTTTGAACAAACCTTTGATGAAATTTCCACTAGCAGCGAGAGGCTTACAACAGAAATGATTCCAATCATAGACAATGGCCTCTATGAAATAAATGCTGAGAATGAAACTATAATTGCTCTCCATGATCTGTGCGAGGATAGGCAAGTAACGCTGTATAGCCAGGATGAGCTTACTACAGATGTTCTTGACGGTGTGCAAAGATTTTTGAATGAGCGGGGCATCCGACATATGGTGGTCACAAAAGGTGACGAAATTCAAATTGAACTGATTGAGTAGCAATAAGAGGCGTTGGGGCAGTCGCTCCACGCCTTACTTATTTTCTAAGGAGGAAAAGCATGGTAAATGAAGGTGTGCAGTTAAGCTACAACGGATCCTTCTGACTCCGGGTTGTACCCGGTCATTGCACGATTGGTGCCTAGTGGCGTCAGAAGATCCTTTCTTCGAATTCCGGTCACAACCCAGGTGTCCCATCATCAACACGCGCCGGCGACGGCCATCTGGTTCGATTCCATCAGATCAAACCAGAACAGCTTGTTTGCATCGCAGCGTGATCGCAATTGTTTGCTGCGGTAGGGTGTTCTTAATCTGTTTCCAAGTTACTTTCAAGGTGTCGTATTATCGGGTGATCTCACGATGATGGCGCGTAAGCATATAAAAGAAGGAAAAGGAGCCGTCTAGGCAGCTTCTTTTCCTTCTTTTTGATTTCTGGAAGTTTAGTGTACGTTTTTGCGAAATGTTGGCGGAACCCTGATAGAAGATAGCTTACTTTACCCCTAATGACAGCTTCGCTGGTACTACCCCGAATACCATTGTTGGTAGATGCAGTAACTTATGGCCAAGCGCCTGCAGCATATCAGGCTGCGATCAAATCTGACTGCTGCTTCTTCTGAATGCACGCAGCGCGGATCTCGCAGAAGCACATGGCCAAGCGCTTGTCAGGCCCAGATCGTGCTAGATTTGCCGACATTGTTACACAGCAGCTGATGCATTATAGTAAACACAATATGAGGATTTTTCTTATTTTTTATTCGACTACAAAATGATTAAGTTCAGCAATTACATTGTTCTCACCCTTTCCTCTTTAAACTTATTATGCTTCTTGATGCTTAATTTAAAAATGGTCGTAGGTCTAAACTTTATACTAGACTTTAGTCTCGGAAAATTGGATACTATTAACATGATTGTTGTCTGTTGTCGAATATCAATAAATTATGTTAATAGAATGTTGGCTCAACCTCAGAATCAGTAATCAGTACTTACTACAACTTTTAAACAATCATAATTTGGATAACGGAACTAATACAATACTAATTCTAGGGGTGCTGAAAATGAATATTAAAAAAGCTTTCTATGCTTATTCAAGTCAAAGGCGGGATTTGTTAGAAGATATTAGAACCGCCGTAAAGCTTATCAATGAAAACAATAATGTATTGATTACTACATGGGAAGACCTCGCTGTTAGTGGTAAATATATAGTCACCGGAATACTAAATGCAATTGAACAATGTGATTTATTCATTTGTGACCTCACTTATCTTAATTATAATGTCCTATATGAATTAGGATATGCTATATCAAAAGAAAAGAAGATATGGATTACACTCAATAGTTCTCACTCCAAAGCCTCGGCTAATTATAAGAGTTTATCCCCATTGACAACTATAGGTTATGCAGGATATCAAAACTCTAAAGAACTGGTAGAAAAATTTTACTCGGACGTTCCCTATGAGTATACGGATGCACCTGATATAAGGATTAGTCAGGGAGGAATAACTCGAAATTTAGTCTACCTAAAGTGTGAGGCCCATACGAACGCTTCCAGTACCTTAGAGAACACCTTAACTAAATATCAAATTCCAACAAAACAGGAGGACCCTTATGAGGGGCATGAACCATTAAGTTGGTATTTAGAATTTCTCCCTAACGCTTTTGGTGTGATCATCCACTTTCACACAATTGATAGTAATAAGGAGAGCTCTGTTGATGTTGCTAGAAAGGCTTTAATTGCAGGCTTATCTAAAGGATTAGGTCTAAAAACTTTACTACTTGCACATGCCCCATTTTATGCACCCTTAGATTATCACGATGAATTAAAAATACACTCTACTGCAGCTCAATGTGAACCCTTTATTAAAGCATGGCTCGATCCCATTTCGGAGAAATATCGTGATTTGGAAGAAGATCACCGAGAATACAAGGCAGACCAAAAAGCAATGGGTAAGATATCAAGCCTTATCATGGGTGATTATGTTGCAGAAAATGAAAGTCACGATTTGATGGAATATTTTTTGGAAACTGCTGAATACAATGAAGCTTTAAAAGCGCAACAAGTGCTATTTGTGGGGAGAAAAGGTACGGGGAAAACAGCAAATTTAATGAAGTTAAAAACCCAAATGGCTTCTGACAAAAGAAATTTTGTTATTCCAATCCAACCACAAGGACACGAATTTGAAGGTGTACTAGATATATTGTCTAAGCTTATTAATAATTCAGAACAAGGTCATTTCATTGAAAGTATATGGAAATATTTAATTTATACAGAAATGGCAAGGAAATACTATGAATATTTAGAGAACCAACCACTTCATTTTCAAAAAACAGAGGATGAGAAATCTTTTGAACGGTTTGTTTCAGATAACCAGCGGCTTATTGATGCTGACTTTACTTTGAGATTAGAAAATGTAATTAACGATCTTAAAGCACTTGAAAAATCAGATACGATAGAACAACAGCGACTTAAAGTTAGCGAATATCTGCATTCAAATATGATTCATCATCTAAGAGGGTATCTTGGAAAAGTTCTTGCCAAAAGAGAAGATGTTAAAATTCTTATTGATAATTTAGATAAAGGCTGGAATGATAATGCTGACTTGGGTAATTTAAGCGATCTTCTATTTGGATTGTTAAATGTAGTGCATAGAATTACTGATGATTTTCAACATAATTCTTATAAATATACCAAAGTGAATTTATCATTGGTCGTATTTTTAAGGAGTGATATATTCTCTAGGATTATGAGCCATGCACCAGAGAGAGATAAAATAGCAACTAAGTATTTAAATTGGTCCGATCCTCATTTATTATTTCGAGTTATTGAAAAAAGAATTGATTATAGTAGCAACGGAGTAACCAGTCCAGAAGCGCTTTGGAATGATTATTTTTGTGAACAAGTGGATGGACTTCCATTAAAAACGTATATTGAAAATTTAATAATACCGCGGCCTCGGGATATCATATTTCTATTTAAAATGGCACTTCAGGAAGCTGTAAATCGAAATCATAAGAAAGTGGAAGAAGAAGATTTTAAATCCGCAGAATATTCTTATTCAGAGTATGCTCTGCAATCATTATTTCCGGAGAATGGCAATCGAGTTAAGGACTTGGAATCAATACTTTATGAGTTTGCAGGACAGCGCTCTATTATCAACCAAGAAGAACTAGAAGATTCTCTAAAAATAAATAAAGAAATTGAAGCACACCAATTAGTAACAATTTTATGCGAAATGACTTTTCTTGGATTAGAAGTTCAACCTGATAAATTTGAGTATTATAGCGATAAAAAACCGCCTCAGATTACTAATAAGTTGGCTCAGCGATTAGCAGAAAAAAATGGTCGTTCTAAGAGGTACGAGATTAATCCAGCTTTTCATGCATATCTTGGGATTGAAAAATAGGTTCTTGCGGTAGCGGCACTCTGCGTGAATGTAAGTGGCCAAAGGAGAGGGTATCTAATGCGAGCGGATCTTTTTGATCGGTCCGCCCGACAACTACTCAATCAGATGTGTCTAAAGGCAACGGGTGCAACCCGTTTTCTTTACCGTTTCGAGGGTCTATAGATCATTGAGAGGTCCGCAGCACCGCGAGGGGCTCGCAAGCCCTCCAATTTTCCGGCAATCACGAACGGCATGATGGAACGGTCACAGCGGTTATTATCGATCAACAACCGACTGTCCTTACCAGATTAACTGGACTCCAAGCTACACTCCACGTAAGGTCGGTGCTCAATACTAGTTGAACACCCTTATACTGGACGCTGCATCTCTGAACCAAACGATCTCAGAGAATTTCTTGAAAATGCTCTTGTTCTCTTCGTTTTTGCGTTTTACATTTTGATAGGCTTAGGTTTTAATAGATCCTTTTTCAATGCATCGATATATTCGTAGGGCGACAGGTCGTAAATACTCTGATTGTAGTCCTGAACACGTCTTTTCTCATAGGTCTAAGATAGCGCATGGGATTTTTTTCTTGCGCTTATTTCTAATTGCGTGTTAAAATATATATGTACATTTACTATTTGCTCTTAATTGAGCTTGACTCCGGAGAAAATATGCCCTAGTGGCGGTATGAATCATTTACAGAGTAGGTCTACCTATCTGTATTTTTGAGGATACTCGCTTCTAGGGCTTTTTTTGTTTGGAGCGGTCTATGCAACTCGAAGAATTCAGGGAATTTCCTTGGTTTTTCGGGTTTTTTTATTTGAAAGGAGGAGGTTTAATGAATGGTTGTTTTTTTAGAATCGCCAGAAAACAATGTTAGCTTTGATTCCAATCGTTTTGCCCAATCATTAAAGGATTGTGCACTCGACAATCAAAAAGCGGAACAACAAGAAAAAATGCTTGAAATTATCGAACTGGTCTGTTATTCCGGCAAGATAAGAGTTTGCGATGTCAACTTGAAAGAGTTAAATAGAAAAATTTTGGAGGAAACCTTTGAGGAATTGCAGATGTACCAATCCGATGAGCACGGTGAAGACGACACTGACCTTTGTAATGAGGGTCAGACTATTGTGGAGATTAACCGAATAGCGGGAATGGACATTCATTTCGAGAAATTCAAACCAAGAGGCTTACCTAAGAAAAATAGGAGGTTTATTTAGTGAAAAGTATATTTCTTACATCCGACACCCTGACCAGGGACTTGCAGACGCTTGATAACCTTCTTGTGCTGAAAATACTGGATGAGAGTGGATATGAGATACCGGAAAAACTACCTTTTGAAGCCGGCTGTTGGGGCGATCATATGTTAGTGATGGCTCTTAACACAATCTTCGGATGCTTGCCGGAAGAAATTGAAGTCACCAGGACGACATCTAATAAGGTCTATCAGGATCGTTTGATGGTCTTATCGATCGATGGGTATGATGATTGGATTCGACTCAAAGAAAAGTATCCGGAGATGTCAGAAACTGAAGTGGAAATGTGTTCCCTATCTTTTGATTGTGATTATACGGGAATCCAATTAAGCATTCATTTTCAAGAAAAGGGTATTGCTATTGAAGACGTTTATGAGACTTCATATTGTCATACTCTTATCGATGATTTCTTGACATTAAAAGATATGTGGACTGAAGCATTATTTTTTTGGAGGAGAAAGGAGTTTGAAGAAAATGGAAGCATCGATAGCGGAATGGAGAATCATTCTTCCGAAACAACATACGAAATTAGCCAGTGTGCTTGATTGCCTCAATGGTGTTGTTGTGGATTCAAAAAAAGTGCTGATTGGGGATTTGATTCTCTCACTGTTGGATCAACTGGATGAGCATCTGCTATTGGATTATTTACTGCGTCATGGAGAGATGGAGGGGTTGTTTACGACCTTGCTCTCATATATTCGCGAGCATGAGCCTCATAAACTTGATGGACTGTTTAAACAGGTACTTGAGTGCGCATATGAAGAACCGAGCGAAACTGCTGTAATAACGGCTATTTTCAATGCTATCGGATCGTCTTATAATTTGGCAGCCTTAAACGAGGATCAATTACTTAATGTATTTCAAGCGATACTAAAAAGTTCAGGAAAAATGACGAACAAGGCCATTTTGGAGCAGATGTATTTGGAACTCCTAAGAAGGATTCATTTGTTTGATCAACCCGAAGCATCGCTCTTATCAAAGGTAATTTCAGATTTTTTAGAGCATGCAAAGGCTGTAGAACATGTTGAACAAATAAATGAGATGTATATGGCCCTTGCGAAGAAGACTTCTCCTAAAACATTAATCAAAGCAGCCAAACCTCACATGGCAAATCATAAGCTTTCTACTCCCATTCTCCCAAAGAATTGTGTGTTTTATCAAGAGCGTGGCGATGGTACTGTTATCATTGGAATAGAAGTAGAAAAAGGTCAGCATGACGTCATTTTTGGTGATATAGGACAAGTTGTTTATGAGCAAGTTGGCTACCCTAAAATGTTGTTTTGGTTTTCTTTGAGAAACGGGAAGGCAAATGCTCATGTCGCAGCAGTCAAAGATACGATCATTAAAAGTGATACACAGTTGTTCCATTTTCCCTATTCAAATGTATATGGGAGCGGGCAAATCTGCTGGAGCACTCTAAATGAACATACCATTAAGGAAGTCCGTCAGCTTGAAATCCTTCCTTCACTCTTTTTAGGGGCGACGAAGAACACTGATTTATACAGGAATTCACAAGTGATCAATTTGAGGGATTTATTAATATCCTTGCAGCATCAGCCATTTGATGACATGACATTAGAACCAACAAACCATACGGTAGGAAGTATTATTCTCAAAAATTAATATACTGGAGGAATTATCATGGATATGTTTAATGAATTGTGCGGTCCAAAAACAAACGGAGATTCAAATACTAATACTGGTAATCAAGAAGAAACCATTCATAAGGTTCATCAATTTGATAGGGATAGATCAGATAACCCTACTAATGGTGCTGGAGTCAAAACTGATCAAAGGGACGATAATGATGCTCCAAGGGATTTGTTCGGGGAACTGATAGAATCGGCTACTCCACAACAAAGGGCGAAACCGAAAGGTGAGGTAAGCAGTAGCAAGGCAGTCACTGTTTCTACGGCTGCTACAACTGCAAGTACCGCCTCAAAAAGAGGATGGAAAGATCAAAACGTAGAAGTGGGTATTGACTTTACTGTTCACTACGCCATGCGGACCTTTCGAGTCGAGGAACTGATTGAAGAAATTCCTGAATCAGGGAAAGTGCATCTTAATATGATTCGGGAAGGTTTGTTTAAAGAATATTGGGATTTTTCTGAATCCCGAACAAAATGGGACTATGACTTGGATCAAAAGAAGCTAATCCCAATCATTGTTGGGGAGAAAAATAATTGCTTATGAAAATTAAATTGAGAACCTTCTTTTGGAAGTTGTCGGATTACCTTTGTTCACATGAGCCAGCCCCTATTTCTGTGGTAGCTTCACGCGATGGGAACCTTTATGAAATACGTGAAAATGATTTTATGCGTATGGTTGTAAAGAAAGATGAAATCCATGAACTCGAACCAGTACAAGAAGGTGTCTTTATGAAAGCACCTAAAATACCTGGAAGCTACTTGTCTACTATCATAGCTTTCTTCCGCTATTTTAGTAGGAAAAAGGTTGAAGCAGCTATTCATATATATTGGAATCGTAAGACTAGAGCCTATGAACTGGTATGCCCTGAACAAGTGGTCAGCATTTATCAGGTTCAGACTTTCATAGAAAGCATTTCAAACGATGATAAGGAACTTGTGGTGGCCATTCATTCACATCACGAAATGGCAGCTGTGTTTTCGCCAGGTGATGACAGCAATGACCGAGGATTTAAGGTATACGGAATCATAGGAAAACTTCATGAACAGAGAGCAGAGTTTCGATTTCGTGCTCGTTATAATGATTCGGAATTTTATCTGGCTGTTACTGAATTGTTTGATTTTGAAGGAGTCAAGACGACAAACCAATTTCCAAAGGAATGGTTGACCCGAGTCCGGACTCAAACAGAAGCATTCGAAAGAAGAAACATATGATAATATCCTATTGATTCAACGGTGAAAATAACCGATGGAATTTAATAGAAATTGAGGATGCCGTTTTTTAGGCTTCTTTTTTTTGTGAATGAATATAAGGTAAACACCCAATAATATTTCAGGAGGAATATATATATGAAAAAACGTGATTTGGTGATCTTGGCATCTAAAATTTACCGTCTCCAATTATTGAAAGAAAAGAATGTATACGGTCCACTATTGAGTAGGTAAAACATAAATGTAGGGAGACGGGTATGGTGTCCGTCTCCTTTTTTGATGCAATGAAGAAATTAAAGAGGAGGTTCACTATGAATTCATTAGTTTTAAGCGAATCTAAAAAACCATATTATAGCTTTACACTCATTGGTACAGGGGCTACGGGAAGTCATTTTTTTCGGGGATTATGCCAAGATCTACGTACTTACCTGAGTAAGCCGGATTTTGATAGAGATCCCTCTTTTAGACTTGGAAGAGTTTTATTGGTTGATGGAGACAAGGTAGAGGCCAAAAATCTTGGAAACCAATTGTTTGATCGGGATGATATCGGTGAACATAAAGTAATTTCATTAGCGGAGCGTTATGGGGAACATTATGATCTTCCTATTTCGAGGTATGCAGAATATGTAAAAGAATTGGAAACAATGAACAATTTGAATGGCATACCTGAATATAGTGATAGGCACTATGTATTTATGCCTGTCTTGATTGGAATGGTGGATAATAACGCAACCAGAAGACTTATGCATAATTATTTTTATCAAGACGACATAAAGAATATCATCTATATTGATACGGGTGTTGAAGGTGTAGCAAACAAAGATAATACCAGAAATATCCAACAATCAGGTTTTGGCGGCCAGGTAGTTATTGGATTTAAATACCATGGTCATGTCATTTTAGAGCCGGTAGGGGACATATACTCAAATATTTTAGAAGCAGATGAAATTGACGACTTTCCAGGGTGCGGAGTACAGATCCCATCTCTTCCTCAGCGTTCTGCAACGAATAAGACAGCCGCGCAGCTGGTAAATAACATCGTAAACAATTTATTGCATTCGGCTTCTATTTACCAGCATCTTATAAATTTTAACGCGCAGTTTGGTGGATGCAGCCCCGTATTGATAAAAAAGGAGATCCGTGAGCAGTTTGACTTGCTTAAGGGGGAACTGGACCATGATTGAGCAAGCTACCTGGTTACCTCAATCGGAGAAAGTAGATATCCTCTTCGTTAAAACCATGTCGCCTTTTGGTCCCATAGTTAAGATCCGTAGAGCTGATGACAGAACGTTAGAAGTCCCGCGTAGTGAGTTGTTAATGTCCACTGATGCAGAACTCATACTACAACTTCAATTAATTCTAATGGCCAACAATCCTGCTCGTAATCCCGCTTACTTTTCAACTGTGAGAGACTTGTTAAAGAGGGGGGCCCCTTTACACCTAATTACCAAGAAAAAGGCGTTAGAGGGTCAACAATTACAGATTTTCTAAGGTTGGAGAGGGACAATCCTCTCCTTTAATAATCTCTTTAAATGGAGGAAGATGTAGATGGTTGTTTTCACTATTTATATCCATTGACGATGAAAACAGAATATTTGACAACTAGCTATCAGGAAAGTTTCTCTGCATCTAAACGGATTTTAGGAGGATATGCAATGAGTACATTAATAGTCTCGCAAATCAATGTTTTCATGACTAAGAAAAAGGTGGAATTTTTCCTGAATGTTATGCAGGATATCATACAAATTGCATCCAATACGGAGATTAAGAAGGAAGGACGGAGAACAATGGTAAGTATTACGATGGTTACTCCTAAATCCGAATATTTAGATTTCATTATCAACCGAATCTCAGTATTGAACTTCGATTTTAACGAAAAGCGTTTCTTTGTACACGAGATAGAAAAGGCCTATCAATCTGTCAATGAAGTTTGCATTTGGCAGATTGATGAGTTTTACATAAAGAATCTTCCATTGGATGCTAGTATTCAGACATATGGAAAAATAGATCTGTCACGCCATAAGCGCGTTTATGGAGGAACATTAGCAGGACTAAACATAGAGAGTCAGATAAAGGAAAATAAGATAGTTAAGGACGTATACCATACCTTTAACTTTTTGAGGCCATCCCAGTGTTTAGGCATCTTGATTCAAGTGGGAGACATTATCCAAATAAGAAAAATGTTTTTCTATGTGAATCAATTTGGGTTTAGACGGATAAAACTTTGAGCAGACGCAGCTGGACCATGATAGATTATCTCCGAGCACCTTTTTCTGGGTAGTTTCTAAATGATTTCTTGTGGATGGCGGGTCTATAAGTAATTAGAAATAGAAAACCAATTGGATCTGATCATAGAAAAGAAGCGGTAAGATTCCGCTTCTTTTATTTTAGGAGGCGCTATTATCAAAACCACGTATGAGAACCGTACTAAGCAGCTGCTCCGTAGTTTCTACAGGAAGTATAAACAAGGGACGTCCTTTCAAACAGGGGCTGGAAATAAAAATACTATCGTTTTGGTAGACAAGTGCAGTATCTTTGTTCAGACAAGCACTGATAGAATGCAGTTTCAAATAAGTCGTGAAAAGATGGAGAAAGCATGTACATTTTTGTTTTACATACGTACTACAACCAGGAAGCAATTAGAGAGATTTTCAAAATATAGTTCAGCCTTGCTTGGCCTATTGCTTAGAGTCTTTGGGGAACAAGGTATGGCTCGTATTGGTACTACAATGAGTGGTCTCTTGAGGTTATCACTTAAGGGAACTCGATGGTTCACTGCCGGCTGCAGCCGATCGCCAAGGGACATGGAGATAGTTAAATTCTATAATGGGCAATGGTTGCTTCTATCATATTATCATTTACGTGAAGATAAGAACAATAATTGGCGGAATCATGTGTGGAGGTTAGGCTTTAAAGGGAGAATATTGCTAGACTCAGGGGGATTTTCGCTTCATAAAGCAAAACTGAATGGTAAAATCGTGCCCGATATCAAGGTTGAAGATTATTGCGATTTTATAAAGCACCATGGGGGTACCAACATGTTTTGTGGATGGTTTAGCCTCGATAAAGTCGATGATCCTCAGTTAACGGATGCGAATACCGACTACATGATGGAACAGGGCCTTGGGGAAGAATTAATTCCAATTTGGAATATAAATAATAGCTTCATCAATTTGCAAAAATTAATACAAAAGCACGATCCTGCCATAATTGGAGTAGGTGGGTTATTATTTTGTGAGAGGCAAAAACGAAAGGGCAGACTGAACAATTTGTTTCAGCAGTTTCCCAACCAACTATTTCATGGGCTTGGAGTCAGCAATGAAGATCTGTTTAATTATGATTGGCATAGTTGTGATGGGACAGGTGTATTTTCCCCGAGAAAATATGGCAAGTTAAATACATACGATGGACAAATTCCATTGCCTGTTGGATGGACTGTAGAACAAGGAATTGGTTATGGACTAGAAATCTTTATATCACAAGAAGAGAATTATAACCACATTCACTATCGAAAACTGTTAATTCCTCCTCTTGGAATACCAGAACCGTTACAATTATTTTAGCGCTAAGTATAGCGCTTTTTTTGTCGCACAATGTCGAACAATGCATTTTAAAATATTTAATACTGGATTGAAAAAAATATAATGTACAATGAAAAAATGCTTTTTTGAGCGAATATCTTCCTATTATATATAGACAAAGAATTAAGATATTTGTGACGACTCCCATGGAAAAATTTGAGTTTGAACAAGCATATTATGATTCGTGAAATAAGTCATAATATGTCGAATAATGATTTGCAACGGTTTGCGTTTACGGATTGTCCATCACAAAAACATATGCTATACTGTGGATGTAACTTAGTTCTAATTGCTCACTTGACCTATATTTCTATATAAGCAAGCAGTAGCCTGGATTGAAGAGATAAGCCCTATAGGGTGGTATATTTCCTAAAATAGTTCTGACCATTTTTCCTAATCGGTTAAATTAGTCAGCATTATAGAGGAAAAGCCATTCAATAGGGCTTTTTATGTTATAGATATTTATTAGGAGGAGGGAATTTTATGATTATTGCTTTGTTAAGTTTTATTGGATTGTCATTAATTTTATTGACAGTTTTGATAAAAGCAAAAGGTGATGTTTCTTTTTTAGAAGGGAAGGCTTTAGATTTTCTAGATAGGGAAAAGCGATTGATTAACCAAATCGACGATCTCAAAATGCAACTTGTTCATGCCTCTCACCATTCATATAGGCATCCTGTTTCAACATCAATTGGACCCGAATTACACGAATCGGATAGTTTGATTCCTCCAGAAGAAACATCATCGGATTTATATCATCATGTAGACTATCAACGACCGAGGGACCTGGAGAATGTTGAACTTGGGAATGTTACTATGGCATTTCTTGCGAAGGTGGGAATTAAAACATTCGAAGCAGAAATTGCAGCGGAGCAAGAAGAAATTGATTCACTGGAGCAAATCAATTTTTTTGAAGAGATTGAAGTTGCTCATATCTCTTCCGTACCATCGTTAGAAAATGCTGGATTACACTACTGGGAAGGAAACATCCTTCAAAAGTTCAGCGAAGATTTTGCTTTAATTTCGAATGGAACATATCAGTACCATCTGTCCCATAATAAATTACAATACTTTCAAAATGGTGACAATGTTTGTTTGCAAGTTTTGGTTGCTGAAGCAGGAGTCAGAGAAGTACTCATGTTATGGGAACCAAATGAAATTGCTGTTTCTGCATAACATATAGGTTGTTCGGACCATATTTCCGAGCAACCTGTCTGTTTTGATTCTTCTTACCCATGTCTAATGTACGCGAAAAATATCAGAATTCCAAGAATTCTGTAAAATATATAGCCCATATTTACCAAAATTGTTATTGACAAGGAACGGGGCATTAACCTAATATTGTAACATAGTCGGTTTATTTAAAAACGGAAAATAATAGTACGTATTAATTTCCGAAATTAATAGAGGTTTTGAAAGGGGATAGCACAATGCTACCGCACGAGTCTATTGACCAAACTGTACATATGGTTAAAAAGTTAATTGAAACAGAATGTCCATTCATCACACACACACAATCCGGGGAGGGAAATAAGGGGATAGTCATCCTATACTTTACACCGAGACACGATTTACCACGCGTTGAACGTGTAACAACAGAACGACCACGATATGAGAAAGGCCGTGTTTATTTAGATAGAACCAGTCAAGTATGTGATGAAGATAATCTTCTATTTGCTCTCGATGTAATTGAATCCAAATTGCATCAAAACCAAAAACGTATGGTATCAGGAAGTATATGGTTTCATTTTTCGGGCGGTATGATCTCAGATATTGAAACAAAAAGTTCCATGATGTTCGGTGATATATGATGATGGGCCAAAAGCTAAATATATTCTTGGTTAATCAACAGCTCCCCGCTTCAGGTGGTGAGGATTGGTTCGGGCAAGCGCCCAGTCCTGCAGCTATAGAAGAGTCGCTTATGAACTGGATAAGTATTCTCCAAAAATACGGGGTACTTTGCACAATAACATGTATTATCATGTTTTACTTTTTTTATAAGATTTCTAAAATCAGAAAAAACCAAGTTTTTGCGAAATTTTGGATGGTAACTTCTTGGGGGATGGTAATATTAACAATAATATTTATCGTGTTGCCGTATATTGTATTAAGTTTTTATTAATGAATAATAGCATGAAAGAGGTGTAACTCTTGGCAAAAATATATCCCTTTCCATCAAAACAAAAAAGAACATTAAGCCTACACGAACTTTTTTTCTCTGAGGACGTGGAGGATTATTACAACTACTTTAAACAAAGTGATAATTGGCAACATGAAGTTAAACCGATGACTCTGTATGACGGTTATCCTAATGTAATGGCATGCACTGCTCCCCGTGGCGATATGGTGTGGTATGTAAATTACAAATTCAATTATGGAACTTGGCTAATTAATAAGAGTAATATGCCCATCGTGGAAAGCACAGAACTAATTTGGGGTTGGAGCCCTTTTGTACGCAAATCGGTTGCCCCCGTACATGAACCACTTAATTTAACTCAAAAAGCAATGCGTCATCATGTGACGTGGATCGTCGATGAGGGTGGCTACGGGCAGTATGGACTAGTAACAAACAAAGGAGAATTGTGGGTTCCGCATCCAAGACCGGACCACTGGAGAGATCATAATAACCCCGGCAATTCGTGAACAGCTTTTCAAAGCTGCCTTCATGATTGCCATTTTTTTTCTGGTTTTAACTGACTTAGTTACATTGAAGCTGGATTAAATGGAGGTATAAGCTATGCGGACTGCTCTATTGACTGATGGTACATTAATTCATGCAGACGATTATAATGAATCCATACATGTAAATATTCTTTGCCTGGATAAATCATGCAAGGCTCCACTTATCTACGTGCCCAAGAGTGAGAAAGCAAGCTCACATTTTAAGACAATTGGGAAAAATTCGGAATCTAAACATTCCGCCACATGCGGTTTTTATCAGCCTCTGGATATCGTGGAATCAATAGAAAAAGTAACTGAGTATCAAAGTGATATTATCCAGGCGTCATCCATAAAGAAGACTATAATTTCATTAAACATGCGTCGGCTAGATCCGGAGCACGAGCCTGCAAAAACGGACAAGGAACAACTTGATAATGAAAAAGATTCTGACAATATCAAAATAAAAGAAAAGTCAGAAAACCTTAGCTCTATAAGTTCTTTAAAAAGTGTAGTAAAACTGATGGTTCAATATGAACCTGATCTACTCTCGACAATCTTTTTTAACATTGGTTCGGGTCGAAAAATACCACTTTCCAATATGATATTAAGCCAAGAACGTGCTCACCAGTTGCTTTGGTCAGATGAAATATTTCGCGAGATTGGTTATTTCGTCTATGGTCGCATTAGTGAAATCAAAAAGCGTGAAAAAGTTATGTATATTAGTCTTGAGAAAGTTAACGATATTCCATTTACAATCGTTATTTTCGAGAAACATTTCAAGTTTTTTAAGATTTCTGAAGATAAATTGATAGAAAAGGATGTACTCATTTATGGGATTCTCCGAAAAAATGATTATCAAGAAAGAAATACCACAGAGATTGTAATTAAGAGCGACAAATACATTGAATTTTTAAAGCGTAAGAAAAGAGAAGAATAATTATATACGAGTAATTAAGGGTTGCCTATGGGTAAATTGAAAGCTATACAAAATGGATAACCACCCCGACTGGATGAAAATTATAGAGCCAGTAGCTTCAGCAGCTCAGCCCGATCCTCTCGATGAGACTTCGGCTCCTGCAGCGCAGCCATCGCCGTTCCTCAAGGTAGACTTCACCGATTTGAAAAAGCGTAATAGCGATATCATCGCTTGGCTAAAGATCGGCTCTGTCAACTTCGACATGCCCATCGTCCAAACCACCAACAATGACTTTTATCTTGATCACGATCTCGACAAGAAACCAAATTCTTTAGGTTGGGTCTTTGCAGATCCGCGATCTAATACAGAGCATCTCAACTTCAACACTGTCTTGTATGGTCACAATGCATTGAGCGGGGTTATGTTTGGCTCCTTGAAGGGATTGTTCGATCATACCGAAGAGGAGAAGCCCGACTCCCCAGTCATTCAGTTCTCAACCCCGAGCCGCCAGATGCTGTTCGAGGTCGTTTCCGTTTACGTGATCGATGAAACCGACCTGCTCTATACCAAGCAGGTATTCGCCGCCGATGCTGATCGGCAGCAGTTCATTGACCGCCTACTTGAGCGGAACGAGGTAAAGTCATTCAATAGAAGTGATCTTTCGACCTTCGATAAGTTTCTAACCCTTTCGACCTGTTATGGTTCAGCTGGCACAACGAAACGATTGGTGGTTGTAGCTAAACAAGTAGCCCTTAACGGCTAGCCTGGGGTAACCACTCCCCAATTAAAATTATTTTGCATTATTTGTGCAAAATCGTATAAATTTATTGACTAATGGCTATGATAAAGCATATATTATAAGTATGATTTTGCGAAAATAATGCAAAATGGAGGTAATTTTATGATTCTAGAATTTAGGGCGAAAAACTTTAAATCTTTTCAAGATGAGTTAGTTTTCTCAATGACACCGGCACCTAAACAAAAGGGTTTGGACTACAGTATCCTTAATGAAAAGATCGGCACAAAGGTATATAAAGGATTAAGTTCCGCAGTAATTTACGGACCAAACGCAAGTGGGAAGACCAACATTATTTCTGCAATGGATATTTTACAGCACATCGTTTTAAGAGGAAATATTAGAAATTCAGATAACAAATCTAGGTCGAATCCTGCCGCTAGCCAGTTGGAATTGATCCCTAATAAATCTGATACAGAAGGAACTCCAGTAGACTTTTCAATTAAGTTCATCGACAGTGGTGTTTTGTTTGAGTACAAATTATCGATCGATCTTGGTAAGTTTTTAGATGAGGATTACTCTCGCCGCGTTAAGTCGGAGATCCTGTATGTAAACGACAGTGTGGTTTTTTCTCGAAGTAAGTCTATAGATGACCTAAACATAGATGTTATCAAAAAATATTCAGCAAGTGATTTTGAGAAAAGTGAGATCAAAACTGCATTGAAACTAGCGAAGGGCAATCTTGAGGATGATGATCTGTTCTTAATGAACGGGTTCAAGGCAATGTTTGGTTCGAAGTTGGTAAGTATCATTAGTAATTGGTTTGAAGATAAGTTCATGGTCTTTTGTCGAGCCGATGCCTTAATGGTAATGCCCTCAAATTCTAAGAAGGACACGGTCTTGATAGACAGAACAGTCAATGATGCAGCTCGCCTATTCGGGGTAAACTCTAATGCTTTAGGTTACCATACATCTGACGATGATCCTGAACCAAAACTGATTTCTCTTATTAATGAGAAGATTGCAATTCCTGCAGAAATGTTTGAATCTTACGGCACGATTCGCTTTGTCTATAGTTTCCCTTTAATACTAAGAGCTTTGCTCACCGGAGGCACACTAGTAATCGACGAATATGATGCTTCCCTTCATCCAATGGCATTGATGTCCATCGTGAACCTTTTTCATAACGATGAATTAAACAAGAAAAAGGCGCAACTAATTTTCAACACTCATAACCCAATTTTCTTGAATTCAAACTTGTTCAGACGAGATGAAATTAAATTTGTAGAGCGTGATGAAAACACCTTCAGCAGCAACCATTATTCACTGTCCGACTTTGGAACTGCAGGCGAAAGAGGTGTAAGAAATCGCTCAGAATACATGAAGAATTACTTCATCAATCAGTATGGGGCTATCAAGGACATTGATTTCACCTCTGTGATCAAAGAATTGTTGGAAGGTAGAGGTGAATTGAACGAAGATGTCGCCACAACTAAAGAATAAATCGCAGCATTATTTCAGCGTAGAGGGCGAAACAGAGAAGTGGTATCTTGATTGGCTTCAAGATGAAATCAACGCTCATCCCGCGGCTACAAAAACGGCAGTAATAAGATCCAAGGTGGAAAAGAATCCGATATCGTATGCAAAGAGTTTAAATATTATCTCTAAAACAGTGGTCACTCATTGGTTCGATTACGAAAGTAATGATCAAGTGCATGTTACGCAGTTCCTTGAAACATTGGCTTTGCTAAAAGAAGCTAACCGCATTAAGCAAATCAAGTACTTGTTGGGGTATAGTAATCTGACCTTTGAGCTATGGATGGTATTGCACAAACAAAATTGCAACGGTCACGTCACTCATAGAGACCATTACATCCGACATGTCAACAGTGCTTTTACTGAAGACTTCCCTAACCTGAACACATACAAGGCAGAGGCTAACTTCAAACGATGCCTGCGTAAGTTAACTATAAACGATGTAAAGGCAGCAATTGACCGAGCCAAGTATATAATGCAGCAAAATCAGCAAAATAGCTTGCAATTATACGAGCATTGCGGCTTCAAGTATTATCGAGACAATCCTTCACTCACAATCCACGAATCAGTGGAACGGATTTTGAAGGATTGCGGACTTCTATAACATCATACCTATTCAAGAAGGCGACCTAAGCAGGTCGCCTTTCGTGCGTCTTGGTATATCTGCAGATTACTTGAAAACTTTCACCTAAAGAATGCAGGACGGTAATTTGTTTTAGTCGCTATTGGCTCAGCGGTAAAAATTCCACCATCGAGCCTGACAAAACGATTAAATTATTTGCCTTGTCGCCCAATACCCGTTTGATCTCACACAAGTCGTTACACATTTCGTTTGTGTGTTAGCTTCATGGCTCCCTGAACGAGTTTCCTCTATTATAATGTGTTTCACGCACCTGCTAAGATGCAGCTGCTCGAACGTGTTCCTTCTATAATAATAGAAGGAACGCGTCATTCGAGTCCTGACGTAACCCTTCAGAAGAATACATTAGATAGCTCGGTAGGGGTGACCTCCTCCGAGCCAAGTGGACAAGGTGATATAGATAAACAATATGGACCACTTGTGCGCGCGCGTATATTTGTTGAACCTTCAGACCAAACACTTTTCGGCCCTATTTCGGTTCTGGACAGTCCCGCCGCTTCTCCCGGGTATACAACTGATTCAGCGATTGTCCATGAGCATCCATTTGGTTGTCGTTCGTCAAGTTCTAAGTCTATTATTACCAGTTTGTAAGTTTAATATACATATGGAATAGGGTGTGGTGACTTGAGGTTTGGGAATAGAAGGTTAGGTATGCTGGCAATTTTCGTTTTTCTTTCCGGATGTCAGCCTTTCCCGATAGCAAAGCCTGCTCAGAAGTCTAGTTCTGTCCAGTCTGAAGTCAAGTCAGACCGCTTTTATGAGGTAGAAACTGGAGGTCCGTTTGACAATCGTTATGCTATTTATGTTGATCGTTTTACAGGTTGCCAATATATAACTAAGGGTGACTTTCATTCTGGATTTGAATTAATTCTTAATGCGGATGGCAAGCCATATTGTTCTGAGGAATCAAAATGAAAATGGAGGGAATAGGACGGATGATTTAAAATAGTAGTATCGATACTGGAAGGATGATCCACCTACAAGAGGAACTGGCACAAGATAAGTGGACAACAGGTATGAAACTTATATGTGCGAGAGATTTGGAACTGAAATTGGGGAGAGAGTAACATGGAAGAAAAAAATAATTTCACTATTGATATTAAAGCAGAAATTGAAGAATTGAGAAGCCTTCCACAAAATCCATTAAATCAAACAGGCATGGGTAAGTCATTTCTATCAAATATGCATTTTTTTAATGTTCTCTTGGAGCAAATCAAAGATTCCGATAACTCAACAACAGAAGTATTGGAAAGAATAATCTACAGAAATAGAAAATATTTAGTTAATTATGTGCTGATTGAATCTGAATTTAAGTCAGTGCATAACCAGCAATTGATGATTGGCCATAAAGCATTATTACCCGCTCAAGAGGGTGTACTTTATTCTTAATGTAGCTTAACTCACTTCTTTACATAGATTGAGAAGGCGCTTGCAAATTCAAGTGATTATTCAAACTAAATATAATAATGGTTTGCCGAATGGGCCAAGTATACGAATATCAGCAATTTCTTTTTCCTCGATATAGTGCATTTGTTCATGGGTCTCACTTTTTCTTTCAATGATAACTATATGTATTTTTCCATCAAATTTATGCCAGCGTCTAAAATATTCTCCACGTTTTACTGTACCATCTAAACTTTCAATTTCAATTGGCTGTCCGACTTTGATCATACATTGATTTCTTTTAATAAGGTTGTCCAAATGCACGATATACACTCCCCCATTCTATAATCTCACAGATAAAAGTAAATCAAAACATGTGACTCTAGTTCAATACTATCATAATATAGGTCTTTAATGAAGAAAAACATATTGCTATTGCTTACCAGAGTCGTGTTCTTTTAAAACAATAAAGAGCATGAATGAACAACTGCAACTCAGTTTACTGTCTTTCAGGGTACAACTGGGTGTAGTGTTGAGGACAGCTATCAGAAAACTGTTCAGTATTGCTTTTTCTTCCGGATATCGTCTGCGGAACGATTGATGTCCTCTGGTACAGGGTGTTCAGATATAGTAAAGCTAAAGCTTTATCTTTATACTAGCGATTCGACCGGAGTACGACGACAGCAACGGATCGAACGGTTGCATTACCTGCTCTGGGATCTTCCAGATGAGGGTAGATGTAATGATCGGAACACCGGCGCCCACTAACGGAACGGGGATTTGCAGCAAGTGCTTCGTTTCTTTCGGAAGCATATGGCTGCAATTTATCGGAACGAGCACGCGACCGCTGACGGATTTAGCAAATTACAGCACGTGCTCCCGGTTCTTCCGGAAGCAGACTTCGATCGGCACACCGTAGCCCGTGGGTGGAACGGGGATCTGCAGCACGCGCTTCTTGTTCTAACGGAAGCGTACCGTCGCAATCGATCGGGCGTTAATTTGGTTATTATTGTACATCAGGCGGATATTCGATTACGACCGTGAAACTGTACAAGGGGGATTTAGTTGTCTTTGAACATACAGGGGAATTTACCTTACATTATTAGCCAACAATAAAATGAAAAATACCGGTCTGCTTAAAGGAAAAAATACTTATCGAAATGCTTGAAAATATTGACCTTAAAGGGAACGCTGCGTTATGATTATGAACTACAAAAAGAAATACTACAAAATCAAAATACAGCAAATCACTTAGGGGGAATTAGATTGGGAAAGAGCAATAAAGCAAAATTAGTAATGAGTGGGTTTGTTTTAGGAGCCATGTTTTTTGGAGGAGTTTCTTATGCTGCCTCAGCCTCAGAAAGAATTAGTCTAGAAGCAATCTTTGGAGTGAAATTAATTCATAATGGAATTGATCAAACACCAACGGATCCAGATCAAAAACCATTTATTGCAAATGGTTCTACATACGTTCCATTAAAAGCTATTAGCGACATTTTAGGGGTACCCGTAAAATGGGATGGAGAAAATAATGCTGTTATTATAGGTCAACAGTTAAACAGCTTTATTCTTCCAGCACCATCATCATATGAATTAAGTGGACCGGATTATGTCAAAGGTAACAGTTCTTATCTAGATTTAAAACAAAATCAGCCAATGAAAGTTAATAAAAAGGATTATGGCAAGATTGGATTTACTTTAAAGAATATGTCATACGAAACCGTTGCTAAATTCCCTTTGAATGCACAATTCTCAAATTTATCGCTTACACTGGGTTTTGATGATGAAGGAGCGAATTACGCCGCTGCCCGTCATATAAGCTTCATAGATCAAGATGGAAAGGTTTTGGAAGAACGGACTATTGGACCTGGATCCGTTCAAGAGTTAAATATTAGTGTTAAAGGTGTCCTCTCTTTACATGTGAAGATCGCTAAGTCATCAGGGGGTGAGTTCCCTGCTTATATAGACCTAATAAACCCCACTTTGATTAAATAAGTATAGTTGGTGATTAGCATGTATCATTGATTCACGAAAATAAACCGCTCAATGCTATGGCATCCAAAGAATATAGGAGCATAAAAGTGATGAGAGTACGTGGGTTGGGTCTTGTGTGGGTAGTGGTTCATTCATTAATGAATCTTAAACAACAAAAAGAGAAAGGGCTATCAGCCCCGGTATGTCGAGCCACCAGGATTGCGCTGCAACCGTGTATATCTCAGTCTACAATATTATTTCGTCGTACGGCACGAAGGCGATGGCTTTCAATCACTGAAACTCCTAACTCCAAGTTCTTGAAATGTAGACTAGAACCCCAAGCTGCGATGGTTCATACAGCGCAAATATGGTATCGGCGTCTGATACATTATTCCCTCTGGTTTTCTGCAGCTGAATGAAACGGCTAAACCGCCGCTAGACCTCGTGTACTGGTATGATCCGGAGGGATCGATGATGAGAATGCAGATGCATAAGGAAGTTCATGGATTTTATCGAGAAATTAAATTTACAGAAAAAACCTTTAATGACAAGAGCACTGTATTGCTCTTGTCATTAAAGGTTTTTTTGAAAGAGAAGAAGAATTGCAGTTGTTCACTTATGAGAAATTGCATTATATTCGGTTGAATGAGTTTCTGCCGACCTTGATAGCTGCATGGTTTTCTTGCCTTCGTCTTTTTAATAGATAACGCTGTGTGGTTATTATACTGGAGTGGCCAAGTGCATCCTTTACTGCGTCAATATTAGCGCCCTCAGTTGTTAGAAAAGTGGCATAATAATGCCGGCAAGTATGAGGAGTAATGAAATCCTTTCTATGTTTAATCATATTAAGTTGTGTTTTAATAATTTCTTTTGTAAACATATTGGATAGATACTTTGTATTATAGGCAGAACCGTTACCCTTTGGAAAAAAGGGTGAAGGACAACCAGGATTAACATCAGAGCCTAGCCCCCTTCTTTTTCGAAATTCACCGATTACTTCAAAAGTGTCATTAAATATTAATACCTCACGCGGCTTACCACCCTTACCGATTACATCAAGGAAATGAAACCCAAGATGGGGTACATAGTAAAGGTTTTTCCATTGAGCTGTGGCCAATTCGTTTATTCGAAGACCTGTGCTGATCAAAATGAGAAAGAAAGTATACATAATAAAATTTCCCTTCTTAAAATGTGCGAGAAGGGTTTGAACCTCATGTTCATATAGATCCCGATTAACCAACTCATCTGCAGGCTGTGCAACCTTTTTAATTAATCGAGTAAGATCACTGTCAATAGCTTGCTTGGAATAAATGTATCTTAGAAATTGTTTTACCACTGTAATTTTTTTCCGATTTGAAGTGTTTGCATATCGGGAGGCTAGAGAGTCCTGGTATACAAGGAGATCCTCAGGAGATAGCTGGCGAATTCCACCTAAAGATTCAGTGAATTTTAGGAAATCTAGAATATCTCTCAAATATTCGGTCTTCGTACCTTCGGATCTTTTTTTTCCATATGTAGGCTCATCATGGAGGAATACATACATCAACAACAGATCCGGAAGATTGGACCAGTCTGTGTTTTTAAAGTGTTCACTCGAGATCTTGAAAAAAAGACTGGAGTCTAACCAATTTTTTGAAACGGCCATTTCGGTCTGTCTAATTAGCATTAGGATCTTCCTCTTTCACCAATTTTAAATCGTTTTGAAAAAATTGGAATAGGGGTCAATTTCTTGTCCTCCGACAAATCGTAAAATTTAAATCGCACATATAAGTATAGCATAATCTAATTAATATAGAAAAATTGAATATTTGGTTAGTTTAAAACTCAAAACGGAATATATAAATAAACCACATTTGTTTACGATATTGACTATGGAAAATTATGGTGGTAATATGAAATGTATTAGCGAATTAACGCTTTTAAGTGTAGAAGCAATAATGATTAGGGGATGATTTTATGTTTACAATCGAATTTGTTTCAAAGAGGGTTGAGAAAGAAATGAATGGTTTTAGGAAAGAGGAAATAATTACAATCCAAAATGTATTAGAGATATTAACTAACAATCCGAGGCCGCTTCATCTTGACTATGGATCCGTTAATCGATGTTCAGAGGTAAAGCGAATTAAAGCGAAGCGAATTAGAATGTTCTATACAATTGACGATAAGAAGGGGATAATTTATATTGGGAAAATAGATAACAGAGATTCCCATTGTTATGGGAAAAATATACGAACATGGTTTACTGCAAGCTAGTTCGCAAAGTGCTTAGTGAAGATCTGAATGAATAGCACTATTATATGGAAAGGAAAATGCCATTTGAGAGATTTGAATAAGATATTTAAGCAAATCTGCTGGTTTTCCGAATCGGGTATACATAGTAGTAATCAAATGGTATTGACTTTCAATCAAAAATTATTAATTACAAGGGTGTACGTACAAAAGAAAAGCAACGGGTTCGGTTCACTGTTTGGGATGGAAATAATGCTCCGGAACAGCTAGATGACTGGACTGGAGAAGTAATTGAAAGCCGGCATAATGGTGCGTTTATAGAATACATCATTCGAAGAGATATTGACCAACAAACTATTAAATTAGGGCGAGGATATATTCGGGCTGTACTTCGATGAATAATACGTTGTGTCCGTTCTTATTAAGGGGGAGTAGTTCTTGAGCGACTCGATTGATAAGCAAGAACATTTTGAAGATGTTGAATCGAAGTTAATCAAATGTGAGAGAATGCTAGCCGCACTTAAATCCCGGAGGGATACAAGGCTTGAGATTGCGGAGGAGTACCAGGAGTATTTGCAAGGAGTCAGGGAGGTTCTTAGGGCCAAAAACCGTAATATTCTCACTGGTATTCACGGAGTGGTAGCCGAGTTGTTACATGTCCCTGAACAATACGAAATTGCGATCGAGAATTTGCTTGGAAGTGCCGTTCAACATATTATTGTACAGACTACTGGGAATGCACAGGAGGCAATCAATTATCTAATGCCGCGACAACTTGGCCGCGCCGCGTTTCTCCCCTTGGATCTGATCCGAGGAACCACAATCCCATTGAGTGATCAAGCTAGTGTGTCTCAATCAAAGGGGGTTATAGGGATAGCCGTCGATCTTGTTTCCTTTGATGCCAAATATGGAGAGATATTTACTTACCTACTTGGAAATGCCATCGTTGTGGAAACCATGGAAGACGCAATCCGAATTTCTGCGAGGTTCCAAAACCATTACCATGTAGTTACATTGCAGGGGGATTTAGTCAATATAGGAGGGTTAATAATAGGAGGTGTTCCTCCTGCAAGTACTAAGAAACTACTTGGACAAAAGAGAATATTTTCGGATATCGAAGCGGATATCCGCAATGTAGAGCTAGAAATAGCTACTTTAAAATCACTTGCAAAATCGTCGATGTCACAGTCTAAAACTTATTTTTTAAAACCTGATTTTCCCCATACACCTACAAGAAGCTTAAACGAGAGTAGAACCGCCGTCCACGACAACGATCTGACCGGTAGAATAGTTCTCCCGCATTAAGTATAAAAATGCTTCGGCACCATCCTCCGGTTCGCCGATTCGCCCAACTGGAAGTGATTCCCCTACATTTTCATACATGGTGTTCCGGTGTTCCTCAGGAACGTCATTCCAAAACTCGGTACGCATAATACCGAAGCAAACGGTGTTGACGCGAAGCGGGCTCAACTCGACGGCCAACGCTCTGGTGAGCGACTCGACAGCACCGCATATGCTGGCTGCAACAGTAACTCCCTTCTGTGGACGAGCTCCGGCAACGCCGGAAGTCAACGTGATCGAACCACCCCGTCGGATGTTTCGACTGCCATATTTGGCAGCCATAAACGCTCCCCAGTATCGCAAGTTAAACAATTGCTGCGCTGTCTCGACGTCGGTGGTATCGAGATTTTCGATCATCACTGGGTCGCCGGCAGTGAAAACCAAGTGATCGAATTCCCCGATATTACTAAAAAATTTTTTAACCTGTTCCTCATTCGTCAAATCAACCGCATACCCCTCGGTACCTTCGGGCAAACGCGAAACTGCACGATCAACTTTTTCTTTTTTACTGGACACGACGACTAGGTATGCCCCTTCCCGAGCGGAGGCTTCGGCAGTCGCAAACCCGATTCCGGACGTTCCTCCAAGAATAACAACACGTTTGCCTTTGAAACTATGACCTTGTTCGATCTGCATTGTTTTCACAAAAAAATCTCCTTCGTATTCGATATTTGGCTAGACCTTGCCTAACGATTCTCATCAGCCGCGAACAGCCGATCAATGGGAAATTCGGTACAGCTTGTTTAATCTCCGGCTCCTCCTTAACAACGGACGATAACACGATTATAATCAGTCATAGAACCGATACACAGGTGTGCATTTATAGTACTTTTCCGGATACTATTGGCACGAATACTAGTATAAATACTATCACCAAATGGAGAGGAGGTAACATATTTATGAATGATGAAAGAAGACGTAAACAATTGGCTGATTTTCTCCGGTCACGTCGCTCGCGTATATCCCCAGGAGAGATGGGTTTGCAGGTTAAAACGTCACGCCGCCGCACGAAAGGCTTGAGACGGGAAGAAGTGTCAAGCTTATCGGGTATTTCCTTGCCGTGGTATACAGCACTGGAGCAGGGCCGGGACATTCATGTGTCGGAGCAAGTCCTGGAAAGCTTGGTACGAACATTACGTCTTAACAGCGACGAACGCAACCATCTTTTCGTATTGGCCAATCATTCCCCGCTTCCGCAGTCAAAAGCGGATGATGCCGTTCCTCCTTCCCTGCAGAAGATTCTGGACAGGATGGGAACTTATCCGGCGTACATTATTGATAGACGCTGGAACGTTATCGCATTGAACCAAATATCGGATACGTTGTGTAGAGACTTCAGTCGAGACCCGGAGCTCGGAAGAAATATTCTTTGGCGTGTCTTCGCGGTGGAGGATAGCAAGTTTCGCATTGTGAATTGGGAGAATGTCGCCTCTACGATGGTGGCCCATTTCAGAAGCCGGTTTGCCTTTTACATGAACGATTCGTGGTATCAAGAACTGGTCGACAAGTTATGTGACAGGAGCGAAGAATTCAGGACGCTATGGGAACGACATGATGTTTCCGATACTTTGGAAGGTGAACAAATAATCCGTCTTCCCGAAACTGAGCTGCTGACTTTCCGATACCATACTTTTAAAATCTCTGAGAGCAGCGATTTTGCAATGAGGGTGTTCACGCCAGTGTCAGAAGAAAATAAAAATATAGTTGTAGATTAGGAAAAAAAAGTATTTAGACTGGGAAAATAAAGTTATAGACTCTCACCGGCGCGCTGAACTACCTAGGATAAATCAATTGAAAACGAAAAGAGAGTGAATATGCTGGGTATTAACAAAGAAGAATTTATCGAAGATATTTCTAGCCATATTTTGAGGTAAGACGGTAGCATTCGGTGCGCCGTCTATTTATCTGTTATAGGACTGGATGCAAAAGATCGTAGATAAGACACTGACGCCTTCAGAGTTGGCGTTTCTGAATACGGTGCTGGAAGGTAGGGGAGATCGGGGTTTGAGGTTTAAATAACATAGCCCTCGATCCGGGAGGAAAGAGGGCTTAATGATTGTTTTAAAAAAACCAGTCCTAAAACATTGATCATGGTTCTATTTAATTCAATTAAGAAAGTTAATATTTATTAGGTACATTTTTTTTCCTTCTCTGGCAAAAGCGACGCCTTCATGGAATGGTGTTACCCTATCGTATTTCAACTCTACGACTTCATTTCCTGTCTTGTCGACCAAACCATATTTATTATCTTTCTGTACTCTTGCAAGACCATCACTGAATTCCCAAAAACCATCATATTGAGGTGGAATAATTTCAATTCCTTCTCTGTTAATAAGACCTCTTTTATTATCCTTCACTACTATAATAAGGCCATCATGCATATCGCCACCTAAGCCCTTATACGGAACCATAACAACTTTTTTTTCTGGCTCTTTTGTATTAAACAGACCCATTGTAGTATATGTAAATAATGCAACAATACCTTCACTGTTATCTGTGATATTAGCATGTTGCAGCTTAATGACAACATGATTTGATTTATCGATAAAGCCAATTTGACCCGGACCTTTTACAACTCTTGCAATTCCACCCTCGAAATCGTCTGCAACATCATATTGAGGTTTTATAACTTCTTTACCCAATCCATCCAGGTATCCCCATTTCTCGTCTTTCTGAAAGGCAAGTCGATCTTCGTTAAAATTCCTGTAATCATCATATAGCGGTAACTCCATAATCTCATTTCCTACATTATCTATTAATAGCCAGCTATCGTCTTTTCGAACCACGGAATAACCATTACTGAAAAATCTGGCATCATCATATTGGGGCGGTATCACTTCATAACCCGTCTTATCAATATACCCCCATTTACCATCTTTTTTGACCCTATTTAGGTATGCCGCTCTTAGAGACTCAGAACCCCCAATGGTAATATCGGTAATTTCATCATACTGTGGGGTTACGACTTCATAACCTGTCTTATCAATATACCCCCATTTGTTATTCATCTTAACCCTTATAAAGCTTTCGTCATTAACTTTCTTGTATGCTTCATATTGAGGGACTATAACTTCCTTCCCAGTCTTATCAATAAATCCCCATTTCTTATTTTTCCATACCCCAGCAAGTCCATCATTAAAATCTCCAACTTGATCATAGTCACTAAATTTAATAACTTCTTTGCCACTTTTGTCAATAAACCCCCATTTGTCAGATTTTCTAACCGCGGCAAGTCCTTCACTGAAACCGTTAAAGTTGTATGATTCGTAATCTAGTTCAATGACATTTATTTCATAGTCAGGATTCGTCTCAGCATGAACTGTGGGTATAAACGAAATTATCATGATAATCACAACTAAAAATCTCACACGTTTTCGCAATTTTTTAAACTCCTCTTTGTTTTAATATATCAAACCCAACTATACCAAATATAGGAATATAGTACCATACCTCGTTAAGATAACTTTTCATAACTGGATAAAGAAGGGGATTTATATCACATTGTCGAAATATGGAATATCTGAAATAAGAAAGGAAACATTGTATGGCTAGACGAAAAAGTAAAGCAAAGCAAGAAGATGAATTTATTAATGGGGTTTTCGGGTTATTCACTTTTGGGTCATTTTTCGGAACCTATTACTTAACTAAATCGCTATCCACCTCTTTTGGTGTTGCGGCCGTGGCTTTTGTCGCCGTAACAGTTGCAATGATTATCAGGAAGATGGACTATAAGGAAAAACTCCGACGTTCTGGAATTGCCGATATTGACAAGATGGATGGTCGGGAATTTGAGTTGTACCTGGGTGAACTGTTCAAAAAGCATAACTATGAAGTAAAGGTGACTCAAGCTAGTGGAGATTATGGAGCCGATCTTGTGATTGCCAAAGCAGGCAAATTAATTGTTGTCCAAGCTAAACGTTTTAAAAGTAATGTCGGTATTAAAGCAGTGCAAGAGGTTGTTGGTGCTATAGCTCATTACAAGGCTTCTGAGGCTTGGGTCATTACCAACAGCGACTACACTGATGCTGCTCAAGTGCTGGCTAAATCTAACAACGTCAGGCTGATCAGCCGCGAGGGATTAATCGAGTTCGTTTTGAAAATGAATCCAACTGCTGGCACACCGATTACTTTGAAAATCGATCAGGAAATAACGCCTGCAGGAATAACATGTTCCAAATGTGGGAGTGCAATGGTTTTACGCAAGGGCCCGAAAGGTGAGTTTTTGGGGTGTAGCTCATTCCCCAAATGTAGGCATGCCAAAGCAATGTAAAAGTATTCAAGCCCTCTTTCCCTACAACAAAGCAGTAGATTGGCCGAATACTAAACTAACGGAAGATATAGGGAGGTCCAAATAGTGATTTCGTGCAGAAATTACCACAATGAATTACCAGATGGTAGTTTATTCTGTAATATGTGCGGGAGCAAAATAAAGATTACGTGCAGGAATTGCGGCAATGAAATGCCAGATGGAAGTTTATTCTGCAATATGTGTGGGAGCAAAAAATCCTCTTTAGAAAGTGACAGTCCAGTTAACAAAATTGCACCCGATATTATTGAATCGGCTTCTCCTGTAAAGACTACCCAAGCCGGACTCGAAACGGGGAGAATTCGAATTAGAAGAGCTTGGAGTGAAGTTGATAGAGGCCCAGCGAGAAAACCAAGAAGTACTGCTGACTATGGGCAGCTACATAATAAGTGCGTGGACTGATCACAATTATGGATGCCCGAACAAGGATAGTACATATAAGTAGATATGGAAATGCGACTAAAATACCGTTCCTCGATATTTGGAAAGTAGAAAGCCATGGGAGTTAGGGATCGAAGGCTTTTTTGTTTTCCAGGATTTAACTATGTATAATAACTCACTAGCGTTGCATTAATTTTCTCTGAATGTTCATAATCTTCTGTCTTTATTAATTTCAAGTACAAAAAAATCCTTTACAATGGCGATATCAGCTGCACAATTATGTCGTAAACATAATCAGGTCGATTCTTCGTTGCTAGAGCAGATTTTTGCAGATCTTGTTGCCCGGATTTTAAAAGATGCAAGTTCCACAAAGCACCGGAATGACTTCAAAATCATTGATTCAACCACCATCGGACTTTGTTTGCAAAAGTATAAATGGGCCGTCTTTCGAAAGACAAAGGCAGGGATCAAGGTGCACTTGCGCCTGGTCTTTATTAGCGAAAATGATGTTATTCCCGAAGAAGCGGTTGTAACGCCAGCTAAAAAAAATGATCGCACCCAGATGGATGCACTCATTGATGAGGTCGGAGCTACTTACGTTTTCGACCGTGGATATGTCGATTACGCGGCGTTTGATCGTTACTGCGACACGGGTGTTTTCTTCGTTTCCAGGCTCAAGAAAAATGCCGGTATACGGCCTATTCACGCCTTCAAACTACCCGTAGAAAGCAAGGTTATATCTGATCAAATGGTCTACGTGGGCACGCCACAGAAACGGATGGAGAATGTCGTGCGCTTGGTTCATACGACAGATTCAGAAGGAAACCTACTCTCAATTGTTACGAATCGATTCGACCTCGAAGCAGATGAAATCGGTGACATGTACCGTAAACGTTGGGCTATAGAGACCTTCTTCAAATGGATGAAGCAACATATCCGAATCAAGTCGTTTTACGGAACCAGTGAACAAGCTGTCATGAATCAAGTCTGGATCAGCTTATCGCATTTTGCTTGCTTGTATTCATCAAACAAGAAACAGGAACAACGCACACACTGTTAACTTTGTACCGCTGGCTAAAAGCATTGCTTTGGAAGCCATCAAGTAAATGGCTAGATCACATTAAAAGGCAACCTAGTCGTACTTCTCAAGGTAGGCAAAAGCGTCGTTAATATTAATTTCCATATAATTACCAAATGGACAGAGCTACCTTTAATGGGAGATCAACTCTTTGGTTCTAGAGGTAAATTATTAAATTCAGAATATTTTCGATAACATCGATATGAGTTGTTTATCTCTTGCTTCGTAGGTTTATGCAACGCTAGTGATAATAACTGAATAAAGGAGTGTGCTCACAATTGGCAGTATTTTCATTTATTAATGCGATTATCCTAATATTAATGTTGGCATTATGGGTTTTTATTATTTATGTAGCAGTAGTATTAGTGAAAAACTCAAACCACAATAAGAAGTCTCTTGAGAATATCGAGTTGGAGCTTCGTAAAATCAACCACCGACTGAATAATAACATAAATAATGATTAGGTCAGTTAGCCCTCATCCTTCGGGATCGAGGGCTTTTTTTTGTTTGCACGCAAATGTATGTTCGTGTAATAATAACTCTATAAACTTCCAAGGGGTGTACTATGAAAAGATTAATAGGACTTATTTCATTGGCAATCATCATTATGCTGGCAGGCTGCTCTTCGAAAAAGACTAATGAAACAGATGAGTCTGACATAGACTTAGCCAAAGCATCTCAGGAAATAACTCAATCGCAACCGGCAACTATAGTAGCAGGACAGCAGGTGAATGAATACTACTTTACTCGGTCCGGGCAGCATCCAGAAAAGGCACTGGTCAATGTGATCAACTCAGCAACTCAAACGCTGGATATTGCGATCTACAGCTTAACTCATCCGGATATCGTAGCGGCGATCAAGGAGGCCAAGAAGCGCGGTGTAAGTGTTCGTCTTATCACGGACAAGTCGCAAGTCGACGGCAAATCGCAAGGTGAGGCGGCAAAAATATTAGGTAGTGCGGGGATTCCGATGAAAATCAATAAACATAGTGGCTTGATGCATTTGAAGATCACAATTGTTGATAAGAAGGTCGCAACCTCGGGCTCGTTCAACTATTCCAAAGCAGCAAGTACGACGAATGATGAGGTTCTGATGGTCATGCGAGGCGAAGAGGTAGCTAAGTCGTTTACGGAACAATTTGAAAAGATGTGGAATGACACTAAGGGATTTGAAACGATCGAGAAGAAGATTGCGCAATAGCCACATGACTAAAACCCTCTTTCTTTAGATTGAGGGTATTTGTTTGGATAGAACATCCTACTTAATTAAATTTTCGAGGTTTTTCGCGTTACAACTGTTGATTGATTACTTTTGCATTTGTAGAGTCCAATGGTTCCACCCATGCAAATCCATCTGAAACATAACGTGGAAAGACATGCATGTGATAATGAGTTAAATCATTGAATTTACCACCATTCTGAATAATGGTTACTCCATCAGGTTGAAACTGTTTCTTTAATACTCTTGCTAACATTGCTGATGTTTTCATTATCTCATTAGCGGTGCTTTCGTCCAAATCATCGACATCATGATAATGTTTTTTTGGAAGTATTAAAATATGGCCTTCATTTAAGGGTGCAATATCCAAGATAGAAGTCACTAACCCATTTTCGTAAATAATGTTGGCATCAATTACTTTATTAGCAAGCTGGCAACCGATACATTTCATCTCAATTCCTCTTTTTTATCAGACGTATTCAATATATATCCGTTAATTACAACAATCTTACCCAGTTACTAATACACAAAATATAAAAGCCCCGAAGGGCCTTAACTAGTCAATGTACAGATTGTCTGATTTCGTGTTATTTGCTTTTGTGCGCTGATACGACTGAACTTTGGTGCCGTCCTTCTTGGTGTAACCGCTGACTGTATGTGTAGGTCCATGGTTGGGATTGTATTTCTTGGCCGATACGGATGTCGGTACCACTAAAGCAGCAATGATTGCAGATAAGATAAGTATTTTACCGAATTTCATTGAGTAGCCTCCAATAGTTGATTTAATTTGTTTAGAATCCAAATATAACAAATATAGGTAAAAAGAACCACAACAACTATTCTATCAGTTTTGGGACGGCATGCCCGTTCGCAGAGCAGGGGTGACAATAAGCGGTCTGGTCAAAGATGAAGAGTACCAGATCACCATGTTCGAGGATCAGGAGAGGCAGCGGGCGCTGGAGAAAGCTACTGATTTAATAAAAGATCGATTCGGTAGTGCGGCAATTGCACGAGCTTCATCGTTTAGCAAAGCAGGGCAAGCACAGCATAGAGCGCTGAGAATAGGAGGCCACTACAAATGAGTAAAAAACTGGAGGGTAACGGTAGATGGGAGTCTTCTAGGATGATGCTTCCGCAGCATAAGGAAGCCTTAATTGCACGACAAAATCCAGAGCCGGAAGTAAAGCAGGTACAAAAGCCAACAGCTGAAGAACATGAAATGATACTCAATTCGATTTTGCTGCCTATGATGCTTACTATGGTAGAGAAGAACGGGAAAGAGTTTGAAGTATCAACGAACATGCTGCGCAAATATTACATAGCAGCCACGCAAATTCTCATGAATCGCATCCATACAGAAATGGTGAAGAACAAAAATGAGCTGAAGGCAAGAAAAATCAAGGTTTTCGAAGATGTTCGTCCTGATGAGGACCTGCACTATAAATATTTGTGCCGCGGCTATGAATATCCTTTCGCTATAATGAGAGATGTAGTGCGATCACGAATCAGCATTATGATGGGAGAGTACATAACGGGATTATTGATTAAAATGAAAGAGTGATTCTAGTATTAACGAAATATAGTTATATGCCAATGTAGAAGCCATATATGAACCACGGTGTAAAGATACTCCTCATTTTAACTGGGGTTTCTGTATTATTGAGGGTAACAAGAAGACCGCTATCTAGATAAGATAGCGGTCTTCTTGTTACTTATTTTTCTCCATCAAATCACGCTATGAAAATGGCTTGTACATATTAAAAAGAATTTTATACATGGTTATGTCTTAGATTACATATGAGATGTAATATTTCGCATCATTATGCGCTGAGAATGCATTCCAGCAATAAGTACCAGCAGTTATTGAGGCTCCAGCAGCAATTGCAATTCCAATAATGGTTGATGCCCCTGATGTTGCAGGGGCGGCCACTACGCCTGCAATAACAGCTGTTCCACCTATACCTAAAGCTGCAATTGCTGAAATTTCGGCAGTTTTTGTAGCATCTACTGCTGTTCTAAAATAACTTAAATTACTGAAATTAGCGGATGTTTCGTCAACTGAATATACTGGCGAGGAAGATATACTGATATCCCATAAGTTTGACCACTGAGGACTTTGATCAAATACCTTATAACTGGATCCCCACCAATTTTCAAAACCTGAAGATATTAAATCCCCAAATGCGAATGGAGTTATGGATGGATTAATGTTTTGCGGTGATTTCCCAGTGAAGCTAACAATCGGGTTATTATTCTCCTGTACAGTGAATATATTTTTAACTTTGTCGTAAGTCACAACAGAAACTTCATTTCCGTATATGACTTTTACAGTTCTTTCATCTGCAGTTTCTTTCAGAATCGAGGTTGTAACTGTAACCCCTTCTTTAGTTGTTATAGATTGTGGAGAGTCAATCGGTGCAGAAGCAGCATATGCAACTGGTGCTGTTAGCATACTTAATACTAACACTGAGGACAACAACGTAGTAGATAAGATTTTTTTACTTTTCTTCATTTCCTTAACCTCCATATATAACCATATTTTAATTACATTGTTAATATTTACATAGATTAACTTAGTTGTATATAGGTATAGGTATAATTGACTATATTTACTAAATATTTATTAATGTGTTATTATCAAGTAAATCGAATTACTAGGAGGAAGTTTTATGTCCAATCTTTCGATTAATTTATTAATTATGATGTGGAGTATTATCATAATCATTTCAATGACAGTATTTTTCAGAATCGTATTAATGCGACAAAAATACACAATTGATATGTTACATCTTATTGTTAAAGAGATGGACCTAAAAAACCCTATAGATAGTGAGATTCGGAGTTTCCTTGCACAAGGCAAGAAAATGAAAGCAATTAAAATAGCTCAGAAAATATATGGATTTACACCTCATGAAGCAGAAGATTATATTAATTCACTTTGATAATAGATAAAGGTTATGACTATAGGAGAGTAGAACATAAAGAACACGAGTAGTTAAAGCGCAGCAAAATATGCAGATAACCATTTTTGAAGGAGGGATGAAATAGAGGATGGAATGATAAAGAAAGGCATTTGCTCAATATGGCAAAAGCAATTATATCTGAACTTGAGCCAAAGAGCCAGTTATAATCAATGAGTAAAAACTATCGGATCAGGAGTAATAGGGCATCATACAAAGTATTCAAAGCTCTACTTTAAATATGTTGTATAAAATGGAAGCGAGATTAACATGATATCGAAAAGAGCCGATCCCTATCAATGGATCGGCTCTTTTCGTTTTCTGTTTTCACAAAAGACTTATCAGAGCCCGCCGGCAGTAGCGAGCGTATAGAGGAGTTCAATTGATCGGAGTAATTCAGAGACCGCGGCGGAAGAGGAACTGCGTTGTTTTGGAAGAGTATAGACGGAATCGATCGGCAGCGGCGTATGGAGAAGCAGCAGCTTGCTCGTGGTTCTTCCAGAAGCGAGCCGCGTCAATTGACCGGGGCACGCAACCGGCAGTGGAAGAGGGGTCCGCCGCCGCACACATTTCTGGTTCAATCCGGAAGCGGGCTGTGCAATCGGTCGCACTGGCGGAAGGAGCAGCAGCGCGCTCTCCCGATTCATCCGGATGCAGCCACCGCAATCGATCGGGAGCACGACGGAAACGGTGGATCAGGCAGGTAACCGCCGCATACGTTTGGTCCTTCCACAAGCGAAGGCAGTCGTAAGCAAAAGAATTAAATAGATATCTATATTGATGATTGTATTATTAGATATTCAAAATATCTTAGATATCTAATGTAAATGGATACTCCCATTAAGTAGAAATCTTGGGGTGTTCACTGTGCTTTCAGTCCGTTAAGGCAACGATGTCCAAAGCAATCTCGTTTGATGTTGCTCAGCCAGTCAACCGACGGCAAGGCGTCGGAGCACGACGAAAATGGCGGATCGGGATGCTGCAGCACGCGCTGCATGTCCTTCCACAAGCGAAGGTAGATATAAGAAAAAGAATTAAATAGATATCAATTTTTATTATAATTAGCTTAGATATCTTTAATATCTAAGATATCTAAAAGTAATATAGAACCCAGCATTAGATTAAATTCTTTGGGAGATCAATGAACTTCAGTCCATTAAGGCAGCGGCTGCCAAAGCAATCTGGAAGCAGGCTTGATGTGCCTCAGCCAGTTTAACCGACGGCAGGGCATCGATTAGTGACCTACGCTGGTCCCGTAGATCCTGAAGAAAGCCGGTGCTATGATAGCTCTGAAGATGAATTGTGGAGGTTAGCACAACCGATTGCTCATTAAAGCAAAACTTCGGCCCTTTCTTCATAGGGCTCGACAATTAGTTATTGATGCGAACGACTGTTTCTTGTATATATAACTCTAGAAAATATGGAAGAAAATATAATAAAATTTTTGAAATGGTAAACTAAGTTATTGCCAATATGATAAGCCTTCAACTATAATTATGATAAATCTAATGCCTTGGGAGAATGACTCAAGGGCACGCCAGAATATTGGTGTGCCCTTTTTTTGTTCGATTTTATCGTGAAGAGGAAGTATGAGTCAGCTATAGGGGTCATTAATCAGTTGAGGTGATTGATATGAAGTTTTTAGAACTTTTTTTTGGTCTTCAGGGTACAGTAATATCTTCATTGATATTACTGCCGATCTTTTTGTTAATGTTGTTAATTTCCATTAATTTATTCAAACGACGACGAAAGAAGTCATACTTAACGCTTTCAATTGCTTTAGTTCTAACATTGATAGATCATGGTATCTCTATCTCTCATTCATTTATGACTTCTGAAAGTTCATATCTGATCTGGATTGAAAGGAGTATAACAGCTTTAGGAGATTGTGCGTTTTTTCTGCTTATACTAGGACTATATCAGCTATACCATACTAATGTAGCGCATATCCAATGGATCTTTTACACATTATGCGCTGCTGCTTTTGGAATAGTTTTTCTGAATGATTGGGTACAAATTGGATTCGTGATGGCATTTCTCTTGACTATTTGGTTTATATTTGGCAGACATATAGGTTCCGATCATAAATTTCGGTGGGCTATTTTTACCTTTTTTGTAATAGAAGGACTACAAGTTTGGAGCGAATATAAACAACATGAAAATTCATTATGGGTATCTTTTCTAGTGAAAGTACTTCCAGTACTATCCTATTCCATCCTGTTCTTTATTTTATTGGAGAGAGTAATTGAAGTTATGCAGAAATCGTATATGCAATCTATAACCGATGCCCTTACAGGGCTATTTAATCGTCGACATCTATATGAGAACGTTGAAAAGTCAGTTAAAGCCGGCCAATCAGTATCTATTATATTTATTGATATAGATAATTTTAAAAAACTTAATGATACAAAAGGGCATAAGGCAGGTGATGAAGTATTAAAGCAAGTTGCCTCTATTTTTAGAGAGGAAGTAGATGGAATAGGAATAGCTGCAAGATATGGTGGAGAAGAAATGGTAGCACTCATACGAGATAAAAAAATTGAGATGAAACAGCTTACGGAACGTATTCGTTTCAGAATTGAAAAAGAAACAAATCCAGGTGTTACGGCCAGTATAGGTTACAGCTACAGAGAGGATGGTATTTCTCATGATGAATTAATTACACAAGCAGATAAAGCTATGTATCAAGCCAAGACAACTGGGAAAAATAAAGTTGTTCGTTATATAGCAACACCGGTAATCACTTAAGTGTTGTTGTGTTATTTGTTTGAAAAGGCTTCGGATTTATGGGTAATTAGATATTTGAATGGAAGTTCTATAGGAATTAATATTACTAATAGATAGTCTAGTTGGGTTAAAGGTGATCTTATTGATATTCCTTAAACTATGGATAAAAAATAGTGTGGAATTGTGTGAATAATAACTTCGATGTAACTCTCTAATTAAAGAAAGTAGGTATTATATTGAAAAATCGAATTAGCATAATGTTATCAGTATTTCTATTCTTATCATTTAGCCAAACAATATGGGCCGATAGTGAAATAACAGTGAAGTATCAAGGTATCCCTATTGTTTTTGAAGAGGCGCCAATTATGGATATCGGAAGCGTGCTTGTTCCATTTCGAGGAATATTTGAAACTCTTGGACTTAAAGTGGGTTGGGAACCTAATAGTAAACGTGTGACGGGTACTAATGAATTTGTGAAGATAGTTATGACCATTGGAAAGAAATCGGTGCTCGTAAACAATGTACAATCAGAACTAGAATCAGAACCCAAAATAATAAATGGGGTCACTATGATACCTCTTCGTTTTGTTTCAGAATCAACGGGAAAAAAGGTGAGTTGGGATCCTGCTACAGAAACTGTTCTTATTAGTAATCAAATGGAGGTAATGCCTACTAAAAATAACTTTGGTGATGATAGTTATTATCCTTCTAATCTATCCAATAAATCAGGAAGAGTTAATCCATATATGTACGAGAAGGATGGTTACTTTTATTTACTGTGGACCGAAAATTCACAAGTAGGTTCTTTTTTGAACGTTTATTATTCTATTGCAGATTTGAATACTGGTAAGTGGATTTACCAGAATCAACAGTTCAAAAATATTAAAAAAGATAATCCTTATTTTCAATACTTCTTTTATGATGAATCTCTTTACTGGCGTTCTGCTGATGGGATATTAAAATCTTCATTTGAGAGAGGAAAAACAGTGACTCAAGAAGTATATGTAGCTAGAAAATCAGCACCAAAAGAAAAAGAATTTATTGCCGTAGCTCGATTCGATGGGAAATTGGGATTGATTTCCGGAGTTAAAGATTCTTATTTCCTTTACACTGAGGAAGTTCCAAACGGGCTCTTTCAAATTTCAGATCTAAACAATATTCTTTTGGGTTATAGTTCAAATGTTCATTTATCAATAGATCAGTCCAGTAAGAAATTAAGAATTTTTTCCAATAATACTATAAAAACTTTAAATTATGAATCGGGTGATATCTTTTATGAAAATGGGAAAGATAAAATTGAAAAGCTAAAGGGATCCTCATATACTCAGCCCTTTTATTATAGTGGAAAACTCTATTATCTATTTCAAGAAGGACAAGATAGTAGAATTAAGCTTGGTACTATAACAGAGAAGGGTTTAAACGAAATGGTTGGGCTAGTAGATATAAAACTATCTTCAGCATTAAGCGATTACAAATTGACTGTTAATGAAAATGAGCTTCATTTATGGAGAAATACAGAGTTTAATCGTCGCCCATCAATAGATTTAACAAAGATCATAAAATAACTTACCAAATCTGAATTGAAGCTATCTCTTATAATTATCTAGATGGTATTACATTTTAGATTAATTGGGAAATATTATATATTCAGTTCTCTTCTAAATATGTTATTCTTATCTTCATTAGGTCAATTTACCCATAAAATAGGCATTTCGTTGCGAGGTAAAGTAAAATGTCAAATTATTTATCACAAAAAGAGATGGCTCAAAAGTTTAAAAAATCGAGTAATACTATTAGGTTGTGGGTTGAGAAAGGAATGCTCAATTCCGTGAATCCGGATACTCATAGGAGCGATGGAGGTTATCGATTTACAGAAGAGGAATATGAAAGATTAAATCAGTTGTTTGGATCTGATTCGCTTTTCCAAAGTGAGGCAGCAGAAATTATTGGAATTTCAAAGCAATATTTGGGTTTGCTAGCTAAAGCAGACCCGCCTGGAATACCTAGTCAGTGGATCCCATATGGGAAGCAACAACGGCGTATATTCCGAAGAGCGGATTGCATAGCATTAAAAATGGCCCTTAGTAAAAGGGAGCATACCCAGTTTACAAGAGAAGGAGGGAGGGAACTCGAATTATATAAAAATAACTTGCGACTATTTGATTCATTTACGTTTGAAGATAAGAAAGTTGTTGTAGTCTCAGTTAACCCAATTCAATTGCTTACTGAAAATTATATTATTATGGAACCGAATGGATACCTTCCAATTTCAAAACCATGTCTGGATCTACCATACGAGAGAAGGATTGGAACGATAATATTTTCATTTCCAAAGCCATTAGATGTTTTTTCAAAGATCAATGATGTATTATCACAAATGGTAAGATGTCTTGGTACCAAAAACATTCGAATATTCGAAAAGGAAGAAACATACTTTGTCCGATGTAGGAAAGGGAAATTTGAAGGAAACAATGAAGATTTGATATTGCTTAACAAATTTATATTAGAGGGACACTTATCTTTAATTGGGGGTAACATTGAATTAGATGGTGAAGTAATAAGCAAACGGACCAACTATAATAAGAAGCTCTATAAACAGATTGAGACATATGCATCTGATAAAAAGTTAACGTTCGATCAAGCGATTAACTATCTTCTTTCGAAAAGCGAGCTTCAATAAGGGTTAGGAATTTTGAAATATACGAAATTAATGCTCGTACATTAGAGATCACAGCGGACATGAACTCTATCAGACGACCACTATGCTCATGTAGTGTATATAGGCGACTGGGAGGAAGTGGCCCGGCGGCTGCACGCGTATGCGACGTATATACTGTCAGGGGCACCAACTACGGCGCCTCTTCTTGGTTGCACTTGCTCCCAAACGATAGATCGCGAGAATCAGGACATGGCCTCCGGCAGTTGCGATCTCTACTGCTGACATTCCCACGAAAGCTGTCACTATTATTCTGGGTGTAAATTTGCAGGTGTTTTGGGGAGTACATACGGTGGATGATTGAATCCTAGTGAGCAGCAGCAGGAGCCCGGTCCAGCCACCTATTGTGCAATATATGAACACTGTCCGAGGTATCGCTGTGGAACCGTTGTGATCTTTATCTTCTATGTTACATCAACTAATAGTAACCAATTACTGACATGACCTTAAGGGGATTATATTTTGAAGAGTATAAATACAGACGAGAACATAAAAAGTCACTTTAGAAAAGAGAATAGATCCATTCACTGTTTGATCGGTATTGTTGTAGCATTTTATTCAATCATTTTAGTAGCAATTGGTGAGTTAGTGGGATTTATGCCAGTTGCAGCAATCCTATTGGTAACATGTTTTATTCTTATTTCCATTATGGTTATTGACGTAATAAAAGGCCGAAAAATACAGAAAGAACTTAAAAACCATAGAGAAAGAGAAATACAATTAAGGTATGGACCGGAGGGTCCCTTATTTCTGTGGAGTGACGTTACTTATCAATTTAATCATCGAAATGAATACATACCGACACTTTGGGAGCTAGTCAAACAAAGTGGCATGATGCCTCCTGCAGAAGAAAAGCTAGTGATAGCAGGGCCGTCTGCAAGCAAGGGACGTTATGAAAGAGATCTCTGTTACAGTATACTTCATGATAACAGGTACAATAATATCGTTTGCTTACTGAGTGACTTGTACCCGCCTAATGATCGTGTCCAAGATATTCAGAAGGATCAATTAAACCTTACATATCATAATCAGCCAGTAAATGCACTACATCTGAAGAACACATTGCGACTAAATGGACTCCAAGAGGCTCATATTATTTGGGATTTCAAAGGATTTCTTTGGAATAGTGTCAAAGAACAAAAATTAGCTGAAGCATTTCAATCTTTAACAGATTCCTTAGCTCATGAAGGAATTATTGTTTTGGATGCGTATAAACAAAAACCAGTCTTCACCTATTTCAACCTTATGACATTCCATGTGTTCAATAAAATATCACGTTATCCGGAGGAGTCCACTTATCTAAAAATACAACCTTGGCTTGATCCGAATCCCTTTATCCAGGATCAGTTCAACGTATCCTTAATCGGTGAAGGAAAATATTGAATTGCTATTTTTCAATTAACTACTTAGTTTTAAGAGGTGTATCGCAAACAATTTGACGTTTTTATTCGCTAAGCATTAGCGGAAAATTCCTTTAAGTAAACTAAATATTTTTATTATTGTTTTAGAAGAACCTTGAAAGAAGTCACTTAGATATTTTTGGACTAAGAACCCTACCAAACTAAAGAGTAGTGAAACAAATATTATTAACACAAATAGTTTTATTCCTATTTCTATAAATTCCACTTAGATACAGCACCTCCTATTCAATTATCATTATATACTTAACGATCGATAAAGCCTTTAGCGTATAATTCCGTTAAAATGTTGGCTGAACCTCTTAAAGGGCACTAGAGGCGGATAGTTGAGAAAAGACCAATGTTCACCACTTTGTGGCGTCTTGGTCTTTTCATCATTTTCTACAATAGATCATACTTCATTTTCTCTTGTTCATAGGTGCACCGTGCACCTAAAAACCGAATGTAAACTTTTTTGAAAGAGCGCGCGCGATGTGAAAGATGAGTTCTTCTCTATTTTTGGTCGAAGGCTTTAAGGAAGAAGTTACCGCAATCTCAAGTGATGCCGGAAGAAGCAAGCCTGCATCAGCCTTTCCTTTAAGACCCAACGCGGTAAGAAAGGCGAATCCAATCGTTCAAAAATCGGACTCATGGGATGCCGAATGTGTGGCTCATGTATTGGTAGATAAATTGGAGAGTCTACCTGATGCGAATCCTATTGATCAGATTTGGGTAATGGGTCAACTGGTGACAACATGAAAGGCTGTATCCCATACGCATTCCGTGTTACTCAACCAGTTACATGCACAATTAGCGCATCATTATCCGAGTTACAGGAAGTTTTCAGCGAATTGGACGGTAAAACAGCATTGGCCTTTTTTGAACAATTCCCTGCTCCCCATCACTTGGCTGATTATACCGTTCAGGAGTTAAGGGAGTTTTTACAGAAACCGAGCAATTACGCATGTTCGATGAAAAGTGCAGAGAAAATATTGCGGTTGATTCATGAAGATGGTGCCACGAAGCGAGAGTATCAGGAGGAACGAGATTTCATCATTCAAAGTCATATTAGACGTATCCGAAGCTGTAAAACCGAATTAGAGGCCATCGAGGGACGATTGGCTGTGGTGATGAAAGAAACCGGATATCGACTTGAAACGATGTATGGTATTGATGTGGTGACAGCAGCTTCATTTGTTGCTGAGATTGGTCATATTGGAAGATTCAAACATGCCGATAGTCTTGCGTGTTTTGCAGGTATTGCACCTATTCTTGTCGGTTCAGGTGATAGCCATAGGCACTATAAATGCAAGCAGGGGAATAGGGAACTGCATGAGTTGTTTTATCGGCTGGCATGCCGCCAGATTGGAGCCAAACGGGGCAGTAGGGAGCCAAACCATCCTTATTACTATGAGTATTATCAAGCAAAACTGGCAGCAGGAAAGACCAAGAAGCAATCGATTATTTGTATCATGAGGAAGCTGGTTAATGTGGTTTATGCTATGATGAGGAATAAAACGGGATATGTAAAGCCAGATACACAAGTTGGATAATTCAATTTTTATAAGAGTAGGGGTGTAGATGATTTAATGACGGATGAATTTTTTTTGAAAGATGCTCAATTAGTGTTTGAACGTACTATCTATAATGATTCGCAACAGGATATAGAAATGCTTAGAAATAATATGGTTCTACTTTATGAACATGGATTAGAGAAGGTCAATAGGAAACTCATTGAAAACTGTAAGAATAGTTCGCGGAATATCTGGGATTTTTTGGACGAACATAACTTGGCGGTTGAGGTTTTGAAAACAATTGACAAGAGTATAACAATTGAGTATGAGCCGGACTATTTAGACGGTACTGTAGACTTTGTTTTAACTGGAGATAAAACCGAATACTACTTACAGGTGAAAAATTTATCAGATTCTGAGCGTCAAAACAGGCGGAAGAAAACTATAGAAACGATAAAAAAGGAATTAATGAAAATTAAAGTGGGGAAGTTTATTTGCATTCAGTTTTCAGAAAATTTCATTGAAGCAGATGTCCAGCCATTCATAGAAACTATTAAACAGAGGAACTCTTTTCAAGATAATACGAACAATTACTACCCTAACGAAGAGATGGTTAGGGCTTTGTATAGTTTTCTTAGCCCTAATATATCAGTGTTTGAACACTTGAAAATTGGTACAACTAGTGATTTGAACATGGTTAACGTATCGGGAGAGGATCGGAAGCAAATTTATAATAGTCTCTTAAAAGCAGCCAAATCATTTACTTGGATGGCATCAGCAAACAAATTAAATTTTATTGTTATGGAAGCAGATAACCACTATGATATTGATATTTCAGAATCAGTGTTTGGTGTAGAACGATTTCATTATTACTCTAATGGTAAGAGGTCATGGAGTAGAGATGAAACGGGCTTTTTTTATAATTCTGAGTATAGGAATCATGTTGTAGGAGTTATAGCTTTACGAAGAAGAGAGAAATCACCTGTCAGTTCATATTCAAAGACATTGTTCATTAATGAAATGTTTCTTGAACAAGTAAATCAAATTAATTTGATTATTAATATTGATCGTTGTTTTAGGTATAACCAATTACCGGAACATTAGAGCGCTTTATTAACTAGGATACGTATGAAGGGGATATTACGAATCCGCTGAGTTTGAATGGGTATATGTATTGTAATAATTCACCTTTGGGATGCGTTGATCCTTCTGGTCACATTGGTGTAGTAATCCCAAAAGGACGTGTGTATCCTTTCCCAACTGTTCCAGGAACCAATGGAGTACCTTTTATTCCTCAGAAACACCCAGATTCAGAGCTATCAGAAGGTTTTACGGAACAATGGAAGCTTGATCAACAACAAATGACGGTATTTTCGCAAGTGTCAGAAGAAATGAGTTTAACAGTTATTCAACAGGAGCCTACAGCTCAAAATGATGCAACTGTATTGCAAAATTATTCATTTAAAGGCCCAGGACAAAGACATCTTGCAGCTAAAGTTAATCAGAAATCAGTAGCAAAAGAGACTAATACTGTTGCTGAACCATGGGTAAATATGGGGCAGGACGTTGCTGTAATTAATGCTGGACAAGCATTAAAATCAGGGGAAACATTTACAGTTGATGGACGAACGTATGGCTATCATGACAATGTTTTGTATCCTGTTTCTGGAGAAGGCTTTCATCAACTTGATCGTGGAAGTTACAAGGCACTTGGTGTATATAATACGTTTGGTGTTTCTGATAAAACGACAGAAATTCTTAAAAATATGGAGATTACTAATGAGGCGAGCGAGGCGGCACTTACAGTTTGGAGGGCGTTGAACAAATGATCTGGCAAGAATTTATTTTAGAAAAAATAGTAACTATATAGACCGCAATTAAGATCATAACCTAACAAGCAGGCGATCAACGGTATCCAGCGGGTGCTGATTGATTCGCTTCATAAATTGGCTTACATGAAGCTTAATCTTATAGAATTTTTCAAAAAAGA
>NZ_JAJNMU010000258.1 GCF_022458865.1 Paenibacillus periandrae | reverse complement strand
GGGATTGACGCCTGGTACGACATACTATGTGCGTGCATATGCGACCAACAACACAACAGCAACGGGCTATGGAGTGGAAGTTCAGTTTAGGACGCAGAACTTACCGGTAGCACCAACGGTAACGACGCTGACGTACACGAACATCACAACAACGACCGTTGATTTAACGGGCAATGTAAGCTCGGACGGCGGAGCATCGTTAACGGAGCGTGG
>NZ_JAJNMU010000257.1 GCF_022458865.1 Paenibacillus periandrae | reverse complement strand
ATCGGGTTAGCAGAATAGGTGAAGCAGTCTGGAAAGGCTCATCACAGAGGGTAACAATCCCGTAACCGAAAATCTGCGAAACTTGTAGACGGATCCCGAGTACCGCGAGACACGTGAAACCTCGTGGGAATCCGGCAGGACCATCTGCCAAGGCTAAATACTCCCTAGTGACCGATAGTGAAGAAGTACCGTGAGGGAAAGGTGAAAAGAACCG
>NZ_JAJNMU010000256.1 GCF_022458865.1 Paenibacillus periandrae | reverse complement strand
CATCCTGGTTGTCTGGGCAACTCCACATCCTTTCCCACTTAACCTGCACTTGGGGACCTTAGCTGATGGTCTGGGCTGTTTCCCTCTTGACCATGGATCTTAGCACTCACGGTCTGACTCCCGGATAGAAGTCTGTGGCATTCGGAGTTTGACTGGACTTGGTAACCCTTGGCGGGCCCCGCACCCAATCAGTGCTCTCCATCCACGACTCTAAA
>NZ_JAJNMU010000255.1 GCF_022458865.1 Paenibacillus periandrae | reverse complement strand
CTGACTAATACTAATCGGTCGAGGGCTTATCCAAGAAAAGAGTCTTGCAAGCGAAAGCGAGTGAGACGCGCTGCTCAAGCGTAATGCGCAAGTTTCGGATCTAGTTTTCAGGGTGCAAACCTTGAATGGAAGTCTGTGAGTAAATTCATGTTGATTGAAGAGTATGGATGGATATTTTCTCGCAGCGATTTCGAAGAAGCAACGCTTCGAAAAAAG
>NZ_JAJNMU010000254.1 GCF_022458865.1 Paenibacillus periandrae | reverse complement strand
ATTCAAGGTTTGCACCCTGAAAACTAGATCCGAAACTTGCGCATTACGCTTGAGCAGCGCGTCTCACTCGCTTTCGCTTGCAAGACTCTTTTCTTGGATAAGCCCTCGACCGATTAGTATTCGTCAGCTCCATACCTTGCGGCACTTCCACCCCGAACCTATCTACCTCATCGTCTATAAGGGGTCTTACATACTGGGAAATCTCATCTTGAGGGG
>NZ_JAJNMU010000253.1 GCF_022458865.1 Paenibacillus periandrae | reverse complement strand
TCCTGCTCGAAAGCCAAAACTGTAGTAGTAGAAGTCTTGTTCAAAGATGGGCTCGATGATTTGGCGTACCGCTTGCTGACATACACGATCTCGGATAGTGGGAATACCTAACGGCCTTAACTTTCCGTTTTCCTTCTCGATGAAATGTCGTCGCACAGGATCGGGTTTGTATCGTCCCTGTTGCAGTAACCTTTGGAGTTCTCTTAGATTCATGCT
>NZ_JAJNMU010000252.1 GCF_022458865.1 Paenibacillus periandrae | reverse complement strand
AAAGCCACGCTCCGTTAACGATGCTCCGCCGTCCGAGCTTACATTGCCCGTTAAATCAACGGTCGTTGTTGTGATGTTCGTGTACGTCAACGTCGTTACCGTTGGTGCTACCGGTAAGTTCTGCGTCGTAAACTGAACTTCCACTCCATAGCCCGTTGCTGTTGTGTTGTTGGTCGCATATGCACGCACATAGTATGTCGTACCAGGCGTCAATCCC
>NZ_JAJNMU010000251.1 GCF_022458865.1 Paenibacillus periandrae | reverse complement strand
TCGTTCCCATTTCTGATGTTGCGGTACTCATCGTGGTTCCACTTGCATCCGCGAAGCTAAGGGCAAATACTACTTTACTGTTGATTAATTCTGGAATCTGCATCATCGCCTGGAATGTATAGGGCTTGTTCCCCTCTATCGCCACATTTTGAAATAAATATGACCTTCCCCCCTCTGGAATCGTCGCTACGCTGATTTTCTGGGCCTTTGATCCTGAGGT
>NZ_JAJNMU010000250.1 GCF_022458865.1 Paenibacillus periandrae | reverse complement strand
GACGGGTGAGTAACACGTAGGCAACCTGCCTGCAGGATCGGGATAACTACCGGAAACGGTAGCTAAGACCGAATACAAGACTTTGACGCCTGTCAGAGTTTGGAAACATGGAGCAATCTGTGACCTGCAGATGGGCCTGCGGCGCATTAGCTAGTTGGTGAGGTAACGGCTCACCAAGGCGACGATGCGTAGCCGACCTGAGAGGGTGAACGGCCACACTGG
>NZ_JAJNMU010000249.1 GCF_022458865.1 Paenibacillus periandrae | reverse complement strand
CCAGTGTGGCCGTTCACCCTCTCAGGTCGGCTACGCATCGTCGCCTTGGTGAGCCGTTACCTCACCAACTAGCTAATGCGCCGCAGGCCCATCTACAGGTCACAGATTGCTCCGTGTTTCCAAACTCCGACAGGCGTCAAAGTCTTGTATTCGGTCTTAGCTACCGTTTCCGGTAGTTATCCCGATCCTGCAGGCAGGTTGCCTACGTGTTACTCACCCGTC
>NZ_JAJNMU010000024.1 GCF_022458865.1 Paenibacillus periandrae | reverse complement strand
ATACGAACAAGAAAAACCCTTGATTAACAAGGGTTTAAGTAATGTAGTTATAGCTAGTTAATGCCACAAATTACCTTGAGGGGGTAGTGTCCCATGGACGTGCGGGTTCAAATCCCGCCGACCGCATATATGTCTTTAAAAAACCAAGAAACGTCCTCTCCATTTATCAACATGGAGCCAGGACGTTCTTTTTCGATTAACTTTAAATAATTGATGCTGCTCTTCATCGCTAAGGTTTTATAATCATAAGAGTAAACAACAGGACACCTAAAATAGAAGCTGTGTAATAAATGCGATTGGCCTTGCTCAAAAACCTGACCGATGTTTCAGGCAGATTTTGATCTTGCGAGAGATCAGGGGCTTGAAGTGACAGATGCAGATTTTTGACAACTGGGTCCAATATTCCCACGACCAAAACTTGAATGGCTACATATAGAACAAGCGAGCCTATGATCCAAAAGCTCGAGAAGCTCCAAGAAGATACAATTACTAGCAGGATTCCGGTGAGTACAGCTAGGGTCCCGCCTATTTTTGGGAAAAAATTCAACAGCTTAAATGAAGCGATCGACTGCCGTAACCCTCCGACAGTCTGCCCGTTTCGAAACAATAAATGTCCAAAATAAGTGGGACCGATCCCGATAATCGCCGATAGTACATGAATAAGCACCAACCATTTCATATTCCTTGCCTCCTTTTCTGCAGAATAGTTATAAGATAACACGCTGCCAGAACGCATTATATTATCCAAAGGTAGTAATAAGGTATAGGGTAGGTATACTCTTTCATCAACTGAAGTTTGTAAAGACGTTTAATTCTCTTTTCTCACGTCTTGTGCTCCTATTTAGGATATTGTATATTATGATTAGAATACTAACTGTAGGGAGCCCATACGAAATGTCAGATAAACTTTCAATAATGTCTCGTATAGGTATCAATTTCCTAACCTGGCAGCGATATTTACAAAAGCAGCTTGTACCTCATCAAATCACATTAAAGCAGCAGTATGTATTGCGCAAGCTTGTCGTTAAAACGATTTTAAACCCTTCGCAAATTGCTGAGCTGCTTTACTGTGATCGTCCTACCGCAACCGTCATTATTAATAATATGGAGCGGCAGCGCTGGATTAGAAGGAGTAAGGATTTGACTAATAAAAAGATGGTTAATATTGCGATCACGGAGGAAGGACAAGATAAGCTAGCGTCTTTGAATCAAGCGCTGCAAGCGGAGGAGGAGTTTGATCCTTTATCTTGTTTTACAGAGGAAGAAAAGCGACAGCTGAGCACGTTGTTAAACAAGATGTCCAATCATCTACAACACATTAAGAATAAACCTGAGTAAATTTTTTTGTATTATAATTAGAATTCTAATTATATTCTTAAAAATATTTTCCATTTAGAATAGGAGTGAGTATAAATGACAGTATTCATCAACACTGAGCCTTTACCACCTGGTCGGGCACATCTCGTCGAGAGCTTAATCCAAGACATTATTCCACTTCATCCTGGTATCGACGGATTCATCCTGACGGGTTCCATTTGGAGTCCAGATACTCAATTGCCTCATTCAGACATTGATATTAATTGGCATGGTATCAGTAATGATAGCATCAACGATCCGCGTCTGAATCCACATAGTATCTTTCAGGAGGCGGGAGTTACGATAGAGATGGCCAATTATTTTTGGGGAGATTTGTCGCTACCTGAGACCATGCGTCTTTCGGTTATTGTATCTTTGAACCGTGCTCACATTTTGTGGGAGAAAGAAGGCAGATTTTCCGTTCCTCAGCAAGAAACGCGAGGGCTGCTGCGAAATGTGCAATGGGTAGATGCAGCTATCGAACGATCCTTATCGGAGTTGACCGTACATGCGAATAATTGGTTAGACCCCGTATATATCAAGAGTAATAAAGATAATCATCATGCATTCGACTTTGTAAGAACGGTCGTTGGCCCAACGGTGGGATTGCTGGATTCAATAGACTTGCGCCCGCCTAGCGCTGTGCGCAAAGGATTAATGGAAATAACCCAAACCAGTCTAGGCGTGGATTTATCGATTGTAAACAATTGCTGAATGGAATATCCCCAAGAGGAGAAGAAGCATTCGTGCAATTTGCAGAAAGATTACAAGTGCACACAGCCGAGGATATTGGCAAGAAAGCAGTACAATATGCAGCCATTGTGGAGAGAATACATAGCCAACAGAAGAAACTGTCAGATCATCTTCTGCGTAAGCTGAAATCGACTGATTAAAGATATTCTTACAATATAAAAGATCCTCTCCTGATCAGGAAAGGATCTACGTTGTATGACTTGATAAACTTTGCTTATTATTGAGCAGCTGCAATCGGCTGTCTGACGATTTTTACTTCATAGAATGAAATTTTATTGGAGACGATATATTCCGGAATTTCCCTTCCGTGGGCATGCGACTCTTTAAAGGCGTCACTTTTTGTCCAGGCATGGAAATCCTCTTTTTTCTCCCAACGGGTAACGACCGTAACCTCGTCGTGTTCCTTTGTATTTTCGGTCAACAGAACTTCCAACCCCAAAAAGCCGCTCATGTACTCCACTTTACCAATCTTGTCGAAACGCTCGATCAGCTTGTGGGCTTCACCTTTAGTGATTTGCGATGTGTTTGTAATAATAATCATATTATAGCCTCCTAGAGTTTGATAATGTTTTTATTGGATATTGTTTTTAAAGGGATAATGACAGGATAGTCGTCTTCGAATCTGACTTTCGCCTGAACGTTATAAATATTTTCCAAAAAATGCGATGAAATAATCTCAGTCGGCTTGCCCGTTTCCGCGATCCTTCCATTTTTCATGGCGATTATGTAGTCACAATAGTGAGCTGCCTGCTGGAGGTCGTGAAGCACCATGACGATGGTTATGCCGTATTCGCGATTGATGGTTTGCAGCATTTCCATCAAATCCAGCTGGTGAGCAATATCCAGGTAGGTGGTAGGCTCATCCAGCAAAATAATCGACGTTTTTTGTGCTAACGCCATTGCAATTCGTGCTTTTTGCTGCTCACCGCCAGACAAAGTATGGAACATCCGGTCCTCATGCTTTTTGGTTCCCGTTGTTTGCATGGCCCAGTCCACAATTCCGTGGTCCTCGTCGGTCATACGATCAAACAATCGTTTGTAGGGCGCTCTGCCGTAAGCGACAAGCTCCTTGACCGTCATCTCGGGCAACCCAGTTTTTGACTGGGTGAGCATGGCTACGGTTTGCGCCATTTCAGCCGATTTATAAGTATGGGTGAGCTTACCGTTGATTGTCACAGTTCCGCCATCGGCTTCTACTAGCCGTGTCATAATTTTGAGCAGTGTTGATTTGCCAGAGCCGTTCGGCCCGACAATGGCAGTCACGTTTCCTTTCGGAATCGATACAGTGATATGCTGCAGCTGAAAGGCGCCTACATCGAGCTGGATTCGATCAGTAAGGATTGCTGACATTATACGATTCTCCGTTTCTTAAGCAAGTATAAAAAGAACGGGGCGCCCAAGCAGGCCAGCAGTATACCAACTGGAAGCTCCAAAGGATCGAACCATGAACGGGCGATCGTATCCGACAACACAACAAGTACGGCGCCTCCAAGCATCGACAGTGGCAGCAAATAACGGTAATCCTCTCCAGTAAGCAGGCGGATGGCATGCGGAACCACAAGACCAACGAAACCGATAAGACCAGCAACACTGACTGCAATGCCAGCTAAAAAAGCAGCCAACAGGATAAGCAGAATTCTGTGCATCTCAATCTTCATACCGAGCAGCTTGGCAGAATCATCCCCCAGCAAAAGCAGATTGGCTGATTTGATGGTGAGCAGCGACAGCACAAGCCCAATGATTGCATAAGGGGCCATAAATTCAAGATGATGCCAGCTTCGTCCGCTTAATCCTCCTGCCAGCCAAGGCAAAACAGCCTGAACGCGATCACTGTAAAAGACCATGATGCCGTTCATGACAGCCCCAAGCAGCGCATTAATGGCAACACCGGCCAAAATGATTTTCAATGGTGACGAGCCTTTATCCCAGGCAAGACCATAAATGAGCAGTGCAGTCGCAAAAGAGCCTGCAAAGGCGAGAGGCGGCAGCAAATAGCCGAACTGCGGCAAGAGAATCATGGTAATAACAGCTGCTAAACCACCACCGGCGGACACCCCAATAATTCCCGGATCAGCCAACGGATTTCTCATCACACCTTGCAGCAGAGCACCGGAAACTGCCAAACAAGCACCTGTTAAAATCCCGATTAATACACGGGGCAGCCGTAGATTCATGATAATTTTCTCATGGATCGGTTGTCCGCCATTGGTGAATACCGACCAAATGTCCCGAAGCGATATGGGTACCGAACCATAGGTCAAACCGTAGAAGGAAACAATGACAAGAAGCAAAGGAATAACAATGATGATCAGCTTTCTTCTGGAGCTTCTCTGCTTTTGATTCATCGTTGTCACTTGGCAGCCTGCAGACGTTTGCTCATCAGATCGAGTGCATTGACAACCTTGGTACCTGGATTCGTGCCGAACAGGTCAGCGGGAAGTATCTCAATATGGTTGTTTTTCACGGCATCCAGACTGCTCCAGGCTGCATTTTGCTGCATCTCTTTCATAAATCCATCCTTCACTTTCTCCGGGCTTCCATGGGTCATGATAACAATCAACTGCGGATTTGATTTTATGATTTTCTCGGTATTCATCTGCGCATACTGGGGATAATTGTCAAGCTTAGGGTAGTCTGCGGCAATATTTTCACCACCGGCAGATACGAGTATATCGCCACTTAATGAATTGTTAAGAGCGGCCATATAGGTGCCCGGTGCCCCATACACCATAAGCACCCGCGTTTTAGCTGCACTTGGAGTGGTTTTGAGCTCCTGCAATTTTTGATCGATGGCTTGAGTTAACTCTTTGGCCTTGTCTTCTTTCTGCAGCAGCTGACCGAACAAACCGATTTGCTTTTTGATGTCATCAATCGAATTAGCGCTGGTCAGTACCATTTTGGAGCCTACGCCCTCCACACCTGGTATATCCTTGGTGTTCAGAGGATGATTACCGAGTACGACATCGGGGCTCAGGAGTGCGATCTTTTCCAAATCAATTCCGTGCGTGGAACCAACCTGTTCTACACTTTGGGCCGCTTGCAGCGTTACAGGAACTGTTGCGGTTGGACGTCCTACCAGCGTTCCCCCAAGCGCATAAACGATATCCATTTCACCGTTTGCCAGAGCGACGATATTCCGAGGCACACTGGGGAAGGTAATGCTGCGGTCGGCGAAATCTTTAATAGTTAGGGCACTCCCCTTTGATGGGGCAGAACCTTCACTTACGCCTGCCGCAGACCCGAGGCCCGCAGATGGAGCCGATGCACAGGCCGTTAGTCCAATGAGAGAAGCGGCCAATATAAGCATCAGCAAAGGTTTTTTCATAAAAAAAGCGTCCTCCTATTCAGTTTCATGAGCAATAATGATATCATGGGAAACGAGTAGCGTTACCCCTTCACAAGGAGAATGATAATCAATCTCACTATAGTTGTCAATCGTTTTGTGGCAATTTGTTCCAAATTTATATTGGTGGACATGGATTGACAAGGCAGAGCGTAGTAAGCTATCATCAAATTTGTATTATTTTTCCACTGGTATCATATTGTGAACATAGGAGTACATAAGGGGGCTGATGCCATCCATACAAATCTGGTAAACCGAATTTCGTTTATTTTTTTGTGTTTACATTGATAATGATTATCGGTATCATTATAGTGAATCTACAACCAGCCAAAATTGAGTATTTATTAAGTTTTATTATTGAGAAGGAGATTAGATTGTGAAAACAAGTTGGCGATTGCAAATGGTATGTTTTACAGTTCTCAGTATGTTGATGTTATTTAGTGTGCCAAAAGCGGAGGCTGCATTGGCGGATGGTACGTACACATTGAATTACACGGTAACCAAAGCAGAGAATGATTCTGCTTCAATGGCAAATGATTATTTTGAAAAGCCTGCGACTGTATTTGTAAAAAATGGTCAGATTGAGATGCAGCTTGCTATCAATCACAGCAAATGGGTAACTCAGTTTAAGGTGCAAAATAATACAAGCTTTACAGATGCGAAAGTCATTAGCAGTGACAGTGCCGAAGACAAGAGAGTCACCCGTTTTCCAGTAACCGATTTGTCAAAGCCGATTATTTCAAAAATTCATGTCACTGTTGAATCCATCGATTACGATCATGATTATACGATTCGTTTTTTGGTTGATGAAAAAAGCATTAAAAGTGTAGCAGCGGATAGTTCAGCAGCCCCCAAGGCGGAAGCTCCGGCCGCTTCTCCACCAAACAGTCCTGCAGCAGCTGCACCCGGCGCAAGCACTACCGCTCCATCCAAGACAGTGATACCAGCAGCGAAATCACCAGCAGTCCCTGCTTCCACGAAGGAATCGTCCAATAAAAGTGCAGAAGCTGGCAACTCGACAGCCTCTCCGAGTAAAACTGCAAATCCGCAGACTGGAGATACGGCTCCGCTTGCTTTGCTGACCGTAATGCTGTTATTGTCAGGTTTATACCTAGGGTATACAGTAAAAACCAAAAGATCCGGCAAGTAAACTAACAAAAAAATAATGTTTGACATAATATTTTATTTATGTATAAAATTGGGATGTCGATGGACGCTGTACACGTTATCGACGAAATCAGTAAAAGAGGTGCCTGCTTATAACGCGGTAATCAAGTACCTCAGTCGCAGAAGTTTTTTTTTACATCATTGTTGATAATGATTATCATTATCTTTAAACTTACTTTTCTGTGGCAGCCATAATTGCATTCAGGAAAGGGGGATCGGAGAGGGAAATTCATTTGAAAGCAAGAATAACAGTTGCCGTCGTTCATTTGTAGCAAATAACAAACTAAACCAAATAATCTAAGGGAGTGTTTACTAATGATGAGATCCATGAAAAAATCCGTTGTATCGATGCTAGCTCTGTTCGTACTGGTGTTCGCTCTGGCTGTTCCTGCTTTCGCTGCTGCTTCCAACTATCAATTTTTGGATTCATCCGGAAATCCTTCATCTCATGCTAATTCATTCACATCGGATGCAGTTATTACCGGATCATCAGTTAAAGTCTCCTATGACAGCTCTGTTGTTACTGGCTTAAAGGTAGATAGCGGTTCTGGTTATGTAACAATTACTCCTGATACATCAGTATCTGGCGTCATTTCGTTCACATTTACGGTTGCAGATTTCACTGAGACTCTGCCTGTGAAGCTTGGAGTTAATGCAGGACCTCATAGTGGAGATTTGGATTTATTTATTCAATGGTTGTAAGACTAATACATTAGCTAATCAATAGTTATAACTATGTAAGGGGTAAAGAATGGCTTGCAAGTATTGAAGCCGTTCTTTACTTATGATGCCATCCAGTTACACTAAGTTTCGTTGAATTTCGATCCATTTTGAAAATTGGATTTTTTCGCATTTATGCCCGTAAGAGCAAGAACCATATAGAACGACTTTAAGGAGAGTAATGAATTGACTAAACTATTTAAGAAAACAATGGCGATGCTGATTGCCTTCGTATTATTACTATCTACAATACATATAGGACCCGTTTCGGTGGCTAAAGCTGCGACTACAGTTGCTGATGGTGAATACCCGATTTCCTACCGATACGTCAAGAACGGTACTTCGGAAACCTCGGCAGCTAACTACTTTATGATCAAGGACACAGGCAAATTGATTGTGAGTAATGGCAAGGCGAAGCTACAGCATGAGATTAAGAAGACGGACTACACCGCCTTTGCGTACTTTGGTTCGCGTATTGCAGGTAAGGACAAGGCCGTTATCAAAGAAGAGACGGGTAAAGTACCCGTTGTTACTGGTATAGAAGGTTATCAACCCGTAACAACCAAGCAGGCCAGTAATGCTAACAATATCATTGTACAGGTCGATGTTGAGGATATCGGGAAAGTACAGGATATATTAATGCATATCGATGACAAGGATAATATTTTTAATTTAAATCCTACCTATAACTATTGGTACAACGTGGGATTGGAATTGGATATCAGCAAACTGGAGACGACATCTACCGGAGATGTTGTTGACAAGGAAAGCTTGAAGCAATTGATTATACAAGCCCAATCGCTTTTTGATGTCGCAGTTACGAAATTGTTTGGATCAACGGAAGGGGGCACAAACGTTGTATCCGACAAAGAATACGACAAACTATTCATGAGTACTAATGATAATGGCGCTACCATTTATAGCAATATTACAAGATCTACGAATATTGTAAACGATATTAGCGCTACAACCAAAAATGTAACTGATGCATACGATGCCCTGAAATTATCTATTGATAGAGTAAATAGTACACAATATCATGCTGCAACAGCGGGTATAATAGTTCTTGACTCGCTTAGTGCAACAGCTACTCGTTCAGTTTATTCCAATGAATTTAAACAAACAGCGACAATGTTGGAAGAGAAGGTAGCTCCGTATTTCAAAACCTATTCCAACATTACTTTTGTAAATCCTGCGAGTGAGCCATCTGTAAAAATAGCAGTACCTGACGCATTAGGGTTGTTCGGCACTACAATAAGCAGCACGCAAGTAGGGAATTTTGTAGGTAAAAATTCCGATACACAGAATAGAACTTATCAGATTAATTCCAGAGTTCAGGCTGTAACCGATGATGTGTGGCAAGGTTTCTCATGGATAAGATATACGGTAGGTACCGTGACTAAAAATGTCTACATCAGCTACAACGCCGACCAGCTTACGGCTTTAAATGCTTCCATTACTGCTGCCAAGCAGTTGAATAGTTCAGCTGTAGTAGGTACTGGAATCGGGCAATATCCCGCAAGTGCCAAGACCAAGCTGCTGCAGGCAATCGGTCTTGCAGAAATTGTTGGAAACAATCTAGCTGCTCAAAGGCCGCAAATAACAGCGGCTGCAAAAGCACTACAAACTGCGGTTGATGCTTTCAAATTGACAGCTGTACACACGATATATTACTCAACTGTTCATGCAACAAACAATGCTTTCTCCGCTATGGAAAGTTATTTGGCGAAGCCGGCGACTCTGACCACGGAAGAGGATGGCTCGGTTTACGCATCCTTAACGGTAAATAACAGTGCATCGGTTCCTGAAATCAAGATCAAGCAAAACGGTAGTTTCGTGGATGCGATTACTGTAAGCTCGGATCCCGCAGCTAATAAGAAAATTGTTAAATTTAAAGTCGACAATTTATCAGCACTTATCGATGCCCAAGTGCGTACAGTGGTGCCTGCACAGAATTATGATCAAACCCATAGTATTCGTTTGAACTTTAACAATGTGGATAATAGTGCGCTATCGCAAGCTATAACTGCTGCTTCCGCTTTTAATAAAACAGCAGCAGCAGGCACAGAGCCGGGCCAATATCCCGCAGTGGCCAAGGCTGCTATACAGTCAGCCATTGACACGGCCGGTTCTGAAGCGTCCAACTTAAATGGTACACAAGCACAGACGGCAACAGCACTGCTCGCATTGCAGCAAGCCTTGGCTAAATTCAAATTATCAGTTGTTGCCGCACCTGTTGATTTAGCAGACGGTGACTATCCGATTAACTTTACGATTTACAAAAAAGGCACTAATGAAAATTCCGTTATGTATGACTACGTAGATAAAACAAGCGGGAAATTAACCGTTGCTGCCGATAAAAGGTATGTTTCCTTTGTTTTAAAGCAAAGTGCAGAAATCAAATCATTTAAAACCGAAAATGCTGGCATTTTGACGGAAACGGAAATTGTGAGAATCGATCCAGTAAACAATACACGTATGATTAAATTCGAGGTTAATAAAGATCTGACTAAGAGATTAAACGGCTGGGTGAAGATATACTGGCAAGTAAATCCAACCTTTTTATACGACAATGAATACGATGTTGAGCTTGGGTTTAGCGATGCACCAGCAGCAAGCGCACTGAATTCTCTGATTGCCAGTGTCCAGGCAGCACATGACGCAGCCATAGAGGGAAGCGCCGGCGGCCAATACCCGGCAGGCTCCAAGAGTACGCTGTTGTCAGCGATTCAACAAGCCAAGGCTGTAGCCGCCAATTCGACGGCAACGCAGCAGCAGCTGAATGATGCCAAAACTGCGCTGCAAAGTGCATTCGACCAGTTCCAAGCGTTGGTCATTAACGTATCGGGCATTTTGCCTGACGGGGATTACCAGCTGAGCTACAAGATTTATAAAAAAGGAACCGATGAGGCTTCCGTAATGTATGACTATGTAGACAAGAATAGTGGAAAGCTGACAGTTCAAGGTGGAAAAGCAATTGCGTCATTCGAGCTGAAGCAAAGCGCTGAAATTACCAGCTTCAAAACGAAACAAAATGGAACCTTGACCGAAGCGGTAGTGGTGAGCAGTGATACAGCCAAAAATACAAGAGTTGTACAATTCGAAGTGGCTGATTTGACAAAACGGTTGGATGGCTGGGTCAAAATCTACTGGCAGGTAACACCGACCTTCCTCTATGACCATGAATACGATGTAGAAATCGGAATCACGGGCATTACAATCGATTTGGCGAAGCCAGTTAAGGACGGTCAATACAGCTTTGGATTCTCAGCAACTTCCGATAATCCTGGGGCAGCCCCGATAGGCAATTATGTGGAAAATGCGGGCAGCCTGAAAGTACAGAATGGTAAAAAAACAGCAACCTTTACATTAAAAAGTGGTGTAACCGCCAAAAAAATTACGCAATACAACTCTGATGGAACCTTCAAGAAAGAGATTACACCGCAGTATGCAGCCAAACAGTCAGGTGTAGTGAAAGTGTTGGCGAATGACATCACGACCAGCCTACAGCTGGAAGTTGATGATCTGACTGCTATATATGCTCTTACACTGGCGGCTGCTGACGGAACGGAAACAACCTATAAGCTGCAGTTCAGCACTGTTTCTCCCGTAAGTGCGATTACACCAGATCCGGTTAATCCAGGTACAGGTGGAGGCGGTACCGGAGGAACGGGTGGCACAGGTGGTACCGGCGGTGGCGGTGGTGCCGTGTCCAATCCGGTCCTTGACGGTAAATATACGGTAAACTATAAGATTTTAAAATATGAAACCGACCAACGTTCAGTGATGCAGGATTACGTAATCACACCAGGACTTTTGACGGTTCAGGGCGGCAAGCAATATTTTTCATTTACGCTCAAGCAGAGCAAGGAGATAACTTCCTTTAAGACGGATAGCGGTGGTTCATTGACTGATGCTACTGTGATAAGCAGGGATGATGTCAACAATACCCGGGTTGTTCAGTTTGAAGTGAAGGATTTGTCATCGAAGCTCAAAGGGTGGGTGAAAATCGACTGGGTGGAAATGAACTATTTTCATGAATATGATGTCGATATCGCTTTTGATAAATCAAGCATGACGAAGGTAAGTGCAGATACAGTGCTTGGTGGAGCGGGTGCGGCTGTCGCATCACTCAAAGATGGAGAATATGATCTTGATTACAAAATGCTGCAGTACAAAAACAGCCTTGAATCCAAATATAGCAATGTGGTTTCGTATCCTGCCAAGCTCGTAGTCAAGGACGACAAAAAAAGCGTAAAGCTGACGATAACCAAGCATAAGCTGGTGGAAGATCTCAAGGTAGAGGAAGAACAAGCCGTTTCTAACAAATCCGGTACTGAGACTACGATGCAAAAGGTATTGCAATCAACAACGGTTTTGAGTAAGGACGAATCGGCGGACACACGTGTTGTCAGCTTTGAACCTAAGGATTTGACTGCGCCGATCCATGCCCAGCTTAGTCTTGTTGTGCCTTACACAGACGAAGAACTGCAAAAGCATCAGGACGAGGTGGATAAAGCTCAAAAAGCGGAAGAGGGCTATATTCCGACACTAAAGAAAAAGGTTGAATTGGCAGATATCGATCTTGTGTTCGATATCGAGGCGCTTGGCAACAAGGTAAGTGCACAGCCGGATCAAGCTGCAACTAACCCGAACGGTGGTACACTGCCAGCTTCCGGTTCCAGCTTTGGTGATCTTGAGAATCATTGGGCCAAGTCATCCGTAGAGCGTGCCATATCACTTGGCATCGTCAACGGGTACGAGGATGGAAGCTTCCGTCCTAACGGTGAGATTAGTCGTGCCGAGTTTACTGTCATGCTGGGTCGTGCACTTAAGCTGGAGGGCGGCGGTACGGAGCTCAACTTCGCTGATAACAATAACATCCCGGTATGGGCGAAGCCTTACTTGGAACAAGCGGTTGGAGTTGGAATTATTAGCAGCTATGAAGATCGTACATTCCGTGCTGATCGCAAAATTACACGCTCAGAAATCGCAGTCATGGTTGCACGGGCATTAAAGCTCCCGCTTGATACCAATGAAGCTCCGACATTTGCAGATGTACGGCAAATTCCGGACTGGGCTTTAGCCCCGGTTGCAGCAGCAGCCAAGAAAGGAATTATTAACGGCAGGGATAACAACCTGTTTGCTCCACAGGATCAGGCGACAAGGGCGGAAGCTGTTACATTGATTCTGGCGATGTTGGATCACACCAAGTAAGTCATAGATGTTGAAGTGCGAATAGCAAGCAAACGGGGATGCCGGAAATCCGGTGTCCTCGTGAATTTTAAACTGTAGGCGGGATGATAGCCGTTCTGCAGCGGTAAAGGAGACAAGAACTGGAATGCGTACAAGAATAAGCGCAGCATTAATCGCTCTTGTATTGATAATAACCGCAGGCTGTTCCACAAATGATGTTGTACCGGAGGCAGTGTCTCCTGATGCCAAGAGTTCATCAGCACCCTATCGCGTTATTGCGACAACCGTGGCGGCAACCGAAATGATGGATGCGCTCGGCATTGATCTGGTAGGCATACCCAAGAGCTATAAAAGCTTGCCAAAGCGGTATGAAGGTGTAACCCAGGTCGGTAATCCGATGAGTCCCAACATGGAAATCGTCAAATCGCTTGATCCTACAGACGTGCTATCGGTCACGACACTCGAATATGACTTGGCACCTGTGTTTAAAAATGCCGGTGTCGGTGCGAACTTTATGGATTTGACCAGTGTGGACAAAATGAACAGTGCAATTCAGGCGCTTGGAAATAAATATGACCGCAAGGCACAAGCTGACGCGATAATAGCGAAGTTTAATGACAAGCTTGCTGCCATCAAGAAACAAACTGAGGGTAAGCAGCAGCCTTCCGTACTTATATTACTCGGCGTTCCAGGAAGCTACCTAGTTGCTACGGAAAATTCCTATATCGGTGATCTTGTCAAGCTTGCTGGAGGCAAAAATATTGTTCAGGGTGAGAAGGTTGAATATCTTGCTTCCAACACCGAATATTTACAAAAATCCAACCCTGATGTCATACTGCGTGCTGCTCACGGGCTGCCGGATGAAGTAGTCATCATGTTTGACAAGGAATTTAAGAAAAATGATATTTGGAAGCATTTTGCAGCTGTTCAAACGAACAGGGTGTACGATCTGCCTGAGGAGTTATTTGGTACTACTGGTAATTTAGCTGCTGTCCAGGCTCTGGATGCCTTGATGCCGATGCTGTACCCATGAATATGTACGTAATCGATTTTGCCTATAAAGGAAGTTTGAAATGAGCAAAGCATGGATGAGTATGATTATTGTCGTCATTTTACTTGTGGCAGTTGCTCTTATATCAGCAACTACCGGCAGTATCAAGGTAGGGAGCCTGGAGCTGATACAGGGCTTGTTCAGTGGAACGAATAAAAGCGTACAGATCATTAAAGATTTGCGGTTACCGCGAATTATTATTGCCATATTCGTAGGCGCAGCTCTTGCAGTATCTGGTGTACTGCTGCAGTCAATATTGCGTAGCCCCTTAGCCGATGCCGGCGTTATCGGGATTTCTTCAGGAGCGGGTGTTCTGTCACTGCTATTTGTAACTTTGTTCCCACAGTTCTTTTTTTGGCTGCCTTTGGCCGCTTTTATAGGAGGGGCTATTGCCTGTTTTCTTGTGTATTCCCTGTCCTGGAAATCGGGTTTAACCCCGATTCGAATCATTCTGGTCGGAATTGCGGTCAATGCAACCTTTACGGGTCTGGGGCAGTCGTTCAATTACAGAGGCAGCTATGCCGTTACGAGCATTAATCAAGCTACCACTTCAGTATTTGCGATGAAAACATGGGGCGATGTACAAATCATGGTCATCTATGGTTCAATCGGACTGGTGTTAGCGATGCTGCTGTTTTCCTGGTGCAACCTGCTGTCGCTTCAGGATAAGTCGGCCCAGAACCTTGGCCTTAATGTAACGAAGGCTCGTCTGCTGATTTCGATCGTAGCGGTAATGCTTGCAGCTGTGGCCACAGCCATTGGCGGTTTAATCGCCTTTGTAGGCTTGTTAATTCCACATATCGCCAGAATATTGGTAGGCTCTGACCACAAGTTGCTGATTCCTTTTTCGGCGCTGGCGGGTGCACTTCTTATTTTGTCGGCTGATACGCTTGGGCGTACCATATTGGCACCTTCGGAGGTTCCAGCTTCTATTATTATGACGGTAATCGGTGGACCTTTTTTAATATTTTTACTGAGAAAGAGTGGTCAGACTCATGGACATTAAAAAGGTCACATTTTCTTATGACAAAAAAAACGATCATCTGAAATCCGTGAGCAGCAGCATCGAGATCGGGAAAATCACGACGATTATCGGCACGAATGGATGCGGCAAGTCGACGCTTCTTGGCATCATGTCCAATAACCATAAGCCCCGCAGCGGGAATGTGATTTTGGATGGCAAGTTCATTAACACGTATAAACCCAAGGAACTCGCCAGAAAACTTGCCGTTGTACATCAGCACAACGATGCTCCGTCGGATTTAACTATTGAGAAGCTTGTCGGTTTTGGACGCCTGCCGCATAAAAGCATGTTTGCTCCCCATTCAGATGAGGATACTGAAGCAGTCCTGCAGGCGCTGACCCGCACCAACCTGTTAGCCAAGAAGAATTTGACCATTGATCAATTATCGGGTGGAGAAAGGCAGCGAGTTTGGATTGCGATGTCGCTTGCGCAGAGCACACCTTTTTTGTTTCTGGATGAACCCACGACCTATATGGATATTTATTACCAATTTGAGGTTTTGAATTTAATTAAAAGTCTGAATGTAGATTATGGACTGACGATCGTCATGGTACTGCACGATATTAACCAAGCCATTCGTTATAGCGATAGCATCATTGTGATGCAGAACGGACAAATTGTGACGAAAGGCTCACCAGCCGAGGTGATTTCTGTGGAGACGATCAAGCAAATCTACGGAGTTGATGTCATCGTCAGAGAAGACAAGGATGCCGGGTTGTATATGGTACCGCTGGGCATTTAAGAAGGTGGCGCTGTAAATGATGTACAAATCGGTTTACCTTTTGTTGAGAACAGTGAGTGTTCACCGGGTATTGACTATATTGAGCTTGGGTCTTTTTGTATTTTGTCTGCTAGCGCTCGGCCGGATTTTTCTCGGTTACCGGGAGCAAGAGGCGCAGGCTGAGCAGGCAAGACAAATCTACTACCAGCAGATTGTTACGAACCGCGAAATATGGGAGGATGCAAGGGGGGAAGCAGCTTCGAAAGCTTTGTCTGTGCCTGAGGTTCGTCCTGCTTTTCGTGGATTGCTTGCTGTGAATACGGATATCGTGGGTTGGTTAAACATTGCGGGTACATCGGTCGATGATCCGATCGTTCAGGCGCAGGACAACGATTATTATTTGGATCGCAACTATAAAAAAGAAGCTTCCAGATCAGGCAGCATTTTTATGGATTATCGCAATACCGTAAATATGAATGACGCGAACACGATATTGTACGGACACCGGATGAAAAACGGCTCGATGTTCGGAGCTCTGAAAGCTTATGGAGAACGTGATTTTTTTGAGAATCATCGTACTTTTTTTTATGATACGTTGTACAAGAGCTACGAAGTTGAAATTTTTTCCTTCTATTATACAACAACCGATTTTAATTATATTGAAACAGCTTTTTCTGGGGATGCCGATTACTCGACATTTTTGCACAGCATCCAGAACAAGTCGATATACAAAACGGATATCGTACTGAACGGATATGAACCTATCCTTACTTTATCTACCTGTGATTATACGCTGGATCCTGTGGAGGGTCGGCTAGTTATTCATGGTGTACTGAGAGAAAGAACCATTCATTAGTTTTTGAGGAGTGTTAACGATGAGTCAATCCATTAAAAAGGTTATGGTTGGGATGTGTTTGGGGTCGCTGTTGGCGGTGGCGCTTCCTGTTGCGGGCTTGCCCAATTTGGCCTCCTGCGATAAAGCTTTTGCGGCTGAGGTCGGTACGGGTGCAAGTGTTAGCACAATAAAAGACGGCAGCTATTCGATCTCTTATATGATTAAGAAATTTGGTACGGAACAGCAGTCGGTGATGCAGGATTATGTGATAACGCCTGGAATCTTAACATCCGTTGGTGGTAAATATTACATGACGATTACGCTGAAGCAGGGTAAACAAATCACTGCTTTTAAAGCTGAGCAAAATGGTACGTTGAAGGATACAGAGATTGTTGGAACGAACGCAGCAAAGAATACAAGAGATGTGCGATTCGAGGTTACGGATCTCTCCAAAAAGCAGAAGGCTTGGGTGAAAATCGATTGGGCCGAGGTCAATTACTTCCATGAATACGACATTGAGATTTCTATTGACAAAAATAGTGCCAAGCTGATTGAGGGTAGCTCTGCACCATCATCAAAAGCAGATACTCCTGCAGAATCATCTCCGATTGATCAGAAGCCTGCGGTTGGTACCAACGTAAAGCCAAAGGATAGTGAGCAAGCTGCAGCTAAACCAGCACTAAACGATATTACTGGCCATTGGGCTCAAAATGCGATTGAACAGGCGGTAGCACAAGGGATTGTGAGCGGCTACGAGGATGGATCGTTCCATCCTGACGGGGAGATCAGCCGCTCCGAGTTTGCGGTGCTGCTCGGCCGTGCTCTGAAGCTGGAAGGGAAAAAAGCGGAACTCGCTTTCTCGGATCGTGCTCAAATTCCAGAATGGTCCCGTTCTTATCTGGAGCAGGCAGTCGGAGCGGGTATTATCGGCAGCTATGAGGACAATACCTTTCGTCCTAACCGTAATATTGTGCGCTCGGAGATCGCCGTTATGATCGTTCGTGCACTCGGATTGCAGCGTGATACCAGCCAGAAGCTGGGTTTTGCCGATGAAGGAGATATTCCACAATGGGCATATGCCGAGGTAGCAGCCGCTTCCAGCAAAGGAATTATTAGCGGAAGGGGCAATAATTTGTATGCACCCAACGCAGGAGCAACACGAGCAGAGGCTGTTACACTTTTACTAGCGCTCAGCAAGCTGAAATAAAATATAGTTCATCCCTTTATTAGCTAACGGCTGCTTCAGGCACTAAAAAAAGCCATGAGTTCTTCTTATAGAAGAGCATGGCTTTTTCTGGTTTTATTAATTTTCGTGTTTTTCGATCCGATTGATGGAAAGCAGTGAGTTGGTATCTGACATAAAATTATAAAATTCTTCTTCAGTTTCAAAAAGGTACGTTTTATCTTCTGTTACAACAGTGAATAATGCATCTTCATTTAGCATCGTTCTCACACCTCCCTTGCGATAATTTACTATATGACGTTATATCGTGGTTGATGTCCTGATAATATTACTTAATCTGTATTCAGAACATTCAAACAATTATTTATGCTGCTGATGCTGGGAGGATTTGCAAATCTAGATTGCATCCTGTCTAGTAAATCTTATATACTAGTGTAAGTTTGAAAGGGCATCTTTCATGATTTCAGGAGGTATGTGCATGATTCAAGTTGACGAGAGAAGAAGGAAACAGCTTACCTATACGGGGATCACAGAGAACGACTTGACCTTTTTGAAAAGTCAAAATGAACATTTTCAGGCAATTGTCGAAGCTGTCGTCGATAAGCTGTATGATCAAGTGAATCTGCAACCGGAGCTTGTTAAAATAATTAATGCCAACAGCACGATTGAGCGTCTCAAGCAAACACAGAGATGGTACTTTTTATCAATGGTGGAAGGGGTTATTGACACAGAATTTATTGAGAGAAGAATACATATTGGTAAGATTCACTCCCGCATTGGATTAACGACCGATTGGTATTTAGGCACTTACATGCTGTATCTCGATATTGCTGTGAATAACTTTAAGGTTGTCGCTCCTGACAATTGGATGCAGATCATATTGTCCCTCTCCAAGATGTTTAACTTTGATTCCCAGCTTGTTCTGGAAGCGTACGAAGCCGATGAAAAGCAGAAAATACAAGAACTATCCAACGATAGACAAGCGACCATTGTTAAGGTGAATAAGGCGGTCCAGGAGCTTGCAGCGATGATTGTTGAGCTAAGCGAAAGCAGCCTATCCGTATCGAATTCAGCTAATTTAAGTGCTGAGATTCAAGATCATGCCTTGAACAAGGTGGAGCAGCTTCAGGTTAAAATTGACGAGATTCATTCAGTGGGCAACTTGCTGCAGGAGGTTTCCGATCAGACCCATCTGCTCGGGCTTAACGCCGCTATCGAGGCAGCTCATGCCGGAGACCATGGAAAAGGGTTTGGCGTGGTGGCCAATGAAATTCGCAAGCTTGCCGCACACTCCAAGGACTCGCTGGATTTGATCAAAGGGACCTTGGAGGATATATCCACAGTGTTAAATGAAGTCATGCATGATACCCAGCAAACCTCGGCTCAGGCGCGCGATCAGGCAGCGGTGTCAGAGGAGTTAAACTCATTTGTCAATATGATCGAAGCGGTGACACTTGAGCTGGAGAATGGGATATAATGAAACAAGCCAACCTTCACAGGCTGGCTTTTATTTTAATCATAGATGCTGTTGTCTGACACGAATGTATCATTATGACTTTGAGCAGGACACGATAATAAGCTCTTGTTATAACATAAGCGTATAAGTTTTCAGCGAAGCTGAACGATTCTTATCTCGCAAGAAAAGCTACATATAAAACACGGATGTATCTTCGTCGAGTAGGCTCCGATCAGAAGCTTTTCTTATATTACATATGCTGGAGGGTAACTGTGGATAAACTTACAATGAAGTCGCAGCATACGGAACACATAAATACGAATGCAATTGCACAATTGTTTCCTAATGTTATTACTGAAGTTAGGGGTGAAGATGGGACACTGAGGCGAGTGATAGATTTTGACCTGTTAAAACAGGAGCTGTCACCCCATATCGTTGAAGGCGAGAAGGAGCGTTATCAGTTAACCTGGCCCGGTAAAAAATCGGCGATTCTTCAGGCTAATCAACCTATTGACAGGACACTCCGTCCGATTCATGCGGATAGTTCCGATTGGGACAATACCCATAATATGTATATCGAGGGCGACAATCTGGACGTATTGAAGCTCCTTCAGGAATCGTATTTAAACAAAATCAAATGTATATATATAGATCCTCCTTATAATACAGGAAACGATTTTATTTATAGAGATGATTATCGTCAGACGGTCGAGCAGTATGCCGAGGAATCAGGTCAGGTTGATGGTGAGGGGCTTCGCTATTTTCACAATACGGAGTCGAGCGGCAGATTCCATAGTGATTGGCTGACGATGATTTATCCGAGATTAAAGCTTGCCAGAAATTTGTTAAATGAACAGGGTGTTATCTTTATATCAGTAGATGATCATGAAGTGGATAATTTGAAAAAGGTGTGCGATGAACTATTTGGGGAAATGAATTTTATTGAACAGCTTGTATGGAAACGTCGGGCGACACCACCCAATGATCGAATTATCGGCAGGAATCATGAATATATCGTTGTGTATGCCAAAAATGCGAGTCAGGTGCAATTATACCTGCAGCCTCGTTCCGAGGAGCTAAATGCCAGATATCGCAATCCAGATGAGGATCCCAGAGGTCGGTGGGTGGCTTCGGATTTAAGTGCGAACGGCAAAGGCGGAAGACTTGTAGAAAGCTGTATATATCCTATTCTCCATCCGCAGACCGGAGAGGAATTTATGCCACCGGCTAACAAGTGCTGGCTGTACAATAAAGAAAAGATGGATGAGCTGCTGGCTGACGGAAGAATTGGTTTTAGGGAAAATTCGGGCGCGCCTTATTTGAAAAGATACTTGTCGGAGGTTAGAGATGGTGCGACGCTGCCTACCATTATTGAAAATGGGGGATTCTCATTCGATTCGGCCAAAGAATTGAAGGCACTTTTTGACAAAGACACGTTCGAGTTTCCCAAGCCCACCACTTTACTGAAAATGTTGTTGAGAACTGGATCGATAGATGACGATGTGGTACTTGATTTTTTCTCGGGCTCGGCTTCGACAGCGGATGCAGTCATGCAGCTGAATGCAGAGGATGGGGGCAATCGCAAATATATTATGGTGCAGCTTCCTGAACCTTGTGCGGATCGCAGCGAAGCTCGACGTGCCGGCTATGAGACGATATGTGACATCGGAAAAGAACGAATTCGTCGGGCTGCCCGTAAAATTAAAGCAGAAACCGATGCTATGATCGATTACGGATTTCGGGTATATCGTGTCGATTCTTCCAATATGAAAGAGGTTTATTACGTACCGGAGCAGCTGGAACAGCAGTTCGTGCTTGAGCTTGAATCCAATATCAAAGAAGATCGTTCGAGCGAGGATTTGCTCATTCAGATCATGCTTGAATTGGGACTGGAGCTGTCTCTGCCAATGCAAATCAAGGAGATTGAGGGCAGGCAGGTGTATGCAGTCGCAGGAAATACGCTCGTCTGCTGTTTTGAAGAAAGGATTACACGGGATGTGATGAAGGAAATTGCCAAAGAGAAGCCGCTTCGGGCCGTATTCCGCGACAGCTCATTTGCAAGTGATGCCGATTGGATTCATGTCGAGGAAATGTTCAAATCGCTATCCGCAGGCACCGAGATTAAAGTTATATAGGCAGGTGAGTGAAGCGTGAAGCTTAAGTTCAAACATCAGCAATTCCAGACGGATGCTGTACAGTGTGTGATAGACTGTTTTGATGGACAGCCGAGTGCAGTGTCCCGATTTAAGTTGAATCCGGGAAAGACGCCTGCGGCCGGGCAGATAGTGTGGGATGCTCAAGACTCCCCTGCCCCCTCTGGAACTAAAAATCATCAGATCGAGCTCTTGCCTCCACAGGTTCTGGCCAATATTCAAAAAGTGCAGATCCATCGTGGTCTTAAGCCTTCAGGTAAGCTTGAAGGTCAATACAATCTGACGATTGAGATGGAGACGGGTACGGGTAAGACGTATACTTATATAAAATCAATGTTTGAGCTTAATAAAAAGTACGGCTGGAGCAAGTTCATTATCGTCATTCCTTCCATAGCCATTCGTGAGGGTGTATTTAAATCATTCCAGCTTACGGAAGATCATTTCATGGCTGAATACGGGAAAAAGGCCCGCTATTTTATATACAACTCCAGGCAGCTTCACCAAATCGAAAGCTTTGCGAGTGATCCCGGCATCAATGTGATGATTATTAATTCGCAAGCTTTTGCGGCAAGGGGAAAGGATGCGAGAAGAATCCATATGGAGCTCGACGAGTTCCAATCCAGGAGACCGATAGATGTTATAGCCTCTACCCATCCGATTCTGATCATCGACGAGCCGCAATCAGTGGAAGGGGAAAAAACAAAGGAAGGGCTGAAGGAATTTAAGCCGCTGTTTACGGTGAGATATTCGGCAACGCATCGGAAGGATCAGGAGTTTAACAAAATTTTTCGTTTGGATGCGCTGGATGCTTATAACAGAAAGCTAGTCAAAAAAATCAACGTCAAAGGCATTTCCGTTAAAGGTATGGCTGGAACTGAAGCTTATGTATATGTGGAAGGTCTGGATCTGAGTCACAAGCAGGCACCCGCGGCGAGGATAGAGCTTGAACAGAAAACCAAATCCGGTTTGAAGAGGATAACTCGCAGACTGCAGGCAGGTGATGACCTTTACCGACTGTCCAACAACCTTGAAGCCTACAAAGGCTACACCTTAACCGAGATCAACGGAGTCCGCAACACAATCAGCTTTACGAACGGAATAACTTTGTCCGCAGGAGAGGTTCTGGGGGATATCGATGAATTGAGCTTCAGAAGAATCCAGATCCGTGAAACAATCAAATCCCATTTTGAAAGGGAACGGGTGCTATTTCTTCAAGGAATCAAGGTGCTGTCTTTGTTTTTTATCGATGAGGTTGCCAAGTATCGTCAGTATGACCCGGATGGTCGGGAAGTCAGCGGTGTGTATATGCAGATTTTTGAAGAGGAATATGCGAACGTCATGAGTGATGAGATTAAACACTTGGACCAGCAAGCATATGCCCAATATCTGAACAGCATTCAGGTGCAGCAGACACACAAAGGCTACTTTTCGATTGATAAAAAAAGCAGCAGGTTCGTGGATTCCAAGGTAACGGCTAAAGAAACCGATTCGGATGATGCCGATGCCTATGATCTCATTATGAAGGATAAGGAAAGACTGCTCAGTTTCAAGGAACCGACCCGGTTTATTTTTTCTCATTCGGCGCTTAAGGAAGGCTGGGATAATCCGAATGTGTTTCAAATATGCACATTAAAGCACAGTGATTCCATGATGAAAAAACGCCAGGAGGTTGGCCGGGGGTTGAGGCTTTGTGTTAACCAACATGGTGATCGGGTAGATGCTTCGATGCCGGGGATCGATGTTCATGATATTAATGTGCTAACGATTGTCGCCAGTGAATCATACGATTCGTTTGCCCGGCAGCTTCAGAGTGAAATTGCCTCAATCCTGTCGGACAGGCCGCAGAAAGCAGATATTTCATTTTTTCTCGGACATTTATTAATTAACGAGCTTGGCGAAACCCTACACATGGATGAATCACTTGCCAAAAAGCTGAACAAATCATTCATCAGAAATAACTATATTAATGATGACGATGAGCTTACGCAGGATTATTATGAAGCTGCTTCGAATAATCGTGTGATGCTTCCCGAAGAGCTGCAATCTTTCCGGAAAGCTATAATGGATTGGGTAGCAACGATTTATTCAGATCTACCAGCCGGTTGGATCAACAATGATCGCACAAACAATATGAAGCAATTGCAGCTGAGTCCTAACTTCTATACACCAGAGTTTCAGGAACTATGGAATCAAATACGATATAAGACCACCTACACGGTTAATTTTGATTCGGCAGAGCTTGTTCAACAATGTGTAGTTGAATTGGATACAAAGCTTACTGTTCCCGAGGCCTATTACCGGATTGAGCATGGTGGGTTAGGAGGGATTCGCTCCAAAGAACAGATGCAGACAGGCGATGGTTTTGAGCTTCACGAAACCTACACACAAAAGGTTGAACGCCACGCTGCGTCACAGGTTAAATATGATCTGATCGGTAAGCTGGTTAATGGAACAAGGCTAACCCGGAAAACGATCGTGAACATGATCAAGGATATCCGGCCTGAGACGTTTCTTTTGTTCAGAAAAAATCCTGAGGCTTTTATTATCCGGGCTTCAAGGCTGATCAATGAACAAAAGGCGAATGCGATTATTAAACGAATTACGTACGATGTAGTTAATGAAGCCTTTGATACCACTATCTTCACGATGAATCCAAAGAGCGGACAAGCTGGTCACAATGCCATGCCAGTGAATCGTCACATTTATGATTATATCGTCACCGATTCGGAGCTCGAAAAAAAGTTTGCCCAGGAGCTGGATATAAGCAAGGAGGTTTGTGTCTTTGCCAAGCTGCCTAAGGGATTTTTCATCTCAACCCCAGTTGGTGATTATAATCCGGATTGGGCGATCGTGTTTAACAAAGGGGTGTCGAAGGTGATGTATCTGGTAGCTGAGACCAAGGGTTCCATGAGCTCCATGGACATTAGGGGGATTGAAAACGCCAAGATCCAATGTGCCCGAAAGCATTTTGAGAAGATCAATACCGAGTACTTCAAGTACGAGGTTGTTGATCATTATGAGATGCTTCTGGAGCTCGTCAGATAAGAAAAGCTTATAAAACAACGTTGCTTTAACTAATAAATGCCGAATGTTGTCATACACCTAACATCTCATTCACCTATATCAGGGCGTGGGATGTTTTTTGTGTGCAGAATAACATAAGTTGATAAAGCTTTGATTGAAAAAAGAGTGTCCTTATTTCAATTTTGTGTTACAATTTGTTAAGTTCGTAACACGATACATAAAAAGAACAACAAGGACAAGGAGTGTTTGATGTGAAACAGAAGACAAGTAAGTGGCTGGGGATGGTACTGCTTGCTGGCTGCATGATGGTATCCGGGTGTATGTCCAATACCAAAGAAAAGGCTGCCAACCCGACAAGCAATGCCAAGGATCAACTCGTTTTATCCGTTGGTGCGGAGCCAGAAGGTGGTTTTGACCCTACGACAGGCTGGGGAAGGTACGGATCGCCATTGTTCCAAAGCACACTGCTTAACAGAAATAGCGATATGAAAATTGAAAATGATCTGGCTACCGGATACGAAGTAAGCAGTGACGGCACAACGTGGACGATCAAGCTGCGCAAGGACATCAAATTTTCAGATGGCAAGCCGTTAACGGCTGAAGACGTTCAATTCACTTTTGAAACAGCAGCCAAAAACGGTACAGCCATCGATTTGACCAATATGGAAAGTGTTAAGACTATGGATGAAGCTACTGTAACGTTCAAGCTTAAAGAACCACAATCTACTTTCATTACCTTGCTCGTTTCAACAGGCATTGTGCCCAAGCATGCATACAGCAAGGATTACGCAAGCCATCCCGTAGGCTCAGGTCCTTTTAAGCTGGTTCAATGGGACAAAGGGCAGCAGGTCATTGTTGAGGCGAACCCTGAGTATTACGGGAAGAAGCCCTTTTTCAAAAAACTAACATTTTTGTTTCTAAATGAGGACGCTTCGTTCGCGGCTGCAAAGGCAGGAAAAGTGGATGTATCCTATATTCCATCAGCTTTTAGCAAGCAAAAGATTGAGGGTATGCGTCTTGAAGCTCTAAAAACCGTAGATAACCGCGGTATTATGTTTCCTTATGTAAAATCAGGACAAAAAACAAAGGAAGGCATTCCTGTTGGTAATGATGTGACGGCAGATCTATCCATTCGTAAAGCCATTAATGTTGCCTTGGACAGAAAAGCACTCGTTACAGGGGTACTCGAAGGCTACGGTTCTCCCGCTTATACGGTGAATGATGGCTTACCTTGGTGGAACCCGGAAACCGTTTTTCCTGATGCCAATGTGAATGAGGCGAAAAAGCTGTTAGCAGATGGGGGTTGGAAGGATACCGACGGGGATGGCATAGTGGAAAAGGGTGCTTTAAAAGCACAATTTTCACTTGTGTATCCTTCAGGCGATGTTTCCCGGCAATCACTTGCACTGGCAGCCGCTGATATGATCAAGCCAATTGGAATCAAAATCAATGTTGAAGGTAAGAGCTGGGATGACCTTGGAAAAATGATGTATTCAAACGCTGTAATGTTCGGCTGGGGCAGTCATGATCCTTTGGAAATGTATAATTTGTACAGCAGTAAATATAAAGGTGCCGATTATTACAATACAGGTTATTACAGCAACCCGACCGTAGATGAATGGATGAATAAAGCGATGCTGGCAAGAACGGAGGAAGCGGCGTGGGATAACTGGAAAAAGTCGCAATGGGATGGTAAAACCGGCTCAAGCGCCAAAGGAGACGCTTCCTGGGCATGGCTCGTAAACATCGATCATTTGTACCTGGTGAAGGATAAGCTTGATATTGGCAAACAAAAAATTCATCCCCACGGACATGGTTGGCCTGTGACCGATAACATCGAGGATTGGAGATGGAAGGAATAGAGAAGCAGGGTTGGATTCTGCAGAACCGTACAGCAGCATTTTGGGGACGAAAGGTAATTCGGCTTTTATCCCTGTTGTTCGCTGTCAGTGTGATCTCGTTTTGGCTTGTCGAGCAATCTCCTATTGATCCTATACAAGCTTATGTGGGTACGGATGCTATGAAGGTAAGTCCTGAGCAGCGGCTGCTGATTGCTGAGTATTGGGGGTTGGATAAGCCTCCTGTAGAGCGGTTTCTGCGTTGGGGCTCGGCGCTGCTGTATGGTGATCTGGGCACATCGATGATCCACCGGATTCCGGTAGTTGAAGTCATCGGGGAAAGGTTTATGAACTCGGTAGCACTTATGGGCGTATCGTGGCTGTTGTCGGGAGTGATCGGATTTGTCGCGGGCACAGTCGCGGCTATGAACAAGGATAAGTGGATAGACAAGCTGATCCAATGGTACTGTTATACCTTGGCGTCTACCCCAACATTTTGGCTTGGGTTATTGTTATTGATTGTTTTTGCAGTTTGGCTCGGATGGTTTCCGGTTGGTCTGGGAGTGCCTGCAGGTGTGCTGGCAGAAGATGTTACTTTCGCTGATAGAGTTCAGCATATGATTTTACCGGCATTGACCTTAAGTGTGGTTGGCATTTCCAATATTGCTCTGCATACACGGCAAAAGCTGAATGAGGTGTTGGCGAGCGACTACGTGCTTTTTGCGAGAGCGAGAGGGGAATCCGGTTTTCGTTTATTCTGGAGGCATGGACTACGAAATGTCGCACTTCCTGCGATTTCCTTACAATTCACCTCTTTTAGTGAGCTGTTTGGAGGTGCTGTTCTGGCAGAGCAGGTATTTGCATATCCGGGACTGGGACAAGCGACTGTTGAGGCTGGTCTGCGGGGCGATGTACCGCTGCTGCTGGGCATGGTGCTGTGCAGCTCATTATTCGTATTTACCGGCAATGCGGTAGCAGATCTGATTTATCGGATAGTGGATCCGAGGCTTGCAGCAGGAGGTAGCCGATGAGTCGATCATGGAGTGACACAACATCCCGTGCACCTGTAAAAATTCGTGTGAACCGCAGAAAGCGTTCGTTTATTTATAGTGGAATTGTTTCTTTGTTTATTTTGACTGCCTGGCTTGGCGGCTATTTGGTAGATTCGACGGTATTGGATACACATTTGGAAAATAGAAATCTGTCGCCATCATTTGCTCATTTGTTCGGCACAGACTGGTTGGGTAGAGATATGTTCTCACGAACGGTCATGGGGCTTGGCATCAGTATTCAAGTTGGTTTTATTGCTTCAGCATGCAGCTGTTTAATAGCCGCCATACTCGGACTGATGGCTGCAATGGGAAGGACTGCTGACGCGATTGTCTCTTGGTTGATTGATCTATTTTTAAGTGTACCGCACTTGGTTTCGCTTATTTTAATTGCTTTCGTGTTTGGTGGAGGTATGAAGGGAATTATTATCGGAATTGCCTTCACGCATTGGCCGAGCCTTGCGCGTATTATTCGTGCGGAGGTACTGCAGCTTCGGTCAGCCGAGTACGTACTGGTCTCTCGTAAGCTTGGCAGGTCTCGGCTGTGGGTGGCCTCTCGGCATATATTCCCGCACTTGCTTCCACAGCTGCTCGTCGGATTATTACTACTATTCCCGCATGCTATTCTGCATGAAGCGGCAGTAACCTTTATAGGCTTGGGGCTATCGCCGCATCAGCCGGCTATAGGCATCATTTTATCCGAATCCATGCGTTATTTATCAACTGGCATGTGGTGGCTGGCATTTTTTCCTGGTATTTGTTTACTGCTGATTGTTCGTTCATTTGATAGGGTAGGCGAGCAATTACGTGTACTCGTGGACCCGCGCCAATCGCAGGAGTAAGCAGGGAAGTAAGTTTTCTACGAAAACTTTTAGGAGGTGTCACGTTTGGCACTGCTTGAAATTGACCAATTAAGTATTGCTTTTACCCGTTATACAAGCATTTTGCGTCAACGTACAACTGAGGTTATTCATGAATTGCAGCTTTCGATTGGAGAAGGGGAAATCGTAGCGGTTGTCGGTTCCAGTGGTTCTGGCAAAAGCTTGCTCGCTCATGCGATCATGGGTATTCTTCCTGGAAATGCGAGTGTGACAGGTACCCTTCGCTATAAGGGAGAGCCATTGGACACTGCGAGGCAGATGGCTCTACGGGGAAAGGAAATCGCTTTGGTCCCTCAGTCTGTCAATTATCTCGATCCTCTTATGCGGGTGGGAGAGCAGGTGCGTTCATCGGTGGATCAGCAGTCGTTGTCGTTGGATGCACAAAGAAAAGTGTTCGCACGTTATCAATTAGCGGACGATGTGGAACGGATGTACCCGTTCCAAATCTCAGGCGGCATGGCGCGACGGGTACTGCTATCCACAGCTGTGATTAGCGGTGCCCGATTGATCATAGCAGACGAGCCGACACCGGGGCTTCATCAGGATGTTGCCCAAGAAACCCTACATCAGTTTAGAGAGCTTGCCGGCGAAGGCTGCGGTATTCTGTTCATTACGCATGATATCGAATCGGCTTTGCAGGTAGCGGATAAAGTGGCAGTATTGTACGCAGGGACGATCATGGAGGTGGCTCTTGCAGCAGATTTTAGCGGGAGTGGCGAGCAGCTTAGACATCCTTACACACAGGCGTTATGGAATTCACTTCCACAAAATGAATTTAAACCGATTCCCGGTTCACAGCCGCTTGCGGGGGCATTGCCGGATGGATGTCTATTTGCTCCACGATGTGAGCATGCATCTGATGAGTGCAGTCGTCTGCGACCGGAGACACGTCATATTCGCGGTGGTTCAGTGAGGTGCATTCATGCTTCTTGAGGGGAAAAATCTTGGATTTCGCTATGGGCGGGGAGATTGGATAGTCAAAGATGCTGACATCAGCATCAAGCAGGGCGAAGTGGTCGGTCTTGTCGGGAAGAGCGGCAGCGGTAAAACGACGCTTGCCCGTCTGCTTGCCGGCTATGATAAACCGCAGACCGGAAGTGTCACCTGTGATGGAGCAACGCTTACAGCAAGCGGTGTTCAACCGGTACAGCTGGTATTCCAGCATCCGGAGAAGGCTGTTAATCCGCGTTGGCGCATGCGTCAGACGATTCGGGAGGGCTGGCTGCCAGACCCTGCATTTTTGCACATGCTCGGCATTGAGGAGGAGTGGCTGGATCGTTGGCCTAATGAGCTGTCCGGTGGCGAGCTGCAGCGATTTTGTGTGGCGAGAGCCTTGGGGCCGCAGACGCGGTTTTTGATCGCAGATGAGATGACTACAATGCTCGACGCCATCACGCAGGCGCAAATCTGGCATACTGTGATGGACATTGCCGAGCGTCGCAACCTAGGTATCCTGATGATCAGTCATGAGCCCAGTCTGATTCAAAGGCTGTGTACGCGCGTCATTCATTGGCAAGGAAAATCTGGTCAATAACTTTTTGGATTACTACATATAAAGTGCGGATAATGATGATGAGCGGTTGCGACCTGAACCGACCACAAAAAATTAACATTGATAACATAGTTCGTGTTCTGTAATATAGAGTGATTAGGGCTGCAGGGCTATGAGGAGATGTGAGTGGTGGCAAAAGCGAAGCAAAAAAGACCGACACGCGATGAGTTCGAGCTTGAGGACCTGGGAAACCAGATTGTAGAGGCCAAGGATAATAAGGAACAGGTCATGCTGACCGTCTGGGGCGTGGAAGAGCCTGTTGTAGGAATTATTGTGGAGTTGGACCCCAGAAAGCGTCAAATACGAGTCAATCTGGAGGATGGCTTTAAATGGATTCCTTTTCTGGATGTTATGAGGTTGGATTATCCCCGCTATTGAATCGTAAACTGAATCGTGAACCAAGCTGAAAAAACCTTCCTTCCGTTATGTACGGTCATGGAAGGTTTTTGCTATGTACGCTAGAGCTTAAAGCGCAGCGCCTTTGCCACCATCCACATTAACCGAGGTTCCCGTTACATAGGAAGCCGCATCTGAAACCAGGAATGTGATAACTTTTGCCGCTTCTTCCGTTTCGCCGATGCGACCCATCGGAATTTGATGATTCGGATGCAGTGAAAATTGCTCCCAAGTCAGCTCAGGGTGCTGCTTTTTCCAGCCCTTTTCGATTTGATCACTCCGAATCATCCCGATGCAGACGGCATTCACCCGAATATTGGCAGCGGCCAGATCCTTACTCATTGCTTTGGTTAGAGCCATTCCGGCAGCACGACTGACTGTAGTCGGTAAAGACGAAGCGGAAGGGGTCTTGGCAGATGAGGTGGAGATGTTAATTATCGCGCCTTTTCCCGCTTTTCGCATATGGGGAATGGCTGCTTTGGAGCAATGAATTGCACCGAATAGCTTTAAATCCAAATCATAAGCCCAACCCTCAGAATCGACTTCTTCGAAAGGACGAGCTGCTGACGTTCCTGCGTTATTCACCAGAATATCCAAACTGCCAAAGCGATCCACAGTTTCTAGTACAGCTTTTTTGCAATCCTCTTCAGAAGTAATATCCGTTTGAATATAGAGCACCTCTGCACCGGTTCTTTCCACAATTTGTTGCGCTGCTGTACGCAGATCATCCTCATTGCGCGCACATATGGCTACACGTGCTCCTTCAGCAGCCAGAGCTAAGGCTGTCCCAAGTCCAATCCCCTTACTGCCTCCTGTAATGAGTGCTACTTTTCCAGTTAAACCCAAATCCATGGTCGTACCTCCAGTCTCTATGTATTTGAGCAACAATAATCTCTCATAAAAAGTAGCACGCGAGCCAAATGATTGTCAATATTGGTGAATTCCTCAAGGCTTACAGAACCGTGGATAAGCTGGAGGACACCTTTTTGAGGACGGTAGTTATTGATTAAATGAGAGTTTATGTGTATAATTAAAAAAGGGAACACATGTTCCCTTTTTTAGAAGAACCAGTACAACAGGAGGGAACCGCAATGAGACCTACTTTTTTTGAAGAGCTTAAAGGTATGAAGCGGAACAATGAATTCAGGGAAGTCATTCTGATGCAAGCTGCCAAAAAAATGTTGGCGGATAAGAAGAAAAAAAGTCGACTGCAGCGTCTACTACAAAGAACGAATAAGGTGAAAACAATTCCTAAATGCTGGGATTAAACTGAACCTGACTTATATATAGAAACGGACGAGCCTTCATCTGATCACATGCGGTTTAATCCGCACCTACCTATAAGCATCTGCATACCTTATCCTCATAAGTAAGTCAACTTTACTTAATAAGAGAAGGGCAGGACCTTGAATGACTTTATATATGGATTACAAGTCCCCATCGGTTCAGTTCAGCTTTGACGTAAATACTAGCACGCTTTTTAAAAAGGATGCACGTAATTACATCAATGTACTGTCCAACAAGCAGCTGAATACATTGGAGAATTCATCACTGCTTGATATTTTTCTCAGTGCTGGTAATGTAGTTGAGCCTCACTATCATCAAAATGCGGCAGAGCTTGTTTATTGCATCTCGGGTGCAGCAATTGTCTCAATAATCAATCCGTTCACCAATGAACTGCTCCATTTTCCGATATCACCAGGTCAAGTGGCGAATGTCCCTCAAGGCTGGTGGCATTACGAAATTGCCTCGGTTGATAACACTCATTTGTTGGCGATCTTTGATGCACCGGTTCCTGAAGTGATACTGGGATCTGACATTCTGAGATTAACGCCTGCCAATGTACTGGCACATACCTACTGCCTGAATGAAGCTGCAGTTAAACAAACGCTTGCCCCCATCAATGACTCTGTCTTTATTGGTCCACCAAGAGACTGCAATCCTTCTCAGGTTCATGGGAGCATGGCTGGCAAACCGCAGCCTTATCCAGCTTATACCCAGCAGCAGCAACCCAACCATGGGCATCATAACCCGATCGGGTATCAACTTCCCGCTCAACGGTATTATTACACACAGCCCTATCCAAGCCAAACATATTGAGATACTGAAGCTGTAGCTATAGATAAGGGGAATGATAATCCCTTAACAACTTTGATGGAGATGTTAAGGGTATTTATTTATTTGAACGATTACCAGATAATAAAATAATCTATCAAAATTGTGTAAATTTTATGGCTCAATCTCAAAATCAGTGCTTGATCATTTAACTTGAAAGGCGATGACGATTACATTCAACTAAAATCCCCGATTTGTATCGATCGGGGTTACAAATAAAATAATGACGGCGTTGAAAGGCTTTAATACGATTATGACGACCTTCAACGGTAGCATTTGTCCAACGGCAACGATGGTAATTGATGATTTCCTCTTGCCAATTACGCATCGTTTTTAGCGCGCTTTTGACGGCTTCGTGGTCGATGGTGTCACCCTTTTCACACCAACGGCCGAAGCCCTGTATGGCAACTTCGACATTCGGTGAATGGTCATACCACACGGTAAAAGCTTCTTTCCATTCCCAACTACTCCGCAGCTGAGTAGCCCAGTAATTCATCAAGTTTCTGCTTACTTTCGGCAGATAGAGTTTCTGACGGAGGATTGAGTAAGCGGTGATGTGCTTTAAGCAGAGCTCTAGCTCGTGGAGAAAGCGTGTTTTGTACCGATTTACGAACCTCTTGCACGGCCTCTATGACATAACCATGCACATGAAATCGATCTGCGATTCGGATCGCTGTTGGAAAACATTCATGGATCCACTTGTGATAGGCTTGGGCTAAATCCATCACCACCGCCTTGGGAGCAAGCAGCAGGAAGTCAGGATGCTGCTGGGCATAGGCCCGCAAATCTTCCAGTTTTCGTCCAGGAAAAAGATCGAGCATCGTCTCTCCTTTCAGATCATGAATGCCTGTATTGTAGGTATGGCCTTTCTTTATGGCGAAGTCATCGACACCCAGGACAAGGCCGTTGTTCGTCTTCGCTTGTGTCCAAGCTTGTTCAGAAAGCCGTTCACTCTCGAACGGAATCGCTTCGTTATGCATCTGCTGAATCGTGCTGACAGGCGCTTGTTGCATCCGGGCACTATGAGCTGCTGTGGAGCCAAATGCTTGCTGGACAGCTCGTTCACGAAAGAGGTGGCTGTACCGTCTTTTAGGACCAACAAATTCATACATCCAAACAAAACCAACCTCGCATTGCGAGCAATGCATCCGGGTACTCGGAACCAGAAGAACCACTTTTTTCTCGAATGCAGGGAGATGCCGGACGGTACGTAGTCCATTACTTCCTTTAAGCGATACCGTTTCATCGGATCGACAAATCGGACAACCTTGCTTTGAGGCCACTGGTACTGCTTCTATCTGTATTTCGTCTGCACTTATCGACAGAATCTGGTTAATTTGTAGCTCTGGTATATTGAGCATTTCATTGATATACTGGATTTGCATCTGTCTAATTCCTTTTGTTGTTTGGTAGGACTTACAACATTACAGGTTTAGCAGATGTTTTTCCATTTTCAAAAGTAGTTTATATCGTCAAGCACTGATTTCTGTTTAGAGCCAATTTTATTATAATGTACATGCTTTCAAATATGTTTTTGCAAAAGGGGTATCGTATGATCCGTTCATTGGCAGCATGTTTAGCTATGGGTCTGATTACAGTCTTTCTATCGACCCTTGCGGGACCATTAAGTGGTCAAGCTTATGCAGCACCGACCATTTACAAGGATGTTCCCGCCGAGTACTACGCAAGTAAAGAAATTGCCAAGCTCACAGAGAGCGGAATCATCGAAGGGAATGAGCAGGGCTTTTTTCAACCGGACGCGGTGTCACCGCCGTGTGGCTCAGTAAAGCCTTAAAGCTTAGACAGCCTAACAGCTTGAACGGATTCACTGATGTCCCAGCCTCAAGTCCCTACGCTATGGCAGTGAATGCTTTAAAGGAAAAAGACATCGTACAAGGCGATCAAGGTCGATTTAGTCCGGACGAGCCTTTAACCCGCGAGCAAATGGCAAGCTTGCTGGCTCGAGCTTTTCAGCTTAAGGATAACCATATGAATATATGGTTTAAGGATGAAAAATCCATAGGCGATAGTCACTTTATTGATGTTGCCAGACTCAAACAACACTTTATCACCGAGCAGCTTGAGTTTATGCCGAAGAACAAGGTAACCAGAGCACAGCTTGTCCTGTTTCTCAGCAGAGCGATTTCAACGGTCACGCTGAAGGATAATGAATTGCCACTAGATGATTTTCTGAGGGGATCTGCACAGTCCAGCTTCAAGTCGTCACCTGATGGCAAGAAGATGGCCTACCTCAAGACAGCCAACAACCAGACACACATCTTTTTGAAAAAAACTGGGGAAGAAGCCTCGGAAACACGTATCACCAGCTTGACAAACCGAGATATCATCGGATTTTTGTGGTTTAGCAATGATAAAATTTTATACATAACCGATATGTACGGAACGGAAGATCATCATATTCATGTAGTAAATGCGGATGGAACAGATGAAAAGGACTTGACCCCTTTTGATCAGGTAAGAGCCCAATATATGGAGTCATTATCTTACATGAGGGGCCATGAATTTGATATCCTAATCAGCATGAATGAAAGGTCTTCACAGCGCTTTGATGTGTATCGATTGAATGTCAAAACAGGTGCAATGGAAATTGTCGCTGAAAATCCTGGCAATGTGACCAGTTGGCTTACAGACCTGTATGGAGAAGTCAGGGTGGCCATGGCTACAGATGGTGTTAATACGACTATGCTGTACAGAGAGACACCAGCTCAGCCATTTAAACCCATTTTGAAGCTAGATTATGGAGATTCCTTCATTCCCATTATGTTTTCGTTTGATAACAGCCAGCTGTTTGCTCTGTCTAATATTGGCAGGGACAAGCTGGCCTTGGTCAAGTACAACATGAATACCAAAGAAATGGGCGATACCGTTTATGAAAATCCGAAGGCCGATGTGACCAATATTATCATTTCCTACCAGAAGGAAGCGATATTGGCTGTTGAATATGAGACGGACAAAGTCCACTATGAGTATCTGGACAAGGAATACGAGCGGTTAAATGTAATGATTGCAAATAAGCTTCCGAATCAATCGTACCAGATTTTGGGTAATCCGCTGCCAGATACGAAGGTGCTGCTGAGAACCTACAGCGACAAATCGCCGGGAGCCTATTACTACTATGACCGCAAGAAAGACACACTGGATAAAATTGCAGATAGCAAGCCGTGGATCAAAGAAGAGCAGATGGCTGAAATGAAGCCGATTTCCTACAGATCGCGTGATGGGTATACAATCAATGGCTATTTGACTTTGCCCAAAACCGGTAGTACCAATTTGCCCTTTGTTATCCTTCCACATGGTGGGCCTTGGGCACGTGATTCTTGGGGATACGATAGTGAGGTGCAGCTGTTAGCTAATCGCGGCTACGGCGTCCTGCAGATGAATTATCGCGGCTCTACAGGCTACGGTAAGGAATTCAAGTTGGCTGGGGACAAGCAATGGGGCAAGTCGATGCAGGATGATATTACCGATGGCGTGAGCTGGTTGACACAGCAAGGGTACGCGGATCCGAAGCGAATCGCTATTTATGGTGCGTCATACGGAGGTTACGCAGCATTGGCGGGAGTAACGTTTACCCCTGATTTGTATGCCGCCGGAATTGATTATATGGGGCCTTCCAGCCTGTTCACCTTCCTGAATACGATGCCGTCTTACTGGGAGCCTGATCGCCAAAAATTGTACAAGCAGGTTGGTGATCCTGAGAAGGATAAGAAGCAGATGGAGGACAGATCGCCTTTGCTGCATGCCGACCAAATTAAAACACCGATCATGTTCGCTCAAGGCGTCAACGATCCACGGGTAAAGAAGAGCGAGTCGGATCAGATAGTATTAGCGCTACGTCAGCGTGGTATTGACGCTCCTTATATGATTAAAAATGATGAAGGTCATGGCTTCCAGACCTATGCCAATCGAGTTGACTTCTATCAGGCGATGTTAAAATTCCTTGATAATCACTTAAGTAAGTAGAATGCTGAATAGTGGCTTGACATACAGTTATACTTCATGTATAAATATGTATAATTCAAATTTAAGATTATCTAACAAATTAAAGGAATAATCAGATATGACAGTTTGACGTTATTGCCACAATGTAGGCTTTTTACGATATCCCCAATATTAATGAACGAGACAGTAATTCCAGACAAAGAGTCACAGTGAGCCGGAATAGGTGAGATCCGGTACGGATGATTGGAATGAAGCGGACTCGGGAAATGGTCCTCCGAACACAACCAAGTAGGAGGATCCGGTAACTGCCGTTATCAGCAGAGTGATTGGCCTTGTAACAGAGGACCAGTACTTAGAGTGGTACCACGGGAAGCGCGAGCTCTCGTCTCTTATTTAGAGACGGGGGCTTTTTTGTGATTTAGCCATGAATGAGGAGGAATAAGATATGTTAAACACGGTATTGAGCTCAGAAATTGAACTGCACGTGAGTGAAATGCTGGTTGCACAGGGAATTCAACCTGAACCTAAGCTGAATATCCAAATTGAGCATCCGATGTATCCTGAGCATGGCGAATACAGCACCAACATTGCCATGAAGCTGGCTAAAGCATTACGCAAATCCCCTCTGCACATTGCTGAGGAGCTTCAGCAAAGGCTGGAGCAGCAAGGGAATATAGGGGGAATGATTGCACGGATTCAAGTAGCAGCACCCGGCTTTTTAAATTTTCATCTGAATTGGGCCGTTTGGGCAGCCCGTCAAATCGAAGCACCGAATGGCTCACGATCCAAGGTACTCATCGAACACACGTCGATCAACCCTAACAAATCAGCTCATATCGGCCACTTAAGAAACTCCTGTATCGGGGATGCACTGGCTCGCATGCTGAGATACGCAGGACATGAGGTTGAGGTTCATAATTATATTGATGATCTGGGTAATCAATTAGCAGATACGGTGGTCGGGATTCTGAATACGTCTGCGGAGCAAGCTCATGCGCGTTTTGGGGATTATTGTTGGGATACGTACGCAAAGGTTAATCAAGCCTATAAGGTCAACCCGTTGCTGCAGGAAGCACGCGTTCAGGTGCTGCAGCAATTGGAAGAGGGGCATTCCAATATGGCATGGATCGGTTCTTTGGTTGCCGAACGTATTGTTCGCGAACAGCTGGATGAAATGAAGCAGTTTGGTATTGGATATGACGTGCTGGTTTGGGAAAGCAATATTGTGAGAGAAGGCTTCTGGGCATCAACGTTTGATTTGCTGCAGCAGACGGCTGTATTTCGTCAAGTCACGGAGGGGAAGCTGAGCGGCTGTTGGGTGCTTAAGCAGTCCGAGGAGCTGCCGGGGGCGGGTGGAGATATGGATTATCAGGCAGATAAAGTATTGGTTAGATCGAACGGGATTTTAACGTATACAGCCAAGGATATTGCTTACCATATGTGGAAATTCGGTATTCTTGAAAAGGATTTTGCCTATACCAAATTCGCCGAGCGTGTGTGGACAACACATCCAAAGGGTATCAGGAAAACATTTGGTCGAGCGGATACCGTGATCAATGTCATTGATCAGCGACAGCAATATCCGCAAGCCATGGTGAAGCTGGCTCTTGAAGTACTCGGTTATCCGAAGCAAGCCGAGCAATTAAAGCATGTAAGCTATGGAGTCGTATCGCTAAGCCCGGAAACAGCTGCAAGCTTGGGTGTAGATATCTCGGATGGTAAAAGCTCATACGCGATGTCGGGTCGTCAAGGAATCGGAATTAAGGTATCCGACCTGCTGGATCAGATGGAGCACATTATTCATTCAAAGCGTAAAAGAAAACAAGGTTTGTCGAGCAGATCGATAGCAGCAGCGGCGATTCGGTACTATTTATTAAAATATCATCTGCAGACTGAAGTAGTCTTTGATCTGCAGCAGGCTACGGAGGTATCTGGCAACTCAGGCGTCTATCTGCTGTATTCGTATGCAAGAGCTAATAGCATTCTGGACAAGGCGGTTAAGGCTCAGCATCAATCTAACGAATTTCCGTTGCAACCAGACTCCAACGGCTTGTCAGAGCTGGCACCTCAGGAGCAGCTGTTGTTCAGACAGCTTGCATACTGGCCAGAAACTCTGCAATTATCGATCAATCAGCTTGCTCCTAACTTGATCTGCAGCTATGCTTTCGAGCTGGCTTCTACGTTTAACAACTTTTATAGCGTCTGCCCAATAATGAAAGCATCTGAGGAGCAGCGTGAGCTTCGACTGTGGCTTACCCAGCGATTTAAAGATACTTTGCATCAAGCCTTACAGGTGCTAGGTTTACCAACGCCCAAACGGATGTGAAATTGTCTTTTAAAAAAGCTTGAAAGAAAATAAAATATTGTTTATGATAAATATATTGCATAATATCAACCATCGTTCTACATTATAAAACACTTGGTTGAATCGTAAGGAGTAGCCATGCCAATCATTCAATCCCTGGACCGTGCTTTAAACATTCTCGATTTGTTCGATGAGTACACAACTGAGTTGAAGATCACCGAGATCAGTAACCGGATGGACCTTCACAAGAGTACGGTGCATTCGCTGCTGAAAACCTTACAGTTACACGGCTATATCGAACAGGATGAGGAAACAGGCAAATACCGGCTCGGTATGCGACTGTTGGAAAAGGGTCAGCTCCTGCTGCAGCGGCTTGATATTCGGTCGTTAGCACGCAAGCATCTTGCCGCTTTTACCGATCATACCGGACAAACCACGCATCTCGTTATTTTGGATGGCAAGGAAGGTGTCTATATTGATAAGGTTGAGGGTGAGAAGGCAGCGATCCGTTACTCACGAATAGGTCGTAGAGTGCCGCTTCACAGCAGTGCCGTTGGGAAGGCTTTAGTCGCTTTTCGTAAACAAGAAGAGATAGAGCTGTTGTTGAAGGATTACAGCTATGTCGTTCAAACTTCTTTAACGATCAGGGATAAGGAAACATTTCTCACTGAGCTATCCAGGATCCAAAGCCAGGGCTATGCGGTAGACGATCAGGAGAACGAGCCGGGCGTACGCTGCGCTGCTGCTCCAATCTATGATCATAATGGTCAAGTCGCAGCGGCTATGAGCGTATCCACATTATTATCTGCTGTAGACGACAGCCAGTTTCTACAATTGATTGAACTGCTCCTGCAAGAAACGAAGACGATTTCCAAGCTTATGGGGTATCGTCCTTAGGATTCGTGAATGCCTGAATAGGCATTTTATTTTAAGATGAATTGAAAACTGTGTTTTATAATGTCAAACAAAATCATATTTTAGCTTTAACCAAAAAACAATTTCCAATGGAAGAGGGAGTTATCGATGAGAATTATCCGATATACGAATGCACAATCCTTACCACAGCTCGCAGCTGTGAACGAACATGAAGCGGTGTATAATCTGGAGCAAGCTGATTTTATTTCATTAGTAAACGAAGCAAGGGATTCAGGAAAGTCAATTCTGGAGTTTGTGCAAGCGCTTGTTTCGGGTAAATCTCCTGTAACAGAGAGGCTTGATCAGCTTGAACTGCTCGTACCCATCGAAGCTCCCGAGGTATGGGCTGCTGGTGTTACTTATGAACGGAGCCGTGAGGCACGTAACTATGAAGCAACAGGTGGCAAAATGGACGCATCGACTTTCTATGACAAAGTGTATGATGCGGTACGTCCGGAAATTTTCTTCAAATCAACGGCTGCACGTACAGTCGGGCCTGGCGATTATGTCCAGCTCCGCAGTGATTCGGAGTGGCAGGTTCCAGAGCCGGAGCTTGGGCTCGTATTGGATAGCGTTGGCACGATATTGGGCTATACCATCGGTAATGACATGAGCTGCAGGGATATCGAGGGCGAGAATCCATTGTATTTACCTCAGGCCAAGATGTGGAAGCGTTCTTGCTCAATTGGGCCAGCTATACTGCTGAAGGAAGCGGTTGCTGATCCTTATCAACTCCAGATCACCAGTACCATTTACCGTAATGGGAAAAAGGTTGTAGAGGGTACAGCCAGTACAGGTCAGCTAAAAAGGAAGCTGGAGGAGCTGGTATCTTTTCTGGTGAGGGACAACGAGGTTTTTGCCGGAACCGTATTGCTGACCGGAACTTGCATTGTGCCTCCTAATGAATTTACACTTGCAAATGGGGACCGTATCGACATTGAAATTTCCGGTATCGGTACCTTGACCAATCCAGTAAAAAGCGCGGACTAATCCATAACAATTACACCGAATAAGTCATTTTAATCCAATTATATCCGTTCTAACCAATGACAATTCTAAGGAGGAATTACGATGGGAACATTTGCAGGCGAACAAACCTATTTGAATTATATCAATGGTGAATGGAAGGCAGCCTCTACAGGCAAAACCATTTCGAGTATCAACCCGGCGAGCCGCCATGAAGTGGTGGGTTATGTCCAATCCTCGTCCGCCGAGGATTTGAACGAAACCGTAGCTTCAGCGAAAGCCGCGGCCAAAGCATGGAGAAAGCTCTCCGGTGCAGCAAGAGGCGATTATTTATTCAAAGCGGCCAACGTACTCGAACGTCGCTTGGATGAGGTTGCTGAATCGATGACCAGAGAAATGGGCAAAACGCTGCCGGAAGCCAAAGGCGAAACCGCTCGTGGTGTAGCGATTCTACGATACTATGCCGGAGAAGGCATGCGTAAAATCGGCGATGTGATTCCTTCTACAGATAGCGAAGCACTCATGTTCACGACCCGCGTTCCTCTTGGTGTGGTTGGTGTCATTTCACCTTGGAATTTCCCGGTGGCGATTCCCATTTGGAAAATAGCACCTGCGTTGATCTACGGAAATACAGTTGTTCTCAAGCCCGCAACAGAAACAGCAGTTACTGCAGCCAAAATCATCGAATGCTTTGCTGAAGCGGGTCTTCCGGCAGGCGTTATCAATTTAATTACAGGCAGCGGCTCCATTATCGGTCAAGGTCTGGCCGAGCATAAAGATGTAAACGGCATTACCTTTACCGGCTCCAATCAGGTGGGCAAAAGCGTTGGTCAAGCAGCTTTGGCGAGAGGTGCCAAGTATCAGCTGGAAATGGGCGGGAAAAATCCGGTCATTATCGCGGACGATGCGAATCTGGATTTGGCGGTAGATGGTACGATCAGCGGCGGTATCAAATCAACTGGACAAAAATGTACAGCGACATCGCGGGTTATTGTGATGAGTGCTGTTTATGAAGCGTTCAAAGACAAGCTCGTTACCAAGGTTAGGGATTTGAAGGTAGGTCATGGTTTGGAGCAGGGAACCTGGTTAGGACCTTGTGCGAATGAAAATCAGCTAAATACCGTTGTTTCTTACATTGAAAAAGGGATTGCCGAAGGCGCAGAGCTGCTTGTTGGAGGCGCACGTCCTGATCAGGCGGATCTGGCCGATGGATTCTATATACAACCTACGGTATTCGATAAAGTAACACCCGATATGGCCATTGCCCGTGAGGAGGTTTTTGGACCTTTGCTCGCTTTAATCAAGGTCGACACGATGGAAGAGGCGATTGCACTGGCTAATGACTCCGATTATGGACTCAGCGCCTCGATTTACACACAAAACATTAGCAATATATTAGCCTTTATTCAGGATATGGATGCAGGTCTGGTAAGAATTAATGCGGAAACAGCTGGTGTTGAGCTGCAAGCTCCATTCGGTGGTATGAAACAATCAAGCTCACATTCACGTGAGCAGGGTCAAGCGGCTATTGAATTTTTCACTGCGATAAAAACCGTATTTTTAAAATCCTAGTCATCCTGCCCTAATACTTTATCATAGAGCTGCATATAGAAGGATATCCATACTGTACAGAACGTCAGGAAAGAAGGGTTCCACATTGAGTGAGCAGTTAAATCAGATTATGGGCACCGACCAATCGCAAATATATGAAATTCACACCCATGCTTCCGGTCCCGAGGGCTCGCTTCCGTTAACGCGGGAGATGCTGCTGAATTCACCAAGCGGTGATTTATTCGGGCTCTCGCAAAATGTTGGAATGGGCTGGAAGCCCTCTCGCCTGGGTGGCAAGCAGTTTCTGCTGCTGAGCACGCAAGGCGGAATCCGTAAGGATGATGGGACTCCGGTTGCTCTTGGTTATCATACGGGCCATTGGGAAATAGGTCTGCTTATGGAAGAAGCAGCAAATGAGATCGCCGATAACGGCGGTCTGCCTTTTGCCGGCTATGTGAGCGATCCCTGCGATGGCCGTTCCCAGGGAACGACCGGAATGTTCGATTCGCTGCCTTACCGTAATGATGCGGCTATCGTTTTTCGACGGCTGGTTCGTTCATTGCCGACCCGCAGAGGGGTCATTGGCGTAGCGACCTGTGATAAAGGGCTGCCCGCGATGATGATGGCGCTTGCTGGTATACATGATTTGCCTTGTATTATTGTTCCAGGCGGTGTGACGCTCCCTCCAACAAATGGCGAGGATGCCGGTAAGATTCAGACGATAGGCGCCCGTTATTCGAATGGGGAGCTATCGCTGGAAGATGCAGCCGATTTGGGCTGTCGCGCCTGTGCGACTCCAGGAGGTGGCTGTCAGTTTCTCGGAACAGCAGCAACGGCCCAGGTCGTTGCTGAGGCGCTTGGCATGACCATTCCGCATGCAGCCTTGTCTCCCTCCGGTCAGCCGATTTGGAAGGAGATGTCCCGCCAATCTGCACGGGCTATGATGGCGATGGAAGCCAAGGGTATCAGGATGAAGGATATTTTGACGGAATCGGCTATCCGCAACGCCATGGCAGTACATGCCGCTTTTGGTGGTTCGACCAATCTGCTGCTGCACATTCCGGCCATTGCCCATGCGGCGGGACTGCCTGTGCCTACGGTTCAGGATTGGATTAAGATCAATAAAGCGGTTCCGCGTTTGGTCAGTGTGCTGCCGAATGGACCGGATTATCATCCGACAGTACGCGTATTTCTGGCGGGTGGCGTACCCGAAGTGATGCTTCATCTAAGACGGCTCGGTGTGTTGGATGTGGATGTCATGACAGTTACAGGAGAAAAGCTGTCGACAGTTCTCGATTGGTGGGAAACGAGCGAGCGTCGGCAAGCGCTCAAAAAGCTGCTGCTGGAAGCCGATGGTGTTGAAGCGGATGATGTCATCATGACACCGGAGCAATCCAAACGAAGAGGGCTTACTTCAACCGTAACCTTTCCGATGGGGAATCTGGCTCCGGAAGGCTCGGTAATTAAATCAACAGCTATCGATGCATCCGTTGTTGGTGAGGATGGCGTTTATCGTCACCGCGGCCAAGCAAAGGTGTATACCTCTGAGCGCGAAGCGATCTTTGCCATTAAAAGCGGAGGGGTAGTGGCTGGTGATATTATGGTGCTGATCGGTCGCGGTCCTTCTGGAACCGGAATGGAAGAAACCTACCAATTAACATCAGCGCTTAAGCATCTGCCTTTTGGCAAATACGTTTCGCTCATTACCGATGCCCGATTCTCGGGGGTCTCAACAGGGGCTTGTATTGGTCATGTTGGACCCGAGGCACTTGCTGGTGGTCCGATCGGGAAGCTGCGTAATGGCGATACGATTGATATTGTGGTGAACCGTGATACCCTTGAAGGCAGCGTCCATTTTATCGGTCACGGCGATGATCTCGTCAGTCCGGAGGAGGGTGCGCTCATTCTTCAGGCTCGTGATCCGCACCCAGATCTGGCTCCCGATGCGAAGCTGCCGGATGATACCCGATTATGGGCAGCACTGCAAGCGGTTAGCGGCGGCACTTGGCGAGGAAGCATCTATGATGTGGAACGAATCGTAACGGCACTGGAGGCAGGGAAGAAATCGTTAGGCTGGTAATTGGGTTACGCCGGACTGACAAGAGCCTGCTAGAATCAACAATAGTGATCTGCCATTTGCATACGAAATGATTCATAAATTACCGGAGAATCGGGCTGCGACCAAGACGACGCGTATCGTCCTTGAATTGGCCCGTTTAATCTCCGGTTTTTTCTTGCTGTAGTTTCTATCTTTGGCCTGACATAGTATGATAGGATAGATAGGAAAATACGGGATTAAAGGAGAGGGAGCCATGAGTATAGGCAGCATATTATTGCAAACGTCTATCGACACCTTCAAGAGTGCAGAGAGGCTGGGCTATAAAACATTATTGCAATTATCCTATGAGGAACTGCACTTGAAACCAAGTCCTGAATCGAATTCAATAGCGATTATCGTTAAACATCTCCATGGAAATATGCTTTCACGCTGGACCGATTTTCTTACCACAGATGGGGAAAAGCCGAGCCGTGATCGGGATGCCGAGTTTGAAGCAGGTTATGATACCCGCGAAGCACTTCTAGAAGCTTGGCGCTCAGGCTGGGAGCTTACATTTAAGACCTTACAAGACTTGAAGGAAGAAGACCTTCTGCGGAACATAACAATACGCGGAGAGGTACATAACGTGATTCAGGCCATATCCAGACAGATTCAACATTATGGTTATCATGTAGGACAAATTGTGTATATCGGTAAGCAGATCAAGGATGCGGATTGGCAGCAGCTTAGTGTTCCCAAGAAAGCTTCCCGGTGATAATCACTTCGATTAATTATAAATATAAATAGAGTGATCAGGATGAGCAGCATGATCAGATAGAAGGTAGGTAACTAATTTGAAATTTCGGCCCTGTATAGATTTACACCAAGGAAAGGTCAAACAAATTGTCGGTGAAACCCTAAGTGCGACTAACCAGGATGTTGTAGAAAACTTTGTTTCCGAGTATGATTCTGCATACTATGCCTCTATGTTTCAACAGGATCAATTGCGGGGCGGGCATGTGATCATGCTTGGCGGTGGTAATGAAGAAGCGGCTAAGCAGGCGCTTGGCACTTATCCAGGTGGTCTTCAGATTGGTGGAGGCATCACAGCGGATAACGCAGTTTCCTATTTGGAGCAAGGTGCATCGCATGTGATCGTGACCTCATACATTTTCCGTGATGGCGAGCTGGATATGCATAATTTACGTCGGATTGTAGAAGCTGTAGGCAAGGAAAAGCTTGTCATTGATCTAAGCTGCAAAGCTAAAGACGGGGTATGGTACGTAGTAACAAATCAATGGAAAACATTCAGCAGCTTTGAAGTGAATCAAGCAAATATACGAGAGCTGGCAAGCTATTGTGATGAATTTCTTGTTCATGCGGTGGATGTGGAAGGCAAACGTACAGGCATTCATGAAAGCCTGGTTGGTCATTTGTCTGACTGGGTAACCATTCCGACAACCTATGCGGGTGGAGCTCGTTCCATGGAGGATTTGGAGTTGTTCAGATCCATTGTACAAGGAAAAATGGATATTACGGTAGGCAGTGCTTTGGATATTTTTGGCGGAAGCTTATCCTACAAGGATGTTGTTGCTTATTGCGGCCAAGCAGAGTGAGGAGGCGACGACCATAAGCCGAGTCACAGAAATCGAAAAGTCCCAATTGCAGGTGTTTATGGCCTTTCAAAAGGATCCGCTTCATCTGTTGGTGAGCGTTCTCCATGATGGCGATATGGTTTACTTGGGCAATGGACGCAAACGGCCAGCCTATATCGTGAACTCGCCGGAGTTTGTCCATGAAATTCTCGTCAGCAAAGATGCTTTTTTCGTTAAAGGACGTTCTTCCTCGGTATTGAGCAGAACGTTAGGGGATGGACTTCTTACATCGGAGCATGAGCAGCACCAGAAGCAGCGTCAGTATATGCAGCCTGTATTTTACAAAGAACGCATTCAGTCTTATGCCCAAATCGTACTCAGGGAAGCAGAAGCGTTCGCTAACCGGCTCACAGAAGGACAAACCATATCTATCAGTGATACGATGATGGAGCTTACGTTGACGGTAATAGCCCAGACGATGTTTGCTACCGATCTGGAGAACCGCAAGTCGGAGCTGGCAGCAGCAGTGAATGATACGATTGAGCGCTCTGCACGGACTTTGTTTTCACCATTTATTATGCCATTAGGTATGCCGACTCCGGGAAATATTGTGCATCGAAGGGCCATTCGCACGCTTGAGATGATGGTCTATGAGGTTATTAATGATGCCCAAAACCATCCAGAAAAATATCATTTAAGCCTGCTGGGCTTGCTGATGGATACAAGGGCTACGAACGGCGAGGGCATACCGATAGAGGAAATGCGCAATCAAATGATGACTATGCTGCTGGCCGGACATGAGACAACCGCAAATTTGCTCACCTGGATTTGGTATTCGCTGGGCGAGCACCCAGAGGTGGAGGCCAAATTTCATAAAGAGCTGGAGAGTGTTGAACTGACCGAAGGTTCAGCTATGGAGCAGTACCGCAAGCTCACCTATACGAACCAAATCATTCAAGAGGCACTTCGTCTGTACCCACCAGCTTGGACCATATTGAGGGAAGCTGAACGTGAAGTGACGATGCTGGGTGAGACCTTTGCTCCGCATAGCTCCTTTCTAATCAGTCCCTATTCCATTCATCGAAATGGGAATGTATTTGAGGATCCGCTGGCATTCCGTCCTGAACGATTCGCAGAGGGAGCAGGGTTTTGGCCGCGGTTTGCTTATTTTCCGTTTGGCGGAGGCTCGCGAAGCTGCATCGGCTCTAACTTCGCCATGATGGAAGCAACCTTGATACTGGCAGCAGTCGGCAAAAGATTTCGCTTTCGTCGGACAAATTCGCTGCCGGTTCAGCCAGAACCTCTCGTCTCTCTGCGTATCAAAAGCGGACTTAACATGGAACCAATCAAGCAATAGCAAAGCAGGCCAGGCATATTGACACTGACCTTGCTTGCTATTGCTATTTTCTTATAATATCAGAAGCTTTTCTTATTTCCCTACATAAAAGGTGACCTCAGTGCCTTTTTCCACATTTTGATTCGCCGGTGGATCTTGTCTCATGACTTTACCTGCTGATGCTTCATTGGCTTCCAGGAAAAATTGATAACGCAAATTGTTTGCGAGAAGAAGTGCCTCTGCTTCTTTTAGCGGCATATCCTTTAAATTCGGAACTACTACAATATCCCCATCTTTGACCGGTTTTGGAGTTGTGGGAACAGGCGTCGGTGTGGTCGGCTGTGGAGCCGGGCTGGGATCGGCTGGCTTTTCGACAACTACTGGCGGATTGGAAGGCTGGTCGGGCTTTCTAAGCAAATGCACAGTTAACATTTCTGCAATCAAAAGTACAACGATAATAAGTCCTGCAAGCATCCACTTCTTTTTAGTTCCGCTGCGTCGTACATCCGCTTCCTGTTCCTCAGGATCGGGCTGTGGTTGGCGTTGAACGGGTCTGGCTTGCTGCTGCTGGGCTGATTTTGACTGGTATTGAGCGGTTTTAGGTGTACTTATGATAGTATCCTGTAACGAGCGGCTTTGAACTTGCTCCTGAGACGATTGAACCGCGGCTATTTTCTTCGTAATATCGGGATCGGCCGGGATCAGCTTTTTTTCAGAAAGAGTCCGTTCCATATCCAGATGCTCCGGGTACGTGAGCAGCATTTGATCAAGGCCTTTCAGCAGCACCGTCAAGCTCTTGCGATCAAGAACGGCAGCACGAATCCATTTGATTATGACCTCTTTTTCGTCCACAGGCATTTTGCCTAAAGCATCTACGAGCAGCAGCCCCATAGCCTCCACATTAGCGGGAATAATAGAAGTTTTTGCGATCAACTGATACATCAAACGCCCCAATCCTCCGGCTTCACTCCAGAGCGGTTCTTCATTGTTCCAATAGTTAATAATGATAGGCTGATTGGCACCTTGAATCCAAATGTTGTTGGCATGAACCGAAAAGTCTGAGATGCCATCCTTTGCCGCATTCTGCATGCTTTGCCCAAGAGTGCGAATGAGAATAAGTATTTCATATACACTTAAGGAATGGGATTCAAGCTCCTCCTCCAAAAAATAGCCGAGCTCAGGCTTGAGTACAATCATAATCGAATGTGAATCGAGTTCAATATCCCAAACATGCATAAAGCGGTCTTCCGGCAGCTGTGAGCCATCCTTGATCGATTGAATCACATCCAGGCGCGGACCTTCGCTCTCATCAAATTCGGAAATATAGAGCATCACATCTCGATGCAAAATGGAATCACGGCCTTTATATAAATTCCCTGAGGATTGTTTTTGTAGCTGCTGTTCTTTGTTATAACGTTTATAGGTATGGGTATCCATCATAGCGCCTCCTGCTATTCACAATATTCGTAAGCAATCTCTATTTTGTGAATGATTTTGTTCCTTGAGGGTTAATAGTAGTAATAATAGTATAACATGCTTGCTGTTTACAAACAGGAGGGGATTCAATATGGCCTTATGTCATTGGGAATGCTGGAAGCATCTGGTTCAAAAGCGCACGAGGGCAAATGAAATTACACATCCTCCGATTTAAGCGTGAGCATAATCTATCGTTCCTGACAAGCGACATCTCTGCTATAATAAGATCAGCTTATACATATAAGCCTTATAGATAGGTGAGGTGGCAGAAATGATCAAGCTTGTAGCATTTGATGTGGATGGAACTTTGCGGGACCGGGATTATTTGCCCGAATCGACCCGTTTGGCGCTTCAGCGTTTACAAGAGCAAGGCATAATTCTTACCTTATGTACAGGTCGTAGTGAGTACGAAATGGCTTCGCTGCGCGAGGAGCTTGGTATCGATTGGGCTATTACCTGCAACGGCACACATACAGGTTATCGAGGAGAAACCGTCTTCGGCAGTGCCTTCGCCAAAGCTACCGTACGCGAGTGGCTTGAGCAGGCTGATCGTTTGAACCAAACGCTTCTGTTGTATGGCTCAGAGAAAATGTTTACCAATCGTCAGGATGCTCCCTATTTTCTGCAGGCTCAGCAGGAGATCGGCTTCATGAACCCAATCCTGTTGGAATCTTATCAGGATGTGCCTGACATTTATCAATGCATTGTATTTTGTAACGAGCAGGATGAGTCCCTCTATGTGGGTGATGAACGCAACATCTATTATATGCACCGCTGGCGTCCTTGGGCACTCGACATTAATCCGGGTGGCATGAATAAAGCAATCGGCTTGCAAAGGCTGCTTGACCATCTGGGTATTTCCACGAATGAAGCTGCAGCTTTTGGCGATGGGCTTAACGATTGGGAAATGATTGAGGAAGTCGGCCTTGGTATCGTTATGGGTAATGCTGATGATACCTTGAAGCAAAAAACAAGCTTCGTCACACGTTCACTGCATGAAGACGGTATTGCTTACGCCGTGGACAAATGGATTTTGCAGCTAACTTAGACTCATGGTTACTCGCAAACCCTTCGTTTGCTTACATATGCTTGCGGTACGTATTCGGGGCAACGCCCACGTACTGCTTGAATAGGCGAGAGAAATAAAATACGTCCGTATACCCCAATTGATGAGCGATTTCCTTGATGGACAGCTCAGAATTAATCAAAATATTTTTGGCTTCGGCAATTTTTAAACGATGAACATATTCATTAAACGGATATCCTGTATATTCAGATACGTTGCGGCGCAGTGTGGATACGGAGATGTGGTGCCGCTTCGCTATTTTGTCAGCATCAATCGGTTCGTTAAGAAAATTTGAAATATCGTCCATGATCGGAATCATTTTATGCATCCTGTTGCTCTCCGGTTGTTCGTTAGCGTTCAAGATGAACTCGTACAGCATGGATTCAAGCAGCAGGGATGCCCGATCAATACTTGCTGGGACACCGCTTTCCATCAACAAAAAGATACGTTCGATTTTATTGTATTGGGCGTCATCCGTACCTACTCGCAGTACCTTATCCCGCTTAATTCCCCAATGCTCGATCCATTCCTGAATGCGACTACCTTCAATTGTAAAATAAAATTCATCCCAATACCCGTTACGTTCAGGACCATAATGAAATTCGGAGCCCGGGTAGAACCAGAACAAGCTCCCCTGCTCAACAGGCTGCCGGACTCCATCGTTTACCTGATAACTTCCACTACCTCCAGTAATATAAACAATCGCCCATTTACTGAAAGTGGCCTGTTGTCTAATCATCGTTCTTCCAGGAAGATGACCGACATTGGTTATTCTCAGAGATTGAACATACAGCTTACTTGAATCGACTTTGCAGTCAATGGTCCGAAGCGGCTGTGGACTGATCATATAATCCATGAATCGTGTCACTTTGTGCATTCACTCCATCTCGGCTCCATGGTATGGTTGTTAGGTATTCATCCTATTGTAACATACATTGGAGGCAGCTGACGCCATGTCTAAATTGAAAATTGCCGTTATTGGTGCCGGATCGATTTCCGAGGCCCATTTGACTGCATATTCCGTACACCCGGAAGTCGAATTAATCGCGATCTGTGATTTGAATGAAACGAGAGCACAGGAAAAGGCAGAACGTTTTGGTGCGGGTACTACGTATACGAATTATATGGAGCTATTGCAAAATCCCGATATTGAGGCAGTCAGCATCTGTACCTGGAATCATATGCACGCGAAGATTGCCATAGCAGCTCTGGAAGCAGGCAAACATGTGTTATGTGAAAAGCCTCTTTGCAAGACGGTAGAAGAAGCGCTGAATGTGCAAAAGGCAGTTCATGACTCAGGCAAGGTGCTCCAGGTTGGTTATGTCAGACGTTATGGTACGAATGTTCAGACTCTGCGTAAATTTGTGGACGCCGGGCAATTGGGTGAAATCTATTATGCAAAAGCTTCCTGCCTGCGTCGACTTGGTAATCCTGGCGGCTGGTTCTCGGATAGTGAACGCTCTGGCGGTGGACCTCTGATCGATCTTGGGGTGCATGTGATTGATTTGTGCTGGTATTTGATGGGCAAGCCAAAGGTCAAGTCGGTTAGCGGCAATACATACCGCAAGCTTGGAAACCGTGCGCATATTGACAATTTATCCTATTACAAGGCAGCAGATTTCAATGCTGAGCATAACGACGTAGAAGATCTGGCGAATGCACTGATCCGCTTTGACAACGGGGCGTCATTAATGGTGGATGTCAGCTTTACGCTGCATGCCCGCAAGGATGAACTCGCTGTTAAACTATACGGAGATAAGGGTGGAGCAGAGATAGAGCCTGAGCTTCAGATCATATCCGAGCAGCAGAATACGATCATCAATATTACTCCACAGATTGATCATCCCAGCTTTCAATTCCAACCTGGCTTTAATGCGGAGATTGCTCATTTTGTTGATTGCTGCCGCGGCCGCACGGAAACGTTATGTCCTGTAGAGGATGGCGTCGAGATGATTAAAATATTAAGTGCGATCTATCAATCGGCAGCCGAAGGTAAGGAAATACAGTTTTAAAGTCATTGAAAAAACAGATGAGGGAGGTTTCCGGGTATGAAGCTTACGAATAAAGTTGGAGTCATCGTCGACAGCTTTGGGATCGGCGTTCGTGAAGGATTGAAGAAAGCGCGGGAGGTTGGTGCGGATGGCGTGCAGATCTACGCGGTTTCTGGTGAGATGGATCCAGCTGGCTTATCAGGGCAGGCTCGACGTGAGCTCAGAAGCTATATCGATTCATTAGGTTTGGAAATCTCCGCGTTATGTGGAGATCTGGGAGGCCATGGCTTTCAGGATGCAGCGGCGAATCCTGCTAAGATCGAGCAATCGAAGCGGATTCTCGATCTGGCGCTTGAGCTTGGAACGAATATAGTGACTACTCACATCGGGATTGTGCCTGAGGATCCGAATGATCGGATTTATGCGGCCATGCAGTCCGCTTGCGAGGAGCTGAGCAGCTATGCGCATGGGATGAATGCCTATTTTGCCATTGAGACAGGTCCGGAGCCTGCGGCCAGATTAAAGACTTTTCTGGATTCGCTCACACAAAATGGGGTTTCTGTCAATTTTGATCCGGCCAATATGGTAATGGTGACTGGTGATGATCCCGTTCAGGGAGTTGTGCTGCTAAAGGATTATATCGTGCATACGCATGTGAAGGACGGAATCAGGGTTCGGGAAATCGATCCGAAGGAAGTATACGGGTATTTGGGCTATAGCCAAATGACACATGAGCATATTGCCCAATTGGCAGCATCCGGTAGAGCCTTTGAGGAGGTACCATTAGGTGAAGGACAAGTTAAGTTCGCGGAATATTTTCAAGCGCTGCAGCAAATCGGATATACAGGGTATTTGACCATAGAGCGTGAAGTGGGCGACCAGCCCGAGGTGGATATTCGCAAAGCAGTCACTTTTATTCGTAATTATCAATAGACAGGAGGCGCTTATAGATGAAGATTGCATTAAGTGCATGGAGCTGCCATCAGAGCTTTTATGACAAAACGTGGACGAACGCTGATTTCATCGATTATGCTGCATCAACAGGTGCAGACGGTGTGGAGCTTCTCAGTATGTTTTGGAATCCAGAAACAGATTTTGAACCCGTGCAAGAGGCACTCAGACGCAATGGCTTGGAGTTGGCCTGCTTTGGTGCTAGCAATAATCTGGCGCAAATCGATGAGGAGAAGCGTAAGGAGCAGGTTCAAGATATTTGCTCAAGCGTCGATATGGCTGTACAGCTGGGAGCGAAGGTTGTACGTGTGTTCTCAGGTGATAAGTCGGGAGACATGACCTTCGAGCAAGCTAAAGATTGGATACTGGATGGTTTGAGAGAAGCTGCAGCTTATGCCGGAACCAAGGGAATTACGCTATGCCTGGAAAATCATGGCCTGTTTGCCGGTAAGGTTGAACAGGTATCCAAAATCATCGCTGAGGTCGGTTCCCCCTATTTGCGTCAAACCTTTGATACAGGGAATTTCCTGCTTGTAGACGAGCAGCCGAATGGAGCTATTGTCGAGCTGATTGATTTGGTATCGCATGTTCATTTGAAGGATTTCAAGAAAATTACGGACAGTGAGCATAAGGGCAGAACGTATACCTCGCTTAGTGGAGACGTGTATGCCGGTCAGGTTCCCGGAGAAGGGGACGTCGATCTCCCGTTTGTGTTATCCAGTTTGAAACGCGCTGGTTATACGGGCTGGCTGTCCGTAGAGTATGAAGGGAACGAGGATCAGAAGCAAGCGTCGGCGCGCTCGGTCAGCAATTTGGCTAAGCTGCTGGAACAATTGTAAGTTTATTATAAGAACTGTTGCTTAGGGGGCTCGCCGATAATGGGTGGGTCCCTATTTTTCATGAATGTCAGAATATGCGGATTGTCCCCGGCATTTTGAAGATGGGATCAAGCCGATCAGTCCGTCTGTTATCCGAGATTTACAGGAAATCAAGTCAAACCAAGTTGTTAGATGTTAAAGCAAGAAGTCATATTTTCTTTTACCGTGGAGTATTCTTCGAATTTCCACGAACTCGTTATTAAACACATAGAATACAATATATGTTTCAACAATTAACATTCTGTATTTCAGGGATTGAAGTCTAATATCATTAGGAATAGAACCACTATGGGGAAACAACTCTAAGACAGATATTGCTTCATCGAATTTGTTTGCAATTGAAATTGCAGCAGTTGGATTATCAAGCATGATATACTGAATGATATCGATGATATCTTGTTCAGCAATTGGCAAATACTCGATATTATATCTCTTTTCCACGTATTAGACTCCTTAGATTATTCATGACATCCACATGGCTTTTCCTATCAACTCCAGTATTACTTTGACCTTCAGCAACCGCCAATTTTTGGTACAATTCAATAAGGGCTTGCTGCTTTTCGTATAATGCATGGCTCATAACTACAAGATCACTTTGACCATTTTTTGTTATAAATACAGGCTCACCATCATGATGGGCAATATCTGAAATTGCATTAAAGTTATTACGTAAATCAGAAATTGGACGAATTGTAGGCATATTTTCCACCTCGATTATCAATTTGTTAATACTTATTTTATCATAATAATGATATTTAATACAGGGTTATCTAGGAAGCATATTCAGGCAGACACAACTGCCCCTTCCCGCTTTAAGTCAGTGTGGCGTCTGGAACATACAAACGTTCTGCGAACTTGTCTTCCTTGTGCTATAATAATGAGATTATAGTCTGTGGACCGTTGCAGATTTTCATCCATTTTAAGGGGGACAAAGTTTTGCGCAAGCGTTTTGTGATTGAGGCTGTGATGATTGCCGTGTACGGAGAAATGCTCGTGCCGAGTCAAGCCGTGGAATACCTGGTTCCTTACACAACGATAAGTGAATTATACGAAATGATAGAAAGCAAGGAACCCGTGATGCCTTTATCTATAGATGAGGCACACGTACGCTCGAAAATTAGCGAGTTAATTGCGATGCTCGAGGAGCCTTTTAACAAGAAAAAGCTGGAGCGCGCCTTAGCCACGCCTTGGGGAAAAAGTCCGCCTTTGCCATTCAACGACAATGTTTCGTTTACTGTGGTGAATGCCTACGATAATACAGAGTACGGTGAAGAGTTTGACCCTATTGAGACGGAGCTGATATTGACCTCCTTGCGGGAGAAAGCTCCCATTATGACGGATCAGCCGGATTTGGTGGACAGAATTATTGAAGCGCGGATATCTGTTCACATCTTTGATATGGATGATTTTGAATTTGCTGTTGAGGAAGATGCGAATCCAGTTTAGCCAAGAACGAGTTTTACCCAGCGATAAGATGGGTTGAAAAAAAGACGTGCCCAAAACCATCATCGAGTTAAGAAGCGAGATCAGTTGGTAGATGGTGTACGTCTTTTTGCATTGTCGTCGTAAAGCTCTGTAAGACAAAATGAATGATGCAAATGTACATTCAGCTGGAAGTTGATATAATTACCATATATAAAGTTATCTGAGTTGAAGTGTACAAGCAGTACATTAAATTCCAATGCTCGAAAAACTATAGGGAGGCTAGTTATGGACACTAACAGCTTTGAAGCGCTTGTAGTTGATAAGCAGGGGGATGATTTCAAGATTGGTTTGCAGGAGATGAAGCTGGAGGATCTTTCACAGGGCGAAGTTGTGATCCGTGTACACTATTCCAGCTTGAACTATAAAGATGGTCTGGCTTGTATCGCGAATGGTGGTATGGTTCGCAGCTACTTGCACATACCAGGTATCGATCTTGCAGGTACCGTCTTGTCTTCGACGGATTCGCGATTTTCCACAGATCAGAAGGTGATCGTAACCGGATTTGGCCTCGGAGTATCCCATAGCGGTGGTTTTAGCAGCATTGCCCGCGTCCCAGCCGATTGGGTTGTGCCGCTTCCTCCTGCATTGGAGCTGGACGAAGCGATGATGATTGGTACAGCCGGGCTGACAGCCGCGTTATCCATTGAACGTCTGGAGTATAATGGGCTGAATCCGCAGCGCGGAACCGTACTGGTTACCGGTGCCACAGGTGGTGTTGGCAGCTTTGCGGTTGCCCTGCTGGCCGCACGCGGCTATCAGTTGGCAGCTTCTACAGGCAAGGAAGCGGAGCATGACTACCTGCGCAGCTTGGGTGCAAGTGAGATCATCAGTCGGGAAGCGCTCAATCCGGCGTCTCGCAGACCGCTTGAGAAGCAGGCATGGGCTGCTGCTGTTGATCCAGTAGGTGGCAGCTCGCTTGCCTATATTCTCGCATCGCTGCAATATGGCGGCTCAGTGGCTGTAAGTGGGCTGACAGGAGGGGGCGATCTTCCGACAACGGTGCATCCTTTTATTTTGCGGGGGACGAATTTGCTCGGAATTGATTCGGTTCACTATCCCATTGAACGAAGGTACCCCTTATGGGAACAAATTGCTGTAGATTTAAAATCAAGCGGAAAGCTGAATCAGATTGGCAGCAGCAGGATACGATTAGCAGAGATACCGGAGTACGCCGAGAAAATTTTGGGTGGCCGAATTCGCGGCAGGATTGTCATCGAGATCTAACTAACCAAAAGTGAGTTGAATGCAATGAAGGCAAGATTTTTTTATATAAGCTCAATTCTGATCGTAATCCTGTTGGGTATGGGCTCCAGACAATTTCCTGAGGTGTTGCCTGTATTTATTGTGGAGCATGCCGGAGATGTATGTTGGGCAAGCATGATTTATTTTGGATTTCGCTTTATTTTTATAGACAAGCCCTTGATCGTTGCCGTTATCATTAGCTTGATCTTTTGTTTTGCTGTTGAATTTAGCCAGCTGTATCAGGCTGATTGGATTAATGAGATCAGACATACCTTTATAGGAGCTTTAATATTAGGACAAGGTTTTCTTAAGCTGGATTTGGTGCGGTACACGGTGGGTGTTCTATTAGCCGTGTGGATTGATTATTATGGGTTCAACCGGATGGTGAAAAGGATATAGCCTGTGAGCATTGGTGCCACGGCTATTTTTTTAGAGATAATTTATATGTTTTCAGCGGAGGCTGACCGATTCTTATCTCGCAAGAAAAGCTACATTTAAAACACGAATGTATCTTCACCGAATAGGCTCCGATTCAGAAGCTTTTCTTATATGGACTTCGTTAATGATGACATCTATGATGTCACCAATCGAATGGTATGCTGGATGAGCAGGAATGAAAACCGATTGCGAGCGCTCGACCACATAGCGGGTATATTCACTGTACTTCTCACGGTCATGATGTTGAAGGAGGAACAGCTTCTGAGAAGAGTAGATAGATTGATGGCGATTCTGATCGCGCTGCAGCAGCGACACGAAACGGCGCAATCGTTAGCAGACAAGTTTGAAATCTCGAAAAGAACCATCTTACGAGATATGCAGGCATTATCCGAGATGGGAATTCCATTGTATGCGGTGGCAGGGCCCAAGGGTGGGTTTCGTCTGATGGAAGGCTTCCAGCTGCCTCCTTTGCAAATGGATACGCAGGAAGCGTTAACTGTGCTTTTTGCCTTAAAGGCAATGATCCGAATGGCGGATACACCTTTTAATCAAGCGCGATTTACTATCATGGACAAAATTCGAGCCTTGATTCCCGAGACTACCCTTAAGCAGATTGAACCGATTCTGGAGAAGCTGGAAATGGAAGTGCCTGCGCGCAGCTTTAAAACCCCACACCTGACGTCACTGCTGGCTTTGATGTCGGAATCCAGATGGCTTGAAGTTTACTATCGTTCTTCGAACCACCAACGTTGGCTCCACTTGTTACCCAAACGAGTGTATGCGAGCAATGGATTCTGGTACTGTGAGGCGTATTCCTTAACTCATCAGGAGGACCGTTTATTTCGGGTTGATCGTTTTGAGAGGATAAAAGAAATGGACCCTCCAAAACAACTCCATCATGATCCAGGACCCGTCTCAGCATGTAAAGAAACTTCTGCGGACAATAATCCGATAAGAATAGTGGCCCGACTCACTTACAAAGGGATGCTGGTCGTAGAACAGGATGCCCACATTGGCGAGATGGTCCGATGGATCAGCGATGACTTATGGGAAATTGACTTTGCATGTCCGGCATCCGAATGGGAGTGGGCGATACGGTTCTTTTTTTCGATAGGTTTGCATGCAGAGGTTATGGAGCCAGAGATATTGCGTCAGGAGATTGGTCAGCTGGCTAAACAGCTGTATCAGCAATATCAAACCCATACAACCTGAAAATTATTTGTTGAGTAAATAAGATGACCTATATAAATCATTTTCGTAAAAAGGAGCTGTCAGCAATGCGTGTATCCCCAGGGTTATTGGATAGAGCTAAATTATTTATTTATCAAAATGGACGATTATTGGATCGGCGGCGGTTCGAATATTTTTTTGAAAATGGTTCAAAAGAAACTGTATTAGCCGCATTGGCTGCTTATCAGAACATGGATGGAGGATTTGGGCAGGGGCTTGAGCCGGATATTCGCAGCCCACACAGTCAGCCTGTCCCGACTGAATCAGCATTGATCCTCATGGACGAGATCGAATGCTTTGACCCTTCCATACTAAAAGGGGTGATTCGCTTTTTACAAGCGAATAGCATACCGACAGGGGGCTTTCCGTTGGCTTTCTGCCATATTAACGATTATCCTCACGCACCTTGGTGGAACACGGATCAGGACAGTCAGGCTCATATGAACCCGACAGGTCGTATCATCGGCCTGCTCTATAAGCAATCAGCAGTAACCGATATCTATGAAGAAAAATGGTTTCAGAACGCGGCGGATTTTATTTGGAAGGAGATGGATAAGGGCTTGCCTTCCGATTATCATGACGGCGTGCAGTGGCTCTCCTTTCTGGAGCACACACCTGAGCGCGAACGGGCGGCAGCTCATTTAACGTCTATACAAAAGTGGCTGGCTCAACCGGACATTATTGAACGAGATACTGAAGCGGAGGGTTACGTGCACAAAGTGCTGGATTGGGTGCCATCCCCGAGCAGCTATGCCGCACAAGTGGTCTCCAACTCAGAGATAGAACAACATCTCTCTTATTTGGTTAGCCAGCAGCAGCCAGACGGAGGGTGGCCGATAAATTGGCCCGCTGTCAGTGCGGCAGGCGAATACGAATGGAGAGGGTATCTAACCGTAGAGCGTCTACGAACGCTGAGATCTTTTGGCTGGCTGTAGTTCTGTCAGTTTGAACTGAAGAATTCGCGGTTGGCTGGCGAACACAGCGAGTATTGGGATAGCTTTATTCCCGTTGGATGGAGAAGAAGCGGTTCAGATTCCAGCAGGGGATAATCTAATGATCGGGGTTGAAGCTCTGTCATGATGGAAGCATCCAACCAGAGGTATATTTATCTCCAAGTATGCTCATCCCCATTGCGGAAGAGGCAGGAATGATTTATGATTTGGGGACCTGGGTATTGCGAGAAGCGTGCCGGCAAATGCGGGAGTTGCTTGAGGCAGGATGCCACTCATCCCTATTTCGGTTAATTTATCGTTCCAGCAATTCTATCAAAGCAATTCTATCAATCCAATCTGGTTGTCTAAATCCGGCGTTGAGGAAACCGGTTTTGAATCCCGATCAGTTTCGATGATTTTGGCACGGGCTTATAGAACGCTCAGTTATTTATACCTATTCCCTATTAATAAGCTCAAATTAGATCGTACTTTTATCCGGGATATTACCGTGAACAAATCGTTGTTGTACAATTTAGAATGGATCTTATTTTCGAGTTAGTTATTTTTTACATATTGAAGTGAGGGATGTCGAGTGGAACATGTTCATGGCTCGTACGATACTGTACTTGTCGTTTTTTCGTACGTCGTTGCTGTTGTTGCTTCCTATACCGTTCTTGATTTGGCAGGGAGAATCAGCACATCTCAAGGGAGAAACCGATGGTTGTGGCTCCTATTCGGCGCAGTTGCCATGGGGATGGGTATCTGGTCGATGCATTTCGTTGGAATGCTTGCTTTTTCATTACCCGTTCCGGTCGCTTATGATCTTTGGCTTGTTCTGTTGTCCGTGGTGGTAGCGATCACTGCGTCCTTCATTGCTTTAAATGTTGTGGGTCGCAGTCATCTGACATTGCGTCAATTGCTTGGCGGCGGCATGCTGCTTGCCGTTGGCATTTCAGCGATGCATTACATTGGAATGGCTGCTTTGCAGGTCGATATCACGTATAATCCTTTCTACTTTGCACTTTCCATCGTTATCGCAATTGCCGCCTCCAACGCTGCATTATGGTTATCGTTTTATTTTCATAAAGGAGGAGATCGCGGTGAAGTTTGGAAAAAGCTCGGAAGTGGTTTAATAATGGGCGCCGCGGTCGTTGGCATGCATTATACGGGAATGATGGCAGCCAACTTTCATTTTGGAGATAAATTGGCTTTATCCTCCGGTAGGGTGCTGGAGCAAAAGTGGCTGGCTTATTTTATCTCGGGAGGTACATTGTTTACGCTTGGGTTGTCCCTGCTCGGGATATTTATCTCCAAACGGTTTTCCCATAAAGACTCGGAGATTCAGGAAAAAACAGATGAAATTTATATCATAAATCAGGAGCTACGGCAGTTGAACGACCATTTGGAGGAATTGGTGGCGGAACGCACATCGCAGCTGGAGAAAGCCCATGATGAAGCCATCAAGGCGAACAGGATCAAAAGCCAGTTTCTAGCCAATATGAGTCACGAATTACGAACACCGCTCAATGCTATCATTGGATACAGCGAAATGCTGAAGGAAGAAGCGGAAGAACTTGGCGAGCCAACCTTTGTGGAGGATCTTGGGAAAATCAGTAAATCGGGTAACCATCTGCTCGCCCTGATCAATGATATTCTGGATATCTCGAAAGTCGAAGCTGGTAAAATGGAGATGTACTTCGAGACCTGCGATTTGACGGATTTGGTTCAGGATGTGATGACGACGGTCAGACCGCTTATTGAAGGCAATGGAAATCAGCTGGAAACTCGCAGTATAGAAAGCGAGATGACAACAGATGTAACGAAGCTTCGGCAAATTTTAATCAATTTGTTAAGCAATGCAAGCAAATTTACAAAGGATGGCACGATCGATTTTGATGTATACCGCGAAACAAGATATAACAAATCGGGTTACTGCTTCCGTATCAAGGATTCGGGAATTGGTATGACACCTGAGCAAGTGGAAAAGCTTTTTCAGCCTTTCACACAAGCTGATTCCTCGACGACACGCAAATATGGAGGTACCGGTCTTGGACTAGCCATCAGTCAAAGCTTCTGCAACATCATGGGGGGCGAAATTTCTGTTGAAAGTGAACTTGGGTCTGGCAGTACATTTACGTGCTGGCTTCCTGTCTCTCCCGCCGGACAGGAGATCGAGGAACCGTCTGTAGCCTATCGCCAGAATGAAGAAGAAGCCAGTCAAGTGAGCATTCTGCTCATCGATGACGAGCCCTTCAACCAGCAACTGATGCGACGATATCTCGACAAAGAGGGATGGACAATCGCATTTGCCGAAAGCGGTCAGGAAGGGCTTCGTCTGACCAAGAAGCTTCGCCCCAAGGTGATCTGTCTGGATATCCTCATGCCAAGTATGGATGGGTGGAGCGTATTGTCGGCACTTAAGAGCGATCCGGAACTGCAGGACATCCCCGTCGTAATTTGGTCGATGACAAATGATAAACACTTAGGCTACACGCTCGGGGCTTCCGAATTTCTGACGAAGCCGGTGCAGCGGGAACGGCTGATCGATGTGATGGACAAGTACGTCTCGAATCGTGCCTTGCAATCTGTACTGGTGATTGAGGATGATGCGACGACAAGCGAATTGATGACAAAGCTGTTGCATAAAGAGGGGTATGCGGTTACTCAAGCTGGAAATGGTCGTATCGCTTTGGATTGTATAGCCAGAGAAATACCTACATTGATTTTACTTGACTTGATGATGCCGGAAATGGACGGCTTTCAATTCGTTGCAGAGCTCCGCAAACAGGATGCTTGGAGCGAAATTCCGATTGTGGTATTAACGGCCAAGACAATCACGACGGAAGATCGATTAAAGTTGAACGGTTATGTGAATAGCGTCATTCAAAAAGGATCGTTTAGTCACAAATCGTTGCTGACGGAAATTCGCCAATTCATTACTACCACTGTGAATAAGAGTAGCTAGCCAACAGCGCTTGGCAAGCTCGAAGTTGACCTATTACGTAGAATTAGGAGGCTTTAATCCCTATGAATATTATTCTTCTGGTCGAAGATAATGAGATGAATCGCGATATGCTGTCTCGGCGTCTGACCCGCAAAGGGTATCAGGTTATCACAGCTGAAGACGGCAAGCAAGGCGTTGATTTGGCGATGAAGGAACACCCTGATCTGATTTTGATGGATATGAGTTTGCCTGTTATGGATGGGTGGGAGGCAACCCGAATGCTCAAGAAGTCTCCTGAAACGAAGAGTATTCCGATCATCGCTTTAACAGCTCATGCAATGGCAGGAGATGAAAAGGAAGCATACCAAGCGGGATGCGATGATTTTGATACGAAGCCGGTTGTGCTGGATCGATTGCTTGGAAAAATACATGCAAGATTGGCAAAGAACGAAGAGAAATGATTCTAATATTGTGGGAAGCTAGGATGGTCTGAAAAACGAAAAGGCTTGAAAAATATGTCCTTATGTCTGGGAAAACGAGGTATTACATTTCGCATTTCAGGGTTCCCCAAAAAGCTTCCATGCGTCCGTTGTCTATGCACCAGCTAACACGTGACATACTCTGAGTCATGTTGGCTTTGTCCAGCCGCTTCTTAAAGGCCAACGAGGTGTATTGAAAACTCCAGACGCTGCGAAGCATGGGAGTCACGCCTGGTATAGCCCCAAGCGCCTGATCCAGCGTTTCAACTACCAGTTTGTTGTTGTTCGAATGCCTCAGCACATAGGAAATAAGATTCTCGTTTTAGCAGGTTCTCAGCCACATGCTCAGGGGAAGAGCGCGCGTATTGCTTTTTCTTCCTTGACAAAGAAATACTCCCCTTTAAGTAGCCGGTTTATTTTTTAAACCTGTCTACTTAAAGAGGAGCATATCAAAGTTCCCGAAAGTCTTATTTCACGATGCATGAGCAGCGCAGCCTGCCACGATACCCATAACTTTCAAGTATCGCACAGCACATGCTTATTTATTTACCAAAACCAAAGTATTGGTTGGCATTGTTATAGCAAATATTTTCAATCATACTGGACAGCAGCTCGATATCGTTCGGAGCTTCGCCATCTTCCACCCATTTTCCAATCATATCGCACAGAATTCTTCTGAAGTATTCATGTCTCGTATAAGACAGGAAGCTTCTCGAATCTGTCAGCATCCCGACAAAACGGCTCAGCAGGCCAAGATTGGCCAATGCCTGCATTTGCTCCAGCATACCATCCTTCGTATCGAGGAACCACCAGGCTGCACCCAGTTGAACTTTCCCCGGAATACCTCCGCCTTGGAAGCTTCCAATAATGGACCCCAATACATAATGATCTTTAGGATTCAAGGAATACAAAATCGTTCTTGGCAGGGCATCTTCACTATCCAATGCATCAAGCAGACGAACAATCGGTTGTGCAGGTGAGCTGTCATTGATCGAGTCGAAGCCTGTGTCTGGACCCAATTTATTGAACATCCGGACATTGTTGTTACGGTGTGCATTAATATGGAACTGCATAGCCCATCCAAGCTCAGAGTAAAGCTTACCCAAAAATACGAGCGTATATGTTTTGTATTGTTTTTCTTCCTCAAGACTTACGGAAGCGCCTTGAAGCGCTTTGGCGAATATGGCTGCTGCCTGCTCCTTGGTCGTGTCTGCATAAGCTACATAGTCCAAGGCATGATCGGAAACGCGCCCGCCGATGGAGTCAAAGAAACGAACCCTGGATTCGAGAGCGGTCAGGAGCTGATCGTAATCACCAATCGGTTGTCCGGCAACTTCAGCCAGCTTCTGTACCCAAGGAACGAAGGTAGGACGGTTAATTTCGAGACCTTTATCCGGACGGAAAGAAGGGAGGACAGCAACGTCAAAATCTTCTAATTCCTTGATTTTAATATGATACTCCAAGGAGTCGGTCGGATCATCAGTGGTGCAGATTACTCTGACGTCAGACTTTTTGATCATATCTCTGGCTCCAAAGCCTTCTCCGTTCAATTGAGCGTTAACAGTTTCCCAGATTGCAGGTGCATTCTTTTCATTGATCAGGTCGTAGACACCGAAGAAACGCTGAAGCTCCAGGTGTGACCAATGATAAAGCGGGTTACCGATAGTCATCGGAACAGTCTTGGCCCATTCCAGAAAACGGTCGTAATCGCTCGTGCCTTCGCCACCCGTTACCAGGTTTTCCGTCGCACCATTCGCGCGCATAGCCTTCCACTTGTAATGATCGCCATATAACCAAGCTTCAGTTAAATTTTTGAATGTTTTGTTCTCATAAATTTCTTGCGGGCTTAAGTGACAATGGTAATCGATAATCGGCTGTTTTTTTGCATAATCGTGATACAAGTGAACGGCCGTTTCATTCGTTAGCAAAAAGTTTTCATCTAAAAATTTTTTCATGAGCCTGTACACCGCCTTATTCAGATTGATTATTTACCCAAGAGCTCCAAATGCTTGCCGATATGGGAGATCAACGACTGCTCAAAAGCATCCTCTTGCTCATTCAACGTGCTGAAGAACTCGTCCTTGAACAGTGAATTACCTTGTGCATCCTTGGCTTGCAGCAAAATTCCGTACGTAATGTGAATCACTTGACGTGCATTGTTCTCGTTCATATACACATCGGCCAAATCTGCATCGGCAACTTGGTCGAGTGGAACAATTTTGCTTAGATCGGTCGTAACATGGTAGTAAACAGTTGCTTCTTCAAAATGATCCAAAGCGTATTGGTGCATCTTACGGTACAGGTCCGGCTTCACTTTGGCTACAGTTCTGACAGCTTCGAGCCAGTTCGTTCCGGCCGTCTTGATATGGAAGCGTCCTTTGGTGTGCTTGCCGATCAATGGGAATACGCTGAACTTGTCGCTGCCTGAGTGAATACTCAGCTTGTAGCCAAAATCATCAGCAATTCCGGCATGGATGATCAGTTCTTCTTCAAATTTGGCGATATCACCGATGTAGTCGATTCCCTTTTGGAATTCACCAATAAAGCGCGGAGCCATGCTGTAAATCGTTAAGCCGCGGGCATACAGCTCCTTGGCTACCAAAAAGTGGGATTCCGGATCTGTTGGTGTCGCAGTCTCATCAATAGAAATTTCAAAGTCGATCTCACGACCGGCATTTTTAATATATGTGTTGTAAATATGCTCCATAAAATCAACGGCAGGCCCGTAGATCAATACGTTCTTGATCAAGGTTGCTTTGTCAAAGGTTACAGAGGAGCCGGCTACTTGAAAGCTTTCATTCAGGTAACGATTTTCATAGTGATTGCGTGTTGCTTCTGGAAGTTGGGCATATTTGTCCGCTTGTTCATCAGCAGATAAGCCTTCAATAGAATTATCGATATATTCGGAGCAATCCAGTGTCAGCATCGTAAAGCCAAGGCCAAGTGCCAGTTCAATATCTGCTTCAACTTTCAAATGATCGCCATCAGCACCAAAGCCGTCTTTGTAGCCTTCCTGAAATACAGCGAAGCATGCCGCATCAACCACTTGCTTGTAGTCACGTCCTGTGAGATTCAACTCACGGATGCTTTGTTGAGCCAGAATCGGACGGATATCATGGCCTTTAACGGTTTTGATATGTCCTGGGGAAGCAATACCAAGACGGTCGCCCAGACCAATCGTTGCAACCTGCGTACCAAATGCACGAGGTACTGTATAGTCAAAAAATTTGTTGATTACGAGACGGTTCTCATGGGTTAACGGACTGATTTTGGCGCCGCCTTCAATTTCGCCTTGCAGCTCATCGAATAGGGGACCAGAACCAATGGAAACCAAATATTTGGTCGCTTCATGTTTAACCAAGACGATTTTAACGTCACCGGATTCGGCAAATGAATGCGGATACACTTTAAAGCTGGCAGGGATTTCGATGCCGTCTACACTGCCTTTTTGCAGAGCTTCGACAATGGGTTGATATGTGCTCATGAAATAGAGCCTCCTTCAATAATTGAGTAACTCGATCATAACGCAAAATCAGTTTATAATCTTTACCTATTTTGTCTGTTTTATCTGCATGTATGCATATCTTGCTATGATCGAACCGTTCATTCTGTTACAATAGAAGAGATGGCAGCTAGGATAGAAAGCGGTGAAGCAAGATGAGCGAGACGGTTTCCCTTACCTATGGGTCAGAGGAAGGCGATTTTTATATGCAGCATATTAAACGCACAGAGCTGTTTGAGCGAAATAACCATTTTCACAGCACTTATGAAATCTATTATTTGCTATCTGGGCACCGGACATATTTCATTAAAGACCGTTCTTATTTGATCGGCCCGGGTGATCTTGTATTTATTAATAAATATGATGTTCATAAAACGTCGGATGTTGGAGAGCCGGGACATGAACGGATTGTGATCAATTTTAGCGATAAGTTTATCGACAGGGACCACTCCTTATACCATCCTTCATTATTTAATGTGTTTGAACAGCCCGCGCATGTACTCAGCCTCAAGCTGCAGGACCAAATATTTACGCGCTCCGTGCTGGATAAGCTGGACAAGGAGCTTAAGGAGAAAGCAACCGGCTTTGAAACCTACATTAAGCTGCTGCTGGTGGAGCTGCTGCTGTTCTCCAGCCGTTATGCGGAGCGCAATGAAGCAGCGCCTTTCGAGCATGCAAGCCCCTTGCATCGCAAAATCTCGGAGATTGTCCAATACATTAATAAAAACTATGCGCAGCCGATGACATTGTCAGGCATGTCGGAGCAGTTTTTTATGAGTCCGTATTATATGAGTCGTACCTTTAAAGAAATAACCGGCTTCACCTTTATTGAGTATGTAAATATGACCCGGATTCGTGAGGCTCAACATCTGCTTCGTGAATCTACCCGTAAAATCATTGATATCGCCGATAGTGTCGGCTTTGAGAATATCGCCCATTTTGGACGTATGTTTAAAAAGCTGACCGAACTGACGCCGCATGAATATCGTAAGCTGCATCGGCAATAATCATGAAAATGAAGGTTTATCAAAGTAAGCTAATTATGTAAGAAATCATTTGGAACGCTGACTGCGTTGTGCGATTTCTTCGGTTACAATAAAAGCAAGCTCTTCATTGCCAAACAACGATAAAACACCAAGTAAGGTTTCGTCGGGAATATCACCGGCTTCTTCCTTCGGTACGATCAAATCTTGAACTTGCTGCAATAAAGGATTCGCTTCTTGATCAGGATAGGCCCGTCTGTACAGATCGGCAGGGTCGAGGTCGTGATTAACGCACCATTGGGCAAATATATGAACCATCAATGATTCGTCGCGTTGGTAATTGCGGATAAGCTGCTCTTCCAATTCTTTTTGGCTCATGGATAAGCTCCCTTCAATTTGATATGCTTAATCATTATAACGAAAGTTCAGGTGGTTGCCTAATGATCATGAATGAAAAGATAAAAGCATCCGAGGTGCAGCTAACCGGAATCGATGGCGAGGACTTGGGCGTGATGCTAACCTCACAGGCATTGGCACTCGCCAAAAAGCTTAAAGTGGATTTGGTATGTACTTCCATGATGAGCAGTCCGCCGCCTTGCAGGCTGGTGGGTGCAGGTAAGGCGAGGGAAGAGGCGCAGCAGCAGCGTAAGCGCGAGCAAGCTCCCAAGGTGAAGGAAATCCGGCTGACTCCGCATATTGAAGCTCATGATTATGATACGAAAAAACAACAGGCGGAACGTATCCTCAAATCCGGTGATGCTGTGCTGCTGGTCGTACGTATTCAGGGTAAGGAAGGACCACTGGCCAAGACGCTGCTGGAGAGTCTAATAGACGATTTAAAGCTAGCGGGACGTAAGCAAACGGGAATTCAACTGAGCGGCAAGCAGGCCGCGGTTCAATTGGACCCTTTAACATAATAAAGGAGGCAATTCACGAATGGCAATGACACATACGTATAGCAAAAGAGAAGAGCTTGCAAATGCCGTTACACACGGTATCGGAAGTTTACTTAGCTTGGTTGGACTTGTCGTGTTGATTGTGTTTGCTGCTTCAAAGGGAACAGCCTGGCATGTAACCAGCTTCACTATTTATGGTGTAAGCATGCTGCTGCTGTATGTTGCATCGACCATGCTTCACAGTCTTCCTGCGGGTAAAGCCAAGGATGTATTTGAAGTGCTGGATCATTCCTTCATCTATGTATTCATTGCCGGGACATACACGCCGATCTTGCTAACAGTTATTCATGGAACGCTCGGCTGGGCATTGTTAATTATGATATGGGCAATCGCCGCGGCAGGGATCGTATTTAAAGCATTTTTCACTAAAAAGTTTTTGTTTACCTCGACCTTGATCTACATTGCGATGGGCTGGATTGTAGTGTTTCTCTGGAATCCGATGTCTGCGGCACTCCCCACGGCAGGTATGACCTTGCTTGTCATTGGCGGTCTGTTATATACGCTCGGCACGGTGTTTTATGTATGGAGAAGCTTTCCTTATCACCACGCTGTGTGGCATATGTTTGTGCTTGGGGGATCCATTCTGCATTTCTTTATGATTTTGTTATATTTGCTGCCTTAGTTAACCTGACAGGGCACCTGTCTGCACGCCTCAAAAAAAGAGCCGAATCTCAGTTGAGATCAGGCTCTTTTTGCCATCTATTCAAGACTCTTGTGATCAACAGTAATCGGTTCTTTTTTGCCAAGCGGCTTGATTTCAATTTTGCGGAAGCTCAGTCCGTCCTTTTTCAAAATCTTGAAGTGCAGCACATCAAATTCCCATTCCATGCCTTCTCTTAAAAGCGGATGCTTGGCATACAGCCAGCCGCCGATAGTATCCAATTCGCTTTGATCCAAATCACTGCCGAAAATGTCATTGATGTCTCCAATAGGTACCTTGCCATCGACAATAATACGCTGATCGCCCATACGCTCTATCTCAGGCCGTTCCTCCGAGTCGAACTCATCACGGATTTCTCCGACAATTTCCTCCAGCACATCTTCAATCGTAATCATACCTGCCGTCCCGCCATATTCGTCGAGCAGCATAACAATGTGGGCATTTTGCTTCTGCATCTCTTTGAGCAAAGATTTGACAGGCATGGATTCAGGTACAGACACAACAGGATTGATCAGATCAAGCAGGTTGATTTGGGGAGTATCGATATATTTTAAGAAAAATTGCTTCGTATTGATCATCCCAATAATATCATCCTTACTTTCTCCAGCGACCGGGAATCGAGTGTATTGCTCTTCTTTAATTATATTCATGTTTTCTTCAAGGGTATTATTCAGGAACAAGCAGACCATTTCAGTACGGGGGACCATGATTTCTCTGGCTTTCAGCTCATCAAACTCAAAGATCCTGCTAACGTAACCGTATTCGGTTTGGTTAATTTCTCCGCTTTCCAGACTTTCGCTCAAAATAATCCGCAGTTCTTCCTCAGAGTGGGCATCCTCATGCTCATTCGCAGGTCTCATGCCGAACAGTCTGATAAATTGAGTAGCGGAGCCATTCAGCAGCCATATAAACGGATACATGATTTTGTAAAACCCGATCATCGGTGCTGCCAGCAGAAAGCTGATGGATTCTGCTTTTTGAATGGCTATCGATTTGGGAGCCAATTCACCTAATACGACATGACAGTAGGTGACAAGACCAAAGGCGATCAGGAAGGATAGTGTGGCTTCGACCTGAGAAGGCAGCCCCATAGGTCCGATAAGCGGATGTAAAATTAATTCTACAGTCGGTTCACCGAGCCACCCGAGACCGAGTGCTGTGATGGTGATGCCCAATTGGCATGCGGATAAATACCCATCCAAATTACTAATTACACGTTTAACGGATAGAGCCTTCTTGTTTCCTTCGGTAACGAGCTGATCTACCCGGCTTGGGCGGATTTTGAGAAATGCAAATTCTGCGGCTACAAAAAATGCTGTTGCTAATAGTAAAACCAAAATCATGACCAAATTTAGACCTATCATCGTTGTCCCCTCATTAAGCTATTTTGAACAGATGGTACATTTCTTCGTATTAATCATAACATGGAGATTATCATATCTCAAAATCGAATGACAGGATTAGTTTATTGACATCGTGACTGGAAGATTCAATGCGACTATCAACACGCAAAATTTGACGTTTTATAAGCTTCAATTTACAATAAATAATATACGAATTCGTCAAGCGGGAAAGGTGTGGGACTATGGACAGCCTTCTGAAGCCATATGAGATAAAGTCGTGTGGAGCAAGGCTATTTGTATTCATATTCCTTTCATTCCCTTTTATATTCCATTGGAGACACTACAGGCATTTATTGCTTGAGTGTCTTTTATTTTTATGTACCCTTAACAATCAGCAGCGCCCGAGCAGTATGAAAATTTATTGGAGGTGCATGGTTAGTGAAGTATAAAAGAATTTTGATCAAGCTTAGCGGCGGAGCCGTAGCTGGCAAGAGTGAATTTGGTTTTGATCCTGAGCGGCTAGAACATATAGCCAATGAAATTTTGACGATATTGCGTATGGGCGTCGAGGTCTGCCTCGTGATTGGCGGGGGTAATATATTTCGTGGAAATATGGGCGAGAATTGGGGTATTGAACGAGCGGAGGCCGATAACATTGGTACTCTGGCAACCGTAATTAACAGTCTGATGCTCAGAGGCGTTCTTAAAGCCAAAACGAGGTCTGAAGTCAGAGTGATGTCAGCGATTCCGGTTACCTCCGTGGCCGAGCCTTATATTCGGTTAAAAGCCATTCACCATTTGGAAAAGGGTTTTATTGTGATTTTTGCAGGTGGTAATGGACAGCCCTATGTCACGACAGATTATCCCTCTGTGCAAAGAGCCATCGAGGTAAACTGCGAAGCGATTCTGGTTGCCAAGCAGGGTGTGGATGGTGTATATAATCAGGACCCGAAGCTGCATAAGGATGCGCAGAAGTACAAGTCACTGCATTACAATGATGTAATTAGCCATGATTTGCGGGTTATGGATCAATCCGCTTTTATATTGGCACGGGACTTTCATTTACCGATTTATGTGTTTAATTTCGATAAACCTGGCTCGATGAAAGAGATTTTTGAGGGAACCAGTACGGGTACATGTATTAGTGAGAGCTCGGTATTGGCCTATTACGAGGATTGATGTTATAGAGGAGGGGCAACAAGCATGTATGTCGTCAATTCGCAGGAAATGAGAGCTATTGATCAATATACGATTGAACAAATCGGTATCCCAGCTATGGTGCTGATGGAAAACGCAGGAAGAGCGGTTGCCGAGGAGGTATCGCTTCATGCAGGTGAGCGGCTTCTACGTATTGCAGTGTTGGTTGGCAAAGGCAACAATGGTGCCGATGGACTTGTCGCTTCCAGGCATTTACAGGAAGCTGGCCATAAGGTGGAAATCATATACGCGACAGATCCGGAAGGTTTTGTGGATGAAGCTGCAGTACAGAGAGATATCGCCTTTAATTTGCAGATACCTTCCTCTAATTACGCAGAATTATGTGTTCAATGGCACAGCTATGACTTGATTATCGACGCATTATTGGGCACAGGCAGCCGTGGGGCACCGCGGGAAGTCGTTGCGAAACTTATTCTAGAGGCTAATGAGAGCAGTCTCCCTATCTATGCTGTCGATATTCCAAGCGGGCTGGACCCGAACACAGGATATGTGCACGATGCTTGTATTCGTGCCACCTGCACCATTGCATTAGCCTTCTCCAAGCGTGGATTGGAGCAGGAGCCAGGTGTAGAGCAGGCAGGGCGTGTGAGTGTTCGTTCTATCGGCATTCCGCAATTTGCAGCCGAGCAATTGAAGGTTCGTACCTACCGAATTGGAGAGCCTCTTCTCTCGGATGCACTAGGTCTGAGCAACTACAGACGGCGTGCTTCCAATTCCAATAAAGGTACCTTTGGGCATGTTCTTGTTGCTGCAGGGAGCCGCTCCATGAGTGGTGCAGGCTTATTGTGCTCCAAGGCAGCACTGCGAGCAGGCAGTGGCTTGGTGACCTGGGCGCTGCCAGAGAGTCTGCTTGATGGGATGCTGGGACAAATCCCAGAGATTATGATGCGAGGCATGGCTGATGAAGGCCGTGGTGATTGGGGTAAAATTCCCACACAATCGATCCTCGAGCTGGCAGCAAATAAGGCTGCGATCGTGTTCGGACCGGGTATAGGACGCTTTGACAATGATACTCATTGGCTGCGGGACGTCTGGGAACATACGACTTGCCCGCTTGTTCTGGATGCTGATGCTTTGAATATGCTGGGCTCCTCTATCGGACTAGATGCCCTGTCACGGCGATCGGCTCCTGTTATTTTGACACCACATCCCGGTGAAATGGCGCGTCTGTGCGGTAAATCAATTCCTGACATTCAAGGAGACCGAATTGAAACGGCACGCTCCTTTGCCTGGAAGTTTGGCGTTACCTTAGTTCTCAAAGGTGCGCGCACTGTCGTCGCTACTCCAGAAGGTGAGGTATACATTAATCGTACCGGTAACGCGGGAATGGCTACCGGAGGTACAGGAGATGTGCTGGCAGGAATTATAGCCGGACTGCTTGCTCAAGGCATGTCAGCCACACAATCGGCCGCTCTTGGTGTCTACCTGCATGGTTCAGCCGGCGATCGCGCGGCGAGCAGCAGGCCCTATATGGCTTCCTTAATAGCGAGTGATATTATCGATCAGCTGTAGAGGTGGCAGCGAGATTGGTAAAATTTGATTTGCAGAAGATCAGCAGGTAACATAAATAAAAGCAACACCGTAAATCAGAGTTCAAAAACCGCATTTCCAAGGAGGTACTATTAATGACTGAAGTCCGATTAGTGCTTGACTATGATGATCACGAACAAGGCCAGACGATGGAAAAATTAATCGAGGAGCTTGCCGCCAAACCAGAAAGTCGAGAGCTGCATTCCTTGATTATAGGTTCCTGGGGGGATGCTTACGAGAATGATTCAAGTGCTTTGGCACAGGCCATTATCCAGGCGCGTGAGCAATTTCCGAATTTGACAAAGCTGTTTATTGGCGATATGGAAGGGGAAGAGTGTGAGATTTCCTGGATCAAGCAATCCGATCTCACACCGGTGCTGGACGCTTATCCGAAGCTGCAGTCCTTTACCGTTCAAGGCAGTGAGGGTTTGCGGCTGACTCAGTTAAAGCATGCTCACCTGGAGGAGCTTATTATCATTTGTGGAGGACTGCCTCTGGAAGTGATCCAAGACATCCAGACTGCCGAGCTGCCGGAATTAAAAAAGCTGGAATTATATTTGGGCGTTGATGACTATGGATGGAATGGCAGCCTGGACGATCTGAAACCATTTATGAACAAAGAGCTGTTCCCCAAGCTTACCTATCTGGGACTGAAGAACAGTGAAATTCAGGATGAAATTGCGCTTGCTATCGCGGATGCTCCCATATTGGACCAACTTCATACCCTTGATTTATCACAAGGTACTTTAAGCGATGTCGGAGCGGAAGCTCTCATTGTCAGCAGCCGTATTCAAAAGCTCTCATTCCTCAATTTAAGCTATCATTATATGTCTGAAGCAATGATTAAGCGATGGAAGGAATCAGGCCTTCAGGTCGATGTTAGTGACGAACAGGGTGGTGCCGATGAGGATGATTGGCGTTATCCGGCAGTAACGGAGTAAAGTGCCGAACTTCTTGGAAGCGAACCGTCAGCTGATTGTTATCGGAAATCCAGGGAATAAAAGAACGTCTTTCTTACAAAAGGCTCGTACCCGTCTTGGGCTTCCTCCAGCTCATCTCATTTCCTATCTCGATTGGTTGAGGTATAAGGGAAGTCCAGGAGAGTTATTACGACCTTATTTACAGGACGGCAAGCAGCTGCCTCTAATTCGCCTAGATTCTCCTGGTGAGCAATTCGAAGTGGAACGGGAGTTGATTGCGCTTGGAGCGGTGTGTGCGGATGATGGGAATCGAATGGATCCATCAACAAAGGATTTATTTCATTCGGCAGCTGCTTCAGATGCCTTTCATCCGCTGCATTATTTCAGTATAGCAGCACGGATTTCCCCACAGGAGGCGCTTGATCTTGTTCAGGAGCAGGGACGTATTTACTATCCTGCCCAATGGTTTCGTGGTTTCTGTAGACTCCTGCACCAGATCAAGCGGCAGGCCGAAGTGCTGTCGCCATCCGTTCGTTGGATGAATGACCCGGCAGAAATTGCCCTGATGTTCGATAAACGCCGCTGTCATCAGCTTCTCACAGCTCATGGTGTTCCGGTCCCGCCCATACCCGCAGCTCTGGGCAGCCTCAGCAATTATGAAGAGCTGAGGGAAGCTATGCGGACCCGTCGAATGCACCGTGTTTTTATTAAGCTGGCCTTTGGCTCTTCGGCATCAGGTATTGCGGCTTATCAGATAAATCCATCCACGGGTGCCGAGGTTATGATTACGACGATCGGTCTGGAGTATCGCAACCACGAATCCGTTTATTACAATGCAGGCTCTCTAAGAAAATATACGGATAGCAAGAACATCAAAACTATAGTGAATTGGCTATGTGAGCAGGGTGTTCATGTCGAGCGCTGGATTGAGAAGGCTTCTGCCCCAGCTGCGCTGCACAAGCAAGTATTTGACATTCGTCAGCTGGTTGTAGGTGGGCAGGCTTGTCACAGGGTCGCCCGTCTGAGTCATACACCCATCACCAATCTGCATTTGCGCAATGATCGTGCAGACCCTGCTGACATAGGCCTTACACCGGAAACTACCGATCGTATTGAAGAGATTGCTCAGGCAACAATGGCTCTATTCCCATCTTCCTTCGTTGCTGGCATCGATGTTTTGTTATCACGCGGCTCCCTTAAGCCGTACATCGCTGACATCAACCCGTTTGGTGATCTTGTATATGATGTACAATTTAACGGATGCAGTACCTATGAATGGGAAATGACTTGTATCTATAAAGGATGAAAGCTTTATGATCAATATGAACGAGATTGTTGGCACACATGACATTCTGTTTATTACACTGGACACTTTACGTTATGATGTTGCCAAGCTCGAGGAGCACAACTGTCCGAACTTATGTGGATCAGGCTCCTGGGAGAAGAGGCACACGCCAGGAAGCTTCACTTATGCCGCTCATCATGCTTTTTTTGGAGGTTTTTTGCCGACACCGGCAACGACGAATAAAACGGAGCATACGCGGTTATTTCATTCCAAAGGAACAGGACTCAAAACACAGTCGAATACCTGGTTATTTGATACGCCCGATATCGTATCGGGGTTACAATCCGCTGGATATCGGACGATTTGTATCGGGGGCGTTATTTTTTTTACAAAAAAAGTACCTTTAGCCAAAGTGCTTCCGTCCTATTTTCAGGAAAGCTATTGGCGTCAAACCTTTGGTGTTACTCAACCCCGGTCTACCGAGCATCAGGTGAACCATGCATTGAAGCTGATTGACAAGTATGACCGGGAGCAGCGCTTGTTTTTGTTTATGAATGTCTCGGCTATCCATGGTCCTAATCATTACTTTGTGCCTGGAGCGAGACAGGATTCGCCCGAAACCCAAAGAGCCGCATTGCGTTATGTCGATGCTCAGCTTGGTCCACTTATGGACGCCATGCGAAGCAGAGGCCCGACTTTTTGCATCGTTTGTTCCGATCACGGAACCGCTTTTGGCGAGGATGGCTATAATGGTCACAGGCTTGCGCACGATGTTGTATGGACAGTCCCTTACAGGGAGTTTGTATTATAGTGATGAAAGGAGTACAACATGCTTCCTATTCAAAAAGAGCTTGATCTTGAGCTGTGGAAGAAACAGCTGATGGCTGATCCCTATTTATCCTATCTCTATGCCTACCCTCATAAAACAGCATATCGCGAGCTTGATCCTCCACTGTCCCTGCCCGAGCTGTGGGAGAAGGAGCAGGGTGAGTCTTTCTTTTTGTACATGCATATTCCTTTTTGTGCAATGCGCTGCGGATTCTGCAATTTATTCACACTGCCTGACCGTCGTGATGATGTACATGAGCAGTATGTTACGGCTTTGGAACGACAAGCCCGCCAGTGGGCACCGTTCGTTACTCATCGTCCCGCTTCGCGGTTTGCAATCGGCGGAGGAACACCGACATTATTGAACGAAGCGCTGCTCGATCGATTGTTTGTGATCGCCGAAGAAGTGATCGGATTGGACTTGAGCAGAACCTCGATATCTGTTGAGACTTCGCCGGATACAGTAACCGAGGGCCGCATAAGCCTGCTGAAGCAGCGAACGGTGGATCGCGTCAGCATGGGGATTCAAAGCTTTACCGATACGGAAACGACAGCCATACATCGTCCACAGAAAAAAGCGGAGGTTGTTAGAGCGCTTGAGCTCTTGAAGCAAGCTGAGTTTCCAATCCTTAATCTTGATTTGATTTATGGATTGCCTGGGCAAACGATGGTATCGTGGCTGTATTCGCTGGACAGTGCAATTGCGTACGAGCCTGAGGAAATCTTTATTTATCCGCTCTACACACGTGAGAATACGTTCTTGAAACCTGAACAAGTGTTGGCAAGCGGACACGATATTCGAATGGATTGTTACCGGGCGGCCTGTGATAGGTTAGCGAGTGCAGGATACGTCCAATATTCGATGCGTCGGTTTGCCAAACCGGATGTGGCCCCGGTTAAAGAGCTGCTTCCCTTCAGCTGTCAGGAGGAGGGAATGATCGGTCTTGGCTGTGGAGCCCGTTCCTACACAAGGAATGTACATTATGCTTCTAGATATGGTGTCAGCTACAAGGCTACGAAGAGTATCATTGCCGATTATGTAGCGACTACCGATTACACGAAGGCGGATTATGGATTTGTGCTGAATATGGCCGAGCAGAAGCGTCGATTTATTTTGAAAGCAATCCTGCATCGAGAGGGCTTGGAGCTTGCTTCCTATGAACAGCGCTTTGGGACGGGGGCATTGGACGATTATCCGGAATTATACCTGCTTATCGAAAGTGATTTGGCTCAAATCGCGAATGGCATTCTGCTGCTAACGGATCAGGGCTTGGCCTATTCGGATGCTATAGGAGATTGGTTTATTTCGGGTGAAGTCAAGGATTTAATGAAAGAGCATGTGTTATTATGAGTACACTCTATTATCGTGGTGCTTTATCCTCGTGCAACTATGACTGTCCTTACTGTCCTTTTAGCAAAACGACCGATAGTGCCGAGGTGCTTGCTCAGGACCGTGCTCAGCTGCAGCGATTTGTAGGATGGATCCAGGGGCAGGCGGGAAGCAGATCACGGTTTTCGATTTTTTTCAATCCGTATGGTGAAGCATTGGTTCATCGCTGGTACCGAGAGGCTATGGTTGAACTATCGCATATGGAGCATGTGGACAAAGTGGCAGTTCAAACCAATTTGTCTGTCAAGCTGGACTGGACGAGCGAATTAAATCGGGCTAAAGCCGCATTTTGGGCAACCTATCATCCTGAGCAAACGACGGAATCGAGATTTTTGTCGCAGGGGATGCAGCTGTATAAAGAGGGAATCTCGTTCAGCGTAGGTACAGTGGGGCTAAAGCCGTATTTTGAAGCTATTCAGTCCATGCGTAGATCACTGCCTGAGGATGTATACCTATGGGTGAATGCTTTTAAAGACAAACCTCGTTATTATACGGCTGAGGATGTAGCGATTTTGCAAGCTGTTGATCCGTATTTTGAGCATAATCTGGCGGATTATGCCAGTCTGGGACGGCGGTGCAGAACGGGTCAGGATGTGTTCTTCATATTGGGCTCAGGACAAGTCAAGCGCTGCTACAAGGATAAACGAATGATCGGACATTTATATCGGGACGGGCTGGCTGCATTGTCCAAGGAAAGGCCGTGTCAGCTCAAACAATGCGGCTGTTATATCGGGTATGTGCATATGCCTGAGTTATCGCTGCAAGCGGTCTATGGAGCCAGTCTGTTGGAGCGGATTCCCCAGTCATTCGCACATAAAGGAGTATTGTCTTGAAACAGGAAGCTGCACGAGAAGGCTGGGTATGCTGGTTCACTGGCTTATCCGGTTCAGGTAAAACAACAACGGCATTGGCTTTGATAGATGCCCTGCACAAGGATCAACGGAAGGTTGAACTGCTGGATGGTGATGAGCTTCGTACGATAATCGGGAGTGGGCTTGGATTTTCCCGCGAGGATCGTATGGAAAATATTCGACGTATCGTTTATATCGCCAAGCTGCTGTCACGCAATGGAATTATAGCTGTCGTATCGACGATAAGCCCTTATCATGAAATGAGACGATATGCTCGCAAGGAGCTCCAGCAGTTTGTGGAAATTTACGTCGATTGTCCACTTGAAGAGTGTGAACGCAGAGATCCAAAGGGGCTTTATGTGAGGGCCCGTCAGCATCAAATAGAACATTTTACAGGAATTACAGATGTCTATGAGGCCCCGGAGCAAGCCGAGATCACGATCAACACGATAAGTCAGACTCCGGAAGCGAATGCCGCGATTATTAAAAGCTGGCTGTATAGGAACAGAACCATTACAGAAACAGAAGGGAGGATAAAGGAATGAAAATCGCTTTTATTGCAGACATTCATGGTAACGCGCTTGCGTTGGACAATGTATTGGCTGATATCCAAAAGAAAGAGATCGATCGAATTTATGTGCTGGGTGATCTTTGTTATCGCGGCCCAGAGCCCAGGCGGTCACTGGATTTGGTTCGATCCCTGAACACAGAGGTTATCAAAGGAAATGCAGATGAATGGGTTGTCCGCGGCGTTCGTGAAGGAGAGGTGCCAGCTAAAGCCTTAGAAATGATGAACCGGGAAAGGGATTGGACCGTCTCTAAGCTTGAGGCTTCCGATATCGATTATTTAAACCAATTGCCGACAGAGCTCAGTCTCACTGTGGATGGAATCACAATTAAGACCTTCCATGCGACGCCGGATAGTCTATTTGATGTTGTTCCACCCGGCGCTGAGGATGCGTTGGTTGAATCCAAGCTCATGCAGGAAGCAAGCTCGCAAATTTTTATTTACGCACATATCCATAAGCCTTATATTCGATACTTAAATGGTAAGATGATTATAAATACGGGTAGTGTAGGTTTACCCTTCGACAAGCTGGCGATGGCTTCGTATGCAACGGTGGAAATTACAGAGGGAGTTGTTCAAGCTTCGATTGTACGAGTACCGGTGGATATGGAGCGAGTCGTTCAGCAGTATGAGGAGGTTCAATATCCCAATGCAGCTATGATGGCTAATGTAGTTAGAAACGCTAGTGTATAATCGGATTGAAGGAGAAGAGAGAGCATATGACGATAGTTTCAAATTTTTTAGAATTTAATAAGCAATTTGTTGAACAGAAGCAGTATGAAGCGTATTTAACGGACAAATATCCTGATAAAAAAATAGCGATTTTGACCTGTATGGATACACGTCTTGTTGAATTACTGCCCAAGGCACTGAATCTTCGCAATGGTGACGCGAAAATTATTAAAAATGCCGGTGCTATCCTCACGCAGCCCTTTGGCAGTGCCATGCGCAGTATTTTGATTGCTATCTATGAAATGGGAGCCCAGGAAGTATTGGTCATCGGACATACCAATTGCGGTATGACCAACCTGGATGCGGGAAAAATGGTTGATAAATTTCGTGCTGGCGGCATTTCCGATGACGTTCTCTCCACGCTGGAAAACTCGGGTATTCGGATGGAACGTTTTCTGAGGGGGTTTAACAGCCCAGAGGAAGGTGTGGAGCATAGTGTCAAAATTATTCGTAATCACCCACTGATTCCAGCACATGTTCCTGTACATGGTTTTATAATGGATGCCGAAACAGGAGCCTTAGAGATGATTATTGATGGATATGAGAACGTGTGAACTCTGTAAAACTATTGGAATATAACGTATTTAAAGGTATAATTAAATGGACAATTAATTTAACTGAGGAGTAAGATGATGGCAAAAACACTTATATTTGGACACAAAAACCCGGATACGGATACAATTTGCTCGGCAATTGCTTATGCGGATTTAAAGACAAGCCTTGGCTTTGAGGTTGAGCCTGTTCGGTTAGGAACGATCAGTGGAGAAACGCAATTCGCCCTGGATCATTTTCAGGTAAAAGCGCCGCGGTTGGTTGAAACTGTAGCCAATGAAACGGACAGCGTAATTCTCGTTGATCATAATGAGCGTCAGCAAAGTGCCAGCGATATTGATCAGGTACGTGTTCTTGAGGTTATTGATCATCACCGTATCGCTAATTTCGAAACGAGTCATCCTTTGTACTACCGTGCTGAGCCTGTTGGCTGCACAGCTACAATATTGAACAAGCTGTTCAAAGAAAATAACGTGCAAATTCGCAAGGAAATCGCGGGACTTATGGTATCTGCTATTATTTCCGATACACTTTTGTTGAAATCACCAACCTGCACTGAGCAGGATGTGGCTGCAGCACGTGAACTAGCCGAAATTGCAGGCATTAACCTGGAAAGCTATGGTTTGGAGCTGTTGAAAGCAGGAGCGGATCTGAGCGGCAAAACGATTGCTGAATTGATTTCCCTTGATGCCAAGGAATTCCAAATGGGCTCAAGCAAGGTTGAAATTGCACAAGTTAATGCGGTTGATACGAACGATATTCTGGTTCGTCAGCCTGAGCTGGAAGCGGCTCTTACTACAATTATTGCTGACAAGGGCCTGGATTTGTTTGTATTCGTAGTAACGGATATTTTAAATAACGATTCCGTTGCATTGGCATTGGGCGGTTCCACTCAAGCAGTTGAGCAAGCCTACAATGTAAAATTGGTCGATAACAAAGCCGTTCTAAAAGGTGTCGTTTCGCGTAAATCACAAATCGTACCTGTATTGACAGAGGTTTTTAACAAAAATTAATAGCTTGATGAACAGATTCCTTTAAATCAGGCTACATAACTTGTTGTAAACAGAGAGGCTGCCAGCGAATATGCTTGGCAGCCATTTCTCTTTAAACATCTTTAAACAACCGCAATGCCTTCCAATCCATCTGTGGAACCAAGCCTCCTTCGGCGGCACGCTTTAGCAGTGCAGTGATCGCCCCATATCCATCATCACCCAAATCGGCACTGAACTCATTGACATACAAATCAATGTGGGCTTGAGCTACTTCGGGGGCAAGCTCCTGGGAATGGCTTAATACGTAGTCGCGCGAAACCTCTGGGTGTGCCCACGCGTACTCCACTGAAGCCCGAATCCATTTACTGATGGCAGCCAGGTCCAAAGATCGATGAGCAATGATGGCCCCGAGTGGAATAGGCAAGCCTGTATCTGCTTCCCACCAGCTGCCCAGATCGACCAACATGTTCAAACCATAATTAGGATAGGTGAATCTGGCCTCATGAATGACAAGTCCGGCATCAACCAGACCATCCCGAACTGCCGGCATAATTTCATGAAAGGGCAGGATTACGATTTCACCTACGCCTCCAGGTACATGCTGAGCTGCCCAAAGTCGGAACAGCAGGTAAGCAGTGGAGCGTTCACTCGGTACGGCAACCTTAAGACCTTTCAATGCTGCCGGGTCTTTGATGGCGTTCACTCCACCAGCACTCAGTACGAGTGGACCACAACCTCTGCCGAGTGCTCCTCCACAAGGGAGTAGAGCATATTCTGATAAAGCCCATGGCAATGCCGCGTAGGAAATTTTCATAACCTCCGGTCCGCCTCCATGAGCCGCCAGACCATTTGTTATGTCGATATCTGCATACATCACATCAAGCTCTGGCGCACCAGGCAATAGGCCATGTACCCAGGCATGAAAGATAAAGGTGTCATTGGGACAAGGTGAAAAAGCGATTTTCATGTTAATACCTCCATTAATACATTGCTGGCTGATTGTAATGCTTGTAGTGCATCCTGGATTCGCCAGGCGCTGCGGTCCCTTGGACCAACTGGATTAGAAATTGAACGAAGCTCCAGAAAAGGAACTCCTCCATATTGGGCTGCTATGGCGACACCGTAGCCTTCCATGGCTTCGGCTGCTGCTCCAGGGATACGTGCAGCAAGCGCTGATGCGGTTGCTGTTGAACCCGTCACGGTGGATACAGTTAGAATAGGACCCGTGTGAACGGAAAGCCCTGCGTCCTGCAACGCTGCAGTGATTCGCTTGAGCCATTCTCCGTCCACCTGGATGCGGGATGAACCAAATCCAAGCTCATCGAGACTGAGAAATCCGTCTGCAGATTGAGCACCGAGATCCGCGGCAATGATCTCATCAGCGATAACGAGCGAGCCAATCTTGGCTATATCTGCAAAACCGCCGGCAATACCGGCACTAATGACCAGATCATAAGGTGCTGCAGCTAATAATGCTGCGGTTCGGGCAGCTGCCGATGCGGCTCCCACACCGGCAATGCCGACATGAAAGCTCGAACTATTATGTAGTCCACGTAACACCGCATCCCTCTCAACTTCAACTGCGGTCATCACAAGTATGTTCATTGTATGATCCCCTCTGGTTTTGTTAGCCGCTTGGCATCAAGGGCTTGTAATGGTCGTCCAACTATTTTAGTATACTTGATAGAGAGCTATGTGCAAAATGTCAAGTTAGTGAATGATAACCGATACGGATGAAGCAGATGCCTGATTGAAGAGGGGATAAGGTCACATGAACTGGATAGACCAGCTAGCAGGGTTAACTTGGGAAGACGTTGAGCACTACCTGAATCGTTACGAAGCGTTGGGTCCCTTACCTGGGATACTTGCACCCTTCATAGAGTCTCTGATCCCTGTGCTGCCGTTAATTGCGATTATAATCGCCAATGTCAATGCCTATGGTTTATGGGAAGGTGCTTTATGGTCATGGATTGGTGTTGTTAGCGGTGCGGTTTGTGTATTTTTGTTTTTTCGCAGGTTCGGGGTTCGATTCCGCAATTTTATTGAACGCAAATATCCTAAAGCCGGAACTTTTATCGGATGGCTGGAGCAGCATGGGTTTACACCGATTTTTGTGCTGGCCTGCTTCCCATTCACACCATCGGCTTTCGTCAATATTGTAGCGGGCATATCGAAGCTGCCGAGGCGAGTATTTCTGATAGCAACAGCGATGGGGAAAGCTGTGATGATCATCATCGTATCTGTGGCTGGACATGATTTAGGGAATTTGTTCAAGCAGCCTTGGAAAATGGTTGCGATCCTGCTTGTTTTTGCATTGATTTGGTATGCAGGTCGCAGGCTGGAGTCGCGTTACACCAAATAAATATAAGGTTTAACGAATTGCATGACCAATCTTTTTATACGGAGGTCTGACGATGACAACTAACCATAATATAACTGGTATACCACTTCGCGATGGTGCCAACGTGCCGAGGCTTGGGCAAGGGACATGGTATATCGGGGATCGCCCCTCTCACAAAAGCGAGGAAATCAGAGCTTTGCAGCTTGGCGTTGAGCTTGGTATGAATCTGATCGATACCGCTGAGATGTATGGTGATGGCAAGTCAGAACTGCTTGTCGGAGAAGCTATCCAGGGAATCAGGGACCGGGTATTTGTCGTATCCAAGGTGTATCCGCATCATGCCGGACTAAATCACATCGTCCAAAGCTGTGACAACAGCTTGCGGCGCTTGCAAACGGATCGTCTGGATTTGTATCTGCTTCATTGGAGAGGCAGTGTTCCTTTTAGTGAAACGATAGAAGGTATGGAAAAATTGGTTGAAGCCGGCAAAATATTACGCTGGGGTGTGTCCAATCTGGATACGTCCGATATGAAGGAGCTTACGCGTCTAAGCAAGGGTACGCATTGTGTAACCAATCAGGTGCTGTATCATCTGGGCTCAAGGGGAATTGAATACGATTTGCTTCCGTGGCAGCAAGAGCATGGAATGCCTGTCATGGCTTATTGTCCGCTCGCACAGGCGGGTTCCTTAAGAAAAGGTTTGATTGGCCATCCAACCGTTAAGGAAATTGCCGAGCAGCATCAGGTAAATCCTTTTCAGCTGCTTCTGGCTTGGTGTATTCGAAGCGGCCAAGTGATAGCGATACCGAAGGCATCCTCTGAAGCGCATGTCATCCAGAATGCTGAGGCAGCGCGTATCCAACTAACGGAAGAGGATTTAAGCAGGCTGGATGCAGCTTTTCCAAAACCGACGCGGAAAACTCCTCTCGATATCGTATAGGGGCTTACGTGTTTAGTTGAAAAGCTGAGGATATTATAGAAAATTTACTTTTAAACAAATTAGGCTGACGAAATGGTATACTGGGTAAAACCTTTGAGGAGAAGATTCATTCATGTCTATACGGCCTGCTTACGATGAGTATAACGAATATTATCAGATTTATGTGAAGTTGGTTCCAGATGGTAATATCCAAGAGATTCTTACTCAATCCCTCAAGCGTACTACGGATGTTTTTTCAACGATTACAGAAGATCAGGCCAATTACCAATATGCCCCTGGAAAGTGGAAACTAAAAGAAGTATTGGGCCATATTACAGATAACGAACGAATCATGAGCTATCGGCTGCTTCGCATTGCAAGAGGGGACAAAACGCCGTTGTCTGGTTATGATCAGGATGATTTGATGAGCGGTGCTTCCTTTGATATCTGCCCTATGTCAGATATTTTGGAGGAGTACACGATTGTACGTAAGGCTACGCTTACTTTGCTTCGTGGTCTATCTGAGGAGGCATGGGCCAGAAGAGGCATTGTTAATGGAAATGAATCCTCCACTAAAGCATGGGCTTACATTATTGCTGGTCATGAGCTTCATCATATGAACACAGTCAAGGAAAGATATTTAAACCAATCGTTGTGAATCTAATTAAATCTATGTGAATAGTTTCATGCACAGCTCCTGGCCCCGATGTGGGACCCAGGAGTTTTTTGTCGATCCTCTGCTTCACTTCTTATTGGATAAATAACGAAATCGTTCTATTGACACAAATAGTTCCAAGAGATTGTTCTACAATTCCAGAGAAACTGTTCATTATCAGGCTGCTGCTGTGAATGCTATAGTTGATTTGTGGAAATAACCATAATAGGTCCGGAGGGGTTTCAATGAAAAAGAATCGCACAATCAGCATGATCGCTGCCATAGCGGCATGTATGGTCGCAGCAACAGGCTGTTCGACGGGGATGGATAATTCATCTGGGGGAGCATCCAATACAGCAGCACCAGCTGCAGATACTGCGAATGCCAAGAAAGAAAAAATCACCTTAACGATGTGGGGCGGCGTACCCGCAGAGTCAGGCCCACAAGCCGTAGTAGACGCATGGAATGCCAAAAATTCCGATGTTCAGGTCAAATATGAGAGGTATGTTAACGATGATGCAGGTAATATGAAGCTGGATACAGCTTTGGCGACCGAGCAGGATGTAGATTTGTTTGTTAACTACACACAGACACAGCTGCAGCGCAGAATTGATGCCGGATTTACACAAGATCTTGGGACTTACACGGATTACAATATTGAAGAAAAGATTCAAGGCTCCGGTGAGTGGAAAATAAATGGTAAATATTATGCTATGCCGACCAGCAAAAGTCATTATTTTGTATGGTTCAACAAGGACTTGCTCGATCAAGCTGGACTCAAGGTGCCGACCGAATGGACCTGGGCCGAGATGAGCGCCTACGCGGACAAGCTGAAAAGCGATAAGCGATATGGTCTTGTACAGCACACGGAACCACTGCCTGACCCACTGGACTCTGTGTCCGTCAAGTATGGGTATACAAAGCCAGATGGTTCCTCGAATATGGACCATGCCCTGTATGGAAAATGGCTGGAAACGATGAAAGCGATGATGGCCGATGGCCGCGCGACACCTCCATATGCTGAGCAAATAACTTCAAAAATGCCAGTGGATACCGTCTTTCTGAAGGGTGAAGCTGCAATGCTGAATGCGGGTACCTGGATATTCCGCAGCTCCAATAATATGAAGGATAATCCGAGAACATTCAAAATCGCTTTTGCGCCAGTACCACGTTTAGTGGACAATGCAGCAGACTTCATCTCGCGTGGAGGTATCGGAGATTCAATATCGATCAATGCCAAATCCAAAAACAAGGAAGCGGCATGGACCTTCCTTAAATGGTATGCAGACGGAGGTATGCTTCCGATGGTACCTGGAGGACGTTTCCCGGCTTCCAAATCAGTAAATCAGGATGAGGTAATGAAGCTGCTGCTTGGAGATAATGCGGCAACGTATGATCAGGAGTCGTTAAAGAGGGTTTTATTCAATGACGTACCGAAATATGCACGCTCGCTTCCGAAGCAGGTCTTGGATTTACGTCAAGAGGAATATGAGAAATTTTTCACAGGAAAGCAGGATGTGAAGGCTACACTGGATTCCATAGCCAGAAGGCATAATGATTATATCAAACAAACAAAAAAATAAACGAATGAAGCGAGGGGGAGCAGCGACTCTTCCCTCGACATTCACTCATGACGGATTGGAGTGGAATCAATGGGAAGTAAGCAGCGATGGGTCGGATATGCATTTATTTTGCCTAACCTGATTGGGGTGCTTCTATTCTTTATCATACCGGCTATATTCTCTGCGGTTCTGATGTTTACGGATTGGCAGTTTACAAGCAAGACGTATCATTTTATAGGATTGGATAATATCAAGCGTTTATTTCATGATGAACTGTTTTATCTTTCGCTGAAAAACACGATTTTTTTCCTTATTAGTGTGCCGATCTCCGTCATATTAGCTTTTGTGGTAGCCGTTGTTCTTAATCGTTCCGTTTATATGAAATCACTGCTTCGCGCGCTCTATTTCATGCCATATATTACGAGCGGGGTGGCGGTGGCGTTCGTATGGATGCTGTTATTTCAGCCGAAGCAGGGTCCCATTAATATGATGCTGATGAAATTGGGCTTCGATCACCCGCCGGGCTGGTTAACTTCACCGGATACCGTTATGATCGCGATCGACATCATTTGGATTTGGTTTATGCTTGGCTATAACATGATCATTTATTTGGCAGCACTTCAGGAAATTTCACCGGAGCTGCTGGAAGCAGCCAAAATCGACGGCGCTTCGGTTAGACAAAGCGTATTCAGCATTATGCTGCCGCTCGTAAGTCCTACCACCTTCATGCTTGTGGTTACGGGATTAATTATGACGATCAAAACCTTTGGCATTATAGAAGCATTGACTCAGGGCGGACCGGGTAATGGCTCGCTGATCTTATCCTTATACGTCTATAAAACCGCGTTCCGCTATTATGAAATGGGTTATGCCTCCACAGTGTCCTGGGCATTATTTGCAGTGATTCTGGTCATTACGGGCGTTCAATGGTTTGGCCAAAAGAAATGGGTACATTATTAAGGAGGCTCGTCTGATCATGAATTCCAAGGCTGATTACACTATTCCACGACGCAGCCCGATGCTCGCCACAAATCGAAGATCCACCCTCATGGGTTTGCAAAAAGGATTGCTCACACTCGTGATGGCTGCTTTTGCTATCATTATGGTGCTGCCCTTTATATGGATGATTTCGACATCCTTCAAAACACCTGCAGCTGTGTTCGAATATCCGATTCAGTGGATTCCTACACACCTGGTATGGGAGCATCATATCAAGGTATGGACGGGAACGAACAGCTTTGTACCGTACTATCTCAATTCCTTAAAGGTTGCATTGATCAGCATGACGGGGGCGACGCTGCTCTCGGCACTGGCAGCCTATGGCTTCACGAAAGTGGAATTTAAAGGAAGAGATGCGTTGTTCATGCTGTATCTGGCGATGATGATGATTCCACCTCAGGTGCTGTTTGTTCCCAAATTTATTATGTTTAAATGGATGGGTATCTTCAATACACATTGGGCGCTCATTTTACCGGGTATGATTACGATATTTGGCGTTTTTATGATGAGGCAGTTTTTTATCTCGATCCCCAAGGATATTTCCGAATCGGCGTTTATTGATGGGGCCGGACATTTCAAGATTTTTACACGTATTATGCTTCCCTTGTCGAAGCCTGCGCTCGCTACTCTGGCGGTAATCGATTTCTCCTGGCACTGGAACGATTTTGAAAATGCGCTCGTTTTTATTATTAAACGCGAATTGTACACGGTGCCGCTTGGTTTGCAAAATTTCATTCTCGAATTTAACGTCGATTATAACGGGATGATGGCTGCGGCTGCAGCTGGCATACTGCCGATGCTGGTTGTGTTTTTAATCGGTCAACGATTTATTATTGAAGGTTTATCCAGTACCGCTGTAAAAGGATAACGAGATCAGATGCAGGAACAGGCCTTCTTGAAGGGGGCTTGTTTTTCTCGATTCCTAGAGTGATCGGACATGCTATAATAGCTTGTGATACAAATATAAGTCGGTTGATTTTCTGGAAGGGGTTGATTCCGTGTCGAGCAAGCTGTTTGCCTTATTTCCCACAACGCTCAAGAATCGCCTGTTTCTGGCATTCGTTATGTTGATACTGCTTCCTTATGCTTTTTTGAATGTTTACAATTTCAATAGTGTTGAAGGGGTCCTGAGAAAGCAGACCGCCGATCAAAGCCTGGATCAGATGACTACGCTGCAGAAGTCATTGGAGGATTTGCTGAACGTTGTCTACAAAACCGTAACGCTAATGGAGCAGGATGTGTTGGTGACCTCGATCCTTCGTGAACCTAATGAGCATGACAGTCTGCGAAGGGTATATATGATTGATACCAAATTCAAGTCGATCATCAACAGTCTGTTTATTAGCCTGTCGCCGGTATATTATACATTGTTGGATGGTTCCGGCAACGTCTACGCCTCCTATACACCGAATGAGAGCTTATCCTACAGCCGATTGACGCAGGAGCCCTGGTATACCTCAATCCTGCAGGAGCCTTATCGCTATGTCTGGAACTGGGACAAGAATTACGTAAGCCGTGATTTGTCACGAAGTCCGCAGCTGCTTACTTATTCAACACCCCTGCGGGACAGGGACGGGACCCGATATGCGGTTATGCGGGCAAGTGTTGACGTATATGAGTGGTTTCGTGCAGTTACCCAATTTAACGAAGAGACGTATTTGCTGCTGGAACCGGATGGTACGATACTTGCTGATAGCAAGAGCGGGAGAATCGAGAAGACGGAGAGGCTTGCTGGGGGCCATAAGCTGGATCATAAAGGCTATTATGTGGAGGGTGAGTACTTACACATTTATACGGAGCTGCCCCGAATCAATAAATACATGATGAAGCGTGTGCAGATGAATCAGATTTATGCTGAGGTGGATCGGCTGAAGAAGTCGTTTTTTACCGCATCGTTCACATTTACGCTGGCCTTTATTACGATCACATTGCTGATTGCGTCTACGATTACCAAACCACTGCACAATTTACAGCGCAAGATGGCCAATGCAGTAGACAATAGATTTCGTGTCCAGCTGCCCGAATCCAAATACCAGGGGGAAATCCTGCAGCTAACCCGTACCTTCAATCAGATGATGGCGGATATGGAGCAATTGATCCAGCGACTTAAGGAAGAGGAACGGAACAAAGAAGCGGTCAGGTTCCAAATGCTGCTTTCGCAAACGAATCCTCATTTTTTATTAAATACTCTCAACACGGTTAAATGGTTGGCATTGGTTGAGAATCAGCCGGATATCGCCGAGATATGTGTATCCTTGGGGAAATTACTTGAGGCAGGCTTAAATTCAGAGCGTGAATTAATTTATTTGAAGGATGAGCTTGGTCTGGTGGAGTCGTATATTTATATCCAAAATTTTCGTTACAAACAGTTGTTTGATGTGCAATACGAGGTGGAGCCAGGTCTGGAATATGCGCTGCTGCCGAAGCTAAGTCTACAGCCACTTGTTGAAAATAGTATTCAGCATGGCTTTATGGAAAGGGAGCAGAAGGGACTTATTACAATAAGAGCGTACGGAAAAGAAGGAAAGCTGTACCTAGAGGTTGAGGATAATGGATCAGGATCAGTAGAGAGGCCTACAGGCAAAACGATCAAATCGGATCGCCAACGAGGAGGTATCGGAATCAGCAATCTGAAAGAAAGACTTGGGCTGTTATTTAAAAGCAATGCAGGTCTGGAAATGGTCGTATTGGAGCAGGGAACTCGGGTGCGATTTTATTTTCCACTGCTGATATCCGAGCCGTATATTGACGAGCACAACATGTCTGCCCAAGCTGATGAAGGATAAATGGAGCATTGTGGAAAATGTTCTATTTGATCCTACAATACTAACGGAATCACGGGATATTGTTCTATAACCAGACGAATTTGGCACTTAACCCGTTCATTTCTCCTGTGATACGATGTGTTTGCAATCAGCTATGTGGAATCTATCTTGCTGAGGACTAGCTTGCAAACGCTTTTATCGTAAATCCAGGAGGTGAGTACACCCGTATTTGGTAGAAGTATAGGCTTCTTACTAAACAAATGGAGGTATGAACAATGAAATGGTTAACATTAGGTAAAAAGCTCGTGATCACCTCAGCTCTAATGACCCTGCTGTTGCCGGCAAGTACAGGCAGCGCCGCGGCGGTATTAACGGAAGTCCCGTACGCGATGGATTCCAGCAACCAGGCCGGCTGGTGGACACCACTAGATACTTATGTCACGGGAAACGAATACGCGTATATGGCCTATAATGCACCAGGCAGCACAGCGGGCACACATAAAATAAACATTGCCAGAAGAGACAATTCAGGAAGCTGGACGAATATTCCGGTGATGAACGGAGGGGTGGCTGCTGAGTACAGCGATGATATTGGGCATAATCAACCTTCTATGGCCAGAGACGGAAGCGGCAGGTTCCATGTATTTGGCTCTATGCATACGGACACCTGGCGATATTTTCGTTCGGATACAGTAGGAGGCAGTCCTCAATATCATTCACCGGATATGCCGGACTCGACGCTCAAGGTCACCTACCCCGTATTGACGACAGCACCGAATGGTGATTTGTATTTGATGGTTCGGGGAAGTGATGATGCCAATACGCGTCGTAATGGAGTCTTGTATCGCTGGAACAACAGTGCCAGTACATGGGGGAAAGTAGCTGTTATCGCATCAGCGGCGAACAAATCCGTATATCCGGATGATTTGGTCTTTGACTCCAACGGTGATCTGCATATTTTGTTCGAATGGTCGAACTTTCCTTCCAGTGGACTGCGTCATGAGCTATCCTATTTAAAATACAGTCCTTCAACTGGAATCTTCTCCAAGGCAAATGGAGCGGCAGTAACTCTTCCTGTAACGAATGCAACGGTTGATATTATTCAACCTCTTACTGGCAGCGAAATATACGTTGCAGACTCAGGGCTTCCAGACGGACCCGGCGTGCAGAGTGCCAAGCTGGCGGTGGATTCATCGAACAGTCCCAAGGTTGCTTACCGATATCGGGAAAGCGGCAGCTCGATTTTCTCCGTGAAGTATGGTTACGTGAGCAGTGGTGCATGGAATGTCCAGACGGTATATAATACAAGTCAAACGAAAGCTGCTATTGATATAACCTGGACAGGAACGGATAAAAGAGTATATTATGTAACCGATACAGGTACCGATAGAGCTTTCATGGCAGTCAATACGAGTGGATCGACCTGGACTTCAACCTCGATTGCTCCCGGGAAGCCCATAGAACGGCTGGCTGTAGAGCGGAATGCAAACGGGATCGACATATTGTACCTAGTAGATATCAAGAATTTAAAATTGTACTACGGCAGAAATTAATAGCCTGGGAAACGTGCGGATTGTTGACCGTGCTGCGGAACTTACGGATCAGGCGTATGTAGTTATTGTGCACACAATCAGGAGGTGAGGAACATGTGGACCGTATTGCTGGTGGAGGATGAGGTGTTCGTTCGGGAATCGGTCAGGCGGATTGTGGATTGGCAAAGTCTTGGCTTTCATGTGATCGGAGAAGCCGGGAACGGTGAAGAAGCACTAGGCTTTATTGAGCAGCATCTGCCTGATTTAATCATCTGTGATATTCTTATGCCCAAAATGAATGGTGTGGAGCTTCTGCAGCGGGTAAGAGAACTGGAGATCGGCAGTCGGTTTATTATGCTGTCCTGCCTCAGTGATTTTGATTATGTGCGGAAAGCGTTAGAGTATGGCGCTTCCAATTATATACTTAAGCTGTCCATGAATGTTCAGTCGTTGATGGATGCGCTCGTCAAGGTAGAGGTAGAGTTAAGCAAGCAGCAGGCTTCCGGACTGTCGATACCACCTTCACGGATGGATACACCTCAGCAGGCCGACACCGGGCACCGTGAGGTGGATAAGCTGATCTCTTACATGAAAGAAAATTTTCGCAGCATGATTTCATTAAGAATGCTGGCCGAGCACGTTTCTATGGATGAGAAATATATTAGCACCTTGTTTAAGAAAAAAACAGGAACCAACGTGATTCAATTTCTTCATCAGCTTCGAATTGATGAGGCCAGACGTCTGCTGGAGCAGTCCAATATGACGATTTCGGAAATCGGCACGCAGGTTGGATATGAGAACGATAATTATTTTATTAAAATTTTCAAGCGGTTTACGGCCATGACGCCGAACAGCTATCGAAGCCGTACTCGTCTTAGAGGAGAATTACAACAGTGAAGGATTAAAGAAATGAATTATTGCACAAAACAAAGAAGCACTCAGCGAGGCTGGAGCTTCTTTGTTTTGTATACGTGCAGTTCAGAGAATAGAATTTTAAACAATAATAAACGCTTCTATTCTGGTAGGCTAGCTTGATCGAGTCCCTTAGTTACTGGTTACTGCGAATAATCACATCCGTATAGGCTCTATTCCCATTAGGCAGGATAGCTACCAAAGTAAAACGGGTTACATTACCGGTAACAAGAACATTCCCAGCCGTATCCACTGTGACTGTACCGACATTTCCATTGCTAGGATTCCCGACAATACCCTCCAAATTGAATAATGTATTAAGTGCAAAGTTATAGCTTTGAGCTTCATTCTTCTCGTATTCAATACCATAATTGTCGATAATTTTCAAATCCATTGTATCATATGCGTTAAACTGACCGTAATAGACTCCTCCAGTTACTGTAGCCGTATGTGTATAGGTGGATTTTCTGGCTTCAATTTTTTGTCCTGCTACAGCATCGGTTTTGACCTGAACGGTAATAGATGTTTGTTTGCTCTCTCCATTCTGGGTTGTGTAAATGATATTTACTGTAGCTGTACCTGCTTTGTTACCAAGGATATATCCATTATGATCTGAAGATACGGCTGCCTTGACTATAGATGGCTGGGATGAAGTAATGGTTTGAATAATACCGGGTATGACTATTTGTTCACCTGATGAGTTAGTTGCATTCAATGTGATTTTCTTTGCAAATTTACTTGTTAGTGGGTTCTCAGCATCGGTTCTAGATGCATAACCTGACAAGCCTGTTGCGGCTTCCGTTATTCCGCTATCAATGACGTTACTTAAATCATATGAGCCTGAAAGCTCATAATTCAAATTACCTGATGCTGTTGAAGATCCGATAGCAAGTGTGCTGGAAGTGCCACGCATAGTTGAAAGGCCGTCACCACTTAACTTTATAATATAAGACCCCGGACTCAAAACAGTGTTAGCCGTCAAATTTAATGTAGCCGTCTTTTTATCGACAGACCAGGATACGGTCTTGGACAACTCCACACCTTCCTTGTTAATCGACCAAACTGCAAGATAGGGGTCAACTGGCTGATCTAGAGTAACGACTATCGATTGGTCACCTGATGCCTTGACGGAGAGGATGGCTGGACCTTGTGACTCATTTTGACCCTGACCCTGAGTAGGAGTCTTAGCCGCGTTGAATGCCTGTGAAGACCGATAGGCACCGACAACCAGATCAGAACGTGTCGCTACTGCGCTGCCAAGCTTATCGCCAGGATGAATGTTTAATGAGGTGGCTTGGTTGACGGCATCTGTGTACCATGGAGATGATGACGTATTGACGGTTTTGCCAAGACCTTTAACAAGGACAGTATCTAATTGTCCAATGGTTACATTCTCGCCTGGGGCAAAGGTGGTGTCTGTCATTCCATCAATGAGCCCTGCTTTTTTAGCGGCTTCGATGTAAGGAATAGCCCAGCCATTAGCAGCGTCACTGACACGAACATCTGCGAAGCTGGAGGTTTGGTTGGTTAAATCTATTGGAAGTTCGAAGATTAGTGAAGCGACTTTGGCGAATTGGGCTCTGGTCATATTTTGAGTGATACCAAAGCTGTCGCTGGATACACCCTCGAATACTTGCTTGGCCAGAAGCGAGTCAATCTTGGATTTTAGTGCACTATCCACATTCGTCAGGTCCTTGTAATCCGCTGTAGTTTTTAAAGTGTCAGCCATTGCTGAGGAAGCCATAATCGATAAGGCTAGAGTAGCAGCGGCGATCATAGAAATCTTTTTTTTCATTAGGGATACCTCCAAATTTGTTGTCCATTCAAGCATAACTAATTAGTTAGTTAGTATAATTATAAGTTAGTCTTAGTAAAAAATATATAATAGTCATTATACCCTTTAATATCAGAGTTTTCATTGTTTTCGAGTTTGGTAATTTTTTTAATATCACACAAAAGCTGTATGAGGAATTCAGTGCTTTCCATGAATGGGAACGTACATTCTTTATTTGTGTTTGAAAATATCCTTTGTTTTTTCAAAGAATTAGTTAGTTTGAGCCATTTGTAATGCGATTCTAATCACCAAGCCTGTTAAATGAATTGTAAAAAATAGCGTGAATATTTTTCAGATCTGGACCAGATAGATCAGCATGGATGGGCGTAGGTATAAAGGTTGTAAATAATTTGGGTATATACTCCTAACAAAAATACTATCTCGCAGATTAGGGCCGCATTTTATGGGCTTAATATTCCAGTACCAATTATAACTACCAAGTATGAAACAATCACAACTAAAACGAGCAAAATAAGCAGGCTGCACCCAAGCCTTTTATAGAAATACATGTTTATCTTTTCGTTTCGGCGATCTTTAACTCTATCCCTTAATGCAAAAAATAGGATGAAGAGCAGAATGAATACTATTATCGAAACCAGAATGATTAGGGACATGCGTAATTTACCTCAATGGGATTCATTTTTTTCTCCTTCTTGCCATTCTAACCGTGTCCATTATTAAATAACCAAACCAACCTGCCACTACAATAATTCCTAATACTGAAAAGAAGACTATAGCAATAATTTTAATCCAAAAATAATCAGGGAAAAACATAAAATCACTACCTTTCTAAACATAACTTACCAAGTACTGTTATTTTTTGATAGTACTATATTTGCATAGTACCGCTTGTAATATTTGGAGGAAAATTTAAAATAAACTCACATTTTTATGTGCGAGGCCAGTGAAGTAACAAATTAGTGATTGCGTTGTAACAACAAATATCGCTGCTACTTGAAGTATTTTTCTTGAAGACTACTTTAAAACCAAGATCGTTATCTAGTAAGCAGTCTAAGGCGGTGATAAGTAATGCATTTTGTTGCAAATCAAATCCTGAAGGGTAGAGCATTTCCGTTAAGGTGTGGAGAAATAATTCCGCGTGCGGATCCGGGTTAAAAGGGTTTCTTGTTCAGTATCAGTCGAACTGAAGGCGAAAGCGGGGTCAAAATATTAAGAAGGAAGAAATGACAAAATGAATAAAAATTAAGTTGGAGATAGGGAACTCGCTATAAGAAATCAGAATCGCTGTTATGCTGAAGCAGACTACAAGGACTAGAACAATTTGGATGATTTAGGACAAAGAGTGGTCTTTTGTCCTACGAGCGCTGGGGGAAGCTGCTTTAAGGGAGCTGCAAGACAATTAACTGGAAAATGTAAATAGCTTCTGAATTTTAGGCATATCCGGGGGCCTGCTTATTCGTTAACACAGGGAGGAAGGGACAGCGATGGAAAACGGCAAAGTAAAAAGAGGATTGCAGTTACGCAACCCTCTTAGAATTATATTATGGACTAATTCTCATCCATTTAGCTTGTGTATTGCTCCACTCATCATTGGAATCAGAAACATTAACAGTGACTAGAAGTGTCCGATTTGTTGGTAAAGTGGGAACATTAACGGATTTATGTGTGGCCGATTGATATTGACCGACAATTCCTGAGTCATAAATCACATTATAACTTGGGTCGTAAATAATGATCCAATACTCTTTAAAATACAGCGAATCAGCATCATATTGATCCCAAACTATAGGCGGTTGAACAGAATAAACAGATGGGTTTAATTCGCTAGTAGATGACGGAGTTGTAATAAACACATCTGGAGGAGCTGCAAATGCACTTGTGGCTGAAGTTAGCATCACGAACATAAGTAGAATGATAGAGAATAACTTTTTCATATAGTACCTCCAAATAAATTATTTATTGAAAGCTGGCCAGCTCTTCAATCGGCACAAAAAAGTAAAGTTAATATTACAACTTAAAATTATCATATATGGAATATTATGTATATAGCATAAAGTGCCTATATATTCGGGAAATTGTCGTTTGATGTAAAAGAATGGTAGAGGAACTCTAGCAAGGTAGGCCTACTTCCTTTTGTTTGTGTAAATCAATAAGAAAATAACAGAAAAATCACATTTATGTTGGTTAATTCTGAATAAGGAACGAATGAACCGACATTATAATGTGATTAATGCAACCGGATTACATAAGGAATTGTGAATGAAAATAATCTAAATATACAGGGAATGGTTTCAAATTTACGGAACATCGGTATGTTATTATTACGAACCGCATCTACTAAAAGATTGCTGGTTTTCACAGTAATGTATGTAGGGATCAGCAATCGCAGTTTCTTGACGCGATAAATGAAGCAGTAGCCTCCAGAGAAGTTGCAAGGCATGCTTCACCATCAATAAGATGCCATGAATTGTTGAAGATTAATCATTCGAAGCCATTTCATTTCTCTCAAGTGCAATCAAATGCAATACGGATGAAGCGTTATAGATGGCCTCGAATATTCTTTTTTCGGACAGTAGGTATTGTTCCTGTTCATATAAATATAAGGCTTCCGTTAGGTCTTTAAGGGCCAATTCCAAGCAATTTGCAGTGATTTTTGTATAATCAAAATGTTCCATATCCGACTCAGCTCCTTTTTAATATATGTTATGCAGCTGTACAAAGGTTGTACTAGACGAACCACTATTTTTAGAATAAGGAATAAGGGGATGCAGGGTTTCTTTACTTTTGATATTAATGCTGTTATTTTACTTCCATGTAGCTTAAGAAAAGAACGGAGGTAGTTGGATGTTTACTGATCAAGAAAAGGAAGCGTTGTACAAGTGCATTTATATGAGAAGGGATGTCCGAACCTTTTTACCGGATCCTGTTCCGGAAGAAACGATAATGAAATTGCTCAATGCAGCACATCATGGACCTTCTGTTGGGTTTATGCAGCCCTGGAATTTCATTCTAGTTACTAAGGAGCAGGTTAAAGAGCGTTTGGCTTGGGCAGCGGATAAAGAGAGAAGGGCGTTAGCAATCCATTATGAAGAGACACGGCAAGACGAGTTTCTAAGTCTAAAGATCGAGGGGATCAAGCAGGCCCCTTATACGATTTGCGTGACTTGTGACCCAACTCGAGGCGGCTCTCATGTTCTGGGAAGAAATTCGATACCTGAGACAGATATGATGTCCGTTGCTTGCGCGATTCAAAACATGTGGTTAGCAGCTTATGCAGAAGGTTTGGCAATGGGCTGGGTAAGTTTCTATAAAAAGAATGATGTTCGAGATATATTGGGAATACCTCCTCATATTGAACCCGTAGCCTTGTTGTCGGTTGGGCACACAGCCCATTATCCGGAGAAACCAATTCTGGAGACTGCCAATTGGGAAAAACGCAGGGGTCTGAAGGATCTGATATTTAGTGAAACTTGGGGAAATCCAAAAAGCTGACCGAAGTTGATAGTGCATGATACGGAAAATTAGCTGTATGAAGTTAGAAATATAAAGATTTGAAGAAGCTGGAGATGTACTGTTTGTATAAAGGTATAATTAGGATATCCCATTGATAAGCCTAAAAGGAGGAATCTCGTGATATATGATTCAATCCAAAGTCTCAATTACAGCTGATTCTGAGCCGCAAATACCCTATATCGCTTCTGCCACCTATCCGACGAGGCACGGTAATGTGGTTCGTCCTCTCATAGATAGCGCCCCTACCTTCCGTCGGATCTGCGAGGCAATTGAATTCGCTCAGCACAGTGTCTGGCTATCGATCACCTTCGCAGCACCGGATTATCAGATGCCTGATGGACGCGGCACTCTGTTCGATGTGCTGGACCACGCGGTTGCACGTGGGTTGGATGTACGGATCATTTTCTGGCGTCCTAATCCGGAGAGCAGCGGGTATGGTCAAGCCTTTGCGGGATCGCCTGCTGACCGTGAAATGCTTGCCGCGCGTCATTCACGCTTCCGCGCCCGCTGGGACCGTGCTCACGCCGCCTATTGCCAGCACCAAAAAATTTGGCTGATAGATGCAGGCGAACCGTCCGAAACGGCATTTGTTGGTGGAATTAATCCTACCTTCAAAGCCTTCGAGCCCGGCCACGTGGGAGAAGGCCAACGTCACGATGTCTATGTCGAAGTGATGGGACCGTCTGCAACCGACGTGCACCATAATTTCGTGCAGAGATGGAATGAGGCCAGCGAAAGAATGCTGGAAGACGGTGTGTGGGGTCACAACGGCGATGATGAATTGCCTTTTCCGATACACGTTACAGATCCACGAGGTGACAGCCTTGTTCAGATCCAACGTAATGTCTATACGGGCCGTTACAACGATAATCACCCGACTCCCGGAGGGCTACCTTACGATATCGTCGCAGGGGAGCGAACTATCTCCGATCAGTATATTCAGGCGATCAACGCGGCGCGCAATTCTATCTATATCGAGAATCAGGCACTCCCGATTCCAGAGATAGCGGCCTGTCTTGAAAAGGCTCTAAAGCGTGGTGTAGATGTTGTTATCCTCGTTCCAGCTGAACCTGAGGAACATGTGCGCACAGCCCGCCGGAATCCCGATCGCAAAGATTTCCTTGCTCACATAGAAGCGCTTGATGAATACAATAATTTCACGCTTGTTGGAATCGCTGGACCTAATGGTCAGGGTGGGCGCAGCAATATCTATGTACATGCCAAAATCATGCTGGTCGATGACACATGGGCGACAATCGGGTCCTGCAATCTTCACTCGAATTCGATCTTCGGTCATACGGAGATGAACGCTGTCATATGGGATCCGAAAGTGGTGCGTGCGTTACGCCATCAACTTCTGTCTGAACACCTTGGCCAGGACACCTCCTTGTTGGACGACAGAGATGCGCTTCAGCTCTATCGAAAAGCTGCTCAAGAAAACCGACTCAGAGGAGAGTGCGGTGACTTCAACTGGGAGGGTCTTGCATTTCGTCTGAATCCGACGACTTACGGCGAATAACAGTACATATTGCTTGGACTAATCATTTTAATAAACTGAATATCTCAAACGAAAAAAGCTATCTTTTATGTACAAAAAGAATAGCTTTTTTTGTGCTGTAGTGAATACATAGTTTGTGACCAACAATACTTCTTTACAAAAGTATTTATTAATTTTAAAGTAAAGGTAATAAATGTAATTTTCATATTACCAAAGAATGGAGGAATAGAGTGCGGTCGAAAAAAAAGATCTCTTATTTGTTACTCATCCTATTTTTTGCATGTATCGGTGCTGCGCTTTTAGGTAAGGTGCTTTTTTTGAGTGATACTACAGCAACGCAGGAAATAATTCCTATAACAGAACCCAAGCCTGTCACAACCGAAAATACGGCTCCACTAGCAGCTAATAAAAGCTTACTAGAGTTGGTTAAAGCATATGGGGGCATCCCTTTGATCGATGCTCATAATCATGATGCCAGCGGTTATAAATATATCGGGATGAAAAATATTTGGGAGAAGAACGCTGTGGATCGAATCGTTTTATTCGGTGACGTCTCCGAGCCCTCGGCAGTAAAAACCGACGAAATTGCATGGGAGGCCTATCGTGATCGCCCGGATGTCATTATACCCTTTTTCTCCGGAATCAACTTGCTTGAATCTTCTGGGGTGGATGCCACTCGCACAATGCTGGAAAAAGGTTATTTCGGAATTGGTGAAATAGCAGCCGCGTCCACCAATTCACCGGTTTTGTCCAGGGTTGCCTGGAAAACAAAACACCCAATGGATGGCTTCTTGCCACAAATTTATGAACTGTGCGCCGAGTACAAAGCTCCCGTCTTGCTTCATATCGATCCTCCTAACGGATTTGTAATAGAGCAATTCAAAGATGCATTAACGTCCTATCCGAACACGACTTTTATTTTCGCGCATGCAAATGCCTTTAATTCACCGGGCAATATCCGTGAGCTTTTGAAGACATATCCTAATGTGTACGCTGATTTTTTTGCAGGTTTTACAGCATTTAACCCGGAAAGCTCCAATAAGCTCAAAGATTTTATACCCGTTATGAAAGAGTTCCCTGACCGGTTTGTGCTGAGTACAGACTCGGGTTTCGGTTTGAAAAGTGAGGAACAAGCGATCGAAGGTATGTACCGTCTCATTGACGAGCTTGACGATAAAAAGATTGCCACAATGATTGCCTATGATAATTTGTATGCCCTAATTCACGATCAACCAGCCACAAAGACACAAATTGAAGCTATCCATAAGCTGGATAATGGAAAATTTCAATCACTCAATTTGGACAAGTTAACAAAGCTGGAGGCAGGGGAAATTCTATTTGGTAAAAAATAAGAACGAAAGTCAAACAGTAGAAGTGGATATGGACGAGCGAGTGTTAAGATGAATGGTTCGAATTGAAATAAGCTGTATGGGCAAACATATCTGATATACACATTGTACCTTTCAGGAGGTGTATGATGAAGTTTGAGTTGGGTCGTTGTTTGCTTCAGGAGCGCTTGAACGAATCAGATATGACATTAGAGGAACTCTCACGTCAGCTTCGTTACAAACCGGAACGCATTTTAGATTATATGGATAACAAAAGAGTGATGCCTTTAAAAACAGCAATTTCAATAGCCAACTCAGTCGGGTGCAATGTACAGGATTTATATGACCTAAAGCCTATAGACTGATGAAACTTATTATAAAATATCGGAGGCAAGTGGCTCTCACCGTACAGGTGGGCCTTTTTCTATTTTGCGTGTATTTCATAAAATGCTACAATATGGGGAGATTAAATGAGTTAGATTTAACGGAAAAACTGAAATTCTAAAAAAAATATGGAATTATAAGGAGATACAATGACAGAACATAAAGCAATACCAGAAAAAGAAACAGGATGGAAATTCGACAACAGCTACGCCAGTCTGCCGAATTCATTGCATGCCAGAATCAACCCGACACCTGTACGCTCACCAAAGCTGATCATTCTAAATGAACGACTGGCCACATCAATGGGGTTGAACGCCGAAGCTCTGAAAAGTCATGAAGGTGTAGAGATGCTTGCTGGCAACCAGATTCCAGATGGAGCTTTGCCGCTTGCTCAAGCGTATGCCGGGCATCAATTCGGGTATTTTAACATGTTAGGTGACGGCCGAGCTGTGCTGCTTGGCGAACAGATTACACCATCAGGTGAGCGGCTGGATATTCAGCTCAAGGGATCAGGCCGAACACCATACTCACGCGGAGGCGATGGTAGAGCGGCGCTTGGACCGATGCTGCGTGAATATATCATCAGTGAAGCTATGCATGCGCTAGGTATTGCTACCACACGCAGTCTTGCAGTTGTGACAACAGGTGAAATCATAAACCGCGAAATCGGGCTGCCTGGCGCAATTCTGACCCGAGTGGCTGCCAGTCATCTGCGTGTCGGCACTTTTCAATATGTTGCAAGATGGGGGACTGTCGAGGAGCTGCGGGCTTTGGCTGATTACGCATTACAAAGACATTTTCCAGAAATTGGAACTGCTGATAATCTCTATTTGAGCCTGCTTCAAGCAGTGATCAAGCGTCAGGCTGTGCTGATTGCCAACTGGCAGCTTATGGGCTTTATTCATGGGGTGATGAACACCGACAATATGGCGATTAGCGGAGAAACCATTGATTATGGTCCTTGCGCCTTTATGGATACCTATGATCCAGCGACTGTATTCAGTTCGATTGACAGTAACGGCCGTTATGCCTATGGTAATCAGCCTCATATTGCTGCGTGGAATCTTGCGAGATTGGCTGAAGCTCTATTGCCGCTGCTGCACGTTAACGAGGAGCAGGCTGTCAAATTGGCTGAAGGTGCGATTTCGGATTTTGGCGAGCTGTATCATCGGAATTGGCTGAAGGGAATGAGGGCCAAGCTCGGAATGTTTAACGAAGAGTCAGAGGATGAATCACTGATTGAAGACCTGCTGGTTATGATGCAGAAATATCGTGCCGATTACACGAATACGTTCCGTGCTTTAACCATGGATCAACTGGATGACTCGGTCTTGTTTGGCACAGAAGAATTTGCTCAGTGGCACGAGCTGTGGCTGGCGAGACTCAGCAGGCAGCAGGAACCACAAGCTTCCTCGCATCAGCTAATGAGAAACAGCAATCCCGCGATAATTCCGCGCAACCATCGGGTCGAAGAAGCACTGGAAGCTGCCGAGCAACAAGAAGACTACAGTGTGATGGAACGACTGTTGGATGTGCTTTCAAGCCCATTCGCGTACTCCCCAGAACAGACGGATTACACCACACTGCCTGCGCCATCAACCCGACCTTACCGAACCTATTGTGGTACCTGATCACAGAAGCAATATATGAGACATGTTGAGAGACGAGGGCATGCACTTTAATGCAATACGTACACTAATACGATTCACAGATAAAAGCTTGTAAATACAGATCGATAGCGATAATTCCGAGTCCATTTAACGAAACAGCTATTGCCAAAATCTAAGACCCTGCTTCAGGGTCTATTTGCATTGTTCATGAAGTTTTCATGCTGGGAGGATTTACCGTTTAGTTTTATTTGATAGGGGTAAATACATAAGGTACATATTATATAGAGGAATTTTGGGAGGGAACTATTTTGAGAAAATGGACATCGATGTTATTAACCGTTCCGTTGCTGCTGAGCATCACTGCATGCGGGCAGAAGGGTGAAAGTACGCCTACAGGGGCCAGTCAGCCGGCGGCTGGCATGAATCAACCAACAGCAACAAGTAAAGTTGAAACAACTAAAGGGGTGCCAACAGCCGAAGAACTGATTACAAAAACATCGGAGGCCAGTCAAAAGCTGAAAAGCTATACCATGGATACGAAGATGGATCAGAATATTTCCGTCACCGTGGACGGCAAGAAGCAAGATCAGAAAGTAAATATGAATATGAAAACAGATGTGATTCAAGAACCGATTGCCATGTACCAGGAAATCAAAATGACGATGCCAGGCAATGATCAAACTCAAGATATTAAGCAATACATCACAAAAGACGGAATATACATGCAGTCGCAGGGGACCTGGACTAAATTGCCTGACAATACCAAGGATCAATTAATGGCAACGATTAAAAATCAGGCAAGCCCGGATAAGCAGCTGGAGCAATTCAACTCTATAACCAAGGATACCAAGGTTACAGAGGATGGAGGCAATTATGTGATGAGCGCGACGATATCCGGCGATAGCGTCAAAGAGCTGGCTAAGAAGCTGATGAACAGCTCAGGCAGTAATAATCCGCAAATGAATGCGATGATGGATCAGATGAACATTAAGAGTATGAAAATGACATACGCTATTAAAAAGGATGAGTACATCCCCGTAAGCATGAATGTCGAAATGACCATGGATATGGACCAACAAGGACAAAAAATTTCCATGGATATGAAAATGGACAATACCTTTTCCAATCATAACAAAGTAGCTGAGATTAAAGTACCTGCAGAAGCTCTGAAAAGTGCCAGCTAAGCATTTACATTAGCTATGTGACATTACGGATCACCAAAAGCCACAATGCGATAACTCACGCTTTGTGGCTTTTTCATGCAGCAGTCCCACTGACAAATCATGCTTTCAGGGGAAACTTATTATGACGGCCTCACCCGGGCAGTAGATTTCCGAAGTACCAATTGAGTCGGCAGCGTCAATTGTTTGCGCTCCAGCAGCGGATTTTCAATGACAGCCATGAGCAGTTGTGCAGCAGCAGAGCCGATTTCTTTATCCTGCTGAACGACGCAGCTGGGCGGGATACGGGAAAGTGTAGAATGCTCGTAATCGTCGAAAAATATGACCGACAGCTGTTCCGGTACCTTGATGCCAAGCTCCTCTGCCGCTTCGAGCACGGCAATTCCGCTGCTGTTTGTCGCCGCGAATACGGCGGTTACATCGGGATTACGTTCCAAAAAAGATCGAACGAGAGATTTATGCTCAGCGAAGGTGCTGCGTTGTTCAGCCTTTGATGGATGTTCGCCAAACAACTCGATCAGACAGCGGTGATGGTCAATCGGAATGTGATGCTGGGTCAGCGCTTTTTCAAAACCTGTCAAACGGTCTTCCAGGCTCGTAGTTGACCGATTGTGCAGGGCGACGAACGCGAGGTTGGAATGACCGAGTTCAATAAGGTGGGAAGTCGCGTCATAGGCACCGCCTGCATTGTCCGAACAGACGCAATTCGTGTCGACACCCCGCAAGTAACGATCGATGACGACAACCGGAAATTTATTCAACGTCAGACGCAAAATATCCTCATTATAGGATTCACCGTCAACCGGTATAATCATGAAACCTCTGGCTCCCATTCTGGAGCACTCCTGGAGCAATTGCCGCTCTTTCTCCTGATCATTCCGTGTTGAACGGAACATGATGGGATATCCATGCTCGGACAATAGCTCTTCAGCTCCAGCCAAAATATTCGCAGACAAGGAGCTTTCAATACTCGGTGTCAGAAAGACGATGGGTCTGAATGCACCTACTGCTCCCGCCGCACTAACAGTCCGTTCCTGAGGTATCGAGATGTTATCCTGATCAGCTACCGCCTGCGATATGAAAGAGCCTTTACCTTGAATGCGGTAAATCAACCCTTCCTTAACCAAATCGGACAGTGCGTTTTTGACGGTGAATCGGCTGACTCCGAACTGCTTGGCCAGCTCTGCTTCCGTGGGTAACCGATCATTCGCCAGCCATTTATGTTGATGAATATGTTCAAGGATGTAGTCTCTGATTTGCGAGTACAGCGGAGCGCGTTTCGCTTCACGTATCATAATGTAGGGCCTCCTCTGTCCAAATATACATACACATCCTATCAAAAATAATACCAATATACAAATTTATTTTGTTGTATTTTTGTAGTGAACAGCAGGGATATCTGATGGTTGAAATTGAAAAATAAACCTTTACAAGTATATTTGTTAGATTTATATTTAGATTGTAAGATTTGTATATTTGTATGTTTGATATGTTCTAAATCAAAATAGTGGAGGGAATTACATGAAATCGATTGACGCCCGGCTTAGGAAGCTTCTTGGAAATGCGCCTAAAACCTATTGGGAAGAAAAAATAAGCTCAAAACCAGGCTATTGGGGAGAACGCATATTGTCGCAGCTGGTTTTTGCGCATGAAGTTTCTAAAGTGGAGGGGTACAGGTACAATGAGCCGATTGAAGCAGCTTTGTCCTATGTAGAGCAACAAATCGCCGAAGAAGGTGTCATTGGCAAGCATACTGCGCTGCACGCAGAGAGCATGCTGAGCGAGCTTGCTGCGGCGGCGAAAAGTTACGATATCATCTGCGCTGCACACGCCCACATCGACATGAACTGGATGTGGCCATGGGATGAGACGGTCGCGGTTACGATCGATACGTTACGAACGATGCTGAATTTACTGAACGAGTACCCCGATTTTACATTTTCCCAATCACAGGCGTCCATTTATCGAATCGTCGAGCAGTACGCACCGGATATGATGGAGGAGATCAAGAAACGTGTTAAGGAAGGGCGCTGGGAAGTGACGGCGTCACATTGGGTGGAAGCTGACAAAAATATGCCGAACGGTGAAAGCCTGGCCAGGCATTTGCTTTATACAAAACGATACTTGTCCCAGCTATTTGACTTGGACCCGGACAGCCTGAATCTCGATTTTGAGCCGGACACATTTGGGCACAGCGTCAACGTGCCGGAAATATTGGCGAACGGCGGCGTTAAGTTTTATTACCACTGCCGTGGTAATGACGGACACATTTTATATCGCTGGCAAGCACCGTCCGGCAAGTCGGTTATCGTATATCGTGAGCCAACGTGGTATAACGATAGCGTACAGCCCATTCTCGGATCGTATGTCCCGGAAATTTGCCGCCAAACCGGCTTGAAAACCTATTTGAACGTTTACGGTGTTGGCGATCACGGTGGCGGCCCGACAAGACGCGATTTGGAACGTATCATGGATATGAACGACTGGCCGATTTATCCTCAAATCCGATTTGGCACCTACAGTGAGTATTATAAGCTCGTCGAGCCGCTTGCCGACAAGCTGCCTGTCGTGACGGGTGAAATCAACTTCGTCTTTACCGGCTGTTACACGTCACAGACAAAAATCAAAACGGCAAACCGGATTGGAGAAGCGACGTTAAATGAAGCCGAAATGTTCAGCTCGGCGGCGGCGGTTGCAGCAGGGGCCACATATCCAGGAACGGCGTATGAGGAAGCTTGGAAAAATGTGCTGTTCAACCAGTTTCATGATATTCTTCCCGGCTCCGGTGTTATTGAAACCAGAGAGCATGCACTCGGTCTGTTTCAAAATACGATGGCGATCGCGGGCACGAACCGTAAGCTAGCGCTTGAAAGCATTGCCGCGACGATCGATACGTCACAATTGGGCGGGCTTCAAGACAAGCTTACAGTGTCAGAAGGTGCTGGAGTTGGTTATGGCACCCGTGAGTTCAAAATTACGCAAGTCGAACGCGGCAGAGGCAATACGCGAATTGTCCATTTTTTCAACCCTTCGGCATACGACCGGGAAGAGACGACGGAAGTCGTGCTTTGGGATTGGAATAGCCCTCTCCAAACATTGATTGTCAGGGACAGCGAAGGCAGAGATGCTGCACATCAAATGATTGATGAAGGCTTTAACCCATATTGGGGACATCATTACACGCGGTTGCTCGTATATGTCAAAGCACCGACATGCGGTTATAGCACATATACCATTTCAGAGGGTGAAGGATCGGTGAATCCTTTTCTGCCAACTGATCCGAGGGTGGAACGAGAGAATAGGTATGTGCTTGAAAACGATGTACTACAGGTGATTTTTCATCCCATAGATGCGACGGTCATTTCGATGATCCATAAGAAGACAGGTGAACAAATGATCGATGCATCCCGCCCCGCTGGCTTGTTCCGTCTGATTCAGGAGGATACCGGAAAAGGGATGAGTGCTTGGTATGTTGGTCGCTACATGAAGATCGAGAATGCGCATAGTAACGTGAAATTAAAAATGATCTCGGATGGCAGCATACGACAATCCTTACAATACGAGCTCGAATGCGGCGCTTCCAAATTGAAAGTCATCGTATCGCTCGACCGGAATAACCCACGTCTCGATTTTCAAGTAGAGTGCGATTGGCACGAAATCGGCAAATCGGGCATCAGCATTCCACAGTTGAACTTCCATTGGCCGCTTGCCTACGAAAGCGCGACTTATAAATATGATGTGCCATTTGGTACGATTCTGCGCAAGCCGCTTGACATGGACGTTCCGGGAAATAGCTGGGCGCTCGGCGTGCGAGATGCGGGCAAACCATCTGTCATGCTGGTGACAAACAACAAATACGGGTTTCGCGGGACGGACAATGCGTTGTCGGTTTCATTAATCCGCAGCTCTTATGATCCGGACCCGTACCCGGAGCTCGGCAATCATCACCGAATCAGCATTGGGGTATGCGTTGTGGAATCGGCCTGCGATCAAGAACTGATCGAAACCGCACACCGCTTCAATCATCCGTTCAACGTATTGTCCGGTACTTCGCATACAGGTACTAGGCCGCTTGACGCAAGCTTTTTGAAGCTGACGGAAGGCTCGGTGGTTGTAGCCGCTGTAAAAATGCCGGAGCAAGATGCGGGCAAACGGTGGATCATCCGAGCTTACGAAACAGCGGGAGAGCGAACGACAGCAGCGCTCCAGCTGTTCCGAACCGTATCGACAGCTTATTACGTAGATATGAACGAACGCAAAGTAACCAACAAGGGATCGATTCAGGCAAGCGGCAATACGGTTACGTTCGAAGTGCCAGCCTATTCGGTTGCATCTATTTGCCTGGAATTCGAATAATGTAGGGGCATTTATCGATAGTGTTATTAATAGATCTCCCTGATTCTTTCAGGGTGATTTTTTTGTAGACGAATGTTATAAAATAACGTAATATAATGTTATAAATAAACATTTGAAGTTATAATCGAACTTTAATATTTAAATTATGAATTTAAGGGAGTGGATTTAATTGTCGCTACAACTAAAACCAAGATTGAATCGAATGTTCAGTGCGCAAGGTAAATGCTTTGATGTGGCTGTTGATCACGGTTTTTTTAACGAGTATGGATTTTTGGCTGGAATTGAGAATATGAAGCAAGCGATCGCAACGATTGTGGAAGCAGGTCCCAATTGTATTCAGCTAAGCATCGGCCAGGCTGGACATCTGCAATCGATCCCTGGCAGCCAGAAGCCTGGGCTCGTGCTTCGCACAGATGTGGCTAATATTTATGGAAGCGTGCTGCCGCGTTTCTTGTTTAGTGAGCTTATCGATAAGGCCATCGAGCAAGCTGTTCGCATGGATGCGGTGTCGGTGTGTGTAAATCTTTTGCTGCTGCCTAATCAGCCAGAGCTGCACCACCAATGCACTAAAAATGTTTCTCTATTAAAAACAGAATGTGAAAAATACGGCATGCCCCTGATGGTGGAGCCTTTGGTTATGGCGAGTCAAGATAAGGGTGGTTATATGGTAGATGGTGATATTCAGAAAATATTGCCGCTTGTGCGCCAGGCTGTTGAATTAGGTGCAGATGTGATAAAAGCTGACCCTTGTGACCATGTAGAAGAATATCACCGTGTCATTGAAGTTGCTTCCGGGATTCCAGTACTTGTTCGTGGCGGTGGAAGAGCCAGCGATGAGGAAATTATAAATCGTACCGTAGAATTGATGAAGCAAGGCGCTTCAGGAATTGTATATGGCCGTAATGTGATTCAGCATCCGGATCCAGCGGGTATGACCAAAGCCTTGATGTCGATTGTTCACCACGGAGCCTCTGCAGAGCAGGCCCAGGCTTTACTATCTCGGTAACATTGAAAAGGGGATTATCAAAATGTCAAAAAAAATCATTCGCTTTGGAGTTATTGGCTGCGGATTAATGGGGAAAGAGTTTGCCAGCGCGGCAGCCCGTTGGAGCCATCTGACCGATGTTGATTTTGAACCGAGAATAGTGGCTGTATGTGATGCGAGCTCTGCGGCGACGGAGTGGTTCCAGACTAACATTACAAGCGTGGAAGCCGCATACACCGACTATAAGGAGCTTCTTGCCAATCCTGCTGTAGATGCCATTTATTGTGCGGTTCCCCATCAGCTTCATGCGGAAATTTATGTCGATATTATCAACTCAGGCAAGCATCTGCTGGGAGAAAAGCCGTTTGGTATTGATCAGCAAGCCAATCGACTGATTTCAGAAGCCATTATGAATCATCCAGAGGTCATTGTTCGCTGCTCCTCTGAATTTCCATTTTACCCGGGAACTCAACAAATCTTTCAGTGGGTCCAAGACAATAAATTCGGTAAAATTATTGAAGTCGAAGCGGGTTTCTGGCATTCCAGCGATCTTGACCCAACAAAAGTGATTAATTGGAAAAGGCGAATCGCTACCAATGGCGAATATGGATGTATGGGGGATTTAGGCATGCATGTCCTGCACCTTCCGATGCGTTACGGCTGGAAGCCAAAGTCTGTAAGAGCCTTATTGTCCAAAATCATACCCGAACGACCGGATGGCAAAGGAAACATGGTGCCCTGCGAAACGTGGGACAACGCCATCCTTGCTTGTGAGGTTGAACAGGAAAACCAGCAGTTTCCTATGATTCTATCAACCAAACGGATTGCCCCAGGTCATGCGAATACGTGGTTTATCCGGATAACAGGTACGGATTTCTCGGCAGAATTTACAACGAAAAACCCTAAGCAGGTAGCTTCCTTGCCCTATAAACCGGGTGGTCCTCAAGCGTGGCATGTAGTGGATGCTCCTTACAAATCAGCTTATGGCACAATTACTGGAGGTATCTTTGAGTTTGGCTTCTCAGATTCGATTCTCCAGATGTGGGCAGCATTCTGTGATGAACTGGCGCACAATAACGATATGCAGCAGCCGTTCTACTGTGCAACGCCAGAAGAGGCAGCAGGCAGCCATAAAATTTTTACAGCAGCATTGGAATCCAACCGGACAGGACAAACGATATCGATCGACTGGAGGGATTAGCTTTGAGTGGCAACGAAGCGGAAGTGATCGTGGCGGGACATATCTGTCTGGATATCATACCGACTATCTACGAGAAGCAGGCTGGAATGGATGCTTTGCTGGTTCCAGGTAAATTGGTGGATATAGGTCCTGCTGTCATTTCAACTGGAGGTGCTGTCTCCAATACGGGAATAGCGCTTCACCGGCTGGGCAGCAAGGTGAAATTAATGGGTAAAATTGGTAAAGATCAGTTCGGTGATGCTATTCTAAACCTATTAAGACAATATAGCCCAACATTAGTCGAAGGTATGATTGTGTCTCCTGACGAGCACAGCTCGTATTCTATCGTGATTAGCCCACCACACATCGATCGAACCTTCCTGCATGCTACAGGAGCTAACGATACGTATTCGGCTTCAGACCTAACTCCAGAACAGCTCCAAAGTGTACGCTTGTTTCATTTTGGATACCCTCCTTTAATGCGCAGGATGTATGAGAATGATGGTGCTGAATTGGCCTTATTGCTCAAAAGGGTCAAGGATAGCGGGTTGACGGTATCGCTTGATTTGGCTAAGCCTGATCCTGAGTCTGATGCGGGTAAAGCCGATTGGCGTGCTATATTTACAAAAGTACTCCCCTATGTCGATGTGTTTCTGCCGAGCTTTGAGGAAATTCTTTACATGCTGCATCCTGATTATTATAAACAGTTTCAACAAGAATCTGTGTCTGGGGATCTTTTACCCTTTGCAAGTGGAGCCCTCTTATCTGAAATATCGGAGCAGCTGCTCGATATGGGTGCAGCCATCGTAGGGCTAAAGCTTGGCGAGCATGGCTTGTATGTGCGAACAACGTCCAATAGCAGTCGTCTGTTGGCTATGGGGCACTGTGCTCCCACTCAAAACCATCTCGAGAACTGGACGAATAGTGAGTTGATCACATCTTGTTATCAAGTAGATGTCACAGGGACTACAGGCGCCGGGGACTGCACAATTGCGGGATTTTTACTTGGTTTGATGAGAGGCTTGACTATAGAAGATACACTTCATACCGCTGTCGGTGTTGGTGCGTGCAATGTTGAGCAGGCTGACGCGACAAGTGGCATTCCGCATGGATCAGCCGTATGGAGTCGAATAGACGGCGGTTGGGCAAAGCGTGAAATGAAGCTTAATTTGCATAATTGGAGCATCAATCAGGACAGCCTCTGGGCTGGACCTCATCACAAATCTGTAGATAAGGGAATGGATCATTTATGAAACGAAGTGAATTTGGCAAAGCACAGGAGCGTGCAGCCGCGATGTTGAAGTCTAGCGGTATAGCATTAACAAAGGAGGAGCAGGAGCATATTGAAATAGCAGGTTTTGGGCTAGGTGAGCTTGACATTCAAGGCTTGGAGCTCATCACATATGTCAATAATGACCGTTACTGCGCTAAAGAATTAGTATTGTTCCCTCGTCAAACATGCCCGGAGCATATACACCCGCCAGTCGGCGATGATCCCGGCAAAATGGAAACCTTTCGCTGCCGCTCGGGAAAAGTATTCCTGTATGTCGATGGCGAAGCTGCGGCAAGCATTCAGTCAATAGTTCCGCCTGGGAGCGAGCCTTATTATACCGTGTTTCATGAGATCGAATTGCTTCCTGGTGAACAATATACAATTGAACCTGGTACTAAGCATTGGTTTCAAGCGGGTGACTCGGGTGCGATTGTATCCGAATTTTCCAGCACAAGCCGTGATGAGTATGATATCTTTACAGATCCCCGAATTGAACGGATTCCAATCGTTACGGAAGATGAATAAAAGGATACCAGCCGATGAAATTGTATGGGAAAAACTGGTCGAGGCGTGAGCTAGAAGCACGGGTGGGTAAAATTGAACAAATTGCCGGCATTAGGAGGTTCATCGGCACAGAGGGTAATGAAACGGGTGTTGAGCAGATTCAGGTACGAACGGGAGCGGGCTTGAGCTATTATGTAACCCCATCCAAGGGCTTGGACATTTCGCTAGCCGAATTTCATGGAGTACCCATTAGCTGGCAATCTCCCAATGGTGATACACATCCTGCTTTTTATGATGCTGTGGGCAATGGCTGGCTTCGTACAGCATCCGGTGGTTTACTGATGACCTGCGGTTTGATGCAAGTAGGCTCATCTGGCGAGGATGATGGGGAAAGCCTTGGTATGCACGGTCGAATCCATCATACGATCGCAAGGCAGGTCTCGGCTGTAAGCAGCTGGTCGGATGACGAAATGGAAATGAACATTTCTGGCGAGCTGGAAGAAACCTCGATCTTTGGAGGGTGCCTTCGCTTATCGCGGCAAATTATTAGTCGCCTCGGACAGAACGAAATAATCATTCAGGACGAGGTGCGCAATATGGGCTTCCTGCGCTGTCCGCACATGATCCTGTACCATTTTAATTTCGGATTTCCATTGTTAAGCGAGGGAACTGAACTCCATTTCAAGGATACTTATGTGCAATCGCGGGAACACGGTAATTCGATTCAGGGGTATAAGGATTGGCAGGCTCCTGATGCAAATTATCAAGAACAAGTCTACTATCACCGAATGCAAGGCAAAGCGGAAGTGCAAATTATCAATCCCCATTTCCCTTTTCATAACGGAGATGCTGAGGTTCAGGCTACCCTTCAATGGTCTTCAGACACCTTGCCCAAGCTTATTCAGTGGAAAATGCCAGGAGCCGGTACCCATGTGTTAGGCATCGAGCCTGCTAACTGCCATGTGGAAGGCCGCCACAAAGAGCGTGAGCAAGGAACGCTTGTTTTTCTGGAGCCCGGTGAGACGGTGAAATACAGCTTAAGGTTGCTACTGACCTGAGTTCCATGGATAATAGAGGGAATGAAGAAAAGTAACGGGGGTTCACCATGACGCATAACCCAATCATCAACCAACGTCAGCAGCAAATTTTGGATCGAATGGCTTTGGACGGCGAAGTTAAAATTGCCGAATTGAAGGATATGTTTGACGTTGCCGAAATGACACTGCGCAGAGATTTGGAAAAGCTTGAGTTCATCGGACTGCTTAGACGTACCTTTGGAGGCGCTATTCTCGTTGGCAAGGATATTGCGCTGCAGGATCGTACAGGTATCATGATGGATGAAAAAATGAGCATTGGCCAGCAAGCCGCCCAGCTTGTTAAGTCTGGCAATTCTATATTTCTGGATGGCGGTTCAACAACACTGCAGGTAGCCAAATATTTGAAATCCGATATGAACATTACCGTCGTCACGAATGCTCTTAATATTGCCGCTGAGCTTCAAGCCAAGCAAATTGCTACAATCGTTGTTGGAGGCATGCTTCTGGATAAAACATCGACTTTGGTCGGTCCTATTGCAGCAGGCTCCATTGCACAAATGGCATTTGACCGTGTTTTCATCGGCACCACTGGCGTATCGATCAAGCATGGCTTTAGTAATTCCAATATGCATGAAGCCGAAATTAAACGGCTTGTCATCGAGCAAGCCTCAGAAGTGAATGTTGTCATGGATCATACGAAGTATGGCTTGAAGGATTTATTCTCGTTCGCGTCTCTGGAAGCTATAGATCGAATTATTTCAGATCGGCGTCCTGATCAGGAATTGGATCGTATACTCAAAGAAGCCTCTGTGCAAATCGCAGTCAACAGCTGATTGCCCAAAAGAAAAAATGCCAAGCCTTGGAATCTTTCAGGCTTGGTGTTTCTTTTTTTAACACAAACTTTACATGCAGTGCGGTAAGATATGTAAAGCACAATCTAGTTGTTCTTATACGAATTTGGACACAGGGGGTTACAAGTTGAAATTGTCCATTGGTAAACAAATCATCATCGGTTTTCTGATCGCTCCGCTTTTGCTCGGCGTTATTGGAGGGATGTCTTATCGGTATTTACAGACGGTCAACGAATCGTATACGGCACTGGTGGAGGTTCAGGCACGGGCTGCCTTCGATTCACATGTCATCCAGTTCGATGCGGCTCAGCAAATGAACTTCCTTAACGCTTATTTTGTAGTCAATGAGAGCCAGTATTTGCAAGGGTTTCAATCGACGAATGCAGATCTGAACGAACTGGTGGGGAAAGTGTCTAACAATTTGTCGGAGGAAGGGAAGGTAACGGCCAAAGAGATTTCGAATTTGAATAAGCAGCTGCAGTCGCAGGCTGATAAAGTTGCAGCACTCTTGAAATCAGACCCGAAAGAAGCGAGAAGGCTCATTAGCTTGGAAGTGCTCCCAACCGGCTCGGAAATCAAAAATGTGACCAAAACAATCGTTGACCAGCAGGAGCAATTGATGAATGCAGCTTATCGGACGAATGCGCAGCTTGTTGAGTCAACACGTCAAATGATTGTCATTGCCAGTGCCGCCGCGATCCTGATAGCATTAACGTTCGGGATCATATTGGCCGCTCGCATTTCCCGACCTTTGGCAGTAGTTAACCGCCAATTGAAAGATATAGCGGATGGAGAAGGCGATCTGACCCGACAAATCATGATCAGATCCAAGGGTGAATTTGGAGAGCTGGCAGGATCATTTAATCAGATGGTGTATAAGCTTCGTGAGCTTATTCAACAAGTGGGCACCCATGCGGAGCAATTCGCAACGCATTCCGTACAGTTAAATTCCAGTGCTGCAGAAACAGGAGACGCGTCAGAGCGAATTGCTGCCACAGTGCAGGAGGTTGCAGCCGGGTCGGTGAAGCAGCATATAAGCGTAGCAGAGAGCTCTCGCATCATCGATGTGATCTCCCGACATGCCGAGAGGATTGCCGTCAAATCCAGTCATATGTCCTTGACCGTAGACCATGCAAAGGAAGCGGCTTATCAGGGTCATGATGCGATAAGAACAGCTATGAAGCAGATGACCGAGGCTCACGAGGTGATGACTTCGATGAATGAAGTCGTTGGCGGGCTTCAGGTTAGAGCATTGGAGATTGAGAAATCGATCGAGCTCATCACGGATATAGCCCGTAGAACGAATCTGCTGGCATTGAATGCAGGGATTGAATCCGCACGCGCAGGTGAACAGGGCAGAGGATTTGCAGTTGTCGCAGGGGAAGTACGCAGCTTGGCTATTCAATCGGCACGATCGGCGGAAACAATCGTAGAGCTGATTGCAACAATTCGGGAAGAAACCCGGAAAGCGGCCATGCTCATGAACGAAAGTACGAAGGTTGTCGATTCCGGGCTGCAGGACGTGAACCATGCTGGTGCGTCGTTCAGCTTTATCGTTCAATCCATCGGTGAGATTGATCAGGAAATGACCGAGGTCACCGAGGTATCCGGACAGATGGAAACAGACACGGTTCACGTTGCACAAGCGATCCATGCGATTGCCGAGGTTGCCGCAGCGAATGCGGACGGCACGCAGCATATTCTTGCCTCAACACAAGAGCAGCTTGCCTCGATGGGACATATGACAGGCTCAATCCGGCATTTAAGTGAAATGGCAGGTCAACTGCAGCTGTCTATCGACCGGTTTAAAGTATAGAGGGCACACTTCATTTACACGTAGGCTCTTCCGCGGGTTAATATACAAGGAACGCCTTTACCAATTGCACCAGGCTGGGACATCTCCTCCAGGTAACGACGACCACGCTCGCATTTTTTACATCGGCTGCAGACATCGGAGGTAACTACCTTCATATTAAATTTATATTTATCTATCGAAGAGGGTGGCGTGTTTTTCTTTGTTGCTTTTTTACTCACTATACTCACCTCAAATGTTGGTTTGAAGTATAGTATGCTGTTCGTCGATGATTGGACACCTGCTTATACATCTTGATTTTTGCTTCTTTTGATGCGCTGCCGAATGAAAGTAATTATGAAGATCAGAAGCAGTGGAGCAATGTAAGCGACATTATTAAGCAGGGGCCATGTTGTGTTGACGATCTCTTCGAGTGCCGATTCCTTGGTATAGGTCGTGAGTGACAGCAGAAGGCAGATAAAAGCAACGGGAAAGACCAGAAGGCGATCGTTCTTCAATCTAAGCAATTGTGAAAGAACGCGCATAAGAATAAGCAGCAGAATGGATGCTTTGAAGTAAAAGCCGATAATAAGCGAGAATCCGATAATTGACTCGATTCTTTCGATGATCTCTTGAATAAAGATTAACCGTGCAAGCTGATATATCGAATATTTGAGGTCACCGGATAAGGGGCCCAGCACCATAATGCTGCAGATGATCGAGGCCAACAGCGTCATGGCATTAACAACGAGTGCGAGAAACAGGTGCTTCCCAACCTTAGCCGTGTCCTCTTGTTGTACGTAAGGCAATATGATGGAAAAAACGACTAGCTCGGCGTAGGGAAATCCATATACAATATATGCAGCTTTAAGGATGGGTCCAATCCCGTTCGGTATGACAGGAAGAAGATATTCGGGATGGTATAAGTTCCAGACGAGCACCCAAATGATGATGATGAATCCAAACATCAGAGCCATTAAAACAGCCGCCATTCGAGCCATCACCTCAATGCCGGCAAGTGCCGTCAGGGCTATCGTCACGAAAAGCAGAGAGTTTACGGCATAAGTAGGCGTCTCTTTTAACATCGTGCTTTTAAAGAAGGTTCCGATTTCAATGACTATGCCCGCTACATGCCAGAACATCACGCAAGTGAGTGGAATAAGCAGCACCGTGGTCAATACGTTCCCTAGCGTGAAGCGACTGTATTCAATAAGTGATTTGTTCGGATATTGCCGATATAAATAAAGAACGCCTGCTAATAGGAGCATTCCCATTGCCAAGGCGATCAGAAGAGAAATCCATGCTCCATTGCCAGCAGCGTTCGTCAGGGGTGCAGGGATAATGACGATGGAAGAACCTGTTATAAAGAAGAGGAACAGCATGGTCATTTGGACTGAGCTAATACGTTCTGACTTTTTCATAGGTTCCTCCTGATTCCAGGTTGGTTCAAGAATTTGCAGGATCGAGCCAATGGATGATTTGCTTGGCTGGACCATGCAATAGATCGAAGATGGTGTCAAGATTAGGCCACGGCTTAGCGGTAATAAATACCAAACCGAGATACAGCAGCGGTGCGAGCATCGCACCATAAACAAAGCGATCACGGGGGCACGCTTCTTTGAACTTGGGTATGTCGGAGGCTAGCATAGCGGCAGCCAGCAACAAAAAACAGACTAGTTTACCAATCACGGCTACTTCTCCTTTGTTCCAAAGGGTGTTCCTACATTTAAGCCGGTACTCAATACTTCAACATCTACATCGATATGGTAACGAGCTTGGGCAAGCAGCTTGTTCCATGTGGGCTCAAGCTGCTTCCAGAGCTTCGGGTTTTTCCTGTAAATTTGATTGCCGATACCTATAGCGTCCAGCTCTTGTCGCTTGAAAATCGAGATTGCGTGTTGAAGTTGTTGTTTGACCTGGTCACTGATGGTAAGCTCGAAGCGGTCTACATCTTCTTTTGTTTTTAAAAAGGAGCATCGCAGTTCTCCAACCGTGCCTTCGATACGAATCTTAACCCCTATCGACACGACCTCATCTTTAACTGTTGGTGTTACTACACTGTTGAAGGCGAGAACTTCAAACGATTCCTTGCTTTGCACTTGCTCTTTTGTGCTGCTGATGCATGGAAATTCTAAAGTCCCACTAATGTACTTATTTGTCAGCATGATGAACGATTCCGTATCCGCTTCGTCAAGGAGGTCAACCAGCTTGCCGTCTTTAATGAACGCCACCCCGGACACCTCCGCTTTATTTTGCGAGCTGCTTTTATGAATGTAGGGGATGGCGGACGTTTTGGAAGGACTTTTCAATTGAATCGCCAGCTCATACAGCGGGATGCTGGAGGTTTTGGCGGAATAAAGGGAGCCGCTGGTTTCCATTTTTTTAAATTGCTGGCCAACAGTCTGCTCAATAAATGGTTGAATTTTCAAAAAATCTCCGGCTGAGCCTTGTGCTACCAGGGGGAGAACCGTGCCGCGTGGCTCATGGTCTCTGGAGAAAAAATCAAGGACCTCACGTATATTTTGGGTTTTGGCCAGCTGTTCTCCGATCAAAATAACTCGCATATGATCCCATTTGGGCTTGCGTCCGAACTTCTTTGAGATGTCCCGAATGGCTTCGAAGATCGTTTCTCCGCTCGTTTGGATGTTAATGCCCTTCTCGGCAGTTTTGCTGGTTGTACCCATATCGATCTTGTTAGAAGGATTGTAGAAAAGGGTCGTTAACTGGATGAAATCGTCTTTCGTCCGATCAATGGCCACCGCCTGGACATAACCGTATTCGTCCAATTCATTATTATCCCAGCATCCAGCGGTCAAACCAAGGATCACCAAGGAAACGAGAATGGAGTATAACGACTTCACTGTATTTTCTTCCCTTCTGAGCTCTTTTTGAGCAAGTGTCGATTGCGCGGCGAATGAAGCAGCACCCGTCGTGGCAACACGATAATGGCATCTCTCAGTCTTTTCATATCCAGTGGAGCTATTGACGATAGGTACGGCTGTCCCAAAGATGTCAAAGTAGCCAGATGGAGGTAAATGAGGATGAAGCCGATCATAATCCCGAGCCCTCCGAACGTTGCGGCTATGATCATTAACGGAAACCGCAAAATTCGAATGGCAATCGCCATATTGTATTGAGGGAGCGCAAAGGAAGCAATGCCCGTTAAGGCGACAACAATGACCATCACCGGGGAAGTAATCTGCGATTGAATAGCTGCCTGACCGATAACGAGAGCTCCGACAATGCTTACGGCAGAGCCTATCGGTCGAGGCAGCCTTATGCCTGCTTCCCTTAGCAGTTCAAAGAAAAATTCCATAATGAGCGCTTCAATCACAGCCGGAAACGGAATTCCCTCCCGCGTGTTTAATATCGCAAGAAGCAGAACAGTCGGAATGAGCTCGGAATGGAAGGTAGACAAAGCGATATAGGTACTCGGAAGCATTAGCGCAATAATAAAAGCTGCGACCCGAATCAACCGGATTAATGAAGAAAAAATCGTTCGATAATAATAATCCTCGCTTGTCATGAAGAACTCTACGAAATTGCCCGGACAAATTAACATAGAGGGGCTCCCGTTCACCATACTGATAATTTTGCCATCCAGCAGAGCAGTAATAGCGGTATCTGGACGTTCTGTATATCGAACCTGCGGAAAAGGTGAGTATCGTGAATCCCCGATCCACTCTTCAAGGTAGGAAACCTCAAGAATTTCTTCCTTATCAATTATGGCAATCCGATTTTTGAATTCGTTTAACGTATCAGGATTCACAGTTCCTTCCAAATAGCCGTACGATACCGTTCTCTGACTCTGTTCCCCGGCTGTAAAAAACTCGAATTTAAGCTTGGGCGATTTAAGCAGGCTGCGAATGACGCCGATATTGCGATCAAGACTCTCAATGAAGCTTACGTGAGGACCTTGTACTGTAGGTTCTGTAATGGGTTCAGAGGCTTGACGCTGTTCAACGTTGAGGGCAGCATAACCAATCGCTTTATTCCATCCATTAAAGAAGATTATGACTTCTCCATCCAGAATTCTTTTGACGGCTTGATCCATATCTTCCATCAGTTCAGCTGAAGGGGAGGACACGCCATCGTTTTCAAAAAAATCAATCAGATTGTCGATCGTAACCGAGGTAGCGGGACCGATTTCGTGAGGGACGAGATTTTGCAGTGTCTCTTTAAGGTGATTTTTATGATCAGGCTTGATTAGCGTTTCGAAATAGACAGAAAATGCCGTTTGCTCCAGCTTCGGACCGTAGCCCCAAGGGAAAATTTTCAGATCGTGGCAATTGGCAAAATAATTTTGGATGCGCTTCAAATTGTCTTCTAATCGCGAAGAAATGGCGTTCGAATCCAGGTTATCTGATGAAGAAGCACAAGCTAACTGTTGAGCGGACGGATGACTGGGCTGTAGGTTGTTATCTTTTGGATTTTTCCGCATGCTGTACTCCTTGCAAAGAAGAGACATAAAGTATTTACATTATTTCCATATATATGGGAGTGTATGCAAGGAATCCATACCTACAATCTACTAGTGAATATTTGGATATTCATAGACTTGCGATAATGGACAGACCTTTAAAAGGGATTTTTTGACAGTTAATAGATGGTGTGCTGGAGTGTTTTGTGCGATCAGGTTCAAAACGAACTAGGCCGGTCGATTGAGGCGTGGTGCTGTTAAGGATGCGGATAAAGCGGTAAGCGAGTATATTGAGAAGCAAAAAGCAGCAGGCTTGGGCCGGATTATTGTTGAGGTGCAAAAACAGGTCGATGCTTTCATCGCTGCAAAGAAAAAGTAAGGTAAAGGGTCGCTGTACAGAACGGCGACTCTTTTATTTACTGAATGTAAAAGAAGCAATGGGTTCGTACATTGGTGTTTTTTTAAGATGGCTTTTATAAAGCTTAAATTCGTTGATCGTCCCGTACATAGCAGATTCCGATACGTGTGGGACCAAATTTGTAATAGAGAATGGGGTAGAGTCACCTTGATAGCGTCGAGCTATGGTCAAGTGAGGGTGAAATTCACGATTTTCCTTGGGGAATCCAAGTATAGTCATACGATTATCTATATTTTGCTGTAAGTTCATTAATGGTAATAAATCACCTCCCACACCTGCCCATAAAATACTGGGTGAAGCATGAGGGCCAAAGGTTCCCCATTCTGTCAGTGTTAATTGAAATGGCCGGGTTGTTTCAGCAGCATGGGTTAACAGCTTAGACAGCTGTTCGTATTGTTCAACAGAGGTATCCCCTAAAAATTTCAGCGTAATATGGTAATCCTCGGGGTGTGTCCATTTTTGAAAAGGAAGCTTGGATTGGAGGCTTGTCATTTGTTGAGTCAATTGTTGTCTCCATTGTTCGTTTATAGGAATGGCGATAAATAAACGCGATGATTCGTTACGCATAGGCTGCATGATCTCCTAACGGATTGTTCTAGGATGGGATGATTCCGCCACTTTCAATGATCTACTTATTATGCTTGATTTCACCAATTCTTATGTATGTAAGAGGCTGTCATTAGCAGCCTCTTTGCAGTGAGTGTAGTTAATAAATAAGAGCCGGAATTGACTGTAATCATAGAAGCCATGTTAATCGGTTATATTTTTGGTGTAGTATTCTATAATATCTTTGCGGCGAATAATACCGATAAACACACGATCATCGTTTACGACAGGTACAAAGTTTTGATCAGCCGCCAATGCCAGCATGTCCTCCATCTGTGCATTAATCGAAACACATTCAATCTTGAGGCGTTTTTTGATGTCAATTACGGAGACACTATTCATATTGTCAAAAGAAAGACCAGCAGTATTTTTCAGCTTCCATAGCAAATCGCCTTCAGATAGGGTGCCTATATATTTCCCTTCATTGTCAATGATGGGGATTGCCGAGTATTGGTGATGCTCCAAATGTTCCATAGCTTCTTTCATGGACATTGAGGTGGTGATATAAGCAACTTGATCTTTAGGAAATAAAAAAGAAGATATTTGCATAGGTCAGGACTCCTTTACTCTGGATTTATATAGGCTACCTTAATTATTACATAACCTCAGGTGGAATGTAATGTTAAATGGTAGCAGCTTGGGCAATATAGAGGGATTCAGGGAACATATAACCAAGTATGCAGCTGAAATGACAATAAATTGCTTGATACTACTGTAATACGAAAGTAGGGTGAAGTGCAATTCCTCTTGAGTTCAAGATCGATCCTGACAAGGATACACAGGAAATCAGTCAAAACGTCCAAACACAGCATAACATTCCGCATATAACTAAAAAGTGGAGATATCTGATGATTTGGGGTGATGACTTGAAATATTGGAATAATAAGCTGGGGAAATATCGGGCTATGTTGAATAATAAGGAATTGTCCGATCACTTGCCACCGACGAGACTTGTCAATAAATCCAACGTAAAAGGCATGCTCGATAAATATCGTGCTGTCTATCTTAAACCAAGTCATGGAACTGGAGGCTTTGGGATATTTAAATTGTCTAGCAGTAAGAAAGGGTATCGACTTCAAAATGGCACACGAAGCCGTTCCTTCGCTACCTTCGATGGGGCTTACGCAGCTTTCTCCAAAGAAAAGGGGAAGAAAATCTATCTCGTTCAAAAAGGCATCCCATTACTCCACTTCCAGGGCCGTCCGTTTGATCTACGAGTCATGGTACAACGCAGCCCAGAGCGAAAGTGGGAAGCAACAGGAATTGTGGGGCGCTTGGCTCGACCTCATAAGGTCGTGACCAACTATCATAGCGGTGGGAGGCCGATGCCTGCCCATGAATTGCTGGCCCCTTTCATGCCCAAAAACAAGCAAGTATCCTATGTAGCTGGATTAAAGACGTTGGGTGTCAAGATCAGCAGACATATGAGAGGCGTTTTCCCACGGTTTCGGTCATACGGGGTGGATATAGGAATTGATAAAGCATTAAAGCCTTGGATTATCGAGGTCAATACATCGCCAGACAAATACATCTTTAATGCACTTACTGACAAGAGGATGTTTCGCACCATCATGCGTTACTCGAGGCTTGGGAAATAAGAATGCTTTCAACTTAGTGGTTAAAAGTAGCCAAAATAGTAATAAGGCTGTCAAGTAGACAGAATACTAAAGACACGTTATAGCCTTTGGATATGCGTGTCTTTAAAATCCGTTTCGTATTTCAATCCATAGCCCATCATTCGGTCCATTCCGATATGAACCATCCAGATGAAGCCGATCATAATGAGGAAGTCGATCGAGAAAAGCCAGTCCCGCGCTGGGCTTGGGCCACGTCCGCCTTGGCCGCTATGTGTTTCAAGACCATTGTAATTTATGCTCCAAAATCAAATATGAAGTTGAATAGCAGGTGTTTTGGCTTCTCCAAAAAATTCAGCTTTGATTATCGTTCCGACACGAATATCGAGGTTCAAAAAATCATCATTTGCTGCCAGCTTTCATTCCCCCACTTGAAGATTTTGTCCAAAAATACATTCCCATACCGAATAGAGTCAGCATACCGCCTAGGAACTGAAATAAACTAATGGTTTCTCCTAATAACAGATACGCAAGTATTATGGCAAGAACAGGTTCACCAATAATACCTACTGAGACAGTAGTAGCCCCAATTGATTTTAACAACAGATTAAAAATATATTGTCCCAAAATAGTCGGAATTATAGCAAGTAACATAAAGTAAGTCCATTCGGTTGAGTCATATCCAATTAAAGAGAAGTTATTTATCAAATTGTAGATGAGTAAGACAGTGCCACCAATAAAAAAAACGATGAAGCTGTACACATTTGCATCGATTTTGCGGCTTACTTTCTGCCCCACCAACAGATAGACTGAAATGAAGAATGTGCCAATTAACGATAAACCGTCTCCAATTAGCGCTTCTTTCGAAATCCCTATATCTCCCCAAGCTATAATAATTGAACCTGCCAGAGCAATGATCAAGTAAACAACGGTTAGCAAATTCATTTGTTCCTTGAACAAAAAATATGAACCGATCATTACAAATAAAGGCTGTAACGCCAAAATAACCATGGAGCTGGCAACTGAGGTATAGACCAGTGATTCCATCCAGAATAAAAAGTGTAACCCTAAAAAACAACCGGCTAAAAGTACGATGCTCCAATCCTTTTTATTCATCTCTATACAACGAAGCATTTTCCAAGGTACAAAAGCGAGCATTATGATTACGGAAATAAACAATCTGTACATCCCAGCCACAGAAGTAGGTGTATCTGAAAATTTTATCATGATGGAAGAGATAGAAACGGACAATATACTGATAAATAACAAAATAAACGGACGAGAAGATAAAGAAGATTTATTTAATTTAACCATAGTTCCTCCAAGCTGTTGGACAATTACCTGTGCACAGGATTGTAACGAGATGTCGAAGATTGATATAATAATATCATCAAAAACTTTTATTTTGTGTAACTATATCTTTAATTTATATTGATATATCGTCAAATAAAGGAGACTATATTTTGAGAAAACAATTATACGAAGCCATTCAGTTTCCTGACGAAGCATTTCCATACATCATGTACACTCATACTAACCATGGATCTATTCCTGAAGGCAGAGGAGTTAACGATCTACATTGGCACGAAGAATTACAAATTACTTTAGTGACCAAAGGGAAATTAACTATACAAGTCAACGGTATTGATTATGATTTAGGAACTGGCCAAGGGATTTTTATCAATAAGAGCGTTCTTCACATTGTTACGCATCTAACTCATGATGGTGAATACGTGAGCTTCAATTTTCCAGAGAAGCTGCTTGCCTTCTATTCAGATAGTGCCATGGAAAAAAACTATGTACTTCCCTATACGAATTCTTTCCTTTTATCATTAGAAATCAAAGGAAACACTGAGTGGCAAAACCAAATACTGCAAATCCTTTGGGAGATGAAGAAGGAATTTGAAATGAAAAAAAACTGGGGATGGCAGTATGAGATCTCCATCAAAACGGTTCAGTTATGGTTAATCCTAATATCCAATATTTCGTTATCTTTAGACGAATCCTCCAAATACATCAGACTTCAACAAGAGAGACTTCAGTTAATGCTGAGCTATATCCATCAAAACTTTTCAAATAACATAACTTTGAATGAAATTGCTGACGTAGCACATTTGAGCGTTTCGGAGTGCACTCGAAGCTTTAAAAAAAGTCTTCATATGACTCCCTACTATTACCTGATTAAGTACCGTATTAAAAAGAGTTGTGAATTATTAAACTCTAAAGAATATACGATAACCGAAATTGCCCGGAGAGTTGGTTTCAACCATGTAAATCATTTTATCCAGTCATTTAAAAAGCATCGAGATGTTACACCTAATGAATACCGTAAAATGAGAAAACAACACACAGCATTTTAAAGAAACAAACCTTAGCTGTTTAGCTCCATAGACTTTGTAAAAGCAGCGGAAACAGAAGAGAAAAGGAAAATTTTCATTTACCTATTGAAAAACTTATAATACCGAGTATAATACTTGGTATAAGAGAAAAAGCTTATTTGGGTGATCAATCATTATTTATTTAAACTTTTAGTGGTTGAATCAAAAAACCTTTGTTATAATGGATATGAAAAGCTTTTCATTACAAATATAAGGTGAAACAACATGAAATCAACCATTAAAGATGTAGCCCGAATGGCCAATGTCTCAATCAGTACCGTCTCAAGAGTGTTGAATAATCCGGATATTGTTGTTAAAGACAAGCGCGATAAGGTATTACAGGCGGTCCAGGAGCTGAATTATTCGCCTAATGCTTTGGCAATAGGCCTGATTCACAAACGCACGAAAACGTTGGGCGTTCTGATACCAGATATATCCAACTTGTTTTATGCGGAAGTGATCAAGGGTATGGAAGATGCGGCCCATGAAAGTGGTAATAACCTGATCATATGCAATACGGATAATAATGAAGAGCGAAGGCTGTCCAGTCTGAAAGTTTTAAGCGAAAAGCAGATCGATGGCATCGTGTTCACCAGTGAACCTATATTTCCCGATAGCTATGAAGTATTCAAACGCTTAAATATCCCTATTGTTCTTGCTGCAACCCACAGTCTGGAGTATGATATTCCATCGGTCAAGGTCGATGACGAGCAGGCAGCCTATGATGCGACTGATTATTTGATCAAGAAGGGTCATACGAAGATTGGAATGATCAGTGGTTCAATGCTCGATCCGATATCCGGTTTGCCAAGAATTCAAGGTTTTCTGCGTGCTCATAGAGTACATAACATCGAACTTGTTCCGGAGAATCGCATTGAATATGGCAAATACCTTTTTGAAGACAGCTACAAGGCGATGAAAGCCTTACATACGAAGTTCCCAGAGATGACGGCTGTTTTTGCGACTAGTGACGAAAGAGCGATTGCAGCAATTTCCTATCTGCATGAGCACAAGGTGAAAATACCTGATGAAGTTTCGGTAATCGGCTTTGACAACACGCGGATGGCGGGAATGTGTTACCCGAAGCTGACTACAGTCGCTCAGCCTCTGTATGAGATGGGGTCGCAGGCAATTAAAATGTTGGACAGCTTAATAAATGGCGTTCCGTTGGATGAAATGAGGTCCTATATGAATCACTGGATCGTGGAACGGGATTCGGTCAAACAATTAAACGGTTCTTAGCAATGGAGAACGGAAGCTGGAAAGGGGTTCTGATGAAGAACCTTGCATTTTCTGAAAAGCTTTTCAGAGAAGCTTTCATTCTTTTTTATAAAAAATGAACACAAAACTAATCTGGAGGTCTGAAAACAAATGATGAACAAATTATTGAACACAGCATTGATCGTATCGATATCTGCGGGGCTTGCTGCCTGCGGCGGTGAAGCTCCTGCCAAACAAGCTGCTCCTCAAGACAGCAGCCCAACCAAAGAAAGCAAACCATCAGCTGAAAAGGTGAAAATTGTATTCGGACAAGGTGCAGATCAAACCGAGGGAACGAAAAAGCTGGTTGCGGCGTTCCAGGCAAAGTTTCCTAATATTGAAGTGGAATTGCGCGAATTCCCGAATGACTCCTCGCAAACACATGATCAGCTCGTAACGATTTTGGGTGGCAAATCGGCGGAGGTGGATGTTATCAATCTGGACGTGGTCTGGCCAGCGGAGTTCGCACAAGCCGGATTTATCCTTCCGCTTGACCGGTTGATTAAAGACGATAATGTGGACCTAAGCAAATACCTTAAAGCAGGAGTCGAATCCGGATATTTCAACGGCCAGCAATGGGCGCTTCCACGTTATAATAACTCAGGGTTGTTGTACTACCGGAAAGATTTGGTGAAAGACGTACCAAAAACCTGGGATGATCTGATCAAGCAGGCAGAGCAGTTGAAGGGCCAAGGTGGTACTCAGTACGGTTTTGTTACGCAAGCGAAGCAGTATGAGGGATTATCGGTCAGTTTTACAGAGCTAGTTAGTGCTTATGGCGGTAAAATTATCGATGATAAAGGCAATGTAACTGTCAACAGTCCAGAATCACTAAAGGGATTGAAGCAGCTGGTGAAAATCGCCAAGTCTCCTGCAGTACCGTCGAATCTGAACACCTTTACGGAAAAAGAGACCTTGACCGCATTCATGGAAGGAAGTGCTGTGTTCGCCCGCCATTGGCCGGCATTATACGCACAAGCGAATGATCCAAAAGTATCCAAGGTAGCTGGCAATGTTGGCATCGCTCCACTTCCTTCAGGAGATGCGCGTTCAGCGGCTGCACTCGGAGGCTGGCTCGCAGCCATTAATAAATACTCCAAGCATCCGAAGGAGTCATGGGAGTTCCTGAAATTTATGGTCAGCGCTGAGGGAGAGAAAATAATTGCTATCAACAGCACGCAAACACCTACCTATCTGCCACTGTTTGACGATGCTGATGTGCAAAAAGCAAGCCCATTATTTGCGAATCGTGATTTTGTTAACGGTTTGAGCAGCGCGATTCCAAGGACAATTACACCGCAATATGCGAAAATCTCCGGCATTATCCAAGTGGAGGTGTCCAAAGCGATTGCAGGCGAGCAAACACCGGAACAGACTTTAACTAACCTGGAAGCACAAATCAAGCAGGCGATTGCTGCGAAGTAAGATAAAGAGGCGAAATATAATAGAATGGAGGGTCATACAGCAGGATGACTCTTCATTTTTTCCTGTTACGATACGGCTAAAGGCAGGTGACTCCGAAATGTTCAAACGAATCGGTTTAACGAAAGAAAGCAGGACGGCCTATGTATTGATTTTGCCAGCAGTGCTTTTAATTTGTGCTATTGCGATTTGGCCCGTTATGCGCTCCTTCTGGATCAGTTTATATGATATTCGGCTTAACGATCCGACTAAAAGCGAGATTCATACCCTGTACGCGTTGGATATGGAGAAATACGCAGAAACGTTACCGATATTATTAAAAACACTGGAGACCGAGGCGGGTGCAGGTGGCCAAGCAGGGATCGAATTAGAGCCGTTAAGATTGAAAACGGAACAAATCCGCAAGGAATTGGAGACAGACCCGGCGATAAAAGACAGGTATGAGAAGATTGATCGGCTTTTATATGATTTTAAACCGGTGCCAGCGCAGCTGAAGTACATGAAGCTTGATAATAACAAGGCAGAAAGCGTGAAATCTGAGCTAAGTGTCATTCACAGCAGCTTGGTGCAGTTGAAAGAAAAGGGAATGATGAAACGGCCCGACGATGCGATTGGATTAACGAATGCACTCCAAGGAACCTTTATCGAACCGAACTTTGTCGGCTTGGGCCATTATAAAAAATTTCTGACGGATAGTCGTCTATGGCAATCCATCGGGAATACCTCCTTGTTCACGGTGTATGCCGTTTCGATGGAAATGCTGTTTGGTCTGCTGATCGCACTCCTGATCAATCGTTCTTTCCGCGGGCGCGGTCTTGTGCGAGCGGCCGTTTTGATCCCTTGGGCTACGCCAACTGCTATTTCCGCTATGATCTGGCACTTTCTCTACGATGGTCAGAACGGTATTGTGGCCAAGCTGTTTGCTGAAGCAGGCTTTATACCGCAAATGAGTACATTGCTGTCTACCAAGTCGGGAGCGATGTTCTCTATAGTTTTGGCGGATACGTGGAAGACGTCACCCTTTGTCGCTCTGCTGCTGCTGGCTGGACTTCAAACGATATCCGGCTCCTTGTATGAGGCAGCCCAGGTTGATGGAGCGACTCGTTGGAAGCAGTTCATTCATATTACGCTGCCCTCTTTAAAAACCACGATCCTCGTTGCGGTCATGTTCCGTACATTGGATGCCTTCCGTGTATTTGACCTGATTTATGTGCTGACAGGTGGCGGACCCGCCAATTCGACGGAATCGATCTCCATTTATGCTTACAAAACAATGTTTTCCGAGCTTAACTTTGGCGCAGGCTCAGCATTGTCTGTTATCGTGTTTCTATGTATCGCCATCATATGTATGATCTATGTAAAAATATTAGGCGCCGATGCAGTCAGCAAACGCAGGAGTTAGGAGGTATGCATAATGGTTAAAAAAGCAGGCTTTCTTTTCTATTTAGGTGTCACGGTTTTCGTGGGGGCGGCCATGTTTCCTTTCATGTGGATTTTCCTGGCCTCCATTAAGCAAACTGCGTATCTGTATGGAACGTATGCTTTTGATATATTCGTGCCTGGTTATACATGGGATAACTATGTTCGCGTTTTCGTTAATCATCCGTTTGGCCGCTATTTGATCAACAGCTTTTCGATAGCAGGCCTGACTATGATTTACAGTCTGATCGTCGCGTCCTTTGCGGCATATGCGATTGCCCGGCTTCACTTTTGGGGGAAATCTGTCTTTTTGGGCGTACTGCTTGCTGTTTCGATGTTTCCGCAAATTGCTACGATTTCTCCGATTTTTTTGTTTATGCAGGCTACAGGTCTGCGAAATACTTATTTGGGACTTATCATCCCTTATACGACGTTCGCGCTGCCGTTATCCATTTGGTATATGACAACCTTTTTTCAAAAAATACCGTACGAGCTTGAGGAAGCGGCCAAAGTCGATGGGGCATCGATTATGCAAACCTTTTGGAAAATCCTGCTTCCTCTCGCAGCACCTGGGCTGTTTACGACTGCGATTATTGTGTTTGTTGACGCCTGGCATGAATTTCTTTTCGCTTTAACGATCAATTCCAAACAAGACATGATGACAGTGCCTGTAGGTATTGCGATGTTCCAGGGGGAATTTACTTTTCCATGGGGCGAGATCTCGGCAGCAGCCATAACGGTAACGATACCGATCGTCATCCTGGTGCTAATATTCCAAAGACATATTATTTCAGGCCTAACCTCCGGAGCAGTGAAAGAATAAAGCGCCGGAAGCCGCCAAGAGGAGACAAAACAATGAAAAAACCTAACATTTTATTCATGATATCACACGATACAGGTCGGTATTTGGGCTGCTACGGCCGAACCGTAGAAACTCCATCGATAGATGCTCTGGCGGAAAAAGGGGTACGCTTCGATCGATATTTTTGCCCCGCTCCCCAGTGCAGTCCGAGCCGTGGAAGTATATTGACCGGATTGTACCCGCATAACCATGGGATGATCGGTTTGGCCCATTTGGGATTTTCAATGCATCCGGGTGTAGCGACCTTGCCTAAGGAGCTCGGCAAACAAGGCTACGAAACAGCATTGATTGGCTTCAGCCATGAAACGATAGACGAACCGGACAGCCGCTTAACCTCGTCCACCTCCAAGCTTGGTTACGACAAGGTACTGCCGGTTCCTGGAGACAGAGGACCTCAAGTCGCTGACAGGGTCTTGGACTATTTACATGAAAAAGCTGAAGCCAAGGATGAAAAGCCTTTTTTCGCGTCAGTGGGCTTTTTTGAAACACATCGGGATTTTGATGAATATGAAGCGGTCGCTGACCCGGTGGATAGAGTAGTGCCGCCATCTTACCTGCCGGATACACCTCAGGTTCGGGAAGATTTTGCGCTGCTGCACGGCTCCGCCAAAGTGCTGGATCAAAGCATAGGCCGCATACTCCGTGGATTGGAAGAAAGCGGGTTGAGCGATAACACGCTTGTGATTTATACGACTGATCACGGCATTGCCTTCCCGAGAGCGAAGGGGACGCTGATGGATTCGGGCTTGGAAACGGCTTTAATTATGTATTATCCCGGACAAATAGCCGGGGGACTTGTCATGAATCAGCTGCTTTGTAATATAGATTTAATGCCCACATTGCTTGAATTTGCGGGGGCGGAAATTCCTCAGGGGCTTGATGGAAGCAGCTTTCTCGGTTTGTTTAAGTCGGACACACAAGTAAAGCCAAGAGACCATTTTTTTTCCGAATTGACCTGGCATGATCAATACCATCCGATGAGAGGCGTTAGAACGGAAAGCTATAAATATATTCGCAACTTTGAAGACGGGCCTTCTGTCTATCTTCCACTAGACATTCACCGCAGCCTTTCGGGGCAAGTCGTAAGGGAGGAATACTACACGCCTAATGTGCCGGAGGAGCTGTATAGCTTACAGGAAGATCCTCTTGAAACTAACAATCTTGTCCACGTTCCGGAATACCAGCAGGTATTGGAAGAGCTTCGAGACAAGGTGGATGTTTGGATGAAGACTACGAATGATCCTCTCCTGAATGGAAAGGTGACAGGCCTTGCAGCACCGGAATGGCAGGAGCAATTGGATAACGGTTCCGCTTATGGAGCTAAAAAGTAGCGACGAGAGTATACTACAACACAACATAATACGGTACGAACTAAAACCTCTGTAATTTCAGAGGTTTTTAGTTTGATCTTGTAAAAGGAGATTGACACATAAAATGAGATCCTTTGATATTATTTTGGGTGGATACATGACCATTGATAATGGTTTGATACAAATAGATTCCCGTTTAGCGCTGGAATTGGATATTGCTTTTATTTCAAAATTGATGGAAACAGATTACGGAAATTGTGGAAAGATCCTAATAATGTAGTTGGACAAGGGACTCCATCTAATTGTTGTTGGAAGAGTAATTTATTAAAGGAAATAACACTTCGGCATAGAATACATATTAAAATTAGCAGAAATCCATATTATTCCATTCCAGCGTGATGATTACAAGTAACTTCAAGAGATACTTATGATTTGACAAGGTTAGAATGAATAAACAATTGAAGGGATGATGTGGATGTCACAAATTTCAAATGTATTTCAAGGAAACGCCTTGAAGGGGATATGTTCGGTATACGTGCCTGTTAGCAGCCCGATCAAGTCAGCACAATGGTGGCAGCAGCATTTTGGATTGGAATATGCGGTACCTTTCAATCCTGCGGAAGCTCAAGCAATTATGAAGCTTGCTGATGGACAATGGCTGCATTTGGTCGAAACGGAGGATGAGGTTGATAGCCAATTCCGTAATAAATTGGGCAATGAAATGTTCAGGCTCACCTTTGAGGTGAGTGGCATAGAAGTGCTTCATGACCACCTGAGCTCAAGTGGCGTAAGGATCGAACAGCTTCATGACCGCGGCAGCTGCGGCTTCAACTTTGTATTTTTCGATTTGGATGGAAATAAGTTTGATGTTAACGAAGTTGTCCTTGTTCATGGAGCCTTTGAGGATGAGTTCATTGAATAGAGCGTGTGGCTGCTCATATATTCTCCTTAACCCAAGGGTTGAGGGGAATTAATACTTGCAAAATGCAAATAATTATTTTATACCCATTCATGAGGTGAGCTGCAATGGATAATACTCGTGAACTATTTCAAATCATGACACGTCGTTTTGGCTTTCTCAATAAAAATTGTTGTTCTGCTGGTGGTTTCGATATTTCATTAGTTCAAAGTCACATCCTGTACGAGATAGACCGTGAGCATAAGCCATCCATCCAGCAGATAGCAGAAGCATTGGGAACCGATATTACGACCTTCAGTCGCCAGATTCAAGCATTAATCAAAATGAATCTGGTAAAAAAGTTACCTGATCCTGACGACAGAAGGGTGTATGTTCTTTCATTAACGACAGAAGGCAAATACGTAGCAACGACGATTGACCAACAGATGAATGCCTATCTGTATGAAGTTTTTTCACACATGAACGATTTTGAAAAAGAGACCGTCATTCGCTCGATCCAGCTTTTAAATGATGCCATGGCCAAATCCAGCCAATGCTGCACAACCCCTTTGGGGTAATTTTTTTCGTTAATACTTGCAAAGTGCAAATAAAAGTTGGAGGGTCCATACGGTATGACAAAATAAAATAGAAATGAAAAAACAAATTCCGTGTAAAACAATGTGAATAAGGGGCTAGTATTTTGAGAATCAATGTGATATTGTAATTTTGTAATCAAAAATACAATATGTAAATGGAGGCGTATATGGCTAAGAAAAAGCCAAGTATCGTAATCTCCATAAGATTGGACGATACGGCACTTCAAGCGGTAGACCTGCTCGTTGATTCAGGATTGGAGACCAATCGATCGAGGGCTGTTTCTCACTTTGTCAATGTTGGTATTCAATCTTCGGAGGAGCTGTTGCGCAGGGCTCAACTACTTGCTGACCACGTTCAGCAATTGCGCAATGAGATGGTCGAGGCCGTTAAGCTGAATAATCTGGAGAAGGTTACCCAACTGATTCATCAGGACTCTACTCTTGTGAACGCTACGAATAGCAAGGGAGAAACAGCTGTTCTTATGGCTGCCTATATGCGTGCGAACGATATCAAGGAGCTGCTTATCGACAACGGTGCACAGCTTGATGTGTTTGAAGCTTCGGTGGTTGGCAATACAGGGAGGGTTAAGGAATTGCTCGAGCAATCGCCCGAACTCATCTCCGCATATAGTCCAGACGGATTTATGCCACTGTCAATGGCAACGCATTTTGGAAATGAGGAAATTGTCAAATTGCTTCTTGAACTGGGTGCAGACGTTAATGCCAGAAGCAAGGACGGAAGCCTGAACAACACGGCGATCCATGCAGCGATTCTCGGCAATTACGAGCATATCATCAAGCTGCTGATCAGCCATGGCGCCGATGTCAACGCCAAATGTGAAGGCAGTATCCGACTAGGCTACAGCGCACTTCATGTAGCAGCCTACTTCGGTCGTGAATCATTAATCAGAATATTTCTGCAGCACGGAGCAGACCGAACTGCTGTGAATGCGGATGGTCAAACGCCTTATGAGCTTGCTGTAAGTAAAGGACAACAAGCAGCAGCCGATGTGCTGAGAGAATAAGGAAACTTGTAGTATATGGACAATAGGATCACTCCATGCTATTATCCTACTAAATATATCGGAATAATAAATTTAATATATGAACTCTACCGGACAGCCGGAGAGACGCGAATGAGAACAAGGCGTCTTTCTGGCTGTTTATTATGTTGTTTAAGGAGCGTACTTACGAATGAATTATAGAAAATTAGGTCGAACTGGCCTCAAAGTGTCCGAAGTCAGTCTGGGAACGATGGCTTTTGGTCGCTGGATCGATGAGCAGGCCTCAGCAGCTGTGCTGGACCAGGCGCTCGAAGCCGGCATTAATCTAATAGATACCGCCGATGTATACGGATCTGGCATGGATCTTGATGATCCCAACCGGACTGGGGAATCGGAAGCGATCCTGGGCCGGCTTTTGAAGGGGAGAAGGAACGATATTGTGCTGGCTACGAAGGTGCAGGCACCGGTCGGTACGGGTGTGAATGACTCTGGCTTAAGCCGCTATCACATTTATCGTGCGCTGGAAAACAGCCTTCGTCGGTTACAGACCGATCATATTGATCTGTACCAGGTGCATGGATTTGATGCGGCTACTCCAATTGAAGAGACGCTTGGCGTTCTGGATGAACTGGTTAAGCAGGGGAAAGTCCGATACATCGGGTGCTCAAATTATGCGGCATGGCAGCTTGCCAAGGCACATGGAATCAGTGCGTTGAACCGGTTGAGCCGGTTCGAGAGTGTACAGCCCGAATACAGTCTGATCTCACGAGGTATTGAACAGGAGCTGGTCCCCTTCGCTGAATCGGAGAAGGTTGGCATGATTGTCTACAGTCCGCTTGGCCGTGGTATTTTGACCGGTAAATACAAGCAGGGAGAGCAACCGCAGGAAGGTACACGATTGGCAGCAGGAGAGCAGCGACTGAAGCTGCTTTTGCAGAAGAATCCGGCTTATGAACTCGTTGAAGCCATTCGCCCGCTCGCTGAAGCGCGGGGCTGGACATTAGCACAGTTTTCACTCGCTTGGGTACTTAGTCACAGCTATGTATCTTCTGCAATCCTGGGTGCTTCTAAGCCTGAGCAAGTCCGTGATTCGTTGCGGTTTGCAGATCAACGTCTGACTATTGAAGAATTGAACACGATCGACCAATTTTCACGAAATATTTCATTAATTCGTTAGGAGGATGAATCATTATGAGCAATTCCAATCAACCACGTCAACTTCATCTCGGTCTGTTCCTTTTCTCGACCGGTTATCATCCGGCAGGCTGGAGACTTCCTGAATCGGTAACCGATGGTGCTTTCGATCCCAAGTTCCTGCAAGCAGTGGCCCAACGTCTGGAGTCAGCGAAGTTCGACTTCTTTTTTCTTGGAGATGCGCTGGCATCCAGTGCGGATATGCAGTATCAATTCCCATCCCAGATGGTCAGGCTGGAACCATTCACCATGATTGCTCATTTAGCCGCAGTAACAGAAAAAATCGGCCTAATCGTGACCGCGAACACGACATATGCAGAGCCTTATCACATTGCACGGATGACCGCTTCACTTGATTATTTGAGCCGAGGACGAACAGCCTGGAACGTCGTTACGGGAGCCGATGCCCGTGCAGCGCAAAACTTTAGCCGGGACAAGCATTGGGATAATACGAAGCGCTATGATTACGCTGATGAATTCGTACAAATCGTGAAGGATTTGTGGGATACCTGGGAGGACGATGCTTTCGTAAGAGACAAGGCATCTGGCGTCTTTGTCGATGAAAGCAAGGTTCACGCGATTCATCATAAGGGTGACCACTTCTCTGTTGCTGGACCGCTTAATGTGGCGAGACCACCACAGGGACAGCTTCCACTCTTATCTGCTGGTACCTCAGAACGGAGTCAGGAGCTGGGTGCACAATTCTCTAATGTCATCTTTACCGGACAATTCCTGTTTGAGGAAGCCCGCACATTTTATGCTGGAATTAAGAGCAAGCTGGCCAAGTACGGCCGGAAACAGGACGAGCTGTTCATTATGCCCGGATTGGTACCTATTGTCGGCAAAACTGACGAAGAGGCGTATGCCAAATATCGGGAGCTAAGCTCTCTTCTTGTTACAAATTTTGATTTGAAGCCATTGTCTGCACGTATCGGCATTGATCTGTCCGCGTATCCGTTCGATGGTCCGCTGCCGGATCTGGCACTGTCTACCCTGCCTGGAGTAGGGGCGAGACCCTTCATACAGCTGGCTCAGAACGCATCAGGTCATGACGATATTTCAATTCGCGAATTATTCCATTATTTTGCAGCTACGGTTCGTGGACATCTGCTTCTGGTGGGTGGACCTGAGCGAATAGCCGATCAAATCGAGTATTGGTTTCAAAGAGAGGCTGCGGATGGCTTTAACCTGTGCGCGCCTTACATGCCTGATGGCTTGAATCTGTTCATCGACCTTGTCGTGCCCGAGCTGCAGAGACGTGGATTGTTCCGTACGGAATATGAGGGAAGCACGTTCCGCGATCATTTTGGACTGGCGCGCCCGGAGAATCGTTTCGCTCGTAAAGACCTGTTACAGCAAAGCTAAATCATAAGTGAATACTTAGGGCAACCCCGTCTCAAAGGAGCATGGGATTCAAGGTGCAAGGGAGGCTAGAGATGAACAACAAGAAATCAAAACGCTTTGGTATCATTCTCATCGGACAAATTGCACTCGCGCTGCTCCTTTTAGGTGCTATTGAGCTAGTTGTTCGAATGGGGATCGTAGGGAAACTGTATTTGTCGGAGCCGACAGAGGTTGTGAAGCAGATTTATGTGCTGCTGACCCATAGCGAGATTTATCATCATCTTCGTGTGACGATGCAGGAATTTTTCATCGGTTATTTGTTAGCTGCAGGATTAGGTATCGCTACTGGCATGTTTCTTGTACTCGTACGACATGCGGAGGAATTACTCAGACCGTTCCTGTCCGCGCTGATGGCTGTGCCGAAGGTTACCATCATTCCGCTCATTATGCTGTGGATGGGTATTGGTATACCACATAAGATCGCTGTCGTGTTTCTGTTTTGCTACTTTACAATTGCATTCAGCACGATTACCGGAATCAAGCAAACGGCAGATAATCATCTCAAGGTAGCGCGAGTGTTTCAGGCCTCCAGATGGCAAACGATTATCAAGGTTATTTTACCCTCGGCTGCACCAACGATTTTCGTGTCCCTGCGGGTTTCGGCAGCAACCGGAATTGTAGGGGCCTTATTCGGCGAGATGATCGCATCGCAGGATGGTTTGGGGAATATTCTGGTCAAGGCGACGTCGTTGTATGACACTGCGCAGGCTTTTGCCATTATTACGATTGTAACGGTCGTCTCGGTAGCTATTATCGCACTCATCGATCTGCTGGAGAAAAAGGTAGTCCTCAAGTGGAAGTCAAACTGAAGTTTTACGGAAATTTGCAGATTTATTCACACATAGGGAGAGATCATAGGATGGTTAAAAGAAACAAGAAACGCATGGGAACTATGTTGATGAGTCTGTTTGCCTTAATCCTGTTCGCAGGCTGCGGAAACAACGCAACTAATAACGCAAGTCCGGCAGCTCCAGCTTCCGGGGGTACATCCTCCAATTCAACCGCAGCTCCCGCTGCCAGCAGCCAACAGCTGCAAAAGGTTAAGTATGCGGCCTTCAACGGAGTGAGTGGCATGGCCGTTCAATTCGGAGCAGAGAAAGGGTTCTTTAAGGAAGAGGGTCTGGACGTTGAATTCATTTCGACCCAGAATCCAGTTCCGGGTCTGACGAGCAAGGATATCGATATTGCCGATCTCGCCACAACACAAGCTATAGTAGCAGCGGGCAAAGGGGCGCCTCTCAAGATCGTGTCATCTATGTTCCGCACAAAAGGTGCATTTTATTTGATCGCACGTCCAGAAATCAAAAAAATTGAGGATCTAAAAGGTAAAAAGGTAGGAGCTGCTGTTTTTGGCTCAGGCCTTGATGTGTATACACAAGTGATTTTGAAAAAGCATGGTCTTGCTAAAAATGATGTTACTCTGGTTGCGAATGGTGTAAACGATGCTGCGTTCGCCAGTGTGACGTCTGGACAAGTAGATGCCACCATCATACATGAACCGTTCGTGTCACTCGCTGAGCTTAGCGGTAAGGCAACTCTGCTGGCCAAGGGCTGGGATTATCTTCCAAACTTTCACACTGGCGTTCTGGTATCCCACAATGACTTCATTGCCAAGCATCCTGATGCCGTCGAGAAGCTGCTGCGCGCTTATTTTAAATCCCAGGAATATGCCAAGAGCCATCTCGATGAGTATAAGAAATTTTTCCTGACGCAAGTGAAGATTGACCCAGCCGCGGTTGACAAAGCATTCGAGCGTGAGATGGTACTGTGGGAGAACAAGCCTGACGTGGACAAGCAGTCCCTGCAGGAAACTCAACAAACTCAGCTTGAATTAGGCTTCCAGGATCAAATATATGATATTGACAAGATTCTTGATCTTCGTTATGTGCCCAAAAAATAATTAGGAAGAGGAGGTGGGCGTATGGCGGGGTTCTCCATCAACCATATGTCGATGGTATACGGCGAGACTGCGCCGGCGGTAATACTATCTGATATCAACCTGACTATTGAGGACGGAGAATTTCTTTGCGTTCTTGGACCCAGTGGCTGCGGAAAAAGCACATTGCTGGAGATTCTGGCAGGACTGCAGGCACCTACTCAGGGAGATGTGCGATTCGGTGACAGTCCTCTGGAAGGTACCGATAAGCGGAGAGGGGTCGTTTTTCAGGATCCCTCGCTTTATCCGTGGCGCACGGTGCAGCGTAATGTCGAGCTGGGTCTGGAGATCAGAGGAACGGATAAGCGCGAACGAAGTGCGGCCGCTCGGAGATACCTGGAAATGGTAGGGCTCAGCGGATTTGAGCACAAGTATCCCCATCAGCTGTCAGGCGGTATGAAGCAGCGGGCGGGTCTGGCACGCGCCTTCGCTAATCGCCCTGAGGTGCTGCTTATGGACGAGCCGTTTGGTGCAGTAGATCATCTCACCAGGCTGCAGCTGCAGGACGATTTGCTGCAAATCTGGGAATCCGAAAAAAAGACTGTAGTTTTTATTACCCATGACGTAGCAGAAGCCGTCTTTCTGGCGGATCGTGTTGTGATCTTATCCCCACGGCCTGGACGAGTTAATGCCGTATTCCAGGTCCCTCAGGCTCGTCCGCGCAAACGAGATGATGCCGGGCTGCTGAAGATTCAAAACGACATCTATGCATCGCTTCATCAAGTAAAGACAGAAGACAGCATTGAATTTACGATATAAACCGAAGGGAGTTAAGAAGAACATGTCAAACATTGTAAACGTCGATTGGGTGCGTTCAAAAATCTTGGCAGGAGATACGGTCATTGCCGATGTTCGCTTTTCGCCGAAAGAGCCGCTTTATGGGAAGGAAGCCTATGAGAGAGGTCATTTGCCAGGTGCAGTATTTGTTGATTTTAAACGTGATTTGACCGATTCCCCTCAGGAGCACGGAGGGCGCAGTCCGATCCCGTCGTCAGAAGATCTGGCGAAGACTTTTGGAAATCTGGGGATCGACCGATCAACAACAGTGGTTGTTTATGAAGATGTGAATGGACCGGCAGCTTCGCGTTTATGGTGGCTGTTAAAATATGTAGGCGTCGAAGACGTACGCATACTGGATGGCGGTTATGAGGCATGGGTTCAAGCAGGCCAACCCGTGACAAGCGAACAGCCCATATTGACTTCACGTACGCTGGAACCTATCGTCCAAGAACACCTGCTGGCTGATGTTAACGCCGTACGGGCTGCTATCAAAGCCAATGGGACCAAGCTTGTCGATTCCCGTGATTCCAATCAGTATCTGGGTCTGGAAGCCCCGTTCGATCCGATTGCCGGACATATCCCGAGTGCATTGAACTACTTCTGGAAGGACGGACTGGAGCAGACCGGAAATTGGAAAACCCCAGAAGAACTGAAGGCGCACTTCGCTGGGCTGGAGCGAGAAGAAGAGATCATTGTTTATTGCGGCTCGGGCATTTCCGCTACGCCTAATGTCCTTGCGCTGCAGGAAGCGGGCTTTACGAATGTGAAGCTCTATGCAGGCAGTTGGAGCGACTGGATTAGTTATGAGGACAATCCGATTGCGACAGGGGAAGAGTAGAGGAAGTATCTTTAACCCGCATGGATATATACAAATAGCCATTTACACAGCCTGATGGAGGTTGTGTGAATGGTTATTTGTGTCTGACCTCATTCAACATCTGTAAATATCACATTTAACGTTATTCATATACTTTTACATTATTATTTGCAGTAATTAGCATCCTGATCTGTCGTATTTCTAATTCTGGATTACATTTCTGACGGTAGAATCTGTTGATCATGTTTTGTATATTTACAAATGCTCGATGAGCTACTAGACGAGAAGAGGTAAACGGTCAGGACAATGAAAAAATTTGGATGTATCAAAAGGTTATTGTGGTCTCCATAAGGAATATAAATAGGACATTGTAAATTTAGGAGCTGGGCAAATGGGAGCATTATGGACAGAGGAAATGATCTTGGATGACCTGCTTCAATCATTTCATCGTTTCTTCGGTTTGGATGTAATTGAATCGACTCCAATCAAACGAGGCTGGCTTAACTTAAAATGGAAAATAAAAACGGAAGCCGGGGATTTTTTACTCAAACAATATAACAAGGAACGATATAAAAAATATATACCAGAGGAGCTGTTGTTTGCGTTTTCTCAACAGGTTAGATTGTATAACCAAGGTTTAGCATGTCCCAATTTGTTATCGTATAGAGAAAAAACATTGTTTGAATCGGATCATGGAGAACTTTTCATGGTGATGGAATATTGCCAGGGCAAGCTAATTGAGCCAGGTAAAGCCAATGCTCATCAAATATACGATTTAGGTCGAACTACAGGAAAAATGCATCGGTCGTTAAACGATGGGACCATTGGTATTAAAAATAGTCCTCAGTTTATCCCTCCCAGCCGTGAGGAACGTTTAGCACATTGGAATTCAGTTTGGGTACAAACAAAGGAATCCGGTAAAACTCATTTACTTGCCAATATAGAAACACAAATAAAAGCAACGGAAGACATGCATATGGAGATCCTGGAGCTGCTTCAATTGGGATGGGCACATCGTGACCTGTGGGTCGATAACCTTTTATTTGATGACAACCGTTTAACGGCAATTCTGGATTTTGATCGACTCAAATATGACTATCCGCAGCTTGATGTAGCTCGGGCTGTGATGTCCTGTGCCGTAGATGATCATTTAGAGGTCTCACTGGCTGAAGCATTTATGGAAGGGTACAAGGAGGAACGCAACGTGGCAGAGGGTTACTTAACGTATTCCTTACAGTTGTTATGGTATATGGAAAGTACATGGTGGATTAATGCTAACATGGATCAGCATAGTGTACCTCCCGCTCGGTTTGCAAAGGAAATGATTTGGCTAGCTGAAAATCAAAAGAATATACAGACTTTGTTAGCAAATATGTAGACGATGCAACACAATGAGGAGAAAAGCGTGCACGTGATTGTGGAAACTGTTTATGTAGAAGCTTGCTTTCGGGTTAGCTTCTTTTTGGTTTACTAAAGTAACTGGACGCTGAGATAGTCTAATAGAATAAGCTGCCGCGTTGAAGAGGTGGAGTGACTCCTACTGGCTTGACAGAGGAAATCGTATTTAATATATTTTATTTATTTTGACTGTTCGGAATAAATAATTTATATGGAAATACTGCTGCAAACTGAAGTGTGAAGCTGACAACTGATAGTAAGCAGGCATTGGAAGAGGAAGGAGGACTACGTTGACAACGATTCGAGCTGTCTTGAAACGAAAAAAAATAATACTTTGGATTGGGTTGTCTTTGATTATCCTTACATGCCTGCGCTTGCTCTGGATTCATCTTTTTATGACTTCGGATCATTACAGAGTAGTGAATGGGCAGCTCGATTTGAGGGATTGGGATGCGACAGCAGCACGCACCATCACACTGGACGGCCAATGGGAGTTTTATCCGCATGAATGGTTGATAAATAATAAGGTGAATGCAGATACACGTGATAATAACAGAACCCTCATTCAAGTGCCAGGAAGCTGGAATGCAGGGATGCAGCCAGAAGGGAGCACACCTTTTGGATATGGATCTTATCGTTTACAAGTTCTAGTCAACAAGGATGATAAGACGGATTACGCTATTTCCATTCCAAGCGTTCGCAGTTCGTCCGAGTTTTATTTGAATGGCAGATTGCTGGCACAATCCGGACAACCGGCATCGCTTAAAGAAAACTATACGCCTCGGAATGTTCCCTATTCAGCATCTTTCACAGGGGATCATACCGGTGTAATCGAGATCGTCATTCAGGCGGCGAATTATGACGATTCACGAAGCAGCGGCATCATCCGATCGATGAAATTTGGAACCGAACAAGCAATTCAACAGGATATTCAACTGTCTATCGCGATGCAGCGGCTGATTTTCGTTGCGTTTATGATTCATGCTGTGTATGCGATCATATTATATTTGATCGGATACCGCGATCGAAGATTGCTTTATTTTGCTGTATTGATCCTATGCGCAATTGTTGCATTTGCCGGAAATGGCGATAAAATCCTTTTAAGCTGGATTGACCTCTCCTATGAATGGGATTTTAAGCTGAAGGCTTTGTCCATGCTCGTCGGGGTCTACTCGTTGATTCAATGCATCAAGCAGCGATTGTCCCCATTTTGGAGTAATCAGGGTTTTACAGGCTACTCTGTGCTCTGTGGAATCGCAGGGCTCATGGTACTAAGTATGCCACTTGAATATTTGATGCCCCTGCAAAACGTGTTGAATTTAATTGTGACCATTTCTTGCCTGACCGCGTTTGTAGTCATTCTACGAATGACGCTTGAGGAAATTGAGACTAATTTTTATTTACAGCTGGCTGTTGTTGCGTTTATGAGCAGCATTGCGTGGGAATTTATTCTTATTGCTACCGGGATCAAAGTCATATTTTATCCGTTCGATCTGATTGTGGTGATGATTGCATGTGCATCGATCTGGTTTAAACGCTACATTCATATTTTTGCAGAAATGGAAAAGCTAGCGGCCAAGCTTCAGAGGACTGACAAGCTGAAGGATGAATTTCTGGCCAACACCTCCCATGAATTGCGGAACCCGCTGCACGGCATACTGAACATCTCACAAGCAGTTCTGGACAGAGAAAAAAGCACATTGAATGACAAGAGCATTAAGGATCTTGAAATGGTGCTTACCGTAGGACGTCGTATGTCGCTTATGCTCGGCGATCTGCTGGATATGATGCGTCTGAAAGAGAATAGCATTATGCTAAGAACCGAAAATGTTTCTATTCAGAGGATTGCTGCCGACGTCATGGACATTCTCCGTTTCATGACAGATGGAAAACCGGTTCAACTGAAAAATCAGATTCCTGACAGCTTCCCTCTTGTTATCGCAGATGAAAATCGGCTCATTCAAATTTTGTTTAATCTGCTGCATAATGCAGTGAAGCATACGATTCAAGGGGAAGTGTCCATCCGGGCTCAAATGAAAAATAATAGCGCGAATATCTATATTATGGATACAGGCATTGGAATAGATGAAGAGATGCAGCAGCGAATATTCGAGCCCTATGAGCAGGCAGATCCCGACCAAACAGCAATTCGCGGAGGATTCGGACTTGGGTTAAGCATTTGTAAGCAGCTAGTTGAGCTGCACGGAGGAACGCTGAAGGTCAGTTCGGTACCGGGTCAAGGCTCGATATTTCATTTTGACCTGGCGTTGTCGGCAGCCGTAGTTGGAAGTGAAGCGCAAGCAAGTGATGTCGAGCTATTCGCAATGCAAACAGAAGTCGCAGCTACTACCGTTCACCACTCACAAGTTAGGGGTTTAAGCTCTGAATCCGGAACAGGTAAAATCAGAATATTGGCGGTAGACGATGATCCTATCAACTTAAATGTATTGATGAATATATTTTCGCTAGAATCGGATTATGAGATCGTCACTGCGATAAGCGCTCAGGATGCTTTAACTTTACTGGATACCAGGGAATGGGATTTGGTCATAACGGACGTTATCATGCCATATATGTCGGGTTATGAATTGACACACCGTATTCGGGAACGATTTGATGTCTATGAGCTTCCCATTCTGCTATTGACCGCCCGTATTCGCCCCGAGGATATAGAAGCAGGATTTCTCTCAGGAGCCAATGATTACGTGACCAAACCAGTGAACCCAATCGAGCTTAGGGCCAGGGTAAGGGCGTTAACCCACTTTAAGAAATCCGTTAACGAACGATTGAATATGGAGGCTGCATGGCTGCAGGCACAAATAAAACCGCACTTTATTCTTAACACATTAAATGCTGTATTGGCATTGAGTGACATTGATACAGACAAAATGCGAAACCTGGCTGAGGAATTCACTATGTATTTGCGATCGAGCTTTGACTTCCAAAACTCGGATCGATTCGTACAGCTTGAGCATGAGCTTGATCTTGTTCGCTCTTACCTGAATATTGAACAGGAACGTTTTGGAGACAGGCTATCCGTTGTCTGGGAGGTAGATGAGGGCATTCAGCTGGAAATTCCACCGTTGTCGATTCAGCCGCTTGTTGAAAATGCGGTTATTCATGGCGTATTGAAAAATACTCAAGGGGGAACAATTCATATTCAAATCACTGATCACGGGCAGTTTGTAGAAATTCGTGTTGCGGACAACGGTGCAGGAATAAATAAGGAGAAGCTAGGTCACATTTTGAACGGTAAATTCAATAAAGGCTTAGGAATAGGATTGCGTAATACGAATCTTCGATTGAAGCAGCTTTATCGAACAGGTCTTACAATTGAAAGCGAGCAGGGTCAAGGCACGGTAGCTTCGTTTGTTGTGACGAAAAACTAAAGTCCGTGCTTGCTCTGGATGCCTCTCTCCAGAGCTTTTGTTATCTAATTAGCTGTGTTACTATAATTGGAAATACAAGTAAATAAGAGGTGGCAAATCCATGGGAAATGACAAGCTCACTTATGCAGAAACCGGTATTAATATTGACGATACCGATGCTGTCAAGCAAAATATGGCTAAAAGTCTGCAGACGAACAATAGTCGCGTATTAAACTCGCTGGGTGCGTTCGCGTCACTGTACGATTTTAAATTTCCGGAGTACGATCATCCCGTATTGGTCATGAAAACCGAGGAGCCTGGGTCTAAGCAAAAGCTGGCTTTTCAACATGGACGGGTACGTTCAATTTGCTACGATATGATTAACCATTTGATCAATGACATTATTGTTATGGGTGCAAAACCACTTGCAGTTCAGGACGCAATCATTAGTGATGCTGTCGATAAAGAAACCATCAGCGAAATCGTCGACGCTGTTTCTGCAGCTTGTAATGAACAGGATTGTGTGCTCACTGGTGGCGAGACATCGATTCAGCCGGGAGTGCTGGAGAAAGGCTCCTATATACTCACATCCAGCATTGTTGGCATCGTCGACAAATCAAAAATCATAGACGGGTCCACCATACGCAAGGGAGATGTTATTGTAGCTGTCGCGTCTAATGGTGTTCATACGAATGGGTATACACTTGTTCGGGCTATAATGGACAAGCATCCTGAAGTTCTGAACCAAAGAGTGGGCGAGGAGAGCTTTTTGGAAGCCATTATGAAGCCACACTTATGTTATTACAAACCTCTGAGAGATTTGTTTGAGATGGATGGACTTCATGGAATGGCTCATATTACAGGTGGCGGTATTGAAGGAAACTTGAACCGTGTAATTCCCGAACAGTTGAACGCGCTCATTGACTTATCCCGTATTGATATTCTGCCTGTATTCCATACCATTCGTAATATGGGGAACGTGGATGAGCAGGATATGCTGCGCACATTCAATATGGGTGTTGGCATGGTGCTGGTTGTAGATTCAGAAATAGCCCACAGTGTGATGGAGCACGTAGCTGCATTCGGATTGAAAAGTTATGTTATCGGTGAAATCGTTGGGGGAAATAAGCAGGTTGTGTATCAACAAGAATTACAATGGGATTAAATCTGATGATCAAATTTATTTAAATAATCATAAATTCCAAAAATATGAATTACTAACGAACAATTTGACCATATTAACTTTGCGGTAATACTTCAAGGAGGTATGTTCAATGACAGACCAACAAACGAACGAACATGAACAAAGCGCAAGGACACAAGCCCAAAATGCTATGAATCAAGCATTACACGCACTGAATGAAGCCAGACATAGCAATGTCGATCAAGACCAGGATGTTCAGGATGCCGAAGAACAGCTGTACAAAGCCCGACAAAAACATATGCAGGCTGAAAATGCGGAGAGCGAAGATACGCTTTCCTAAACGTTACGCACCACAAAAGAGTAAAGTTTGTAATAAAAACAGCGGATATCCCCGTACAGTATCACTTAACAGTGACTATGCGGGGATATTTTCTGCTGTCTTCATATGATTCCACGAATAGGACTGTTTACACTGGATTCGGGACCAGCTAGCTTGTAAAATAAGCTTCAGAAAGCGGGGGAGAGCCTCATGCTCAAGGAACGTATCGAGCTTCTGTGCAAGAAAAAGCAAATATCGCGGAAAGACCTCGTGGAGGGACTCGTCACGCAGTCTCATTTTGCCAACATTTTGGCAGGAAGGTATCCATTTGCCGATGATTTGGCAGAGCATATCGCGGGCCGTCTCGGCGTCCCCGTTACCTATTTGACCAAAGCGGCGGCAACCGATGAGCCTACGACGCAGCGGGCGGAGAGCATTTTCCAGACCATGTCAGGGCAGAACGTATCCGAAACTTACGTGGATACTCTGGATGATCGCGACGATGCACTCGTCGTCGAGCTAACGACTTCTTTAATGAAAGCCGTTTATTACCAACAGATGAACAATCAGAGCGCTTATGACTATTTGCATCAGTCCTACTTGAACCATTATTTAGAGAAATACGGAAGGTCTGACGAAATTGAACTGCCGCTGCCCTTGAAAAAAGCGCTTTTGCTATATAGAATCCAGCATTTTCGCTCCAAGAGCAGCTACTCCGACGTGCTGAACGATGTGAATCGCTTAAACAGTCTTGTGGAATCGGGGACGGAAATATGGCTGACGACACAAAATATCAGGATGGAAGCGTGTGTTCTGCTGAAGCAATACGAACAGGCAAAGCAGGTGTTCGAGCAGACGATGCAGCAAATCGTCGATGATCGATTGTTTCATCGTCTATCCGGGCTGTATGTGGCTTACAGCGGCTACTGCTTTGCGATGGGGCTTATGCAAGAAGCATTACGTGCTCTTTCAATGGCCGAAGCTAATCTAGTTTATTTGCAGCAGCCTGGCGACGTGTTCACGACAATTATGAACAACCGGATCGTTATGTTAACGATGACGGGAGAGTCGGATAAAGCGTTGGACGAAATCGCCCGATTCGAGTCCATACTCGCCAATGAGCCAGTGGAATCCCAACAGCTGCTCGAGCCGGTTATAACCATTTATCGCTGTGAAGCCGCTTTTGCCCAGAAAAATTGGGGAATGCTTACACAAGGAATTGAGCGGCTGCGCATCTCCCACACGGGCACGGATCAAAGAATGGCGCTGGCCTTTTATGAAAGTCAAATGGCGCTCGCGCTAGAGGATATGGAGATATTTCAAAGCCGGGCACTGGAATGTTTGCCCTATTTCGAAGCTACTCAGCATGCGATGCGTCTCGAGCAGCTCTATGAATCATTGGCAGTCGTCTCTGAGGAAGGTCGTCGTTACAAGGAATCATCTATGTATTATCGGAAGCTTGTGTATTTGTTAAGAAATAGTGGAGGAGGGGGGTCTTCCAGTCCAAATTAAACAATAATTTAAACAAAACTTTGGAGCGACAGGGACCCATGAATGATGTATTAGACCCAAATTTTTGCAAAATAAGCGCTTTTTGAAAAAAAGCGAAGCGTAAACAACAGAAAAACTTGCCTTATCCCTGACTTGTTTGTATGTCGCTGATACTATTGTCGGCTTAATGACGGTCGTTTACACTTAATATACAGCGACAAATCAAACAATGAGAGGCGTGATGCGTATGTTCGGATTCGGAAAAAATAAAAAACCGCAGGATGCTTTGGAGCAGGCAGATAATCTGATGAATAAAGGATTGACGGGGCTGTTTATGAAAAGCACGGTTTCCAAGGAGCATAGGAATCTCATCAACCAAAGCCTGGAATCGGCGAAACAGGCACAATTAGCATCAAGCGGCACCGTGCCGATTAGCGCAACTGCTATTGTTGTATCGGTAACAGACACAGGCAAGCTCATCAATTTCGATCCGGTCGTTGTTCTCGTGTTGAATGTGATAGAGAACGATGGGAGCACATCCCAGAAGACATTGGAAACAATCGTATCGAAAATCCAAATTCCGCGTGCGGGAGATCGGGTCGGCTTGGGCCACAACCCCGCTAATCCATCAGAGCTTATGTATATGGGACTGCTGCCATAAAGGCTTCGAACTTACTATTAAAGGAAGAGTCGCGTAAATCGTGACTCTTTTTAGTTTTTCATAGGACTATAAATTCACGTATACAAAATGAAAGGTAATTTACTAATACGAAAATAATTGACTTAGTTTGTAAATATGTTACAATAAATGCAGCTAATTTATGGAGATGATTTAGCTAAAATAATATGGGAGATGATCTTATGCCAATTATCAATATTGACTGCTGGGAAGGCTTCAACGAAGAACAAAAGAAAGAATGGATTAAGGAATTGACTGTTGTCACGAATAAGCTGTTCAATATCCCGCCTGATAAAATTTTGGTTATTTTACGCGATACTCCCTTGGTAAATTGGGGACAGGCAGGTGCAATAGCAGCTGATCCTGACTTTCTGGAAAACAGTCGAATCACTGAACTGAAATTGGAAGCTTAATCGCTTGCGAAGAAGAAGCCCCTTCTCAATTTGACATAAAAGGGGCTTATTATTCAGTCCTTTATCTGATCGTTATGGCCGCAAACAAATGATGCTATCCGGGTTAGTTGCGTTGCTGCTCATTACGCCAACTTTGGGTTTAGTGAAAAACCCGTCCAGTTTAATTGTACTTCGTGCGGTACAGGGCCTGGCAGCGGCAGCATTCGCTCCCGCTGTACTTGCCTATGTGGTGGAAATGTTCCCTGCGGATAAAAGGGTAACTACAATCGGGTTTGTAATATTCAGGAGCAACTCTTGGTCCGATTGTTGTACTGAACCTGCTAAAGCTGGGAAGCTATTTTCTAACATTTGAAGCATTGGCGGTTGTGTTAGATCAATGGAAACAACAACGTACGATCAACCGTATCGGGAATGAAATATAAATGCTATTCACCTGAAAAGGATGACTATGCTTGGTTGATCGTAGGTCCAGGAGGGAAGATAATTACATTTGAACGAGATATTATATGGAATAACGGTCGGGTCACAGAAAAATGGTTACATGATAGCTGGATTCATAAATAACTATGGAACTGCCGATTTACATGAGTTGTTACTGTTGATTGTCAAAAAAATTGCCAATTATTTCAGTCAGAGGACCGATTAATTGGCAATTTTTGTATGGATTTCAGTTTATGTGTTATAAGCTCGTTCTATTGGAGGGAGGGCTTTGGCAGCACGTTCCATATAGGATTGGAAGGCTTTCAGCTCACGAGGCAAATGTGTTTCGTAAGGCTCCTCCCATCCGGACCATTCTCCGCTGGCATAACCGTTATAGTGGATACTCTGGAGCGCAGCAGCAATTTTGGCAAAATCAAGATCGCCTTCCCCGATCGGCTTATGCTCCTTGTGCTCTGAATCAAACGATGCATCGTGAAAATGAACATGTCCGATCCAGGGTCCCAAATGGGCGATCACATCCGCTGGATCAGCAAGTCCACGACGTTTCGTGTGCAGAACATCCCATAGGGCAACCACATGTGGATCATTGACTGCCCGTATCAGGCTGGCCATCTGTGCAGGCTCTGCCCAATCATCATGGGTCTCGATCCCAATGGTAATCCCAAGCTCCCGGGCAGTAGGAAGAATTGCCTTCAACACGCTTACGATGGTTTCCAGTGTTTGCTCGCGTGTGCTGCCAGCAGGAATTTTGCCGCCGGCTACCCGAAGGAGGGGGGCACCCACATCGGAAGCGAGCTTTATATAATCCAAGGCCGAAGCGATTTCTTTGTCAGAATCGGGCCGTGAGCATATAATCGAAACGCCAAGGCAGACGATTGGTATTCCACTCTCTGCTGCAAGACGTTTCCATTCTGCTCTTTGCAGTGAGTCCGCAGAAAGCTCGACCCCATGTGCGTGTCCGACGCCGACCCGCAGCTCCAGTCCTGAATAACCATAGGTTGTGGCAGTCTCCATCAATTCGGAAAGTGTGAGATTTGTTCCTGAAAACGAATGAACAGCGTATTGCATCAAAATAATTCCTCCTTAGCATGGTTTGGATATGTTTGCATATGATCGATCAGGCTATTTGCGTCTCGAATGACGCCAAAGTAGAAACAGAAAGTAAGGTCCGCCGATGACGGACACGATTAAACCTGCCGGAATTTCCAGAGGTGGGAGTAGTCCGCGACCGAGCGCATCGGCAATCAGCACCAGCAAGCCACCGAGCAGTGCTGCTACGGGTATCAAAATACGATGTCTGGCACCGACAAGCCGCCTTGCCATATGCGGTGTAATAAGACCAACAAAACCGATCGTACCAGCAGCCGCAACAGCAGCAGCGGTTAGCAGAACAGCCATGACCAGCAGCATAACGCGGGTTCCCTCCAGATGAATACCCAAGCCTTTGGCTGACAGATCCCCTAGTCTGGTAATATCAAGCCGCAGCCCCATCAGCCAAGCCAAGGGAATGACGACTGCTACCCATGGCAGCATATGAAGGACCTGGTCCCAAGTTCGACCCCAGAGGCTTCCACTAAGCCAGATTAAGGCTGCATTGACATTCGGCAGCGATTTGGACACCAGCAGCTGGATGCCCGCAGAACAAAAAGCGCTGATTGCGACACCTACCAATGCCAGTCGAACGGGAATAACTCCATGACGGTAGGCCAACGCATATACCGCGCAGGCAGCAATAATGCCGCCCATAAATGCGGCCGTAGTTAATGTGGAGGGCGCTGAGTGGGGAAGGAGCAGCGTAACGATAACTGCTGCCAGACCTGCACCCCCGGTTAAACCCAGCGTATCCGGAGCAGCCAACGGATTTCTCATCACACCCTGGGCGATAACGCCGGCTACTGCGAGACTGGCACCTACAAGGAGAGCCAGCGCTACCCGGGGCAGCCGGTAGCTGATAATGATCGAGCTTAGCTGGGGATCGCCCGAGCCTGTAACCATACGAAGTAATTGCTCTGGGCGGATCCGCACATCGCCGATGGCGATGTTAATCACTACACTAATCACAACAGCGAGAATGAGGAGCACAATAATGGCGGGGCGCCGGCGAACTGTGCTGTCTCGAATAACGGATTTGCGTAGTGAGTTGGAGGCAGGAACCGACATTATTTCGCCTCCTTTTTACGTCTTCTAGCCAGGTAAATAAAAAAAGGAGTACCGATCAAGGCAGTGACCACGCCTACGGGTGTTTCATAAGGAAACACGATATAGCGAGAAGCCAGATCAGCGAACACCAGCATGATCGAGCCGAACAGTGCAGATAATGGAAGAACAAGTCTATAGTCAACACCGATCAAATATCTGACGATATGAGGGACAATCAGACCGACAAAACCGATCGGGCCGGCAATGGATACCGAAACACCGGCCAGCATGATCACCACAATCGCCATAAGGCTTCTCGTAATCATAATTCGCTGTCCCAGCGCACGAGCCAGCTCCTCTCCCAAGCTGAGCACAGAGGCCGCACGTCCGAAGGAGAAAGCAGCAAGCAGGGCAGGTATACTCCACAACATGATCAATTCAGCATGCTCCCATTTCCGCGACGACACCGAACCGGCTAGCCAGAACAGCACTCTATCCATTTGTGTCTCGTTAAAAATAATCATTCCTTGAGTAAGCGCAGAGAGTATCGCTTGAACGGCAACTCCGGTAAGCGCCAGATGAACCTCCATATGGTTACCCTTGAAAGCTGAAGCCATAGCATAGACGACCACAGCCGCACAAGCCCCGCCTACAAAAGCCGCATACACCATATTGCCGCTGGAAAGAAAGGGAACCTGAACGGTCAGAAACACGACCGCTGCTGCTGCTCCGGCATTAATCCCGAATATGCCAGGGGATGCCAGCACATTGCGTGTGACAGCCTGCATCAAGGCACCGGCGACCGCCAAATTGGCTCCAACAAAGGCCGTCACGATCATCCTCGGCATTCGCACGTTCTGGAGAATGATATGTGCGCGTGAGCCGTCGTTATGGAAGATGGAGGCCCAGATGGTCGAGAACGGCATGATGGTTGACCCCAAAGAGACGGATAAAAACAAGACAAAGAACAGGATGATTACCCCGGCTATCGAAAGCCATACGGTTTTGCTGATTTGCTGCGGGGTAGATAAGGATGCGACATGTTCTGCTGGACGGCTCACTTCAATACCTCCTTCCTGACAAAAGTAACAAATGACCTGTTCATAATCCGATATACGGCCTGTTAGTAGTTATTGCAGCTTCAAAATCTCTTTCTCGGTTTGATCCAGCATCACATTAGCGCCCTGTACGCTGCGGCGAAGCGACCATGCATATCGATCAACATCAAACATTTGTTTGGTTTTGACTGCCTTCAATTCCTGCCATAAAGGGTCCTTATGAACGGGTCTGTTGCCATCCTTATCCTTCAAATCCACATCACCCGACATTAAAATAACGATATCCGGATCAAGCTCCAATAGTTGTTCTATTGACATTTTCACATTGCGATCGACTGTACCGAATTTGGGGTTATTATTCAGTAAATAGTTAAACCCAATCGTACTGAGCAGCTGTGATGAGAAAAACTCAGCATGACGTACTGTCATTTCCGTATCCGTGTTGCCGATCAGCAGCACGCTTTTCTTGATGCCGGCTGCTTTGGCCTGCAGTGCTTTCATCTTGGTTTTATGGGCTTCGAGTACCTTGTCCATTTCACTTTTTTTGTCCACCGCATTGCCTATCGTAGCTGCTGCATCCAACGTCTCCTGATAGTTGGCATTAAGATTTTTGAGTGAAAGGGTAGGAGCAATTTTCGATAATTCTGCATACACGTTTTTGTGGCGATCGGTATCGGCAATGATTAAATCGGGGTTCAGCACCTTAATTTTCTCCAGACTTGGCTGGGAGCGCATACCGACGGCAGTGTAGCCTTCAATCTTTTTAAGTGCATCCGCCACTATCAGATTAGGCTTGTTGTCGTCAGCAACGCCTAGAGGCTTCAGCCCTACATCAAGAAGCGCATCAATAAAACCAAGCTCTAGAACAACAATTCTTTGCGGCGAGCCCTGAATCGTGGTTTCACCTAGATCATGCTTAATAATCCGGCTACCTTGAGGAGATGCTGAAGTGTCCTTATTCGCGCTTACTGCACTGCCTGATGATGAAGTACCTGCAGTTGGTAGTGTTGGAGCTGGGTTGGTGCTTGAAGTCTGATTGCTGCCTGCGCTGCCGCAGGCAAGCATTAGTATAGCCATCAGGACATAGGTGATGGCGATACCAAGCTGTCTTCCGTATCTCATTCTTGATCCCCCTTATATAATAATGATAATCATTCTCGTTGATTATACAGGCAATTCGTTGATCATGCCATGACACAAGGGGGATTAATTACATGGATTATTTTTAGATGAGCGGCCTTCCACCTGAACCGGCTAACAGGGCGACCGCTTCTTCCAGCTGTCGATCAATTGAATCCGGTGCGTAAATCAGCCATTGATTGAAGTTCATGAAGAACACCCTGCCAGCCTGAACAGCCGGATAACGAAGCCATGCCTCAGTGGCCTGAAGCCGCTTCATGCCAGCTCTTGCCTCCTGCTCTGACTTTACCACAAGCAGCAGGTAATCCGCCTCGTAATCACCGATCTCCTCAGCAGAAGCGGCTACCCAGACCAGTCCGGTCCCAATATCATGCTTATCGATTTGTCTTTTCAGCTTTTCAGGGGGGCGCATTTGCAGGGAACGATAAAAAACATGACCCATATTGCGTGCACCGTAAATGCGGAGCCCATTGGAGGTAAAGGTGCATATCGCAACGGATTTACTACTGATAGCGCCCCCAATTTTTTTGCGTGCGAGCTCTGCTCGCTGTTCGTGGCGCTCCCGCCATGCTCTGGCTGCCTGCTCCTTATCGACCAGCTGGGCAATTTCCTGTAGATGATGGAAGATATCCTTTTGCATCCAGGGAATCACAATAATAGGTGCGATATCGCCAATGTTGGTTCTCGCCTGAAGCGATATATTTTCTTTGCACATAATCATATCCGGCTTGGCCCGGATCAGCTTCTGTCTCCAGATGTCCCAGGACTGAGAGCTTTCCAGCGGTTCGGGCACCCGGTCCGTAATCGTATTGGGGCCTTTATCGATTCTGGCCGCATAAGGGACGATGCCAAGTGTGTATAAATGATCGGTGCAAGCGTAGGATAGCGAGGCCACATTGCTATGGTGATGCTTCAGATATACGGAGGGTGCGACGCCATACTGGGCTTTGAACCGACGGCTGAAATAAAATTCATCCTTATAGCCGACCTCACGTGCCACATTGCGAATCTTGTCCTGTGAGAGCAGCAGCAGCTCCTTGGCCCGGTTCATTCGCAAGCCGGTTAAATATTCAATCGGACTTTTATCCATCTTTTGCTTGAACAGTGTCGAATAATAAGAGGGGTTCAAGCCTGCCAGATCAGCCAGCTTATCCAGAGTGATATCCGTGTGATAAGCATCCTGCATATAGCGTACCGACTTTTCAAACGCATTCCATGTATCGATCGAAACAACGGTCTGTGCTTCTTTAAGCAGCATACGTAAAATCGCGTACATATAGATCGACTGCTGCAGCTGCATGGCTACATCCAGAGAATGGTGATTATCGTAAAGAAGCTTGATAAGCCTGTACAATAACGCGTGCTGATGTATCGCAATTTGTCCTTGTATCGGAAAGGAGCGTTCTTTTTCATACCCTCTATATAAAGTCGTGGATTCGGACTGGCGAAATAGCTCAAAAGCGACCCGATACAATCTTAGCTTAGATGAGTGCTTACTGCTGATAGCAGCCTTCATACCGGGAAGCAGCAGCAACGCATGCTTGCTTGAAAGCTGCAGCATCTGATCATTCAACATGATTTCACCGCTGCCCCCAACAATAAATAATAGTACATGATGGTGAAGCTCGTCGACTTCTTCACACTGATAAGAACCGTTATCCAGATATTCGATAGTGCTGACCTCAAGGAGCGTTTGTTGGAACAAGGTCTCGATAGCTGCTTCCGTATTATGTATATCCTTACTCATTTGGTTGTCCTCCCAGACAATAATGAGAATAATTCTCATTTAATATGGCTAATTGTACAGCAAGCAGAGCTTTCTTTCAATTCCCTATAAAGACTCGTTTGTGTGAATGATCGATTCATTTGGTGCCTTTTCTTATGCTGCTCCAGCTGCTATAGCTTGCTTTGGTACAAATGCCCATAAAATGGGCGTTTGAATCAGTAACAGATGCGGAGAATTTCCATAGATTGGAGATATGTTCAGTTCAATCCTTCCTTCCTTCATGGTTGTATCTGTGATCAAAAAAATTATAGGAGGCTTTTACAATGAATCAATTTCAAAATGATCTTCAACAATTAAGTGTTTCCCAGTTTCAGGCTGGAGAGATGACACCTTGGAACCAGCAAGGCCAGTACCCGGGAGTTCAATATCCAAACGGCGTCAATCAGGTGGATCCGTCACGGTTGTGCGTTGGCTTCGGGGGCTTTTGCGTAGGTTTTTGCGGTGGTTTTTGTGTTGGCGGTTGTGTAGGCTTTTGCTCCGGTTTCTGTGGCGGCTTTCGTTGTGGTGGATGCGGCGGCTTCCGCTGTGGCGGATGTGGAGGCTTTCATCGTTGTCGTTAACTTAATTGTTTCAAGGCTGTTAATTACAACGGCTTCGGCTGTGGAGAAGAGCTCGCCCCTTACAACGACATGTTGTCAGGGGCATTTATTCATTACAGGCAAGGCATGTGGGACGAATTAACGTACATACAATAGGGAAGAGAGGGTTTCACAATAGGGTAATTCGTAACAATTAGGAGGAGACAAATGACAAGTCTAACCCCTGCTGCACGCTTGAAGCTTAAGGCTGACACGTTTTTTCTCCCGGTTCCGAACGACGGTGTGTACTTCCGTAATAACGTAGGCTCATTCCGCATGGAGGGCGGAATGATCGACCGATGGATTGAAAAGCTGGCTCCTATGTTCAGTGGAGAACATACATTGGCGGATTTGACAGACGGATTGTCGTACACGCACCGTGAACGGGTTTATGAAATCGCGAATGTGTTATACCAACAAGGCTTTGTTCGAGATGTAAGTAAAGACCTAACGCATCAATTAACGGACGGGATTATTCAGAAATATGCTGCTCAAATCGCCTTTTTAGAAAGCTTCGACGATTCCGGAGCCTATCGTTTTCAAGGTTATCGGCAATCTGAGGTATTGGCGGTCGGGTCAGGTCCAATTTTCGTGGCATTGGTTTCTGCGTTAATGGAGTCAGGGCTGCCCAAGATCCATTTATTAATAACCGATTCAACACCGACGAATCGGGAGCGGCTTGCAGAATTGGCAGAGCATGCCCAGCGTACGGATCCTGATGTGGTTCTTAAGGAAATCATGAGGCGAAAGGAAGGAATGGACGGTTGGAGGGACGTTATTCAGCCTTTCCAATCGGTTTTGTATGTGTCTCAAGAGGGAGATGTAGAGGAGTTCCGGCACCTCCATACAGCTTGTAAAATGGAAAAAAAGCTGCTGCTGCCAGCAATGTGCCTGCATCAGACAGGAATGGCAGGTCCGGTTGTGCATCCGGATGCAGAGGGGTGCTGGGAGTCAGCGTGGCGTCGGGTCCACCGGCCAGCCGTATATAAGGATTCGGAGCTGCATGCCTACTCATCCACAGCTGGAGCGATGCTTGCCAATGTAATTGTTTTCGAGCTGTTTAAAACCGTTACCGGGGTTTCAGAGCAGAGAAACTCGTTTTTCTTGCTGGACCTGGAAACGTTGGAAGGCGGCTGGCATCCATTCATACCCCATCCTTTGATTCATGGATTTGAGGAGGTCCGAACCGTTCAAGCAGCAAAGTCTCAGCTGGAGCTTCAGCTTGAAGGAAGTGTAGAAAGCCCAGACAAAAATGTGTTGCTCACTTATTTGAATCGCCTGACTTCGGCACAATCGGGGATTCTTCATATTTGGGAGGAGGGGGATTTGAGGCAGCTCCCGCTCTCGCAGTGTCGTGTTCAGGCGGTTGATCCGTTATCGCAGGGGCCTGCCGGACTGCTGCCGGAGCGGATCGGTACAGGATTGACACACGAGGAAGCGCGGCGGGAATCGGGTCTGCTTGGGATTGAGGCTTATGTATCACGATTGGGCGACATCATTCTAAATACGCAGGAAGTTGTCGGAATCGGTGCAGGGGTGACGGCTGCGGAAGGGATTTTACGCGGATTACAAGCTAATTTGGCTGAGCAGCACACCATACAGCAGGTTCAGAAGCAGGCTGTCACTCGGGTACAGCTGATTAGGGTTGAGGATCAACGGTGCAGATATTATTTACAAGCTTTGAGCACGATGAGACGAGATCCGGTGATCGGTTTGGGAGAGCCGGTGTCGGGATTCCCGTCCGTATGGGTTGGCACAGGCGAATACTGGTACGGCAGTACTGATTTAAACATAACCATGGCGCTGCGGAAGGGACTACAGGCTGCACTTCAGCAGGTGCAAAATAACTCCACCTACCCTGCGAATCAGGTTCTGGAGCTGGGAGCTTCTTCCGTGAGGTTTGAAAATGAAGCTGCGATTGATCTTGTAATTCCTTCAAGTGAAGGAACCTTACACAATCAAGCTGTACAGGATGCTTTACAAATATTGAAAAAGAACGGTAAGCAGCTTTTCGTTGTGGATCTGGCCGTGGAACCGTTTTTGAAAGAAGAGCTTAAAGGAGTGTTTGGCGTGCTGCTGCGAGAGGGGGAGTCCCGGTGACCAGAGAGCTGGCTATTATTGGAGAGGGAGGGCTGGCGGATCTTGTTACTCAAGAGCTGTCCACCTTATGCCGGATTGTGCGTCTGAACGACTTTAGGGGAGATGTGTCGAAAGAGGTCGATTTCGCTTTGGTGCTGCACGATGCATGGCATCCCTCCGTTCATCAGGAAGCGGAAAAGCTTTTCCGAAAAGCAGGTATTCCATGGCTGCGAGGCTTTGTTGCATTCGGGGAAGGTGTGATCGGACCGCTAGTCCGACCTGATTTATCCGGGTGTACACAATGTGCTGATACTCGTCGTCTCATGGCGGGACGTGACCGCAAGGAGGTGTGGATGCTGGAGCAGCGTCTGAAGGGCGGCGGGAGTTTTCGTGACGCCTGGTCATCAAGTACTGGGCTTTCGCAGCTGGCACAACTGGTTGTGAAAGAGTCGATGGATGTGCTCCAGGGCAACCCTTCCCGCTTGGGAGAACGAGTGTTTTTCATGGATATGAAAACATTAAGGAGCACAAGCCACTTTTTTCTGCCGGACCCACTCTGTCCATTTTGCAGCTATATGCCTGAAGATACACCAGCAAGGGCCCGCATCTCTCTTCAATCAAGTCCCAAGATTAGCAAATCAAGCTACCGAAGCCGGTCGTTAGAGGAGCTTGCAGGTTTTCTGGTAAAAGATTATCTGGATTATAAGACCGGCTTTTTGAATGGAAAAATGGTTGATCTCATGTCGCCTTTTGCTGATGTGAGCGTTAATCTACCTATGTTCGACCATGATGAGGCTACAGCAGGCCGCACGCACTCGTATGCGGAGAGCGAACTGACAGCTATTATGGAAGGCTTGGAGCGATATTGCGGTATGGCGCCGCGCGGTAAAAGGCCGATGGTCAACGACAGTTACCGTAATCTGGCGGAGCATGCCCTTCATCCTGCTACGGTAGGCTTGTATGCGAAGGAGCAGTATGAGCGGCCTCATTTTCCTTTCAAGCCATTTCATCCTGACGAGCCGATCGATTGGGTATGGGGCTATTCGTTTAAGCGGCAAAACCCAATATTAATTCCGCAGCAGCTTGCTTATTACAGTTCGAGCTGCGGTCAAGGATTTATCTATGAAACGTCCAACGGCTGCGCATTGGGAGGAAGCTTGGAAGAGGCTATATTTTACGGCATCATGGAAGTGGTGGAACGAGATTCTTTCTTGTTGACCTGGTACGCACAGCTGCCGCTCCCCAGGCTTGATCCTTATTCTGCAGGTGATATGGAACTGGAGCTCATGATACAGCGGATGCAGACGGTAGCCGGATTCGATGTGTATTTGTATAACGCAACGATGGAAAATGGAATTTCAAGTGTGTGGGCAATAGCCAAAAACATCAAGTCCAAGGGAGTCAATCTGATTTGCGCTGCAGGAGCTCATCCGGACCCCATACGTGCTGCGAAAAGTGCGGTTCATGAGTTATCGGGGATGACGTTGACCTTGGATGGAAAGTTCGAAGAAAACCGGGAGCAGTATACACAAATGCTCTATGACCCATCCTTGGTGACCGGTATGGAAGACCATTCGATGCTTTACAGCTTACCGGAAGCAGAAGGTCGTCTGCAATTTTTGCTTGAAGATAACCGACCGCTGCGGACATTTCAGGAGGAATTCGATCAGGCGCCAATGCATTCGGATTTGACCGATCACCTGAAGGACGCTCTTCAGGCGTTCCACCGCCTGAATCTTGACGTGATCGTGGTGGATCAGACAACACCTGAGCTACAGCGTAATGAACTATACTGTGTGAAGGTGCTGATTCCAGGGATGCTTCCGATGACGTTCGGCCAACATCTCACCCGTGTGACAGGGTTGGACAGAGTGTTAAAGGTACCGGCGCTGCTCGGATATGTCAAACAGCCGCTGCTCTCGAACCAACTCAATCCACATCCGCATCCGTTCCCATAAAACGATTGAGGGGGAAGGAAGATGAGTCTGGAAACATTCCTGCGTAGTCTCCATGAGGATACTAATGAGTCCAGACCGCAGGACTGGCAAGTCGACTGGGATGACGCACCGCTGCCATATAAGCTATATCGCAGATTGCCAGTCTTTCCTTTATCCTTGGAAGTACCGTTGCAGCTGTACAGTAACCGGTCGCCTGCCAGTCCCGATCTGACCACTATCGGTCATTTTTTATGGCATGTATACGGCCTTACCCGATTGAGCCAATACCCCGCTGCTCCTTCCATGGAACCAGCGCTTGGCTCGCTGCAGATGTACAGACGTTTTGTCCCTTCCGGCGGAGGGTTGTATCCGAATGAGCTGTATATATATTTGAAAACTAAGGAAGCTCCTGTCGGCATGTACCATTACGATGTGGCGCACCATCGGCTGGTATTGCTTCGTGAGGGGAACTTTGATTCCTACTTGAATCAGGCTCTTGGCAGTCGATGTGAGATATCGGGTTGTTTTGCAACGGTTTTGGTTTCCGTGATGTTTTGGAAAAACTTTTATAAATACAATAACTTTGCTTATCGGTTACAAGGATTGGATACGGGTGTATTGATTGGTCAATTACTTGAAGTAACCCGACAGTATGGTTATAAATCCAGGGTGTATTATCAATTTCTGGATCGGTCGATTAATCATCTGCTTGGGATATCGGATCAGGATGAAAACGTGTACGCGGTGATCCCACTTTCGACGAAGCCCATGACATCTCGGTTGCACGACAGGAGTGATGAAGTGGGGGAGAGCTCTGCGGTTCAACTGTGCAGGGAGCTGCCAGCAGTTCGTCATGAACATTACGTGCGGTCGGTTAAAGTCAAAGCGTATCCGATGCTGACCCAGATGAACGAGGCGTCCATGCTGGATTCCATGAGCTCGTTAAGATATGTTGGAGAGACGAAGCATGCAGAAAGCAGACTACAGTCCGTATATATGCCCCACGTGAGACGGCTATCCTATGATTTGACCTCGATTTGCCGAAATCGGTATTCACCAGAATCGGATTTCGTATTGAGCAGGGTGACCCATTCCGACGTGGCGGCTTTGCTGCAGCAGGCGACGGCTTCTTTATCTTATTATCATGACCTGAATGCTCCCGATGAAAATCCTGCAGCCCGCATGTTCTTGTACTGTTGTTTGTATAACGTTGAAGGCATTCCTGATGGCGCCTATCGCTATGATAGCACAGCCCATATGCTGTGTCGGGTACGTCCGGGAGATCATCGGCAAAGGCTGCAGCTTGGAATGTCGATGCATAACGTCAACTTGTTTCAAGTACCCCTCTGCCTGCATGTGGTAAGCGTACAGGACTACAACAAATCGGTGCTGGGGTATCGGGGATACCGCATTCAACAGATGGAAGCAGGGATGCTTGTACAAAATTTACTGTTAGCGGCGTCCTCCATGGGTATGGGAGGGCGGCCGTTGCTTGGATTTAATACTGCTATTTGTGATGAGCTGTACAAGTTAGCTGAGCATGGAAGAACGAGTCTGATTCAGCTCCCGATCGGTCACCATCGTCAGCGTCCTCGTTTGGAGGGAGATTTGCACAGTTAATACAATCAGGGGTACATGAAAAGTCGCCTAGCTTGAATCGCGGCTTTTTCGTTATGTTATCCGGTTTGATTGCGCTCATTTGGCTCTGGAGAATGCCAATCGCTTATGGAAGCAGAATGCACAGGTGAAGTTCTACACAGACGCTGTCTCCGTTGATTTGGCTTGCCCGAAGATAGGCAAGAAAAAGCGTACGACTCGGAACGCCGGTCTTCTCAGCTGACGCGAAAAGGGCTTTGCCCAGGGCTTGCAAGGCTTGGATCGCCTCAGGTACGATCATAGCAGGACTATGCATTCTTGATTGCATGGGAAACACTCCTTGATGAATCGGATAGGAGCCGATTGTCCGGTCCTTCACTACGATGACGAATGGATTCGCTGGAATGTGACAAGTCAGCAAGAAATGAAGGAGAATCAACAAATATCGGGGTATTCTGTCACATCGTCAGGGGGGTTCCCAAATAACTCGAGGCGCCGTAGCTCTGGCACAGCAAGTTTCAGGACGTGCACAGGCTGCGCAGTCAGCACTCGTGAACGGATCCGTTGGAGTGATCGCGGCTCCTCGTGGAAGACTGCTCTATGTACTCGAATTTACAATGAGGAATGGGAAGATAACCGAGGTCGATTTGATTTCCGATCCTGCACGTATCAGGCAGTTGGATCTGGCGGTATTGGGCGATTGGTAAAGAACGATTAAAACTAAAATCTACACTGTCCGCTCCTGTAGGAAAGCTTATACTGAAGATATCAACGAACAAGGAGGACATATACATGAAAAAAAATATTTTGAACCACACCGTCACCGCATATAAGGGTGGAACAATCTTATAAATTGTAAAGTTGTACCCCCTATGTGTTAGTTAATCAAACACGAAGAAGGGGTAATCCATGCGATTTCCAATTAGAAAATTTTTCTCTTATTACAAACCCTATACAAAATTATTTATGGCTGTATTGGCTTGTACCTTTATCGTATCTGCTGTGACCTTGGTATTTCCGCTGCTGGTTCAGTACATTACGAAAAATATTTTGGCAGGCGACCTGTCGTCTGCGTTGGGTAAAGTGTACGGGATTGGCGGGCTGATGATAGTTTTGGTCGCGATCCAGAATATCGGAAACTATTTTGTCGATTATAAAGGTCATGAAGTCGGTGCTCGTATGGAAAGTGATATGCGGAGTGAGCTGTTCGCACACATGCAATCCTTTTCTTTTGATTTTTACGATAAAGAAAAGACAGGGAAGCTCATGTCCCGTATAACCAATGATCTCCTGCTGCTCTCCGAACTGTACCACCATGGCCCGGAAGACTACGTCAAATATCTTGTCCGCTTTATCGGAGCATTTGTGATTTTGTTCTCAATCAATGCCTCATTAACGATTGCGATATTCTGTTTCTTTCCACTGCTCGGTGCCTTATCCTTGTTTTTCAATAAGAGATTGAACAGAGCCTTAATAACAAACAAAGAGCGAATCGGGGAAGTATACGCGCAGGTTGAGGATAGTCTGTCTGGAATCCGCGTAGTCAAATCGTTCACCAACGAGCACATGGAGATCGAAAAGTTTAATCGTGAAAATTATCGTTTCCTGGGTAGCCGTAAGAAAACGTATAAGGCAGAAGCGTATTTTTTCAACGGTGTCGAAACTATTATTCAGCTGATTACGATTACGGTAATCATCTTTGGAAGTGCCAGTATTGTTGGCAGCACGCTGGAATTAGCAGATTTGATCACGTTTCTCCTTTATATCAGTTTTATGGTTGAACCTATTCAAAGGCTGACGCATATGAGCACACAGCTGCAAGAAGGAATCACAGGCTTCCAACGGTTTATGGAAATGATGAATCAGAAGCCGACGATTGTCGACAAACCGAACGCCTTGACGCTGCGAGAGGTGTGTGGGGAAATTGAGTTCAAGCAAGTATCTTTCCGATATGAGGATCATTTAAATCATGTATTGGCAAATCTGTCACTTCGCGTGCAGCCGGGAGAGTACGTTGCTCTAGTAGGACCGTCTGGAGCGGGAAAAACGACCCTGTGTTCGCTCATTCCTCGTTTCTATGAAGCAACCAGTGGTGAGGTGCTAGTGGACGGGATCAATGTCCGGGATATCGATCTACGATCTTTAAGAGGTCATATCGGCATTGTACAGCAAGAGGTTTACCTGTTTGCGGGAACGGTTATGGAAAATATCCGTTATGGAAACCCATGTGCAAACGATGATGACGTTATGAAAGCTGCCCAGCTCGCCCACGCCCACGAATTTATTATGAGCTTGCCTGACGGCTATCACTCCGAGATCGGACAACGAGGCGTCAAGCTGTCTGGCGGTCAAAAGCAGCGGCTAAGTATCGCACGTGTATTTTTGAAAAATCCTGCTGTTCTCATTTTAGATGAAGCAACGAGTGCGTTGGATAACGAGAGCGAGAGTATTGTCAAGGAATCGCTGGAATCATTAGCAAGAGGGCGTACAACGCTTGTCATTGCTCATCGCCTATCCACGATTCGCAATGCGCAGCGAATTGTTGTATTGACGGAGGATGGAATTGCGGAGCAAGGCACGCATGATTCACTGCTTGCGGGCGATGGCGTGTATGCACAGCTGTATGCCAAACAGTTTGAATTAGTAACATAGAAGCTACACTCAAAATCGGTTTTCCCTTAACGAAGAGGGGGGCCGTTTTTTTTCGCGATCCAACGCTGAAGGTTTATTGTCTAATGGTTCTTGTTATAAGATTGTAAATTTGGACAAATGTCCTTTAATAGAGGCAGCCTTCGTTGTTTAATGGAATTCAAGCACGATACAAAAATAGTCAGCCAGCCCTCCCTGATCGCACACCACGTCGTTAGGTTGATAGCGGCGAATTTCCCACTGGGCAAACAAATCTGACGGCATGCTGCCAAGCATGTCGTTCAGCCAGCTGTGCTTGCGCATCAGGCCGCGGATCATAGACTCGTCCACTATCAAACCTCCTCATATCAATGTCTTTTCAATATTGTGCCAATATCAGATCGGACTATGCTGTTTAGCACCTCGGCTTCATCCTGTTTTGTCTGCCTCACCTCCGTTAGCACGATGCATGTGAATACCTAGCAAAGGTGAATTCAAGGTTGAGCATGTGTTGGGTGATGGGCATTTGCTGATTATTGCTTATTTATATCCGGGTCAGTTGATCAGCGATATTGAGATCGCCTTGGGAAGGCCGTATGTATGCCGGATTACGGCTGTGAATAAAGCTGCGGTGCTTAGGATAAGGGCAGATGTTTACCGCAAATGGATTGCGACCGATATTCACTTTTTGTTATATCTGACCGCTCAGCTGTCTGGCAAGCTCTATGCGTCTGCTCAGTGACACCGATTCGTAATGCATCTGTATAACCATGCATGAAAAGAATGGCATCTCCCGACAACAAATCCATGAAAATCGAGCTGAATCTTTGAATCGAACCGATATCACCAACCGCGAGAATGTTTTCTTTGAGGTAAGTGAGCGGGCTGTCGTGATGGCTGGGATCGAATTCAGACTTCATTTTTTTGAGATCGATCAACGAACCCAGAATTTCCGATTGAATCATATCGACATCGGTTAATCCATTCATATATATCAAAGCGATGGGCCATTCGTTGATCAAAACCATTGTTCTTACAATAAGGTCTGGACTGCTCCCCAATGCGTTCTGAACAGTTTGAATATTTTTTTCCAAGTCCATATCCAAGTAGTCCTGAGTATTCAATATTGGCTGAATGGAGCACAACTCCCATTTTCCAGAAATTTGATAGTTCTACTGTGACCCGGGGGACAGTGAAAAATACATTTCCGCTAAAAGCAGTTCAGCGTATAAAGCGTTCCTTAGTGGCCTGGAGCTTTGATAACAAAGAAAACAAAATGCTGTCCCTTGGTCTGGCTGATGGCCTCAGGGACAGCTGATTTTTAATGTCTTTTAAATAGTTTGGATTACCAAGGCAACGCATCTTCGAGATGGAAGAAGCCGCCTGTTGGACCATTCTCAGGTAGTGTTGCGGCCAATATGCTCGAACGGCTGCCTTCCACCTCATCATATTGGGCCTTGTCGCCACCGAGTCGTGTGCGAACCCAACCGGGATGAATCGAATTAACTTTGATAGGTGTGTCTTTGAGTTCTTCGGCCAAGTGAACCGTGAAGGCGTTTAAAGCTGATTTGGAGGCATTATAAGCAAACGTTTTAACGGAATAAATAAATGAGTTAGGATCTGAATGAAGGGTGAGTGACCCCAGTATGCTCGATAAGTTGACAATACGTCCAGCAGCAGATTTGCGAATCAGAGGTAAAAGAATTTGTGTCAGCTCAACTTGAGCAAAGAAATTGGCATCAAATGTATCCCGCAATATCTTTATAGGCAGAGTGCTTGTTCTGTTAACAACGTCGATGGACACATTTTCTTGATCCAGCATAATTCCGGCATTGTTAATCAGAATATCCAGCTTACCATAGTTCTCATCGAGATATTTATAAGCAGCCACATGATCTTCATGAACATTCACATCGATTTTAATACTTTCAACCTTCAGGCCATCTTGTTTCAATTGTCCAGCGACTTCAATAGCTTTATTGGCATCACGAGCACCAATCACTACCGTTGCTCCTAATTGAGCCAGACCACGAACAGTCTCCAACCCAATTCCCCTTGTTCCGCCAGTTACCAATGCCACTTTTCCGGTTAAATCCTGTGCTTTTGTCATTTTATTATTCTCTCCTTTTGATTACTAATTATGTGATTGGGGGATATTGTGCTCAAGAACATGCAGCTCTTTTGGGAATGATCATTCTCTTTTGTCTAAAAAAAATTATTTGTTTACTTTTCTAAAATTTTCATAGAAACATTGGCTATACGATACAGCTTTTCTTTGCTTATCGATGTACGTGACTTAACTCTCAGCCCTAAAAGCGTATTTTGCAAGGATTCCGCCAGCTCTTTGGCATCACAATCAGACGCAAATTCGCCGTTATGCTGTCCCCACTGAATAATATCTGTGAGCAGCTGCTCTTCATTGGCAAAGCCCTTAGTTGCGATCGAATCTGCATCGGCATCATGTGTCGCCAGTTCAACCGCTGCTGTAACAAACAGGCAGCCGAGAGGGGTGTTCTCATTTTTATCAATAGTAAACTCAAAAATATAATGTAGAGCCTGGGCAGCCGATTCAGCTTGTTTTATTCTTCTTTCAAGGTCCTTACCCATGATTTCACCGTAACGATTCAAAGCTTTGAGAAACAAGGTATGCTTGTCGCTGAAGGTGTCGTATATACTTCTTCTATGAATTCCCATATGTTCGACAAGATCAGACATCGAGGTTTTTTCGTAGCCCTGTTCCCAAAAGAGCTGCATTGCCTTGTGAAGTACCTCAATCTCGTCGTATTCTTTACTTCGCGCCATTCATATCCCCCTCCGAAAAACATCATATCATTACGGGAACGATCAGTAAAGAATTATTTTGAAATCAACAATGGCAATTATTTTGTTACCCATGATTGACACTGGATAATAATGTATAGTACATTGATTATAATAGTAAATTTTACGAATAAAAGGAGAGGTTTTTTTGGCACATATTTTGATGATTGAGAGTTGGGTAGGAGCGAGCGGCAACCTGCTGCCACCACTTTTGAAGTCGCTGGGGCACACATATACCTTTGTAACTCGCAAGCCTGAGCATTACCAAAGTGCTCTCAGTACAGAGAAACATCCAGTACTCAAGTATGCGGAATCCGTTCTCATTACCGAAACGAATGATATTCCTGGCTTAATTGAATTCCTGCGGCCTTATCGTTTTGACGGTGTCATTACGGTCTGCGATTATTACATCGAGGTTGTGAGAGAAGTAGCCAAAGCCTTTAAGCTGCCATCTCCTTTCCCAGACAAAGTGAAGACCGTACGACAAAAACATCTTATGCGTCAGGCGCTCGACCGAGCTGGACTTGCAAATCCAAACTATCGACTCGCACATAGTTGGGCAGAGGTGGATCAGGCTGCAGCTGCAATTGGCTATCCATTAGTTCTGAAGCCAGTAGATCTTGCATCCAGTGCATTTGTGAGCCTTATTCAAAATGGAAAGGAATTACAAGACGCTTACAATGCACTCGAAGCATTCCCGCTCAATTTTAGAGATCAGGAAAGAGAGTGCACTTATCTCCTTGAGGCGTATATGAGAGGTGAGGAGGTTAGTGTAGAGAGCGTCTCCTATAATGGCGAGACTACGGTGTTGGGCATTACGGATAAATCGATTACTGGTACTCCTTATTTTATCGAAAATGGCCATATGTTCCCCGCCCAGCTGAATGATGAAACACATTCGGAGATAAAGCAGTTTGTTCAGGAAGCATTGCAAGCTGTAGGCTTTGATCATGGAGTTGCCCATACGGAGGTGAAGCTTACGGCAGAGGGCCCGCGGATCGTTGAAATCAATCCAAGAACAGCAGGTAATTACATCGTAGAACTCATCCAACGGGTCACAGGTATCGATTTGCTCCAGGCCTTTGTTGAACTCTCTTTAGGCTTAAAGCCTGTTCTCACAATAAAAGATAGTGGTGTTGCCAGTGCAGCGGCCCTGTTTCTCGTTCCTTCCCAAAGTGGCACGATAACTCATATTCAAGGGATTGAATCATTGGAGTCCGATGTGCATATGGTTCGCTATAGGATCGAAAATTGTATTGGCAAATTTATAGAAGCTCCGATCGATAATGCCTGCTATTTGGGGCACGTGATCACGCAGGATACGGAGGGCTTTAACGCCAGATTGTATGGAGAAGAAGCGCTCAAACGAATAATTTTGAGCTTTGACAGTAAAGGGGAATGAAACGAATGAACATGAATGCTCCGTACACAGTGAACGATTTGCGAGAAGCTATTTTAGCAGGCAAGCTGGGACCAAAGCCGGATACCTTGCCGGTTACAGGCTCATCCAGCATATACCAGACCACTCAGTTTCCTTCGTCGAGGATCAAATACCACAATTATTATTTGCTGCTAAGAGTGGAAGGTTATTTTGGAGCGTGCTCGCATACAGCTGAACAATTGAATATGGAAGCTGCAGCCCAATTCTCAGGGTTATCCCTCGATACTGTCATACGAGATGAGAGACTTCCCGTGCAAATCGCGGCGATGGATGCATATCTTGGTGTCGTGTATCCGCACCTCAACCAGAGTACTCAAGTTTTTGATATTCCTGCGGGAACACCTATTCAAAAAGCGAAGCTGCGCGATGCTCTTATCGCAAATATGGCTGACATCCAAGCCTTTCACAAAGTGGCTCTTATTGGTGTGGTCAATCCTTTGGTGGAGGCCATCCAACAACGCGGGGGAGTTTGTTTGCCTTGCGATTTGCAGCTTAAAGAAACACAGTCGGGAGAAGCCGTGGAAAAGGATATGGACAAAGTGCTGGATCATGCCGACAGTGTGATTTGCACGGCCATGACTTTGGGCAATGGGACGTTTGACCGTATTCTGGAGCGCGTCAGAGAAAGACGGATTCCCCTGATCATCTATGCACAAACGGGAAGTGCTGTTGTGGCTCAATTTATGAACAAAGGCGTGACTGCGCTGATTGCCGAGCCCTTTCCCTTCACGCAGTTTAGCGCCGGTGCTTCACAACTCTATGGCTACACAAGCAGACAGGAGAAGAAAGACGTCAATGAATATTAAATTAAATACGGATAACTTCCTGCATACGAATCCTTCCCTCTATTTGGCATTTAACGGAGATCATGACCAAAGTATGGCGCAATTCATACATAAGCTATTAATCGAATATAAGGCCGGGAAGAAGGTACTGGATATCGGAGCTGGGCCCGGGCGAGAGGTTGCCTATCTGAATCGTGCCGGATACGAGGCTGTTGGCCTGGATAATTCAGAAGAAATGCTTTCATGGGCTAAAGAGCATTATCCTCAAATGTCATTTGTATACGGGGATCAGTCCAACTTTTCGTTACAGCAGCAGTTTGACGCCCTTTATTGTGTGGGAAGTACGTTTTTGTACAACTTCAGTAATGAAGATGTGCTTGCGAGCTTGCATTGTTTTCGTAAACATCTGCATACAGGGGGACTTCTCTATCTTGACATGCGAAATGCCGCCTTCTTCCTGACCCCGGAGGGACAGCGGTGGTTAACCGAGGAGCTGGTTGAGCAGAGAAAGGTTCATGACGCTGTTATCACGCTTCAAACACGCTTTCGTATTGATCTGGCCAATCAAATGCTGGATCGCGACTATTGCTGGACGGTTACGGGATTTAAACCCATTGTTGAGCACTTAAGACATCGACTCTTATTCCCGCAGGAGCTTGTACACTATCTGACTTCAAGCGGCTTCCGCGTTCTGCAGCTTTTTGATCAACCGGCACCTCATGTGAACAAATATGAGGGGGATCGCCCTTTAATCTACAGTCAGGACATGCTGGGAAGACGTATGCAGATCATTGCACAAGCGATCTAGAAAGAAAGCGATATAACAGCAAACAATAAAGCAAATACATTCAAATCATTTATCTGCATAACTGTGGAGTGGAGGCCATTATGAAAAAGTTATTATCCATCATTGTATTAAGTGCACTCATAACAGTAATGGGGTGCAATGACAATAAAGCTGCAACGGCAACCAGCACGAACGGGACTAATCAACCGACGAAACAAGAATTGGTTGTAGCCGGTCAAGAAATTGCAGCAAGCCTGGATCCGGTCAAACCGCTTACCTCAAGCTATTTAAGAAACATCGGAGCAGGGGAAGCACTTTTTAAAGTCACTGCCAAGGGTGAAGTCGAACCCTCGCTTGCAGAAAGTGCAGCAGAGATCGATCCGACTACATGGGAGATTAAATTAAAACCTAAAGCTCGCTTTTGGAGTGGTAAAGCGATTGACGCTTCGGCTGTGATTGCCTCACTAGAGCGATCAAGATCTCTTGATCTGCAAACGAAGCCTTTTCTTGATGAGCTTACCTTTACGAAGACGGACGATTACACAATACGTGTCAAAACCAAGCGCAGCCACCTGCAGGTGCCGCTAAACCTTTCTTACTACCAGACAATTATTCACAATGCAGATGCCAAACATGATGCTGTGGATACGATGGATCTTTCCGGTATGTATAAAGTGGTTGAATTTATCCCCAAACAGAAAATGGTGCTGGAAGCTAACGGTAACTATTGGGGCAAGAGCCCTATCATTCCAAAAATCGTGTACGAAGAAATCAGCGATGAGCAGACAAGGGTGCTTTCCGCATTGAGTGGACACAGCCAGGTGGTGTTAAATATTCCGACAACGAGTATGACCCAATTCAAAGGGAATAAAGAGATAAAGCTATCGGCGACTCCGGCGGCCAATACGCAAACGATTTATATGAATCTGAGCAAGCCTCAGCTGAAGGATGTTAGAGTCAGGCAGGCATTGTCGTGGGCCCTGGATCGGAACGAATTGGTTGTGCTTGCAGCGGAAGGCCAAAGTGTTCCGATTACGACATGGTTAAGCTCCAACCCTGCATTTGAAAAAGCACGAAATACTGTGTACACCAAGTTTGATCTGGACAAAGCTGCGCAGCTATTGGAGGAGGCAGGATGGAAAAAAGGACCCGATGGCATCAGATCCAAGGATGGCAATCTCTTAACCTTGCGCTTGATGACCTGGGGTGGCGACAAAGCATTAGGAGAAGCTCTGCAAAACCAATGGACCCGTATCGGTGTCAAGGCGGAGGTGCAGCATGGTGATTACAGCTTGATCCAAACGGCACGTAAATCCGGGGATTGGGATGCATCGATTGAAGCATGGAATACGTTCGGGGATGAGCTTACTTTGTTGACCGGTCAATATGCGCCTGGAGGAAGCGCTAATTTCGGCGGCTATAATGATGAAGAAACAAATACATGGCTCGCACAATTGGGAGAAGCGTCTGACACGGCAGCACGCCATGAGTTGGCTCTTAAGATCAATGAGAGGGTCGCGCAGCAAGCGCCTGTTATTAGCTTATTTCCGCGTCCGCAAATTACTGCGGTTAGCCAAACGCTACATGGCTTTGAGGATCACTTTAGACAATTCGAGAATGTAGTGAATGCCAACCTGTCATTAAGCTCGAAATAGGCGGTATGGCTATGTATACATTATTTTTACGCAAGATGCTGGAAGCTTTCATTACGTTATTTTGCGCAACGCTTATTATTTTTGCTTTGATTCGATTGGCTCCAGGCGATCCTGTAGAAATACTTCTGGGCCATCCTGCAGAGGCTGCCATGAACCACACACAGGCTTATGATGAGAAGGTCTCTCAGCTGCGCGCACAGTTGGGATTGGATCAGAGCATGCTCGTACAATATACAGCATGGGTTGGGCGCATGCTGCAGTGGGACTTGGGCACCTCGATTCATACAGGCAGACAGGTCAGCGCTGAAATCGCAGATCGACTTCCTGCAACTGCCATACTTTCTGTATCCGCTCTGTTTATTCAAGTTGTGCTTGGGCTGTTTTTGGGAACGATCTCCGCTCTTAAGGCGGGTAAGCCTTACGATAACATGATCAGACTTGCCTGCGTAGCGCTGGCTTCCACACCGGCGTTTGTCATTGGGTTGTGCTTATTATCGCTGTTTGCCGTGACGATGGGTATATACGAAATTAGCAGTGAAGCCAGCTTGACAAGGCTATGGCTTCCCGCACTTACATTAGGCCTTATTGGCGCTCCGCAATTAATTCGAATTATGAGAGCCAATATGCTGTCTGAGTTCGGCCAGATCTATGTACTATCAGCCCTTTCAAGAGGATTGGATCAAAGACGGGTTGTCAAGCATGCATTAAGAAATGCGCTGCTTCCAGTCATCACAATGGTGGCCCTTTCCTTTACAGCATTGATTAGTGGTGCCGTCGTCATCGAAAGCATATTTTCGTGGCCTGGACTTGGAAAATATGCCTTGGACAGTATTTTGCTTAAGGATTATCCAGTCATTCAAGGCTATGCTTTTGTTATGGTTTTGTTAGTGGTGCTCATTCATTTATTCGTTGATGTCGTGTATGCGCTTGTAGATCCTCGAATCCATCATCAAGGGAAAGAGGGAGCTGAAAAATATGCCTAGCTCGACGAAACCGATCAGCCTGATTGTAGGAGTCGTTATTCTATGTATATTGGCTGTACTCATTATGGGTGCGCCATTATTTACCCCTTATGATCCCTTGAAGCAGAATGCAGCTGAGCGTCTGGACAAACCAAGCTTCCAGCACCCTATGGGCACGGACCGCTTTGGCCGGGATGTCTTCTCGCGAACTCTTTACGGAGGAAAAACCACCTTGATCTCGTCGGTTTTTGCTCTATGTACAGCTCTTTTGATCGGACTTTTGGTAGGCGTAGTGGCTGGCATGTACCATGGCTCTATTCTGGATATCATTCTGATGCGGTTGATTGATGTGCTGTTAGCCTTTCCCTTTATGGTGCTTGCCATGGTTATTGCCGCTTTATTCGGTACAAGCCTTGTTCATCTTCTGCTTGCTGTTGTATCGGTATGGTGGGTCTCCTTTGCGCGTTTGACTCGCAGTGTTGTTTTGCATGCGAAGAATGAAACCTCCTTTGCTGCAGCACAAGTACTCGGAGCCCCCAGCAGCATCATTATTTTCCGGGAATTACTGCCAAAAGCGATCAGTCCAGTACTCATATTGGCTACTTTTGAATTAGGCAGCTTGATTTTATCCATTGCAGCTCTTTCATTCCTTGGACTCGGCTCACAACCGCCAACTCCTGAATGGGGCAGCATGTTGGCTGATGGGCGCGTTCATTTTTTGCAAGCTCCGCATATACTGATAGGGCCCGTTTTCTTTATCGTGCTTACGGTGTTGGCTTTTAACTTAATTGGCGAAGGGCTGCGAGATCGGCTGGACCCGTATGAGAAATTGGAGCTATAGTCATGCTTGCGAGATTAGTATTGCTGCACAGAGCTTTGGAGAGGAGCGAACATGTCGGATAAGCAGGGCGAGAAGATATTGCAGGTCAATAGCCTGCAAGTGACCTATAAGCATAACCAGCAATCCATTAATATATTGGATGATCTTACTTTTGATTTGAGAAAAGGCGAGATTCTTGCTTTGTTAGGAGAAAGCGGTTCAGGGAAATCAACGATCGCCAAGGCCATCACGGGGCTGCTTCCCCCTTCTGCATATATAGCTGGTGGAACCTTGCAGATGGGCTCCACGTTGAACGCGGATTTGTCTGGTAAGACCATACAATGGGAGCAGATTAGAGGAAGAGGAATCGCAATGCTCTTCCAGGATGCCCGGCAAGCACTTAACCCAGTTCTGAAAATAAAAGAGAATTTTAAAGAAAGCCTGCTCTTTCATCGGCTTGCTGCTCCGGATGAAGTTGCTTCCATAAGTTCGCGATTGCTGAGCATGCTGGGCTTTAAGGATGCGTCAAGCATCCTGGAATGTTATCCATTTCAACTCAGTGGCGGCATGTGTCAACGTATTTGTCTTGCTCTGGCATTGTGTCTCAAGCCTGCCGTTCTTGTTGCAGATGAACCGACCTCTGCGTTAGATACAGTGAGTCAAAAAGAGGTGCTTGATTTATTAAAAAGGATGCAGGAGGAGCTTGGCTTAACCGTTCTGCTAATTACCCACGATATCGCCGTGGCGAATGCCATAAGTAATCGAGTGATTGTGTTGAATAAAGGAGTAATTGTAGAAGAAGGGGATACCAGATCCGTATTATCGAAGCCCCATGCCGCCTATACTCGACAATTGATTAAAGCCCGATCACAAATTGTGCGGTCTTCGCGTGAACGTGAACTGCTGAAGCAGCATCGCGAACCGTTGCTCGAAATTATTCAGCTGGAAAAAACTTTTAATCGGACAAAGCGTGTTCTGCATGATGTTAATCTAACGTTGAATCAGAAGGAAATATTAGGAATTCTCGGACAAAGTGGTTGCGGCAAATCAACTTTAGCTAAGTGCATCATCGGCTTGGATTCTCCGAGCGGAGGACGTGTGTTGTATCGTGGTACCGATATTAGCCGGCTGCAAGGCCAACAAAAGCGGGAAATTTGCAAGCAAATCCAATTCATTTTCCAGGATGCCAGAGCTAGTCTTCATCCAGGGCGTAATGCGCTGCAGTTGGTACAGGAACCGCTACAATACCTGCATATCGGAGCGCGTAAAGAACGGGAAGCGATGGCAGCCTTTTATCTGAATGAAGTGGGCATTGTCGGGGATACACAGACTAGGCGGCCTCCTCAGCTAAGCACGGGTCAATGTCAGCGTATAGCTATTGCAAGAGCGTTGGTTGTAAAACCAGAGATTCTGATTTGTGATGAAGCGGTATCCGCTTTAGATATGAGGGTGCAAGCTCAGATATTGGCGCTGCTGCAGCGATTACATAAGCAATTTGGATTTTCGATTCTTATGATATCACATGATATTCGAGTTCTTCGCTCCTTTTGTGACCATATTGCAGTTATGAACAATGGAAGCTTCAGTGAAGCCAAACGAGCAAGCGAGCTGCTTCATGAAAGTAAGCAGCCGCATACGCAGTTACTGCTCAAATGTGCGGGTGACATGGAAGAAGGTCTTTATTAAGGAAGGAATGATAAGCTATGATCACCAGTATTCTTGAGACCATTGGTAATACGCCGCTCATCACGATTCCCAACACCAATAAAGCGAACGAAGGTCAAGTACTGTTTAAATATGAACGATTCAATCCTGGAGGAAGCATCAAGGACCGACCTGCGGTTTATATCATTAATGAAGCTGAGCGCAGAGGATTGCTAAAGCCAGGAGGCACGATCATCGAGTCTTCAAGCGGCAACTTCGGTATTTCCCTTGCTATGATCGGTGCGGCCAAAGGGTATCGTGTCATCGTTCTGGTAGATCCCAAAACGACAAGTACTAATTTGGCGTTATTAAAATGTTTTGGCGCAGAGGTCATTGTTGTGACGGAAAAAGATGATTGCGGCAGCTATCACAAAACAAGAATCGCCTTAGCCAACAAGCTGGCGCAGGAAATAGCAAATTCGTATCGGCCTGATCAGTGCTTTAATCTTCTTAATAGTGAAGCACACTTTAATAACACAGCACGTGAGATCATGGAAATGTGCTCGAACACCCTTGCGGTCTTTATTACAGCGGTGAGTACCGGTGGGCAATTAGGCGGCATTTCAAGGTATCTAAAGGCGATTGCGCCTGAGGTGCAAGTCATTGGCGTGGATGCTGTAGGTTCTGCCATATTTGGAGGACATACGGATTCGTATCTAATACCAGGGGTAGGTTTGGGTTGGACTCCGGTTAATCTGAACATGGCGAATATTGATCGTGCATACAAAATTACGGATGAGCAGGCATTTCTCACGGCTCGAGCGTTTGCCCGTCATGAAGGGATTCTAATGGGGCCCTCTAGTGGAGCCTGCGCATTGGTTGCTCTCAAGCTTGCACAAGAACTGACACCGGATAAACGTGTAGTCTGCATGATTTCCGATGGAGGGGAGCGTTATATACAAACCTTGTTTAATGATGAATGGATGGAACAACAAGGCTTTGCGACTGCAGCTGATATTGAAACGATCCGCACGATGGCTGAACAGCTGCAGCCTTGGAGCACGTGCCCTGCTGATAGTGCCAACTATAGATCAGACTTAATTGACGGTTTGGAGGTTCCAGATTCCACGCTACATATAAATACAGAGATACTAAACCGGGTCGATTACCATCAGGGGAATTCGATTCTTATAGACTAATCAACCATCGTATGAGGAGAGCGGCTTCGTCTACCGTTCGAACTGAAGACGAAGCCCCGACCTCGGTTAACCAACAGCGACTACACATAGGAGACAACAGGCCGGAGGATATTTCTAATGATCATAAACAAGGCCATTTCAGCGCCTTTCGTACGCTTGTATACACTTGCTCTATTATTCTTTAGTGCCAATTCGATCCTTAATGTCATTGTGCCTATACGAAGTGAAGTATTGGGTGCAAGCAATAGTCACATCGGATTCATTATGGGCGCCTATATGTTCACCAGCATGTTATTTCGTCCATGGGCTGGTCATCTGGTCCAGAAGCATGGAGCTATCCTTGTGCTTCGTTTCCTGTTGATCGTCAATGGTTTGGCCCTAGTTCTGTATACATGTACCGGCTTGGAGGGGTACTTGGCTGCTCGTTTAATGCAGGGGGTGTGTACCGCATTTTTTTCAATGGCACTTCAGATCGGCATTATTGACGCGCTGCCAGAGGAGCAGCGCTCTCAAGGCTTGTCGCTGTATTCGCTATTTACGTATATCCCGACGATCATCGGCCCCTTGATGGCAATCGGGATTTGGGATCATGGTGGTATGAGCGGTTTTACAATAACAATGGTTGTTATTGCGCTGGTTACGGGAATGTTTGGCTACAGTGTTCCCATACATTCAGTCCGACCGCAGGAAAACACCCCTAAAGAAATAACGGGAATGCGAGCCCTCCTGAGTCATATCGTGAGCAATCGCCCGTTGCTGATTTGCAGCTTGCTGATGATGATTGCATCCGTCGTGTTCGGAACTGTGACCGCATTCATCCCGCTGTATGCACGGCAAATCTCATATGGACATGCCGGACTTTATCTGATGATACAGTCTCTAATTGTTGTTGTCGCCAGGTTCGCGCTCAGTAAACGTATTCCATCTGACGGCAAATGGCATGCATGGTTTGTTGGAGGCATCTGTTTGATTGGAGCTATTGGCTCATTATTGTTGTCGTTATCACTGGCATGGGGGCCGATTGCTTGGTATGCCGCAGCGGTTCTCATTGGCATTGCCCAGGCGATCCTGTACCCGACACTAACCTCGTATTTGACATTTGTACTGCCGGGAGCCTCTCGCAATGTATGCATTGGACTGTTTATTGCAGCAGCCGATCTTGGTGTTTCCATGGGTGGCATGGCTATGGGCCCGATAGCGGATCGATTCTCATATAGCACGATGTATGCAGTAAGCGCAGGATTGGCGGCTATTGCCGTATATATAACGCTGAGGAACCGAACGATGGAAAGTCGGATGCAGGAAGCTGAATCCAGATGAGATAGGAGGAACGTGCTAATGAAGCAAGGAAAAGGGGCTCTAATCGTATTAGCGGATGCAGCCAGGAGCACGGAAATTAAAGATTTTGTATTAGCGATGATGAGCGATTTGTATCCGCGAGGTTCATACTATGAGAATCCGCATGATCTGGCTTTTTTTGAAAGAGTGTACATACAGCCTGCGCATGCTGGTTTTTTCGTAGCTGAGGATACGAATGGCCGCATTATCGGTACTGCTGCTGTTCGAATGTACGATAGGCGGTTTCCTGAGGTAGAACCCTTTTTAGGGAGTGGACCGGTTTGTGAAATCGTCAAGTGCTATATTCACCCGGAAAGTCGAAGAATGGGAATCGGAGGTCGTCTGTACAAGGAAGCTGAACAATTTGCCAGAGAAGTCGGTTACAATGAAAGCTATTTGCATACTTCGTTGTACTTGCCCGGTGGTTATCCGTTCTGGCAATCCCGAGGCTACAGCGAATGTTATAGGGAATCAGAAAACATTGTGCATATGAGCAAGAGATGGAGCGAATCCGATTAGCAAAGCCATGAATCTTGTAATCACGATGAAAAACATGAAACGCATGAAACACCTTGGCTGTTGCTGCTTTGGTTGTTGTATGCTAACCGCACCTAATCCGTGTGGTTGGATGAAATTCAAAAAAGGGCAGATCGAATGCAATCATTCGTCTGCTCTTTTTTGTCTGTATGAAGGGTTTAATTCCCTTTATCTGGTAATAATCCCTCTGGACGCAACCTTGCTTTGAAAAGTGCCTTCAGTACCGGCGGCACTACGAGGAATATAAATAGAGTTCGGAATAACTGGTAGCAGGTTACGAATGAGAGATCTGCGTTAACCTCTTTTGCTATTATGCCCATCTGATCCATCCCGCCTGGAGATAAGCTTAAAAAGCTGGTTGACAGCGGTACTTCATGCATGAACGCCAGCAGGAGACTCAGACCGATGGAGCAAGTCAGCAATGCAGCTCCGCTTAATAATGCAAGCACCATAATTTTAACTTTATTGTTCAGATTTTCAGGCTTTAGCATAAGTCCCAAATAACCGCCAATTAACAATTGTGAAATGCTTACAAGTGACGGGGGCAGAGCTGGTCCTGAAAATCCAGACAGATGCAGAGCGATTGTTGCAACCATCGGTCCGAGCAAAAATGCTGTGGGAAATTTAATTTTTTTCCAAAGTAATGCAAACCCTGTACATACAACGGCATACACCACAATGTGCGGAAATAATCCACTCCAGCTCGCGGTGGCGGTTGAGCCAGCAACAGGAAGAGAATGGTGGAGTGAGCCGAATAATGGGCTAAAAATCAGCAAAGGGACAAAGAATACAATCATGATGACACGCGAAATTTGCAAAAAGGTAATCACCGTCAAATCAGTTCCTTTGAGTTCCTCAGCTAAAGCGATAATTTGACTCAAGCCCCCAGGGATGCTTCCCATCAAAACAGTAGGGAAATCCAGACCGGAAAATTTGGCTACCAACCAGGCAATTAGGCAGGAGCAGACCAGCAGCAGTGCAGTGAGCAGCACCATAGAGGGCAGTTGCTTACCGATTTGTGCAAATGTCTCCAGTGTAAATGAGAGCCCCAGCATGTAGCCAACAATAATCATTCCCGTATCACGCAAGGACCCTGACCAATAGGGCTTTACTGTTTTGGACAGTCGGGATCCGGCAAAAACCGCAACCATAGGACCCAGGAGCCATGGAATGGGGCAATGAATCCATTGAAATAAATACCCACCAATCACAGCAAGCACCCCGGAATAAAGCAGCTGTACCCATTTTTTATCGGCCGAAAGAGAAACTCTCATAGCATCATCACTTCTTTTCGCTCGATTGTGGTGTCCAAAGCGTCATGCCTTGGCAGCCTCGTTCAACATGCAGAAACCAATGAGTTCATTATATGACTGTTAAGTTTTCAGTGTCAACTCCTTTATTGACCGTGTCAGGAAAGCATGTCAGAATAAAATAGAGAGGTGAGGGTATGATTGATCTTGAAGAAATGAAGAAGCGGCAAATTTTACATACAGCCAAGGCTGTTTTTATAGAAAAAGGTTATTTCTCCGCTTCGATGAAGGATATTGCGGATGCGTGCGGCATGGCCAAAGGCAGTATTTACAAAATATTTGATTCCAAGGAAGATTTGTTTACGGCTGTATTTGAGGATTGTCATCTCATCATGTTCGAGCAAGCCAGAGAGCTGGATCGCCAACAGGGTGATGTAACGCCTATGGAGAGATTGCGGCGCAGAATTGAATTTCAGCTCCAATATACGCTTGAAAATTACTTTTTTCTGAGTGAGTTCAAGGAGCTTCCTATCACCAGTAATGAGAAGTTTGTTACAGTCTGGAAGAAGAAACGTGCCACCATGCTTACCTGGCATCGGGATTGTTTTTATGAAGCATACGGAAATCGTATTGAGACCTATATTTGGGATATTGTGGCTATATTTAGAGGTCAGCTGAGAGAGTATATCACTTACGCTCATCAAAAGGTGATTGCTCTTCCGATGGCTGAACTAGCGCTTTTCTTAGTTGAACGGATGGATGCCATTGTTAATGATATGCTTCTTAAAGAGGGCAAACCTGTGCTCAATGAGTCAAGTATTTACTTTAATCATATTAACCCCATTGACTCCCACACTAAGGGCCAAACGATCCATGATTTTCTGCTTGCTTTGGCATCCCGTATTCAGCAGCTTTCAAAGCCGGAGCATGTACGCCAGGAGCTGCAGGAAGTGGTCGATTTGCTGCAGCGGGAATTTAAACAGGACGTCCCTAACAAGACACTGGTTCATGTGTATACCACTTTTCTTGAAACTGTGGTTGAATTGCGGCCGTATGTGAGACAACTATACTTAATGAAATAAAATAACATATGGTTTGAATTCTAGGTCAAGCATGAAGCAGTGATTACAGCTAAAGGAGTGGTTCAATTGGTTGATCTGAAATGGATTGAAACCTACAAATCTTCCGCGTGGACTCGATCAAATGTGTCAGAAAGTAAAAGAATGGGATGGGAAGCTTGATACGATCAACCCAAGCTACAAAGTAAAACATGCTGGCTTTGGGTGGCTGAACGCGAAAGAGTGGTTTGCTCTTGTTGATATGCATTTGCGTCATCACTTGCGTCAAAAGTGGGAACTAGAGGAAAGCTATAAGCAGTGAATGTGCAGCTGCTTTTGGGCAAGAATACGCTGGGTATGACAGGCTGAAGCAGAATTCCATTTGATAAATGGAAAGTGTTGTGCTATTATAAAAACCATCATAAATTGCGATGAAGAGAAAAAATACGAAGGCTCTTATGTCCAGAGAGCAGAGGGAACGCTGAAACCTTTGCCATAATCCTTGTATGATGTCGTCTCGGAGCTTTTGCTCGAAAGTTGAATTCAGCATAGATTCAATGAGTAGTCTCAAACGGAGTGGCACACGTTATCGTGCAGCAGGTAGGAGAAATCTTACCTCATGAGGCTGGAATCGCAAGATTCTTGGCAAATCAGGGTGGTACCACGAAAAGTTCCCCTTTCGTCCCTATAGGATCGGCAGTTATTTTCTGTCGCCTTAGGATGAAAGGGGTTATTTGTATGTACACCATATCAAAGCGATGAAGAGAAAAAAATACGAAGGCTCTTATGTCCAGAGAGCAGAGGGAACGCTGAAACCTTTGCCATAATCCTTGTATGATGTCGTCTCGGAGCTTTTGCTCGAAAGTTGAATCCCGCATGGATTCAGTGAGTAGTCTCAAACGGAGTGGCACACGTTATCGTGCAGCAGGTAGGAGAAATCTTACCTCATGAGGCTGGAATCGCAAGATTCTTGGCAAATCAGGGTGGTACCACGAAAAGTTCCCCTTTCGTCCCTATAGGATCGGCAGTTATTTTCTGTCGCCTTAGGATGAAAGGGGTTATTTGTATCTACACCATATCAAAGCGATGAAGAGAAAAAAATACGAAGGCTCTTATGTCCAGAGAGCAGAGGGAACGCTGAAACCTTTGCCATAATCCATGTATAATGTCGTCTCGGAGCTTTTGCTCGAAAGTTGAATCCCGCATGGATTCAGTGAGTAGTCTCAAACGGAGTGGCACACGTTATCGTGCAGCAGGTAAGGAAAACCTTACCTCATGAGGCTGGAATCGCAAGATTCTTGGCAAATCAGGGTGGTACCACGAAAAGTTCCCCTTTCGTCCCTAGGTCGGCAGATGTAATCTGTCACCTTAGGATGAGAGGGGTTATTTATATT
>NZ_JAJNMU010000248.1 GCF_022458865.1 Paenibacillus periandrae | reverse complement strand
CCAGTGTGGCCGTTCACCCTCTCAGGTCGGCTACGCATCGTCGCCTTGGTGAGCCGTTACCTCACCAACTAGCTAATGCGCCGCAGGCCCATCTACAGGTCACAGATTGCTCCGTGTTTCCAAACTCTGACAGGCGTCAAAGTCTTGTATTCGGTCTTAGCTACCGTTTCCGGTAGTTATCCCGATCCTGCAGGCAGGTTGCCTACGTGTTACTCACCCGTC
>NZ_JAJNMU010000247.1 GCF_022458865.1 Paenibacillus periandrae | reverse complement strand
CTGCTTCTTAATAAAAATGATATTGTTATTTTGGATATAATTAACTATACTACTAGTGACTATACCAAAATTCAGTATCATTTTTTGTCGAAATTTTACGAACAACGCAAATTGTACGAACTTTAGTTTAGCATGTTGAACCGAAAGGAGAAATGCAAATAAATGATTTATTTGTAAATTTAGGATATCTGTAGATGGAATTTCCTTTTCCTATGGAGGGTTCTA
>NZ_JAJNMU010000246.1 GCF_022458865.1 Paenibacillus periandrae | reverse complement strand
GAAAACTGGAAGATTTGCGGGCCTATGCCCAGCAGCATCCTGACTTCCTGCTGCTTGCTCCCAAGGCGGTGGTGATGGATTTAGCCCAAGCCTATCACACGTGGATCCATGAATGTTTTCCAACAGCGATCCGAATCGCAGATCGATTTCATGTGCATGGTTATGTCATAGAGGCCGTGCAAGAGGTTCGTAAATCGGTACAAAACACGCTTTCTCCACGAGCTAGA
>NZ_JAJNMU010000245.1 GCF_022458865.1 Paenibacillus periandrae | reverse complement strand
ACGGGCACCTTCTCCCTGGCTAGAGGCTTTTCTTGGCAGCTTGAACTCATGACCTTCGCTACTGCAATTTTCGCTCCCCATCACAGCTCAGCCTTATCGATGTGCGGATTTGCCTACACACCAGCCTCGCTGCTTGGACGGACATCCATCAGTCCGCGTCACTATCCTTCTGCGTCACCCCATTGCTCATAACGGTTCTCGGTGGTACTGGAATTTCAACCAGTTGT
>NZ_JAJNMU010000244.1 GCF_022458865.1 Paenibacillus periandrae | reverse complement strand
GTGACAGAAGGAGATGCTTTGTACTTCCTTGTAGATGCAAACGGAGAAAATAGTAGCGATGGGACCAAATGGGATCCGGTCATTACATATGGTGTTTCTAACGCTGCCTCCCAACAGTTCAGCTCTGTTCAGGGGCATAACAACTGGTATTACCAAGAATGGAATGGAAATAGTTACGTGAATATGGTGTGGGACAATCTGAATCAGTTTTGGCAGGGATCGCAGCCTTGG
>NZ_JAJNMU010000243.1 GCF_022458865.1 Paenibacillus periandrae | reverse complement strand
GCAAAATGCAGCTGGAAAAAAACACGACCTATACCGTATCGTTTAAGCACAAGGCGGTGACAGCCACCAACGGTTTTTACTACTTTGTCGCGCGGAGTGAGGAAGAAGACCGGGATTTCGGTTGGACGTCGTGGACAGATCCAGCGGGAACGGTGGGGAGTAAAGTGGTGACCTTCACGACGGGATCGAAAAACAAATACCGGTTACTCTGGGGAATGAATCAGGGTGGGG
>NZ_JAJNMU010000242.1 GCF_022458865.1 Paenibacillus periandrae | reverse complement strand
TTTCTTGGATAAGCCCTCGACCGATTAGTATTCGTCAGCTCCATACCTTGCGGCACTTCCACCCCGAACCTATCTACCTCATCGTCTATAAGGGGTCTTACATACTGGGAAATCTCATCTTGAGGGGGGCTTCGCGCTTAGATGCTTTCAGCGCTTATCCCTTCCGTACGTAGCTATCCAGCCGTGCTCCTGGCGGAACAACTGGTACACCAGCGGTACGTCCATCCCGGTC
>NZ_JAJNMU010000241.1 GCF_022458865.1 Paenibacillus periandrae | reverse complement strand
GAGTTGGACGTTGTCGGATTCGGGGTTGTTGCATACACAAATCCACGCTCCGTTAACGATGCTCCGCCGTCCGAGCTTACATTGCCCGTTAAATCAACGGTCGTTGTCGTGATGTTCGTGTACGTCAACGTCGTTACCGTTGGTGCTACCGGTAAGTTCTGCGTCCTAAACTGAACTTCCACTCCATAGCCCGTTGCTGTTGTGTTGTTGGTCGCATATGCACGCACATAGTATG
>NZ_JAJNMU010000240.1 GCF_022458865.1 Paenibacillus periandrae | reverse complement strand
TGAACCCAATGCTTATATAAGCTTGTTTTCCGAGTATTCGTCATTCCAATAGGTGCTAAAATCCTGCGAGTGAGTGAGCATACGTGAGAAAAACCCTTAAAACCGAGGGACGGGCAGGATTGCTTAATTAGATATGGGAGGTTAAGGAGGAATAATTCGTGCCAATCATTACCTTTGGCGTAAAAGAAGAGGGCAAGGAATACATATGGAGACCTGCCGCGTATTGTTTGATGTTTAAC
>NZ_JAJNMU010000239.1 GCF_022458865.1 Paenibacillus periandrae | reverse complement strand
ATCCCCGGATCCAAGCCTGCTTACGGCTCCCCGAGGCATTTCGTCGTTCGCCACGTCCTTCTTCGGCTCCTAGTGCCTAGGCATCCTCCGTGTGCTCTTATTAGCTTAACCAACTCCGCTAATAAGTCCTATCCGTTAGGATAGATCTATTTGGATGTTACTCAACCGAAGTCAAGTAACGCTGCTCTAAACATTTGTTTTGTTTCGGTATCTAGTTTTCAAGGAACAAGCTTTGCAGAGA
>NZ_JAJNMU010000023.1 GCF_022458865.1 Paenibacillus periandrae | reverse complement strand
AGTCGACTGGAGGATTAAGCAAGCGGTGATGCGCTTTGAGCAGGGCTTTCGCCCGCGGAGCCAGCGTACTCTGAACCGCTTTACGAACATCTTGAACAGCCTCAATGACGTAACCGTGAACATGAAAGACCGAGAACTAAACTGGTGTAAAAGGCGAATGAAGACACGTGCTTAACATCATCATATTTTTTCTCTCCGAGCAAACGGGAGATGAACGCACCGCTACCGATGCCAATCAAGTTGCCGAGCGCCATAATGGCCGCGAATAACGGCAAGGTTAGTGCGAGTGCGGTTAACATGGCAGTATCGCCCAGTGTACCAAGGAAATAGGCATTTAAAATGGAATATACGACACTCATTGATGTGCCCAGCATCATCGGTACAGCGAAGTGAGCCACGGCTTTCGCGACCGGTGCTTTTTCAAAGTAATGGAGGTTTTCTGCATCCATATGGGTCACCACTTTCTTCATTTACTGTAGTCTTCAAAATAATTAGAATTCTAACAACGTTATTTGTGCTGTCTTGGTGAAGTCCTTGGCTCGTAAGGACTTCATCAGTCAGCTTGCCACCATTCTTAAGTTCAGCTTATATCTTTACTTATCATCCTCATCGTGTTGATTTTCATGGAAGGGAGGACGCGAATTTTCTACATCGTTATGCCAAGTATTGCGTCTATCCAAACCAAACCCCGGAAATCCACCTCCGAAACCACCGCGCATATTATGCATATTGCGGCGCATAGCCATCAACTGATCAAACTGTTCGTCACCCATTCGCGTCCTTGCGGCTGCCATCCAGTCGGACAGTTCATCCCGCTCATTATCCGAACCAAGCTCAGCCTCCAGAGCAGCTATAATGCGATCTAGATACTCTCCAAAGGTTAGTTGCTCCTCGGTCGAAAGACAGGAAAAGACGCCGCCGCTGTCACGTTCCAGCTCTTCTTCCTCTCGGCCCTTTTCTGTCAGATGAATCAGCATAACACGTCGATCAGCCTCAGAGGGGTTACGGGTGATAAAGCCACCTTTCTCAAGCTTCGCAAGCAGTTCATTGAGAGACGAGACACGGATACCCAACAAGTATGATAAGTCCTTTGTGCTGATTCCGTCTTTCATTTTAAGAACAGCAAGTATTCTGCCCTGCCCACGACTTGTATCAGCCATCGGGCCACCTGTGGCGTGAGTTTTGAGTTGCTGCTTGTGCAATAACCATTGCAGCCTTGAGAGTTTTTCGTATAGTTCCGTATTCATATCCAAATACCTCCTTAAATCGTTGCAGGTATATCTTCTAACTGTACCTGTTGAATTTATTATAACGGTACCTGTTGTATTTATCAAGGTTTTTTTGCAGGTACCGTAAGTATTTTTCTGGAGCTTATAGGAGTAGTGGCAGTGTATGCCATCGGCACTCCAATTCTTATTGCAATCACGGTGCAAGAATTATTTTGGCGATAAGGGGATTTATGTTCGTCGCCTTGACCGTTGCGGCCAAAATATCTCATCCTGGCAAACAGGGCAGCACTATCGCATCGGTTCTCTTGGGTTTTAATCTCGTTCTTATTCTTGACGTCCCGCTTGGGAGGGTCATTGCGGGCTCGTATGATTGAAGAATCATCTTCACGGGGATCAGAGTACTTAGCTTGCTCGCGATGTTGGTTCTTCTGATTCTGCACACCTATATAACACCGTTTCTTCTGTGGCTATTGGCAATGAAACACGCCAATCTATTTTAATTTCTCTGGCTCAGGGAAAAACAGTTATTTTCTCATCCATGGCTGGTCTGCCGTGCATGCCTGCCCGGAGGGATATGATGACGGGTCGTCTCAATTTCCTGGAATCCTCCTGGTGTCCCCTGCAGCCCTTCGACGAAGTGTATCCCCGGGTGCTGAATAAGCAGTCTGGAACCTATTGTCATATGATCACAGATCACTATCATTATTTTGAGGCGTCGGGCTTAGGCTACCAGACACCCTTTCACACCTGGGAGTTTATGCGCGGTCAGGAGAGCGACCCTTGGCAGCCGCGCGTGAAGGATCCTGAGATTCCTGTATATCGTGGGAAAAACCGTCGGCAGGATTGGGTCAACCGGCACAGCATGAACCTCGAGAGAGATGAGGATTATCCGACCACGCAATGCTTTATGCGGGCGATCGATTTTTTACAGCACAATCATGATCAAGATAACTGGCTGATGCATTTGGAGGTATTCGACCCCCACGAACCGTTCGTTTGTCCGCACAAATATCGTGAGCTTTACGCCGATGATTGGAGCGGGCCGTATCATTTCGATTGGCCTAGCTATTCTTCCGTTGATCGCAAATGCTATGCGGGGACTTTGACGATGGCCGACATATGGCTGGGAAAATTACTTGATAAGATGGACGAGCTTGATTTGTGGAAGGACACCACGGTTATTTTAACGACGGATCACGGGCACTTGCTCGGAGATTACGGGTATTGGGCCAAAAACTACATGTTCGACTATCGGAAGCTTGCGCATATTCCACTTATGGTATATCAGCCTGGCTCACCAATGAATGGTAAACGAGTACAATCGCTAACCACTACCATCGATTTGATGCCTACCTTGTTGGAGCTACACGGAGCCATTCCATCCGAGCATGTGCAGGGGAAATCGTTAGTGCACCTGCTGGGAGAGGATGGGACGCACCATGACGCTGTTCTCTATGGCTACTTCGCCAAAGACATTAGTCTGACAGACGGCCGTTATACGTATACACGCCAACCGATACCGGATTCTATAGCATACCATCACACGGCAACTCCGGTCATATCTCCCCAAACGCCCGGACAGTATGAGAAGGCCGAGCTCGGAGTATTTTTGCCACAAACCCGGATGCCGGTTTATCGTAGACCGGAAAGATCGCGTAGGCACCATAACGCGCCTGACCATCATTTGTTGTATGATCTGGCAAATGATCCTGATCAGAAGTCGGTCATTCGGAATGAAGCTTTGGAAGAGCGCTATGCCTTTAAGCTTCACGAATTGCTGAAACGGTACCAAGCGCCGGAATGGCAGTATGATAGAATGGGCTATAAGCAAGATTCACTTCATATAGACAGAGGGATTGGATGATGGGAATTTTAGTCCTACCAGACCCCATGTAAATGATATTTTCGGAAAAGGCGTACGCACAGTCGAAACTAGCCAGCATTTTGTTCACCTATGAGCTGGCCCACCGTTTGGAGGGAAAGGGGGTGACCGCAAATTGTCTGAACAATTACCTCCATATTTTGGATTGAATCTCCGCTTTTTTATTTACTAATTTTTCTAAAAATGATCTATCTTTCTTTTCCTCTGATAAGTCTTTAATAGTTCTCATTAACAATTTTAATTTCGAGTCCTCATTATCAAATTTTCGTAGTTCGCTATAAAGATTAATACTCATATGGCCTCCTTGAAATATGTGGGTTTTGAATACATCTGACTTATTACATTGTACTACATATTATCCAATCAATTAGGTTAAAGTATTGCGAATTCATGTTTTTTGTGTCAGTTTATGTAGTAATATGGCGAGATAGGAGTGCTGGGTGTGAGTAAACCAGTTCTCTTGTTTCAGAAACCATTTGCGTACGATAATGTGAACTGGATTGTCACCTTCTAGAAGTAAATTCGGGTTGACTGAAAAGGAAAATTATTGTATTCTTATTTTGACATTTCAGTAGGTCAAAAAAAGGAGGGCTTTCCGATCATGTCTCCCCGAACGAAGGAGCAGAACGAAGAGATTCGTGCGATCCGGATCCAGCAAATTCTGCGGGCAGCTGCACTGGTGTATATCGATAAAGGCATAACTATGGAGATGCGCGATGTCGCGGCCCAAGCCGCACTCGGTTACGGAACGGTTTATCATTATTACAAAAATAAATACGAATTGTTTGACGATTTACTGTGGTGCGCTTTCGAACAGGCGAAATCGGTCACGGAAACCGCCTTGGTCGGCGGAGGACCATGGCCTGAACGGCTGCGGCATTATATCGTGCTCATGCTTCGCCAATGGTCGGAGGATCTATCGGTGTTCATCCTGTACAAAATGTCGACTGAAAATTTCCACCAGCTGCCCGGCGGCCGCTATAGGGAGCTGTCCAAGCGGTTCCACGAAGAGCTGTATTTACCGTTGGCGGAGATTTTGCGGGGATGCACTGGCGGGCGAAGCCCCGAAAAGGCGGCCAACATGCTGATTGGCTCGCTGGTCGGCTATGCTGGCTTGCATATTTATCATCAGCATGAAGAGATGGATGGCAACGAGGCTGCGGAGACTTTGCTTACGGGAATTTTACCGGGAGGGAGCCGATAATATGGTGACTTTGAAATCGGCTGCGGAAATCGAAGAGATGAAAATAGCCGGGCAATTCGTGGCGTCATGCCACAAAAGAGTGGCCGAAATGATTTGTCCGGGCATTACGACGCAGGAGATTAACGACGAAGTAGAGCGGCTCATCGTGAAAGCCGGGGGAAGGGCGCCCACTTTGGGCTACAATGGCTACCGGTATGCAACGTGCACTTCCGTGAACGATGTGATCGCGCACGGGTTCCCAAACAGCAAGCCGCTACGTCAGGGAGACATCGTCACCGTCGATATCGTTGCGGAGCTGAACGGTTGGGTTGGCGATTCCGCATGGAGCTATGCGGTCGGCTCCGTGACGGAGGAAGCCGAGAAATTGATGCGGGTCGCAAAAGAGTGCATGTATATCGGTATCGAACGGGCAACGGTTGGCAGCCGGATCGGCGATGTCGTCCATGCGATTCAACAACATGCGGAACACAACGGTTTTGGCGTCGTCCGCGATTTGCTTGCCCATGGAGTGGGTAGAAGCATGCATGAGGAGCCTAATTTTCCACACGTCGGATCGCCGGGCAAAGGATTCCGCCTTAAGGAAGGAATGGTTTTTACCATTGAGCCGATGTTGAACACGGGAACATATCGCATGACGATCGACGATGACGGTTGGACTGCGCGAACCGCTGACGGGAAGCTGTCTGCTCAGTATGAACATACAATTGCCATTACGAAAGCGGGGCCTGTCATCTTGACTGCACAGTAATAAAAACCCAACAAAAGCAAAACAACAATTTTTCAGGTGGGGGACCGTAGCTGCAGCGTAGCCACTCAGATTATGGAGTCGGTTATCTGCAAGTCTAATTTTAACATAAGCTGAAAGAGCAGCGTGCAGAAATCGCGAGGGCGACGAGCTGAGCCAAAAAAGAGCCAACACGCTTGTGATTTCCTGCGTATGGATGCTATAGCGAAACGACATATAATAAAACTGCGGCGATTTTTCCATAGATGAAATTATAAGATTCAGAAGAGTAATTTTTGTTGCAATTTTCCTGTGTGTTAAATGTGAAAACCCGGCCCGGATATTAGTCCGGGTTTACTTCATGTTTACGACTATTTTAGATCCATCGCATACATGAGGACAGTACAATTGTATCCCTAGATCGTGGGCTTACCTCACTCCTTCCATTTTATACAGGAATTATAATAAGTATATAAATAACTCAAAATGAGTTAAAAATGAAAGCGGTTACCATTGGATTGGGCTACTCAGGCCATTGGCATGACCGCCTGCAGTGGAGGTGAGGCGAAGAAAAAGAGGCGACTCGGCGCGGAAGAAGTCAGTCATCAAATATTGGACAAAAGGAGGAAGATGGAGGGGCTACTCGATCGTCAAAAAGTTGGTATGCTTACGATTAAGCCGGGTTACAGTTCTGCCACTACACGGCGCGGAATAAGTATTTATTCCATGTACATCGGCATAGCGTATACCGTTCTGCTATGCATAGTGTGAAAATTTATATTTTCAGGAGGTATTTATGCTTAAAAGAAAAGTATTTAGTCTTTTATTATTGCTTACCTTAATGATCTCAATCACAGGGTTTTTACCTCAGACATCTCATGCAGCCGCTACGATTCAAAACTACCCTATGCCTTCAATTTATACTGCATCTAGTGTTTTTTCATTAAAAGCTGATAATGCCAGTGTTCCTGTAATAAGCTACCTGCCAGATTATGATTACGCTGAATTTTCTTTTTCTGGAACAGTTAGTATCGAAGTTACTGCAAGCGAGAATATTACATCTTATTCCATCAGTCCTATGGCCAAAAACATCGTGGGTACAGTCAGTGGAAATAAGTTGACTTTTAGTCTTTCATCTTCAACGTATGTCATTGTAAAAATCAATGATCTGAAAAAGATGGTAATAGCAGCAGATCCTTTAGAAACTGATATTCCGGCATCTTCAGGAACTGGAATCTATAATGTGACCAGTTCACCATACAATGCAGACAGTACGGGAACTTCAATGGCAACGACAGCTATTCAGAAGGCCATTGATGATGCAAACGGGGCCGGGGGTGGCATTGTATTTGTTCCGGCCGGTGTGTATAAGAGTGGGAACCTGACGTTAAAAAGCAATGTGACCTTTTACCTGGCCGGAGGCGCCGTCATTGTCGGCACAGGCAAGGGCGAAGACTACGTGATAGATTTTCGGAAGGATTCTCGAAATGCGGATGGAACGTATTTTATTCGTACTGCCGTAGACTCCAGCAATATCACCATACGGGGACGGGGAACCATTGATGGCAAAGGCATAGCGATGCGAGAGCGAAAGATGCCGGCACCGAATAAAAATGAAGGATTAATAAATAACCTGTTGGTCCCGCTCGCAACCACAAATTTTAATTTTGATGGTTTAATATTGCGGGATGCCGGCTTCTGGTCGTTCATGGTTGTGCGTTCCGACAATGTTACCATAAAAAATCTCAAGGGATTCCAGGATTTATACAAAATCGAGAATGATGTTATCGATATAAACGAGAGTCAGAACGTGCTTGTTAAACATGCGATTGCCATATCGGATGATGACACGTACTCTACCAAAACCTGGCTGCAAACGGGGATGTCCAAAGGGTGGCCGGGAGCGCTTGAACATTTGGAAAATGTGGTCTTCGATGACGCTTTTGCATGGACAAGATGCGCGGCTTTCAAGATTGGCATGGGGGTAGCCCAGCCGCAGATCGGAGTGACCATCCGAAATTCGTATGTGTATCAAAGCGCCCGGGCATTGCTGATTGATCATGGTTATCAGTATAATACGCTTCCGGAGGAAGGTTACGCTCAAAATATTACGTTTGAGAATATCGACATCGAACGAGTCGGTATCAATCAATTCGGGAACTATTGGCTTGGAGTTTCTACCAGTACTTCCGGCAATGTAAACAATGTTATATTAAAGAATATTAATGTTCGCGAGCTGGGATCTGAGCAATCCAGAATTTCCGGGAATGCCACCAAAGGCGGAATGGTTAACGGTGTCACGTTCTCAGATGTGTATGTGAAAGGCAAGCTCGCAACTAACCTGAGTGACTTGAAAGTTAACGTTAATAGCAATGTAAGCGGTATCAAATTTTCCAATACCAAGCTGTCGCTATTCAGCGACAATTTCGAAGACGGAACTATGACGGGATGGACGGCTGCTTCAGGTACCTGGAATGTAGTAACGGATAGCACTAAAGTTTTGGCTCAGCAGGCTGCAGCAGCATCCATTATTACTGCAGGCAATTCATGGGCTAATTATGCATATGAAGCCAAAATGAAACTCCCCATATCAGATGCAAACGCAGGAATTATATTTAGAGTACAGGATGCAAGCAATTACTATATGTATAGAATTAATTCATCGGCGAATAAGCTGGAGCTTTACAAATGTGTAGGGGGAACTCTGACTCTTGTATCGAGCACCTCTTTCACAGCTACTCTGAACCAGTGGTATACCGTTAAAGCTGTCATACAAGGGAATAATATTAAAGGCTTTGTTGATGGCGTATTAAAAACGGATTGGACAAATCCTGTCACAGAATTAGCAGCAGGGAAAATAGGATTTAGGACAACGTCTGCAAATGTACATTTTGACGATGTTTTAGTTACTCCTAACCTGCTATTCAGCGACAATTTCGAAGACGGAACAATGACGGGATGGACAGCTGCTTCAGGTACCTGGAATGTAGTAACGGATAGCACTAAAGTTTTGGCTCAGCAGGCTGTAGCAGCATCCATCATTACTGCCGGCAATTCATGGACTGATTATGCATATGAAGCCAAAATGAAACTCCCCATATCAGACGCAAACGCAGGAATTATATTTAGAGTACAGGATGCAAGCAATTACTATATGTATAGAATTAATTCATCGGCAAATAAGCTGGAGCTTTACAAATGTGTAGGGGGAACTCTGACTCTCGTATCGAGCACCTCTTTCACAGCTACTCCGAACCAGTGGTATACCGTTAAAGCTGTCATGCAAGGGAACAATATTAAAGGCTTTGTTGATGGCGTATTAAAAACGGATTGGACCAATCCTGTTACAGAATTAGCAGCAGGGAAAATAGGATTTAGGACAACGTCTGCAAATGTACATTTTGACGATGTTTTAGTTACTAATTGAAAAGCCTGACCCAGATGCGGGAGATACAGTAGAGAATGCACTTCAGGTGCGGGCCATTATCGTTTTGTTACCCAAGAGAGTGGACTCACCCCACTCTCTTTTTCTTTTGAGCAGTCTATAATAAAACCATAGGCAACACAAACAAGCTGAAAAGGGGTAGTGCAAATGATGAAAAAAATGGTTGGTCTCGGACTTGGCGTCGCATTGACGGTCGCCATGACGGGCTGCGGCGAGCCAGACAAGAATGCGGGTGAAAGCGGCGGACAGACACCGCAGCCGGCTCAGAAGAAGATCATCAAATATTGGACGGACGACCGTCACGATCAGGAGTACATCAAGGAGCTGATCAATCAGTTTAACACTTCAAACAAGGATAATATCGAGGTTGAATTAACGGTCATGTCCGAGAACTATAATCAGAACGTTGATATCGCCTTCTCCAGCAATCAGGCACCGGACGTGCTTCGTTTGAAAAGCGCCAATACCGAAACCTTCTTCAAAAAAGGATACCTGGCTTCTATCGACACGTATTTGACCGACTCTCTGAAATCGAAGTTCTCAACTGGACTGATCGACGGGGTCAACCGCTTCGACAGCAAGCTGTATTCACTTCCGAATACCGGACTTACACTTCGGCTTGTGTATAACAAGGATTTGTTCGCAAAGGCAGGTGTCCAGAATCCGCCGCAATCGCTTCAGGAAATGGTGGACACAGCTAAGAAAATTACAGAGGTGGGCAAAAAGGACGGCGTGTACGGCTTCGCGCTCAACTTCAAAAACCCGAAGAGCGCGATGGACCGCTCTGTAAGAGAAATTTTATCGCTTAGCGGTCATCAGGGACTCGGCTTTGACATCAAAACCGGCAAATTTGACTTTGCTCCGTACGCAGAGGCTATCAAATCCTTCAAGCAAATGTATGATGACGGAAGCATTTTGCCTGGAGCGGAGACGCTTGACATCGATCCGATGCGGGCACAGTTCGCGGCAGGCAAGATTGGCATGTACTTGTCCTTCTCGACGGAGCCGGGGGTGTATACGGACCAGTTCCCGACAAAAATCAACTGGGCGGGCGCGCTCGCGCCAACGCTGGACGGCAAGCGCGGCGGCACATCTGAGATCGTTTCGGCGGGCACGTGGCTCGGGCTGAGCAACAACTCTCAGAACAAGGACGCAGCCTGGAAATTTATGCAATTCATGTATGGCGACGATGTATTGACGACCTACCACGAGAAGGGCTTTGGCATCGCGGTCGTGCCGAGCATCGCTGAAAAAGCGAAGAAGCCTCAAATTCCGGGTATGGAAGGCTTTCTGGCCGGCAAGATGGACTCGCTCTGGCCGGTATCGCCTAACGTGACGCCTGAAGGCATGAATTATGCGGACGCCTTCTTCAAATACATGCTGACCGGCGGAGATTTGGCGAAGATCGTTGGAGATTTGAATACTCGCTACAATACTGCTTTGGATAAAGCAATCCAGAAGGGCGACGTAAAGGTCGTGCCGAACCCGGGCTTTGATCCGGCCAAGCTGCAAGGTAAATAAGCGGCGAGGGTTCAGCGAAGGCTCTTTGCCGACCGCATACGCCCATTTCAGGGTGGAAGCAGACATTTAGTATAGCTATAGAGAAACTATGGAGGAGGAGAAGGACGTATGTCCGCATGGAGACGGCTGAGTGAAAACACGATCTTTCTTTTTCCGAGTGTCATCCTGACCCTCGTCTTGGGCATATACCCATTGTTCTGGGTGCTGCGTTACATGTTCTACGATTACCCGGGCTATGGCGAACAATTGTTTGTCGGGCTTGATAACTTCCGCAGGCTTGCGAACGACGTACAGTTTTGGGAATCGGTCAAAAATACGTTCATTTACGCTGCGGGCAAGCTGATCATCACGATTCCGCTTTCGCTGCTGCTCGCGGTCATTCTTAACGGTAAGCTGCGTGGGCGTGGACTACTGCGGGCGATCTATTTTATGCCGACGGTCATTAGTACAGCAGTCATCTCCGTCGTGTTCTATATTATTTTTAACTCCTATAACGGCATGGTCAATCAGCTGCTGCTTCAGTATTCGATTATTTCCCGGCCGATCGAATGGCTCGGTCCGAAATACGCGATGCTGACGGTCATTATCGTTGCTGCGTGGGGGGCGGTCGGGAACTATATGCTGCTGTTCCTGGCGGGACTGCAAAGTATTCCGAACGATCTGTACGAAAGTGCGGCGATTGACGGGGCCAATGCGGGGCAGCGCTTCCGGTATATTACGATTCCGATGCTCGGCCCGGTAATGCAGATGATCATTATGCTCGCAATCATCGCTTCGCTAAAAGGCTATGAGAGCATTATGGTCATGACGGAGGGTGGTCCGATCGGCCGCACGGAAGTGATGTATTTGTATCTTTACAAGCTGCTTTTCCCGGTATCCACAGGGTCGCCCACCGTTCAACAGATCGGTTATGGCAGTGCGGTAGGCTTCGCAACCGCGGTCATCGTCGGAGCGATTACGGTCGTGTACTATTATTTCAGTCGAAAAATGAGCAGGGTGTTCTAGCTCGAGGAGGTGTACGAACATGAACGAATTGACAATATCGCGAGCGGGGCATCCGCTGTACCTGCGCTTGGTTAAGGCCCTTGGTCGGGTTATCATGTGGGTATTTCTGTTTGTCACGGCGCTGCTGACGCTGTTTCCCGTGTTGATGACCTTGGCCGGCTCGCTAAAAAGTAACGTCGAGCTCATGAGCGGAGGCAGCCTGCTGCCTGAGGTATGGCAGTTTGCCAATTACGCAGAGGCCTGGAAGCAAACGAAATTCGCTCAATATACGTGGAACAGCGTGTTTTTAAGCGCAGCGGTGACCGTCGGTACACTGCTCGTGGCGGCGATGGCCGCATATGTAGTAGACCGCAGAACGTTTCCGGGCAAGGCGCTGTATGTGGGTGTCCAGGCATCGACGATGTTCATCTCCGTCGGGGCTGTCGTGCTTCGTCCGCAGTTCGACCTAATGGTCAAGCTGCATTTGAATACAACGCTGTGGGGCGTCATTCTGATTTTGATCAGCGCTCATGCGAGCACGTTCTTTATCTTGCTCGGATTCTTTAAAGCAATCCCGCGGGAGCTTGATGAAGCCGCTATGATGGACGGCTGCAGCTTCTTCCGCAGCTTCTTTACAATCATTCTTCCGCTGCTGACGCCGGGACTTGGGGTTTCCGGACTGTTTGCCTTCCGGCATGCGTGGAATGAATATATTTTGCCGCTCGTATTTACGATGACGAATCCGAAGCTGCAGACGCTGACCGTCGGGCTTGCGAATCTTCGTTATGGCTCGTCCGCCGCTATGCAGGTTCATTTGATGATGGCCGGTGCCTGCTTGTCGATTTTGCCGATGCTGCTGGTTTATATTTTGGCAAACAAATCGTTCATGCAGGTGACAGCCGGCTCAATTAAGGGTTAAGGAGAGGTACTTATGACTATTGATACATTTCAAACGATCGGGCAGCTGCAGTCGAGCCCCGTGATCCGGAGACATCCGGCCAATCCGCTGGTGGCGCCGAAGGATGTAGCGTACGGTCCGGCGATGGTATTTAATGCCGGAGTGACCAAGTATGAGGGCAAATACGTAATGGTATTCCGCAACGACTACGGCAACGCCGCTAAGGAGACCATCGAGCCGCACAATACGACGAATCTCGGGCTTGCATACAGCGACGACGGGGTTAGCTGGCAAGTACAAAACGCTCCATGCTGGAGCTGGAATGACGAAGAGGTCATTCGTGTCTATGATCCGAGACTGACCGTTATCGAGGGGCGCTGCTACATGTGCTTTGCCGTCGATACGAAGCACGGATTGCGGGGCGGCATCGCCGTCACGGAGGATTTTAACAGCTTCGAGGTGTTGAGCTTATCGGTGCCAGACAACCGCAACATGGTGCTGTTTCCGGAGCGGATCGGCGGCAAGTACGTGCGTCTTGAGCGCCCATTCCCGGTGTACAGCCGCGGTGGGATCGACCGCTTCGATATGTGGCTGAGTGATTCGCCGGATCTGGCGTATTGGGGCGGCTCCAAACTTGTGCTTGGGGTGGAGCAAGTGCCTTTTGCCAACGACAAGGTCGGTCCGGGCGCGCCGCCGTTGAAGACGGAGAAGGGTTGGCTGACGTCATTTCATGCGGTCGACCTGGATCCTTCGCGCGGCAAAAACGGCTGGGAGACGAGCTGGAAGAAGCGCTATACCGCCGGGATCATGCTGCTTGATCTGGAGGATCCGAGCCGGATCGTCGGCATGGCGAAATCGCCTCTGCTTGCGCCTGAAGCGTTTTATGAGACGTCGGGCGGCTTCCGCAACAACGTTATTTTTCCAGGCGGCATGATCTTGGAGGACTCGGGTGAGGTTAAAGTGTATTACGGTGCGGCGGATACGGTAGAATGTCTGGCGACGGCGCATGTAGACGATTTGGTGCAGCTGTGTTTGGAAGGGCGTTAGGGCTGCAGTTTTTTTTCGGAGAGTGAGCGGCTACTGTGTAATGGGAAGCATAAAGGAGGAAGTCAATGAGCTACGGTGTGATACAACTTCCGAAGCAAAATGTGCCGGTGTCTTATGAGGCCGATGTCGTGGTGGTTGGTGGAGGTGCGGCTGGGATCGCCGCAGCCATCAGCGCGGCTAAGAACGGTGCGAAAACGCTGCTCATCGAGCAGCGGGGATTTCTGGGAGGTATGGGAACGGTGGCGCTTGTGCCGGCGTTTTGCCCGTTTACGGATAAGCAGAAGCCGATCATTCGAGGAGTCGGTCTCGAGCTGATGGAGCGGATGAAGACGGCCTGCAATGCGGAGTACCGCAAAGAGTACGAGCATACGCTGGATTGGGTACCTATCGATCCCGAGGTGCTGAAGCGGGTCTATGATGACGCTGCGCTTGAAAACAGTGTTTCGCTGCTTTTCCATACGTTCGTTTATGACGTAGTACTCTCCGAGGACCGGAGAACGATCGAAGGCATTTTAATTGTCAACAAGACAGGCCGCTCTTTCGTACGCTGCCGGTATGTAATTGATGCGACAGGCGACGCCGATATTGCCGCGCTTGCTGGGGTTCCCTTCCAAAAGGGCGGGGAGCAAGGAGAGCTGCAGCCGGGAAGTATGTGCTACATGCTGGTCAATGTGGATCGCCAGCGCTTCTTGCGCTTTCTCGAGGATACGGGCGACACTGGTCAGCTGCACAAGACCGTGGAACAAGCCATCGCGGAGGGCGCTTTGCCGGAGGGACGCAAATCGATCTCGGGGCTCGCGTGGGTTAACGATTATTTGGTCGGCGTCAACTTCGGGCACGTGTTCGGCATTGACGGCACGAAGGCCGAGGATTTGACCCGCGGCGCGATCGAAGGGCGGCGGTTGGCGGAGCGTCAGACGCAGTTTTTCCGCCAGTATGTGCCCGGCTTCGAGCACGCGCATTTGATCGCTAGCGGTGAGCAGATCGGCATTCGCGAAACCAGGCGTATTCGGGGCGATTACCTCCTGACGGCGGACGATTTCATGGAGGCTCGCTCCTTCCCGGATGACATTGCACGCAATGCTTACTATATCGACATTCATCTGGCCAACAGTAGGGGTAGCATGACGTTTACTCACCTGTCTCCTGGGCAGTCGCACGGCGTGCCTTACCGGGTGCTGCTTCCCGAAGGCATCGATAATCTATGGGTGCCAGGACGTGCGGCTTCGTCCGACCGGGCCGTTCAAGGCTCGCTTCGTGTGATGCCGAACTGCTTCGCCATGGGGCAGGCGTCCGGTACGGCGGCGGCGATGGCTTTGCTATGTGGCACAGGCTCGCGCGGCGTTTCGGTGCCTGATCTGCAGCAAAGGCTTCTGGAGCAAGGGGCTTGGCTTGGCGAAGACCTTACTGTCGGCGCGGATGAACATGAGAGTGTGGGCTGAAGGATCGAGAACTCCAGTGATCAAAGTTGTAGCATACTCAGGGTGCGGCGCCGGTAATAGCGCTGCACCCTTTTCGCCACAGTTTAGCACATAGTCCGCCGCCGGCATGTTCATTATATGCGCAGTTTTGGCTCGTATTGTGTAAGCGAATGTACCATGACATAATCAACGTATAGAGCCACCGGGCGAAGCCCGAAGAACGGGGGATTCGTTGATGCTCGACCGAAGCAAACTATCGTTCCGCAACAAGCTGAGACTTGCCTTTCTGATTGTCACCATTCTCGCGGTTTTGACGACAGGCGGGCTCTCCTATTCCATCACCTCCGTTATCCTGGAGAACAGTGCGATGAAGCTGACACAGGACTCGGTTGCCCAATCGGCGCGAATTGTGGACGAGAAGCTGGGCAAGCTGATGCTGGTCATGATGACGTTTATGATTAGCCAGCCCTTTCGAGCGATGCTCAAGGACGTGAATGCGGGGGATGCGGCCCGCTATTTTACCCGCTTGACCGAGATGGACAATGTATTCTCCCAAGCTCGGATGGCCGAGCCTCTCATTCATTCGATCTATGTTTCAACGCCGATCGGCGAATTTTACCCGCTATCGATGAATCGCAACCGGCAGACGGTATTTGAGAAGACCCCACTTTACGAGCAGATCGTTCGGGAGAAACGCAACGTGTGGATCGAAGGTCATGAAGACACGCTGTTTTTGGGCAGCAACCGGGTCGTTTCGCTCATATTGCAGCCGATTTCCGAGGACCCGGTGAAGGATGTGTACGTCGTCGTTAACATCCGCGAGGAAGGGCTTCGCCAATTGCTCGGCACGGGGACCGAGGGCGGTGCCGCGCGATTTCTGCTGAACGGTCAGGGGCGGCCTGTCGTTCTGGAGACGGGCACGCTCATTCAGGAGGCGGTAAACAGTGGGGTTATTGCATCACTCCTGAACGAAGGTCAGCTTGGCTATGCACCCGATAAGCTGAACGGCAAACACTATTTGTTCAACTACGCGCGCCTGCACCTGAATGACTGGACTGTGGTTGCCATTCAATCCAAGGATTACGTATTGAAGGATCTCATCTATGTCAAATGGATGATCGCCGCGATTACCGCTGGTTGCTTTTTACTGGCCTTGCTCGTGTCCGGGGCGTTTACGGGCTACTTGCTCTTACCTCTGAGAGGACTGCAGCAGGTGATGAAGCGGGTCGAGCTTAACGACCTGACGGCCCGCTTTGAAAGTAAAAGCGAAGACGAGCTGGCCCAGATCGGCTTACGATTTAACCGCATGCTGGAGCAGATCGTCAGGCTGATTGAGGAGGTCAAGGAAGCGGAGACGACCAAGCGGACGACTGAGATCAAGGCGCTTTCCGCCCAGATGGATCCGCATTTTTTGTACAACACGCTCAATACGATCTACTGGAAGCTGAAGCTCAAGCAGGTGGAGCCCTCGCAGAAAATGGTCGTTGCTTTGTCACGGCTGTTCCAGCTCGGCTTGAATAAAGGGCAGGAGGCAACGACGCTCGATAAAGAGCTGCAGCATGTACGCCAATATTTGGAGCTGCAAACGTTTTGCTATGAAAATTTATTTACCTTCGAAATCGAAGTAAGAGAGCAAGAGCTGCTTGCACTCCCCGTTCCTCGTATTATACTGCAGCCGCTGGTGGAAAACAGCATCTTGCACGGCTTTGATCAGATGGACAGCGGGGGGGAAATCGTCATTCGTGTGGACCGAACGCCGGATGGGGAGCACTGCATGATTCGCGTCCGTGATAATGGAATGGGCCTGGACGGAACAGGAGCCTCGTCCAAAAGGGAGCGGGCGAACGAGGGCGGGTACGCGCTCGGCAATCTGATCAATCGGCTGCAGTTGTATTATGGCGATCAGGCCGAACTGCGGCTGGATAGTCCGCCGGGCCAGGGAGTGACGGCGACGATTACGTTACCGTTGAAAGGAGAGATGCAGCATGTTAGGTCATGAAGAGGTCAGTCTGTGCATCATCGACGACATCAAAAGCGTGGTCAACGGACTGACGATGATCGATTGGGTAGGCGAGGGGGTGACCGTTGCAGGCACCTCGTCGAATGGGGAGGACGGGCTTGAGCTGATCCTGCGCGAGAAGCCCGACATCGTCATTACGGATATCCGGATGCCTAGAATGGACGGTTTGACAATGCTTCGGGAACTGCTCGAAGCGAATCTCGCCTGCAAAGTCATTCTCATCAGCAGCTATACCGATTTTGATTATGCGAAGGAAGCCGTTCGGCTCGGAGCCTTTGATTATGTGGTAAAGCCATTCACCGAGGAGGACATTGTGGAGGCGGTACGGAAGGCGAAGGCGCACATTTTGCAGGAACGGGAGGTGCTGTTGAACGTCAGAGGGATGGAACTCAAGCTGCGCGAAAGCATGCCCCTGCTTAGGCAGGAGTACTTGAGGCTGCTTGTGCAGCACCGAACGTCCTGGGACCATACCTCGAAGCGTTGGGATTTTCTGAAACTGGGGCTGCAGCCGCAGGGGCTGATCGTATTGCTGCTGGAAATCGACATGTTCCAGGAGCATGCAGCGAAACTGTCCATGCACGAGGTCGAGCTGATACGCTTCTCGCTGCAAAATATCGCGGAGGAAACGATCCGTGAGTACGCTGACGGTCTGTTGTTTCGTTTGGAGGCGGATCGATTTGTTGCGGTTTTGAACGACCCTGCGGACATGAGCGCAACTCAAATCGCAGAGCGCTGCTGCAAAAATATTGAAAGCTTCACCAAATTCACCGTTTCCATCGGTGTCGGTGGCAGGGCGGAGTCGGTCGCCGAGCTTCCGGATTCGTATAAACAGGCTGATCAAGCCTTGACCTATCACCTATTTACCGGAGGCAACGGAGCGATCAGCTACGATGAGATTCCAAGGACCAACAAGCAGGCGTCCATGTCGCTAGAGGGCAAGGAGGAGGTGCTGCTTGCGCTTCGTTCGGGCAGCGGCGAGCGTGCGGCTGCCCTGCTGCTTCAGCTATCGGCGGCACTGCAGCGGCCAAGTCCGCGGCCGAACCCGGAGTACTTGCTCAGTCATTATGAGGAGCTGGCCGCTTCAATCATCCGGACCTTATACGAGCTTGTATCGCCGGATGAGCTGCAGCCGCTCGTTCAATCGTACAAAGCGAAAACAAGCGGCTCAGGCGTCGCCCTGACCGTACTCGAGCAGCAGCTTGCGGCGTTATGCCGGGATGGCGGGGAGCTCGTTCGGAAAAACACGCTGTCTGAGGTACAGCTGGTCATCTACAAATCACTTGAATATGTCAAGCAGCGTTTGGAGCGAGATGTGACCGTAGGCGAATGCGCCGCCCACGTGCATTTGAGCGTCAGTTATTTTTCGAGCCTCTTCAAGAAAGTCATGGGCATGACGCTGATCCAGTATATAACGGCCGAGCGTATACAAAAAGCGAAGTCGCTGCTAATCGCAGGTGTACCTGTTCAGGAGGTCGCCGCCATCGTCGGTTATGAGGAGCGACGGTATTTCAGCGAAATGTTTAAGCGAACGACAGGCATGACACCATCCGAGTTTCGCGCAAGCTATCATCCGGAAACGCCGAGAGGCTAGCCTTGCCTGTGCTATAAGCGTATCTTGCCCATAATATACTTAAGAAAGCAGCTGTAGACACAAAAACCAAGGAACGAAGCGAGAACAGGCCGCTTAGCACCTTGGTTTTTTAGCTATACAGATGACTTACAGCTGCAGATGCTCATAATAGGCATTTTCCAGTTTACCATATATTATGCACGTGCTTGAGCAAAAGTAATTCCTCAATGTTAGACTAGCAATGCATGTATGAAAGCGCTTATAAATAAGTTTACATACAAAAAAACGTTTGTTATAATCATATTACCTTAATGATTAAAATATATAGCGGAGGATGGGAGAAATATCCAATGCTGCTGACTGAGAAGCAGTTGGAGGGACGGATTACGGAATTGGAGAAATAACGAAGTTGGATCGGATGCTGCCCACGTTGATGTAATTGGTGTCATTAATCAAGTCGGTAACGGAGTCATGAATGACTTGAAGCTTGCGAAGTATTTAAGAATTCCTCCCTCCTACAAGAAAGTCAACATGAAATAATTACAGCAGGGTTCAATTGTCGGATCGAGTAGGCAAACCTTGCTGTTTTATTTTTGGGTGAAAAAGTCGCCCTGTGGATTAAAATTCAATTACGTACATTTGATCCGAGGATTATTTGCGATCCGATAAGGAAGCGTTGGCCAAAAAGGTTTGGACATTCCGATGATGTCTGCCTCATCAGATTTTACCCATAAATGAAAGGAGGCTACCTTGTGTACAAAATGGAGCAAACCTACGATTTGGAACGATTAATCCAACAAAATCTGCATATTCACACTACGTATTCGCCTTGTGCCAAACCTGAAATGATTGCCCGCGATATTGTGAACAAGGCAGTGAAGGACGACATTCGGGTCATCGCGTTTACCGATCATTATAACAGTGGAGATTTTCCGATACTGGACACGAATCGCGAGTTAAAGAACCAAGTAGAGGAATGCGGCACGGATCTCAAAGTTTTGTACGCCTCCGAGTTGTCAGCATACGGTATCGGCAAATTTCTCGATGCGCCTGTCATTAATGAAGCTTTGGATTATCGCCTGTATGCCTATAATCATTATCACCTCGATTACTGGGAACACCCCGAAGACAAGTCACCGCGAGGGTATGTGCAGCATGCGCTGCAAGTACTGGAGTCGTTATTTGCTACAAGTCGGGCCGATTGCATAGCCCATCCTTTTATCGGCAGATTTATTCATTGCTTCGAAGACAAGACGCTCGTTACGAAGGAGATCACGGATAACGAACTGGGCGATATATTGGAAAAGGGTAAACGAAGCCAGGTTGCCTGGGAATTGAATGTGCCGGCTTTATTCGCCGATCCGGAATTTTCGAAACGATACTGGCGTATCGGCAAAGAGGTTGAAGTTGTGTTCCATTTGGGTACTGACGCCCATTCGATGGCCGCCGTCTCGACGTCCCAGCACTTGGAGCGATTAAAACAGTTATTGGAGTAAGCAGGTTCCTAAAGCGAAGCGCAGCTCCAGATACGCCTCTCCGAAAGTGTATCATACTGCGTCGAGTCGTTTACTCTAGACGAATAAGCATTTAACTTAATGAATGAGAATATAAATTGGCTGAGTAAGAACTACAAGCTGTGACGCTTATATCGGGCGGCGGTGCACATTGCAAGCTAAATTTCGAATATTAAGGAAGTGATAAGTATGTCGAACGTTCATGAATTGAAACATAACCATCCATTCTCCGGTGTGTATTCATTGCTGCTTACCCCGTTTCTGCAAGACGGAAGTATAGATTGGAACTGCTACGATAAATACGTAGATTGGCAGCTCTCCATGCAGCCAAACGGCCTATTTGCCGTTTGCGGCAGCAGTGAGATGGGGATGCTGACCTTGGATGAACGGTTGTCCCTTGCGGAAATTGCTGTGAAGAGGGCGGGCAATACGCCGATTGTGGCTACTGCCAACGTCAGCCCCGACACTGGCAACCACGCTGAAGAATTGCGTCGCATGGAGGAGACCGGCGTGTCCGGTGTGGTTTTCATTCCTCCAAAAGGAATGGGTGAAAATCAAGAACGGCTTGGTGCATATTTTGCTGATCTGGCTGATCGATCATCGGTGCCCGTCATTTTATATGAGTGTCCGTCAAATAAGCCGCATCTTATCGATCCGCATGTGTACAGCAGCCTTGTTGTTAATCATGGAATTGTAGGGATAAAGGATACGACTTGTACGATCGAAGGTATTGAGGCGAAAATCAAGGGTGCTCCAAATAGTATCGTCTACCAAGCAAATACGCAGCACATGTTGGATGCAATTCATCTCGGTGCAAGAGGCATCATGGCCATTACGGCAACGGCTGCGGCTGACGTCGTGATACAGCTATGGCGCGAAGCATCAACCCATTCCGACATGGCAGTTAAGACTCACAAGAAGCTTGTAGCTTTAAATGACGCGTTGGGCTTGGGCTATACAGCAACCGCAAAGTATCTTGCGGCATTACGTGGAATACCCATGAGTCATGTAACGAGATCAAATAAAAGCCTGAGCGAAGAAGCGGCAGCAGCGATACGCACATGGCACGTTTCAACCCTATGAATAACAAACCATCAATCATTAAGATGCAATATCCTAACAATGTAAACGCTTTAAAGGGATAGTATTAGAGACTCTCAATGAAAAAAGTAAATGTCTTAATAAAAAAGGGGGTGATTGAAGAAAAGGACGAATGGAACATCATCTTTCTGGATTGAAGAAAAGTAGGAAAGGCTCGTGAAGGAGTATGACCATTAGGATGTATATAGTCAGGCATGCCCAGCCAGCGAATCAAGAGCCAGGCTATACAGGCGGGCCTAATTACCCGCTGGGCAAGCTTGGATTGGAGCAGGCAGCGTGTGTAGGAGAACAATTCGCCAATTGGCTGCCACTGGATGTTATCTACTCCAGCACCCTGCAAAGAGCACTTCAAACAGCAGAAGCGATCCATAAAAGAAGGAGTGTACCTTGGTATGTGTATCCGGCGTTATCTGAAACGGATCGCAGAGGCTGGCCACTGATGCGTGAATTGGTAGGTGCAGGGAGCTATGAGGTCCATGCTGAAAAATCCGCTGCTAACAAAGCCGCTCAAAGCGAGCATTACCCGCTACTATCTAAAGTAGGAGAGCTGTTCCCCGGTGTACAAACTGGAAGAGACTTCGATTGGCCGGACATTTGGCAGCCTGCTCTAGAATCGGAAACGAGAGAGAAAACCTATGATCGCGCGAGACGTGTAATGGCGACTATCAGAAAAATTCATGAAGGCACAGATGTCACGATTGCTATTGTATGCCATGCGGCGTTTGGTTCCGTTATGCTTAACGACCTGCTTGGATGCGATCCGTGCGACCATAACCGGTTCAGCTTCTCACATGCCGCCATTGCCAGGGTTGATATAGAGGATGACGGTACGGTAAGTCTCCGACTATTGAATTATGTTGGGCATCTTCGGCAGGAAATGGTCACTGAAGGTCTGGAATTGTAGGATAATACCCCGTTCCTAACAAATAAATTACTGGAGGAATCAAAATGAGTAAGAGTTTCAATTTATATGGTAAAGTTGCTACGTTTGGTTTAACCGTTGCTATGATGACATCATGTTCAAGCTCTGGTGGTACTACGGCTTCACCTGCACCATCTGGATCATCTTCAACTCCTGCGGGGCCTGCGCCAACAATCAATATTGGTTTCAAAGGAGTGTTTGCAGATGGTGACAGAACAAACAATCCAGTATTAACAGAATTGCAGAAAAAAACAAACACTGTCATTAAAGTTCAAGAAATGCCGGACGATGGTTATGTTCAAAAAATCACCTTACAATTTAACAGTGGTACGGCACCTGATATCGTTCATGCTAGTACGGATACAACAACAATTGGTATGATTAACAATTTTGGCGCAAACGGTTTGTTAAAGAAAATGTCCGATCTATTACCTAAAATGCCTAATGTTCAAAAATTTTATGACAAAGAGATGCAAAGCAAATTTGTAAATGCAGATGGCAGTTTATACATATTGCCTACACCAAGAGATGTTGGTTATGGCGCAGTATTTATTAGACAAGACTGGTTGGATAACCTGGGTTTAAAAATCCCAAAGACCTTTGATGAATATAAGGAAGTTTTAAAACAGTTTGCAACAAAAGACCCGGACAAAAATGGTAAAGATGGCGATACTTACGGCGCTGTTTTTGATAAACAAAGTGGTTTGGAACCTGCATTAGCACCTTTCGGTGTTCCTTACGCAGATTGGATGAAAACGGCTGACAACAAATTAGTTTGGTCACAAATAACTCCTGAATACAAAAAAGCAATCGGTTTTGCCAGAGAATTGGTGGCAGCCAAAATAGTTGATCCCGAATTTGTAACCTATCAACCAAACAATGGTAAAACTCAACTTATAAGAAACAGCAAAGTCGGTGTATATCAGGGAGTTTCGTCCGGTGCTGCTGCAGACTTAGCTATTATTCAGGAAAAGACACCTAATGCTAAAGTCGTTGTTCTAGAGGTTCCACCAGCACCTGGAATTGCAAAAAGTGTATCAGCATATGGAAACATTATTAAAAAAAATAAAGACGGTTTGCCTGTTGGTTTCTCCAGCATATGGGCTGTGAATTCAAAAGTAAATGCCGATGTTTTAGACGGTATTGCAAGAATTTTTGACTTTACATCTGGCGACCAATTAATGACAGTTGGTGTTGAAGGAAAAGATTACACAAAATCAGGTAATGAATATAAACTATCTAAAGACTTAAAAGGTTTAAGACAAGATGGTGCTTGGGATGTTTACACCATCGGCAATATGGAGGGGCAAAGAGAGTTCTGGAAAGACCTGTGGCCAGCAGAAACAGCTACTAACATGGCTAATACAGGATTATCCACTCAACCAAGAGTCGTATATTTCTCAACTCCTACAACAGATTCACAATTAACACAAATTACAGCTAAAGCAACTGAAATATTTACACAAATTATTTCAGGTAAAGTGGAATTAGACGCAGGCTGGGCTGAATGGGAAAAACAATTTAAATTGTTAAAAGGAGATGTCATGTCTCAAGAAATAAACGAAAGATATGCTAAAAACGCTAAGTAAAGCAAGCATATTATTTTAGAACTTACAAGTGCAAGAATAAGAATTTCTTGTCCTTGCACTTATTGACTAAAAGATAAAAAACTCCGTTTAGTAAAGAGGAGATGCCGAAATGTTTGTTCAAAATATCAAGAAGCACTTTCCACTCTATATGCTTTTATTGCCTGGGCTTGCATTTTATATCATTTTTAAGTATGTGCCTATTGTTGGTTATTTAATGGCTTTCCAGGATTTCAAAATTGGTAAAGGTCTATTCGGGAGTCCGTGGGTTGGCTTAGATAACTTTCGTTTTATGTTTCAAGACAATAATTTTGTAAACGCTTTGAGTAATACGCTCATAATCAGTGTATATAAACTTATTTTTGGAACTATCGGCCCCATTATTTTGGCATTATTACTAAATGAAGTTATGGGTACTAAATTTAAAAAAGTAATCCAAACCATATCGTATTTGCCTCACTTTATATCATGGGTAATCATTGCCGGTATATTGACAGGGATCCTTTCTTCTAAAGGTATCATCAATTATGTTTTAGTTGAGCTGTTTCATCAAGATAAAATTATTTTTTTGGCAGACCCCATATATTTTAGAAGCATTATGGTCATTACCGAAGTATGGAAAAACCTAGGCTGGGGTACCATTATTTATTTGGCTGCCATCTCCGGAATAGATTCTGAAATGTATGAAGCGGCAATTGTGGATGGGTGTTCCAGATTTAAACAAGCCCTGTATATAACACTTCCTTGTATGATACCAACAATTATTGTACTGCTGATTTTGCATTTAGGAGGTATTCTTAACGCGGGGTTTGAGCAGATTTACTTGTTCTATACGCCACCTGTATATCCTGTTGCGGATATTTTGGATACATTGGCTTTACGTATTGGTATCCAGAATAATTTTAACTATGGAGTTGCAACGGCTATCACCATATTTAAATCAGTTGTAGGTTTACTCTTGATTATTGCTGTAAACAAAATAGTCAAATATGTGGATAAAGATCATGGCATATGGTAGGAGGCTAAGATGACAAGAAGAACAACAGGTGAGAAAATATTCGGTTACGTTAACGGGTTACTGCTAATCATTTTTTGTATCACCATTTTATATCCATTTATTAATATTATTGCTATCTCTTTTAGTTCTACGGCTGCTGCTAACACTGGTTCAATAACTGTTTATCCGATAGGTTTTAATATAGCAGCCTATAAATATCTGGCTAATTACAGTCAGCTTTTGACGGGTTTTAATGTAACTATGTTTGTGACGGTCATAGGTACAGCTTTAAATTTAATTTTTACAGTCGTTACAGCGTATCCATTATCAAGAAAATATTTACCATACAGAAAACCTGTTAAATTTTTCTTATTGCTTACCATGCTTTTTCCACCAGGTATTGTGCAGCTTTATATTCTTTATATCAATTTAAACTTAATCGATTCGATATGGGTTTTAATAATACCGGGACTTATTAATACATTTAACGTCATTGTTATGATTAGCTTCTTTGAAACGATTCCACAAGAAATTATTGATGCTTCCAGAATTGATGGTTTATCAGAGATACAAATGATTTTCAGAATTATATTCCCGCTATCGATGGCAGCTATAAGCACAATTGGCTTGTTCTATGCTGTAGATCACTGGAACGCCTGGTTTAATGGCTCTATATTCATAAACACCAAAGACAAATGGCCTTTACAGCTAGTGTTGAAAAATATTTTAAGTACAACGATAGCCGCCGACGCTAATGTGGATACGGGTACAGTTCCTCCAGCCTATCAAATACAAATGGCCATGGTATTTATTACAACATTACCTATTTTGCTTGTATATCCATTTATCCAAAAATACTTTGTAAAAGGCGTTATGATTGGTGGTATAAAAGGCTAATTCAGGAGGTACTTATGATAGAAGTAAGAAATTTAACGAAGCATTACGGAAAACATGTAGCGGTAGATCATGTAAGCTTTACCATAGCTGATGGAGAAATTGTAGGCTTTCTTGGACCCAATGGAGCAGGTAAATCTACTACAATGAATATGATGACCGGATACATCGCTTCAACAGAAGGAGAGGTTATCATATCGGGACATCATATTTTGGATGAGCCGGAACAAGCAAAATCTAAAATAGGCTATTTGCCTGAACAACCACCGCTCTATTTTGACATGAAGGTAGATGAATATTTAAACTTTGTGGCTGATATAAAAAAAGTCAAGTCAAGTCAAAAAAAGGCAATGATTGAAGTAATAAAAGAAACGGTAAGGATTAAGGATGTGTCAAAGAGATTAATAAAAAATTTATCTAAAGGCTATAAGCAAAGAGTTGGTTTAGCACAAGCTATGATAGGTAACCCTGAAATCATTATTTTAGATGAGCCTACAGTAGGTCTAGATCCTAAACAAATTATTGAAATGCGCGACGTTATCAAAACACTTGGGAATAATCATACAGTCATTTTAAGCTCACACATACTTTCAGAAGTTAGTGCAGTTTGTGACAGAGTGATCATTATTAATAAAGGCAAAGTTGTTGCTTGCGAGACTCCTGACAAATTGTCAAATAACTTGATACAGGGTTCTAAATTGTTGTCTCGTATTAAAGGAACAGAAGCAGAAATTAAACAGGCGATCGCTAGTTTTCCATTAATCAAGCATGTACAAATAGTGGGCAGCAAAGAATGCGATACGCTGGATGTTATTTTCGAGGGCGACAATCATACGGATATAAGGGAATTTATTTTTCATGCTATGTCAAAAAGTAATTTACCGGTATTAACACAACAACCTCTTAATCTTTCCCTGGAAGAAATTTTCTTAGAAGCAACAGGAGAAAGGATTCATTATGACAAGCATAATTAAGAAAGAATTAAGAACCTATTTTACTACCATGTCAGGATATATTTTCTTGACATTTTTATTATTACTTTCAGCGGTATATTTTGTAATTGGAAATATAAGTGCGCAATCAGCAGATTTTTCGGGAGTATTAACAAGTATTGCGGTTTATTATTTATTTTTAATTCCCATATTGACCATGAGGTTATTTGCGGAAGAGGCTAAATTAAAAACAGACCAGTTATTATACACATCGCCTCTTTCCATAACGGACATCACTATAGGCAAATTTATAGCTGCTTCGATTGTATTATGTATAGGTACAGTACTTACATTCATCTTTCCTATCCTATTATTACTGTTTTCAGATATTAACCTGATGCTCATCGTTGTTAGTTATTTGGGATTTATCCTGTTTGGTTTAAGCTTAATTAGTGTTGGCATGTTTGTATCGTCTTTAACAGAAAACCAAATCATAGCTGCGGTTATCACATTTGCAACGGTATTTTTATTCTTTATCATGGACGGTTTAGCAAAAGCGCTGCCAGCTGATAAAATGAGCTCCTTATTTTTTATTACAGCAATAATAGGTATATTTGGATTCATCGTATACGACAGTACGAAAAATAAAGCTGTGGCCGTTTGTATAACCCTTCTATTCATAGCAGTAGAAGTGGTTTTATTTTTCATAAAGCCAACCTTATTTGAGGGTACAATTGCATATGTTTTACAATGGTTTTCCGTGTTCAACAGATTTACTAATTTTCAGCGAGGCGTTTTACATGTATCTGACATTATTTATAACCTTACCTTTTTTATTGCGTTCACCTATTTAACTATAAATGGAATTGAAAAGAGAAGGTGGAGGTAATAATGACGAATTTAATTCAAACCTTGAATAATAAAAAATTTAGATATGGAGCATTCTCAACATTAACAGCAATTGTCGTTTTAGCGGTGTTAATCATTGTAAATTTCATCTTTTCCAGTTTAAATTTAAGTTATGATGTTAGTAAAAACAAATCATACTCCATATCCCAATATTCCATAGATATTATAAAAAAAGTACAAGACCCAATAAACATTTATGTTTTAGCCAAACCTGGGAGTGAAAACCCTGATTTTAAAGATATGATCCTCGATTATACAAAATATAACAGTAACATTCAGGTTGCTGTAAAAGATCCCAATTTATATCCGCAGCTTGTGGAAAAATTTAAATCGGACCCGTCGCAAGCGGTCTCAAGCAACAGCGTTGTGGTGGAAAATGGAAAAACAAATAAGTTCAAATTAATAGATGCCGGGCAAATGATAACAATCGGATTTGACCAGCAAACCTATAAAGAATACGTACAGTCCATCGATGTTGAGCCTCAAATTACGAATGCCATTGAACATGTTACAAGCGATAAAACACATATCATTTATAGTATCGCAGGCAATGGTGAGCTATCTTTGCCAGAAAAACTCACTGATGCCATTAAACTAGCTAATTATGATAGGAAAGATATAAATCTATTAACAGATGATGTTGCAAAAGAAGCAAATTTAATCTTTGTAACAACACCTGCCAAAGACTGGACATCAGAAATAGCAAATAAAGTAAAATCATACTTACAAAATGGCGGAAAAGCGGTTTTTGCACTTAATTATACGTCTTCCGGTTTTCCTAATTTAATGTCAGTGTTAAGTGCTTATGGAGTGTCTGTAGATAATAAAGTAATCATAGAACCAAACACAAATCATTCTTTACCTAATCAGCCAACGGTATTGCTGCCTAACCTGGAAGCCAATGAAATTACAAAAATTTTAGCAGACAAACAATACAAGGTATTGCTGCCTGTAGCAGCTGGTATAAAACAAAATAGTATGAAGAGAAATTCTTTGAAAATGAATCCATTATTAACCAGTTCATCCGAGTCTTATGCTAAAAACAGCTCAGCACAAAGTGTTGAAAAAGCGAGCGGCGATACGTCAGGACCATTTAATTTGGCAGTTATGATTACGGATTATACGGATACGAAATCTTATTTGGAAACAAAATTAGTCGTTATTGGTACAGATACGTTAATATCACCTGAAGCCAATTCAGTATCCGGAGGAACGAATTATAATTTCCTGGTAAATTCAATAAATTGGACTCAAGGCAAAGAAAGCGGAAGCTACATCCCTCCTAAAGCTCCTAATGCTGCTACACAATTACAATTAAGCGGCGGGCAAGCAGTTATCCTAACTTTAGTAACCGTAATTGTTATTCCATTGATCATCTTAGTTACGGGTATTGTGGTTTGGGCTAAAAGGAGAAATAGCTAAATGAAAAAGAAAATCATATTTTTTATCGCGGTAGTCGCAGTTTTGATTATCCTGCTCATTATTCAATTTGCAATTCAAACTAACAATCAAAAAGAAGGAAGTCGAGCAGCGGCAGCGGCAACTACCGGATCAACACCAACATTTTCGATTGGCGGTAGTGAAAGCGATGTAAAAGAAATCAAAATCGTTAACACAGCTGGTGTGATTAAATTGGTATCTACAAAGGGGATTTCGGGTAACGAGAGTATAGATTGGGTTTTGGAAAACAAGCCGGACTTTCCGGTTGACCAGAAGTTGTTAAACGATATGACTGGAAGCGCCATATTGGCCAAATTCGATTTACTTGACGAACATGCAACGAATTTAAAGCAATTCGGGTTAGATCCTGCAAATGCTGAAGTGAGGGTTACTCTTAATAATGGTAAAGAGCATACAATAAAAATAGGTAAACCAACTCCGGATCAGGCGAATTATTACGCTGTTATTAACAATGAAAACAGAATTTATTTAATGAATAGCAGTAATGCAAAAAAATTATTAGCAAGTTTAAACGAGTTTTTTGATAAAAAAATACCTGAAATTAATTTAAAAAACTTAAAATCGATTGAGATCCTTAAATCAGGAAAACTTTATTTAGATCTTAAAGCAAAACCAAATACAGAGTCTACACCTGCATCTTTACCAGGGGCACATCTTTTACCAACTAATCATGTAGTGATGAAGTATCCTGTACCCGACAGAGATGTTTACTTGGAGGACTTTGCTAAAAGGACTTTTGGATTGCCTGCGGGTACTACCAATTTAACTGAGACTACGATAAAAGTAGTATCCCTGGTTGATGAGAAGCCGTTAGACATGGGACATTTCGGACTTTCGGTGCCTGCATTAGAGCTGAAAATTCTAGATGATAAAAATGAATATCATCTCCTATTAGGTGATGCAAGCGGAGATATCATTTATGCTAAATTTGCTGACAAGAACTATATATTTTCGATAAACCGGGAAAGTATCCATTCCTTACTTACATTTGAGCCCATTCAGTTTATAGATCGCTTTTTAGCTTTAACCAATATTGTTGATTGTGATCAAATTTCAATAGAAGCCTCATCTTCGAAATTCAATGTAACAATTAATCATAAAGAATTACCTTTAGCAAGAGGACAATCAACTCAAGGAGAAGAACAGAGCGGAACCTTGAACGGTAAAGTGATTCAGGTTGATCAATTAAGAAAATTTTATGAAATGATCATAGGACTAAGCTTTGATGCGTTTATAGAACCTGTAGAAAAGCCTGGAACCCCTTTAACTACGATAACATATAAAACTAAAAAAGGAGATAAGACCGTAGCTTTCTATACATATAAGGATAACTTCTATTTAGTAAAAGTAGGTGATGGAGCTGCTCAATATTTAATAAATAAACAAGCCGTTGATGAAGTCATAATGGCTTGTACAGATATTTTGTCAGATAGATTTTGAGTTCACTTTTAAGTTCTTGAATCACATAATAAGGGGATGGCGCTCGTTGAAGGCACTGATTATTTCTGATATCCACGCCAATATTTATGCATTAGAAAACATATGGAAGCAAGAAAAAGACAGTGATGTGATTTATTGTGCGGGAGATTTGGTTGATTACGGACCTTTTCCCAAGGAAGTACTACAATGGATTACAGAGCATAAAGCTTTGTGTGTGAGAGGAAACCATGATGAGCGTGTAGCTGCCTTATATCGCAACCAAGATCAACTGTGGAATGTTTCGCTTGAAGAGCGAACTTGGGCGCATGACAATGCTCAAAAGCTTAGTGAGTCGGATATTGAATTTTTGGAAAATCTGCCTCATTCACTTGCATTCACTATGGATTCTATTGGATATACCATGCAGCATATGTACAACAATTACGAGACCATTCCTAGTCTCCATCATTATTATAGCTTCTGGGAACAGCAGACCAAGGAACCGATTACGAGCATGGAGCATAAACGAATGATATTCGGCCACACGCATCGGAGAGCTATTCATTATCTAAGCAACCATGAGCTGTGGATGAATCCCGGAAGCATCTCGTATCGCAGACCTGACGATCCATGTAAAGAGGCACATTATATGACGATTACAGATGGACGTATCGATATGAAGAGCTTGCAGTACGATCGATCACCCCTACTGCAGGCAACCTTGTCTACAACACTCAAGCAAAGAGGAGAACTGGATGTAGCTCTTGTTTTTTTCGGGGAAAACTAGAGGTAGAAAGGATCAAAATGACGAAAGTCAAATCAAGATGCGAGCGGATGCCTATTATCAGGGCTTCCGCTTTTGCTTTTTGTCGTGGATATCTAAATGTGAAGTGCATCGTAATCGCCCATAAAAATAATGTCGAAATTTCTCGGATAATATATTGCAAAAGTAAGTTTATTTTTGCGAAAACTCCTTTTTTGGTTTATTAAAGTAAACCGAGGAACGGGCAGATTATGCTAATAAGATGTGGGGCGTTCGAAAAGGAGAAATATAGTGTACGACACTAAATTGTAATGGACAAAACGTGTTTGTTGAACAATTCGGGGATGTCAGCTATGCCCGCTTCTCCTATTCGGGTACGGTTCAGGTGGATGTATATGCCAATGAGACTATTGAAACGTTCGGCATTAGTCCACTCAATTATCAGATTGCGGGCATCAAGGATGGAAGCAAGCTAACCTTCAGCATCTCGGAGCCAAGGACTTTAATCATAACGATTAACTACCTCGAGAAGCTGTTACTCTTTGCTGACGGTCTGGAAGCAGATGCGCCTGTCATCGGAGCTCCTGGCGTCGTCAATCAGGTTTTATTATGATATTAAGCGAACTTTGGCGTCAATATGAAGCGGACAAGAGAATTCAAGGGTTTAGTCCAAATACATTAAAAGCTTATTCTCTGCAGCTCAAGATGTTGGTTACGGATCTTGGGGACATAGATATTTCTGAGACCACACTGAATCTGCTGAAGGAATATTTGGCTAAGCAGTCCGAGCGCTTGAAGCCGAGCAGCTTAGGGCACCGCATTCGTTTTGTAAGATCCCTATTCCGTTTTGCATTTGAAGAAACCTATTTACATAACAATCCTTCGCTCAAACTGCGTGAACCCAAAATGGATAAGAGAATTCCTAAGTTTTTGGTGGAGGAAGATGCAATTCATCTGAAAATCTCTTGTCAGACGCTAAGGGAAAGAGCACTGCTTGAAGATTCTATACAGCACCGGCTGTCGAATTGGAGAAGTTGAGAAGTTAAATATAGAGGATTTGAACTGGGAGAACTGCTCTGCCATTGTAAATGGGAAGGGTTCAAAGCAAAGAGAAGTATATTTCACCACGGAATGTAAAGTATGGTTGAAGAAGTATTTAGCAAGTCGTGAGGAGTTTAGTTCGAATATATAATAAAAATATCAGGACATTTTTTAAATAACTTGCTACACTTACGGAGGGGTTATTTTCCGTATTTTAGGAGGGTGAATAAGAGTTGTTAGAATTAAGCAGTGAAATTTATGAGTATGTATTACCATTAGTCAATTCTTTGAAGTACAATGCTACATTTGCTTATTCAGTGATTAATAAAATTCAACCAGGAAAAATTTTTGTTGATCAATGCATAAATCCAACATGTAGTTTAATTATTAGTGGTTCGGGAAAGTATCTCGTTGTCGGGAATTCAAACAACCAAGTATTTATGAGTGACCTCATCGAATTTTTGGGGAATGAATACAATCATTCAAATTACTATGATCTTTATATCTCTACAGAGGATTGGATAGAAGAAATACAAAATAAATTGGATGGACAAGTCGTATTATTGTACCGATCTTCTTTTGTATTTAATGAATTGAAGTTCCAAGAATTTAATTCTAAAAAAGGTATTATTCCAATACCCTATGTACTTAAGCAGCTGGACCGTACACATTTTCTGAAATATAGAAATGAAATTGACCCAATGTATAATTCACTTTGGAGTTCAGAGCAATCTTTCATGGAAAAAGGATTTGGTTTTTGTATACTTGTTGATACTGAATTTGCAAGTGTATGTAATTCATATTTTGTAGGTGGAGGAAAAGCTGATATTGATATTGTTACAATTGAAAAGTACAGAAGAAATGGTTTAGCTACTCATGTCTGTGTTGCATTCATTGAATATTGTCTTGAGCATAATCTTGTCCCTACTTGGGATTGTGATGCAGGTAATCAAAGATCGATTCAACTAGCAACCAAACTTGGATTTGAAAAAAACAAAGACATGCCAATGTTTTGGTGGCATCAGAATAAAGAAGTAATTACAAATTACTTAAAGAAATATAATTATTCAACTAGCTAAGGATGATGTAGTTCAATCACGACATAAATTAGCTGAACATGCTTTCGGCTGACGTTGGCCGTTGAAGTAAAGGAGAACGATTGTGTCATCAAGATATGACGGCAGCCGGTTAGACGATCGACTGCCGTTGTCCATTGAAGTAACGGGCAGTTGCATGAAGTAGATCGTCTCAGAAGGATTACAGTAAGGGGTACAGCCAAAAAAACGCGGTAAACGTACGCTAAGGGGAAATATTGAAGTATACAAAACGCTCTGGTGCAATCATAGAAATTGAATTTTAGACGACTTTATAGACATGAATCGCGGTCAAACCAATGATGAAGATTATCCATCAATCCTCGTCTATAAACCGATCGTTTTTAGACCATCTTAAATTACAACAGACAGATATATATAAATATAAGCCAGGTTGTGCCGCTGCACATCCTGGCTTAACTTCTTACCATCGCTCAACGGGCAGCAGAATAGCGTAGCAAATAATTTATAATATACTTTTCCTCAAATCAACCAGTGAATGGTGAAAGTTCGCCGTAGAGAAGAGAAGGAGGAAAGTATGATTAATGCAATTATTTTTGATATGGATGGAGTCATGGTCAGGTAAGGACGTTTTGCGCCTTTTCAAGCCCCACATATTTCTTCACCTTCAATTTGGTTCCACATGAATTTTATCTGGAACACATGCATTACGATCAAATTCTAAGAATACCCGAGCATTTAAGAGCAAAACGTTTCTCCATAGAGGGAGTTTAGTTCCAACGCCAACGGGCAGAAACTGATCCCTTTGTCGTTTATAAATACCTTGCATTGTAGAGTAATATGTATTATAAATAAATTACATATAATCACAGTTGCTGTATGATGTGGAGGTGGGACTTTGGAAGTTAATAAAGAGGTATTGAAAGGTCATATAGACACGATAATACTTTCCCTGTTGTACAACAAAGAAATGTACGGTTACGAACTTGCCAAATTAGTACGAGAAAATAGCAGAGAACAATTCGAATTGAAAGAAGGCACGCTTTACTTATCACTGAAGCGACTGGAAAAAAATCAGTGGATTACTTCTTACTGGAGTGACGAGCAAGGACCAGGCGGAAGAAGGAAATATTATAGAATCACGTCTTTGGGCGAAGAAACATTCACAGAAAAACGCTTAGAATGGCGGTTCATCAAAGGAATAATTGATTCATTTTTGGAGGGAGGGGATAGGAAATGAAGCAAATCGAAGTATTTGTCGTTTCTGTTTATCAAAACGCTAGCGGAAATAAAAAAGAAATAAAAGAATTAAGAACTGAAATGAGAAGCCACCTTCTAGAAGCAGTCCACGAATTGAAGAAAGAAGGGAAATCGGAACAGGAAGCAGTTCAACTCGCAATCGAGCGTTTCGGTGGAGAACAGGAATTGCGTTACGAAATTTCTCAGCTTTATCACAAACAAAAGCTTTTTGCAAAAGGGGTGTTGTTTGCAGCTTTAACGGTACTTATCGTCTCTATATTTTCGTTTCAAATCCTGTATCAACGAGATTATTTGAACAGTCATGATTTTCCTCACCGCTTTAACGAAAAGATAATTGACAGTCTAAAAGACCACGAATCAATCACAGAAGAAGTAAAAAAAGAAGTTGAATCCATCATACAAAGCAATAAGAGGGTACACAAAATAGAAATTTATTATACTAAAGGTTTAGAGGGGGATGACTTATTTAATTACTTGGAGAATTCTAAGCCCATTTATTCTTACTCTGAAGAAGATGATTCGCCAAAATGGCTATGGGCAGGATACAGTCGCGGCGGCAACGGCATGGGAAATTGGTTTGTTTACACGTCAGCATTCGGTTACTATGTAATATCCTTTTTAATTCTGATTTTGGGAATCGCTCTTTATTGGGCTTTATTCACAATCTGGGCAATTATCTTTGCGTTCCATACGACAAGGAAAGTGAGTGTCTTATGGACGTTGATTTTCTTGTTTTTTAACATTTTCGGTTTCGTGGTCTTCCTTGTGACATGTAAAAAGCGCCTTGCTGAATGAACGTCTCGTGATTGAACTAATGGGAGACGTTAGCGCAATAAGTTACAATATTTCCTGCCCAAGCTCGTAATTGTTTATTTTGGAATATGAAACATCATAATGTGTATTTACGTTTAGATACTGTGCGAACAATCTCCACAAAATGATTCTCGAAAGGATGAGCCATATTGAAAAGACTCGTAATTGGTATTGCTTCGGGAGTTCTCTTATCTTTGGCCACTGGGGCTGTTGCTGCAAGTCCATCAGTTCAAGCAATTTTGTTTCCAAGTACCATCAACATTCACAAGGGAGAATCCACAGTTACTCTTGGAAGCAATTATGAAGTATTGAATTACAACAACAGCGTCTACATTCCACTTCGTGCTTTTTCAGAAAGTATAGGCTCTACTGTAAAGTATACCGAACCAAATCAAGGAACGTTACCGCAAATTGATGTATATACAGCAACTTGGCCTTGGAGAAGCACTTTTTTGGGAGCAGGTAATCAAGAAGGTTCCCCTCTCTTTGTTAGGCTATTTAGCGCACATATACCTGAATCAGATTCAGTTGGTTTTTACGCTCAGGTTCATAACACCGGTAAAGAAACCGTTTTGTTAAAACCATTTAAAGTGCAAATTGAAATCACAAAAGTAGGGGAACAACGACAGCTTGTTTGGAGTACAACAGTTTCATCCACTGAACCAGATCCAGGTGATCCCTTTACGGATGTAATTCCTGGGGCAGATTCACAAAATTATTGGGGACTTAAATCCCCCATTATTTATTGGGACAAAAAAGATAGCAGTGGAAAACCAGTAAGCTCAGGACAATATATAGTTCAAATTAAGCCTGTAACTATTGAATACAATACTAGAGGTCAACAAAATAGTACGACACAAATAATAGAACCTGATATGCATACTCTTTATGGTATAGACATACCATAAAGGAAAAGAAAAGGGATTCGACTTTATTAAGACGAATCCCTTTTCTTATTTTGTAGAATTTCTGCATGTAATAGTTATTTTCTACCTATATATATCTGAATATGTTCGGTGTCCGTTAGTGATGGAACAATAATCATTCGAGACGAACAACGTTGTAAGGTGTTTTGTACATTCCGGGATGTGCAGCGACACAAAACCGCTTATATAAAATGAGCGAAAACTGTATATCTTTAAATGTTAATTAAGCAGATTTGTGTCTCTTTTGAGAGACACAACATTGAAGGAAGTCATAGCACTGAAAGAATGCGAAAATGTATATAATTCTTTTTGATTTAACGAAAAGAGCTCAGGATCGTTTAACCTGATTTGTCGAAGTCATGAGTCGGTTGACAAGAACATTAACCGAATGAAGTCTGATTGAATTTCGGGCTTTATTTATTATCAGATCAAGTTCTTCTTCTCAATATCGCGGTCGTATCGTGATCCTGCAAAATCAGCAGCCGATGCCTTGAGATATGCGATGGTTATTTTTTGTGAGCCGCGAAAAGCTTTTTGTGACGGAATTACGTCCAAAGAGCTTTTTCACGATTATACGGCTAGATGTTAATTCGAAGACGTAATTCCGCCATCATGGCTTCAGCTTGCTGTGGATCTTCATTCAGCAGCTTCCTGTATGTCAGCATCCAATTCAGCGTTACAAGCATATGATCGTATTCGTCCTTCCTGCGCTCGATCTCATTGATTTTCTGAAGAATCCATTCTATTACTTCCTGGTTCGTGCGTGCATTCGTATCGTGATCCTGCAAAATCGTCTTCAGCTCAGCTATCGAGCAGCCGATGCCTTGAAATTTCTTAATCAGCTTTAACCGTTCAATTGCTTCGTCTGAGTAGTTGCGGTAATTATTCTTCTCTCGCTGAATATGCCTGCTGTCAAGCAAGCCTTCCTTCTCATAAAAACGAATGGTGTGGGGTGTTAAACCCATCAAGTCTCCTAATTCTTGAATTTTCATATGCAATCATACCTCCAAACGCTTGCCTTAGAGTGTACTTCATAGTTTAGACTAGAGTCATATCTTCGTCAAATGCTTAAGGAGGCGTAAAACTATTATGCGTATATTCGTTACAGGTGCAGCAGGTTATATTGGTACAGCTGTTGTCCGCGAACTCATCGGTGCGGGCCATCAAGTAGTTGGTCTGACCCGTTCAGAGAGTGGTGCTCAAGTATTAGAAAGCTTGGGAGCTGAGGTGGCTCGCGGTGTTTTAGAGGATCTGGATTTACTACGCAGCAGTGCAGCCAATTCAGACGGTGTTATTCATCTGGCATTTAACCACGATTTCTCTAATTTCACCGCATCACTAACAACTGATCTTCGCGCCATCGTAGCCATGGGAGAGGGGCTTGCGGGCTCCAGTAAACCACTTGTTATCACAGCACATGCTAATGGTAAAGCATCGGAGGATGCAGCACTTGCATGTATAGAACAAGGCGTGAGAGCATCGATCGTCTCGCTTGCACCTTCCGTTCATGGAAAAGGAGATAAGGGCTTCGTGCCGCAATTAATCCGGATCGCCCGGGAAAGAGGTTCTTCGGCTTACATTGGAGACGGCACTAACCGTTGGCCAGCGATTCATCGCTTGGATGCTGCAGTTTTGTTCCGCCTCGCTGTAGAATCTGCGCCTGCAGGCTCACGACTGGATGGAGTGGACGACGAAGGCATTCCGTTCAGGGACATTGCCGGTGTCATAGGTCGTCACGTGGATGTGCCCGTAGTCAGCATCCCGCGTGAAGAAGCACAAGCGATCTTCGGTTTTCTAGGCATGGTCGCGTCGCTTGACTTAGCAAGATCAAGTGAAGGGACGAAGGAGTTGCTCGGCTGGCAGCCTGTCCAACATGGGCTTCTCGCTGATCTGGAGCAAGGACATTATTTCACAAAATAGTGTTAGATAAATGAAGAAGGTCACAAAAAAAACATCGCATCTTCGCGATTCGCAAGGAAATTGGAAGGAATGAAATGAGAATGAGATAAAGTTCTTTTCATCCGAAAACCTACGAACAGAATATGATAGTTCAATCAATTGAAGCGGGATCTGCGACTGCTGCGGACCCCGTTATCATTGCGATTTTGGAATTTATACGTGTTTGAAACTAACAATACATTCGCTTCGTCAAATGGATAGAAGAATTTACATTTGAAGAGGAGAGGACGAATTGAAGAAACATTTTATTGTAGGTGTGTTGTGTGGTGCTTTCTTAATGGCAACAACGTCTGTATTTGCTTCGAGTGTAATTGAAGCAACAATCTTTCCAAGTAAGGTTACTTTTTTTCTAGCTAACGGATTCTCCAAAGAAGTACAACTACAGGAAGGTGAAGAGGTGCTTAACTATAATAACAAGGCATATGTACCTCTTCGTTTATTCGTTGAGAGCAGTGGTGCTCTTGTAAAATACACACAAGCCTCTCCTGAGACAGATAACAAACATAAAATAGATGTTCAATATGTTGCTGAAAAGGCTCTTTCAGAGCAAACCTCAAATGCATCTGGCAATAAGCCACTTGAGGACTCAAGGGAACTGCAATTACAAGATATGCTGGTCATAAGTCTACTTCCGCATATACAAGAGAAGCTTGCTGAGGTATACGCAGATGTAATTATAGTACCACCAGTTATTCATCCGGATTATGTAAATGTGAAGAGTCTTGAAAGAGTAGCTGCTTCCCGTGGTTTTGATTTTTTAATCACAATTGATGCTCAACCCATAGTCGGTCCTCATATACCTGTCGGCGAAGATGAACTTACATATCGGATCACGCCGGCTGGAGTTGAGCTTAAAAATTTTGAACATCTTAGAGGGCCCGTTAAGGATGACTTTCTCCCCAATTACCATAATCTTTTGAAGTAACGGAGAATGATGGTTAAATGACAGAAAAAAGCAGGCCAAGACGGAATTGTTCCAGTTTTGGTCTGCTTTTTGTGATACTCACTCAAAAATACATTAAATACATGTAAACAATGTACAGAGCCTTATATTCCAAAGGTTTGCTTTTTGCATGTTCGTCTAGATAACAGCGTTTTTTATACGCTAAGCATTAGCGGACATATGTTTAGAGTAGAGAGGTTTCTCAACAGGCTGCAAGGGCTGACCATATGATCAGCTTGTTTTTAGAAAAACTCCTTTAAGTAAACTAAATATTTTTATTGTTATTTTAGAAGAAACTTGAAAGAAGTCACTTAGATATTTTTGGACTAGGAACCCTACGAAACTAAAGAGTAGTGAAATAAATATTATAAACACAAATAGTTTTATTCCTGTTTCTATAAATTCCATTTAGATACAGCACCTCCTATTCAATTATCATTATATACTCGATAAAGCTTATAGCGTATAATTTCGTTAAAATGTTGCTGAACCCCTTCTTCACAAAAAAATCAATGGGCTAGCAATCGCCTTAGGGATGTTGTAGAGCCCCACATCACTGTAAAAACTCAAAGTGGACTTACAAAAGATATGAGATGGCTTGAAAATGTAAGGATAACATGTTCATCGTTTCAAAGCTTCCAACTTAACGCTGTCTGAGCCAGCGACCTTCGGAACAGCAGTAACATTTCTTAGTGTTGAATCGAAAGAAATATATGATTTGCACAAGCGTTTAATGGATATGGTATCGCCATCGCCTGAGCTTATCAAAATGAGATCTTATTATTTGGGGGGTTCCGAATGGTACAAGAGGATCAAGGATGGTTTTATAAGCAGGGCGGTCAGGAAAATGGCCCTTTCACAACGAATGAGATGAATAGTTTGATTCAAAGCGGCGAATTGAAACGCGATACAAGTGTTAAGTGGAATGAATCGGAATGGAATGCAGCTGAATCATTTGCAAAGCTGCATTTCCAGAAATCTGCAATTGATGGTGTACGTCCATGGGTCCGTTATTGGGCACGCGGATTTGATATGATAATTTTAGGCTTCCTACTGGGTATTCTTATGGTCTTTGTCCCGATGGACTTCTTTAATACCCGTTTTAGCGGGTTATTTCTGGGCATTATGATTCTTATTCTATCCATACCTTATGAGGCATGCCTACTAAAATTGTGGGGAACCACCCTCGGTAAGTGGATCCTTGGCATCAGGATAAGGGATTTGGAGGGTCAGAAACCGAACTTTGATAAGGCCCTTAAGCGAAGTATACTCGTATGGTGGTGTGGACAAGGGGCTGACCTCCCGATTGTCTCTCTTATTTTTTGATAGCCCCAATTTATTTAACCTTGCTGCCTGAACTTAATCAGCTCTTTAGCATTTTGTTTCCCTGCCGATAGAAGGCTGTCGCTCAGCTCGGGGTCGCTTACCGATCGTGCCAGCACAATCGTGCCGACCATGAGGCTCATGACAGCATTGCCCGCAGAATGGTCGATTTTCGCCAGATCACAAATAAAGTCAATCATTCGCTGCATCTCTTGCATAAAGACCTGACGCACTTCTTCGGAAGCTCGCGATATTTCACCGGAAAGGGAGGGGAGAATGCAGCCGATCTCAGTTTGATCACGATGATACGCACTTAAATAAAAATTGATAACAGCATCAATCTTCGATTCTTCCCTCGCCTGATCCACAGCCTTCTTCAGCAGTGTTATTGTATCGCTTATGGCATACCGGCAGGTTTCCGAAACCAGCTGCTCTTTATTGTCAAAGTGTGAATAAAATCCCCCATGCGTTAAACCTGCCCCCTTCATAATGACCGGAACGCTGATCTCGCGAATTCCGTTCGTACGAAAAGCTTTGGCGGCACTTTCAATAATCCGGCCGCGAACTTTTAATTTATGACCTTCAGGATAGGGCATCCAAAACACACTCCTTCATACTAATCCATTTTTAAAATATTATAGACATCATAATTAAGGGTGTCAATTTTCTTTAATAAAAACCGTTGCAAGTAAGGCAAAACAAGAGAGGCTATTGACGGTTTTAAAATATGATGATTTATAATATATTACGTTCATAATATTTTAGACAGGAGATATACAACAATGATCCAATTAGAACCGGTAGATACTTTGGTAATCGGATCAGGCCCAGGAGGTTACGCGGCGGCGCTGCGATCTGCACAGCTCGGGATGAAAACGGCGGTTGTCGAGCGCAATCAGGTCGACGGCGTTCAATTTCTGTTAAAAACAGCTGGAGTTACGTTCCTCCAAGGAGAAGCAAGCTTCATTGATGAGCGCACGGTGGTGGTCAAACAGCAGGAAATCGAACAAAAATTTTCATTTAAAAACGTCATTTTGGCCACGGGTTCTCGCCCGATTGAGCTGGAGGCGCTGCCGTATGGCGGGCGTATCTTGTCATCCACGGAAGCATTGTCCCTAAACTGCCAGCAAGCCTGGTGGTCGTAGGCGGCGGCTACATCGGCGTTGAATTGGGACAGATTTATGCCAAATTCGGTACCAGGGTGACCATTCTCGAAGGAGGCGGACAAGTGCTTCCTGGATTTGAGGCGGACCTGGTTGCTCCTGTAGTTCGGCAGTTGAACAAAGACGGGGTAACTGTCATAACGGATGCTAAGGCAGCAAAAGTCGAACAGGGAGCGGATGGGTTAACGCTCCATTACATGAAAGGGCAGGAGCAGCATTTTATTCAAGCGGAATATGTATTGGTTACTGTTGGCAGAAGACCGAATACGGATGGGGAATTAGGACTTGAACGTATTGGCTTGCAGGCAGCGGCCAGAGGACTGATCGAGACGGACGAACAATGCAGAACGAAGGTTCCGCATGTGTTTGCAATCGGGGATATTCGAACAGGTCCGGCTCTTGCCCACAAAGCTGCGTATGAGGCGAAGGTGGCGGCGGAAGCTATTGCGGGGGAATCTTCCATTATTGATCATAAAGCCATTCCGCTTGTCGTCTTTTCCGAACCGGAGCTCGCAAGCGTTGGCCTAACGGAGACGGAGAGCAAGGAAAAAGGCATTCTAGCGATTACGGGCAAATCCGCATTCGGCATTAACGGAAGAGCCCTTGCGCTGAAAGAAACCGAGGGGTTTGTGAAAATTGTAGCGGATCAAATATCAGGAGTTGTACTAGGTGCACAAATCGTTGGCGTAGAGGCGTCAACGCTCATATCTGAGCTGACATTAGCCATCGAGATGGGAGCGACTGTCGAAGATCTTGCAATGACGATTCATCCTCATCCCACTCTGGGTGAAGTGATGATGGAGGCTGCGGAGAACGCGATTAAAAAAATGACGATAAGCAAGAAAAAATAGAAAAAATTGGATTTATAAGGAAAGGAAGAGACATAAATATGAAGCCAAAATGGATTTTATATGTTGTAATTGCACTTGTACTGATCGCAGGAGGTTCGCTGCTCGTGGCAAAAGGGAAAGATGCTGTGAGCCAGGCCGAGAATCGTAAACAAGGCGTACTGGATGCAGAATCGAAAACGATCGTTTATGATAAAAAGCCGGGCACCCTCGAGCAGGTACATGCGGGAATTGGCGATTTTGTTAAAAAGGGAGATATTTTATTCAAATTGAAGTCCGCAGAAGGAAGCGAGGAAAAAGTATTATCGCCGGATGACGGGCTGGTTAACCGAATCGCTGTAAAGTCCGGAGAGCAGCTGATGCCGGGAATGCCCGTCGCCGTTGTGCAAAAGACGGAATATTATACGGACCTCTTCGTACAGGAAGGCCAAATTGAGAAACTTAAGCTTAACCAGACCGTTAAAATCCATTTCCCCTATCTGAACCGTCCGATTGAGGTAGAAGGCACTGTCGCTTCGATTGCAGCCGCTCCTCAGTTTGCCAGCTTGCGCATGACAAGAGAGAAAGGGCAAGCGGACGTGAGCATGTTTGTCGTCCGAATTTCCGTACCTTCAAATGCTGATCTTCTCCCGGGTATGACGGCGGAGGTGGATTTCGATGAAATCGCTGACTGAGGAGTGGAGGTACGTAGCGGACAGTAAGTTTTTAATCGTTATTTTTGTTGCCCCGTTAATTTCGGCACTGTTCTTTGGATTGATGTTTTCGAAAAATCAAATTAATAAATCACCGGTTATTGTCATTGATGAGGACCATAGTTCTTATTCACGGCAGTTAACCGCCAAAATAAATACATCCCAATATATGAAGGTCACGAATGTATTTCCCAGCCGCATGAATCCTGATACCTTGCTGGCAAATGAACAGGCCGTAGCCGTCATCTTCCTTCCTGAACAATTGGAGCTGCGCAGAGCGCAAGGGAAGTCTTCCAATATCGGAGTTTTCATGGATAACACAATGCCCTCAGGGCTAACCGGTATTAGAACCGGTATTCAGGAAATCATTACGATGGAAAATATGACGATATCCATGACCGGACTATCTCAAAAAGGGATGGATGCCCAAACGGCACAGGGTATTATATCTCCCTTAACGCTCGTCCAGCGAATGCTGTATAACCCGACGACAAGCTTTATCGGCACAATGGTTATCGGATTTGTTAATATCATCGTATTAATGCTCTTGACTGGTGCAGCAGGAGCCGTAGCCCCACGTCTTCGAAAAGAAGGGAGGCTGTTCGCGAACGGGACATCGCCCGCTGGGCTGTGGGTTCGCAGTGTGCCTTACGCCGTGCTTAGCACAGTCTCCTTGCTCCTCAGTTATGGTTTACTGAAGCAAGTAGGGGGCTTGCGATTTGAGGCGGAGCCCTACCTCTTTATTATCCCTTTGCTGCTGTACTCCTTTGCCTTGTCTCTGCTGGGAATGGTGCTCGGTTACACAGCTAAGGATGTGTCCAAAGTCAGTTCACGGATGAGTATCCTTCTGTACCCTTCGTTCCTTGTTACCGGCATTCAACTGACTCCGCTTGCGATGCCAACTTTTTTTCAAGTCACGGCATGGGTGCTGCCGATGAACTGGCTGAACCGATTGATTCGCGGAATGGCATTCCGGAATGGGGCCCTAACGGCCTACAGCTTGGAGCTCGGGGCATTACTGATCATTATTGGCGCCGCCTCGTTATTGATCGGACTAATGGTGCTGCGGGAAGCGAGAAAATCAAACTCCTTGGCCGAGCAGAATGTCGATTCGGGAGCTTTGTCCGTCAACTCCTACCGCTGAACCGTTTGATCGCTTCCTCGGTTACCGGCGTGAAGAGGTTAACCAGATTACCGTCGGGATCGCGAAACAGCACAGCACGGTTCCCCCACGGCATCGTCGTTGGTTCCTTTACCCACACGTCGACAAACGGCTTCAAGCGCTCGTATTCGGCATCGACATCGTGGACGCGGAACTCGATGATGACAGTGTGATTATCGGCTGCCACTGCGGAACCAGCACCGAACAGTTGCACGGTCTGGGAGTGGCCGATGGCCAAGGTGCATGACGGCACAACGAGTTCGGCAAAGACGGGCGCGGGGCGTTCCGCCGAAACACCCATGACTTTCTCATAGAACTCGACGAGGCGATCTACGTCGTCGGTAATGATACGTACAGAAGCAAAATTCATGAGATACCATCCTTTCTATAATAAATGATACAATACCATATCATATCTTTGTGGGCCAGAATACTTCGCATTTATCTTCCACTCCTTTATGTTTACTTACTCCGATTATAAAAAAACGCTACTGACAACAGTATGTCAGTAGCGTTTTAACATTTTTTAGGCTTACTCCCGAATTCGATTTCGGAATGCGTCAGTATACGACATGGATGTTGCCGCGTTCCCCGGAATCCTGCCGCGTCGTCAAAAGGCCTCGCAGAAAGGAAAAGAAGAAACCGAGTCTCGTAATGATGGACGAAGGCCATGGAAATTATAATGCACTTGGAACAACAAAGAAGAATTCTCCGGTGTGTGGGGATCGGCAAGGTGTTTTCCATAACATTAGACAATAATCCATAATCCTGCCTGATTGTTCATCTCCCTGACAAAGCTTACACTAACTACAGCAAGATATTCATCAAGTCAAAAAGGAGGGATGAGCATGACGCAAAACATGGCACGTGCCATACAGAGCAATCGGCCGGCAGCCAGACCGGCGAAGCCCCATTGGTTCAGGCACATAAGAAACAATCCGGGATTGTATTTGATGGTCGTGCCGGGAATCATCTACTTTATCGTATTTCGCTATGTGCCTTTGCTCGGGAGCGTCATTGCGTTTCAGGATTACAATATTTTCAAAGGTATAACGGACAGCAATTGGGTAGGCTTTAAGTGGTTCGAGCAAATGTATATGTTTCCCAATTTCAAGCGTCTGATTGTGAATACATTGATCATCAGCTTTTACCAATTGATTTTTGCTTTTCCGGCTCCGATCGTATTGGCTTGCATGATGAACGAGCTCAGCCGTACCCGAATGAAGCAATGGATGCAGACGATCCTGTATTTGCCACATTTCCTGTCGTGGACCATCATCTTCGCTCTCGTCTACTCGCTGCTGTCCTCGCAGTCGGGGCTGCTCAACCATTACTTGACGCAATGGGGAGGGGCGGAAATCCATTTCCTGCAGGAGCCGGGATATTTCCGCACAATCGTCATCTCGACAGGCATGTGGAAGGAGATGGGCTGGGGAACCATTATTTATCTGGCAGCGTTGGCTGGAGTTAACCCGTCGCTGTATGAGGCGGCTACTGTCGATGGAGCAGGGCGGTGGAAGCAATTTCTGCATATTACGGCTCCCGAGCTTGTACCGGCTACGATGATCCTGCTGCTGCTCAAGATCGGTCATATCCTGGATATCGGCTTTGAGCAAATCTATGTATTCCTTACCCCTGCCACCTACTCGGTTGGCGACGTCATAGACACCTATGCCTATCGGGCCGGACTGCTGAACGGCCAGTACAGCTTCGCAACCGCCATCGGATTGTTCAAATCGATTGTCGGGTTTCTGATGCTTGTAGTTGCCAACCGGATAAGCAAAGCTACTACCGGCCAAGGGCTGTATTGAGAGCAGCGGCGTTGACCACGTTATAAAATCCTGGGCAAAGTGTAACCCATTCACCGAAAGTAACACGCCAGATGATGCTGGGATGTACCACTTATTGCTCTTAGCATATTAGGAGGAACCGGCAATGTATTCAAAATCATTCGGGGAACGCAGCTTTGATACACTTAACGTTGCGCTGCTGATTGGCGCCTGCCTGCTAATCTTTATTCCCTTTGCCCATTTACTGGCGGCTTCCTTCAGTTCGAGGGAAGCGCTTATTCACAATCTTGTCACCTTCATACCGGTTGACTCAACGTTAGATAATTACCTGCTGGTATGGCACAATAAAGTGTTCTGGAATTCATTTCGCATTTCGTTGATCGTTACTGTAGTGGGAACCGTAATTAACATGTACTTCACGCTGCTAACGGCTTATCCGTTGTCGAGACCTGCGTTTAAAGGGAAGAAATGGATTCTCCTGGGGATCGTTTTCACCATGATATTCTCCGCTCCACTTATTCCTATGTACCTTGTAGTGAAAAGCCTGGGCATGATGAACACGCTCTGGGCGATTATGATTCCCAATGCGATCGGAGCCTTTAATCTGATTCTGTGCATTACCTTCTTTCGCGGTTTGCCCGAAGAACTGACCGAAGCAGCCAAGATGGATGGAATGGGTGACAACGGGATATTGTGGCGCATCTTCATGCCGCTCTCGCTGCCGATCGTGATGACACTTACGCTCTTCTATGCCGTTGGCCATTGGAATAATTACATGGGACCGCTGTTCTTCATCACGGACTCTGGAATCAAGCCGCTCCAACTCTATCTGTACAGCCTACTTAGCCAGTTCAACACCCAGGACTCCTTCCTGAACATACCGGAATCCATCAGCCAATACTCTCCGCTCGGTATTCAGATGGCCACTGTAGGAGTTGCTACGCTGCCTATATTGATGATCTATCCATTCATTCAAAAGCACTTCATCCGAGGAGCTCTTCTTGGTTCAGTGAAGGAGTAAGCTGCCGGACAGATTGAACCAGAAGTTGTATTTTTAAGCAGATTTACAATCTTATATAGGGGGATACGAAAATGAACAATTATGTTAACAGGAAATGGATGGGGGTACTTTCCATTATTGTAATAGGGTCAACGCTCGCAGCCTGCACAGGCGGGACAAGCGGGGAGACGGGCAAGAACCCGGAACCCGGAAAAGGCGAAGCTCCATCAGCCAGCTCTAAACCGGTTACGTTAAAAGCATTCGAGACGGACATTAATAATCCGATTCCTCCAGGCAATTCCATGAGCATTCCTACGATTGCTTATCTCGGCAGCAAAACGAACACCATTCTTGATGTAACCTTCCTATCTCACGGCAAATACAACGAGCAATTGCGCCTGAAAATGGCCGCAGGGGAGTATCCCGACTTCTATTGGACTGGTGGATTCGCCAATGAGGAGACACTGGCCAATGGAATGGTGCTGCCGCTCAACGAATTGATCGACAAACATGCGCCGAATCTGAAGAAAGTTATACCTCAATCCGCCTGGGATGCCGTTACACTCAAGGGTCAGATTATGGCGATACCGAGATTCTCAGGCGGGGGGACGGATACGGATCGGCTTATCTATGTGCGGAAGGATTATTTAGACAAGGTAGGAGCAAAAATTCCTTCGACCTCCGATGAATTCCTCGACATGCTGAGACTGTTGAGGGACAAAGATCCAGATGGCAATGGCAAGGATGATACCATTCCATTCATTGGAAGGCAAAGCTTTGGCTGGATGGAGAATATATTCGGGATGTGGGGCGTTGACCCTTCGGCCAATATACCCTACAATAACGAGATTATACCCGGCTATCTGCATCCTAACATGAAGCCTGCGCTTGAGTTCATCAGGACCATGTACAAGGAAAAGCTGTTGGATCAGGAGTTTCTATCCAATACGGGCAGCATATTTACCCAGAAGCTGAACTCGGGACAGGCAGCCTCTTATAACCACACGGTCGAGCAGATTGCCGACTTCCAGCAGGCAATACAGGATGCCAACAAGAATCACAAGGTGGATGTCGTGGCGATACCTACCCCGAAGGGAAAAGGGTATACGGGACCGGTTGGCAACCGAAAAAATCCGTTTGGTGTCTCAACCATCGTCATGAAAACCACAAAGCATCCTGTCGAGGTAATCAAGCTGTTCGACTGGATTGCTTCCGAGGAAGGGCAAGTGTATGTTGATATCGGCACCGAAGGAGATACTTACCGCAAGGAAGGTGACAAATACATTTATGATTCGGCAAACGACAAAAACAAGTCGAATTTACGCGCCGTCTTCGCGGTGACTCCCCTTTATTTCAATAAACAGACCATTCAGGCGCGGTATTCCCCCGAAGCGATAAAGCGCATTGATCAGGCTTACGAAATCGCCCGCAAGGAAGGGCTGCCCAATCCTACGGTAGCGATGCCCAAGCCGAAGGCATTATCCGAAAACCCGGAGCTAAGCTGGTATTCGAGCAGTATGATCCAGGAGACGATGACGAAGATTGTATATGGAGAGTTGCCAGTTGATTACTTTGATACCTTTGTACAGGACATCAGGAAACAAGGCGGAAATCAGTTGATCAAGGAAATGACCGAATGGTATAACAGTAACAAAACCAAATAGGTTTGCGCTTGCTTGCATACAGTCCCGGGAAATTCGGGGCTGTATGTTCCAAGTGGGAGGAGCAAGCTGTTGTAAGAGGGATGTCAGGATTGCCACTGCTGCAGAATAACTGTAGACTTATTTCATAAAAAGACAGCTTTGAGCAGAAAGCGGTGGACACCATGAAGGTGCTGCAATTCATCAGAGAATCAATCAAGAGGAAGATTATCCTTCTTTTTGTAACCGTGATTCTCTTTATCGCTTCTACAGTAGGTATTGTTCAATATGTGCTCACTTCGTCAATGCTTCAGCTGGATCTTGAGAAATATAGCAGACAGATGCTGGAGCAAGCCAATTTGAATATTAATCGTTACTTCAAGGAGTATGAACAAGCGTTCCTGTTCATCGAAGGAAGCGACGAATTTTATCAGTGGACAAGGCAGCAGGACAGGTACACGTCAACCTACCTGCGGCTGTACAATCTGGTCTACCAAAACTCGGTGCAGCCCTTCGTAATGCAGCATCCCGAGGTGGTTTCCATATCCTTGCTTAATTCTTACGGGAATGAGCTTCGCTATAATCCGGTTCTTCCCTTCAAGCTAGGGTATTCCCTGGCGGAGCGAATGAAGGAGCAGCCTTCGACAGATGCCCGCTCGACGAACTTCATAGTCAAAAGGTCTACGGATTACGAAGGCAAACCGATTGTTGTATTAACGCTGTTCAAAAAATTGGACTACTATGGAAATCATTCATACATTCAAATGGATATATCTGTAAAACCTATTCTGAACATTCTGGAACGGATGAACGATGGCAGCCATAACTCGCGCTATATAATGGATTCGGAGGGAACCATTGTGGCGCATCCTGTTGAAGAGGCTATATTCACAACTGCCCCCTCCCACTTGCTCAGAAGAATGTCAGACATGGAATCCGGCGCTTTTCTGGACCCTGACTCCAGACAGTTTGTGGTATTCGCCTCCATTCCTGATACTCCCGGCTGGAAATCCGTAATTGAGGTGCCCTACAAGGAAGCCGCACGCACGATCTACCTCGTGCGTGACGTAACTTTGACGGTAACGGGTATCGGCATCGGGGTTACGGTGTTGATGCTCTTAATTATGACCTCTTCCATGACCCGGAGAATTGTTTTATTAAAAAAGCAGTTGCTGAACACCAAGATCGGCCATTTTGCCCCGGGCCCCGAAGTGGGCGGAATAGATGAAATCGCTCACCTGGGGCATGCATTCAATGATATGCTGGCTCGCATGGATGCCTCTATCGACGAATTGGCCCATACCCGGGCGCGGGAGCAGATCGCTTTGTTCACCGCTGTACAGTCGCAAATTCATTCACACTTTCTATATAATTCTTTAGAGACGATCAATGCTATGGCAAGCCTGTCCGGCATGAAGCCGATCGAAGATGCCGTTGTGTCGCTATCTTCTATGATTCGTTATTCCTCTCGTATTCGCGATATTACTGTCACGCTCAGGGATGAGATTGAGCACACGAAGCATTACCTCAATATGGCGTGCATCCGGTTTGAATCGGTTACGTACAACTATAAGACGGAAGCAGCCGTGCTGTCTGCGCATTGTCCGAAACTGATTCTTCAGCCTGTTCTGGAAAATGCCATCAAGCACAATCTAGAGAAATACGGACGTTCCATCCACATCGACATATCCATGAGAAGCTGGTTCGGCCGGTATGTCCGGATTTGCATTCGAGATAATGGCGCTGGCATCCCAAAGGCTGACTTGTTCGAATTGCGGGAACGTATTTCACGCGGAAGCCTTGATATTCCAGAGGGCGACCAGAGCATAGGCTTACCGAATATAGCTTACCGCATTAAGCAATTCTATAAAAGGTATGGTCTGCAGGCTGAAATAGTTGTCAGCAATTGCCGTTCTGGCAACGGCGTTAAGGTTCACCTTATACTGCCGATTCTGTCGGCATAAAAGCGAAGGGAGGGGTAACAATGTTATTCTGTTTAATCGTGGATGATGAGAAATGGATACGCAACGGGCTGGTGAACCGGGTGAATGAGCACGCTGACTTTTCCGCTGTCAGTACTGCCAATAACGGACAGGAGGCGCTGGAATGGCTGCAGGGCAATTACGCAGATATTCTCATCACCGATGTGCGAATGCCGAACATGGACGGTCTGGAGCTAGTACGGCGCATCAACGGACAATTTCCCTGGATGAGATCGATTCTTATATCCAGCTACGATGATTTTGAATATGCCAAACGGGGCATCTTGCTCGGCACAATCGACTATATCGTAAAGCCGATCAAACAATCGGACCTTGAGCAGGCGCTGCTGGCTGCAGCAGAACAACTGCGCTCGATACGAACGAACGCGGCGCGGTCGCTTATGCTGAAAAATTACAATTCAGCCGGGATATTGCTGGCCAGATGGCAGGAATACCCGGGTAATCAGCAAGCCTTGTCACTGCCTCTGCTGGTAATCGATACGTTCCATTTATTAGAATCATGGGTAGGTGAACGAGTGGAACTGCTGCTTGCTCTCGCCGATGAATGGATCGCCGGGGTAGTCGCCGTCCGGAAAACAGAGGGGGTATTCGAGTGGATGGCCGAGGAGCATGACCGCTCTCCCGTCCCTATCCTGGATGACCGGAGATTGTACTTCAGGCTTGTCGGTGTGTACCGGCTGGAATTGGCTTTAGCCTGGTTCAACAGCCATGATGGAATGGCAGGCATCAACTCAGGCAGGCGCTCCATCGTAGATGTGAAGCGGTATATTGAACGCAATTATCCCCACAAGCTCAGCCTGCAGCAGATCGCGGATGCCGTCAATATAAGCAAACCTTACTTGGCCAACGTATTCCGGCAGGAGACGGGAATGACGATCTGGAACTATTTGACTGAGGTGAGAATGCGCGAGGCCAAAGAGCTGCTCCTGACTACTGACAAGAGGCTAGGCGATGTGGCGGAAGCAGTCGGTTATAGTGACAGCGCGCATTTTGCCAAAGTATTCAAGTCTTATTACGGAATGAGCTCCACAGAACTGAAAAATCGCTTCTCCAGATACTGCGCAGAACCATAATAAAGGCTATATATGGACCGGTCATACCCTGGCCGGTCTGTATACAGCCTTCTTTCATTGGCCTGGATGAGCTCTATTCCTGTCAATCCGCGAGCTTGTCTTGTCAGCCGCGTATTTTGTTGAACACCTTATAGGTCCGTTTCGCGCATTCGGAGATAGAAATGGGATGGAAGCCTGAAACTTCGGCATACAGTGTATCGTTCAACGGCTGCGTCCATTTTGTAGGCAGCCTTTCTGCTCCGAGCGAGGCGCCCATAATGGAACCGACGGTAGCTCCGTTGCAATCGGTGTCCCAACCGCCCAGCACCGATGTTGCAATCGCCAACTCAAAATCTCCCTTGGCAAAAATGATTGATGCCGCCACAAGCGCAGCATTATTGTTCGTATGAACTGGATGATAGTGCTTGAATGCCTCCCATATGCGATCAACCAGTTGGAGTTGATCCGTTGCCTCTTGTGCAATAGAAACCGCCAGCTCAATGTCATGCGCAAGTCGGCAATTGCGCGGGATTTCGCTTAGTCCGATCCTAACGATACGCTCAGGGTCGCTTTCTACGAAAGCTGCTGCAATCATCGCTGCACAAAACATTTCTCCATAAATGCCATTCTTCACATGCGAGAACGAGGCATCGCGCCAAGCGAGATCGGCGGCAAGCTCGGGATTGCCGGCCGCTCCATAAGCGAAGCCATCGGCCCGAATCTGAGCTCCGATCCATTCACGATAAGGATTCAAATACGTGCGAACCCAATCCTTACGTTCTTCCCAATTTTCCGGTCTTTCTGCCTTCTGGTGGGAGGTTGCCTGCGTAAAGTTCAGATAGGCTTGCGTTTCAGCTGTGCATACCTGCCTATAGGTAAGCCGGCTATGCCACAGCTTCCCGATGTCGTAGGAATCGAAATCTATTCCACGCTCTTCGAGCATAATCAGCCCGAGTACGGTATACCGAATATCATCGTCCGTCTCCATAAAGCGGATTTGTTCTCTGGTGCTCTTCAGGCTGGAGGATGCAAGGAACAGGCCGTGTTCCATCTCGGCGCGGGATTCAAGCGGAGTGTAGCCGCGAATCGGCCAGGCATCGGCACCCTCGAACCAGAGCTGCACGTTGCGCCAGCCAGGATTACTGCCTGTGCCGCCCATATAATGCCATGCCTCCAGAGGCTTACCGAGAGCACAGCCGGCACTCCGCCCCAGCCATGCTCCATAGAACTTGTCCTGCCACTGTGCTTCATCGAGCGTGTCGCTTAGCTGGCGAGGTCCCTCCGGACGCAGTAAGCGAATCTCGTTTAACTCCGACGGCTCCTCATAAGGATAATCACTGCGGATCGGCAACGCCATGAGTTCATTGTAGATTGCCATCAGCTTCTCCTGATCTGTACCTGCTGCTTCTACTCTCTCCGCATACCCTTTGACATCGCAGCCTTCCTCTTTTCTCTGCACTACTTCGTTCTGTACCAGTGAATCAAGCAATGTCCAACCCGCCATATGGTTTCCCTCCAAATATAATGATTCGTTACTGCTTCAGTATACCTGCGGCCGGATCGACTCATCTACTCAACGGTTCAGTCGTATTCTCAAAAATTGCGTGAACGGAATATTGCTTGCGGTAATCCAGGGGAGCAAGACCAACGGAGCGCACGAATAGACGGTAGAAAGAGGGCACGCTTTGGAACCCGCTTTCGAAGCAGACATTCACTGCGCTGTGATTTGTACTGATGAGAAGCCGCTTAGCTTCGTTGATGCGCAGCTGCAGCAGGTGCTCCTTGAAGCTGCGACCGAGCTCCTGCTGGAACAGGTGGCTGGCTCGCGAGGGGCTGATCCGGAGGACTTTGGCAACATCGCCCAGCTCAATCGGCTCCCGGAAGCGTTGGTCGATCAGGACAAGAGCCGGACGCATGCGCCGGAACGATTCCGTGAGCCGATTCCACTCGTTCATCGACAAGCCTGCCGCATAGTGGCGCAGGAAGAGAACGCATAGATCCAGCAAGGCACTCTTGGCCATACTCCGGTATCCTTCCTGCCTGTCGGTAAGCTCTCTGGATATCTTCTCGATCAGCGCTCCTATCGGCGCAGCCAGAGGGGAAGCAGCGGGTATGCGATTGTCGAAGTGGTCGGAGCGGTAGGCAAACGGCAGGAGCAGCGCTTCCTCCTCATCCAGCAGCAGTATCGGATCGAAATTGATGAAGATGTACGTACTCGGATCATTCTCATTCGATCTGGCGATATGGAGCTCCAGATTATTCACGATGAATATATCGCCCGGAAAGACCTCATAGTTCTTCTCACCGAAGTAAAAAATGCCTCTGCCGGAAACGCAGAGGCCAATCTCCAAACTGGAATGATAATGCAATGGCTTTGCCGTTACGCTCGGTGTCCAACGGAAAGCATTTATTGGGATGCTATGCTCGTAAGTAATTGTCAGCTTCATTAATGAACCAACCTCAAGGAATAGTATGGTATCAGCGAACAGCAGTTTGACCGCTACATTCTCATTCTATCACGTGGCTGGGAACTGCGCTAGGATTCTTGACATTTTGGAAAACAACTTGTTCGATCACCTGAAGGGAAGACAAACGCAATTGGAAATGTATGATTGGTTTGTCATTTGTCGAGTACGTTATGATCTGTAAGATGGAAGAAGCGAAGCGGCTGCTGCTGGACACTGAAAAAAGTGTGAATGACATTGCCCTGTCAATCGGCAATTCCGAGGGCAATTTAAATCGTATTTTTCAGCGCTATCTGAAGCAGTCCCCCGGTCAATTCCACAAACAATTGTTAAATAAAGAACTCAGACTATTCGTAAACAGTTAAAGCCGCTAAAACTATAGTAATTTTGGTTTAACGGCTTTTTTGTCTGCAATAATAGTAGTAGTACAGTTATTAAATGGGTCTAAAGTGGCTATTCCCTATCCCTTTATGGAGCCCAGCATAACGCCTTTTGCAAAATACTTTTGCAGAAAGGGATATGCAATAAGTATAGGCGCCATCGCAAATGTAACTGCGGCCATACGGACTGTTTCTAAGGGTGGAATTCCGTCTGCAGCCGTCCCGGAAGCACCGAGGGGCGTGGAATCCAGGACAAGCGCCTTGATCAGCACCTGTAATGTCCACTTGTTGGCATCGGATATATAGATCAAGGCATTAAAATAAATATTCCATTGCGAAACTGCAAAAAATAAAGTGAAGGCGGCAATGGCAGGCATCGAAAGGGGAATAACAATTTTGAAAAATATGCCTACGTCATTGCTTCCGTCAATTTGTGCAGATTCCTCCAGCTCAGGAGGCAGCGAATCCAAAAAGCTTTTTACAACAATTAGCGTCCATGCATTGGTCAAATTAGGCCAGATCAGTGACCAATACGAGTTAAGCAGTCCGAGACTTTTCACAACCAGATAGTTCGGAACGATGCCTGCATGAAACACCAGCGTAAAGATGACGAAGCCCAAGACGAGCTTTCTCCCATCCAGATCTTTTCTTGTAAGGCCATAGGCCAAAGTAAACGTGACGATTACCTGTAGAATGGTACCCACTACTGTGATAAAAAAAGTGCTTTTAATGGAATTCAAAAAACTTTGAGTCGACAAAATATATTTATAAGCATCTAAAGACCATTTGGGTGGGAACAGATAAAATTGTAAAGGAACATAAACCGCAGGGTCCGTGAATGAAACGCTGAAAATATAAATAAACGGGAAGATACAAATTAAGGATAACGAAATCAGGGCACTGTAGTTAATCCAATCCGCTGCCGTCAGCCTTTTTCTGTAAACGAAACTCATTCAGGTCACCTTCTTCGCTATGAATAATCACTCAAAGAAAAAGCTAGTAAATCCCCTCATATCCCAATTTTTTTACGATTTGATTAGCGGTAACTACCAGAATGAGTCCGACAATCCCTTTGAACATCCCTACAGCTACACCAACGCTGATTTTGCCGCCTACAATACCCTGAGTATACGAGTAGGTATCAAATACATCCGCAACGGAAGTGACTAGGGGGTTCATCATTAATAACACCTGTTCGAACCCGACATCCGCCATGTTTCCAAACCGGAGAATCAATAGAATGATAATGGTGGGACGTATAGCGGGCAGTGTAATATGGTAGATTTGCCGCCACCGGCTCGCTCCGTCAATGACGGCAGCTTCATAGCGGGCAGGGTCAACTCCGGCGATTGCGGCTAGAAAAATAATCGTGCCCCATCCGGCATCCTTCCATATATTTTGCAATGTCAGCAGTATCCAGAAAAACTTGGGCTCGGAGAGGAATAGAATGGGCTGGTTCCCGGAAGCAACGACTAGTTTATTGATGATGCCGATATCTGACGAGAATACAAAGAAAGTAAGACTGACGAGGATAACCCAAGATAAAAAATGGGGGAGATAGACAATCGACTGATTAATTTTTTTAAACCATTCATGTCTAACTTCATTAAGCATCAATGCCAGAACAATAGGCACAGGAAAATAAAAAACGAGGTTAAATAGGCTGATAAGGAATGTATTTCTGCCCATAATATAAAATTGTTCGTTTTGGAATAAATTGGAAAAATGTTTGAGGCCGACCCAGTTGCTCCCAAAGAAGCCTTTGAAGGGGCTGTAGTCCTGAAACGATAGCAGTAATCCCCATATAGGCAAAAATTTAAAGAGAAAAAAATAGACGACTCCCGCTGACATCATCAGGTATATGTAGCGATTTCTTTTTATTCTTACCCAGCGTTTGTTAGTTGGCATTATTCGCACCATAGTATGCCTCCCTTCTAAACTATAAGAAGAAGGGTTGGGCAATCAGGATATCCTGAGGCTCCCAAATGCCCAGCCTTTACGCAGATTTAATTGATACTGCCTAAAATTCCGTGGTTATTTATTCGTACGTGATTTATTATCCTTGGCGAATTCCTGATAGGCTTTCTTTATTTTCGGATCGGCATTTACCTTATCCACAAATTGCTTGTATTGATCCATCGTAATCTGACCGACAACCGCTTTAATTCTCATACTTTTCAATTCAGCTTCATAGGTAGGCCATACATCGACCCATGTAGGGGAATATAAATACCCAAATACGTCGGTTTTTCCTATTTGCCCGTAAATTTCCATTTCTTTCTGCTTCGCTTCGTTAGCAGCCTTTGAGGCTCCGGCATAAGCTACTTTTCCCCATTTGGAATAAGCGGGCGTCATGGCAGAGATACTGTCAACTGTAATTTCTTGTTTACCCAGATCGGTCAAAACCTTCTCGCCATTCACATTGTTGTAATGAACACCTTCCTTGCCATAATAGCCAAGATCGGTAATTTCCTGTGTGGCGGTTTTTTCAAAGAAATCCAATATTTTGGACACCTTATCCTGAGGTACCCTCTTACTAATATACATGCCGCCACGGGTCCCAATGTCGAGCATGGCTCCTTCGCCGCCAGGTCCTTTTAACGGCTGAAACGACACTACGTTACCATCAGGCTGGGTTTTCTTTACATTATCTGTATAAACGAAGCTGTAGTAAGCGCTGGCATCATAGGCGAATGCCCGACCTGAGCTGAACAAATCTTTTTGTTGCGTAACGGTCAGAGCGGAAAACTCCTTAGCTATCAACCCTTCTGCATAAAGTCCACGGAACCATTCGACCAGTTTAGTAAACTGCGGATTTAAATAGGAGTACATCAGACCGCCATCCGTATCGTAAGTTGGATTAGGCACACCGAAGGCAGCGTTCAGGGAAGGGGAGCCGGTGGCATCAGCGATGTCATAACCAATTGTACCGTTGCCGCCAGCTGGGTTGTTTTTCACAATAGCTTTCAGCGCATCTTTAAACTCATCTACAGTTTTAGGAACAGGAATATTTGCTTTTTCCAGCCAATCCCTTCGGAACATAATCGTATTATCGATCTGTGCTCTGCTTCGAGGAATACCCATAGTTTTCCCGTCATATTTAACGTAACTCCAAGAGCCAGGTATCATTTTATCGCGTAAATTCGGATATTTGGAGAAATCGCCAAGAAAAGGAGTCAGATCCCAAAAGGCTCCGTCTTTAATTGCATTGACCAATGTGGGGCGGGTGTAATCTGCCTTCAGAACCTCCGGAAGGTCTCCAGATGCAAGCACCAGGTCCAGCTTGGCATTATAATCGTTTCCATCCAAGACGAAAGTAATATTCAGCTTAGTATTCGTAAGCCTTTGCAATTCGGTATAAAAAGCGTTATCCAACTTGGGTATGGTATTTGTAAAACTCGTCATCACATCAATGGATAAGGGACCTGCGTCTTTATTGTCCGCTGCAGCTGTTCCTCTCGTATCTACGGTTCCCGTGCCAGGAACTGCGCTGTCGCTTGCTCCGCTGCTACAGCCGTTGAATACCAGGAGGCTAAGAAATAACGGCAAGCTGAATTTGGCCCATTTATTGGTCATCGCCAACACCTCGATTGAGTTAATGTGGATGATTTAGTTTAATATTCAATTACAATCGTTTCGAACAATTGCAGCTCTGGCAGCTTGAAAGTGACAGATTGCTCGGATGATACCGCGAAATCTAACAACCGTTTTGATTTCAATGTATAAATGCTGCTAGGCTTCCGTTCAACAGCAAGTTCTATCTCAATAGATTGAATAGGAATCGGAGGATGAAAGGCGGTACCCAATTGTCCGCTTAAATTTACGAGATGAATCAGCGTGCTGCCGTCCTTTTTCTTAAGGTGAGAGGTTACCTCAACCGTTGGATACGTATTGATAAGTAAACTTCGCTCTACCTGAAGCAGATCAATCAAGGCGCTGAGCACCAGTTTGGAGTGAGCATGATTGCTCAGCTTCTCATAATGCTTGCCAATCGTCCAGGGAATGAGAGCGGTGCTGCCTTTGCCATAGGAATGTTGGATAAGCCCCGGTGTATCGGTAATGACGGTATAGTAGCATTTTTCCGGAGGACCAAACATGCAGGGAGGGATGTACCCCAGAAAACTCGTGCATGACTCCTTACAGCGTGCTTGAAAAAATTCATCATACAAGTACATGATGTCCAAATCTTCAAACCCTTGCAGCCGCTCCTTATCTTCCGGTTTAACGCGGAAGTAGGCACCCTGCTGACGCGGGTAGATCTGCTCTATACGGTCCGCACCCAGCGATGCCAAACGGTATTCATGGTAAGGTGTTCCTTTCTCGTCGCAGATTGAGGAACCGCCGGTTGCCAGCAGCTTGCCTCCGGATTGCACATAGCTGTCCAGTACACTGCATGCGGTCCCGCTCAAATTGCGGGCATCCGGCAGCAGTACGGCTTGATATGCGCTCAGCTTATCCAAGGTCGATGGATCTTCCAGAATGCTGTCATGAATGACATCAAATAAAATATGCTGCTCCGAAAGGATGCGGAATAGTCCCTGAAACTCTTTAACACTTCCATAATAGCTGCTGTTGTGCGGGAAGATCAGGCATACATCGGAGCGTGACGCGATGTTGGTATAGTGATGTTCGTTATCCCGGTGAAAGCTATACAATTCCTTAACGGATTCCATACACAAACGGTCATCCTGATTATTTAATGTGCCAATTACGTAAAAGTCCAACCATCCGCCATGGACTAAATCCTGTGCTAATCTGGCGGCTGTATGATGTGCAGATACGGCGGAATGGCGCATAGCAAAATCGACAAAATGAACTGCAGAATTACTGACCGCCATATGCTCCCAGGAGTTCATCACCATATTGACATGATGAGAGGCGGAGTAGTTAAATTCAGGAAGCTGACGGTCGATGCCAGTGTTGGATTCCATCCTGAAAATATCCGTACCCTCGGGAGTATAATTGCAAATAGCAACGTTAGGATTGACGTCTTTCACCGCTTGGGCGCGTCTCCTGAACAATTCAGCTACTGTTTGCTGCTTGAACTTTTCATAATCCCGATAAACAGGGTCAAGGCTATCCGCCGTCAGAGGCAGTTGAGGATGACCAAATAATTGTTGAAAACGGGCCTGATCGCTGTCGGATTGACAAATCCCGTAATGATTGTAGCTGTAATCATGAGTGACATAACCATGCATATTGATAAATACACCATCAATCGGATATTTCATGACGGCCTCCGTCATGATCTGGATCGAACCTTCCTGCTGGTACCATCCGTTAAATGCAGTATGTACCTGACCGTTATAATTGACGGTTTCGCCTTTGACACTTTTATACAACCATTCGGGATGCTTCAAAGCAATGGCTTCGTTTAATCTGCTGAAGTCAAACCGGGCAATCAACCGTATGCCATTGGCATGAACACGTTCGAGGATTTCCCCGACAAAGTCGTTGACCAGAAGGGGATTGCGGTATTGAAAATCGAGCTCCGTAGGATAATTGGCAACGATACCGCCAACATTTAATAAAAGCACATCCGCTGAAAATGGCTTCAAGCTGTTTACAAACTCATCGGGGTCCGATAGCACATCAATTTCCCGAAGATTGGTTTGAATTAATCGCATCGGTTTTTCCAGCCACCACTTGTTTATTTTCATTTCGTCCTGTCTCCTTTTTATTATTTAAAGCCCTAGCCTTTCGTGTAAACATCTCTTTCCGACAATTGATTAACCATAGCTCCTCCCGTACGATAGGCGTGTATATTGTGACGGATGAATTCAAGCGAGCGCCCGTTTCTGTCAGGAACTGCAGGCGTACAGTGCGGAGTAATCAGCGTATTGGGAGCATCCCATAATGGGCTGTCTGCTGAAAGCGGTTCCGATGAAAAGGTATCAAGCCCCGCTCCGGCAATAGTTCCCTCACGTAGAGCCAACAGCAGTGCATTCTCATCTACAACAGCACCTCGGGCAAGATTAACCAAGAAAGCGGAGGGCTTCATTAATTCCAGCTCTCTTTTACCAATCAAATGATGAGTTTCGTTCGAAAGAGGCAGCACTAGCGCAACGATATCGCTTTCTCGCAAAAGCTCATCCAGTGTATCACCGCGGTCTGCGCAGAAGAGCTTGTCAACATGCTCCGGGATATCGCTTACGCTGCGGCGGTAGCCCAGAACCCGCATATTGAATGCTTTCGCTCGCAAAGCAAGCTCTTTACCTGTATTTCCCAATCCAAGAATTCCCATCGTCTTTCCATACAATCCGCGCAGATTATTTTGGCCGGGAATTCCCCACTGATGGGCTTGCTGGGCAGCATAGAAAGAAGTAAATTTATAAGTAAGTGCCAGCGAAAAATACATGACGTGTTCTGCGAGCACAGGTCCCGAGCGACCGGCGGAGCTGGTTACAATAATACCCTTCTCGAATACCTCTGGACGAGCTGACTTGTTAAGACCGGCATGGTCGCAATGAATCCAACGAAGGTTGGGGGCATTCAGAAAGCGATCATCCAAATCTCCATGAAGCAGAGCAACATCGGCTATCTTGAGGGCCTCTTCGATGCCGGAAGCATCCTTTGTGCTGAGATGAATGATATTGGCCGGAAATAAAGCTTCCTTAAGCCGGGCCATGTGATTCTCTGCGTATTCTACTGTTACCAGAACATTCTTAATTTCCCTTGTACTTGTCATGTTACCACTCCTTGATTGGTTTATTAGCTATCCATATGATTAAGCCCGGCTGCATGATTAGCCTTTAACAGATCCGAGCATGACGCCTTTGGCAAAATATTTTTGCAGGAATGGATATACGACCAGAATAGGTAGCATCGCTAATACAATTGAAGCCATACGGATCGTTTCCTGTGGGACGAGAACCTCATCAGAGCTCCCTTGCTGACCTACTCCAGAAGCATCAGCTTCAATAACCAACTGTTTGATTAATACCTGAAGCGTCCATTTCTTAGTGTCCGATATATAAATAAGAGCATTGAAGTACGTATTCCAATGCTGGACTGCGAAAAACAGTGTAAATGCGGCGATTGCGGGAAGGGAGAGGGGGATTATAATTCTTAGGAATACATCTATATCTGTACAGCCATCAATTTTGGCCGAATCCTCCAATTCCGGGTGAATCGACTCCATAAAGCTCTTAACGACAATTAGACTCCAAGCGCTGGTAAGGCTGGGCCAAATTAATGACCAATAGGAGTTCAGCAGGCCCATTTCTTTAACCAAAATATAATTAGGAATGATCCCGGCGTTGAAAAAGAGTGTAAAGATCACGGTGCCCAGGAAAAAATTACGGCCCATCACCCATTTTTTAGTTAAACCGTATGCCATCGTGAACGTAATGATAATGTTGAGTACGGTACCTGCAACCGTAATAAATGCAGTGCTTTTTAATGAGTTGCCAAAGCTGTCGGTCGTTAAGATATAAGCATAGGAGGCGAGAGACCACTTATCAGGAAGCAGATAAAATTTTAAGGGCGTATAGGTTGAAGGGTCCGTTAACGAAAGGCTGAGTACATACAAAAAAGGAAACAAACTAACAATAGCAATCAGTCCAAGCAGACTATAGTTGAGCCAATCGCCAACCGTCATTGATTTTTGGTGAATAAAACTCATGGGTTCTTCCTCCCTGTACGGATGCTGCTAATAAATACCCTCATGCCCGAGTTTCTTGACCACGTAATTGGCGATGATGACGAGAATGAGTCCCACAACTCCCTTGAACATGCCTACTGCGGTGCCAATACTGATATCACCCTGCTGAATCCCCCGATAATATACGTAGGTGTCAAATACGTCTGCGACATCATTCACAAGGGGGTTCATCATAAGCAAGACCTGCTCAAAACCAACGTCAGCCATATGCCCCAACCGCAAAATAAGCAGAATCACGATTGTCGGCCGGATAGCGGGAAGCGTAATATGCCAGATTTGCCTCAATCTCCCGGCCCCATCAACGACTGCCGCCTCATACCGCTGCGGGTCCACCCCAGCTACGGCTGCAAGGAAAATGATCGTGCCCCAGCCGGTCTCCTTCCAGATGTTTTGCAAAGTCAGGATGCCCCAGAAAAATTTAGGCTCCGATAAAAATGAAATCGAATCCATTCCAAAGGAAATCAATAGCTTGTTAATAAAACCAACATCGACGGATAGCGTGAAAAAGGTCATACTTGCTACGACAACCCAAGACAGGAAATGCGGCATATATACGATGGATTGATTTAGCTTCTTGAACCACTCATGCCTGACCTCGTTTAGCATAACTGATAAAAGAATCGGTAACGGAAAGAAGAAGATCAAGCTCATCAGGTTAATGAGCAGCGTATTCCGCAATAAAATATAAAAGTGCTTATCGAGAAATAAATTCGAAAAATGCTCAAATCCAACCCATTCACTTCCGCCTATCCCGGCAAACGGGTTGTAATTCTGAAAAGCGATAAGCACACCCCACATAGGTAAAAATTTGAAAATTGCGAAATAAATAAAACCGGGCAGGATCAGCATATACACATACCGTCCGGTGACCAGACGCTGCCAAACCTTTCTGTTATGGGTTGACGAAGTGTGAGGCAGGGATAGTCCCGATGGTTGGGTCGATTGTTCCAGGTTCATGGCGGTTCTCCTTTCTTCATGCAGTCCAAATTACCGGTAATTGGTTCGATAATTGCTGGGCGATGTTTTTAACAGACGCTGAAAGACACGATTAAAGTTCCGATGCGAATAACCGACAGCCTCGGCTATTTGGCTAATATTTTGATCAGTCGCTGTTAACAATCTCCGGGCTTCGTTCATTTTACACTCCGTTACATAGTCAATAAACGATTCTCCGAATTCTTTTTTGAACAAACGGCTTAAGTAAGCGGGTGTAATATGAAACAAATCGGCGCATTCCGCCAATGAAATTTCCCGAGATACATGGTCGACAATATACCTGCGTACTTTTTGAGCGATTATTTTGCCTGAAGTGTTGTAGTTATCGTTGGCAATTTTTTCATATAGAGGAAATAGATACTCACTAAACCAATCACGCATTTCTGCCCGGGTTTCCCGGACTCTGAGCTGGTCGAAAAGGTCGTATTCGAGCATATCGGGTATACCGCCGCCCTTGTGCTCAATGGAAGCGATTATTGCAGCCAACAGCATATGATAGCTTTGAGAGCTGATTGCGTAAGATTCAGACGGCTGCAGCGCATGAGTAAATTCCTCCATGGATGACTTTGCCTGTTTCAGATCACCCAGTGCGAGCGACTCGACAATAGAGCTCTCAATTGCGCGAGGATAGCTGAATGGAAGCAGCTTCTGTGTACTTTCCAAGTCAGCAATATATAAGACGGACTCATCCTCTTTATATAAGCGATACTGCAGAGAGAGCTTGGATTCCCGGTATGACACTCGAATATCCGCAATGTGAGGATACAACCGCCCAATTCCAACAGATACCTGAAGCTTTAAATACTTAAGCAGTGCAGCGCGGACCGATTCAGCATACTGTTTCGTTTCATTGATATTCGAATTCAAAGAGGTGTTCTTGCCGAAATATAGAATCGCGGTTCCTTGACCCTGATGGTCATGAAGAACGTTACCCCGAAGTGTCGGGTGGCTGGAAAGCAGTTCTCCCATTACATTCGTTACGGCGAAAGTAATCATGGGCTTATCTTCTGGACGAAAGCGCTCTTCATTAAACAGCTTTTCGACCTTGACCAGCAATACGACTACATAGGTATGATCTACAGGAATTCCGTATTTGCGGCATTCATCATACAGCGTCGGACTGTGAATGTAATTGCCTGCAAGCCACTGCTGCAGCAGCCTTTCCATAAGCGGCGGAATCGAGCGGTCAAGCTGCTCGCCCAGCGTTTTTTTCTCTATATGGAGATGCTCCACCAATTGCCCGATCGGATTATAGGCCCGTTTTAAGGTAATGACAGTAAGTAAAATGCCGACCGACAACAGTACAAGCACAGCGGAAATAGTCATCCATCGGATCCATCCCAGTTCTTTTGCAATAGCCTGATTGGGATTTACCGATATGTAAATATTGCCGGATGTGGATTTTATGTACGAATAATAGAGTGGTTCTCCGTGGGAGTCTTCAGCTTTGAAGCTGTCTTTCTTGCGTTGATCGGTTAGGACCGTCTGTATGATTTCTTCATTATAGTAGGAATGGATGTCACTGCTTTTCTGAATTTGAAAAAGTACTCGGTGCTGCTCGTCAATAGCAATAATAGACTCGGTTTTGGCCAGCATGGATACATCGGCAACATATTTTTTAATCTGGCTGACATCGACTTGTATAACCAGCAAGCCTTGCGATTCCCCCGAGGCAAGCGTTGGGAGCTTCATAGCAAAGGAAATATATCCATTAAGCTTGCTTTCGGGCAAATAAATCCATTGACCCTGCTGATTGCTTTTTTCCAATTGTTCGATATCTTTTTTATATTTAAAATCTGCTTTTTGCTGGTGGCCTGCCTCGGTAGACAATACGAACTGAGCATTATTGTTATAATAATAAATATTTCCGATCAGATTGTTCTGATATTTTTCTAGTGATATTTTGTTCAACAGCTCCATTTGGGCCACGTAATTGGTTTGATAATCCGGAAGATTGAAGGAATCCGTGATCATGGAATCAAACGCTAAATGAAATGACCGGTCAACAACGTCGCGCATCACCTTTTCTGTAAACTGCTCGACCATAGTTAATGATGTCTGGTTATCGGATTGAATGCTTTCAATTCCTCCTTTCATTGAGAACTGGTAATATACAACACCCGCCAACATAATCGGCACGCATACCGAGAGGCAACCAAACCAAATGAGTCGGTAGAAATAAGTAGCTTTCATTCCATGAACATCCCGAATATTCATTAGCTATCATCTCCCGTACGATCAATATAACAAGAAATGGAGTGGGCAGATATAGACAATATTTGATATTGGTGAAAGTGCTTACAGTGATGAGGATTTCCCTGCAACATCGTAAAATTTGTCTATTGAGTGCCTGCCCCCTCCGGTTTACTATGAGGTTATGCTTGACATATTTAATTAATGAGGGGATGAACGAATGGGGCTAAATTATCCAAAACGTATGCGTGGACCGACAATAAAGGTAGCCATTAGTTCCGCGCTGGCTCTGCTTCTCTTGGCAGGCTGCAGCAGCAGTCCAAATGCGGCTATACCGACAAATCCGGTAGAGCCGCCAAGCAGTAAGCCGCCTGAAACGAAGTCAGCCAGCCCGCTGGAGATTCAAATGACAGCGCGTTTGTTCGAGGAAGCGCCCAATATGGAAAACTCCTATTGGAAAGAGTTTATGAAGCGAACCAATACCAAATTAAACATTGAATGGATCCCCGACGGCGACTATACGACCAAACTAAACCTGATTCTTGCCTCAGGAAATATTCCTGAAGTCCTTGTAATTAATAACCTCAAACACCCGCCTGTAGTTAATGCGGTCAGGAATGGGGCGTTTTGGGATCTCACGCCGATTCTGGGTGATTTCAGCAAATACCCGAATTTGAAAAATTATTCAGCCCCTGATTCCTGGATTACCAGCCGGATTATCGGTAAAAATTATGCAATTCCCAAAAATCGCCCACAGCTGTCCGGTGGTCCAAAAATCCGAAAGGATTGGTTGGATAAGTTGGGAATCCCGATGCCGCAGACTATGGACGAATACCGCGTCGCTCTGAAAAAGATTGTGGATGCCGATATTGACGGCAATGGCAAGAAGGATACGATAGGGCTTGTATCCAAGGCCAGTCTGTTTTCTGGAAGCGCTGGTGGATTTGGTGATGCCTTCGGCATGGGAAAACCTACCTTTGATCCGGATGGCGGACTTATTTATGAGCAATTGACTCCGCAATATGCCGATATGATCGCCTGGTTGAGGGACCTTTATTCAGATGGGGTGCTGGCCAAGGAATTCGCAGTTATGAAGCCTACACAGGCGGTTGAGCTCTTTGAAGCCGGTAAAGCTGCATCCTTGATTAATGAAAGCTTTCGTTGGGATTATTCGTTCATGAGTACTATTAAGAAAGTACAGCCTGAAGCTATTGTAGATACCGTTCCTCCTCTTCAAGGCTTAAATGGATATGCTGTTCGCTATTCAACTGGAGTGGACGGAGCTTTTCTTATTTCGAAAAAGGTTCCCGAAGAAAAAGTCAGACGAATCTTGGATTTTTTCGAACTGACGAACAGCAAAGAATACTACGATTTTTCGGTCAACGGTCTTGAAGGTATTCATTATAACAAGGTAAACGGTGAAATTGTCTTAACAGACCAACATAAGAAAGAAGTGGGTTCTACCTCACCTTGGCAGCCTATTACGTTATTCTTTGATAAGTATGGAAAAATAGTGACACCGGTCGCTCCAAAGGAATATAACGATGCGAAAATCAAGCTGATTGAATCGCAGGGTTACTTGACGAAGGGCGTTATTAGTCCATTCAGCGTTATTGACTCGAGCACGTGGGTTGCGACTTGGCCTAAATTCCAGCAGGAATGGACCTCGATGTCGGTAAAAGCCATAGTTGGCCAAATCTCCATGGATGAATATAAGGCTTACGTGAAAAAAATCAACGATGATCCGAACATTAAGAAGTCTTACCAAGAATTTGCTAAGGATTATAAAGAAACCTTTGGGAAATGAGGCGAAGCTTATATGGGTGAGCAAAAAAAATGGTGGATTAACCGGCCATGGCGCGAAATTCAAACGAATTTACGTGAGATTGATATGCTGGACATTAACGCCGAGCAATTTGTTGCGGATCTGCAGGAATTCAAAGCTAATGTGGTGATGATCAATGCAGCAGGTATTATTGCCAGCTATCCGACGAGTCTGCCGTTTCATTTTCAAAGTCCATATTTAACGGGCGACAGCTTGAAGGATATTATTGCCGCTTGCCATAAAGCAGATATTAAAGTTTTTGCCAGAACCGACTTTTCCAAGGTCCGTCGGCCGATCTACGAAACTCATCCCGAATGGGCCTATGTCAGTCAGAAGGGCGAGATTATTGATTATAACGGCGATGTTCACGTTTGTTTGAACGGAGATTACCAACAGCATTATGCTCCACAAATCATTAAAGAAGCGATAACGACACACGATTTTGACGGTATCTTCTTTAACATGGGTGGATACCAAGTAAAGGATTACAGCTACCGTTATTATGGCATATGCCATTGCGACAGCTGCAAACGGGGATTTGCAGAGATGTTCGACGCTCAGCTACCCAAGGCTGAGGATGCAAGCGATCCGCTGTTTCAAAAATATATGATCTTTAAACAACAAACGCTGAAGAATTACGCGGTCACCATGCATCAGGTGATTCTAGGGGTACGTCCCGACATTTGCATCGCCAATAATTTTGAACTAAAGCAAGGCATGATTCGGCAGGAGTCCAACACGGCCTTGGATCGTCCGCTGCCTCATTGGCAGTACAGCGCATCCGACAATACCAAATGGGCGGTGAGCTCTTATCCTGAGATGGTATCCAGTAACACGACAGTCGATTTCCCCGACTATTATCATAGGCATGTTTCGATTTCACCGTTTCAGCAGAAGCTGCGCTTGGCTCAAAATCTTGCTAATGGAGGAGGGCTGGATTACTACATAATGGGACGTCTTGATAATAAAGAGGATAAATCCGGGTATGAAGGGATCAAGGAAATCTTTCATTATCATGCGGAGCATGGCGAGGAGTACCTGAATATCAGCTCAAATTCAACGATTGCTTTATTGAACGGGCCTTCAGCCAATCAAGCTGAATACCGTGGCTGGTACCGCTTCTTGACGGAAAATCATTATGTTTTCGATACCTTAGTTGTTCAGAATGCATTGAATCTTTCTTGGGATAAATATAAGGCAATTATTGTTCCCGATTACCAGCCGCTTAGCGATGAATTTACTGCTAGATTGGATGCATTCACACACGCAGGGGGAGTAGTTGTTTCGATATGTCGCAGCGGCTTTACCAATGAAGCTTATATTGCCAGACATACTCCGCCATTAAAAAGCTTAGGTATTGATAAAATAAGCTCCGTGCGTGAGGACAATCGTTCGGTATATTTCAAAGTGGATCATAAAGATCAATTTACACGCTTCCCGGTCAGCGGTCTGATTTATTTGGACAGTCATTATGTATTCGCTGAGTACAACGATCAGACGGAAGCCTATTTTAAACTGATTCCGCCTCATATGTTTGGACCACCGGAGCGCTGCTACTATACCCAGGTTACCGAGCATCCCGGGTTTACTGTAAGTGCATACGGGAAGGGGCGCGGCATATTCATTCCGTGGAAACCGGGTGAGCTGTTTCATAGACAAGGCTATACGAATACGATTGAATTCGTAGCTGATCTACTTGAGCATGTGGCTGGATTAAAGCCAATTCAAGGAAATCTGCCGCCGATGGTCGAGGCTACGCTGTTCGAACAGAAGGGCCGTAATTCCACACTACTTCATCTGGTGAATGGTACCGGACATTTCGGGGCTACCTTTTATGAACCGGTTACACTTTCTGATCTAGAAGTGATTTTCCCGGCTGCTGAAGCCCCGCAATCCGTTATAAGCTTAATTAGCGGAAGCGATTGTGAGCATGAATACAGGGATGGTCAGCTTACAATTAAGCTAAGCAAGCTGGGACTATTCGAAGCGATTAAGATTTCGTTCTAATAACCCATAAGGTAAGGTGTATCCGACCGCATGAATGTTGTTGAATTTCAACAATAAGCAGTCGGGTACACTTTTTACATTGACATAATCTTAGCGATATGGGAATATATTCTTAACACATAAATTGAACGATGTTCATAATAATGAACAAAGGTGGGCGATACATAGTAATACAAAGAGGGACAATGAACATATAATTAGTCATCATGTTGGAATTGTGAGTAATCCATTGGAAATTTTAAGCTTGCTTCCGCAGCGGAAAAAATACCGGTATTACTTTCAGGAGTTGTTGCCAATTGAAAGAGGACATTCATCTTTATATGAAAATTGGAATTGTTCATCATACGGCATTTCCTTTAGCAGGTTCGAAATCCGGAGGTACTTTGGAATCGATAACGGACATCGTGAGTGACCCTTTCTTTGATGCAATAGAAATTACATCCATCCATGATTCAAACGAACGGACAAAAGTCAAGCAAACTTTGTTGAGTAGCGGAATACTGGTTTGTTTTAATGCTACACCGCAATGTTTAACAAAACCGCTCAGTCTCGGGAGTGTTATTGAATTCGAAAGGCATTCAGCCTTGCAAATGATAAAGGAAGCAGTTGACGAGGCTTACGAGATGAATGCTGAAATATTTACTATTTCGGATGATTTTATTTCTGAAGCCTTTTTTCAAGAACATACTGTCCGAGCTTTAAATGAATCTTTTAAAGAAATCTATCGTCATGCAGCTTTGAAAGGAACGATGAAGGTAGCTTATCGGCCTCCTTTTTCAACAGTGTCTCCTAGTGTTACCGGAAAATTCCCTAAAATAGAGCAAGATCAATTTGGTTTTTTGATCGATTTAGATCATCTACCAGTCAATTACGAGATGAATGATAAGAATATGAAATATATAAAAAAACATTTGCTTTACTCCCGAATGGGAAACTGCTGCAAGGTAGGGCGATACAATCAAATAATGGGTAAGACGCCACATACAAGAAATCAGTTCACTGCTGTTCATGCAGATCAGCTGCTATATTTTTTACGGAATCTTTATAAATTCGATTACATAGGGGAAGGCAATCAGGGTGTGCTTTCTTTAAATGTAAAAACGATGGATTACGAAGCCCCGCATTCTGTAATTGCAAACGGAAAACGTACCCTTCTCGAAGCTTGGAGGATGCTGCAGCTCAATCAGACGATTTGGCCCAATTGCTGACGAATGCTCATTATTAAGGGAATACTTATCTGAAAAGCACTTGGAGGGTTATCAAATGGATGGCACCAAAGCTAAGTTGGAAAACGGACTAATCAGTTCAACCTTGGAACGGATAGTCAGTGGAAATAATATCTTACCAGGTGACAATAACCGTTCGGAATACCGTATAAACGCTTGTTTGAAAACGCTGCCAGAAAATGAAAAGCAGGTTGCAGAAATACTTTGCTTTGCTGATGAGCATCGGTTATCGGTTGCTCCTCAAGGAGGAGGCACGAAAGATGCGTATGGTCAATCTACTAAATCGATTGATTTGGTGCTCTCCCTAAAAGCCATGTCCGGTGTGCTGGAGCATTCAGCCGGCGACTTAATGGTTACTGTCCTTGCCGGCACCACGCTGCGGGAACTACAGGCGGCGTTAAAAACAGCCGGACAGTTTTTACCGTTGGATGTTGCATGGGATGATCAATCGACGATCGGAGGCATCGTTAATTCGGGCGCTTCAGGACCCCGCCGGGCCGGTTATGGCTCAGTTCGTGATTTCCTCATCGCTTCCCGGATTGTTTATCCGAATGGTCAAGTCATCCGTACAGGAGCTAAGGTAGTGAAAAATGTCGCAGGCTACGATATGAATAAGCTCTTTATCGGTTCAATGGGTACATTGGGTGTACATACCGAATTTACTTTTAAAATCAGGCCTATTCCGGCGGGACAGTGTCTGATGGTTATAGGGAATGCTCATGTAGAGACGCTCCGAGCCTTTCAGAATGTACTGTTGGATTCTCATCTTGAGCCGTGTGTATTTGAATGGGTGAACAAAGATACCGTCAAATGTATCGGAATCGAAACGCAGGGACCTGCCGTTTTTCTTGGATTTGCCGATGTATGGCCTTCGGTTGACGAGCAATTTCGCCATGTTCAGCAGCTATGTCAGGAGTTAGGGGCCACGGTAATGACAGAGCTTCGCGGAGCCGAGGAATTTGAGTCAGCACTTTCTGTAGTGCGGAACATCCTGCCTAATTCTAATCTTATAGAAGACCACGAATCGGTAGTTTCAATGAAGATGATGGGCAAGCTTACCGATGTGCAGGCAATGTATGAGGCCGCCGAAGCGAGGGCCGCACAGTACGGTTTTTCCTTGAAATTCAGTGGCGGAGCTTTAAGTGGAATCGCCAGGGCGACGGTAAAAACGGCAGGTGAAGATAAAGCAGACATTTACGGGAGCCTCACCGCCTGGATTCGTAATTTGCAAAGCGATATGAGACATATTGGTGTGAGGACCGTTGTGGACTTCGCCCCCGGCTCGATTCGCAATCAGATTTCAATTTGGGACGAGACTACCACGGATCAAACAATCATGCGAGGGATCAAGATGACAATCGATCCAAATGAAATTCTCAATCCCGGCCGAATTATGGGAGGATTATGACATGTCAAACGACTCGAAAACCATAACCCCGGAAAAAATATTGTTTCCGAAATCGAACTATCTTTGGGAAGACTCGCCGGATCCCGCCAAATTTTCCGAATGTGTACATTGCGGAATGTGCCTGGAAGCTTGTCCGACCTACCAGCAGACGGGACTCGAAGCCCACTCACCGCGCGGAAGGGTATATCTAATCAAGTCGGTCGCCGAGGGGAAGCTGCAATTGAATGATTTTTTCGCAGACCCTGTCAATACTTGCCTGGATTGCCGCGCTTGTGAAACGGCATGCCCATCGGGTGTACAAGTCGGCGCATTGGTAGAGGAAGCACGCGGACAGCTTTACAAAGCGGACCCACCCTCCGGCTTATCGGGATTCATAAACAAGCTCTTTTTACGCGGACTTTTTCCTTATGCCTCCAGAATGAGAATGCTATCATTCCTTACGAGGTCCTATCAACGGTCAGGTCTAAGGTATTTGGCCAGAAGGACCGGTCTGCTCCGAATACTGCCCAAGCATCTGCAGGAAATGGAACGCGCGCTTCCTGATTTAAAAGCCAAGCCTGTTTTGGGAAGAATCGATGAGCTACTGGCTCCATTCGGAACTAAGAGGGCGAGAGTCGCCATGCTTACCGGTTGTGTGATGGATGCAGTATTCGCGGATATCAATGAAGCGACCATCAACGTGCTTCGGCATAACGGCTGCGAGGTCTGGGTTCCCCGGAACCAGTCCTGCTGCGGTGCTTTGCACGTACATGCCGGTGACAGAGATATGGCCAAGCAGCTGGCCAAGCAAAATATTGATACTTTTTTATCCGAGGAAATCGACGCGGTTATTATTAACGCCGCAGGATGCGGGTCCACCTTGAAGGAATATGGAGAACTGTTAAAATCGGACCCGGAATACGCGGGAAAGGCACACCTTTTTGCTGAAAAGACTATTGACGTATCCAGTTTCCTGGACAAACTTGGATTAATTCCACCAAAGGGCGAGCTTGATGTGACCATCACTTATCACGATGCTTGTCATCTGGCCCATGCTCAGGGTATTCGCGTAGAGCCTCGGAGACTGCTTGAATCCGTTTCGGGCATCAAGCTCGTTCCACTGCCTGATTCTGACCGCTGCTGTGGAAGTGCCGGAATCTACAATCTGACGCATCCGGAGATGGCCGGAGAGCTGCTTGACCGTAAAATGGGCGACCTTCCAAGCGGCTGCGATGCTGTGGTTATGGGAAATCCGGGCTGCATGATGCAATTTATGGTCGGCGTTGTGCGTCATGACCGATCCGAGCAAATCCTCCACACGGTACAGCTTTTGGACTGGGCTTATCGGGAGCAGGGAGATATGTTATCGAAGAAACCGGAAAAAGCCCGACGTTCCGAAGTTTCTTAAGGAGGAGTTGCCGAATGGATTCGCAGACAAAAGCATCTATAATCAATCGATTCGAGCAAATTGTTGGTCCACGAGCTGTTCTGCACCGTTACGAGGATCTTCTTGCATATGAATGCGATGGATACACCGTTCATAAAGGAGTACCTTCTCTTGTGGTTTTTCCAAAATCCACTCAGGAAGTGTCCGAAGTGGTCCGTATTTTACACCAAAACCGGATTCCTTATCTTCCAAGAGGCGCTGGAACCGGGTTAAGCGGAGGTGCAACGGCTTTGAACGGTGAGGTCATTATTAGTTTAGTCCGCATGAACAAGCTTATTGATGTGGATTACCTTAACAAAAGGGCTGTCGTACAGCCGGGCTTCATTAATCTCAAGCTATCCAACTCCATTTCCTCCAAAGGCTATTACTACGCTCCTGATCCGTCCAGTCAAGCGGCTTGCACGATTGGAGGCAATGTGGGTGAGAATGCAGGAGGCGCGCACTGCCTGAAATACGGCGTCACCACTAACCATGTTATTGGTTTAGAATTAGTTTTGCCCGACGGAGAAATTGTACAGATCGGGGGCGTTCCGGATGCTCCTGGTTATGATCTGCTAGGATTTATAACTGGGTCTGAAGGCACGATGGGTATCGTAACCGAAATTACGGTGCGTATTCTTAAGAAACCCCAAGGTATCCTTACCGTACTTGCCTTGTATGATGAAGTTGAAGACGCAAGTCAAGCCGTTTCTGATATCATTGCCGCCGGAATCGTTCCGGCAGCTTTGGAGATGATGGATCGGACAGCCATTGAAGGGGTGGAATCGGGAAACTACCCGGTTGGGTATCCTCGTGATCTGGGGGCAGTATTGATTGTTGAGGTGGATGGTATCGTCGCAGGCTTGCAGGAACAAATTGACCATGTCATTGAAGTGTGCCGTAGATACAAGGTACGTGAAGTGCGCCAAGCGAGAAATCCGGAGGAGCGGGCACGCTGGTGGGCGAACCGCAAAACGGCATTCGGCGCTATGGGTACCATTTCCCCTGACTATCTAGTGCAGGATGGTGTTATACCCCGCAGTACACTGCCTGAAGTGCTTAGCAGAATCGGTGAGGTCAGCCGAAAATACAACCTTCGTATTGCAAACGTGTTTCATGCAGGCGACGGAAATCTGCATCCGTTAATTCTCTACAATTCCAAAATGGACGGAGAGACGCAGCGTGCGATCCAAGCAGGCTCGGAGGTTTTAAAGGTCTGTGCCGATGTAGGCGGGTCCATTACCGGTGAGCATGGAGTCGGCGTAGAAAAAATGGAGGATATGCGGTTCATTTTCACCGAAGAGGAAATGAATGCGCAGATCCGAATACGGGACGTCTTCAATCCTGATAATCTGTGCAATCCCGGAAAGATATTCCCTAAACCGGCTCGATGCGTCGAATTGAAACAGCCTAAAGTCGGGTATGCAAATTCCTAATCCGAATAGAGCCTTATTCAACCGGTTATTTCATTACATCGCATTCCATAAATAGCGGCACCAAGAGTTAACCTCGGGGTGCCGCTTCAGGGGGTTTATTTATTTTGTATAAATTTGTGGAATGGATTTAAATTGACATTAAATTAGGATAAAGTCATATAATAAATTTACTGAAGGGCACTAAGCTAGCGGGCAGAAGAGTGTGGTGGAATGGCTATTGATTATCGCTCTCTATGTTGCCAGAGTAACACATTCGCTTCACCACACCTACATTATGATGAGTCTAGAAATCTAAAGAGGTGAGCCAATGGCAGTCGTAAAAGCCAGGAAACAGGATATTGATATGTTGGCAAGGTTGCTTCGAGCTGAAGCTGAGACCGAAGGCGAAAGGGGCATGCTCCTTGTTGGAAATGTTGGCATCAATCGAGTAAGAGCGAATTGCTCCGATTTTAAAGGAATTCGGACAATTCCCCAAATGATCAACCAGCCGCATGCGTTCGAAGCGTTGCAACATGGTTTGTACTATCAAAACTCAAGAGAGAGGGAACGCCGTCTGGCGCAACGGGCTGTGAATGGGGAGCGGAATTGGCCAGGCAAATTCTCCCTATGGTATTTCCGTCCAGGAACATTCGAAAATCCCGGACCATGTCCGCCAACTTGGTATAATCAGCCGCTCGCAGGACGATGGCTGAAGCACTGTTTTTATGAACCGACCGCGGAAGAATGTGAAAATGTATATAACACGTTTTAATTTTATTAACGAAAAGAGCTCAGGATCTCTTAACCTGACTTGTCACGGTCATTATTCGGAAACTAAAGTTATGGAAAGTGAGGAAATAGATACAAATCAAAAGGCTGTTTGTGTGAAAGAGGCAAAGGGAAAGGCCGATGCTCTGTGGCTGGGATCGATTGCTCTTGAAGGCAGTGCGCGGCTACGTGCATGGAGTTGAATGGAATGAGAGATTCCTATTTTTTCCTATTGTGTGGTAATATATTGCTAACTACTAACCACCAAGGAGAACCTCATGGCCTTAACGAAACAGTCCCATTATCCTGTGAAAGCGAGCACGAGCTCATTGTCAGCGGTGTCCGCATTCGACAGTATGAGTCAATCAAGCCAACAGGTATCCAAACCGACGGCACCCATCCAGTGATCCCAGATCGATCCCAGATCGCTTACTTCGCAGCACATCCTTCAGCTTCAACGCATGATAGGAAATCGTGCGGTAGCGCAACTAATGAAGTCGCAGACAAGTCCAAATATCATTCAGCCCGTACGCAGCAGTCATCCAACAGTCCAGTCTAACCCATCAGGACAAGTCATACAACGAGTTGCCCATTCTGTCATTAATTTGACTGACGCTTCTGTCACAGCCAAGGAAGGCGCAAAAGGTCTCAGCTGGGATGAGTTTTCAGAGGAGTACAAAGATTTAAAGGAAAAGGCAGACGGCGGCGCAACAACAATCAAGTTAACGGATAATCAAACAAGGGCCATTGTTTATATCGACGACGTTATCGTTCAAACACTAGCAAAAACAAACGGCAAATGGTATGAAGAATCATTGGATGATTACGAGCCGGATGAGGTTGAGTATGTTCTGGATCGAACCGCACCGGAGGATTCTGACGGATTGGTTTTGGCTAAACGTTTAAAAGATGAAATGGGGGAGGATATATCTGAAGCTGAGCTTAAACAGCTATACAAGTCTGTTTCGGATTTACCTACAATCGCAAAGGCAATGGATAATATGGTTGGCGCAACACCTTACGAGTGGTCCATTTTATTTACAAGATTAAAAGAAGGGCCAAGCAGAAGTATTATAGCAGGTGTATTAGAAGCAGGTAATGGCCATTTTACGATTGCAACTCTATTGCAACAATTGAATACAAATCCCTCCACGGCCATTGACCGAGTAACCATTGCAGCTACCTGGGGGAATAATGATACGTATTTACATTATGCCCAGAACATGGCCATATCTAAAGAAAGCTCAGAAGGCCGATTACGAGGTACCCGATTGGCTGCTGCTGTGGAGCTAGGCGAAGCCATCACATGGAACCGCCCGCAGGCGGATCGAAATTATGTTCATGGTGCTGATCCGTTAGCCCAGCCGAGAACAGGATTTATAACAGCTACTATTGGCGGTGTCCCCATTAGTATTCACGCACATTGGTATAGACTTAGTGCTCTTGGGCATGTTGCAGGAAAGATAACATCCGCTCATGTTCAATTCGCTGGCGCTAACGACTTAGAAATCAATCAATGGTCTTTCCTCAATGGACTAATGACTGAAATTGTCGCTCAGTTCAATGAACCTGGAGGACATCTGCCATCCACAGACAATGGCATTGGAAATCTCACTATAACCGTCTAAAATGACAATAACGCATTCGGATTCCAGTCTTAGATCTTTGCATAAGACATGTTTCACCAAAGTTCCAATCCTCCCAAGATTGATGGAGGATTTTTTGTTGCTTCCACTTTTTTAAATGGAAATATATGTATGAAAATAGGCTTGGTCTGCGCATCTTTGAAAAGGATTTCTCAAGTTTTAAATATAAAATTTTACAAAAATAATTTATAAAATTACATTTTAATAAAAATTCATAAGAGTATAATTCTTTACATGAAATCTCTTTATAAGATTTTTGCTCAAATTATTTCGTAGGAGGTTATTTTGTTAAAAAATTAGTAAGAGACGGACGAAACAAATGAAAGCGGTTTTAGACAACTATAGAGAGAATATTAGTACGGCAACGAAGCAAAGGTACAGCAAAATGATTACACCGGAGCAGCTAAGCAGCAGCCTGTAGGAGGTGGTCAATATGTAATTGGCATCGATTTTGAGAGCGTTTCCACGTAAACAGGAATTAGAACAAGTAAATTGTCAGTAAAAAAAAGGAGGTTGTCTCATGGGAAAAATCAAAAAATCTAATTTGGTATTGTTTTGTGTTTCAATTGTAATTTGCATGCTTGTATCTTTACCGGGACTAGCTTATGCTGCTCCGATTCACTCTGGTCCACAATTTGGGGAAGGCTCTTATGCAGACCCTGATGTACAGGTTTATAATGGGACATATTGGGTGTATCCGACTCGTTCGACTCAAGTTGGCGAGTCTGGCACTGGCGCAAAATCTATAGACATATTTTCTTCAACAGATATGGTCAACTGGACAAAATACTCAAATGTAATAAGTTCTGCCAATGTATCATGGATACAACATTCATTGTGGGCGCCAAACGGGGCTTATCGCAATGGGAAATACTACATCTATTTTGCTGCTAACGCAATCAATGGCGATGGACAATTAGGCGGAATAGGCGTTGCAGTGGCTGATAATCCACAAGGTCCATATACCGATGCGATTGGCGCACCTCTTATAAATGTTGTAAGAAATGGCGCAGGTCCAATGGATCAAGATGTATTTATTGATGATGACGGTCAGGCTTATATGTATTATGGCAGCTGGGGAGAGTGTAATGTTGTAAAGCTTAATGCTGACATGAAGTCTCTGGGAACATGGTCTGATGGAACCGTCTATAAGAAAATTACTCCCACTAAAACTGGCGATAATGATTATTTTGAAGCGCCTAAAGTGTTCAAGAGGAACGGGATATACTATTTGACTTATGCTGCCGGTGTATGGGCAGATTCATCTTATAAGGTCATGTATGCAACTTCCAGCTCTGTAACAGGACCCTTTGTACCAAAAGGGATTATGCTGCATACTGATACTACAACAGCAGATGGACCTGGTCATAATGGTATTGTTCAATCACCTACAACAAATGATTGGTACATTTTTTACCATAAACGTTATCTGAATAGTTCACAACGTGTACTGGCATTTGATAAATTTGAGTTTAATGCAGATAATACTATTATACCAGTCGAAATGGCAGTGGAAGATAACTTTGATGACGGTAATGATGTAGGGTGGACAAAATATGGCGGTACATGGACAGTATCAGACGGTCAGTATAATGTAGCATCAAATCCGGGTGCCAAGGCCCTTCTGGACACCAATTTCACAGATTTGATTTATGAAGCTGATGTGACACCAGATTCAAACGGCAATGCGGGTCTGGTATTTAGGGTGTCAAATCCTGGAACAGGCACTGATGCTTACCAAGGCTACTATGCTGGACTCGATGTTCCTAATCAGAAGGTTCTGATTGGGAAGGCAAACAACAACTGGACATCGCTTGCCACGGCTTCTATGAGCTTAACGGCTAATACAAAGTATCATGTTAAAATTTTTGCACAAGGTGAATCCATTAAGGTTTATGTTGGTGATATGACTACACCTAAGATTAGTGTGACGGATTCAACTTATACTAAGGGAAGTGTAGGAGTTAGGACATATGATTCAGCTGCAAAATTTGATAATATTTCAGTTCAAAGCAGCCGATATGAAACAGAAAATTTAAGTGTAAGCGCAACCTCGGGCGTCAAACACTCCATGTTCGGAAATGGATCCGGTACGGACTCCAATCTGAGCGGTGGATATGGAACTACGCTGGAAGCCAATGCAGTCAATGACTATGTGACATACACTGTGAATGTGCCTGAGGCACGCAGCTATAGTGTAAGGGTCGGTGTGAAAAAGGGACCCAACAGGGGGCAGTTCCAGATGTCGGTAAACGGTATAAATCATGGTTCGGTTCAGGATTTATATTCATCCGGACTTAACTATGTGGAACTGAATGTGGCAGATATAACCTTCAGCTCGGCGGGCAATAAATCCTTCAAGTTTAATGTTGCAGGTAAAAATGGTTCAAGCTCAGCATACCATCTGCTACTTGATTATATTAAACTAGTACCAAACTGATGCAAGTATGTAAAGAGGACGGTTATATTGAAATTTAATAATAAGGATGATATAATTCTCATAAATTAATGACTGGAGTTGAAAGTATAATGTAGGATTTCTTGCTAACGATAAAACAGTAAAGCGATATTTTTCGCGTGTTTTATTTTGTATGCAAGAAAGTTACATTATCTTTGACTCAAACGATATATCCTTTTATTTAACTCCGCAATGGGGTTGATTAACTGTATTTATTTGAGCTACAAGAATGTAACTTTCTTGTAGCTTTTATTTTTTTCATACAGGAGGATAATTTTATGTCATTAATAAATGTTACAAACCTAACGTTTGCCTATGAAGGAACTTACGATAACATTTTTGAAAATGTGAATTTCCAAATCGATTCAGATTGGAAATTGGGATTTACAGGAAGAAACGGGAGGGGTAAGACGTCATTTCTCAATTTGTTGCTTGGTAAATATGAATACAGTGGGAATATTTCTGCTAATGTCAGTTTTGAATATTTCCCTTTTCCTGTAGAAAATAAAGAAAATAATACGATTGATGTCATCAACGACATTTTTCCAGACTATGTTCACTGGCAATTGATGCGTGAGCTTTCATTATTAAAGGTTTCTGAGGATATTTTATATCGGCCATTTGATTCATTATCTAACGGAGAGCAAACAAAAGTTTTACTGGCTACTTTATTTATTAAGGAAAATAGTTTTCTGTTAATTGATGAACCAACCAATCATCTTGACTTGAATGCAAGAAAACTGGTCAGTGATTATCTCAAGTCTAAAAGCGGATTTATTCTGGTATCTCACGACAGAGCTTTTCTTGATAACTGTGTAGATCACATACTTTCCATTAATAAGACCAACATAGAAATACAAAAAGGTAATTTTTCAAGTTGGTGGGAAAATAAAATGAGGCAGGATAACTTTGAGCTTGCAGAGAACGAAAAACTTAGAAAAGACATTAAACGTTTGTCAGATTCCGCTAAACGGACGGGCAACTGGTCACACGAAGTGGAAAAAACAAAAAACGGAACAAGAAATTCCGGTTCTAAGGTAGATAAAGGATATATTGGCCACAAAGCTGCTAAAATGATGAAACGTTCTAAAGCTATTGAACAAAGACAGCAATCTGCTATTAATGAAAAGTCCAAACTCCTAAAAAATATCGAGAATTCAGAAAGCTTGGAAATTTCACAACTTGCTTATCATAAAATCCAACTTGCTGAACTTGATCATGTTTCTATTTTTTACGATGAGAAGATTATTTGTGCAGATGTAAGTTTTACAATTGAGCAAGGCGAGCGAATTGTTCTTACCGGTAAAAACGGCTCAGGAAAATCAAGTATCCTCAAACTTATTTGTGGGGAGCATATTAACTATACAGGTGCCGTCAGGAAGGACAGCCAGTTAAAAATATCCTACGTCTCACAGGACACCTCCCATCTTCAAGGTAATTTATCTGACTATGCTGCAGACAGCGGGATTGATGAGAGTCTTTTTAAATCGATTTTAAGAAAACTTGATTTTTCCAGAAATCAATTTGAAAAGGATATTTCATCATTTAGTGGAGGACAAAAGAAAAAAGTATTGATTGCCAAAAGTCTTAGTGAGAATGTTCATTTGCACATTTGGGATGAGCCGCTTAATTTTATTGATATTATTTCTCGCATACAAATTGAAGAGTTACTGCTTGAATACTCACCAACCATTCTTTTTGTCGAGCATGATAGGGAATTTTGTGAAAATGTTGCAACCAAGATTATTGCACTCTGATTTTAAACGGGGTTAAAGAAACTGGACACTATAGTTGAGGGGCTTGCTTCGCGGCAGCTCCTCATTTGTTTATTAAAGTAACTGGCAGAAGAGTGTGGTGGAACGGCTATTTATTATCGCTCTCTAACCTGCTATAACGTTAAGGAATAATATGTATAAAAAACTATATGCGCTGTTGTTTTCGAAGGGCTTGTACTGTCAAGCACTCCGATACACTGGAAAGAGGGTTATGGACGGTTTTTCTTAACATGGCTTCGCAACGATTTCCAAGCTTTTTCAAAAGTATTGCCAAATTCTTACATGTTGAACTGGTTTTTTTTCAATAAAATGGGATATATATCCTTTAAGTAGGTAAGTCCTGTACTTCATCACGATCAATTCGTTTGTATATTTATTAAGCTATCCATGTTTTCCATTTGCGTTGTATAATTGGGTAGTCTAGTGCAAATGAATTGGGGAATTCAATCTCATATATTGACTGGCGTTTATTTTTGACAGTAAGCGCTTTCGAATATATAATATTTCTTCGATGACGTTACAGGAAAGGTGATTGTTTATGGGTTTTCGAACAATTCAAGGGAAAATTTTCGCCTCCATTTTCTTTTTTCTGATCATTCCATTTTGTCTAACCTTTTTCTATTTGGATAAACCATTAGAGAAAACGATTGAAAGCAAAATAGGGACCTCGATCCAGGATGCTCTGAACTTGGTCAGTTTAAATATAGATAATACATTGGAACAGATGTTGAATTCTATTACGGCCATTTCGTTGGATCAAAATATACTATCTATGTTAAAAAAACCGAACCAATATACCGACTATGAGAAATTTCGTATTTCGAACAATATGATGAAAACTTTGCATAATTCTTACTTGATTAAAACAGAAAATTATCTTACCTTCATGGATTTTTCAGGAGGATTGTATACATCGTGGTATGCTATGCCTGGAAAATATGAACAATTAAAAAGTACTTCGTGGTATCCGGACATCCTAAATTCGAAAGATAGTTTCCTATGGATCTATCAACCTGACAACTACACATTATCGGATACACGTCCGCTTATTTCGGTGGCAAAATTAATTAGGGATACCAGTTCTAATGATAATATTGGAATCGTTATGATAAGTATTGTCGAAAGTGACATACGGAAAATTTTGGCGCAGCTTGAAGGTGAAGTTTTCTTGATCGACAAGAATGGGATTGTTCTCTCCCACGCGGAACCCTCTTTTTATCGGAAGGACTTGTCGGGGGAACCCTATATCCAAAAAGTGATCAAAACGGAAAAGGGTCAAATGATCGATGAAATTAACAATAAAAAGATGATAGTTAGCTATAGGACTATTCATAAAACAGATTGGAAGATTGTTCAGCTTATCCCCTATGATACGGTATTTAAAGAAATTTTCAATATAAGAAAAGCGAATATTTTGATTGTCGGAGTTATTTTTTTAGTGTTCCTCCTGATTTCGATTTCGATTTCATTTCGAATTTCGAAGCCTTTAAAATTGCTAAAGAAGAAAATGGCCGACATTGATAACAAAGACTCAAGCGATATGATTGATGTCAAGGGAACAGATGAAATCGCCAGTTTGATTCATACCTATAATAAGATGATAATACGGATTAAAGATTTGTTGGATCGGTTGAAAATGGAATATGAGCAAAAGGAAGATATGAGGTTTAGGGCGCTGCAATCACAGATTAATCCTCACTTCATTCTTAACACCCTTAATAATATTAAATGGATGGCGTATATTAGAAAGGACGACGAAGTAGCGGAAATGTTATCCTGTATGGCAGTCATTTTGGAAGGAAGTATTGGTAGAGATGAGGATATCATTACACTTAAGCAGGAAATCGCATACATTCATAATTATGTTATTCTTCAGAAAATCAAGTACAATGAATTGCTTTCCATCATCTACGATATTCCTGAGGATCTGCTTCAGTGTGAAGTAATTAAATTTATTCTGCAGCCTATCGTCGAAAATTCGATCTATCATGGTATAGATCAAATGAAGAGTAAAGGAGTCATTCATATTGCAGCTATCCGGCGGAATCATCAATTGGTTATTCTAATCAAAGATAATGGGCTGGGTATTGATCCGGTTAAGTTAGAAGAAATTAGGGATTCTTTTACAACTAAGCAGGATGTAAGGAAAATAAATAGAGTTGGTATCAGGAATGTTCATGATAGAATTCAATTGCAATATGGTAAAAAATATGGAATTACTATTCATAGTGAGAGGTTTGCCGGTACAATCGTTGAAATTGTGCTTCCAGCAGACGTCCGGAAAGAGGAGAAAGCCTATGTTGAAGATATTGATCGTTGATGATGAAATTTTAGTCAGGATTGGAATCAAGTCGTCGATTGACTGGGACGAACAAGGATTTCAATATGTCGGGGATGCTGCTGATGGGGAGAAAGCCTTCGAATTGATCAAACGAACTGTGCCGGATATCGTTTTGACAGACATTTTGATGCCCAATATGAATGGTTTGGAGCTTATCGAGAAAATAAAGCAGTGCTATCCATTGATTAAAATCATAGTTTTGAGCAGCCACAATGACTATGATTATGTAAGAAATGCAATGAAGCTTGGCGTAGAGGACTATATACTCAAAACCTCTATGAAGCCTTCAGAATTATTAACTATACTTAAAGAAACAGCGAAGAAGATTACATTGAGTCGTGAAGGATTGATAAATAAATATGCAGAGCCTGTACAGGATGATTCACGAAAAGCAGCCTTGATAAGACTGTTATTGGAAGAGCCCCTCAATGATCATCGTTTGAAGCAAGTTGCGGATAGCCTACAATTGAAGAATCGTAACCATCATTATCTTCTATTGCTGAAAATTCATCATTATGATGCTGGTAAAATGGATCAAGCAAGTGAATATACTTTCATGAATTTGGTTATCGGGTATATGAATAAATGGATGGATGGACATATTCTTCGATATAAAGAAAATGAGTATATGGTGATTATGTCCTCCGGAGACGAAGATGTCAAAAAGACAGAAAATGAATTATTCATACTGGGAGAAGATACGATCGTGGCTGTAAAACGTTTTTTGAACCTTTCGATCAGCATTGGCTTCAGTAATTCCTTTGGCCATTTAAGCGGGATGAAGACCGCCTATGAACAGGCAGAGGGTTCTTTAAGACGAGGATCGTACAGGAATGAAGTGCAGAAGTTAATCGATTATATGCTGATTCATTATAATGAAAATATATCTCTTAAAAGGGCTGCGGAATATGTGAACATGAGTGAAGGATACTTAAGCTTTGTATTTAAGAAGGAGACCAAAAAAAATTTCATAGAATTTATTACCCAAATTAGGATCGACAAGGCTGTTGAATATTTGCGAAATACCGACCTTCCAAGCTATATCATTGCAGAAAAGGTGGGATATGTGAATATCAATTACTTTGGCCGAATTTTTAAAAAAGTAATGGGAATGAACCCTAGTCAATATAGACAACAATTTAAGTGAATTTATGAAAAAAGTGAACATCCCTCTTCTAAAAGTGAACATGGCACGCAATAATCTGAATAAATGACAGAAAGCTATATAAATCGTTCATTTAGTATGTAGCCATATCAGGGTATACTTACTATGAAAGCGCTTTATAAAATAGAAAGAGAAGGGTGTGCACTATGCATAAATCAATGTTAAAAGGTGTAGTTATGCTACTGATTCTGTCCCTGTTCGCAATGGGATGTGTAGCGAAAGAAGATTCCAAGAAAACGGATGACGCTTCAACGAATGGAGAAGGCAGCAAGCCGATTACGATCACATTTTGGGCAGGAACCGCTTTCAAAAATGTTGATGGCTACAATAGTCCAAACTTTGGAGATTGGGAAAAAGCAAAAGCTGAAGAATTCAAGAAAATTCATCCTAATGTAACTGTAAATGTCGAAGTCGTTCCGTTTAAAGATATTGAACAAAAAGTAAACGTTGCGGTAGCAGGAAATAATCCACCCGATATTTTACTTGATAACACCCCTCTTCGTATGATAAGACATGCCAAAAACGGCATATTAGAACCTTTGGATGAAATCATAAAAGAGGATAAAGCCGACTGGAAACAATCTTATTTGGATTTGGGTACTTACAATAATAAGTTGTATGCCCTAACCTTATTCAGCTGTCCCGGAATGATGTTTGTCAACAAAGCAATCTTTGATAAAAAAAATCTGACGCATTTATTGCCAAAAGACAGAAAATGGACATGGACGCAATGGAAGGATGCCATGAAGATGGTTGCAGATGAAAACACTTATGGGACCGCATTCTTTGCAAAAAGTGAGCAGCAAGACCAATTAATGCAATCTCTTATTATGAGCAGCGGAGCCAAATGGGCAAATGAAGACTTTTCCAAGTATTTATTGAATGGCCCAGAGGGTGTGGAAGCACTAACGTTCATGTTAAAGCTGGCGGAAGAAGGATTGGTTGCCCCAGGCACTGCGAATATGGAAGCTATCGATACCATACAATTATTCGAACAAGGAAAGTTAGCAACCATGTATCAGCAGATCAATGTATATATGGACATAGCTGCAGACATTAAGAAGGGATCAGTCAGTTCTTCCAATGTTGAACCTTATGGAATTATTCCTGTATACAAAGAGGGTGTTACCCCAAAATTAGTGATTAACTCTGAAAATGGACTCGCTCTATTTAAACAGAAGGACCCGGAAAAAAGAAAAGCTGCCCTGGAATTTATTAAATTTTTGGCGAAGCCCGAAAATATCAGTGCTATAAGTAAATCTGCAGTATCTGAACCTGCCCGTATCTCATCCACATATGCAGCTCCCAATAAGGACTATGCTGAACTGATTACCGAGATGAATAAACTGGAAAAAATAGATCAAGGTAGAGGTGTAACTTGGTATACTAAGCTCAGACAAAGTTTCTATCCGGAAATGCAAGCTGTTTTCCTGAAAGCTAAAACACCGCAGCAAGCCTTAAATGATTTTGTAAATAGTGCAAATAATTTGGCTTCAAAAAAATAACAATAACTAATTCACTGAGGTGTATATGACTGATGAGATTTCGCAATGGGGCGTGGGGTTATTTTTTCATATTGCCTAACTTATTTTTTCTTGCTTTGTTTTTAATCTATCCTCTGCTTCGCACTTTCTATCTTAGCTTGTTCGAAGCAGATATTTATTTAAAAACCTTTGTAGGATTTAATAATTATATTTCCTTGTTTCATGAAGAGCGGTTTGTAAAATCGTTTGTAAACACGTTCTATTTTGTAATCATCATAGTTCCGATTACGGTCGGTATTTCCCTGCTTTTTGCCGCAATGATGCAGGGATTTCATAAACATGCCAAAAGTTTATTTCGTCTTGTTTTTTATTTGCCGGTTGTAAGTACTCCTGTTGTGCTTTCCTTAGTTTGGGCTTGGATTTATAATCCCAGTTTCGGCATATTTAATTATTTTTTACGGGAGCTCGGATTCCAGCCTATTGATGTGTTTTCCAATCAACTTACAGCTATTCTTGCCTTAGCAGCAGTGGTTATTACTTGGATGATCGGCCAACCTATTATTTTGTATTTATCGTCAATGGACGGAATATCAAAAGACCTGTTTGAATCTGCTGAATTGGATGGAGCTAATTCGATTCAAACCTTTGTTAAAATCACATTGCCCTTGATTGCTAACACGACTATATTAATCGTGATTACTTCAACGATCAGTGTATTCCAAATATTCACAGTAGTCTATTTGTTAACCAAGGGTGGTCCGTTTCATGGCACAGAGTCTCTTGTATATACCATATATCAAACCGCTTTTATAGATTTGGAGTTTGGCAAAGCTTCAGCTCAAAGTGTTGTATTGTTCTTTATTATTATGCTTATTGCAGTTTTACAGTTTAGAATTTTGAGATCTAAAGGCGAATAAGAAAAGGAGATTTTTTGCTGATGCCAATTAATGTCATCTTCAGATATTTAATATTAATTATTGCGGCAATCATTTTTATTTTTCCATTGTATTGGTTGATTACCGGCTCTTTTAAATCACAAGTTGAGATATGGGCTGTGCCCCCGAACTGGTTTCCAAACAAATTCAGCTTTGATAATTATATCCTTCTATTTAAGACAAAGCCGTTAGTGACATGGATATTTAACAGTGTTTTTACTTGTCTTGCCACAGTTGTATTTGTTTTGTTATTTTCCGCGATGGCCGGATATGCATATGCAAAAAAAAAGTTTCCCGGAAACAAAATATGGTTTGCCTGTGTGATCGTCACGATGATGATGCCGCATCAGGTGACTTTGGTACCGCTTTACATCTTGTGTCGTGATCTCGGACTTATTGATAGCTATTTAGGGTTGATATTGCCTGCCATTGCTTATCCGTTTGGAGTTTTTCTCATTCGACAGTTTGCCAAATCGATTCCGGATGAAATTATTGAGGCAGCTACTATTGACGGAGCCGGCGAATTGAGAACATTTGCGACCATCATCTTACCGCTGCTTTTACCGGCACTTGGAGCCCTGGCCATATTTTCATTTATGTATACTTGGAACGATTATTTATGGCAACTTATTATTTTGCAATCTAAAGCAATGTTAACTCTACCGCTTGGCATAGCTACTGCTGCATATGATGAAAATAGAATTGATTTTGGAATTGCCCTGACCGGGGCCTCCATAGCTGCAGTTCCTATGATACTATTCTTTCTGATGCTCCAAAGAAGCTTCGTTCAGGGGATTACATTGGGCTCTGTCAAGGGATAAATACTGAGAATACAAGGAGAATGTGAAATGCATAAATTAAAAGAAGTGCTAGCCGGCGGTCAAACCGCTTACGGTATTTTTTCCGCTCTGAAGGACCCTGCTGTTATCGAAATTTTGGGTTACGTCGGTTATGACTATGTTGTGATTGATCTTGAACATACTGCATTAGATTTGCAAATGATGGAGCACATGATTCGTGCGGCACAAATTGCCAATATTTCATCCATAGTCCGAACACCGCAGGATGATTATGGATCTATACTCAGAGCAGTTGAGTCGGGAGCTGACGCTGTTATGATTCCCCATCTCGTATCCAAACAGCAGGGAGAAAAAATCGTCGGAATGGCCAAATACCAACCCATAGGACATCGAGGCATTGATGGTTCGACCCGAGCAGCCAGATATGGTGGAGTGCTCATTACAGAACATATGAAACAGGAAAATGAACGGGTATTGGTCATCGGAATGATTGAAGATGTGGAAGCCGTGGAAAACATCGACGAAATTATTACGGTTCAAGGATTGGATCTGTTATTTATAGGTCCTTCCGATTTGGCCGGTTCATTCGGTCTTCCCGGACAAGTAACGCATCCGAAGGTGCGGCAGGCTATTCAGGTTGTGATGGACAAGTCGAACAAAGCGGGGATCAAGGTGGGAATTCCGGCATTTAGACCTAGTGAATTAAAAGAAGTCATCGGCATGGGCGCAAGCTTTGTAACGACGCCTGCGGTGGATGCTTCGCATTTAACCCAATCTCTAAAAGCCCACCTTGAGTCCGTTAAAAATATGTAGGAAGGAAGTGAAAGGTATGGATTTTCGAAACTATGTTACTATGATGCTCGAAAAGAATAGTATGGATTTCCGTTATTTCAATTTACAATCCCTTTATTTAGAAGCCGAAACCATAAAGAAGAAAATTGAATCCGTTAGTTCCAGTGATCATTTGATTGATCCTGACCCTATTTTTTCTCATGTTCAGAAGAGGGGAGGAACGAAACAATGAGCACATCGAATCATTTTTTAGAATGGAGTATAGCTGAGCTAAGCCAAAGTATCAAGGCTAGAACCATTTCTCCAGTGGAAGTAACAGCAGCCAGTCTGGGTATCATCGCCCAAAAAGATAAAGAGCTCAATTCATTCATTACGGTCTTGGAGGAACAATCGTTAAACGCCGCCAAAAAGGCAGAACAGGAAATTATCAATGGAAATTATAAAGGTCATCTCCATGGCATTCCTATTGGATTAAAGGATTTAATCTATACTAAGGGCATAAAAACAACATTTGGCTCTGAAATTTATCAAGACTTTGTCCCTGATTATGATGCGGAAATTGTGACCCAGCTAGAGAATGCGGGAGCCATTATGATTGGTAAGCTAAATATGCATGGGTTTGCATACGGTACAACAGGGGACCGCTCCTTTTTCGGACCTGTAAAAAATCCGTATGATCCATCCAAAATCACAGGGGGATCAAGCTCAGGAGCGGCCGCTGCCGTAGCAGCCTTTCTATGCTATGGCGCAATTGGTTCAGATACGGGGGGATCCATCCGAATGCCTGCCTCTTGTTGCGGTATCGTAGGAATGAAACCGACGTTTGGATTGGTAAGCAAATATGGTGCCATACCATTATGTCAGACTCTGGACCATTTGGGCCCCATGACCCGAACCGTCGCTGATAATGCTATAATGTTAAACGTCCTTGCAGGTCATGATAAAAAAGATATATATTCTGTTTGTTCTGTGAAGGAAGATTATACTCAAGCGATAGATGTGGGGATTAAAGGTAAAAAGATCGGGATTCCATCTTCTTTTTATTTTGATATTATTCATCCGGAAGTGCAGCGCATATTCGACTTAACGGTGGAAAAACTTAAACAGCTTGGAGCCGAAATTGAATATATTGACCTTCCTGGAATGAATGATCTTTTAGCAGCTCAGCAGATACTTTTAGCTTCTGAGGCTTACACATCGTTAGAAAAGCTTTTAAGGGAAGTACCCGACCAGATTGAAGAAGAAGTAAGAGGACGGGCCATAGTAGGGATGTTCATTCAAGCAAGCGAGTATATAAATATGTTGAAAATTAAACATAAGGCTATCAACATGCACTACGAGGTACTATCCAAGGTGAATGTGATCATGACTCCTACTTTATGTACGCTGCCAACTGATATTGGACAGAGAGAAATAGATATTAATGGGACGAAGGAACATACTCGTATTCTTGCACGCTTAACAGGTCCAAGCAATACAACCGGTTTTCCCGCAATTTCTGTTTCTGGGGGCATGTCGAAAAGTGGTTTGCCAGTCGGAATACAATTTATAGGTAAACCTTTTGATGAAGGACAATTATACCGATTTGCCTTTGCTCTGGAACAATCCAATCTCTAGGAAACTGTTAATAAGACTTGTAAGGAATCGCATGTGAATAGGAAAGGACAGGCCGAATGTAATCATTCGTCTGTCCTTTCAACGATTGAATTTGTCAGCTTTTCCTGTTGACTTCAACTTTTGCTATTTTTTCATAGTATCTTATCAAGCTACCATGATCATCATCACCCATTCCATCTGTCTTCAGAGATTGCATCATTTCCATAACCGCAGTTGTAAGTGGCAGAGGCACTCCTATTTCATGGGAAGTTTCCATTACGTTGCTTAAATCCTTAATATGAAGGTTGATGCGGAACCCGGGATCGAATTTACGATCCATCACCAGTAACGCCTTCGCATCAAGAACGGTACTACCGGCCAAGCCACCACGGATAGCTTGATATACCAATTCCGGTTCAACACCGGCTTTGCTTGCCAGAACTAGGGCTTCAGACATGGCGGCAATATTAATTGCAACAATAATCTGGTTAGCAAGCTTGGTGACATTGCCTGCTCCAATCTTACCCGTGTGCACAACAGAGGCAGCCATCGCCTTCATAATTAGATAACATTTATCAAATACTTCTTTTTTGCCGCCTACCATTACTGATAGGGTCCCCTCAATCGCCTTAGGCTCACCGCCACTTACAGGAGCATCAAGCATTTCTATTCCTTTTTCCGCCAACTTCTCAGCAATTTCTTGACTTACGAGCGGTGCAATAGAACTCATGTCAATGAGTATAGTACCTTGTCTGGCACCCTCGATCACGCCATCTTTGCCCAAAACTACTTCCTTCACCTGAGGATAATTGGGTAACATGGTAATTATAATATCCACTTGCTCAGCTAGCGACTTAGGACTCGTTGCAGGCTCAGCCCCGGCAGCAACAAGCTCCTGGGCGCTTTTATTTCTCTCAAGAACGACAAGCTTGTATCCAGCCTGTAATAAATGCTTGCTCATGGGCTTGCCCATGATTCCCAAACCAATAAATCCAATTTTCATCAATTAACAGCCTCCTGATTATCAATCCATCCTTGGGGAATTTGAAAGTTTATTATAGTACACCCATATCTTTAAGTATGTACTTGAGTTTATTCAAATGGGTCTCCGAACAAGTGGTATTCGGCTTGATCGAATTTCCTACCGCAAGTCCAATTAGATTCGCGGCATCCTTAGTCGCAACGGGAAAGCTTCCCAGATTAAATGCCATACGAAGCGGAGCAAGTTTAAATTGGGCTTCCAAAGCACCATGCAGATCGCCTGCCTTAAATTTCTCATAAATCTCCACGACCAAGGCTGGGACAATATTAGCAGTCGAGGCAACGCAACCGACAGCTCCATAAGCTAAGGAGCCAAGAATCATGACATCCCTGCCGGCCATGACTTTAAACCCCTTGTCTCTTGTTCTTCGGATATATTCCGCAGTCAAGGTTAAATCGCCGCTGCTATCTTTAACTCCAACGATATTGGGAATGTCGGTCAGCCGTTCTAATAAGTTTGCTGAGATATTGTTGCCGACACGATCAGGGTTGTTGTAAAGAAGAACTGGCAAAGAGGTCGATTCGGAAATCTTAAGGAAATGCTGGTACAGCTCGTCGTCATTGAGACTAAGGAACATGGGCGGCAGGATAGTGATAGCCTGTGCTTTTAGATTTTCCGCAAGTCTAGCCAATTTGACGCATTCTTTGGTGGTAATGGCTCCAATTCCCATATAAACGGGAACTCGCCCTTTGACCTGATCGATTATAATAGTGACAGCCCGCTGCTGTTCTTCATGATCTAACCCAAAAAACTCCCCATTGCTTCCAAGCGCGAGAACGCCGTGTACCCCTCCTTCAATAACATGCTCAACAACTCGTCGCAAGCCCTGTTCTTCCACGCACTCATTGGCATCGACAGGTGTAATAACCGGGGGAACCACTCCGTGAATAAAACTTGTATCCATATTTTTTATCTCCTTTTAAGCCCTTGACCGAGGTCTTCCCGAATATAGCTCTGGCACTCGTTTAGGGATTTCCAATTAGGTATAACTCTCTTTTTCCAGCGGATGGCGATCTGTTCTCCCGTCCGGTAATCCGCCTCCTTCGCAGCTTTATTCGGAAGTACACACGCTCTCATCCCTGTGATTCCATTGTACCCAAGCGGATGGTTATGGTCTTTATAAATAACCGTCATGTTTTTACAATATTCCGCAGGGTCTTTCTAGGTTATAATGAGGTCAGCTCCTAAGAGAGTGGTTGAAAGGAAAGAAGCTTGCTAAAGAGGTGGGAAGCCAGTGCAACTGACACCGCAAATTTGTCAAAAAAGCAGCATGTATCTTAATCAGCATGTGACTAAGCTACATGCTGATTCCGCTTCATTTTATGTCCACTATTGGGGAGGGAAACCCCAGCATCACGGCAATGTTATGCATTCGCACCCTTTTTTCGAGATTTGTTATGTGGCAGAAGGGGAAGGCCGCTATACGAATAAAGGGGTGACTTATTCGCTGCAACGAGGTACCTTGTATTGCTCCAAGCCTGGCGGTTTGCATCAACTGCAAAGTGAATCAGGGATGCTGGTGTTGTTTGTTGCTTTTGAAATAATAGAAGCGGATCCGCGCGGTGAAGTCTTTCAGCTGTTAGACAAGCTGACGAATTATCATCATTTGTTTATTCCTGATGCCGAACAAACGCCACCAGTACTACTCTGGAAATCTTTGGTGCTTCAAGCTGCAGAAAGGTTGATTCCATTTCCGCAATTGATATTCGGTTTATCCCATGCCCTCTTACTATCTTTAATTTCCTTCTTTTACCAAAATAGCGGAATTGTTACAACGTCACCAGAAACGGATACAGGTTTTATTTCCATTCCGGTAAAAAACGCAAAAGCTTATATAGTAGCTCATCTTTCCGATAAGCTGACCTTAAAGGAAGTAGGGCAGGCGATTCATTTATCGGAACGACAGCTTTCCAGGCTTCTGTCGGTAGAGCTGGGGCAAAGCTTTCCTTCCTTGGTTCGTTCGGAACGAATCAAACGGGCGGCCTATCTGCTGTCTTTTACAGATATGACGTTGCTGGATGTGGCGCAGGCGTCAGGATACGAAACGGTGCATTATTTCAGTAAGGTATTCGTTGAAGTTCTAGGAATCACACCGGGCAAATTTCGCAAAAGGGTAGTTGGAAATAAATTGGAATCAGCGACTATACATCAATATTTATGGCTGACAAACGGGAGGAATTAAACTGGGCTCGGAGCAATTGAGGTCGGGGTTCAACACCAAAGAGGACAAGATAGAACCCGATACAACTAACGATAAGGTTGCTATTGTGTAGTTCAATAATATTGTTGAGATATTTCTGTTGTCGGAGTAATGTTTCTTGATTCATAACTTTCTCGTCCTTCTATTGCTATATTTTAAAAATTCATCTACATTACCTCGATTTGTATCCCCCGCTCCTGCGGCTCCATAAACATAACCAAAGGGTGTTGCCGCTTGAATTCGCACGTCTATAATATCTCATTCATGGAAATAATCTGTTTATAGTGAGAAGTATTGGAGGTGGCATAGGATCGATCACTCAAGAATAAACGGAAACAAACCCCTCCAGAACATCATGTCAAGGAAGAAGCAGTCTCTTCATCCAAGAAAGTATTAGATAGGAGTCTCAAAACAAACATTGGACATGTCCGCCAAACATTAGGTAATAGCGACGATATCGTCATTCGAGTAATTCAAAATCTCTTATGCTGGATTGTCCCAGAGAGGGTTTACCAGAACAAAATCTTCTGCCTTTTCCACATTCACTTACGATTGCTCCAAATATTACCTATTATAATAATGTTGTGTCTAAATACTGGCCCTATATGGACATGACGTTCAGTGTCTTATTGCCTTTGTTGCTCTTTGCTGGATATGCAATTCGAAAAATGAGGAGATCAAAAAATAATGGCGGAAGGGGTCTATGATTTGGAAAATTTCTCGATAGTAGGCAAAAGCGTTCCCAGGGTGGATGTCGAGGATAAAGCTGCGGGCAGAGTGAAGTACATAAATGATACGATCATCGCTGGTGTTCTCCATGCTAAATTGCATACAAGCCTTTATGCCCACGCAAAAATCATCTCAATTGCCACTCCTCAATACCAGCTAAATACTATACCAAATAATTGCGTCCCTCGAAAACCATAGCAATCCCCTCGATGTAGGATGTTCCCTTGGGAACAAGATCCATTTTATCCGCCTCGGTTAAACTTTTTCGTTCCATGCTTCGCACTTCTCGAAACTGCTGGGCAGCTAAATGAAAGAAAAGTTACCGCTGTATAGTTTTTGTTTAACAACGCAGGAATAGCGACAGCTCCTAAGGCAGCGGCGATAACGCCAAGCGATATGTGGATGATCTTACCATGAGGGTAAGTCGGGTATTGTCGATAATCCGTACGCAACATAAGCAATCTCGAAATAAATCCAAAACTAATTCCAAAACTAATTCCAATAATGACCCCAAGCGTTTCATCAGATTGTAATAAAGAGATCATGTTACAGCTCCTCCCTTAAACACTATTACAGGTTTCCCCAATTCCTTCCGGTGTATTCGATATAAGCCGAACAATTGGGCACTGCAATGCCATCCATTTCTCGTGGTATATTACCTTTTCGAGTTAGGGTATATTATTCTTGATCTTTCTTTGTTGGCATACAGGCGATCCGCCAACACGGGAAGTCAAAAAATTTAGCTAAGGAGAAAAAGTGTGACAACTTTCGAACCAATTATTCTGCAAGAAGAATCTGCGCCTATGCATGCCGCTCAATGCGAACGATGTGAGCTTTCAAAGCAGCGTAATCGCGTTATATGGGGGGAAGGCAACCCCGACGCACCGATATTCATTCTATTGGATAACCCCGGTTCGAGAGAAGACAAGGAAGGAAACTCTTTTATTTGCGGTACACGAGAAACCTTGCAGATCGGAATGAGAGAAGCCGGACTGGATGTTGCCCTGGTTTATGTGACTTACCTATTAAAATGTCGCCCGATACGAGCCTATAACAAGCCGCTCGCTAGAGAAGCTTGTTATTCGCATTTACAATTACAACTTAAGGAAAAAAAACCTTTTTTACTGATTGGTTTAGGTAATGTTGTAGTCCAAACGTTATTTCCAGACCATGAAGCAGATGTAAAAAGTTACAGGGGAAAATGGCATGAGTATCAAGGGGTACCTATTACATTTTCTTATCACCCGTTAGCTGTGCGCCGAAGACCAATACTCATGAAGCATTTCGTTGAGGATATAAAGTTTGTTGTGGAGAAGTTTAAGAAAAATATATGAGTTTAAGCAAAACAATAACTTTATATAAGGGGTGAGCATCGTGAATTTACAACCTGTAGATTCTTCGTTTTTTCAGCAGCCCACACTTGATATGGCCCGTTCTTTGCTCGGAATGCTCTTAGTAAAGGAAACGGAATTGGGAACAGCCTCGGGATGGATTGTAGAAACAGAAGCGTACATTGGCCCGGAGGATCGTGCTGCACATAGCTTTGGGAATCGAAAGACCCCAAGAACGCAAGTCATGTTTGGTCCCAGAGGGGAGAAGTATAGGGGCCGTTTCAGTCGGCCCAAGGGTCGGTATTGCGAATAGTGGCGAAGCGAAAAACTTCCCATGGCGTTTTTGGGAGTATGGAAACCCATTCGTATCCAAGTTCAAATCTTAAAAAATAGACGTAGGACGGTACTACAACCTGTTAGTGTAAATTGATCTCACAATTCTAAAAGGGAATGGCCATAAAACCCATAAATTCCAGAAATATGAAAATTAATTTCGGTAACTCGTTATAAGACAATAGTAAAGAAGACGCGATAAGGAAACTTCTGAAATACTTTTTCCGTAAGGGAGCGACAGTCTCGCAGTATTTGAGCCAACGTCTGCAGTAGACCAGGGTTGCGATGAATGGGATTTTTAATATAAATACAAAAAAGCCCTTGATCCCGAAGGAAAGAGGGCTAGGACATTTAGGGAGTGTTAAATACACATTTTATAATTTCCTCATTCACACAAGAATACTCTCATCATTAGAATCTTGTGGTAATTTAATACAGTTGATCTTAGGACAGTACTGTTTCATTCCATCCCACTTTCCCCATATACATCCGCGGCATTTTATGGGTTGTCTAAGTTTTATTTCAATAGTCAAATCTATTCTCCCTTATATTCATTGATTTATTTAAAACCAGTAGTACGGTTAAGTCTGAACGAGTTCAGGCCTTTTGACTTGGAGTGGTGGAGGTACAAGCCATCCTTTTTCCTTACTCATTTCTAAAATCTTTAAACCGAGACTCGCTTTTGTCGCATGATATTTAGCGAACAAAGCACCAACATCTTCTCTGATAGACTTGCCCATAACTTGACTGCATGCTACCAGACCAGCAGCAGTATCCACTGCAATGATTGCGGCAATTTCCTGATCGGTAAAACGTGCACCAACTGGGATCTCTTCAACCTTCACTTCCGGCCTTGTTGGCAGCGATGGAGATGGAGTAATTCCGTTATGCGTAAGTATAGTGTCACATTCGCTTATTTCGAGCTCTGCCTGATCGATTATAGCGGCAAGTATTTTTTTGAGATCGTAGTCGCCAGCATGATTTTGGAAGGCCCGGTTCTTAGATACACAACCCTTAGCTGTCATGGAAAACTGCCATACATCGTAAATTTCCCCATAATGTAATGGCTCATCCTTAGGGTTACCGCTTAAAATACCCATCGTAACAACTCCTTAAATGAATTGGTTGAACGAAAGTATTTTATCCTAAGCTCAAAAATATATCCCAGATACTTTTTTTCGTTGACATGGGTAAATAGACGGCTGTATCCAGGCGCCGTCTATTTAGGTTAAGCGATGGGATGGTAAAGAGGAGTTGGCGATTCTCCACATCATATTTTATGAAAAGCCATCAAGAGGGGAACTACTACTAATACTTCGACCAAACGCACATATTTTTGCCCGTCCAATCACGTAGCCGCTGACATTCATAACATACTCCATACAAGACGAAAGGAGGAATAACTATGGGTCTCGGAGTTGGTGGAATTGCTGGAGGTTGTGGAGGCTATGGATTAGGAACAACTACAGGTGTCATTCTTGTACTTTTCATTTTACTAGTTATTATTAGCCGCACTTTTATCTAAATAAGTCCTCATTCAGAGAATAAGCAAAAGCCCTCTTCCTTTGGGATCGAGGGCTTTCTATCTCTGAAGCCGTCAGCTTCTTTTCCACGATCTGCTCTTCAGTTAAATTCCCATCCGTTCCTTCATGCTCGATCGATACTGAATATACAAATTCGGGTTAACACCTGGATTGTCGTGCACAACTGGCGTATTAGCTGAAGCAATTTCCTCAGTTAATGGAGGAGTACCAGGGTAGCGCCAACAATTTGACGTTTTTACGCTAAACATTAGCGGACAGAGAAAGTTGGTTTTGCAGTGCTTGAACCGCTAATGGAAATTAAAGGACAACGCTTAGAGTAGAGAGGTTTCTCAACAGGCTGACCATATGGTTCAGCTCGTTTTTAGAAAAATTCCTTTAAGTAAACTAAATATTTTATCATTATATACTTAACTGCCCCGAAAAGCATTAACGAATCCTGCTTGAATTCACTTGTCCAGCGGTACAAGGTATTGTCAGACACCTCGACTTTGTTCATTTTTCGACTGGCATTAAGCTGCTGACTCGTGAAATCAATTATGCTATCGTCGTGTTGGCCACCACGGTGGAGGTGGACATATGAATATTTTCTGTTTGGACTAAGTCGAATTGTTCATCTGGCCTCGGTAATAATGGCAATGATTCTGATGTTTCGACCTGCAGCCAATAAATATTTTCTTGCAGGGGCTTAAACGTTATGATCGTTCAATACGACGGAGAACGATATCGGAATAATATACTCGATGACAAAGCTGCCGCGCGAACGCCAGCTTTGTTGCGCTAACTGGCAGTTATGCATGACGGTATCAAAGCAAGAATACTTTCCACTAAAGTTCTTGCAAGTGGTGTATGGTAAAATAAGGGACGGATTAACAAATCCGATAGCACAAAAATCAAGGAGCAGGCAACTGCTCCCTGTTCTCGTTGAATTAACGCAAGCCAAATTGTCTTTGGTGGTTAACGGGGATATTACTTGAGCGTGCATAGTTTCGAGTTAAATTTCACTCCGACAAAATTTTATGGGCAACCACCGTGTGGTATTACTTGTAATTGGATGTTGGTTCGTAGAGGTTCAGTGCAGCACAGTCGATTGGACTAATGGAATCACTACAGATGGTACGGCATGAGGTGCAACGAGTTACCATTGCTTTTAATCGCATATTCAAAACTTTCTTCCCGGAGGAAAGGAATGGAGATAAATCTTTGGAGAAGGGTAGATGAGATGGGAGGAGTTTTGAAGTCATTACGGCAAAAACCTGAATTATTCGAAGCCTCAGTCATCTCGGGGATCTTGTATACTGATTGATAAAGTCAAATCGTCTCAGTAATGAGGCGGCTTTTTTTGCGAATCTTAAGAATGGAATATCGTCTGAAGAAATCAATATTGCCAGATGAAGGATTGTAGATAAATTAAACAATTATAGATTTACACTTATATCCTGTGAATATAGACTTTGTATTAAATTCCACACAGAGAGGTGACGCCTTGAAAACTGCAGTTTCTGTCATTGCGAAGCACAAATATGTTTATCTTATGCTACTGCCTGTGCTTGCATACTACTTTTTATTTCATTATGTTCCAATGGCCGGGTCTATAATCGCTTTCAAAAATTATGCACCTGGGCGTGGCATTCTGGACAGTCCGTGGGTAGGTCTGGCCAATTTTAAAGACTTCTTCCAAAGCGTGTATTTATGGCGGCTCATACGGAACACCTTAACGATCAACTTATATGAATTGCTGTTCGGGTTTCCTGCCCCTATTATTCTCGCGCTTATGCTCAATGAAGTTCGAAGCCGGTTCTTCAAACGGTCGGTACAGACGATCACCTATTTGCCTCATTTCATTTCTGTGGTCGTGACGGTAGGTATTGTGCTTGACTTCTTTTCCTCAGACGGCATCATTAACGCGCTCGTGACTGCCTTCGGCGGAAAGCCGTTGTCCTACATGACGGAGCCTAATTTGTTTTATTCCATCTATGTAGGCTCTAACGTCTGGCAGCAGCTCGGGTGGAAAAGCATCATCTACCTTGCAGCGCTAAGCGCAATCGATCCTACTCTTTATGAAGCGGCTAATGTGGATGGAGCGGGCAGGTGGGCCAAATTAAAACATATTACCTTGCCGGGCATGATGCCGATCATCGTCATCATGCTAATCTTGCAAATCGGGAATATGATGAGTGTCGGCTTCGAGAAAGTGATGCTCATGTACAATCCATCCATTTACGAAACAGCGGACGTCATTTCGACCTTTGTTTACCGAAAAGGGCTGCAGGATATGAATTACAGCTACAGCACAGCCGTGGGTCTGTTCAATTCGGCAATCAACTTTACACTCTTGATTTTGGCAAACACGATCAGTCGCAAAGTAAGTGAAAACAGTTTATGGTAGGAGGTGAGCTGTAAACGATGATGCTACAGCATCGATCCATTCCCAGCCGCATTTTTGATATTTTCAATGTATTGCTGCTTCTGCTGTTGGTGGTGGTGACGGCATATCCTTGCCTATACGTACTATTTGCTTCCATCTCCGACGGTGTTTCACTGAATACCGGAAATAAGCTTCTATTTTGGCCAAGAGGCTTGCAACTGGAATCCTATAAAAGAGTTTTTGTTAACCCTATGTTGTGGGTAGGATATCGCAACACACTTATTTATGTGGTGTTGGGTACGGCCCTGAATTTACTGTTAACCTGTTTTGCGGCCTATGGACTATCTCGTCCGTATCTGCCTGGTAGAAAAACAATGATGAAGCTCATCATCTTCACGATGTTTTTTTCCGGAGGGATGATTCCGTCCTATCTTCTCGTGATGAATCTGGGTATGATCAACACGATTTTTGCCATGATCATTCCCGGGGCAATCAGCACATGGAATTTGATCATCCTTCGAACATCTTTTATGGCACTCCCCCCGAGCTTGGAGGAATCTGCCAAGATGGATGGAGCCAATGATTTTTTGATTTTGTTCCGCATTATCATACCACTGTCTCTACCCGCTTTGTCAGTGATTCTGCTCTACTACGCCGTAGGACATTGGAATGCATTTTTTGATGCGCTTATATATCTTAGAAAAAGAGAAATGTTTCCAATCCAAATGGTTTTACGCGAAATTCTGATTTTGAACGATTCTTCCATGCTGGTAGGTATGACCGATTCTGTTGATCGTATGCAGGAAGCCATACCGCTAAAATACGCAACTATCATTGTGTCGTCACTGCCTGTTTTGTTTCTATATCCATTCCTGCAGAAATACTTTGTGCAGGGCATGATGATCGGCGCGATCAAGGAATAAGCGGTAACTTTGCGCATTGGATGCTAAAAAATGATTTCCAGGAGGTTTACATGAAAAAGTTATTCCATAATAAATTCACAGCCTGCACTTTGCCCGTACTGCTGACCTTTAGTATGTTATCCGCCTGCACCTCGCTGACCGCTGAGAATTCCGCAGAAGGCTCCTCGCAGATCGACTCGGCGAAGAAAATGAAAAACATGAAGGTGTTTGCGGAGATGGGCAGTTGGGCATCGCAGTCCATCAAAAATTATGGGGAGAATCTCGTGTTTCAGGAGATAGAGAAGAAAAGTGGCGTGAAAGTGGACTGGATTCATCCTCCATCCGGTCAAACCAAAGAGCAATTTAACTTGATGATCGCTTCCAACGATTTGCCGGATGTGATTGTTTATGACTGGTTCAGTGTACCTGGCGGGATGAAAAAGTATGTGGATGATGGAGTAATCGTTGATTTGACACCTTACATGAACAACAATGCGCCTAACTTCATGAAGTTACTGAATGAAAAGCCGGAAGCCAAAAAGCAGAGTGTGGACGATTCCAGCAAGTTTTATTGTATGCCGATGTTGCGCCTCTCGGATTCACTCCGGGTTGTTAGCGGACCTCAAGTACGCATAGATTGGCTCGAGAAACTCAATCTGAAAAAGCCGACGACGATCGACGACTGGTATAATATGCTTAAGGCATTTAAGGTCCAAAATCCGAGTGGTTGGCCGATGACCGGTCAGAAGTTTACAGGTGGCAACGGTATTGGCAATCTTGTGGGAGCCTGGGGGGTATCCTATGATTTCTATCAGGACAATGGCAAGATCCAGTACGGACCGATGAACCCTAAGTTTAAGGAAGCATTGACATTTATCAACAAGCTCTTCAGTGAGGGACTCATTGATCCGGATTATATGCTCAATAACCGTGACAAACAGGATGCTAAGGTAACGGGCGGGTCATCCGGGGCACTGTTTGCGGTACAGCCCAGCAATTTTATGAAAACCATGGTGGAATCAGGACGCGACTCGAAGTTTCGCATGGATGGCGTATCTTGGCCAGCTGGGCCGGCAGGTAAGCCTTACTCGCTGGACAGCTCGTACACCTATGAAGTGGTAGCGCCTTGCGCAGCCGTAACTAAGAAAGCCAAATATCCAGAGGAAATTGTAGCTTGGCTGGATTATGCATATGGACAGGAAGGTAACATGCTGTTCAATCTGGGCTTGGAGAACATGACCTACACTATGAAAGACGGCAAGGCTGAGAATACCGAACTAATTACTAAAAATAAAGACGGATTATCTTCCTCGGCGGCATTGGGTAAATATACAATGGCGCTGAACGGATGGGCGATGTCTCAGGATGTCCAGTATCACCGGCAGCTTATGATGCCTTATGGTTATCCCGCAGCCGATAACTGGCGCAACGCCGACGTAAGCCTAATTGTGCCTCGTCTGACATTTACGGCGGAGGAAACCCAGCAGGTGGCACGCATTAAAACTGAAATCGATACGTATGCTCAGGAAATGTTCGATAAGTTTACAACCGGCAAAGAACCTCTCGCTAACTTTGATAAATTTACGCAGCGTTTGAAGGATATGGGTATAGATCAACTGACCAAGACCTACCAGGCTGCTTTTGATCGCTATCAGAAGCGGGGAAATAACTAATAAATCAAGTGTCTCGCATGCAATAGGCGTTTTTAGCTCGCGAGGCACTTGTTTTTATAGGCTGAAGTTATAAAATATGAGAAGAAAGCGAGATAGGCTTATGAATCAGCGAATACCCGAAAATCTGCTATGGCTTGGTACTCAGGGAAATACGGAAAAAATGTTCTTGACAGAGGAGCAATGGCGAAAGGAACGGCGTCCCGAGATCCTTGAGCTGTTTCGGCAGCATGTCTATGGAAGAGCGCCGATAGATCGTCCCAATAGTCTGCGTTTTGAGGTAATCGATCATAGTAGTGGTTGGATGAACGGAAAGGCTGTAAGGAAGAAAGTAGAAATAATGTTCGACGGTCCCGGAGGAACGGGAGTTATTCACCTATATCTTTTTGTGCCTGCCACTAGTAGCCAGAGGGTTCCCGCTTTCCTGCTCATCTGCAACCGGGATAAGGAGAATATGGACCCCGATCGCGAGGTGCAGAGCCCGTTCTGGCCAGCCGAGGACATCATATCGCGAGGATATGCGGCAGCAGTTTTCCATGTGGAGGATGCAGATCCCGATTTTAATGATGGGTTCCGCAATGGAGTGCACGGCATATTTGACCCGCCGCAGACTCCTAGATCCGGTGATGCTTGGGGAACGATTGCCGCATGGGCCTGGGGTGCTAGTAGAGTCATGGATTATTTAGAAACTGATCCGGACATTGCTGAAGATCGGATTGCAGTGGTAGGCCATTCCCGCGGTGGTAAGACAGCTCTTTGGTGCGGCGCACAGGATGAGCGCTTTGCGCTTGTAATAAGCAACAACTCCGGCTGCACGGGGGCCGCGATCACCCGGGGGAAGAAGGGGGAAACCGTTCAAGATATCAACCAGCGTTTTCCTCACTGGTTTAATGAAAATTACAAAAGCTACAACGGAAGTGAAGAGGTTTTACCCATCGATCAACACATGTTGCTTGCCCTTGTTGCACCGCGGTTACTCTATGTCGCTAGTGCGACGGAAGATACATGGGCAGATCCTGAATCGGAATTTCTGGCTTGTATCCACGCCGATCCAATCTATAGGCTGTTGGGCTTAGTCGGTTTCGAAGCGGATGGCCCTCCGATGCCAGAAACTCCGCTGCAGCAAGGCCGAATAGGGTACCATTTAAGAACGGGAAAGCATGATTTGACCCGGTATGACTGGCATTGCTTTATGGATTTCGCGGATGCTCACATGTGAAGGTAACTAGAATTTCCATGATTATTGTATAATCAAATAGGGTATAAGATACAAATGAACAGGGGAAGTGGTTAGGATGGGACTTTGGAATTCAAAATTCAATCTAAAAAAAGGGAAGCTGTTTTTATGGTTTTTAGTCTCCTATACGCTTATCCTGATCATCCCCTTGGGTATCATCTCCTTCATCGTTTACGGCAAGCTTTTGGGAACCTTGGAACAAGAGACGGTGAAGTCAAATATAACTATCATCAATCAAGCTCGCGATACGATCGATATGAATTTAAAACAGCTCGATCAGGTAGCCTTTGAATTATCCAATAACCCGGGCGTCTATGAGTTTACATCCAATCAAGAGATAGATGTGGTGGAAACCAATATCAAGCTAAAAGGTATTATTCGGGATATTAATATTTCCAGCACCAACGTGGGCAAAAGCTTTTCGGACGCAATTGTTCTATATTCTTTAAAGAATGACATTTTCGTATCCAACGTTACCAAGTATGAACCTGATTTTTTCTATGAAACGTTCATTAGAAACGCGAGTATGCCTTTTCCAGACTGGATTTCACAGGTGAAGAGCATCTCCGGGCGGCAGTTCTGGCCGTCCGTTAATACTATGGGGGCAAGCAAGGCAGGGAAACAAATAATTACGTATTTACAACCGCTTACACAATACGGAATCAGCAATCATGCGGTGCTAATTTCTTTACTGCCGGAAGACAAGGTGTGGGGGTTCTTTGGCAGTGGAGAGATGGATGCAAGAAGCTATCGTGCCATACTGGATACAAACAATAAACTGATAACTTCAGCACCGGATTCCATTGAACCGATTCCTGTTAACTACGATGAAATTTTCCAAAGCGGTCGGGAGCATCTGTTCTTCAACTACAACGGAAAAAAATATATCGTCATTGCTGCAGCTTCCCACGTTTTCGGCTTGAAATATGTAAATATACTTCCGGTTACAGTACTCATGGAGAAAATCTCGTATCTCAAAATATTATTTTCTATCGCCCTGGTGATCTGCGTTTTACTCGGAATCACCTTGTCGTTTGTGTTTTCTGTACAAAACTATAAGCCGATCAACAGTACCCTACAATGGATTCTGATGAACCGCAAAGACCGAACGGTAAGACAAAAGGGAGATTATGAAACGATTCTCAGTAACATTCAGGGGATGCATACAGAGAATCATATGCTGGAGAATCAGCTGCACAAGCAGCTTCCCGTCCTGAAAGTTCACTTCTTGCTTAGATTGATGAAAAATAACACGATTGATATGGGTGAATTGAACGAACTGCTGGAGTTTTATACCATCGGGTTTCCTTATGATTGTTACACGGTGGCCGTCGTGAATATCGATGATTTCAGCGGTTTTGTAGATTCTGCTACGGGCAAAAGCAGAGCCCGTTTTGTGGTCTGCAACGTCGGCGAAGATCTGATCTATAGTATTGGCTACGGTTTTGCCTTAGAAATTGAGGAGGATAAGGTGGCTTTACTAATCAACATCGATGCGGATTCTGACAAGGAAAGCAAGCATGTCATGGACGAGTTGCTGCGACGTCTGCAGGATTTCTTAAACAACAAATTCAAAATTGAGATCAGCGTCGGGGTAGGGAACCGCTACCGCTGCTTGGAAATGATCCATCAATCCTATAATGAAGCCATGATCGCTTTGAATTATGGGTTGATCCGGGGAAGTAGCATGATCAATTATTTCGAACAGACTCGAAGAATTTCTAACCAATTCAATTACCCACCGGAAAAGGAAAACCAGCTGATTGTTTGCGTTAAGACAGGAGACTTAGGCACTGTGGAAAGTCTACTTGACCAGATTTATGAAACTAATTTCGTAGAGCGGAAGCTTTCTCCTGAGATGATTCACTGTTTACTTTACAGTATTATAAGCACCTCTCTACGAATACTGGAGGAAATCCAACTTGATTACTGGGATATTTTTGACGATGAAACGGATGTGTTCCAGGAAATGAGCCAGAACAAGGACGTTGAGGCTATTTTCTCCGTAATCCGTAGCATGTTCGGCAGACTATGCCATCTAATCAACGAGAAGAAGGGTAAGGGCAATATTCAATTACGAGATGGAATTATCCAATACGTTTTCAGGCAATATTCCAATAAAGAACTCTCACTGGTTAAAGCAGCAAATGACTTTGATATGTCTCCTCCGTACTTGAGCACATTCTTTAAACAGCAAACCGGATATAATTTCTCTGATTATTTGAACCGCTTGCGAGTTCAACAAGCAAAGGAGCTCCTTGCGGACGAGAATCATTCCATTCAGGAGATCGCCGATCAGGTCGGCTATAACAGCGCAAACACATTTATACGGATATTTAAAAAATACGAATCCGTCACTCCTGGACAATACAAGGAGAGCCGGCGCGTGAGCGCGGGACCGGAAACGCTTGGTATGAGTTAGGCATCGACATAATAACGATTCAGTACTATTTCTAATATGTTGCGGGCTGGATAGTACATATGTCTGAGCAAAGGATATAAGCATCTCATTAAGATAATCATTGCGTCAATGATAATAGTAGGCTCGTTTTCCCTGCACATTGCAATTGACACGATAAATGAAAAAGAGAGCAGCATACTATTATCCACATCTTTGAATGTGATCATATTGTTATTGGCATTGTTCACCCATCACAGAGATGGGTTTTTTCTGTCGGGAATGGGATAAAGTTCTTGTCAACCGACATGATTATATATATTCGTAAAGCGATCGGTCTTCAGCAGTGTGTGGCTAACGTCTGCAGCAAATCAAGAGCTAAGGAGAGCACCGATAGTTCATCCGGATGAAGGCTGCGCGGATCTCACGCAGCTGTTCTTGGTTGTAATACCAGCATATCTGACACCAACCGCAAACGCATGGATAAAAATGTAAGGACTCTCCGCGTCTGGAGAGTTCTATTTATGAGTGATAAATGTACCCATTGCACCCTGTTTGTTAAACTAACGTATCTGTTCGTAATATAAGGTTAGCCAGATAGTTCTGGTTGACTTTTTACCGCAACCCGCATGACGATCTTGCGGCTGCATTTACTGTCCGCCGCGCGGGAAGACGCTGCAAAGACGCTAGGGAACAAGGCGTTTCCGAACAGGATATGAGTTGAAACCGATTTAAAATAAAGAATATGGCATCCATTATTCATTTGAAATTGCAAAAAAAAAGGTTCCGGTATTCCAGTGGATATCCATTCGCCTTTGAGCTTGCTCTATGTTTCGTATATCATAGGGATAGGACTTCGAGACATTCTGATGAGAAAAGAAGATCTCCAGAAAACATTTGGAGGAAGGAGACAAGCATGAACCGATTTTATAAAGAGGGCTATGAAAGGCTTACGGAAAAAGAGCGAAATGTTCTTCTGGCGTCGCTGACTGATCGGCATCCAGGGCTTGAGTTTAAACACTTTGCCAGCTTCGAACGTTTCGGCATGCACACGGACACAGCGGTCTACGGACTGGATGACAGCGAATTTGTATTTGTACCGGGTAATACGCTTACTTTAGGTTGGCATACGTTTGCCGAGGGCTTTGATGTGGATACGAAACAAGACGTTGAAGAGACCATGGAAGAATACGAGATTTTGGATAGTGAAGCATGGATTCGAAGCCTGATGTCGCCAGTTCGGACGGTTTCCCTGCCGCCTATGCTGGTAGAACGCAAGCTTCGGGAAATTGGTTGGCGCAGAGTGTTTTCAGACAGCAGTGAGCTTATTGATAAATGGAAGGTGGAAATTGAAAAGTTTGAGAAATCCTCCAGTAAAATGCTTATTTTCGATAAAAAATTGCGGCTTAGCAGATCCGACGCAGGCACCATTGTGGAGTTGTACGATCCGGTTTCGTATGAAGAGCTCCTACACAATCTTCGTTCACAAGGATTTTCCCTTCTAACTGAGGATGAGTGGGAATATTTGTGCGGCGGTGGCTCCAGGACATTGTGGCGGTGGGGGGACAACTTCATTTACAACATGCATCTTAAACATTTCGAAGAAGCGGCGCTGCAAGGTATGCCGTACGACCTGGAATTGCCTAATCAATTTGGTATTTGTATCGCCTTTGATCCCTATAAATATGAGGTTGTAGATGCCCCCTACTTCTTAAAAGGCGGAGATGGCGGCAGTTTTATATGTGGCGGTACGGGTATGGCTATCGGCTATTTACCAACGGCGACTTATTTTCGACTCTCCTATATGGATGACGAGATGGAGAAGGTCTATAAAGCGGACATCGGCGGCAGCTATACCTTTTACCGCAAAGTCATCAAGATATAACTTCGGAGGCTTGCCCGGCGAATGAAGCTTGCCTTTATTAGGTAAACCTCAATTTACATCACCATAATTTACGTTATCTGAGAGGTTCGTTTTGGCATGATATTTTCAGGATAGACTGACCCGAATAATAGAAAAAGCGACAGTCAAGGACGAGAAAATAGTTATAATGAACGAAGTCGACATCCTGTTTGCTTCTACACTGGACAATGGAACTTATGTTTCCCGGCATTATCAGCCGCCCAATCGATATGGTAAGCAGAGCCTGTCATCAAGGGGGCCATTCATGGCATGAACTAATGTCTGCACTTGCCGAAATGGCTTGATTTGATTTAGCAGAAAGGATGATAGAAATGCCAAATGATAACCAAGCCCGCCCTTCTGCGGGTTCTGTTAGAGAAACTGGTCGTTATCCCATCGACCTGACAGGTCCTCGCAGTCACACTCTTGCCATTCAGCCTGGTGTGGGTAGTCTATCCATTGGAGCATCGCATTTAGGGAAGAAGGCAGACCTTCACGTCGCGCCTGATACGCACATCGATTGGACCGTATTCGATGCCTTTGCCACACCGGCGGGCTCGCCCTGGCCGCGATTTCTATATTATACAGGCAGTGACGCAGGCTTCTTTGACTGGGCCAAGAAACGTCCCATTGAAGAGATGACGTGGACTCCAATCTTGTCTGCAGACATGGTGGTGGACGCCAGCCAGTCCAATTTGCATGGCTTGCATATCGATTTGGATCAGTCCGGAGGGCATCTAAGCCTGAAGCTTCCGAAGCGACATTACCGACTGAGTGTGTCCGGCAATCTATCACGCTTTTCGGCAACTGGCGATATGCCATCTTCTCTGACACTAGCTCCGCGTACCAGCAGGCGCAAGAATGATATTCCTTTCATGCTGCCCGCCCTCGGTGAATTGCATCAGGTGACGAGCTTGACGCTACAGAACGCGCCGCTGGGACAGCCCATCTCGCTGGAGTGTCTGAACCGCTTCCCAAACCTTAGCTCACTGAGTTTGTGGGGGAACTTCTGCGAATTGAACTTGTTGGCTCGTCATATCCAGTTAACGAATTTGGAGCTGCGCTTCATGGCTGATCTGGGTGACTTGCCACCCTTGAACGCTTGGCCTTTGCTTGGCAGATTTATCGCCTACAATGTGGAAGAGATCGCGGGCAAGCGCCTAAAGCAGCAAATGAAAACACGCGCTAAAACCCACCCGTGGACCGGTCATGCTTCAGTGAGCCAATTGCGTAAGCCTGAGTGGTGGACGACCGAGTTCGGCCGCCCGTTTTCGTCCTGGCCTAAACGTCTGGCCAAGCTAGCTAACGAAGCTTACAACGTTGCACAGGGAAACTTGGCCCAGGCCTGCAGCTTTGCCGATGCCGAGGCAGCCATTACCGCTTTTACCGTGCGTTTCAATAACCTTAAAGGCATCGAAACCACCGAACGAGAAGACCTTGGTGAAGCGGTATGGCAACTCAGCCAGTCTAGCCACCTAATTGGCCAGCCTATAACAGAGGAGATGGCTCAACGCTGGTTCGATGCGGCGCGCGATTACTGAATGAAATCAAGAATCAAGCTGAATAAGAAAGTGATTAGAGGAGGCTATCTCGTGGAAGATCATTTGCAAATTTGCATATCAAGTCGAAAAACTTTGAGAAGACTGTTGAAGCATTAAGAGAGTTAAGCGAAGGACATGGCAAAGTAGTAGGCAAGCCAAATAATGAGGGTCAAGAGATCAAAGTTGTCATGTAAGTCATTAATAATCTTAAAAAAGACCTTGCATAAACATAAAAATGCCCAATTTATTGATGTTACTCCTAGCTATACAATATTAGTGAAGGCGCATTCAATAACAGTTACTAGGGGCCATGGAATCGCCAGATGGTTCAGGTTAAGTGTCAACGGATGAAAGGTCTGGGATTTTAACAAGAGAGGTGTGACTATGAAACTTGCAATCAATGTACCGGATGCCAAAAAGATTCGTTTAATAGTGAATAGCGATGCTAAGAATGAAGCGGACGACCAGTATGCTATCGTACATGCGTTGTTAACGTCTCAGTTCGTTATCAAAGGCCTGATTGGTGCCCACTTTGGCGAAGAGAGAAGTAAAACCTCGATGTTGGACAGTGTGCAGGAAATCAATCTTTTACTGGATATCATGGGACTAACGGGAGAGCATTCTGTTCATCGCGGGGCTGAACGTGCCATGCAGGACGAGCGGACACCAGCCATATCTGAGGGTGCAGAGCTTATCGTGCGAGAAGCCATGTCAGACGATCAGAGGCCTTTGTTCGTAATTTTCCTCGGAGCCATCACAGATCTGGCAGCAGCTTATCTCATGAATCCGGCGATTGCCGATCGTTTAACAGCCGTATGGATAGGAGGAGGAGCTTGGCCGGATGGTGAATGGGAATACAACCTGGGAAACGACATTCACGCAGCTAATGTCGTGTTTAGCTCTCCGATCCCGTTATGGCAGATTCCTCGCAACGTTTATGGCAAGATGCGGGTCAGTCTCGCGGAATTAAAACGAAGAGTAGAGCCATGCGGCGCCATCGGACGATATTTATATCGCCAATTGGTAGATTTGAATGAAAGCTGGGCAAACAATCTGCATTGGCCTAGAGGAGAAATGTGGACGCTGGGTGATTCCCCGGCGGTGGGATTGCTGCTGCACGATCAGCCTTATGATTATGATTTGAAGCCTGCGCCTCGCATATCTCCAGACTTGGCCTATGTCCAACGTCAAACGGACAGACGAATTCGGGTATATCGAGATATCGACGTTAGGTTTATTTTGGAAGATATGTATGCCAAATTAGAGTTGTTCAGTGCAGAAGAGTGATTTACTTCCACGAAAACAAAGTATAGACTGGTCAAAGAAATAAGAAATATAAAGGCTGCATAGTAGCCTTTGGCCAAACACGATCGGCTGCCTTCCGTATAAATCACGAGTAGAACATGAGTATTAATAAGGAGTTCACTGCAACGTATAAAATATTTCATAACAAAACCTATAGGCTAGTACGAAAATTGGTTTCACCTCGTTACAAACACCTGTTTAAAGAAGTGTTGGTTAGTGGCTTTATTTTTGGTGATGAAGAGGTAATCCTTTCTTCGCAAATGAGAAAAGCCTTAAAAAAAGCTTGAAAAGACGCTCTAGATAGGAAAGTCGCGGTAGGATACAATTTCACTTCCGAATCTAGAGAACTTTTACATGAGAATGGATAACAGATTATATCACTGAGGGACTTCCCATGGACTGATGAAAGGCATAAAGAAATAAAAGGCGGTAGCAGATAGATTGCGAATACGTATAACCTATCTTGTTTTATGGTCTGTTCGTTGCGCTAACGAAAGACGATAGCATAGTAACGTAAAAGGCCATTCCCAAAAGGATGGCCTTAAAACGATTTCACCAGCTGCTACAGGCCTGGGTTCATTAATTCTGACTGCACCTGAAGTCGCAGTTACTCAACAATTTTAGGCTTAGGGGCGACCGGTGGTATGTATCCAAAGTATTACAAAGGCGTTCATGGTACGAGTACAAAATTGCCGATGCTCGTCAAACCTAAAAAAACCGTCAGGGCGAACTTCCCTGACGGTTTTTCTTAAAACCATGCTTTAGCCCTACGCAATTGCGCATTGTTGCTGTTGAATTTTCAAGGACCGAAGCGTTCTATTACCTTAATCCCGATTAGGGCGTCGTTACCCATTGTTCGCCGCCAGTTGCGTTTTTCTCGGATGTATGGTCAATGGAAGCTTCCTGGATTTGCTCAAATGCCCAGCTGCCGCTTGACACGTCGCTCCATTTAGATGCTGCTCCGGATAGCGGACCGCGTCCCAGCAGCTTATTCATCATCGTCACCGCTTCGGCACGGGTTAATGTTTGCTCCGGACGGAAGGTGCCGTCAGTGTATCCGTCGATATAACCGGCTGCTTTCGCCTGCGCTACCACCGATTGCGCCCAATGGCCGTTTACGTCCTTGAAGCTGTCGCCGCTGCCGGCGCTATTACTCGAAATGCGGGAGAGGATCGCTGCCATTTCCGCACGGGTGATCATTTGCTCCGGTTTGAAGCTGCTGCCGTTGTAGCCTTCCATCAAGCCCATTTTAGTCGCTTGATCGATGGCTTCTTTCGCCCAATGCGACGAAGCGACATCGATATAGGCGATGCTCGATTTCGTTGCTGTTTTATCCGATACGCGGGCAAGCAGCGCTGCCATTTCCGCGCGAGTGATGTTTTTCTCTGGCCCGAACGTGCCGTCAGGATATCCGTTGATGTAGGCTTTGTGCGTTATTTTGTTCACGCCTTCGGTTTTGACAACGGTAAATGTACTGAACTTCGTAACGGTAAATTGAATGCCGAGCTTGCCGCTGGCATCGTAGTTCACAATTTCTCCTCTGACAAATTCCTTCGTTCCATCACTATGCTCGATAAACACACCCAAATTGTGCAGCTGTTGTTCAGTGAGGGAAGAGGTGTCGCCTAATGGAATTACCAAGGTGACTGGTCGGTTTTGCAGGTTGGTTTCAATTGTCATCGGTCTGCCAACAATGCTGATGTTGTCATTGCCTACGGCAAGACGAACTTCCTGTTCTTTCTTAACACGGTCTTCGACGGCCTTGCGATCGTTTTCGGTCTTAATCGGCACGAAACGGAAGTAGACGTCGTCCGTAAATCCTTCAAGCGAGCTTTTCGGAATGTCAACACGGCCGTTCGCTGTAGAAATTTCAACACCTACGTTACCTTTCACCAGGCTCTCGGTGGAAGTTTTCGGTATCGTTACATTGACTTCGGACACTTCGTCTTTCGGATCGGGAATGACGATTCTAGCGGAGTCAGATCCCGCCGATTTAAGCTCTTCCACCGTCTTGTTGGCTTGGTCAAGCGTAAACGTCACCGCGTCTGTCTTGCGGCCATTGGTATCGGTTGTACGGTTGATTGTAGCCTTCGACACCACAGAACCGCTCGCAGTCACGCCGTTTTCTACGTTTATGGTAATCGTTTCGCTTGGTGAATAAGACGAACTGGAGCTGGACGAACGGTGAGGCTTCTGAAGATCGATCGTTGCCGTATATGGTGTCGCCATTTCATTGCCTACGAGGTCTTTCAGATTCATATAAACGGTCTTGGTTCCATTGTCATACGAAAGCGTCCATGCTTTCGTAGTGGCATATGGTTCCCAATCGCTCCAAGTGACACCATCGTTGGAGAAACGCATTTGTGAAAGACCCGAGCTTAGCGGTTCGCTGTAAGCCAGAAGCCCCCACATGGCAGAAAGCGAATTGTCCGCGGACGCTAGCTGTCTGCTTAAACTTGCCAAATACCCGGTGTCATTACCGTCAATCGTCAAGGTTACATCTGTTGTATTCGTCGTTGCCGCTCCGCTATTAATGGTGAGCGCCGTCGCTGTCGGAGCGGTCTTATCAAAGATCAGATTGCTATCGTCTGTCGTGCTGCTTGTCGATGCTTCCGGCGGATTGCTGCCCACGCGGATCGAGAATCGCACTCGTCCGTCGTAATCCGAATCTGTGAATGTATAAGATGCGCTGTAAACATTATTGCTGACACTCGTGACCGACACGTCGTGGCCTGCAATGGATGCGGTTAACGCCGAGCTTGTCGGCTTGCTGAGCGAAAATGTCAGAGTGGCGGTGTCGCCGACTTTGGCGTATCCCCTTGCCGTGTTGCTGCCGGTGATGCTGACCGGTGTTATGCTAAGTGGCTGCTGCAGTAGAATACTCGCGTTCACTGGCTCCGTCATTTCGTTACCCGCTTTGTCCTGCAGCTTCATATAAACGGTCTTGGTGCCGTCGCCATCTGTCAGCGTCCATGCTTTCGTCGTCGAATAAGGCTCCCAGTCGCTCCAGTTGACATTGTCGTTAGAGAATCGCATTTTCTCGACACCCGAACCAGCTATCGGTTGCGGTCCTGCACCAGCCAATAAGGCTTTAATGCTCCAAACCGACTGATCGATGGAAGCCAGTAGAATCGGCTCTGCCGCTGTTCCTGCGAACGGAAGCGAATTTCGCGATCTTGTGGAAACAATTGGGGTAAATAAGTCCGAACCAACAATGTCTAGCGTTACCGCTGTTGTATTTGTTGAAGGCGCTCCATTATTGATCGTAATTGTGCCTGTCGGATTCGTTTTGTCGTAGAATACAGCACTGCTGTCCGTTGTCGTTCTAATCGTCCGCAATGAATGTCCTTCGTCTTGCGCACTGATCGCAATAGCGATAATTCCTTCTGCATGTTCCGATCCCGTGAACCTATACTGCGCTTTATAAACATTATTGCCGACACTGGTTACAACTGCATCTCGAAATGTGAACTGTACCGTGGGCATCGCGCTTGGCGCCTTACTGAGCGTAAACATCAAAGTGGCCGTGTCGCCGACTTTGGCATACGTAGGATTTGCAGGCACTTGGTCGCCCGTTGTGATGGTAACCGGGGAGACCACCATCCTGGACAGATGGATCGTGTAAGCCGGGCTTGGAAAATTATTAAAAACCGCACCATTGGGGACACTGGCAACGACGTATATATCATAATTTCCGTCGTTAAGTGGAGTGCCAGGGCCTATAATGCCGGCATTGATAGTTGAAATGCTAGAATTGCTTGTCCAATTGTGTATTCCCGTGCCTCCCCCAGCACCGCTGCCTGCCAATGAATCAAGTGGTAGCGGATTCGTGCCATTAAATGATGACCCTGCAGGCACCATATACACATTGTGATATTGAATGGTAGCCACTGGAGATATAGTATTCCAACTCACCTGCATATCAAAGCCGTTAGTAGTCGAATTATAAACCGCTGAAGCATCAGTAATATTTACAGAAACACCAGGCTCTGCATGGGTCGGTCTGCTCCAGAAAGAAACGGCACACAATAAAGCCAATAAGAGCAGCAGTACAGTTTTCCTCATCTGAATAATCGTCATATGTTCCTCCTAAAATTAATCTCAAGATGTCAATCTTTCATACTTCTGTACTACGAGTTTGTAAATGTTCTCTGTACTTGTTTCCTCCCTCTCCAGCATACGAGATTTATTATAGCACGTTAGCAAACGAAATAGGATAAAAATTTAGGTCTTTATTCCTATTAAACTATATTAAAATTATATAAAATCTATATAAATTCGGTCTAAAGTTCGGTTTTTAGACAATTATTCGACATTCCGACAGACAAAAGTTTCTTCTATGCTCTGCAGACGTCTTCCTGGGAAAATGACGCAGCGGACGAGCCGGCTCATTCTGGCCATGGCTTCGGTACATACCGGCTGATCTTGCATGTGCCTGCTTCCGACTTGGGTAGGAACAAGTCCTTATTTATCCAATCGATAGGAAGTGCCTACCGGCTTTGGATTGACGGCGAAGAGAGACCGGGACTCGGCATAGTCGGCAGCAGTCTGGAAGAGGTGCAGCCGCAATCCCATTTTAATTTAGTTTTTTTCAGCCTAAGCGGGAAAAACTGGAACTAATTATTCAGTGTCCAATTATTCTTTCCGCGAAGGGGGAATTAACAGGGAGATCGTCTAGGGCGATAATGATGCTTTGATTCCCCGCATACGCTTAGATTTAATTATTTTCGTTATGGACAAGTGAGGATTTTGAGCAAACAGGCGAAAAATAGACTTACATAAATAAACGGCAACGGTGGCCTCTGAGGCCACAGCATGGGAGGGCGTTCACAGATAGCGGAAAAACAACCCCGATGTCTGGGCTGAAAAACGGAAGGCAATCAACTGCAGCAGTCCCATCGAAATGCACTGGCACATGACGAATCCCTCGATCGCTTGGATCGTTTTCTGGATGCGCTGCCGGTCCTGTTCGTTTTTTACGGTTTCTAGCGGATGAGCTTCCTCTTTTTTCAAAAACCGATTCAGCTTTGGTATGGACTTGCTCCAGAAGCGGTAGCCGAAGGCATGGGTGACCTGCTTCATTTCCCGAAACGTACACTCAATTTTGAAGCGATAGCCGTACAAACGGATGATGTCTGGGGCCGCCAGGCTCAAATCCGTACTGACCAAAATGGAGCAGCGGCCCTCATGCACCACCAGCACAAAGCGTAATTCCTGATACAAGCCCTGGCCTCAAAGCAGATCCAGGCACAGAAACTGAACGGTCTCTTCTTTGCCGTACAGCTGAAGGGTTGTGGTTTGAAAATCGGCAGCGCGAGTCGCGAACAGCACCTACATTTGACCGTCTGGCCTTTTTTCGGCGGTCGGCCCCGTCCCGGCTTTTTTTGCAGGGGGACGTTGGTAGGCGACCACGTTCGATTTGGCTTTGGTCACTAGGTGCATGCGGGTTTCGGAAGCGAGGTGGCACGTATTCAGCCGTTCCAAGGCAGGAACCGACAAGAAATATCGATCCCAAAGCAACAGCGCTTGACCGAAACTTTTCGCGGCATCGAAGCTCTGCTCAATCATCTGAACGACATGGAAGGTGTTTCCTCGCGGACTTCTTCCAACCCAGAATGGTTTGGACACCGTCTTGTAGATTCATAAACAAGGGCAAGCAGAACCACTTCCGGGAATAATGGGCAGTGGCTCGGGAGCAATTTAGAAGAATTGTATCTCGTAATGAATTTAATGAAGGGTCAAGTATTCTCTTGCTGAATATATACGGAGCCATGGGAGGTCGACAATCACTAACACCTTCTCGTAGATTGGAGGGTATTTGTTGTATTCTCTAACGGAGCCACAATCTCTTGAGCCGATTCTTTCGAGGCTTCAATAGCATGAATAGGACTAAATGATGGAGGAAGAGAAAAGTTCTTGTTAAGATATATGAACTGTTTTACAATGAAGCTATTAAGAACGGTGTTTCCGGAGCGTAAGCTGTCTGGTTCTTATGAATATCATCAATTTAATTGAAAGAGGTACATATGCATATTAATCATCAAGCCAAGATACCTAACGATTCCACTAAAACTGCTGATACGAACTCACCGGAAACGGTTGAAATGCAGTCGCGTGGTCTTCAATTATCTGCTGATGCAATCGTACAACGACCGATGAACGTAAATTCGATGAATTCAAATCAATTGTTACAGCTGCAGCGTACGATTGGCAATCGTGCTGTTGGTGAGCTTTTCAAGCAAAATGCCAGCAGGTCTGCTGAAAAATCGGAGACACCGAAAGAGACGCCGATACAGCAGCCAATAAATCAATCAGCCTCAACTCCTTCTATACAAAGAAAAGTGTACATCAAAAATAGAGTATTCAGTGGTTTCAGGAACAAAACGAAAACCAGTCACGGTAGTGTAGGTGAGGGTGAGCGAAATGTTAGTAACATGTTGAATGATTTTCCATCCCGATATTTTAATAGTAAAGATGAGATGAAACAGTATGCGGGTAAATCAACTGAAAAAGTGGGTTATGTTAGAAAGAAGGGCACTTGGGTTCGTCTCCCTAATAAGCTGCTTGTGCTTGGTGAAGAGCATGCGGCAGTTAATCTTTCAGATATCACAGCAGCAGTAGGTACCGATAAATATATGCATGAAGGCTTTACTGAATATCCAGCGGAGGCAGCAAGTAACCCCGAATTAACGAATGATATGCGAGCACGGGACGAAGTCATTAATCAAAAGTTTAAAGGGGCCGAGGGAGAAAGAAGTCACAGGGCTGAGAGCTTTTTTCCCAAAATATTAAGAGCATTAAGTGGACTTAGTGTGGATGAAAAAAACTATCAGATTCAAGGATCTACTGTGGAATTAAATTATTTGGTAATGGGTATTCATTTTGCTTCAAGTGCAGACGAAGAATCCAATCTCTTTCAAACTTATATGCTTCATAAGGAGATGTGGGATCAAACCGCTGCTGCAATTTCATCGCAGGAAAGCTCAGATGTCGCAGTCACGACAGAGATGAGGAAAGAAGGCAGCAGTGCATTGTTCAAAACCTTTTATCGAGATCTGACAGCCTATGCTGAAGACAAGATACAACAAGAGCAGGAGTCTGCGCCTGAGAAAGACAAAGCCTCTTTCGAAGACAAATGGCATCTTGCGAGTAAGGATTACAGTGAGGACAAGGAATCACCGATGATGAAGGCAGAGAAGGCAAGAGATTTCTCGATGTTCCAGCATATTAAAAAAGCAAAAAATGAAGGGTACTTGTTATACGGTCTCGGCGAACTTCATAGGCAGCGTTTAAAGGAATTGCTAGACAAGGAAGGCATTGCTAATAAAAATATTGACACGTTTATTAGTGAGCAGGAAACGAATCATCCTCAAAGATAAAAAAAGCTCACAGCACGGTTGTTTGAACTGTGACCCGGAAGATAGACACTTTTAAAAAAAGTGCCACCTTCCGGGTCATTTGCATTTATAATGGAAGTTATCAGAGAGAAGCAAGGTCTAAAATGAGAGATAGTAGCAAGGTCCCAGTGAACCGACGTCGCTTTACGTGGTTTAAATCAGACAGTTAGAAGCAAATGCTAATGGGTGGAGGGTAGCGAGCATTGCCGGACAACCTATATTATTAGCAGATGAAAAACCAAATCCCAATATAAAGATATATGTAAATAATGTAGAATTTACTGAACTTTTACAACCTGTTTTTCTTAATAATTCTGGTCCCTTATTTCAATTGCGTCCACTCATGGAGCACCTTGGATTTCAAATTACATGGGATGATAAGTCCAAATCAGTTTTAGGTGTAAGTGTTAACGATACTTTTAGAATAAAAATGGATTATGGGTTCTCTTATAGTTCTATTGAGAAGAAATTAATTGATGGAAATGCTTACGTATCTTTGAACCTTCTCAATATTACGAATCAATATTTCAATTTTAATGAAAAAAAGCGAATCAGGAATATGGGCTTTTGGTGAACCACGCACAAACAAAAATATAAAAATACTCTCAAAAGAGCCCACTTAAATAATTGATTGTATGCAGACACAAAACCTCACTTATGCGACAATTAAGAAATCAAAGACTACTGTAACCTATATCGTTTGCCGATTTGGGACAAGAACGTGTATCATTAACCGTTAATTGAGATCATTATCAACGAATATGTAAAAAGAGAGAGCACTTTTATCTCTTGATTTTAAAATAAACATGGCAATTCAGCGGATTTACTCATTACGCACGCGGATAAGGCAAGGTATGTGTCAAAAAAGACAGGCACCCCGGGTTTGTGAGAAGGTTCGTGAACACCTGATGTCGGAAGTCAACATCATTTACATTCCCGACGGAGTAAACATATGAATAGTGAATTACCCGAAGACACGAACAAAAAAGCTTTCATAACTATAAAATAGCTTCTTTTTTGCTATAAGTGTGGAAAAAATTGCACTGTTCACCTTTAGATCGGAAGGAGTTCTCAATCCTTTTTGAGGTTGAGATAAATGAGGGCACGGGTAGCAGCACAAAATGTCTATCTTTTTAAGGCTGATTTTTGATTGTATCCTGTGTTAAAATCTCTCTAGTAACGGGAAGGAATGATGCACATGTTTGTATTCAGTTATTTTAAAGAAGATGACGAGAAGCTGTATCTCGCCTGCAGCGAGGACGGCTACCAGTGGCAAGAGTGGAATGGGGGCAAAGCCATCTTTGGGTCTTCCGTCGGCACAACCCAAATGCGTGATCCATTTATTATCCGAGGAGGTGACGGTATTTATCACCTCGTCTGGACCGACGGCTGGCGGAGCCGTAGTATCGGTTACGCGCGATCCACAGATCTTTTGAATTGGAAGGGCGCGAAGCTGATCCCGGTGATGGAGCATCTCCCACAGACCCAAAACACATGGGCACCGGAGGTGTTCTACGATGAAGGGGCTGAGGCATACCGAGTAATCTGGTCTTCCACCGTCGGCGAAGGACCGCGCAATCATCGGATCTGGTCGGTCACAACAACTGATTTTGAAAAGTTCTCCGAGGCGTCACTGTTCTTTGATCCCGGCTACAATGTGATCGATGCCTGCGTTGCGGATCTTGGCGAGTCTTATCTTATGCTCTTCAAGGATGAGCGCGGGGTGAATGAGCCTGGCACTGATTTCAAGGCGATCCGATCCTGCCTGTTCGCCAAGGACGGCAGTGATCGTCCGGAGTTCCATGATACATCCGGACTGCTCACGGCACCGCTCACCGAAGGACCAACGCTCTATGCGATCGAACGGGACGGCGCAACGGAGTGGATGATGCTGGTTGACGGTTTCCAGGACCACTACTATGGGGCATACCGATCCTATGATCTGAAGACATGGCAGAACGTAAGCGAAGAAGTATCACTTCCCAAAGGAGTGCGTCACGGGGCAGTCTTCACCAGATAATCCAGCGGCTGGACTCCACGGCTCTTTCCTTTTTGAAGGAAAGAGCCGTGGAGTCGTTGCGCCTGTCGCACCCTTGCCGCTTGCGGAGAAGCTGCAGAAGTATCTACAACTGCAGGGCCTGATATCTCCAAATACTGTCATGTTGCTGAAGATTTGCGCTCAGGCGCCCCCTTTCACCTATTTAAGAGTGAAGAGGGGGTGTAACTGAACATTATTTATTTGTCTCCGAATGATTATTTTGTTTTTTTACCGAAATATTCGTTAACCAGGTTTTTTTTAATCAGCTCCGCATGTGCCTCATATTTCTCTTTAGTCAGCGCCATCTCAATTTCATCAAGAAGGGCTGAATTCTTCTCAGGTTCAGCAAAATCCTCACGGAGGTCCTTCCACGATTTATCAGTAGATTTAATAAATGATGGTTTTGAATAACTTAATCTGGGATCACCTTCAAATAAATTCTCATTTAAAATGACATTATGATATTCTAGAATCGTTGTATCTACATTAGTCGCATTGAAGCCCTGACTGTTTTGCTTAAAGTGTCCTATTTCATGAAGTAAATCTCTTGGTCCCTTTCCTTCAATTATAGTAACCAAATTATACCTATGATTATAAGCAGCCCCTCCATAAAGGTCCATATGATCTGACATAGGCGAATTCAGCCATTCCTCATCCTTATCCTTGCCCGTGCTGAACTTTTCATAATTATCAGGAAACAGTACTTTTCCTATTGGAAACTCATTGAGATCATCTATATTAAACTTATGTATATCGTTTAAAGTTTTGATCTCTTCCGTTGGTTTAGATTTTTTGGGAAGTTCTAATATTCTTACCTTAACGTCTTTTGGAATCTCTAAGATCTCCTTTTGTTTTTCGACTAAATCGGGGTCAATAGCACGTTGAATCACTTTTCCAGTTGATTGAGGCTTTACCGACCGCATGAGTTGAGTAAGAGCCTTATTGCCTATCGTACGCTGCAGTTGCATTACCATGTCATTGGTTGATGGTATCGAATGAGGGTGCCCTTGTTGTTTTCTTGGGCCTCCGTGAGTACCTAATCCAGCATCCTTTATTACATGACGTAATTTGATAACATTCACCTTGCTTTCAGAAAATTGACTTTTAGTTCTCGGGTAGTATCGAGGAGATAATTACAAATTTCGACATAAATTTGGTGTATACTTCCTTTGTTGTTTAGATTTCCTTTAATTTAATAGACTCAGGTATCGTATTAATCTCTGTAAATGTTGAATCCAATCGTGAACCAGAATGCGTTCTTCCGGTATATCGCCGTCATTGCGGTTGTAGTAGAATTCGATGTTTTCAAAAAGTTCACACGTAGGCTTCTTGCTGAGTCTTGAATTACTCTAAATGAATGAGTTCTACGGGTCAGCACTATGCAATTGTTTCAGGAATATCATTTTTTCCTTCTAGAAGACGCGCTGGCTACGATCACACTCCCGGTCGCATCGATATAAACGCAAATTTTGTCTGTATACTGCCATTCTGGGGGCTTGCTATAATTGGGAAGGAAGAGGACGTCAACAGAAATGTTCTAATGAACTGGTGGGAGAGCGACAACATTCGTCTCATTCAAAATAACTTTAGAGAGATAGTCGGCGCGAGCTACGTTGACCATGCAATCGAGGTGCTACGGGATACAATACGGCGGTGTCAAATAGAGGCGCAGATTCGTTTGCATAAAAGCATCACCATCAGCTCTGGGTTCGATTTCCGGACCATCGGGGCATCAAAGAGAGACATTGAATAGCAGATCAGGCAAAGGGTGATTACTGTGAATCAGAACGATTGGTTTAAACGTGCTATGGAACGCAAGCAAAGCGGATATATCCACCAGTATTATGAGCTGGAGAAGTTAATTAAATTATCCCTGGAGAAGAGGGATATCAATTTAATGCGGGTTGTAATGAACAAGTATAAAATATCTCCTCTACCGGACCGTATGTCTAAGCAGGAGGCTATATTCAATGACCGCGCCAATGCAATTCGCATAATTGATACCGCCATACGAATTTCCATTAATTGTAATGTAAATAGTGAACAAGCCTTCTCGTTAGGTGAAGTAATAATAGCGGATATTAGCAGAGTGACCGACCGCATCAAACTAATCGATTATCTCGACAATGCAATACAATTGTTTATCCGGATCATCAAAGAGGCGGAGAACCATGCTTATTCTCTTCACGTGGAGAGATGTATCCGCTACATCCAACAGCATATTTTTGATGAACTGAAAGTAAAAAATATTGCCGTCCAACAGCAAATAAGTCCCGATTACTTGTCGAATCTGTTTTATTCTGATACCGGCATTAACCTCTCGACGTTTATCCATAAGCAAAAGATTAAAGAAGCTCAGCTCCTGTTTTCTTATTGCCCTTCTTATTCAATCAACGATGTAGCGACCATGTTATCTTTTAAGCATGTCAGTCATTTCTCGACATTATTCAAGAAGTATACCGGACGCACACCCAGAGAATATAAAATCCAAATAAGTTCGGCTTCTTTCGAAAACAGAGGTGCCGTTAGATAAGGGCAAACGTGTCCTGGGAGTAGGACACTTAGAACGTATCCGCTTCCTGATCCTTTTTATTGAAAAATAACATATGAATCCATAAAGTAAGTACGGTTTTATATAAATGTTTTCAAATTGATGATGCTAGAATAAATATACAATCGATTGATTGATAACGTTTAAGAATTGTTTAAAATCAATTTCAGAGAGGTGATTGAGATGATCTCACAAAGGTTATGGTGGCAAATGCCGCTTCGCATCATACAGTTTAACCTGCAATTGAAGGACGCCCCCTTGATGGACGCGGAAAAAATCGCGTGCGAATCGGAAGAGATGGGCGCCAATGTAATTACGATTAACGCCGGCGGCATTGCGGCATGGTATCCAAGCAAAGTGAAGTTCCATCATGTCAATGAATATATGCCGGACGGAAGGGATATTTTGCGTGAAATTTTGGATGCATGCCATGCTCGGAATATCAAGGTGATTGCCAGATTTGATTTTGCAATGGCCGAGGATTATATCTATCATCAGAACCCTCAATGGTTTGCACGCAAACCGGACGGATCCCTCATTTCACGGGGCAATGACCGTCCCGGTCTGTGGCGGAGGCTATACCTTACCTGCATAAATAACGGTTTTCAAAATGAGGAAGTAGGCCTCGCTGTTATTAACGAAATATTGGACAACTACAACGACGTTGACGGAATTTTTTGGAATGGCGGCTACTCTACGCCGTGTTGGTGTGGAGTGTGCCAAGAAAAATACCTAAAGAAATATGGAAAACAAATTCCGGAACAAGCTTCTGATTTTGAGTCTGATTGGTTAGCCTCCTGCAACACTGAGTGTACGCAGAAATATTGGGATCTGATGCGCACAAAAGCTCCAGACAAGCTTTTTACACGCTATTATTTTCCTTTTAAGCTTGATTTAGGATCCAACATGACCTTGCCAGCAGATAATATCAATGAGCGAAGTAAAACGGGGAACATGCTTTGTACCGAAGCGCAGGACGTGCTTTCTCTGGGACAAAAGAACCTCCCTGAATGGAGTGAGCCAGCTATTCGCATGAAGATGGGACGGACTATAGAGGAGCTGCCTTCTCCTATCGGTATTATCCATACCTGCCCGGGGATGGATTGGCGGCATGTAGGGTTACCGGTGCCAGAATTCCTCTATTGGTCCGCGCAGGTTAAGGCAAACGGCGGGGCGCACTGGTCCACTCTTACGGGATTTTGCGATACAATTGAAGACAAACGAATCCTCGATGGCGTTACCCGGCTCAACCGGATGATCAAAAAGGTAGAAGATGATATGGATGAGGCAAAGTGCGTATCACAAGTGCTGCTGCTCTGTGACGACGGGACATACGTCCAGGGCTGGGCTGACGGACTTCTCAGCAACCATATTGAATTCGATATGATGACACATTATCAGTTTGACCTTGAGAAAATGAAACGATATCCTGTTGTAGTCATTCCTAAAGGTTTCGCTTTTCCTGAAGAGGCAGGCAGACTGTTTGAGGAATATGTGGCCGGAGGCGGTCATTTGGTTGTCGAAGGCACTTCCGGGACTGAACTCAGTCCCATCCTCCACCTGCTCGGAGTCGAAGGGCAAGTAGTCTGCAGCGAGCAAATGGTGGCAACTTATCAGCGTATTGAGCCCGCGGGCAACGTTCTGCGTACCAAACTCGGGGAAACTAACCTCGTTCCGCTTCGTGGTAGAATAGGGTTATGTGTTCCGAAATCGGATGTTGAGATCTATGCAACCTGGGTTCCCCCTTTTGCCCCTGCGGATTCTGTTGGTGCGCCGCCGGAGCGAGCCAGTCTGCCGGCTGCCCAGACGCAGGTTCCCTTATGTTTGATAAGTAAATTCAAAAATGGGAAGGTCATGTACCTACCCTATGAGCCTGGGCGATTGTTTAAAGAATATGGGATCGACGACTTCTGTTTATTAATCGGAGCCTATATTGACATCATGCTGGGGGAAAAGAAACAATTGGAAGTTGATGCCCCCCATGGTGTTCAGATTAGCGCCTTTAAGAAAGACAACCTCTATTTGCTGCATTTCGTCAATGGAGTTGGACAGCGGCCGCTTAAGGAGAACATCCCTTGCCATAACATCAAATTTTCGTTGAAGTTGGAGTCCAATCAGCAGGTAAAAGATGTTTCAGCCCGCATATCGGGTCAAGTTGTTTCCTACGAAGTCAGCAACGGCATTTTAAAGGTAAAGCTTGCAGAGTTAGGTGTATGGGATATGGTTCGCGTTGAGTTGATACCTTAGGACAAGGAAGGACAGAAAGCCGTTCTTTAGTTATAAGGCCTTCTTACTAAACCCATCCTTACAGAAATATGGATGATCGAGCAATGGGCCAGATACTTTTTGGAAGGTATTCTTAGTAGAACTGTTACAGTCTGTCAAAAATGATAAACATGCTATCCATTTCTGCACTCACGAACTGCAAATTGCAAGCCACAGGCTAAAAATTTTTGGCATTATGTTTTGCAGATTAACTCATATTCGCTTTCACAACAGTCATCGGTTACGGCTCCACGCCTCCAACTCTCCAAGCGGCAACCATACGACTAGCTAACCCAGATCGAAGAGGTTCTTATGGACTGCTGTCGACATAGGTGTCGGCATGCCAGACTAAGTCTTTCTGCATACGAACTTGGAGGGAAAGCTGTGTTTGATAAACTTGAATGGTTCTTTTTTGGGTCGGCAATCGGCAAATTAATATCGGTATTATTGTTTTCTTTGACTGGAGCTTGGTTTTTATTAACTGTAGTTTGGATGGTATTTGGTGTTGTTGAAGGTTTCGATTTCTTATTTTCTTTTCCGTGTATTTCCGCTTGTATAGCATTACTCGTTTTAACTGAGGCGGTGACGATCCTTCTTTTAATCAAAATTGCTCGGGAGTATCTGTAAGTACTTTTACGTCGTTAATGTAGGTGGATTTTATCAAATCGGCCGTGCCGATGAATTTGACGTGGCAGGGTTTAAGCCTTGTAGATGGAAATTGCACTGCGCTTAGATTGCATCGAAAGTTTACTTACTTTAAACATAGTAAACGGTCAGACAGATTCGTTATTTGAACCTGAAAAACAGGTAACAAGGGCAGAGATTACGCCGATGGTTTTTTGTGCGCTTAATTTACAGGAAGAGCCTGCAGAACAAATTTTCTATGATTTTACTCAGGACAATTGGTTTAGCTCGGTTGTAAACATTGCTGCTAAGTATGAGGTAGTGGAAGGAGTCGCGGTTACTTAAAGGGGAGTATTTCTTTGTCAAAGAAGAATAAGTATAACGCAATGATTACTTTTGTATCGCTTCACTTGCTTGTATTTGCTAATAAAATCAGGCGCTCAAGGGAGACTGCTGCAAAAGTCGAGAATTTCAAAAAAAGATTTTTTGGGGACTAATATGTCTCCATTAACGCGAAACGAGCCTTAGAAGCGATTCTAGAGGCTTGTTTTTTGCTGACTGTTTTGTTGTTCTGTAAAAATTGAACTTTTGCAGTGGTCTCTCAAGGAGTGGTCTTTTTTATAAAAAAAAGTTAGACTGAAGTAGAGATTAAGATCCAGCACTCAAATTCCGATATATAAAGACGAGCTTAAAATCACATCGAAGGCACCAAAAACCAAAAATCATGATTAGAATAGAGGACAAGGACAACATGAAAAAAACTATACGAATAATACTGATGGCTGCTGCTTTTAGTTTTGTCATCCAGAATCCTTCTACTACACACGCTGCTGAGAATAAAATTACAGTTGTTATCGATGGCAAGACTCAAAACTATGAACAAGCACCAACCCTTATTGAAAATCTGACTTTTGTTCCAATGCGAGCAATATTCGAAGTACTGGGTGCTACAGTTTCATGGGATGATAGCACAAGAACGGTCAATGCAAGGAAAAACGATATAGAGCTTCAACTGTCGATAGGATCCACTAAGGCAAAAGTGAACGGAAATCAGGTCACCTTAGAAGTAGCTCCGCAGTTAGTTAATGGATATACCATGATTCCTCTTCGATTCGTTGGAGAGGCTTTGAACGCGAAGGTGAATTGGGACAACACGACCCAAACTGTCATGATAAGCAGTAACGCAAAACCAAACGCTAACAATACCATCCAACCTAATGCCGACACCCCCATTGAAAAAGTGAGCGGTGACAATTCAGCTGGTAAAGAAGCCGCCGACAAAGTAAAAGATACAAGAGGCCAAGCTACAGAAAAAGGAGCTGCTGATACGGCGACTACTCCTGTTAAAAACAATACAGCGGGTAAACCTACAACCGGCAGCGCGACAAATGTTGAACAAGATAAAGTAAAAACAGCTGATCTTTCAATGATAGCTGAAATCTTAAAAAACATTATCATATATCCAAAAGATAATTATGATACAAATGAAGCTGCTCAAATGGTGGAACGTATTTCTCGTTTTGGAATAGATGTTCTGAAGGCTCTAAACAATAGCCAAGAAAAGATTAAACTTGTAAACGGCCCTATAACCAATGAGCCAGAACTTCAAAATTTGAAGGGGATTCAGCCAAGAGGGTGGGAGGGTACCGGCAAAACATGGGATGATATTCCTGGGTCTGGTGGATTCCCTGTGGTCGTTCGTATTGGATATAGTAGTCCTGGCATTCATCACGGTCATAATGCAATTAATCTAGAGCTCCATGAAACATCCCATGCAATCGATACTTATGTGTTTAAAAATGTTTCCAAATCGGATGATTTCAAGAAAATTTGGAAGAAGGAAGTGACAAAGGTTTTTGGACAGAATCCTTACTTTACAAATAACCCCGAAGAATACTTTGCTGAAGCTTTCGCCATGTATCATTTTAATGATCAATCGAAAAAGGAACTCAAAAATAAAGCCCCTCTAACGTTTAAATTTATTCAGGACCTAATCAGCAAGCTTGGCGGCAAAAACGATCTTTCGGATGGGTAAGCTGCGGGAACGCTCAAACAAGTACAGTTCATGGCTCAAGCTGTAAATGATGGCAAGTGTATTCCTTGGCAATTAATGTATGAAAATGGATAATTTTATAAACTTTGTGAACATAACGTTATGTAAAATCACAGTGTGATATTTAATGAAAGCATCTAAAGGAGGCCTGAATGAAGACAATTATCTATATGGTTAGGCATGGAGAATCACCATACAATGAAGGAAATGAGAGAACAAGAGGGCTTACCCCAAAAGGAAAGATCGATATTGAAGAAGTAACGAAGTTACTTATAGGTGAAGGAATAGACATGATTATATCAAGTCCTTATACTCGAGCAATTCTTAGTGTTGAGAGATTGGCCGAACACTTAAAGTTAGATATTAAAGTATTTGAAGATCTTAGAGAACGTCATTTTGCATCTTATATGATTGAAAATGCAGAGTTAATGTCTGGTATCAGAGAGAGTTTTAATGACCCTAATTATACCTTGTCGGATGGAGAGTCTAATGCTGATTGTCAGAAAAGAGCAATCTCAGTTCTAGAACCCATATTAAAAGAGCACAGAGGGAAGAAAATAGCAATCGGGACTCACGGTCTTGTAATGACTTTGATGATGAATCATTTTGATCCAGCTTTTGGCTTGGAGTTTTTGAATCAATTAAAGAAACCAGATATCTATAAAATGCAATTCGAGGACTTAGAATTAGAAGAAGTAACAAGAATGTGGAATGATTAGAACTGGATAGTTCAAATAAAATAACGAATAGTTGGTAATTCGCTTCGAAGAGGGGATTTATTGAATGAAAAGAGTAGATGTTGCCTACGTGCTTCTCTTTGATGAACAAGGGGAGAATGTATTGATGGTCAAAAACAAGAGTATGAAATCTTCTTACTATACACTTCCTGGTGGAACAGTAGAACGGGGAGAAACACTTGAAGAAGCTGCTATTCGTGAGGTAAAAGAAGAAACGGGCTTAGAGGTTGAATTAAATGGTATTTTCAGTGTAAGTGAAGCGTTTTTTGTAGATAGGGAACATCATACAATTTTCTTTACCTTTAGAGGGAATGTAATTGGTGGAGAAATAAATATCTCATTTCCAGAAGAAATTGAGGAAGTTACTTGGATGAAACCTCAAAGAGCAGAAGAATACATACATATACCAAGTGAGTTAAAGGGATTAATAATTGGTAAATCAATAGCACCATATGTACTCAGAGGAACTATTAATCACAATTCTTAATACAGTTTGTTGAAGTAACGAAGAACTATAGTCGAGGGGCTTGCTTTGGGCAGCTCTTTTTTTGTTTATTAAAGTAACGGGCTGGTTAGTTTAATGATCAAAAATAATAAGCAGGAGATAATATCGTAACTCCGATTAGAAAAGCGTATTTACGTAATTTTATTACTTAAAAACGATCTTATTACGGTAATTACGAATTGAATTTCGAACAATAAAAGTTAATAGGACATATCCGAAAACCAAATTTCACATTTTACTATACTGTGATTTATCTTTGCTATCATGAACTGTGACAAGATGTTAATCGTTTGGGAGGAATTAGTAATTCTTGATAGAATAAATATGAAGATGATAAGGTTATAAATTTGTACACACAAGGAGATAAAACTATGGCAAATAACAAATTACTAAGAATGGACAATGTTGGCATCGTTGTAGAATCCCTTGATGACGCAATCTCTTTCTTCGAGGAGATAGGCTTGAAGCTCGAAGGGCGAGCTACTGTCGAAGGTGAATGGGCTGGTCGCGTAACCGGACTGGGTTCACAGTGTGTAGAGATTGCTATGATGGTTACCCCAGATGGCCACGGCCGAATTGAACTTTCGCGATTTCTCACCCCACCTACTATATCAGATCACCGAACTGCTCCCGTAAATGCCCTCGGTTATCTACGCGTCATGTTCACTGTTGAAGACATTGACGAAATGGTATCCAGACTCACTAAGCATGGTGCTCAGCTTGTTGGCGAAGTGGTTCAGTACGAGGACTCATATCGGCTCTGCTACATTCGTGGAAATGAAGGACTTCTAATCGGTTTGGCGGAACAACTCCGTAATAAATAAGTGACTGCCGGGGCACGTCCGCACCGACTAACCGCATCGCGGCCGGCAGCAAGCTGCCTTAACTCGGTGGGACTTCCTGATGCATGAGCTTTAACGGAAATCAATGCAAAATAAAATAAAGGGACTCAACGGGTACGAGAGTGCAGGAATTGCTTGTAGATATGGTAATATATGAGTAAATGATAACAAGGTCACTGGCATTATTGATTTTGAGAGTGCCCGTGGTGGATCCTCTGAAATAGACTTTACAAAAATCAATCGATATATTTGGAGAGTAAACCCGAGAACAAAGCTACCGTACATTGATGGGTATCGATGTTCGATAAGATGTACTTAGAAGAGGGTGCCCCTTGTCATTTTCATGGCTTTTGGGACACCCTCTAAAACGATTTCACCAGCTGCTACAGGCTTGGGTTCATTAATTCTGACTGCACCTGAAGCTGCAGCTTCTCAACAATTGAAAAATTCGTCGCAGCCGTATAAAAGGATTTAATCTGTGAATCGATGGCCTCAGCTGCCGCCAAATGTGAGGTGGCTTCCTTCATCTTTGCCGAATATCGTTCTTTAATTGCAGCTATTTCAGCTGCATAGGTTTCATCCGTCCCTGGGGTCATGGTGCGTTCATACATATCCAAGATCTCATCCCCGTCCCGATCTGGAAAGTATTCATGAGGGGCGGTGCTGTCGAAAATAGCTGTGCTAAGTTTCGGGAAGATCAGCATATCCAGGCTGTTTGGATCAAAACCGCAATGATACACTTGAACCTCGATGCCTTTCTTCTCGGCCGCAGCAGCAAGCTTTTTCAGAAGCGTCGATTTACCGGACCCCGGTCTTCCTTTGATAAAAATCCGCCTGTTCAACGGAGCTGTCAAGCTTTGAATATAATCAAACGCACCCTTCGGAGTGGCTGCCCCGAAAAATAAGTGACGTCCAATGGTTGGTGTCCAGTTTTCATGACCATCGTACAATTCCTGAATCAGTTCCTGCGTGATTTGGTCTGCCTTACCGAAGTCCATGCTTTCGATATAAAATGTTTCCCATTCATCATGAATCCGTAAAGCGGCTGCAAAGGATTCATAGGCTTTGGAATAAGCATAGATAAGCTTTCCACTGAGCTCTTCGATCATTCCAAGAGTCACCGTGGACATACCTCTGTTATCAAGCGCCACTCCGAAATCAAACTCAATGGTTGCAGCTGCGCCGCCCTCTATGCTCCACTCACTAGCTTGCCCATCGACAATACCAACTTTTAATTCGGTTGCAATAATGCCGTCCAGCTCATCCGGTCGAAGCGGGGAATGGAAGCATTGCACGTGCTGCCCTCTGTCCATCAGACTGTCCGCCAATTTACGCAAGATTGTGGATTTACCTGTACCAGGGGGACCTATTAGGACGAGAATCTTATCAAGCTCTTGGAAAGCCGATTTATACAAAAAATAAACTCCGTGTGCTGTATTACCGCGGGCAAAATAGTGGGATGCATTTTCAATCAACCTGAACACTCCTTTGCGCGCCCATCCTTTGACCAGCAAAATTCACATTTGTCATGAATCGGTAGGGGCAGCGCATATGGGATAGATGCCTATGGTTCAACATATTCCGGTTGGTGCACAGAGGTGTTTAAAATGTTGACCGATAATGTATAACCGGCTGTCGCCGTTAATACGACGGGGCAGAGTAATGAAATGGGATCCATGGGAGGCATTGCGTCATCTGGATCGGCATTATACGAGTCAGCTGGCATTTCCGATTTGTCGTGCGGTTCTCCGGAGATGAATTCGTCGTACTGACATGTGATCGCTCTCAGGTGAGCAGCCTCATTACTTTTTCGAAGACGTGGATGCTGATTTTTGTTATAATCAATAAAATTCGTTTTTTATAAATTTAGATAAAAGAGAAGGGGACATGCTCAATGTCAAGAATCATTAAAAAAACCTTAACCATTGCCGGAAGCGACTCCAGTGGAGGCGCAGGCATTCAGGCGGACCTAAAAACCTTTGAAGAATATGGCACCTATGGATTCAGCGCATTGACAACAATAGTTACGATGGACCCCGACAACGGCTGGCATCACAATGTATATCCTATCGATGCCGCAATTGTTACAGAGCAATTGAAGACTGTCTTTGCAGGCGGCCCGATGGATGCTATGAAGACCGGCATGCTGGGCAGTGTAGAAATTGTACGTGTAACAGAGCAAGCCATTAAGGGGAATCTCCAGACTAACGTGGTTATTGATCCGGTTATGGTCTGTAAGGGAGAAGACGAGGTACTGAATCCCGAGAGCGCACAAGCGATTCGCGACCTGCTGTTGCCACTGGCTATAGTGGTCACACCTAATCTGTTCGAAGCTGGCGTACTGTCAGGACTTGGCAAGATTTCTTCAATTGAGGGCATGAAGGAAGCCGCCCGCCTGATTCACGGCCTCGGCGCACGTCATGTTGTCGTGAAGGGCGGCAAGGCGCTGAGCGGCGAACATGCGGTCGATATCTTCTTCGATGGCACTGAATATACGATCCTCCAGACGGCCAAGATTGAGCCGGCTCACAACCACGGAGCGGGCTGCACCTTTGCCGCAGCAATTACCGGCGGCCTAGCTTGCGGCCTGTCCGTGAAAGAAGCCGTGGCGAAGGCCAAGGATTTTGTCTCGGCAGCCATCCGTAACGGCTACACCTTTAATAAATATGTAGGACCTGTCTTCCACGGAGGCTATCGCCTGGAGAAGTAAGCCAAGGATGAAAACGCTCAGATAATGGCTCATAATTCATAGCCACCTGTCTGTATCTGACAGACCCTGCAAATGATTTATACAGATTAATTGGCTATAGAAGAGCCTCTCTGCCGGTTTCCGCAGATATACAGATGGCTGATAATATTTTAATCATAGCAACTCCATGCTCCGGCAGATTGTTAGGTTCTGCTCGCTGCTGGACGACTTCGATAAAATGTCTAAGATGCTCTCCGTGGCCTGGGGGGCATCTTTTTTCAGGACAGTGGTGACGTTCGTAAATTAGCCTGCTGCTTCGGAGTATAGCTGCAGCACACCATTCCGCAAATTACTGCCCGCTTTGGTGCCGCGAAGCTCGACGAAGTTCGCATCCTCATTCTTTTCAGCGAAACGGCTGTGGACAGAGTTGGATATAGGTAGCGTCAGTAACAGCTACCGGCTTGGGATTGCCCATCACCCATACAGCCAATCGATGAAATGGAAACTTAAGTCAATTAACGAGCGGCCACCAGAAATCTCCTTCGTTGTTGAATTAATTGAGATCGCTGACGTGACCATTGAAACCTTCATGCCGAGATGAATCGGTTTGAAGGTTTTTCATTTTATGTCCGGTATGGGCGTCATCTTTAGGATGGGATCTCAAGCAGGGGCTGGTGAACGCTTACCGTTAGCCAAGAGCAAGGGTGTCGTTACGGGATGACCGAGGGCCTTGATAGAAATCTTTCCTGCGGCAGCCTCGTGGTATGTGATTTTAACCTCTCGTACTCCGTTGTATTGTCTTCAGTACCATTTTCAATAATTTTAGTATATACCCATCTAATTGTTCATCAACTTCGTTAAAAACTGATATTATCATGAGAACATTAATTATACCGTTATTATATTTCCGGACAAGCGCACAGTTTTCTTTCAGAAAGACGGCGTAGTCGTTTATCCTTGTGGAATTATTTGAGATAGAAACGCTGTATAGCTGGGCAAAAAAAATAATGATTTAGTGTCCTTTACACGTGGACATATAAATAAAACGGTGTTATAGTAAATAATTATAAACTCTTATTTAAAGCCGATTTACAGGTTATTTATTGTATCCATACAGTGGACATTTGTTTTTGAAGAAACGACCAAATAGGATGCAAGGAACTAGCAGAATGCGAAAATTGAACATCCATAAGGGAGGAAAGTACAGTGACAAGTAAATTACTAGGGCATTTCTTGCAAGAAAATTTATCCGTGTTAAAAAGCAAGGGATTGTACAACGACATTCACCCGCTACAAAGCGCAAACGGTCCGATCATTACGATTAACGGTAAGGAGCTCATTAACTTATCATCCAATAATTATTTGGGGTTGGCTACGGATGCGCGATTGATTGCAGCAGTGGTGGAAGCCACGCATAAATTTGGAGTAGGCGCAGGCGCGGTTAGAACCATTAACGGAACGCTCGACTTGCACGTCAAGCTGGAACAAAAGCTTGCTGAGTTTAAGCACACGGAAGCTGCAATCGCTTACCAATCCGGCTTTAATTGCAATATGGCTGCGATTTCTGGCGTTATGGATAAAGATGATGCCATTCTTTCAGATCAATTGAACCATGCTTCCATCATTGATGGATGTCGACTCTCAAGAGCCAAAATTATTGCGTATAATCATTCCGACATCGACGATTTACGGGCGAAAGCCAAACAAGCCAAAGAATCTAGGTTATATAAGAAAATCATGGTGATTACAGATGGCGTCTTCTCGATGGATGGCGATATTGCAAAGCTCCCCGAAATTGCAGAAGTGGCAGAGGAATTTGAGCTCATCACTTATGTTGACGATGCGCATGGTTCCGGTGTTTTAGGAAAAGGTGCAGGAACTGTCAAACATTTTGGACTGTCGGACAAGATTGATTTTCAAATCGGGACCCTCTCCAAAGCGATCGGGGTAGTCGGCGGCTATGTGGCAGGAAGACAGGATCTAATCGATTGGCTAAAGGTAAGAAGCAGACCTTTTCTGTTCTCGACAGCGTTGCCTCCTGGAGATGTGGCTGCTTCCATCAGAGCCATTGAAATTCTGATGAGCAGTACGGAATTGCACGACAAGCTATGGGATAATGCAAACTATTTCAAGAAAGGCCTGAGGAAGCTGAGTTTCGACATTGGCCATAGTGATACGCCGATCACTCCGTGCATGATTGGTGAAGAGCAGAAGACCCAGGAATTCAGTAAAAGGCTTTTTGAAGAAGGCGTATATGCCAAAGCAATCGTATTGCCGACCGTACCTAAAAGCACAGGCCGGGTAAGAAATATGCCGATAGCGGCACATACAACGGAGATGCTCGATCGTGCAGTTGCCATTTATGAAAAAGTTGGGAAAGAGATGGGGATCTTACAATGAAAAAAATATTAATCACCGGTGCTTTAGGTCAAATCGGTTCCGAGCTTACAACGAAACTGCGAGACATTTACGGTGCGGACAATGTCATCGCAACAGACATCAGGAAAAAGGAAGAAACACAGCTTGCCCAATCGGGTCCCTATGAAGTGCTTGATGTCACGGATGCCAAAAGCATGTTTGACATTGCCGCAACGTATCAGGTCGATACCATCATGCATCTGGCTGCTTTGTTGTCAGCCATTGCCGAAACGAAACCGCTTTTTGCCTGGAATTTGAACATGGGTGGATTGGTCAATGCGCTGGAAGTTGCCAGAGAATTGCAATGCCAATTCTTTACACCGAGCTCCATCGGGGCATTCGGTCCAACAACACCTAAAAACAATACACCGCAGGACACCGTCCAGCGGCCTACGACGATGTACGGCGTGAATAAAGTTGCCGGTGAGCTGTTATGTGACTATTACTACCACAAATTTGGCGTTGATACCAGAGGGCTGCGTTTTCCCGGATTAATTTCCTATGTCACACCACCAGGCGGCGGCACAACTGACTATGCAGTGGAAATTTACTATGAAGCGATGAAGAACGTCAAATATACTTCGAATATTGGTAAAGGGACCTATATGGACATGATGTATATGCCAGACGCGCTGAATGCGATCATTGCCTTGATGGAAGCGGATAGCTCTACACTCATCCATAGAAATGCATTTAACATTACGGCCATGAGCGTTGAACCGGAGGATTTTGCAGCCGAAATTAAAAAGCATATCCCTGAATTCCAACTGGAATACGCCATCGATGCTGCCCGTCAGAGCATAGCAGACAGCTGGCCCAACTCCATCGATGCTACGGCAGCCGAGCAGGAATGGGGTTTTAAAGCGGAATACGATTTGACCAAAATGACGGAAGACATGCTTGCACAGTTGCGCCCTAAATTTTTACTCAAAGCAAATTAAGAAAGAGGGGGATAAAGGATTCGTGATGGAAGCGATTGTAATTGGGCTGACAATAAGCGAATTCACACTGGTGAAATTTAATTTGAAAACGGAATGGATAAAATATTTCGTCAGGATGTGTTTATTTTGATACTTTATCATGGAACAACAGAATCTTTAGTAAAAAGAATATTAGAAGACGGTTGCATTAAGAATCATATTGAAAGAGTATTTACTGGAAATTTCACTACAACAAACGGCTACACATACTCCCCAGCGCGCCGATTCGTGCCGACACCAGTTGCTCCCAGAGCGTGTGCTGGACATCGTTCCGGAGACCGATCATAGAGCCGTCGGGGCGTGAACTGTTGCACTAGATGCACTCGCCGCTCCCGATCAATGCACCAACCGAAGCATCAGCCGTCCGGTGCGGCATACTTCCCCACGTCCGGCTCGAATGTCGCTCCGTTGGACGGGTCCAGCTCTACATGGCTGGTTCCGCCATCATCAATCAGCACGAGCATGCGCGAGCCGACGACGGGGACGCGGTCGGCGCTGGTGCGCATGTGCGCAGAGACGACACGAGGAGCACCATCGACGATGTAACCTACCTCGACCGTGAACACCGGGAAATTGAAGAGCCAACTGTTCGTGAAGTTCACGGCGGTCAGCGTCCCGGTGAATGACGAGCCCTCCACGCGAAGGCGCTCGATGTCCGCCTGACGCCGCCGGGCGTGAGCGATCGAGCCCAGCAACCGCAGGAGCGCGATGGCGGCCCAGAGGGCTAAGCCGGCTCCGACTACGGCACCGAACTCTAGCGGGATCGTCGGCGATGTCGCGATGGCTTCGAAGTCGAAGGATCGCGACGGATCACTCGTCAGCGTCCAGAGCAGGAGGACTCCCGCGCTTACGGCGAGTCCTCCTGTGACCGCGAGCCTCGCGAACAGGCCGGCAACCCTGGTCTGTCCGAACTGCTCGATCGCTTGCGAGTACACTCCGATGGTCGCACCGATCGCGACGAACAGCAGCACCACTGCGACGCCCACTGTAACCGGATGGCCGAGGAGCATGCTGATCGCCGGTGTCGGCGCCAGGCCGAGCAGGGCGCCGAAAGGCACGGAGCCTGTCAGCGCCCACAGTGCAGCGGCTGCGAGCAGCCACGGCAGCAGCGGAGCTGTGCGTCCGACGCGGCGTCCCGGCCGGAGCACAGTCATCCGTCCGCCCTTGTCCGTGGTGGAGAACAGCGGCAGTGTCTCGATGTGCTCCTGCTGACCCTCAGCAGCATCCCTCATCGGCATGGCCATCCCGAGGAAAATTCTCGTACTTCGAGCGGCGGAGGGAGAGTCCCCGCGGCTCGGCAGGGCCGATCAACGATAAAATGGAGGTGCTTCCCTTTTTGTTTTTCTTCCTCATTATTGAACGCTTTAATCTTATATATTTGATATGTTAGAGGTGAATTTTTGTAGGCGTTATCATATTCAAAATGCCGTACTAAATAGTTAAGCTTCTTATTATCTTTAATTGCTTGAATAATATATTTGGGTACATAATTTGAAGATCTAAATATCATGTATCTCTTTTCCATTAATCTATCAGATAATATTCGTTTGCATTGACGCTGATTATATTTAGCCATACACACCTTCACCACCATAAATTTATAGCTATATTTTACCACATATTGAATCCTATTGAACAAGACTTTAATACTATATTGAACAAGACTTTATGGAAGGATTTAATTACATAATATTGAAGGGTAAAGGATCCCATGGCTATTTGAGTTCGCTAAGCAGCAACACTTTAAAGGTGAAGCCAAACGAAGTAAATGGGATGTTGATCATGAGACACCGGTATTTTCTCAGGATAGGAACTATATTAATCAATATGTATATTTAGATAAGGATGAATGAATATGGAATGTGTGATTTTTATAGGTATACAAGCTTCAGGGAAATCAACCTTTTACAAAGAAAAATTTTTCAATACACATACTATAAGTTTAAAGTAATAGATTATTATTTCGAACCTAATTTTACCGAATCCCTGAAAAGAAATGAATTGCGTCAAGGTAAAGAGAAGATTCCAGATGTGGGAATAAAGAGCACCATGAAAAAATTGGAAATGCCTACTCTTGAAGAGGGCTTTACTGTACAATGTAAAAATAATTGAATAAAAGGAATAAAACGAGTCTTTTATTTGAAATTGGAGGTGACTAAAAGCTTAAAAAATAGCTACATTAGAGGTAATAATGGAGGTATTATGAACAAATATTTACTAATAGATGATAAAAGTGATTTGCTTATTGGGAACTGTATGGATATAGTAGGTTTTTTAGGTAAACGGAGCAGTAAAGTATGCGATTTATATGGAATAGTTATACAGGGTTTAGAGTTATCGGAGACCTTTATTGATCACTGCTTGGCAACCAAATCTGAAATGACAGGAATTCATATTAATATGCTGAGTCAAGATGGGAAGATAATTGGCTCGTATAACTTTATTCTAGATAAACCATATTATTTTCTTAAGAATCCAATTACTCTTCAGGGGATATTAAATCTGCAATTGTCTGGTGAGTTCGCGTCAGAACTCTCTATTGAAGCCGAGGAAATTTGGAATCAATGGATGATCAAAAAACCAACAAAAATAAATACATGGTCAAGTCTATCACAGAGACAAAGGTTAGGTTGGTTAGAAGTTATTCGAATACACTCCGCTACATATTATAATAATTCAACTAATAAAAAAAATTATTACTTAGATATGACTCATGTAGTCGATTCTAAATCCTTCTATTATGCCTTAGGAGAAGCAATGAATGGACCAGGTGGATATTATGGTTCGTGTTTGGATAGTCTTGATGATTGTTTTTGTGGTGGTTTTGGCGCAAAGCCGCCATTTGCTCTCCATTTTTCTAATGGAAATTTTAATGAGTTAATACATCAATATAAAATAAAAGAATCTGAGAGAGTAAAATTACAAAAAATCGAAGATTTATTAATTTCAAATCAAGTTACATTGATTTGCTAATAACATCATTTTTCTAAAAGCCAATAAAATCGAAGTTTCATGAGAAAAGAATGCAAGGTTGCTTTATTATATAGGAAAAAAATTAAATATTCTGGAAAGTAGAGATGCATTTTAATGATTGAATTTCTAAAAAATAAGGGAGTAAAATTGTATAACGAAATTATTGAGATAGCAGAACAACCGAATCTGTTGTTCTCAAATGACAACGGTCAATGCAATGCGGAAGCTAACTATAATCTTTACACCAACTGTGGATTATGGACAGGAACTACCTGCCATTCCAATGTAAAGGATTTTTTTGTACTTGAAATTAATAAAGACAGAAGATTATGGACATTCAGAGAAAATTAATGCAACGCTAGTGAATCTTATTGACCTCAAAAAGAGATTCTCATCTCGATTTAGGGATGAGGATTTTGGTCAAAAAGGGGAAATGCGATTAAAAATTTCTATCTAGCAATATCCCCGTTTGTTCTGCCATGACACGATGGGGCACAGGCATTCCGTTCCTGAACCACCATTCCACGGCCCCAACGACAGCCCCCCCAAAAAATTGAAGAATCACATCTCCATCTAAGCCTTGATTTTTTCCTTCGGTTACATCGACTTCAACCTTATACTCTTGGACGACTAAATCAAGGAATCGGCTACGAAAATGAGCTGCACTTTTCGTGGTTAGCATGGTTGAAAAGAACAAATGATGGTCCGCAAAATAATCGAACCAGACGTAGTTTCCTTCTTGGAAGCTCATGTCAGATGCAGAATGGCAAAGTTCACGGAGATTGCTGATGTGTTCTTCGATAATCTTATCCAGCAAATCGTATTTATCCATATAATGTAGATATATCGTACCTCGATTCACATTCGCCCTGTCGGAAATATCCCGGATGGTAATGTCATCGAAGTTTTTTTCTGCCATCAGTTCAAGAATGGCTTTCTTTATGGCTTCTCGTGATTTGAGTACTCTTCGATCCATTTTAGTCATTTCTAAAAAGCCCCCTACGTAAGATAATCGGCAATTATTGATATTTTGTTGAGTAATCCACATATCGCGAGGAATTGACCATTGCAAGTATGTTGTTTCTGTCTATAATTATAAACGCGAGTTGATTAAACAATCAATGTTCATTTTTGTGTCGCTGTAGTTAGTTCGAGTTTGGTACACACTATATATGGTTTATAACCGCATATTTAATATCAAAGTTTTAGGAGGATACCATGGATGGGAGCATGGTCGAAAGAAGAACTGAACCGAATGGCTGAAGCCGATGACCTACACATCTCGCCGTTCCGTGAAGACGGAGTAACCTACGGCACCCCGACTTGGATTTGGTCTGTTGTGGTTAGTGGCTCACTTTATGTACGCGCCTACTACGGGCAGAACTCCCGTTGGTATCAGGCAGCCGTGCGGCAGAAGACGGGACTCATTACTGTCGCTGGCATGACAAAGGAGGTATCTTTCGAACCGATCGCTGGGCAAATGGTCGATCTCATCGACGATGCATACCGTGCGAAATACAAGGTAAGCCCCTATCTGAACTCGATGATCAGCGCGCGATCCCGTTCTGCGACCGTCAAGGTTGCGCCGCGCGAATCAATGCCTGATGTACAACAATAAAGTCACCCATTTGATCTTTATTTAAGCAAATAAGGGAGGAACGACGAAATGGACTATACGAAATTTGCGAATACCGGCTTGAATGTATCTCAGATTTATCCTGGTTGTATAGGTTTCGGCGATCCAGAGAAGGGGTGTCATCGGTGGGATTACAACACGCCCATCAAAGAGACGATGAAGGCAAAAATCGTTGGACTCGATTTGTATAGCCTTTACATCTACAGCTGCGGTATTATTTGTAGTTTTGTCACATGGACCATTATCCGCCATGTTTATTTTCATATCAGTCGCCATTTCCGTAATTCTTGCAACGGTTTCATTCAGCCGCAAAAAACAAGCAGGAGGCTTAGTTATGAATCGGAATGAAAAGAGCCAAGAAACGTACAAACAACTATTTGGCGATGGAGTGCCAGCGGTTTATGCAACCGATCCTGATTTTCAGAACATCCTGAGCCGTTTTATTTTTGGGGAAGTTTATTATCAAGGCAGCCTGGATAACAAACAGCGCGAGCTTATTACTCTAGTAGTGCTTGCAACCAATCAAACCTTGCCCCAGCTCAAGGCACATGCTCATGCCGCGCTGAACGTTGGACTCACACCATTGGAAATCAAAGAAGCCATTTACCATTGTGCGCCATACCTTGGTTTCCCCAAAACGCTAAACGCCATTAATGAGATCAATGAAGTCTTCAAAGCCAGGAATATTGCATTGCCGCTTGAAAGCCAGAAGCAGGTGGAAGAAGAAAATCGGTTTGAAAAGGGGCTAGGCGTGCAGATAGAGATTTTCGGGGATCTCATTGAAAAAATGCGGGAAATTGCCCCATCCAATCAAAAGCATATACAGGACTACCTTTCTGCCTTCTGCTTTGGCGATTTCTATACCCGCGGCGGTCTTGATTTAAAGACGCGAGAATTGCTGACTCTCTGCATTGTCAGTGCACTCGGTGGCGCAGAAGGTCAAGTGAAGGCACATGTACAGGGTAACAAAAATGTAGGAAATGACAAGGAAGCCATGATCTCCGCTATCACTCACTGCCTTCCCTATATGGGCTTTCCGAGAACACTAAACGCTTTAGCTTGTCTCAATGAAATGATTCCAGAGTAGTTGAAAAAAATTAGTTTATATAATCTTTTCTCTGTTCCTTGCTTTTTAGCTGACCTTAACTCTCATGGCTTGCGGCGGTAATACCAATGAATGGGAAAACCATGTATAAAGGAAAACCTATTACAAAAATATAACAATGCAAAGGAGACAAAAACATGTTAAACGAAACGTACAAATTATCAAATGGTGTAGAAATTCCAAAATTAGGTCTTGGCACCTGGCTGCTTGACGATGAACAGGCAGCACAGGCAGTGCGTGATGCGGTATCTATTGGGTATCGCCATATTGATACTGCTCAGGCTTATATGAATGAAGCTGGTGTAGGTGAAGGAATCCGATCCTGCGGTGTCACAAGAGAAGAACTTTTCATTACGACAAAGGTTGCTGCAGAAGCAAAGAACCATGATTCAGTTACGCAGTCTATTGATGAGTCTTTAGTAAAAATGGGACTGGATTACATTGACCTTCTGATTATCCATAGCCCACAGCCTTGGAAGGAGTTCCGTGAAGAAAACCGGTACTTCGAGGAAAACAAAGAAGTATGGAAAGCTATGGAGGATGCTTATAAGACAGGCAAAGTAAAGGCAATCGGTCTTTCTAACTTCCTTCAGGATGATATAGAGAATATACTTGCAAGCTGTAAGATCAAGCCTATGGTCAATCAGATCCTGGCACATGTGAGCAATACTCCTTTGGAGCTAATTGAATTCTGTCAAAAGAATGACATCCTGGTAGAGGCCTATTCACCAATTGCGCACGGTGCGATCCTTGATCATACAGAGGTTAAGGTAATCGCTGATAAGAATGGAGTATCTGTTGCTCAGCTTTGCTTACGTTATGATATCCAGCTTGGTCTTGTAGTCATTCCTAAGACGGCAAATCCAGATCATATGAGAATCAATGCAAAGCTTGATTTTATTATTAGCGATGCAGATATGGAGATTCTGAAAAATGTTGAGACCATCCAGAATTATGGTGAGCATGGATTCTTCCCAGTCTTTGGAGAGAAAAATAAAGTGAAATGACAGTCAGAGAAACTAATATTAATGATTATATTGGAGGATGCAGAATGGCAAAATATGAAGAAGTCAAAAATGGCGTGATTTTCCCCGTGGGAGAGAAGAATGAAGCATTTGCAAATTACTTTGTTGGACAAAGTTACCTAAAAACGTTGGTTGCCGATCCTAAAGTTAATGTTGGAGTTGGGAATGTGACCTTTGAACCAGGATGCAGAAATAACTGGCATATTCATTGGGATGGATTTCAACTTTTATTAGTAATTGGTGGCGAAGGTTGGTACCAAGAAGAAGGAAAACCCGCTCAATTCTTAAAAGCTGGTCATGTTATTGTCACTCACGATGGTGTAAAACACTGGCATGGTGCTGCAAAAGACAGCTGGTTTGAACACATTGCAATCACTGCTGGTAAACCGGAATGGTTGGAACCAGTAACAGAGGAGCATTACAACAATTTGAAATAATCGAATAAGTGGAGACGGCTAGCCCCAGTCATCTCACACCACCGTACATGGAAGTCGGTAGGGCATTATTTGTGTTTCGTAACATTTTCCATGCACCTCCGGTAGAATTTGCCAATACAAAGCAGGCCCAAGCTCGCAAATTCGGGTGCACACTCGTTTCAACTTTTTAGATAAGCACATACGGAGCCTACATCGAATCCACTGGCCGAATCTCTCACAATGCTTCTTTACGGAGTTCAGCTTCGCTGCATCAGATCGGCAAGTTCAAAGATCACAATATTGTTCCAGGCCGGCGGACTGCGATCACGACTAGCGCACATCAGAAAGCTTGGCAGGTGCCCATGCACGGGCACCTGTTCCTGTCTGACTTAGATTCCGAGACCGCCGACTATATTGATAGTCTCACCGGTGATGTAGCCCCCATGTGGTCCGGCGGGGGAACAGACGGCCTCTGGAGCAATTTAGATTTATTTAAAGATATTAAATAATGAAATGACCATAGGAAAGTGGGGAATCAAACTAATGGAGTATGTGAAACTTGGAAATACCGGTATGGATGTATCTCGAATTTGTCTTGGCTGTATGGGTTTTGGTGTGGTCGTGCCAGGGGGACATCAATGGGTACTCGATGAAACGAGCAGCCGTCGGATCATTAAACAAGCCTTGGAACTTGGTATTAATTTTTTTGATACAGCGAATGTTTATTCAGCCGGTACAAGCGAGGAGTTTACTGGGCGAGCATTGAAGGAATATGCAAATCGGGATGAAATTGTGCTCGCTACGAAGGTGAATGGGTGCATGCATGGAGGTCCAAACGGTTCCGGGCTTTCCAGAAAGGCAATCATGAGTGAGATTGACAAAAGCCTAAGACGTTTGGGAACAGATTACGTGGATCTGTACCAAATTCACCGCTGGGATTACAATACGCCCATCGAAGAGACAATGGAAGCCATGCATGATGTGGTTAAGGCCGGGAAGGCTCGATACATAGGCGCTTCTGCCATGTATGCATGGCAGTTTTTGAAGGCCCTGCATGTAGCCGAGAGCAATGGATGGACTCGGTTCGTATCGATGCAGAATCATTACAACCTCATCTACCGTGAAGAAGAGAGAGAGATGCTTCCGTTATGCAAGGCTGAAAATATTGGTGTGATTCCCTATAGCCCACTTGCAGGAGGTAGGCTGACTAAGGATCCGCAGGAAAAAACACATCGATCTGAAACCGATCAAATTGTGAAACAGAAATACGATTCGACTGCAGCTACCGATCGATTGATCATCGATCAGGTTGCGGCTATCGCAGAAAAATACGGCGTTTCGCGCGCCCATATCGCACTTGCCTGGCTGCTGCAGAAAGACCCGGTAACCGCTCCCATTGTCGGCGCGACGAAAATTTCGCACCTCGAGGATGCGGTAGCCGCTCATTCGATAAAACTGACACCAGAAGAAATTGTGTCGTTGGAAGAACCGTATGTACCTCACCGGATCGTTGGTCACCTGTAATGGCGTAAGAACATTCAACAGGCAGCAGAGAAGGAGCTATGAAGTTACGAGGAGGAAAGTCAACCTGCGCCCGAGGAGGAATGATTAATGGAACGCTTATGGACGAAACAATTTGTTTTCATGTCGATCGGAAACCTGTTCCTATTTGTCGCTTTTTACATGCTGTATCCGACGTTACCTCCGTTCATCAAACAGATGGGCGGAAGCGAATCACAAGTTGGTCTGGCGATGGGTGCATTTGCTTTGTCCGCCGTTATTTTTCGGCCTCTCGTCGGCGGGCTGCTGGAGCGGCTCGGCAGGCGGCCATTTATCGTCTGGGGGCTGCTTCTTTTTATCTTCGCAATGTATATGTATAACTGGGCTGGTGGAATTGTCGTTCTTATAGCTCTCCGAATCTTGCACGGGTTGAGCTGGGCGCTTTCCACCACCGCCATGATCACGTCGATTACGGATACGCTCCCGGCTGCCCGCCGCGGCGAAGGAGTGGGGTGGTTTAGCACGTCCACGACCCTTGCTATGGCGATCGGTCCGTTGTTCGGTATCTGGGTTACACAGAACCATTCGTACAGTGCTTTGTTTCTATTCGCTGTCGTCCTCTCTGCAGCAGCGCTGCTTCTGACGTTTGCTGCAAAAATTCCTTTTCGGCCGCAAAAGGGCGCAAGAAGAATCGAATTGTATGAAAAATCGGTCTTGCCACTTGCGGTGTCGGTCTTTTTTATGTTCATCGCTTATGGCGGCATTACCACCTTTGTTCCGCTGTTCGCAAGTTCGATCCAGGTCAATCCCGGCACATTCTTTCTGGCCTTTGCTGCAACGCTTGCGCTCAGCCGTCCCCTTTCAGGAAAACTTTCCGATCGCTACGGTGAGATGGTTGTTATTGTGCCTTCACTTGTTATTACGATTTGTGCATTGATTGTCCTGAGCCTCTCGACCGGATTGATCGGCGTCCTGGCATCGGCTGTTCTATATGGTATCGGCTTCGGTTCTGCGCAACCGGCTTTTCAATCGGCGACGATACTTCTGGCCCGTCCGGACCGCAAAGGCGTCGCCAACGCCACGATTTCGACTGCTAATGACCTTGGTATAGGACTGGGTGCTATCATGCTGGGCTGGGTCTCCCAGCACACAAGCTACCAGGTATTGTTCGCGGTCAGCGCCGGGTCGGTTGTAGTTTCCTTGCTTCTTTTCACTTATTTTGTGAAACGTTTGTTGAAAAATAAAGGAGAGTCTCTGAATGTGGACTCTCTTCCTATCGAATCGAGTTGACTGAAGATAAGTGATAAATATGAAACAAGGAGGAGCAGTCTGACTTAGGCAACTGCTCCTTAATTTTCACGAATTTAAGATCACTAGGATAGGTTCTTCTCTAACAGAATCCCCACCTGCTCATTCATGATATGAGGAGGATAAGGCATGCCATTTGTAAACCACCATTCTACGATCCCCACGTAAGCAGGCGCGAAAAATTGAAGAATCACATCTTCGTTTATACCATTCTTCTTTCCTTCCATCATGTCCCAACTATTCTTGATATCCTGGGCGACAAACTTAAGGAACCGACTCCGAAAGAAGGGGGCTCCTTTACTGGCTAGCATGACTGAAAAGAAGGCATAATTTCGTTCAAAGTACTCGAACCAGCTGATATTGCCCTCTACAGCATTCAGTTCAGATGCTGGTTCACAGATTTCTCGAAGTTTGTTGATATGTTCCTCAATGAGCTTATCCAATAAATCAAATTTATCTAGGTAATGAAGATAGAAGGTTTTCCGGCTAAGGTTTGCCCTGTCGGAAATATCTTGTATCGTAATGTTATCAAAATTTTTTTCAGACATCAGTTCAATAAGAGCTTTTATTATCGCTTCTTGAGATTTGAGTATTCTTCTATCCACCTTTGACATTATGATCATCACCAAACTTTCTTAAAAGTAATAACACAATATTAATTGATTTGTGTACTAATACACGAATCGCGGTCATTTAGGAATTGCAGCACATCCTAATTTCTACTTATAATTATACACAGATGTCACCTAATATACCAATGTGTATTTTTTGCAAGATCGCTGTAAATTTTTCCTATAATAACAGAAAGGGTGAATGATATGAAGAAGCGTTTTATAAGAGATTTAGAGGTTTCATCGATTGGTCTGGGTTGCATGGGGTTCAGTCACGGATACGGCAGTGGACCGGACAGAAGCGAGTCGATCCGACTCATCCGTCAGGCGTATGATATGGGTTGCACCTTCTTTGACACAGCTGAAGGATATGGTAATGGTTCCAATGAAGAACTAGTGGGGGAAGCTATAAAACCCATCCGGGACAAAATTATCCTTGCCACCAAGTTTAGAATTGTAAAAGATAGTGCTACTACTTTAAAAGAGACGACGATGCAGCAGATACGGACTCACGTGGAAGCTTCCTTGAAAAGACTCGGGACAGACCATATTGACCTGTATTATCAGCATCGAGTGAATAAGGATATTCCCGTGGAAGAAATAGCATTCAGTATGGGTGAACTTATCAAGGAAGGGAAAATTCTTGCCTGGGGACAGTCCCAAGCAACAGAGGAAGAAATTAGACGTGCCCATGCTGTGACGCCGATGACCGCCATTCAGAGTGAGTATTCCATCATGGAGCGAATGTTCGAAAAAGATGTTATCCCTGCCTGTGAAGAACTAGGTATCGGCTTTGTTCCGTTTTCGCCTCTAGCCAGTGGATTTTTATCTGGGAAAATCAGCAAAGATACCAAATATGAGGGGGACGATGTGAGAAGGGTCATCACTCGCTTTGATCGGGATAACATAATCGCAAATCAGCCGTTGCTGGATTTGATTACCCGGTTTGCAGAATCAAAGAATGCTACACCGGCACAGGTATCTCTGGCATGGATGCTACATAAAAAAGATTTTATCGTACCCATTCCCGGTTCACGAAAGCTAGAAAGCATTCAGGAAAATCTGGGGGCAGCCGAAGTAGAGCTTACGGAGGATGAGTACAATCAAATTGAGATAGAACTTGCAAACATTGAGATTCATGGCAACCGGACAGATGAAGACATTGCAAAGTTAAGAAAACTTTAGGGTAGGGTATTAGCATGTCAATCGTTATTTGGAGAGATATAATATGCAAAAGTGATGAATACGACGGATAACCATAGTTCAAGTCCAACTAAGACGAGACTGCCGACACGGATCGGCAGTCTCGCTCCGTTTGTGACCGTTTATTGAAGTAAACAACCCGGCTGATATTATAATCCATACGTTTGTGGGTGACATTTCCCTTTTGGCTGTAAATTGTTTAATAAAGTAAGTATCATACTGAAATCCAATGGAACGAGCAATTTCATCTAAGGTCATAGTCTGTATGAACGAGAAGATGCCCCGCAACCTTTATCCGATATGACAGTAGATATCCCATAGCTGAAATTGTGTCAGATGTATTTACCTTGCGTATGACAAAATTTATTGAATCCGCAATATATAGGTTTCCTGACGAGTCGACGGCAACTCCCATCGGTTGATTAAGAAGGGCGGATGCCGCCGGTCCGCCATCTCCACTATAGCCTTGTGTCCCTTGCCCGGCAAAATTTCTGATATAGTAATTCGGCGCAGTGTTACTGCCAACGGTTACTGCGTTTGCAGTAACTGCACTTATTGTTGAAAGATTGTTGCAAAAATCTAATTTGATCGATTAATTCAATAAAGAGATTGAGTTTCGTCAAATTCAATTGGAAACATTATCCAGTTCTCCAAACCTGACATCTCCAACGCATTAGTAGCATCAAACGGTAACTATGACTGCAAAAAATGAAAAGTAACCAACCCCAAACACGGCCCAAAGCTTGGGACTGTTATGGTAATAGGAACAAGGGCTTTATGCTTAAAATGAAATCAATCTCTATATTTTTACTTTTAATTTTCCTCGTCTTTTCTACCTTTGCTTGGAGTTCGTCCAAGAGTATCGCGTATGCAAGTTCATCTTGGAAATTAGTAGGGAATGCCGGCTTTTCAAAAGAATTTATTCCCAGTACTTCGATTGCGATTGCTCCTGATGGAACGCCATACGTAGCGTATCCGGAGTATTTTACAAATAAAGTTACTGTTATGAAGTTTAACAAGACGTTATCAAGCTGGGAGTTGGCAGGGAATGCAGCTTTGACTGGCTCGACTATGTACATTTCGCTTGCGATTGCACCGGATGGAACGCCGTATGTTGCCTATCAAGATCTCCTAATCGGAAAAGCAATGGTGATGAAGCTTAATGGGGCGCAATGGGAGCCAGTAGGAGGTGCAGGAGGCATCTCTACAGGCCTGGCTGATTCCATTTCGCTTGTGATAACTCCTGATGGAACGCCATACGTAGCGTATCAGGATGGAAACGGTTATAACGCAGTAACAGTTAAGAAGTTCGATGGTTTAAGTTGGCAGGCATTTGCAAAAACAGGATTCAACGAAAGTCTGTATGCATTTATATCGCTGGCGATTGCTCCTGATGGAACACCTTACGTAGCCTATCAGGATATAGAAAAAGATTATGAAGAATCAGTCATGAAGTTCAATGGGACAAGCTGGGAGTACGTGGGATCTGCAGGTTTTACAGGTACGTCTGCTGGCTTCCTATCGGTTAAGATTGCACGGGATGGAACACCGTACATTGCTTTTCGGAATGGTGGGGCTTGGCGGCAGGAGGAAGTGCGGCAACCGTCACGGCAACGGTATATCCGAGTAATGCGACCAATAAGAAAGTCACATGGAGCAGCAGCAATGCAAACGTCGCAACTGTTGATGCGAAGGGTGTGGTGACGCCAAAGACAGCGGGAACGGCAACGATAACCGTCACGACGGAAGACGGCGGCAAGACAGCAACAAGCCTGGTAACCGGGAAATCAGCCTCTCCTAGAGAGAGCGGAGGAGACGACGGAGGAGACCGCGGAGGCGGCGGGGGAAGCAGTGCACCTGCTACACCTGCCAACATGGTTGAAGTTTATGTGAACGGGAAAGTTGAACATGCAGGTATCGCCACCACAACCATAGTCAATGACCGATCCGTTACAACGGTTGCGGTTGATGCGAAGAAGCTGGACGACAGGCTGGCAGCGGAAGGTCAGCATGCGGTGATTACCATTCCGGTGAAGACGAGCTCTGCCGTTTTGATCGTAGAATTGACCGGACAGATGGTCAAGAACATGGAGCATAAGCAGGCGCTGGTCGTCATCCAAACAGAGCAAGCATCGTATACGCTGCCTGCACAACAGATTAACATCGATGCCATATCGGAGCAATTAGGCAAGAGCGTGAACCTGCAAGATATTAAAATAAGGATTGAGATTTCCAAATCTACAGAAGAAACTGCGCAACTCGTAGAAAACTCGGCAGCACAAGGACAATTTACGATCATTGCTCCAACGTACAATTTCACAGTTACTGGTGTATACGGGGATAAGACGATTGAAATTTCCAAGTTCAACGCTTATGTGGAACGAACCATTGCCATTCCTGCTGGGGTAGACCCGAATCGAATCACAACAGGCGTTGTCGTAGAAAAGGACGGAACCGTTTGTCATGTACCGACGGCAGTTAATAAGATTGACGGTACCTACTATGCCAAAATTAATAGTTTGACGAACAGCACGTATTCCGTGATCTGGCACCCTCTGGCATTTAATGATGTTGAGAACCACTGGGCGAGAAATGCTGTAAACGATATGGGCTCCCGCATGGTTATTAATGGTAAGGGCAAAGGCCTGTTTGCTCCTGATCAAGCGATTACGCGTGCGGAGTTTGCGGCGATTATGGTACGAGGATTAGGTATTCAACAGGGGGATGGCGCCGCGCGATTTACAGACGTAAAGTCATCAGACTGGTACAGCAGTGTGGTGCAAACTGCCTACGCGTATAATCTGATCAGCGGATTCGAAGATGGCACGTTCCGTCCGAATGACAGCATTACCCGGGAACAGGCCATGTCCATCATCGCAAGAGCGATGACGCTAACCGGACTTAAAGACAAATTTTCGTCTGCAGATACAGAGAAGCTGCTGATGTCATTCGCAGATGCGAAGCTGGTATCGGAGTGGGCGAAAAGCGGGATTGCGGATTGCTTGCAGGCAGGAGTTGTGGCAGGCAGAAACGGCGGCCGGTTGGCGCCGAATGATAACATCTCTCGGGCAGAGGTTGTAACTATTATTCAACGGCTTCTACAAAAATCCAAGTTAATTTAGTGATTGGAAAAGCACGGATTGACGCTTAAAATATCGAGCTAGAACCACTGAACTGCATTATGGGCTTGATCATGAGCAAACATTAACAAATATTTAACAAGAAACGGAGTGCCGCGAATTTGCGGGCTCCGTTTACTAGTAATAAATCTGAAATATTGCTACGAGAATATTCTTCTGGAGCAGGCGCTATGATATCAGGACAAGAGGTATCTCGTATCACAAGTGAAGTTACGGCGTTGGAGCTATTTGGAGGGTACGCAAGTCGATGCCCTGATGTGCTGTCCGTTAGCGTGGAGTACGATTCTATGGGAATCTCAAATTGATCGGAGATGGCAGGAGGATCCCCAATACTGGATCGAGCCGTAAGGAAGCGGAACTCCGTTCAATTATATGATCAACGAGGTGCGTGACTATATTTCGGATTGCTTCGCGAGCTGGCAGAGAGCTACGACTTTGATGGGTTGGAGCTCGACTTTCGGTCGGTTATTTGAACAAGTACGCCTGGATCAGGTTGTCTCTCCCCAGTATGCGTTCCCATCAGATCGGTTGCACCGTCTCTTTCTCTACCTTTCCGAGCTTCGATGCTACATGCTCTTCGCGTTCTACGCTATCCCTTTGCTGGCAGCCCTTTCGGTATTCTGCTCTCATCGCATCGACCCTCCTTCCAGTTTGTACTCGAAACTTACAATTGTTCAGCCCTTCCGCTAAAAGCTTTCGCGGCTAGAGCACTATGGCGTCGGCTGACTTCTCACAGCAAGCCTTACCTTTAACTAACAGTTCCTACTGCCAAGGCTGTAACGGACCTTCACCGCCTAGTTATCGTTCATGCCGAGCATACTGTCAGAACAGCCCCCAACCTGATCTCAATTGAGGGCTGTTCGTTATGTAATAACACTTATTTGAAGGTGATGAATGTACAGTTATTAGTAAACGAATGTGCCGAAAGTTAATATAAGGACTTGATAATTAAGTGGAGAACCATGAATAGAACTGCTGGATGAGAATAAGAACTATACAACAAATGAAAGTTAACATACGATGTGCATAGTTCTTCATTGTGGGGCTGCATCAACTGCTTTTGGTTCTAACTATTAAAGAGAGGTGAAGAGGTTTGCAACAAACTGCTTTAGGAGATAAGCATTTAACACAATTTCATTCTGTTAAAAAAGGGAAGATAAATACTGTCCTGACCCGTCTTAGACGAGACAAATATTTATATCTTCTCGCCGCACCTGGAATATTGTATTTTTTGATTTTTAAGTATATTCCCATTGGCGGAGTAATAATTGCTTTTCAGGAGTACTCGCCGTTTAAAGGAATCCTGCATAGTAAGTGGGTGGGCTTCGACAACTTCGAGAGGTTTTTCAGTAGCAGCGAATTCTTGAAATTATTAAGAAATACAATGGTCATTAGTGTTTTAAACTTAGTTTTTTTCTTCCCTGCGCCTATCATTCTTTCTTTGCTTCTCAATGAAGCAAGAAACAGCAAGTTCAAAAGAACAATCCAAAGCATCGTATATTTGCCACATTTCTTTTCCTGGGTGATCGTTGCGGGGATCACGTTCCTGTTGTTTTCCCAATCCGGAGGCATTGTAAATGGTGTAATTCACATGATGGGTTACTCTAAGATAGGCTTCTTAACGAATGAAAATTACTTTTGGGTGATGCTGACCCTGCAGTCCATATGGAAGGAAGCAGGCTGGGGCACCGTCATTTTTTTGGCAGCCATAGCCGGGGTCGATCCTGCGCTTTATGAAGCGGCTAAGATGGACGGGGCTAACCGACTCCAACAGATGAAGCATATCACAATGCCTGCCATACAAAATGTAATTATTACATTATTAATCCTAAGAATGGGCCATGTTCTGGATGTAGGCTTTGAGCAGGTTTATCTAATGATGAACAGTGCAGTGACGGATGTTGCCGATGTATTCGAAACCTACGTGTATAGGATGGGCATACAAAATGGTCAGTTTAGCTTCACTACAGCGGTGGGATTGTTTAAGTCTATTGTAGGACTTATATTGGTAATCGCAGCTAACAAATTGGCTAGGACATACGGCAAGGAAGGCCTATATTGAGGGGGTAGGGACATTGAACAATAAATTGAACATTAGATTAGCTGATACAGCCGTTGTATCCATACTTATTATTGCTGGAGTGGCGACGATCCTGCCATTCCTTTACATTCTGGTTATATCCTTTACCGACCCCTCTGAATACATCCGGACTGCCGGTCTCATCCTGATCCCGGAGAAATGGTCGCTAATTAATTATCAATACCTGCTGTCAACCAATACGTTTATTAGAGCGATGGGAAATAGCGCCTTTTTAGCTACAGTCGGCACTGTATTGAGTCTTGCTGTAACCTCAAGCTTTGCTTATGCCTTATCGAGGAAAAGATTGATGGGAAGAAAAGTCATGTTAATGCTTATTGTGATCGCGATGCTTTTTAACCCGGGTATCATCCCGCCGTATCTGCTTGTGAAGAACTTAGGGTTGATCAACAGCATGTGGGCACTAATCCTGCCGGTACTGACAACAGCTTATTATACATTTCTTATGAAAAGCTTTTACGATAACATTCCACCCGGCTTGGAAGAAGCGGCCAATATCGATGGATGCAACGATTTAGGAATTTGGATGAGAGTGATCCTGCCGATCTCTTTGCCCTCTCTGGCGGCCTTCGGTCTATTTTATGCCGTTGCTTATTGGAACATATTTTTTTCCGCGATTCTTTATTTGAACGATTTCAAAAAGTGGCCTTTACAAGTATTGCTGCAGCATATGCTTATCGATTCATCGACCAGCGTAGGCGGGGAATTAGCGCAACAAATTTCCTCCGAGCAAACCTTGCCTCAGGAAACTCTTAAAATGGCCGCAGTTATTGTGGCAACAGTACCTATTGTTATGGTGTATCCTTTCCTGCAGAAGCATTTCGCCAAAGGCGTCATGGTAGGTTCTGTAAAGGAATGAATATAAAAATTACAAATGGAGGTAAATGTATGAGCAAGAAAAATACAGTAATTAAAGGGTGTTCCTTGCAAGTCTCATTAGCTTTATTGTTGGCTGCATGCGGAGGAGGCGGGGGAGAACAAGCAAATTCAGTGGAACAAGAGGGGGGAAAACAGGGGAAACCAACTCAAATCAGCATATTGTCGTCCTTTTATTCGCAAGAACCACCCTCAGAAGACAACCCAATAATAAAAGAAATCGAAAAACGGACGAATACCAAGCTGAACATTGCCTGGACATCATCCAACAACTATACGGATAAATTAAATGTGACGTTGGCCTCCGGTGAGCTGCCGGATTTAATCTTGACAACCGACCCGCTCAATTCATCGGTTATTAAGGGGATGGCTGCTCAAGGAGCCTTTTGGGACCTGACCAATTTGTATAAAAATTATCCGAATTTAGCAAAGTTTCCTGAAGAAACCTGGAAAAACCTGGCCTACGCGGATGGACATAACTATGGTATACCCCGGGTAAGACCGGTCTATGGCCAGAACGGGATAAGCATCCGCAGAGATTGGCTTGATAAACTGGGCTTAAAAATGCCGACCAACATGGATGAACTCTACGAAGCGATGAAGGCATTTACCAATAACGACCCCGACGGAAACGGGAAAAATGATACGTATGGAGTCATTTTAAATATAAGAACTTTCGAGAACGTTTTTAATAAAACTATAGGCGACTGGAAAGTGCAGGATGGAAAGCTGGTTCCTACTATTTACTTATCAACAGAAAAAGACGCGCTTATGTACGCCAATAAATTGTATAAAGAAAAGCTGATTCCCGAAGATTTCCTGATGCTTAAACCGAGTCAAATCTTGGATATGTTAAAGGCAGGGAAGGCAGGTGTCGCCACACAAGCCATAGATCAGGTTTGGAATATAACAGCCGAGCTTAGAAAGCAAAAGCCTGACGCTTATATGGAGCCGATTGTTTCATTAAACGGAGTGAGCGAGACAGAAATCGGCTCTTTTGGAATGTTTCTGATTCCCAAGACCGTTCCTGAAGCGAAGTTGAAGAAAATTATGGAGTTCATGGATTACGGGGCTTCCGCTGAAGGATCGGATCTTGCGAATTTCGGCTTTAAAGACGTTCATTACGTTGAAAAAGACGGCTTTAAAATCCCTACGGAACAGGCTGTAAAGGACAATGTATCCCAACAAGCGTTTGGTCAAATTTTCCTTAGCTACAACAAATATCTAAAAGCGTATGTTCCGGGAATTCCGAAGGAGTACTATGACCGACATGTAAAAATAATGGATGAGCGGGCAAAAAGTGCGGTCAATGATCCGTCGGTCGGTGTGGATTCCGAGGCCTGGATTAAGTTCTGGCCGGAATACAACAAAAAAATTACCGATATGAAGCTACAAGTGGTTATGGGCAAGGAACCGATGGAAAAATGGGATGCGTTTGTCAACCAGTTAAAAACGGAACCGAATTTTACTAAAATTGTTCAGGAGATGTCAGAGTCATACGTAAAGAGAAATTCAACCAAATAATAATGCTGCCCGCCTTTATTCAATACATTCGAGCATTCGTTTAATCCGAGGAGGAGCTAGAAATGACTATTCATAAAAAAGTAAAAATAGCCGTGGTTGGAGTAGGGGCAATGGGATCGGGCCATATCAAATATATACGGCAGCTGCAGACGGCCGGAAAGGTCGAGATTGTCGGTGTTTGTGATGTAATTAAGGACAGAGCTGATAAATTTGCCGAGGAGCTGCAAATACCGGCTTATTATAGCCACACAGAACTTCTCAATCAACCGGGTCTTGAAGCTATTACGGTGGCGACACCCCATTATGATCATCCTTCGATTGCTATCGATGCATTTAACAGAGGTATTCACGTGCTTTGCGAGAAACCTATCGCTGTGCATTTAAACGATGCGAAGAACATGATAGCTGCCTATGAAAGCGCTAAAGAAACTTACCCTGAGCTTGTTTTTGCCATAATGTTTCAGGAAAGAACGTATCCGTTTCATAAGAAGTTAAAGGAAATTGTCCAAAGTGGAAAGCTCGGCAAGCTGATTCGTGTTACTTGGATCAATACGCAGTGGTTTCGCCCGCAGTTTTATTACGATAGCGGCGACTGGCGGGCGACCTGGGCCGGAGAAGGCGGGGGAATTCTCACCAACCAATGTCCACATAATATGGATCTTTATCAGTGGTTATTCGGAATGCCAGCGAAGATCAGCGGCTTTGTTAACATCGGGAAATATCACAATATTGAAGTCGAAGACGAAGTGACAGCCTACTTTGAACATGAGAATGGAATGATTGGACATTTTATTGCAACCACCGCTGAGACGCCCGGAACAAACCGCTTTGAAATTGTAGGAGAACACGGCAAGCTGGTTTATGAGAATGAAAAGATTGTCATGTATCAAAATCAGATGTCCGTATTTGATTTTATTCTGGAATCGAAAAGTAAATTCGGTAATGTTGAGAGCTGGTATACAGAAATTCCTGTAGATATCACTAAGCCTAAAGGGCATCTCGTTGTTATCGAAGAGTTTATTAACGCTATTCAAAATGGAGGTGGCGACTTAGTAGCTCACGGTACAGAAGGGATCAACGGGTTGACCTTAGCCAACGCCATTATGCAATCTTCATTCACTGAAAGTAAGATTGTATTGCCCATGGACGCCGATGCTTATGAAAACAGGCTTAAGGAATTGATACATACATCGAAGTATGTTAAACCGCCAATCATGCAGCTGTAGAAGAAGATATGAAAACTATCTTTTCTAATAGGATAGAGGATTGACAAATCATAGCGTTCAGAACCCTGCGGATTGCAAATCACTTACGATCCGTAGGGTTTTTAGTTATTCCCGGTCAAAAACAAACTTGACGATAGGCATACGGAGGAATACCCTTAGATTAAGAAGATAAGTTTCTAAGTAGCGGCTTCAATAAGATTCATCGACGACAAGGGGGGTTGACAATGCTTCGTCATCTGCTACCGCAGCAATTGCATTTACGCATGTTTTTATATATGGCCTTAGCATTCACTGTGACCATTTATATATTTTCCTATATTTTAACTAGGCAATTGACTAATAATGCAGTAACTGAAATTGACCGCCTGACTCTGCAGCGAATTGCGCAAGTTAAGGACAACACCGATTACACGCTGCGGAAACTTAAATTATATTCCGTCCGTATTTTTCGAGATCAGAATGTAAACAGTTGGATGACCGCTTCGGAAGTCGACTATTGGGTTTTTAAGCCAATGGAATTGAGTTTGACGGATTACTTGGGTATTGAGCCGTTTATTCAGTCCGTATACGTGATTAATCCCAACATTAACCGTATTTACGCTTCGGATAAAGGCCTGACTCATTTAACTGACGAGGAGAACAAGGAAATTCTTGAACAAGCTCGATCGGAAAAGAGTCAAAAACTAAACCTGCGAAATTACGAGATTCAGGGCAAAAGCTATTTGTTACTGGTTGTGCGAGATGTAATTGATAGAGGGGAGAACAACAGTAAATTGGCGGTGCTGCTGGATAAGGAAAAGCTCCAGCAGTACATCCTGCAAATGAATAAGCAAATCGCGAATGATGTGTTCATACTGAACGAGGAAGGGGAATTGATGCTGGGGAATATTTCGGATAAAATGCTCAAGCAGGTAAGAACATTCAGTTTAGACGGTAACTTAGGGAAAACTCATTTTTCGGTTGATGGCAAGGAGTGGTCATTACGTTATCAGACGCTTAGTACTTCAGGTTGGAAGATCTTTCATCTAACCTCGCTTGAAACGCTAAACCAAAGTATTTCCGTCACCAGATGGACGATTTTACTTTGCTTCAGTCTGCTTGTTCTGATTATCTGGATGTTACTTTATTGGTATTCCAGAACCAATATACGCCCTATAGGCACTATGCTGCAAGCTATTCAAGCGCGTATCGGTCAGCCCTATGTCCCTTCCAACACAGTGGAAACCACAGTGAGCATTACTACCGGTATCGAATCGCTTATTAACAAAGTGGAGCAGATGGATCGTTCTATCAAAGATAGTAAATCATTAATCAAGGAGGAGCGGCTGCGTCAATGGATACTAAGCGGCTCGCTTTCGGAAGGTTATAGAAAAGAATGGCTTCAAGAAATACCGGTGCTTGCCGCGGTTTCGATCCGACTAGCGGTTTTAAGGATCCGGTTTTATGCTGCATTCTGTGATAAGTATGATTTTCCCTCAAGAAAGCTAATGAAGTACGCGATGGGCAATATAGCTAATGAGGTCATGAGACAATATGGCATAGCCGGAGAAGCAATCGATATTGGAATCGATCACACTGTTCTGATATTCCCTGACACGAAGAAGAAAGAAAAAATCGATGCCATGCTTCAAGAGATCAAATCAAATATTGACCAATGGCTGCATATCGGAGTTGTTGCAGCGGTTAGCGATCCGATGGCTTCGGATGAAGCACTGCTCCAGAGCTATGAATTGGTTATGGAGGCATCCATGCTTAATTTTATTGATGGCAATGACCGTGTATATTCGGAGAGTGATTTAAAGCAGTTTGAGGATAGACCTAATTATCTTGATGAGGATGTGATAAAAGAACTCGTTGCTTCTGTGCGTATCGGTAATTTGCTAGCTGTTAAAGGATATTTGGATCAGTTGGCTGGGGATATGAAGGGAATGACTTATTCGGAATGCAAAATGCAGCTTATACATTTAATATATGAGTTGATGAAAAATTTTAAAAAGTTAAATACTGTAAAAGGAATGGAAGGAATTGAGCATACACTAAATCGATTCCATCATTTAAATGAAGCATTCCTTTGGATTGAAACGTTCCTGCATCAAATTGTTAACGATTTAAAGCAGCGGTCAACTAATAACCGAAAAGAAGAAATTGTTACAGAAGCCGTTCATTATATTCGAAATAATCTACATAACCCCGTACTGAGTGTGGATTCCATAGCCGATCATACATCGGTCTCAGTCAGTTATCTTCGGGCCGTGTTTAGGGAATGGATGGATTGCCCAATATCGGACTTTATTTCAAATCAGCGTTTGGACCGTGTAAAAGAGCTTCTTTTAAGTACCGACTTAACTGTAGCGGAAGTTGCAGAACAGGCTGGTTTCCAAACAAAAAGCCACTTCTTCACAACGTTCAAGAAGGTATTTGGAACGACTCCTATCCAATTTAGACAGCAGCAAAAAATAAAGTAAGTGATGCCAAAATAATATGAAACTGTAAATATTCCTCTAGAGGCTATATTTGGCCTTAGACTAAAACAGGGACGCCTCGTATGAGTGGTGGTACTATTTCAGAGCTAAAGAAGAGAAGGGCCCCAACGGCCCTTCTTAAGATCTGTCAAGAAAATGGTGACTTGGAGCTTCTGCGGGCATTGCTTTTGGCGAGTGGGCCAGACCCCGTTTCATCTACAGAACCTCATCAAGTTTCATCGGGCTGCGCGTCGTTTCATTCACTGGGTCGCTTATTGTTCTAGTAATTCATGAAGCCATTTCAAGTTTAATTCATGGTGTGCCCTTACATTTTTCATCATGGATTTTGCGTTATCGTAGATAATATTTTTTTGGAGTTTAGCACGTAATCAGAACATATTGATTTGCAAAGAAACAATGTTGTCATTAAAAAAGCTAAAGTAATGTTATCAATTTGAATGGAATAATTCGCCATTAAAGCAACGAAATAATCAGCAATTATACTTAATTCTCCAGATGCTAATGAGAAAAAGACTAGGGCTTTAAGATAACCTTGATGCAACTGTCTTCGTGTCCATTAAAGATCTGGTAAGCATGGCCAGCATCGTTCAGAGGCAAACGGTGAGTAATAATCTCTTTCGGATCAAACTCACCGTTCATGATTTTAGTGAAAAGCTCCGGCATATAGTGAATTACGGGAGCCTGCCCCATCTTAAGTGTAATATTTCTTGAGAAAAATGCCCCAAGCGGAAACATATTATAATTACCGCCATAAACACCTGTGAGTTGGACGGTTCCACATTTGCGAACTGCTTTGGTGGAAATCTGGATCGGTCCAAGAGTCCCGCCCTGTAGCTTCAATTTCTGCTCAATGAACTCAAGGGGCGATTTTTTTCCATCCATTCCTACACAGTCGATTACGATCTCTGCACCACCGTGCGTGATTTCTTTCAAATGTTCGCCCATATCGTCCTGCTTCGTAAAGTCAAACGTTTCCACATTATTGATGCTTATTGCATGTTGCAGCCTGTATTGCAAATAGTCGACGGCTATAACGCGTTTAGCACCTTTCATCCAAGCAAATTTCTGAGCCATCAGCCCGACAGGACCGCAGCCAAGCACAATAACCGTATCTCCTTCTTTTACACCGGAGTTTTCCACACTCCAATAGGCTGTAGGTAGGACATCCGATAAGAACAGCAGCGATTCATCTTCTAATTCGCAGGATGGGGGAATAACAAAAGGTGTAAAATTCCCGAATGGTACTCTTAGATATTCCGCCTGCCCACCAGGGAAATCTCCATATTTCTCCGAATAGCCGAAATATCCCCCCGAATCGTAATGCGGATTGCTGTTATCACACTGGCTTTCCAGGTCGTGTGTACAGTAATGACATTGACCGCAAGAAACGTTAAAAGGAATAACGACTCGATCTCCTTTTTTGACACGTATCACCTCAGGTCCTACTTCTTCTACGATACCCATCGGCTCGTGCCCGATGATATAACCTTCGGGTAGAGGGAAATTCCCCTTATATAAATGCAAATCAGAACCACAGATGGCAGTACTAGTAATTCGTATTATTATGTAGAAAATAATCATCATATATTCTAGTTATAGCCATTAAGCCGAATTGGACATAATAACGAGGAATTAAAAAGACAAGTAAATGTGGGGGTCTCAAAATTGGAAGAATTTCGGTTCAATAATATGGATGATACATGGGCAGATAGTTACATACCGATGACTTCCGTTAGAAGTGGCATGGGAGAAGAGGTTAGCACAGATTTATTCTGCTACACCATTCAGATCGTAAATATTATTTTGGTGGGCACTAGGGAAGAGTGGGTTCTAGTCGACACGGGTATGCCGCAATCAGCTGAACGTATTATGGAAGTGGTAGAAAAACGTTTTGGGGAAAATAATACACCAAAGGCAATCATTCTAACACACGGACACTTCGATCACGTTGGCGCTGTTGTTGATCTTGTTAAAGCTTGGAACGTGCCCGTATATGCCCATGAGCTAGAAATGCCTTATTTAACGGGGCAGGCGAGCTATCCAGAAGCTGACGGTTCCGTCGAAGGCGGAATAGTGGCAAAGCTATCACCCTGGTTTCCAAATGAACTAATCAATTTGGGAAACCATATCCGGGCCTTGCCCTCCGATGGAAGTATCCCTGGAATGTCTGGATGGCGTTGGATTCATACGCCGGGTCATTCACCCGGTCATATCTCGCTATTTCGAGATGAGGATAGGTTCCTCATTGCAGGAGATGCTTTCGTAACGGTAGAGCAGGACTCACTTTACAAGGTTTTGACACAAAAGAAACAGTTAACTGGTCCGCCAGTTTACTTTACAACCGATTGGCAGGAGGCGTGGCAATCCGTTAGAAAGCTAGAGGCTTTAAAGCCAAGTTCATCCATTACTGGTCATGGAGTGCCCTTGTACGGTGAAGAATTAGCAAGCGGTTTATCATTGTTGGCAGCCGAATTCGTACAAATGGCCGTTCCCGAGTATGGTCGTTATGTGGATACAATCAAACAAGCTGCAAATGACAAGGCCAACTCAAAGAAACCCCATTAGGGTAACTTCATTAGAGGGTGCACTAATTTTGCCGATAAACCGGTTAAGCTTAGCCATCCCAAAAGTGACAGAGGAAAAGTGCTGAACAGGTTGGTTTAGGCATTCTGCCAGTGCAATTTGAAGATAGCCAAGTAATTTATGTTGGAAGTCAACATCATTATTACATTTCCTATAAATGCCAAGAACCTTATTACATTCCCGACGGAGTATACATAATGAATAGTGAATTATCCGAAGTCACGTACAAAAAAGCTATCAGAACTATAGGAACTGACTTTGGCAATTTGCAGTTGAAGAGCGATTCTGCAAGTTGGCTCTGTGCGCGGGTTTTCTGGTGTGAAGTCCGACTACACATTTAATTGGGATAAAGGTTCCCAGAATCGTGATGTCACCTGGTGGATACGCAGACCGGCGCGAATAATGTGTAGATTTATGGCCGCGGCACCATTGAGTGAAACGGAAAATATGCAGTGAGCCAGAATTTTGCCAGCAATATTATCGTTCCGATAGGCACTACCAACTTCACCTTCGACGGGCCGTTATTACGAGAATCAGCTCTTGAGCTGTGATCCCGGCGATGTCCAACGTTTTAGCTTTTAAAAACATGAAAATATTCAACCGCTTTGATATGGGTGAGAACGACGGTATTGACGTAAACGAATCGCAGAATGTATGGGTCCAATATAGCATCGGTTTCGATGATCCGTTTATGACGAAAACATCGGATCAGGCGACCGATATTAGTCACAATCACAATTTCTGAGCCCGGTGCACGCAATTAATATTCCCGATAGCCCATAATGTTTTACTTATTGCTCATTAGACGTATACTTAAGCTATTAACGTATTAGGAGGTCTATTTTCGATGAGCTATGAATCTTATTTTCAAAGCAAGAGAGAACAGCATTTAGATGAACTGAAGCAATTTCTAGCCATACCGAGCATATCTGCCTTGTCCACTCATAAGAATGACGTCAATGAAGCTGCCCAATGGGTTGCTGCTACTTTGAAGAAGGCGGGTCTTGAGAACGTAGAGGTACATCCAACAGCAGGACATCCTATCGTATATGCTGATTATATTCATGCGCCAGGCCAACCAACAGTCCTCGTCTATGGCCATTATGATGTGCAGCCCGTCGACCCGCTAAATCTTTGGGAGACTCCTCCATTCGAGCCGACTATCCGCAACGACAAGTTATATGCACGTGGTGCAACTGATGATAAAGGGCAACTCTTCCTGCATTTGAAAGCAACCGAGGCGCTTCTTAGTCAAGAACACGGACTCCCAGTGAACATGAAGTTTTGTATTGAAGGAGAAGAGGAAATCTCCAGTCCTAACCTGCCTGCCTTCATGGAAGCCAATGCGGACAAGCTGGTTACAGACGTTGTTCTTATATCTGATACTTCTCTCCTTGCCAAAGGAAAGCCTGCTATCTCCACGGGCCTGCGGGGATTATGCTCACTGGAAGTGGCGATAAATACAGCCAATACGGATCTGCATTCCGGTTCATTCGGCGGGGGTGTGCCTAATGCGCTTCACGCTCTGATTTCTCTGCTGGCTACTTTGCATGATGACCAAGGGCGAGTTGCAATAGAGGGCTTCTACGAAGGCGTTCCAGAGCTTTCCGCAGTAATGCGGGAGGAATTTAAGAAGCAAAATCATAACGAAGAAGAATTGAGAGCTAAACTCGGACTCGAAGCATTGTACGGGGAAGAAGGCTATTCTTTTGTGGAGCGAATTGGTGCGAGGCCGACTCTTGAGCTGAATGGCGTGTATGGCGGTTTTCAAGGCGAGGGTACCAAAACAGTCATTCCGAAGGAAGCACATGCCAAGATCACCTGCCGTCTTGTCGGTGACCAGGATCCATCCCAAGTGCTGGATCGCATTGTTACTCATTTGGAGTCACATATTCCAGTAGGAGCGAAGCTTGTTGTGAAGCGCGGTGAAAAAGCTCGTGCCTTCAACATGGACCCGTCCATCCCAGTGCTGAAAAAGGCAGCTGACGCCTATGAGGAAGTGTATGGCACACGTGCTCTGTTCACTAAGGATGGCGGATCAATTCCGATTGTTGAGACGTTCTCTCGTGTATTAGAGGCTCCCGTCGTTATGATGGGTTTTGGCCTGCCTGATGAGAATCTACATGCACCTAATGAGCATTTTAATCTGGAGAACTTCGACAAGGGATTGTTAACGATTGTTTCTTTTTTGAAACGGCTTTAAACTGATACATTATCTGTTCACATTTTTCCGTCGGAAAATCTTGACGCAGACTCCGGATTGCTTTCGGCAGCTTCAGCACGATCTCAATACGGTAGAAGGCTCCTATGATATTCTCAACAAAGTTGTTACTAAACCTTTGTCATTTAAGTTGATGTAAGTCAAAGGGCCCTCGTTGTCTTCACCGAAGGCTCTTTGTTTAACCATTTTATTCGAATTTTAGCTTGTACAGATCCTTGGAGCTAATAATTTTATCTTTGTTTTCGGAATACCACTTCGCATAAAATTCGTCGATTTGCTTGCCGCCGGTTTTCTCCCACAATGATTGAGCTTCTTTCAGTGCTTGATCCGGCGTATATTTGTCTCCGCTGACAATTGACTTTTTCCACATTTCTTCCATGGTTTCCGTATTTTTTAAGTTAACTTGCATTTCATTTGGAAGCACTGGAAGGATGGCACCGTCGAACTCTCTGGCAAATGCACGCTCCGGATTGAGATAAGCTTTCTCCGATTGCTTTATGATATTGAAAAATTCCTTTTCCTGAGGAACGTCCAGGTTCATTTTCACTTCGTAAATCTCGCATTTACCCATTAAGGCAAAGGAGCTTAACATGGCCAAGTCATTGGTCTGAGGCATTTCCTTCTTGATTTTTTCCTTGTCTGTCGGTTCAGGACAGCCGGATGAATCCATCTTGAAATGTTCGCCTTCAATTCCGTTTTTAAATGCTTGCATAGTAGGTTGAGTGACTAGAAAGTCTACATATTTCATAACCGAAATTGGATCTTTGGCGCTTACATTAATCGCCGCTGTCATTTGTACTGGGAACTTGTAGCCTGGGTTGAATTGGCCATAGGGACCCTTCGGCAGCTCTATGGGAGCGATTTGCGCATCAGGGAAATTCTTTTTCAGAGCTTGATACGTCTGGAATTGCATCGGTTGGTCGACTCCGCTGCTTGTAGCAAAGATTCCGAGCTTACCGGTGATCCAATCCTGTTTTGCCTTTTCGCCGTTCTTGTCCGTTAAATAATCTTTATCGACGATGCCCGCTTCAAACAATTTCTTTTTGAAAGAGGTTGCTTCCTTTGCTTGCTCCCATGCTCTAACCATGTTGCCGTTTTGTACAAAGTATCCTGTATTTTGGAACATGGAATTAATTATGCCATCCGCTGTGAAACTTAAATTGATGCCATAAGTGTCCTGCATTCCGTTACCGTCAGGGTCTTGTTCTCTGAATGCTTTGGCTACCTTGAACAAATCGTCCGTTGTGGCAGGGACTGGAAGATTCAGCTTTTTCAACCAATCCATTCGGATAAACAGGAGATCATTGGTCTTCAGTCCCTGCAGCCGGCCGAACAGATAGTTTTTACCGTCCGCTTTTTGGCCGAGCTGCTTTAAGACGGGGTACTGCGTGATCAATTTCTTGTACTCTGTACTATGTTTCTCAATAAGATCATCAAGCGGCATAAGCGACTTCTGGGTATACAGCTGGTTCAGATACGCATTGTCGTATTCAAACATAATATCAGGAGCGCCGCCGGAAGCAAACAATGTATTGTATTTTTGCTTCGATTCCCAACGGGGGATGCTGATAAATTTCACATCGACCGGTCCCTTTTCATTGATCCAACGGGTCCAACGGTTGTTGTCAATCGTTCCTTCTTCCGCCGGCAGGTTGCCGCGATCATAAATTGAGGAAGTGATAGCCCCCCGTTTTTCTTTCTTTAGATTTGCCTCCCCTTGCTTAGGTTCGTTTGCACACGCTGTTATTAGAGTGCCGAGAGCCAATACGCAAGAGAGTAATGCAACATATGATTTCGTAGATCGGTTCGTTTTCATGTTGATTTGCTCCTTTTCTTTTTTTATTAGCGATAAATATCCATCAGCCTTTAATGGCTCCAAGCATGACACCTTTGACAAAGTACTTTTGCAGGAAAGGATACACAATGAGCATGGGTACCATCATGACAATGATCCCCGAAGCTTTTATCGACTCCGGTGTCATCTGCTGAATATCAGCTGGCTGCAAATTGTTGATTTCCTGCATCAACGATTGGCTTTGAATCATTTGCTGCACCATTACGGCCACATTTACCTTATTCGAATCCTGGATGTAGATCAGCAGGCTGAAAAACGAATTCCAGTAGCCGACACCGTAAAATAGAGTAAGCGTTGCGAGAACTGGCAAAGACAGAGGAAGAATGATTTGAATCAGCAGTCTCGCTTCACCGCAGCCATCCATTTTCGCGGCTTCCATTAAATCCTCCGGGATGTTTTCGAAGAAGCTTTTCATGATCAGCATGTTGAATGTACTAATCAGTCCGGGAAGCCATAACGAACCATAGGTATTAACCAGCCCTAACGACTTGACTAAAAGGAAGGTGGGAATCAGCCCTCCGCTGAAAAGCATCGTAAACACAATGGCTAATGTAAAAAATCTCCTGGCGTTAAAATCTTTCCGAGAAAGTGGATAAGCAGCCATAATGGTAAATGCCATACTTAGCACAATGCCTATCACAGTGATTTCAATGCTGTTTTGGAACGCTCTAACAATTTGTGTGCCTTTAAACAATGCGCTGTAAGATTCCAACGACCAACCGACGGGCCATAAGGTGACGTAGCCTGACATGATGGCATGCGAGTCGCTTAAGGACAATGAAATGATATGAATCAACGGGATCAGGCAGCTGAGTCCTGCCAAGGAGAGAATGACATAATTGATACCGTAAAAAATCTTTTCTCCTGCGGTTGCTTTCAATGGGAACACCTCCTTCTACCATAATCCCTGGTTAAATTTGCGTGCTACCGCGTTGGTGAGCACAACGAGAATTAAGCCAACGACGGATTCAAACAGTCCCATTGCGGATGTGAGGCTGAATTGCGCTCCCTGCACGCCGACCCGGTAAATATAGGTGCTAATGACTTCCGAAATGTTGAAAACGCTCGGGTTTTTGAGCATATAAATTTGGTCGAACCCTACTTCCATCACTCGTCCCATCGATAGGATCAAGATGAGTACGATAGTGGAACTTAAGCCCGGCAGTGTGATATGCCATATTTGGCGGAATTTGTTCGCACCGTCCATACCGGCTGCTTCATAAAGTGACGGATCGATATTCGTAAGGGCAGCCAGAAATATAATGGTGCTGAATCCGGCTTCTTTCCAAATGCCTGATCCTAAAAATATGGCGACCCATGCTGTTTCGTCATATAGGAAAGGGAACGTTTCACCGCCGATCCGCTTCAACAAATGATTAACCACGCCGGATTGTTCGGCGAATAACGTAACGACAAGACCGCCGACGATAACCCAGGAGAAGAAATGCGGCAAATAAATTAACGTTTGGATTGATTTTTTAAACCATAGTTTACGGGCCTCGTTGAGTAATATCGCCATCAGAATTGGAAACGGAAAGCCGACAATGATGCTAAGCAAACTCAGGACAAGGGTGTTGCGGATAATGTCGACCGTCTGCGGGTTGTTGAACAAGGTTTCGAAATTTTTGAGACCAATCCACGGACTATCCAGAATACCTTCAAAGAACGTGTATTCCTTAAAGGCTATTACCGTACCAAGCATCGGTACATATTTGAAAACGATATAAAATGCGATGACCGGCAAAAACAACGTCCATAAAAAACGATTCGGCTTCCGTCTTTGTTTCACGCTTACAACTGTGCGAACTGCATTCATGAGGAAACTCCTTTCTGCTTATGATGTGCGAACTGCATTCATGAGGAAACTCCTTTCTGCTTATGTGGTCGCTACTCAATATATCCCTTCTATACGGATCACGACAATAGTAATGTTTCGGGCAATTGACGATTTTCAGATTTCCGTTCGATATGTGGGATTTACATTTTTCCGAAGTAGCCGAATTTCTGTTTTTTGCAGTTATTAGCATGCAAAAACAGCACCTGCTGCCTGATTATATATCCTAATCAAACGCAAGTGCTGTATATGCCGAGCCAACGGGATCAATGAACTTTACGATAATCGCCGGGGGTCATACTGACCCGTTTTTTGAAAACTCGGATGAACGTCATGGAGGTCGTATACCCAATTTGATTTGCAATGTCTTGAATCGGCAAACTTGTTTCCATTAAAAGCGCTTTGGCGCGGTCGATACGTACCTGTGCTACATAATCAACAAACTTCTCTCCGAATTCTTCCTTGAACAATTGACTCAAATATTTTCCGTTGACTCCGAAAGCTTCTTCCAAGTGGGCAAGCGACAAATCCGGATTAGCGTAATGTGTTTTAATATAGGTTCTGACCTCTTGAATGAGGTGGTGGTTCGTTCGTTTTTCCCGCAGTAAAATCACTTTTTGTTCGACCGCGATTAATACACTGGTTACTTTCTTTTCCAATTCATCAATCGTATCAAAGCTTTCCGCTAATTCATTCAGTTTGGGCATTCCTTCCGATTTCCAAATCTCTTGAATCTCCGGTTGTAAATCCAACATTTCCCGGTGCAGGTGATAGACCATATAATTCATCATACTGAGAATTTCAGCCCGCGAATACAATCGATCTTGGATTTCAGCAAAGAAGGAGACCATTTCTCCGTTCCAACGCTCGTCGTTCAAACGGAACATTTGAGCCAATGAACGTAGATGATGCAAGCTTTTATAAACATCGCCTTGATTATGCGATTCGATGTCCTTGCAATGGATGACCCGATTCATCCCCAGTACGGATTTGTATTTTAATGCTTCCAAGGAGGAGTCATAAGTCTCCACGACATCTTTCGTGTCACTCACGCATTGTCCGATGCCAATCGTCACAGTAAATCCCAGATTGGCTTGTACCCAATGGAGCAGTTGTTGGCAAATGTCACTCACCATGGTTTCGGGATTACTCTCCTTTGCCATGAGTTGCAATAAAACACACATTTGATGGTTGGTAAGCCACTCGGACCAGGCTGCGCAGGGCAGCGGTTCGGTCATTTCATTGACCACGCTGCTGAGCACAAACTTCAGCAAATATTGATCCCGGTGTGAATACTGGTTTGAAAAATCAGAATACTTATCGATTTCGATTATTACGATACAGAGCTGATCGAATTCATTAGACAGTCCGATGCCTTCCATTTCCCGGTTCCACTCGCCCTTGCTCAGAGAGCGGCTGCCTTCGACCAATTCCGCTAGTACATGCCGGCGCTTCAATATGAGATTTTCTTCATACTCTTTTTGATACTGATTCGTTTGCTCTATGAGTGTATCTATTGCATTCTCGATAAATTTCAGCTCATCTTTGCCGTTTTCGTTAAATAAAGATTGATTTTTTTTCTTTGAATAGCTGTGAATTCGCCCTACAATTGATTCAATCGGTTTGTAGTTATGCCGCGTGATGTACACGATCCACAGGACGCCGATGAGGATCGACAACACAACGACGAAGATATAGACATAGGAGATGGTCGAGCCTATCTCGATGAGCTTCCCGTTTTTCAATCCCGAATGCAGTTCCCATTGCGTGTAGTCGGACTTAATCTGTACGAGCTCCCTTTGATTGTTGTCTGTAGGCGGATCGAATAAAAATTGGCCGTCTCTGTCAACGAATGTGGCATAGCTTACATTTGCGCTTGACATCTCTTGAACAATTTGGCGTAACGTACTCGTCTTCACATTCACCACAATAATTCCTTGATTTCCAAGCGGTGGAGGCACTTTTTTGACTAGAGATACTACGGTTGTCATATGCTCCGAATCAAGAAACTCCTTGTATAATCTTACGCCCGTCCAATTAGGTATTAAAGCTGTATTCTCGGTACTTGTCATTTGCAGAATAAAAGCCTGATCCACAAACCGGTTCAAAGGTAAAAAAGAGCTTTCCGTTAAAATTTTCAGATCATCAGTCCGGAATAAATAAATGGAATCAATGAGCGGATTAGCAACTTTCAAATTTTTGACTTTGGTCGACATTTCATACATGGAAAAGTAATCTTTATTGTCCGCTGATCCATTAAAAAAGAACATAAATCTGTCATTGTTCAAAATTTCATTGACGATTAGCTGCTCGACCCCTTGAAGCTGATAATCAATGGATTGGAAAACATGTTTGGCGAAAACTTCGTTTGCATCGACCGTAGCCTTTTCGGAAAGGTTCGTAATAGATAAAAACATCGATACAATCAGAACGATAGAAATGACGAAAAATACAGGTAGATAAGAAAACATTTGCCTGTAAAACCAATGCTTGCTCATACATTCCTCCGAGAACGAATAGTTGATGATATCTAGTGCAAGTTTTGCTTTGGGGGTATAGACGATCTGAATCCGGTGGGTCTGATCGGATAGAAAGGCTGCACGTGTAGCCTTGGATTTCAGAATACCTGAATGACCTTTCTTCCCAAGGGTTGCAGCGTCGATCTCAAGCCCTTCCAATTCACCGATCGCATGGGGGGCATGATCGTCGTTCCTTCCTTTGTTAGGGCATTTACTTCTACCCTATTAAAAAGAAACATCGTTGTCCAGTATTATTTTGCACCGCTCCATCAACCTGTCTTTTATTTCCGACATTGACTTAAGATTGCCTTCATTTTGAATGACTGTATGAAAGTGAATTTAATGCTTTGGGAGAAACATCCCGGGATCTCATGAAACCGGATATGGTATCGGTGACCCCTTGCTTGGCATATTCCTTGTCCATGATAATGACCTTTAAATGAAGTAAGTCGACACGGCTCTCTGTTGCTCCTGTCTTCGTCACGATTTTATCCTGCGTTATGTTCTTGAAGGGCTCTGGAATCTGGAACCAAGTCTGCTGGTGATTATGGGGCGGATCTTGTCATCGTTAAAGGCGGAAAAAAGATTGTCGTGCAGGCGAAGAGATACAGTAAAAACGTAGACATTAAAGCTGTACAAGAAGTCCAAGCATCCATTGCCCATTATGGTGCTTCGGAGGCTTGGTTCGTGTCCAATAGCGATTACACTGCGGCAGCTCATGAGTTAGCCAAATCCAATCGGATAAGATTGATACATAAAAGTGAATTAATTGTAATGATGCTGCAAACCAAACAAATGGCATCAAAACTTCAGTTGGTGAAGGAAGCTCCTAAAGCTCCCCAAAATGAACAAGTCCAAAACAAGATAGATCCGATTGTTGAAGATATTACATGTTCCAGATGCGGTTCCAACATGGCTCGTCGCTCAAGTGCGCATGGGATGTGGAAATTTTCCAAAATGCAGAAATACGATCACGCTAAATAGTCGTAATAATGCATAGGAGTGATGCACTTTGTAAGGTTTAGAAAGAGATAGTTGTTCTAGAAATGCTTTAAAATTCTCTTAATAATTGGTTAAGAGTTGCAAGGGCGAACTAAGTATTAAATTCAACTATTTGATTTCGGAAGTCTCCAACTATCCTATCATCGATAAAGCTGCCAATGTAATAAACGGCAGCTTCGTTGCGTTAACGGGGCAGTTATTTTTCAATAGCTCTTGTTTTATGCTTGAGACAATGGTAACATATAATGGGAACATACGTTTGTTTTTTGCATTTTCCAATGAATAGGGGAATAAGAGTGGCTGAAATCATTGAAGAAGAGCAATTTTCGGTTATTGGAAAATTAGGAAAGGGGTTTGTTAATGAAGCTCCCCAATGGATACCATCATTATGGAAAGAAGCAAATAGTAACTTTATGGAGATAAGCAACCTCGCCATCCATCATCATGTGCAAGTGACTCCCGTTTGTTTCATTAAGGGGGCGATGTGTACATGATCCAATTGACGAACCGCCAGGCACGGCAATTTCTGCTATTGAAGCACGGACTATTGGGCGATTATCAATTTACCGGAAAGCAGGGAGTATTGGATTTTGTGCGGCAGGTCGGCTGTATTCAATACGATCCCATCGATGTTTGCGGAAAAAACGCCGAACTGGTGTTGCAGTCGCGAATCAAAGGAGTTACCAAGAACATGCTCGCCGAGTTGCTGTATCAAGATAGAAGCCTTGTCGATTATCCCGACAAGAATTTGGCCATTATCCCTATCGAGGACTGGCCGTATTTTGAGCGGTATAGGCAGGCTGCCCGACAACATGCCAAGCGTTATCCCGAAATGGAAGCGTTGACAGAGCAAGTACGGGCTCACATCCAAAACCACGATGCGCTAAGTTCTGATGATCTAAAATTGGATGGAAATTTCACTTGGCAATCGGCCATCCACTGGAGCAGCGGAAACAATTCATCCCGGTCGGTGCTGGAGCAGATGTACTCGACAGGCGAGTTGATTATACACCACAAAAAAGGAACGCGTAAATACTATGATATCGCCGGGAAGTATATACAGCCAAATCTGCTGAATGCGCCGGAGCCGCTGGAGGGCGAGCTTGAGCATCACAAGTGGCGGGTACTGCGTCGAATCGGCGCTGTTGGCCTTTTATGGAATCGTGCATCCGATGCCTGGTTGAACATATGGGGATTGAAAGCGGAGCAGCGCAACGAGGTTTTCCGCCAACTGTTGTATGAAGCTCGCATTGTTGCTGTTACCGTGGAACAATTGAAGGATATACTGTACTGCCGCACGGAGGACTTGCCGCTTATTGAAGCCGTTCTGCAAAATCCGGCGCTGAAGTGGCGCTGCGAGCTGATTGCCCCACTAGATAATTTCATATGGGACAGAAAACTGATCAACGTATTGTTTGGATTCGATTACACCTGGGAGATTTACACGCCTGCAATCAAACGGAAATTCGGCTATTATGTGTTGCCTCTAATATACGGAGAAAGCCTCATCGGACGAGCCGAGGTAATCGCGGAGCGAAAAACCGGGACGCTCGTTGTTAAAAACATCTGGTACGAGAACGACATAAAGCCTACAAAGCAATTGCGAACAGCCTTGAACAATTGTTTTCAAAATTTTGCATTATTCAACGGATGCAAGACGATTGTGACAGAGTCTATGAACTGATATTTCCAGTACCCCGATAACATTTGCCGACAAGTTTCTGCGTACGAGACAGGTAATACGACGCGTCCGGTAGCGCTGTTGTATGTGTACATGAGTTTCTAGGGAGGTTCAAGTGCTCGCTCATTTTATTATACAACCAGATGTCGAATTAACCGTATTAAGAAAATCAAAGTCTTGCTCATATTACGTCTACGGCAGTTACTGGTTTAAATATAGTTTCATTTTGAATGTAAGCGTCAAATCAAGCACACCTTCAACTACATCAGAATCTATGAGAAGATGAGGTCACCACGATGAATCAGGAGGATGCCTCATGACTCGAAAAGAACAACGACACCAAGAATGGAGTGCGCGTGTTGCTGATTACCAGGATAGTGGTCTGACGATGAAAGCTTGGTGCGACGCGCAAGGCGTGACGAAAGATCACTTGCGGTATTGGCTTCGAGCGTTGAAGTCCCACTCTCTTCCTGCTGCCTCGCAATCGCCTTCCTTTGTTTCTCTTAGACTTACGGAACCGATCATCCCTTCCTCGGATCAATCCTTTGTGCGCTAGGGAGCGCAGCGACTATAATTTATTTTGTTATGGACTTATCGGTTCGGAATGGTGTATATTATTTTTAAGGAGGTGAGATTCGAATGGTTCGTCCACGTAACTTTGATGAAATAGATGTATTACGGAAAGCGATGACTTTATTCTGGACTAAAGGTTATGAAGCGGCATCCCTAAATGATTTGCTACATGTTACTGGACTTAGTAAAAGTAGTTTATATGAGACTTTTGGTAACAAACATGATTTATTTGTGAGAGCATTTGATTTATATCGCGAGGAGCGCCTATCGGTATTAAATAATTATTTGAGTAATGAGAATGTATACCAGGGTATCGAATTATTTCTTATGGCCCTGCTTAATGTTGTTAGCAAAGGTTGCATGACGTCAAATGAAGCTATCGAATTGGCGCCACATGATAAAGAATTTCAAAAAATGATTGAAAAAGATTTCGAAGATGTTGAACATGCATTTTTAAATGCAATTGAGATTGGTAAAATCAATGGTTCTATTCAGTCTAAAATCGATTCGCAAAAGCTTGCTCGATTTTTAACTGTCTCCTTACAAGGGATAAATGTGATGGTGCGAGCACAAACAAATCAAGACAGGATTATAGATTTCATTTCTATAATTTTAGGGAATTTGAGATAGATGAAAGTGTACTTTTTTTTGTATATTATGGACCGAAAGGTCCTTAATATAAATAATTCAAAGAAAAGAGGAACAAGCATGAACAACAATTACAAATCTATTTTCGAGCCGTTCGAGCTCCCATCGGGAGTACAGTTGAAAAACAGGGTGATTATGGCGCCGATGGCCCTTTCGGCATCAAAGTCTAACGGAGCAGTTACTGAAGAAGAATTGGCTTACTATATTCAACGGGCTCAGGGTGTTGGCGCCGTGATTACCAGCAGTGCCCTTGTTTCGCAAAACGGAAAATTGCTCGAGAACGGCTTTGGCATTGACAATGACGATCTGCTCCCAGGCCTAAAAACATTGGCAAACACCATACATGAACATGGTTCCAAAGCTTTTGTCCAGATTTATCATGGGGGGCGTATCAGTAATCCGGCTTTTCTATCTGGAGGACAATCTTTAAGTGCAAGTGCAGTGGCGGCGGAGCGTGAAGGATCTGCTACCCCAAGGGCAATGACAGAAGAGGAAATTGAAAATGCTATTGATGAATTTGCCAATGCAACCCGAAGGGTAATTGAAGCCGGATTTGATGGGGTTGAGATTCATGGTGCCAACGGCTTCTTGATTCAGCAATTTTTCTCTCCGCATTCCAACAGAAGAGAAGACAAATGGGGAGGGACATTAGAAAAGAGAATGAAATTTCCCCTTGAAATCATCAAACGCGTAAAAGAAGTGGCTGCAAAACATGCAAAATCACCGTTTGTTGTTGGTTACAGAATTTCTCCAGAGGAAAGAGAAAATCCTGGCATCACAATGGAAGATACTCTTCAATTCGTGGATGTTCTGGCCTTACAGAACCTAGACTACATCCATCTTTCCGTGGATCATTTCTGGGGTGAACCGAGGAGGGAAGGATCGAGCAGTAATAAGTCGCGTGTAGTAATGGTTCAGGAGCGTGTAGGTAATCGAGTGCCTGTAATCGGTGTTGGCGGTCTTTCCACACCGGATGATGTCGTTAAAGCACTGGAGACTGGAATCCCGCTAGTAACAATGGGTCATGCCTTGATCATGGAGCCTAAATGGGTTGAGAAGGTACAAAGCGGACAGGAAAGAGAAATTAGAACAACACTTCCCCGAACAGCTCAAAAAGAACTGGTACTTCCCGATAATTTGTGGGGAATGATAACCAACATACCAGGATGGTTCCCTGTCGTGGATTAAGGAAGAATAACAAACACCTCGATGCTTGCGTACTATTAAAAGTCCCTAAATCGCGGGCTTGTTTCGAATCCCGATTGTTGACTTCAACACGAGCGACCACGGAAAATAGTTATGGACACAACCCGGGATTGCCTGTGCACAGCAGCTGCGCATATGTGGGGTCCTGCAGCGCAAGCTCGGTGAAGTAGTTGGCAATTTCGTGATTGGCGGCGACAGATCCCTTTTGGAAATGTAGCTCACGGCTTTTTTGGGCGTGTAAGTAGGTGTAGGTTTCGCCTGTTTTCGGAGATTTATAGAGAATGGGTGGCAGCTGCGGGACGAGATCGAACGTGTTGTGAATTCGATGCCGATCGAATATTTGGTTGAAGGTGCTCGAAAATTCAGCGTTCCCCACACGAGGCGAAGCATACGTATAAACGATAGGATCACTGAAGCCACTGTTCACTGCGGTATCAACGGCGCATAGATGGGCAAGCGCGCCGCCAAGACTATGCCCTGTAATATAAAGCGGCTTATGGTGGGAAAGAGACTGCAAGGCTGACAAGACGGGTTGCCGAGCCGATTCGTAAATCCCGAGAAACCCCTGGTGCACGGAGCCGCTGTTCTTCGCATAGGGAAACGCGCTCTGTCTGGCGATTGCATCGGATATCCAGTCCGATTTGGTATTCGTTCCGCGAAACACAAGGACGATCCGGTCCGCTGCCTCGGCGATAAAACCGAACGGTTCTTTTCTTCCTATAAATGACGCGGCTTCAAATTCAGTAACCAACTGGTAACGACGTGGCAGAACAAAAGTTCCGTCGGCGCTTTCAAACTGTTGATAGCTTTGGCTGCAAAGTGCGGATAATAAAATGGCGGTCTGGATATCGAACAGATTCTTGCTCATAGTTCTCCCTCTTCTGCTCACACATGTTTTATGTATGTATATGAAAATGATGGGCATACGTCCACGGGCATATGCCTAACTTAGTGACGCCTTTGATTCAAGCTAGGCCGCAATACCCGTCCCCTCAGCTTCAGAAGAGGAATTTAATTAAGCGAAATGGCAGGATAGTTCTATGCCAACATCGAAAAGTTGTGATGTACTTCTAATCATATGTTTGCAATAAAAAGGGGAGACGTGCTTGGAATGGAGCTTAGAGGATGTAGAAAAAACGTATCTACTAATACTTTTTTATCCCAAGTCAAAAAGAACGTCAACAGCAAAAGATAGGTGACTCAATCAAATTGCACTTTGTTCTAAATTATCCATCCTAGGATGGTCCGCGTGCGGAAAGAGTGTGGGTTGAAATTTATTGCCAGAGTCATAATACAAAAAGGTGATCTGCGTTGGTTGGATATTGGCGAAAAAATGGCCTTAGTCTAAGAGTTTGGATATACAATACACGGTTCCCGTGGTGATGGTGTTGCTAGTCTTTATTTATATGAACTACAGGTCTAAGGTCGGTGCGCGTAGTTAAACTGAGGCATTTGGTTCTGATAGGACAAAGCGAGTTTTACAGGAAATATGCAAGAAATCCCTTGCTTCAGCTATGGGATGAATCGGCTGGGGGCCATCAGCTGTACCATATGTTTACGAGCTGCAGCCTGATCGATGCCATTATAGTCCTGGCATTGATCAGGCTGCAGCTCGCGTTCCAAGTGTCCCGGATCCATTCACCCTGAATGTTGCAGCTTACAAAACAAAACGTAAAAACAAGAAAAGGTAGCCAATCGGTAAGCAGTTGAGCCATGAAAGTGGCCAGTAAGGATCAGCGTGGCGGATAGATAAGTGCTAGAACATACATCCATGCCAGCGCAATGATTAAGGTTTCCATATAGGTGCTCCTTATTGTAGTGAAGGTACGCAATGGGTGAATTCGAAGGAAAGAAACCATTTTTCTGTACGTGGTTATCCCTTCCGCAGAAGAGAGCCAACAAGGTGTTGTGCACGCTTCGAATCCTCACTGTTTTGTTTGCAGGGTCGAGCCACCATAAAAAACTGCGTGTTTATTCCAATTAAGCTCCTTACCAGTATAAAAAAACACAAAAACCGCTAAACCCAACAGGAGATACTTTTCATGCTGGAATTGCGGTTAAAAATGGATGTTTTGTTTGAAGGTAAAAAAGTACAATAAACTTGGGTAATTCCTTCTATTAATTCGGATCTCTTTCCATATTATAATAGCAGTACTGATGCTGGTAGTATCGAGTAACCTGTTATAATTTTTTTCATTGAGTAATGGCAATCTTACATTAGATTTAGATTATTCTATGCTAGATGAAGCTAGGCAACGAAAGCCACCATTCATGGTTATTTATTACATTTTAAGGAGATATTAAGGAAAATATTGAGCTTACAATGGAGCAGCCGAGGCAGCTTGTAAACATGTTGAATACATATTTCATTTCATTATTACGTCCTTAGACCGGGTTCCTCAAAGCTATTGGGATCTGGTCTAATGTTATAATGATTGATGCAAATAACTTTCGTAGAAAAAGGCTGTGAGCCCATTGAGAATAATGACCAGGATGCTCCGATTCATACTGGAACCTTTTCAACGCAGCATTCGAAATAAATTGATTGTCACCATGATTGGTCTTTCTTGCGTCCCCTTGATCTTTATCTCATTGTTTGCTGCCGAAAATACAAGAAGATCGGTTGAAGCAGAAGTCATTGAGTCCAACGCGTCAAAAATCAAATGGACTGCGGGTTATCTGGGGGAACGGTTTGATCAAATGAACAATATTATCTACACCCAGCTTATTAACGAAAGCTACAACGATTATATCGGCAAGATGGGGGATGCCAATCCTTCTATTGCTTTTAACGCTCAAAAAGGTTTCGTGAACGCCGTTACCTCGATTTTTTATTCCAATGTCAATTATTTATCCGGCATTCAGATCTATCTGAACGATTCGAATAAACAATTTCTCATCAGTGGCAGCAATTTCGAGGTTTTCACGCCAGCACGGATTCCGGAACCTTTCAGCCATTTTCTCAGGAAGCACGGTGATTTCATCATCGAAAATAAAGAAAATACCGGCGCCTTTTATCTAATGCGGACCATCAATCGATTCGAAGACCGGAAACGGCTTGGGGGCATTGCGCTTGAAATCAATTGGTCCAATCTGGACAATACGCTGAATTTGCTAACTCCGGGGAGCCAACAAACGGTCATTATCTCTAATCAACAAGGCGAGATGCTGTACTCCCTCGGAGGTCAGCCCGTTCCTTCCGATCAATTGATAAAGCTTCAAAACCAAATGCACTCCGAATCGGGTTATTTTCGAACAAAAGAAGATTATGTATTTTACGGCACCATCCCGTCATGGAATTTGAACGTCATCAAAGTGATACCCAACAGTTTTATTAATGACAGTGCGAGAAGAACTTGGCAGTACGCGATCATTATCGGCGCGGTTTCGATCCTCCTTTCCGTCCTCATTGCTATTATTATTGCCTGGAAAACATCGAAGCCCATTGTGAAATTGGCCAGATCCATGCAAGGGATGGTCCCTCCGAAAGAGGATGAAACTCCGCCCATTATGAGGAAAGATGAAATCGGACTGCTGGAGATGCGCTATTACAATATGTCCAAAAGGCTCAAAGAATATATCAAGACGGAGTACAGCATCAATTTGGAGAAAAGGACCGCCCAATTGAAGGCGCTGCAGGCCCAGGTCAACCCGCATTTTCTGCAAAATACGCTGCAGATGATCGGCAGTATGGCGTTCTCCAAAAGACCAGACGAAATTTATGATGTCATCCGCTCGTTAAGCGACATGTTTCGCTATATCATCCGGGATCCGGAAGAGCTGACGACGCTACAGCAGGAACTCGATCACGTTCAAAATTATTTGCACATTCAGAAGCAAAGATTTACTTCCCGCATATCGACGCACATCTTCCTGGAACCCGGCGTAGAATCATGTGCAATCCCGAAGCTCACTTTGCAGCCAATTGTGGAGAATGCATTCATTCACGGCTTGGATAAGAAAACCGGAGCTTGGGAAATTCATATTACTGCCAAGCATACTGCGAAAGGCATCTTCATCTTGATCGAAGATAACGGATTGGGCATTCCTTCCGAACGCCTGAGACAGCTTCAGCACCGGCTTGAGATACAAAACGAACCGTTCTGGCCAGACAGCGAACGAATCGGCTTGAACAATGTGGCTGCGAGAATTCGCATGCATTTCGGGTCCCCCTTTGGGCTGTCCATAAAAAGTCAACCCGGCAAAGGGACCGCCATTCGGTTACTGTTGCCTATGGAAAGGAGCGTCACAAGTGATTAAAGTGCTTATTGTCGATGATGAAGAATGGAATCGGGACATCATCAAAAGGTTCGGTAACTGGGAAGCCTACGGGATGCGCATTATAGCGGAAGCCGCCGATGGGCTGGAGGCGATTCGGATCATTGAGAAACGGTCACCCGATATTGTGATTACGGATATGCGAATGCCGGGCATGGATGGGACTGAATTGCTGCATCAGATCCATAGTCGGTTTTCGACAATCAAGCTGATCGTGGTTAGCGGGCATGACGATTTTGTATATATGAAGCAAGCGATTCTCTCGAAAGCAAAAGATTACTTGTTGAAACCGATCGATCCCAAAGAACTAAATGCCGTATTGCGAAAGTGCAAAGAGGAGACAGAGTCTACCATTGCAGCCGGGCAGAACGCTGCGTTCGATATCGAGCTGATGAAGATGATCAAAAATGCGATGCCCGTCGTCGCTTCTTACTTTGCCGATTTGGATGCGGACAACGTTCAATCCGCTTTCCGGCAGCTGGCGTCCCAAATCGATGCCTATAAGCGATTGGAAGCGTTAGAGATGGAGCGCATATATCAAGAGTATATATTTTTACTGAACGAGCTTATGGTGAAAAACTTGGTTGATGGCGACCTCCTACCCTTAGAAACATTCGGATTTTCTTCATTGGAAGCGGTCGTGGAGGAATTGTCCAAGCTTTATGTTTCTATAATCGAAGCCTTGACCCATCAACGGAAATATAAGAAAAAATTGAATTTGCAGGATATTAAAAGCTATATCGAAAACAACTTCGCAAGGCCCATTACGGTGGAGAAGATCGCCCAAGTTTATTTTGTCAGCTATGTCTATCTCAGCCGGGCATTCAAAAGCGAGTTTGCCGTCAATATTACGGATTATATGCAACAGCTGAGGATGGAGAAGGCGAAAGAATGGATCGTCATCGATCGGATTCCGATTAAAGCAGTGGCTGAAATGTGCGGGTATGAAGATGTCGCTTATTTCTACAGAGTGTTTAAGAAATATTTCGGCATTGCTCCCGGAGAAATGCGCAAAAATCAAGACGAAGGTTAAAAAATGCAATGAAAGCGGTTAAATTCATCTAATTAACTGTTCCCATTATTTATTTATAATCAAAACGTATTCTATTACAGGGAGGTCACAATGATATGAAAAAAAGTTGGAACACCGTACTGAGTGCGGTAGCGGCGGTAGCGCTGCTCACGGGATGTGCGGCACAAGAGGGCGGCGGGAAAGCCGGGAATCAAGCTTCGGGAAGCAGCGTGGCAGCGCCGAAAGAAGTCACATTGAAGGTCTTTATTTCCCAGCCTCGACAAAAAGAGCAATTCGACAAGTTTGTCGCCGACTTCACGGCGAAAGAGAAGGCGGAGAAAAATATCAATGTCAAAGTGCAGATGGAAATGCCGCCTATCGATCAAGCGCCGCAAATTTTGAAAACAAGGCTGGCGGCCAACGATGTTCCGGATGTGTTCTCCTTGCATGCGATCAACGATCTGCCCACCTATTATAAAGCCGGTTATGTAGAGGATCTCTCCAAGCAGCCATTCGCGGGTAAAATACTGGACAGCGTCAAACCGGCTGTCACGATAGACAACAAGGTGCTGGCAGTACCGCTTGAAACGCTGAACTGGGGTTATCTATACAATAAGAAAATATTTGCTGATCTCGGGCTGAAGCCGCCGACAACCGTTACCGAAATGAAGTCGGTGATCGAGACGTTGAAGAATAATAAAATCACGCCTTTCGAGCTGGCCTATAAAGAAGCGGGAGCGCCGCAGCTCTTCTTACCGCTAACCGTCGGTGCGTTGGTCAATACGGAAAACAAGGACTTTGTCGACCGGATGAACAGCGACAAAGGTTCGTTCTCGGAGATCAAAAATCAACTGTTCGGCAATTTTGACCTGGTGAATGCCAACGGAACCGATCGGGCGCTGGAAGTGTCCGCAGCCGAAGGAGCGGCGGCGTTCGCTCAAGGGAAAGCGGCGATGTGGGTGAATGGCCCCTGGTATGCCGATACGCTATTGAAATCGAACACGGACCTGCAGATCGGCATTGCGCCATTACCGATCAACGATAATCCGAACGCCACGATGATCAATATGAGCGTCTCCACTTCGCTCGCCGTCGCTACAGGCAGCAAAAACAAAGAAGTGGCGTACGATTTCGTAAACTTTGTGCTGGACGATAAGGAAACGAACGAATTGTTCAAGAGCTTGAAGTACAATCCGAATGCCAAAAATCATACGTTCGAAAGTCTTCCGTGGATTAACGAAGCACTGACTTATGTTAAAGCGGGCAAAGCATACAAAGATCCGTACATGCCTCCTGCCGTCAAGGACGAGGTCGGGAAGCTGCTGCAAGCGTACTATTCCAAATCAATTTCGCAGGATGATGTCATCAGCGGATTGGACAAGGCTTGGAAGAACTCCAATAAAATCAACAAATAGTTCTGCGAACGAATAACGATAAAGACAGCAGAAATGCTGTCTTTATCCATTCTTGGAGGTGTACGTAATCATGAAAAACAGAAATCTGTCCTTGCTCGCATTCGTCGCCCCGGCATTCATCACCTATTTTGTGTTGCTGATGATTCCGACTCTAGGTGGCTTTTTTTACAGCTTTACGGATTGGAACGGACTCGCCAAAAGCTATCATTTCGTAGGTATAGACAACTTCGTTGAAGCGATCACGGACGATCCCGACTTTCTTCATGCGATTTGGTTTACGCTCAAATACGTCATCTTCATGGTCATCGCGCAAAATGTGATCGCACTCCTGCTTGCGATTCTCATCGAATCGCGGCGGAAGACGAAAGGTTTGTTCAGAACGATCTTTTTTATGCCGAATATGGTCAGTTTGATAATTAGCGCATTCATATGGACCTTCATGTTTTCCCAAGTGCTGCCTCAGCTTGCCGCCAAGACCGACATGTTGTTTCTGAATCAACAATGGATCGGGAATCCAAAGGCTGCCTTTTTCTCGATCATTATCGTTTCATTATGGCACGGTGTCGGTTATATGATGATTATTTATTTGGCCGCTCTGCAAGGAGTGCCGCAATCTCTTCGCGAGGCAGCGATTATCGACGGAGCCAGTCCCGTTCAGACACTCGTCCATATCACGCTGCCGATGATCACGCACGCGATTACGATTTGCTTCTTTCTTACTTTGAACAGCGCGTTCAAGGTTTACGACGTCGTTTATGGATTGACAGGCGGAGGACCGGGTAGAGCGACACAGGTGATCACTATGAATATTTTTGAAGAAGCGTTTTCTAGCAACTTCCGTTACGGCTATGCCAGCGCGAAATCGGTGCTTCTCTTCGTCATGATTTTGCTGTTTACCTTTGTTCAGGTTTTTGTAATGAAGAAGCGGGAGGTGGAAGCATGAGAATGGCGAGGTTGGGCTCCCTTATCATTACCATCGTACTGTCGCTGTTTGCGGTTGTGTCCTTCTTTCCTTTGTATGTGACCGTCTTGAACTCTTTCAAAACAGAAAAAGAAATATTCGGCTCCATCTTGTCGTTGCCGACTGCTATGCATATCGAGAACTATACGGATGCCCTTCAGAAGACGCAATTGCTGTCCAGTCTGGGAAATACGGTAATTGTCTCGGTGTTGGGAATTGCCGGCATCTTATTGTTCGCTTCTTTGGCAGGTTATAAGCTGTCCCGAACGCCCGGCAAGTTGAGCAATTTGATTTTCTTCCTATTCATCTCTTCCATGCTGGTGCCTTTCCATTCGATCATGATTCCCCTTGTGAAGACGGCCAAAAGCTTGCTGCTTCAAGGCAGCATCTACGGACTTGCCGTTATTTATATTGGATTAGGCGTGAATATGGCGATCTTCTTATACCATGGGTTTGTGAAGTCGATTCCGCGGGAACTGGAGGAATCGGCTTATATGGACGGCTGCGGGCAATTCAGAACGTTTACGACCATCATTCTACCTTTGCTTCTGCCTATTACCGTTACTGCAGGCATACTGAATTTTTTGTCGATTTGGAACGATTTCCTGCTGCCTTTGCTGATGATTCAGGACGCTAAGGATTATACACTCATGCTCTCTACCAATAAATTATTCGGTGAATATACGAAAGACTGGTCGCTAATTTTGGCGGCATTGGTGCTGACTGCAATTCCGGTAATTATCATTTATGCGATTTTCCAGAAATTTATTGTATCGGGAATAGCGGAAGGAGCGGTTAAAGGTTGAGCGTTTGTCAGGGGTAGACTTTAGGGATGGACAAAAGACTGCATCAAGCGATGATAAATCCGTAATTTATATTTGAATTATTCCCATTTTGTTGCAAATCATGCCGTAGGGATCGGATTGAAGTGACCATGGGCTGACAATGCGACTGCTTTTGAAAATCCAACCGGAGATGGAGTGGTCGACGCTTCACTGGGGACCAAATTAACCGTGAAGTTCCTCGAAAATGGCTTCTTATCAAGAGAACTCTGGATACATTCAGAGGAAGACAGGAGCAGCAGGTGGTCCCTAGATCCTAGATGATTGTTAATTTACTACCCTCTTTTATTAAATTGGTCAATAAAAATGTAAAGGATCGACACATGTGAAAAACGGAATGATATATTTGTTGCTAATTGGATCGGCTATTTTATGGGGTGTTAGCTTTAATTTAGGGAAGTTAGCCGTTAGTGCTATAGGTCCGATGAATGTTGTAGGCTGGAGATTTTTAATAGCATCATGCTGTTTGCTTATTTTTTATTACCTAAAGGAGAGGCCGACCTATCAGCAGTTGAAGTCAAATTTAATAAGATATTTCTTCATAGGAGTAATTGGAATTTTCATGACTAACGCATTAGTTTTTAGCGGATTGTCATATACTTCGGCTGTAAACACTGCACTAATCACTGCAGCGAATCCAACTGTAACCTTAATTTGTTCATTTTTGATATTAAGGGAACGGATGCGCAAGCAACAATTACTTGGTATGATCCTTTCCTTGATAGGAGTCTGGTTTGTAATTACAGCAGGTTCCATTACAAAGTTAAGTTCAGTATCTGTTGGAGATTTGTTAGTGTTGTGTGGAAATTCTTGTTGGGCTCTCTACGGAGTATTAGGAAGAAAGTATTTAAAAGATAGCACTCCACAAAAAACAACGGCACTTACTATGTTTTTTGGAGCAATTTGTTTTATTCCATTTATGAACTTCCCAATTGAGCCTGATCATTTGGTTAACCTGGCGGACGTTTGGATGATTATTGGTTTCATCGCATTATTCGGTTCAGTGCTGGCATATTTATGGTGGAACAAAGGTATATCCCAGCTTGGAGTTACTCGCACGGGGCTATTCTTTAACTTCGTTCCTATTACGTCCATGATTATGAGTGTTTTAATGGGAGAGGATGTGCTAATCAGTCAAATAGCTGGAGCTTTTCTTGTTATCACGGGCGTCATTATTTCGTTAATTCGAATTAAAAAACATTTACACATCGGAAGGTCAATAGAAAATTAATTACAAAACCACATCCACGAACATGTACGATCAAGTAGCAGTGAATATTTAGCGATTTTATGTATTACATTAACGGAGGTATGAAATATGAGTTTATCCATGGGTTTGCAGCTGTTTTCAGTCAAGAACGCACTCAAGCAAGATTTTATAGGGACATTGGAAAAATTGGGGGACATCGGCTATAAGAGCCTGGAGATGGTTATCCGAAAAACTGACGAAGGCCTAAGCCTAGTCGGCGAGCTGTCGGCGAAGGAAGTACGGACACAGCTTGATCGGCTCGGGATGAAAGTGGTCGGCTGTCATACCCATATCAATGAAGAGACGGAATGGGAAGGGATCATCGAGAGTAACCATTTGATCGGCAGTCCGGCCATCGGCTGCTCCATTGCCTTTTTCTCGAATAAGGACGATGTGCTCCGATTTTGCGAATCATTCAACCGTTACGGCGAGCTTTGCAAAACGAACGGGCTTGGCCTTTATTACCATAATCATTTTCAGGAATTTCAGCAGTTTCATGGGGAGACTGTGATGGACATCATGCTGAACAACATGGAGAAAGATTTGATTCATTTCGAATTCGATTCGTACTGGGCGGTGAGGGGAGGAGCTGACCCGATCGTATGGCTTCATAAATTGGGGGACCGCTGCAAAAAGCTGCATCAAAAGGATTTGCCGGTCACTGCACAGCCTGTAAACTGGTTTGATGTGTTTGGAGCAACGAGCAACATTACGATCGACGAGCTTTATAAAACGCAGGATCCCGCCCATTTCTGCGAGGTCGGCACTGGCACGTTGAATATACGTGCGATTATTGAAGCAGCGCGAAGCATCGGTTCCGCAGAGTATATTTTTGTCGAGCAGGATGTAACGGCCAAAGATGAGGTTGAAGGCGTAGCCATCAGCTACGGCAATCTGGAGCGGTTACTGAAGGAAGTCTAGATCAAACTTATGGCTATGTCAGCCGTTTCCCTTGTACGCTATTGTACTTGGGGACGTCAGTAGTGACGGTGCCTCCCACTCCCTCGGCCCGAAGGGAATAGAAGCCGGCTGTGTTGTAGCCGATTTCTTTTCATACAATCGTCATTGGAGCAGAAAAGGAAAGGATATGATAAGAATGGACAAATTGCTGTACGGCGTTGCATACTATGATGAGTATATGCCTTACGATCGGCTAGAGATGGACATCGAGTTGATGAAAGCTGTTTTATTTTGTAGATGCAGAGAGAAAACCGCACAACTTCTTGTCTTTTATCGATAGTTATTCTTGTCCTCCGTCAGCCGACAAAGTGCGTGTCGGATGACAAGAACATTGTCCGAATGAAGTCCACGGAAACCGTGGGCTTTTTAGTTATCGGATCAAGTTCTTGTCATTTTGCGATGACAAGAACTTGATCCGATTTCCGACAAGCAGTTAACTGACCTATAACTTGTCGTTAAATTAACAGGGAGGATAGTGGGGCAAACAAGCTGAACTAAATAAATACACAAGAGGCACTGCGCTTCTATCATGGATGATAATTAATTACTTGACTCTTGCGAATTCGTCCTTAAGAACCGAATAAGGGCAGACTTGTAGTAGGACGTAGGATTCATTTGGTTAGGCAGGGATCTTGAGATGTTTAAGGATGTCGAATAACGGCTTTTTCTCCAGGGCCTGCTGGTACACGTAGACGATGATCTGTCCGAAATATTCTTGCCGAATGCGATAGACCACATCTCCAAGCGTCAGGTGCTTGTCGTTCTTCATCCAGTCCTGACGCTGAGTTTCTAACAAGTTCTGCGTCAGGTACTGGATGGCCCAAAACCGCTGAATGCCTTC
>NZ_JAJNMU010000238.1 GCF_022458865.1 Paenibacillus periandrae | reverse complement strand
TGAAACATCTAAGTACCCTCAGGAGAAGAAAACAACAGTGATTCCGTCAGTAGCGGCGAGCGAACGCGGAACAGCCCAAACCTGAGAGCTTGCTCTCAGGGGTTGTGGGACGTCAACATCGGGTTAGCAGAATAGGTGAAGCAGTCTGGAAAGGCTCATCACAGAGGGTAACAATCCCGTAACCGAAAATCTGCGAAACTTGTAGACGGATCCCGAGTACCGCGAGACACGTGAAACCTCGTGG
>NZ_JAJNMU010000237.1 GCF_022458865.1 Paenibacillus periandrae | reverse complement strand
CCTCGTTGGTTTAAGGCGCTTACGATCTCCACTCACGTAAACTCACAGACTTTGACGAAGCACGTCCCCTTTGCCTCTGTCTTCCCTCTTTTGAAGTGGAAGCAGGTTATGCGACTGAGTTTTTTTTCCTCCTGCGCATACTCATCCGAGTTTTACCCTCCAGACTGTTACCAGCTTTCATTGGCTCGGACTTACTCGCTACTATGGAACGATCCGCCATCTCGCAGCCCATCGGTTCGGCTTTCC
>NZ_JAJNMU010000236.1 GCF_022458865.1 Paenibacillus periandrae | reverse complement strand
GGAAAGCCGAACCGATGGGCTGCGAGATGGCGGATCGTTCCATAGTAGCGAGTAAGTCCGAGCCAATGAAAGCTGGTAACAGTCTGGAGGGTAAAACTCGGATGAGTATGCGCAGGAGGAAAAAAAAACTCAGTCGCATAACCTGCTTCCACTTCAAAAGAGGGAAGACAGAGGCAAAGGGGACGTGCTTCGTCAAAGTCTGTGAGTTTACGTGAGTGGAGATCGTAAGCGCCTTAAACCAACGAGG
>NZ_JAJNMU010000235.1 GCF_022458865.1 Paenibacillus periandrae | reverse complement strand
ATGCTTTGGGGAAGCGGAGGGAATGGTGTGACCGTGAAAATATTACATAATTCCGCCCTTAAATGGTCAACGAATCTTGCTTATAACGATTTACGAGGAACTGATACGGATGTATCGGTAGGTGTGACAGAAGGAGATGCTTTGTACTTCCTTGTAGATGCAAACGGAGAAAATAGTAGCGATGGGACCAAATGGGATCCGGTCATTACATATGGTGTTTCTAACGTTGCCTCCCAACAGTTCAGCTCTG
>NZ_JAJNMU010000234.1 GCF_022458865.1 Paenibacillus periandrae | reverse complement strand
CCGCCTTGTGCTTAAACGATACGGTATAGGTCGTGTTTTTTTCCAGCTGCATTTTGCTGGGATCCGAAACACTAAATTCTTGCCAATATTGGCTTGACGCTGCCTCTGCATAGGCCGAATATTGGCCCGTTATGACTTTCTGAGGATCATTCGTTATGATCCCTGCTCCCGGTCCGAAGCTCGTCGCTTCATAGGTCCCGCGCTCAAACGATTCATTGAGCTTCGTGACCTGGATATCATCAATCGACAAGC
>NZ_JAJNMU010000233.1 GCF_022458865.1 Paenibacillus periandrae | reverse complement strand
GTTTTACACGGTTGCTTGGACTCGATAACCTTCCTGATGAATGGAAGGTTCACATTCAGTGGATACTTTCCAAGCCATTTGGGACATAGGTTGGTTTTCCACTAAATGGTTAATCAACAGGCGTGGTCCGAAATATTCTTGCCGAATGCGATAGACCACATCTCCAAGCGTCAGGTGCTTGTCGTTCTTCATCCAGTCCTGACGCTGAGTTTCTAACAAGTTCTGCGTCAGGTACTGGATGGCCCAAAACCG
>NZ_JAJNMU010000232.1 GCF_022458865.1 Paenibacillus periandrae | reverse complement strand
GGGCAGACTTGTAGTAGGACGTAGGATTCATTTGGTTAGGCAGGGATCTTGAGATGTTTAAGGATGTCGAATAACGGCTTTTTCTCCAGGGCCTGCTGGTACACGTAGACGATGATCTGTCCGAAATCACGCCTGTTGATTAACCAAAATATGTAACAAAAAAGACCGCCGATTCGGGTAAATGGTAAGTACCACCAAACCATTCCGAAAAGAGGCGACCTCATGAATAAGTCTACCTTATTCCGAACGTTGG
>NZ_JAJNMU010000231.1 GCF_022458865.1 Paenibacillus periandrae | reverse complement strand
TTATCGGCAACGGGTGTCATACCCGCCACGGCCAAGCGAGCACGTGTGCATGCAGGTCTAGCTTCCACGGCTCCTAATGGGTCAGGAATCGTATACGTGGATTCAGTTATGTTCAAGTATGGGACGGACAGTAACATCGTGGCCAACCCTGAGTATGAAAAGCAGACGCGCCCAGGTAGTAGCCTTGCGGATGGTTGGGACTACTGGAAGTCTAATCCGGACATGGCAACGGGGATGGCGGTGGTTAATACGC
>NZ_JAJNMU010000230.1 GCF_022458865.1 Paenibacillus periandrae | reverse complement strand
GCCCATCGGTTCGGCTTTACCTTTGAGGTTATTCCTCCCCTACCTTGTCCGCGTTTGCGTCAAGGAAACTACGAGACTTCCCTCAGTTATCTGCACATTCTATTCCATCCATCCTGACCCTAATCACCGTCGATGAGCCTTGCAGGTCATATCCCTTTATTTGTTTTCCTGCAAGATATACTTAACCGTATAGGTTTCCCCGTTTTGCGGGCGGGTCACCCAACATCGCCGCCACCTCTGGTTCACTGCATTCC
>NZ_JAJNMU010000229.1 GCF_022458865.1 Paenibacillus periandrae | reverse complement strand
GGAGATCCAAAAATGCATCATCCACCAGATCCGAAATTCCACCCGCTTCGTGTCGTACAAGGACCTCAAGAAGGTAACGGCCGATTTAAAACCGATTTACAAAGCAACAACTGAGGATGCAGCCTTGAAGACATTGAATACCACATAGATTGACTCATTCGCAGGATTTAACAAAGAAAGCACGGAGAACCGAGTTCCTGCCCGAAAAGGGCTTAGACCCGTCCGCTAAACGCAATCGGTCTCCACACCTTGGA
>NZ_JAJNMU010000022.1 GCF_022458865.1 Paenibacillus periandrae | reverse complement strand
GCAGGCAGGTTGCCTACGTGTTACTCACCCGTCCGCCGCTAACTGTTCCCGAAGGAACAATCCGCTCGACTTGCATGTATTAGGCACGCCGCCAGCGTTCGTCCTGAGCCAGGATCAAACTCTCCATTAAGGTACAATATTCATCAAGAGCCGAGGCTCTTGCTGCTATCGTACATATTGTAAGCTTGTCTAGAGCTCAAAAATGCAAAACAACTGGCATTCAATTATCATTTGTTCAGTTTTCAAGGAGCTTTCATTACTCAAATAAATAACTATTGAGCAACTATTATTTTGTCATTTGTTTACCGTGACAAGAATTTATCTTATCAGAAACAACCGACGAATGCAACTTTTTTTTATTACTATTTTTGCATTCCTTTGTCACCTCAATCGTACTTGCCTCGCAGCGACAAAAAGTAATGTACCACAAACGGCTTACTAAATGCAACTACTTTTTAAAAATTTATGTCTTCACTCTTTGTTTCCCATTGCTAACAATATTCTAAACACTGAATTCAAGTTACTTCTTTATGCAAAGAAACAAAGAAAAGTCCTTTTACAAGGACCTCTCTCCGTACCTTTTGACTTGAGCGGCGGTCATCGCCTATATCAACAAACTACGCTTCACCCAGCATTTCTAATAACTCCTGTTCATTATCTATCACACGTATGCCAAGATCCTGAGCTTTGGTTAGCTTGCTTCCTGCGCCTTCTCCGGCAATCACGATATCGGTTTTTTTGGATACACTACCTGTAATCTTGGCACCTAATGCTTCCAGCTTTTTGCCCATCTCATCGCGTCCCATCATAGAAAGCGTACCTGTCAGTAGGATCGTTTTACCAAAAAACGGGTTGTCAGCATTCGTAATTACTGGCGCTTCCTCACTTACCGGTGTCACTCCAGCCTGAAGAAGCCGATCGATACTACGCTGCATAAGAGGGTCGCTGAAGAAGCTAACAATACTATCAGCCATAATGCCGCCAATATCGTACAAGGCAACCAGTTCTTCGGGGGTAGCAGCCATCAGCTTGTGCAGGTCGCGATAATGGTCAGCCAGTACGCGGGTTGTTGTTTTGCCTGTATTCGGAATTCCAAGCGCATACAGGAAAGATGCTAGATCGCACTGTTTGCTTTTTTCAAGCGAGGCCAGCAAGTTTTTGGCTTTCTTATCACCAAATCGCTCCAGCTTGATCAAATCCTCAAAGGTCAGGTCATACAGATCGGCAGGATCCTTGACGCTCAGCTCCGCGTACAATTGTTCTGCTGTCATGATGCTGAAGGATTCTATATCCATCGCGTCACGCGAAGCAAAATGCGTAATACGTCCAATCAGCTGCGGGCGGCATTCCACACGGTTCAAGCAAAACAAATGAGCTCCCTTCAATTCCAGAACGGAACCACACGATGGACAACTGACAGGTGCTACGATTTCTTCCCCATCCATCTCCTCAGAAACCTTGCCCAGCAGCTCGGGGATCACATCATTGGAACGGCGAATAAACACTTGGCTGCCCAAAGCATGCTTAAGTCCCTTTCGTTCTATGTCGCCGACATTGTTCAAGGTACAGTTTTGTACGGTGACTCCAGCGATATCAACGGGCTCCACCTTGGCTACAGGAGTTATTTTGCCAGTGCGGCCAACCTCCCAGGACACGGACAGCAGCGTTGTAACGGCTTCCTCCGCTTCAAACTTGTAGGCGATTGCCCAGCGTGGAAACTTATCGGTATAGCCCAACACTTCGCGTGTGCGGGTATCATTGATTTTGATCACGATTCCATCGATCAGGAAGTCATAGGTATGGCGCATGGCTGTTATGCTGTCCAGTTCGCCTGCTGCAGCTTCAATGGAGTCGAATACCTGTACGAGTGGACTGACCTTGAAGCGATTGTTACGCAAAAATTCAACCATCGCTTCATGATTCTCAAAGCGGAGTCCATCTGTATAGCCAACCTGGTAAAAATAGGCGTTAAGCTTGCGGCTGTCTGTCACCTTTGGATTCAGGTTGCGCAGAGCACCGGCCGCGGCATTCCGGGCATTTTTCAATGGTTCTATCGCTGTCTTGTTGTATTCCTCCAGCACGGACAGGTTCATAATGCCTTCGCCCTGTACCTCGATAATACCGTCTCGGTATGGGATTTCTGATGGTATGGAACGAATTGTTTTGACCTGCGCCAGGATCCCCTCGCCAATGACTCCATTACCGCGTGTTGAAGCCTGCACCAACTCACCATGATCATAGGTTAAATTCAACGTCAGTCCGTCAAACTTCAACTCCATGACAAAGCTAAGCGGCGGCAGCGGATCCTCGTCATTCTGATCGTTATATTCATTGACCAGCTTGGAGGCTCTTGTGTACCAGATCATTAGTTCGTCTTTATTTTGCGCCTTATCCAGACTCCACAAACGTGATTTGTGCCGATGCGGGTCAAATCCCTTTAATATCTGGTCTCCTACGCGCTGAGTAGGCGAATTGGGCAGGGTAACGCCCGTAGCCTTTTCCATGGCAACCAAACGGTCATATAGCAAATCATAATCTGCATCACTGATGCTCGGTTGATCCATGGTGTAATAGAGGTGGTTGTGGCTGTAGATTTCTTCAATGAGGGCTTTCATCGTCTCCAGAGAATCCGTCATATAAGTAAAACCATCCTTTCAAGGTTCGACTATGTAAAAATCGGCGCCTCATGGTTGCGAAGCACCTTGATGCAGATACTTTTATTCATTATGCCTTGTGATGGGTGCAAACTTGGCAAGGAGACGCTTTAAACCCGTTGGTGCTGGAAAAGCAATCTGCAGTTCTGTGTCATCACCTGAGCCTTTGATCGTCACGACAGTGCCAATTCCCCATTTGCCATGTGCTACCTTGTCGCCCACTTTGTAATCAGTCACCTGCGCACCACTGGCCGCTCCCGATTGCTCACCCGGAATGGCTGAACGAACCGTAACTCCGGAAGAAGGGCTGCTTGTACCTGTGCGGAAAGTAACGCTTTTACCTGCTCCAGGCGCGGCCGCTCCACCACCATAGCTGCTGCTTGAGGAACCGAAGCTTCCACCTGTGCTTCCATAACGACCCTCTTTATTGCCCCAGGAAGGGCTGCTCGCACGTCCACCAATAACACCGGCTGGCGCTGCCATTTCCAGCAATTCTTCAGGAATCTCTTTGAGAAAGCGCGAGGGGGCATTCATATTGGTTCGTCCAAACAATGTACGCATTCTGGCACATGTTAAGAACAGCTCCTGCTCAGCCCGAGTAATGCCCACATAAGCAAGTCTGCGCTCCTCCTCCAGCTCCTCATAATCGTTAGCCGCACGGCTGTGAGGGAAGACCCCTTCTTCCATACCAACAATGAACACAACAGGGAATTCCAGTCCCTTGGCACTGTGCATGGTCATAAGTATGACGGCATTGCCGGAATCGGCTTTTTCCTCCTCAGTTTCGTTCATCGTATCGATGTCGGCAATTAGGGCGAGGTCCGTCAGGAAAGCAATCAGAGTTTTATCTTCATTGCGCTTTTCGAATTCCATGGTTACGGATAAAAACTCATCGATATTTTCCAGTCTTGCGGTGGATTCGATTGTTTTTTCACGCTGCAGCTCGATTCGGTACTGGGTCAGCTCGAGCAGCTTTTCTGTAAGCTCGGTAACGGATAAGTAATCAACCATCCGATGCATATTGTCGATCATTTCGCGAAAATCGGTTAACGCATGCTTAGCTTTGGCACCTATTTCCATGCCATCGATGTCCTCCAGCTGTGCAAACAGGGAAATTCCCCGGCGAGCGGCTGCTTCCGTCAATCGTTCTACAGTCGTGTCCCCGATACCACGCTTGGGCACATTAACAACACGGACAAAGGAAATATCATCATTCGGATTGGAAATTAACCGCAAATAGGCTAGAATATCTTTGATTTCTTTACGGTCATAGAACTTGATGCCGCCGATGATCTGGTAAGGAATATCGGATTTAATCAGTATTTCCTCAATGACCCGCGATTGTGCATTGGTACGGTATAAAATCGCATGGTCCTGATATCTTTTGCCTTTATCCACACGTTTTTTGACTTCACTTGTAATGAAGTAGCCTTCCTCATGCTCGGAATCAGCCTGATACAAACGGATTAGGGCACCACCGTCCTTGCTCGTCCATAGGTTCTTCGCTTTGCGTCCTGCATTGTTGGCAATCACTTTATTGGCCGCATTCAATATGTTCGAGGTGGAACGGTAATTTTGTTCAAGCAGAATCGTTGTAGCATCCGGATAATCATTCTCAAAGTTCATAATATTGCTAATATCGGCACCACGCCACCGATAAATCGATTGGTCGCTGTCACCTACAACGCAAATACGCTTATGCTTGTCAGCCAGCATTAAACAAAGCATATACTGCGCTTTGTTCGTATCCTGATATTCATCCACGTGAATATATTGAAATTTATTTTGATAAAAATCGAGTACATCCGGCTCTTCCTTGAACAGTTGGATCGTTACCATGATCAGATCGTCGAAATCGAGCGAGTTGTTATGCTTCAGCTTTTTTTGATACAGCTTGTATACCTTGGCCACAACACCGTCAAAATAATCACCGATCGTATTTTCGACCATTTCCGGTGTTTTCAATTCATTTTTAAAAGCTCCCATGGCCGCTTGAACCGCTTTGGGCTCGAACTTTTTGGGATCAAAGTTAAGTTCCTTCATGCATGCTTTAATAACAGACAGCTGGTCGCCGGAATCCAGAATCGTGAAATTGGACGTAAAACCAATTCGGGAAATATCCTTGCGCAGCATCCGCACGCACATGGAGTGGAACGTCGATACCCAAATATCGCGACCACTGGGGCCGACCAGCTTGCTGACCCGATCCTGCATTTCCCGGGCTGCTTTATTCGTAAATGTAAGGGCAAGAATGCTCCATGGAGCAGCTTTACGAGTTGCAATTAAATAAGCAATCCGGTGCGTCAGCACACGGGTTTTGCCGCTGCCGGCTCCCGCCATTATCAGAAGTGGTCCATCAACCGTCTCAACGGCCTGCTTTTGCGGGGGGTTCAAAGTTCGTATCGAAGCAAAAACATCAATCGTTTCATTCATTCCATATCTACTCCTTTATTACGGCTAGCTGCTGCTGTTAACAGTCTTTAATCGCTTGTACGGTAGCCAGTGCCTGTTCAAATGCATCATACACCGCATTGCCTACAACTATGGTATCCGCGGCCTTAGCAGCCTCACGGGCCCGGTCTGGGCCATCAATTCCGCCGCCATAAAACAAACGTGCATGTTTTATGACCTCTCGCGCTCTAGCTACGATCCGCATATCACCGAACATTCCGCTGTACTCCATATATACAATCGGGCACCGGAACAGCTGGTCTGCCATTCGCGCATAAGCCTCTACATCTTTAATATCCAAATCGGTGTCCGCTTGCGTGACCTGTGCAGCTGTTGATTCCTTATTCATCATAACGTAGCCTTCTGTCACAACCTGCTTCCAATCCAGCAGTGCACCGTATTCACGCAGAGCCTGATGATGATGCCCAACAATCCAATTCGTATCCCGGGTATTCAAAACAATAGGAATAAAAAATAAATCAAAGCCAGGTACAATCGCTTCCTGAGTGGAAATTTCCAGCACACAAGGCACTTCGTATCTGCGAATTCGCGCCAGCAGATCGACTGTGTTATCAAAGGTAACACCCGAAGATCCGCCTACCAAAATACCATCTGTTCCGGACAAGCACAAACGATCCAGCTGCTCGTCCGACAGCTCCCGATCCGGATCCAGCTTGAAAGTGTGCTTCCACTGCTTCATATCAACTAGCAAAAGGCCGTGCCCCCTAAGCATTCGTTCTATAATTAGCTGCGCTATCATGCTCGATTATGACGCTATAAAAATTAGTCTATGCTACACAACCACAGGTGTCAAATGGCTATTACCGGATCACTAGCTGATCCCAGGCCATCCTAAAGACTGCACATGCTGCGTTAAAAATTACATTTAGAGGTGAGCAGGGTAAGAAAATAAATCGAAGCATGTACGCAAAAGGAATGAGTGAAAAGTGTGATATAGATTTCATTATACAGGAGCGATCATATGTTCTCAACGAAAAAAAGCCCCGCTAGCTTATAGCCGGAGCCTGTCTTGTTATTAAGTAAATTACAGTATATATTTGCCGCTCGAATCGTTTGTCCGATTGGTTGTAGAATGCGATGTTGATCCCTGTGAGGAGTTGTCGCCTTCCTGATTATCCGTCCAATTAAAGCTGTTCCCCCCACGGGTGGCTTCATGACTCTCAGAGCCTGCAAACTTGGTGCTGGAAGCTCCTGTGGCCGAGGAAGTAGTTGAATAAGAAGTCTGGTTCTGCCCGTAGCCAGACCCGCTGCTTTGCGTTGGGTTCATACCCGAATTGGAACTGATATTCGAGTACCCGGACGTATAACCTTGTCCATAGCTACTTGAACCAGCAGAGCTGTTCGTCCCCTGAGATCCGTAAAAGCCTTGATTCCCTTGATTACCCGAATATGCGGGATTGGACGGGTACGAGTACGCCTGTGTCTGTTGGAAGGGCTGATAAGATTGATAGGCCTGCTGCTCTGCTTGCTGCTGGTATATGCCAGCCCCAGACGTATTTGCTTGCTGCAAGGCTTGCTGTACATTGGAGTGCAGCTGCTTCACTTTACTGCTTTGCTGCTGCAGCTGCTGCTGGACTTCTTGCTGCGGCGCCATTTGGACTGATCCATAGCCGTTCATTTGTGAAAGCACACCGAACAGCTGGGTTTGATCCTGCATCGTTTCATTCGCAAGCTTTTGAAAGGTTTGACATAAAACCGGATTGACTGCTTCTAAAGCCGCTGTCGTATATTCGCGCGCGCACCGTTTCAGCTCGGATAATAACAGGTTACCCCAATCCAATTCCTCCAGTACATTACCCTGTTGATTTTGCTGGCCTTGCTGATTTTGTTGAGCTTGTTGTCCTTGTTGATTAAACGCCTGTTGGTTCCCATAGTTTGATTGGTACATGGATTCTAACACCTCCTATCGGTTTAGTGGGTCAAATACGTTTGCTGCTGCAGGGCATTCAGCAATTGGTCGGAATGATTGAGGCGGTCTTGAGCGATCTGCATAAATTGCTGCTTCAGCTGCGGCGTAAAGGCTTCAGTAGCTGCTTGTGCAGCCAATTTGGCCAGCAAGTCCTCGTTCTTCAAGCAATCTGTTACGTATAACAGCTCCTTGGTGCTAATCTTTCCAGACCCGGATTGTTGTTGGTTGTTCTGCTGTTGTGTGTACACAGGCATTCCCTCCTTTCATAGGTTACAAAAGGTAGGTTGTCCAGTATGTGGAAATGTTATGTATGTCTATTTAAAAAGTAGTCACCCCAAGCCACTCCTGTAATCGGTACATCCACTCTTTGATCCACACAGTCTTGTCCTTGAAGGCTTCATAGTCCAATGTATAAGGGGCACCTTCGTTGTTCCACAGGCGATTAAAGTATTGACGAAGCTGAAGGGCCAGCTTGCTGTCTCCGGGCGCGTTAATCCCCAGATTGGTCTCCAAATTCAAATCATCGAGATTACGCTCCGTGAAATTGGCGGAGCCGTTATTTACTACAATTCGATTGGTTTTATCAATAAATAGCAGCTTCGTATGGTACTGCTCGTTCGTGCCATTGTACCAACGAATTTGGATTCGATTGTCTGAAGCGTTCAACAGCTCTTGAGCAACAGGTCGATTGGGCACTCCGATTTTATCTCGACCAAAAGCATTCTGGTTCGAGTCCAGGATGAGACGAAGCTCAGCTCCGCGTTTGGATGCTTCAAGCATTGCCTTGATCACCTGGCGATCTGCCAAATAAAACATCCCCATCCATATCTGATCACCAGCTCCTGCTTCAGACAACGACTGAATTACATGCTTGTAAATTTTCCCTTCGGTCAACAATTGAACTTCAATGTCACCCTCCTCCAGGCCATTAGGCATGTATTGAGGAAAAGGAATCATTTTCCCGCCGCTCGAAAAAGTAATTACGGCCTGTTCGCTTGCCAAGGCATCCCCGATGATATCCCCGCGAACTAGAAAGGCTGAGTTGGAATTATAAGCACTGGCATCATGGGCGTTGGCAGACGGAACTATGAGTGCTCGTTCTGTAGCAATCACCTTTCGGTGGTTTGCCTTTACGTTGACAAGCTTCAAATAGGAACGCAGCGACATGGAAGGGGCTGTATCCACCATTGGATTCGGCAGCCAGCCTTTGCCGGTTTGACCAAACCATTGAATAAATGTGCGCCAGAAGGCTGAATACGAAGGGATCGAATCGCGCAGCGGATTAACGTCACTGATCACAACCTCTATACCACCCGCCTTTAATCGTGCCAGCTCTGGAGGCATAGCAGAACCATACATCGTATTGACCTCATCTGTGATAAAAATAATCGGCATCGTGGGATGCCGCCTTTTTTGTTCTAGCAGCTTCTCAGTCATCAAACCGCTAAGAGGCGTATATAAGGCCCCCTCCTTATAGTAGCTGTTAAATAAAAACATATCGATCACAATAAACTGCTCCGCTTCGTCTATAACCTGAAACACCCTATCAAAAATCATCGTTTCCTGCACGGGCAGTATCGGGTTTTTGTAGGTCAGATCGTAGAGGAACTCTACATCCTTAACATAATGCACAGGGCCTTCCATAGAAAGTCCGGGTGGTAACGTTTTATGTGTCTGATAAATCATGACGATAGTTAACCAAAGGATGAGTATACAAAGAAGAATAAGACACAATCTTCGTTTATTTCGTCTTCCCCGAGGTCTTGGTGGAACTGGCTTCGAGGCGGCGATGTTCAGATCATGATGAGTAGTTGATTGCTGCTGGCTATTATCCACTTCCATCGAGCCTCTCTCCTTCAGTTATGATGCTTTCTAAAATATTGAACCCCACTGATTATGAGGGCAGTATTCATTCTTACATACCTTTTTGAGCAGCCTTCTGAAACAAAAGCTAATCCTGATGTAACAAACAAGCAAGGTTTCATTTCCAGAAGAGCGGGTAAATACATAATGCAACGAGCGTTACAGAGCACAACAAGGTATCAAATGCAGGAAATTGGGTACAGGCTAAGAGACCCGCTCGTAGGCGTTAAGTAGTTCAGTGACGGGTTTAGCCGATTCAGCAACCATAATCCAAGGAGGTAATGATGATGAATAACGAAAAGAAAATTGTTGGTGTTTTCAAGACGGAGCATGAAGCTGTGAAAGCGATCGAATCTCTGAAACGTCAGGGCTATACATCGGACGATATTTCAATTATTGCCAGAAACAAGGATGATATTGCTGCTGTCACGGATCAAACCGGAACAAAAGCTCCAGAGGGCCTGGCGACTGGTGCGGCAACCGGAGGTTTGTTAGGCGGTGCTGCCGGTTTGCTGGCAGGTCTCGGTTTGCTGGCTATACCTGGAATCGGACCGATTCTTGCAGCAGGTCCTATTGCAGCCACACTTACAGGTGCAGCCGTGGGAGCTGGAGCTGGAGGACTTGTTGGCGGGTTAATCGGTTTGGGTATTCCTGAGGATGAGGCTCGACAATATAACAATTATGTCGATGAGGGCAATATCCTCGTGCTGGTCGATTCCGATGCCAATCGTGATAGCTATACGTACGACACGTTTCGTGAAAATAATTCCTTGAACTCCAATACTTATGATAGATCGATGAAAACGACGGGCAGCCGATACAATTAACTGTAAGCCTGAAGTTGCTATTCAAAGTTTCGTCCCAAACCGCACTCATCAAATGGGTACGGTTTTGGGATTGAGCATGTATACACCGCTTGATCCTGTGCCAGCAGAGTATTTGTTTAAACGAACCAGCTCGATGTAAGCAGAAAGAACCCGTATCGGCCCTGATGGGCGATACGGGTTCTGTTCACATTTGTATTTGGAATCGAATCGTCAGGATTCCTCTAACTGCTTATTGAGCCGCTTTGGGCTGTTCTGTCGATGGCTGTCCCTCAGTCTGTGCTGGCGGAACAGGCTGATTAGCTTTATCTGCGAGCTCCTGGATGGAAGCCGCTGGAAGTGAATAAGCCCACTCACTGCCTTCCTTACTAAACCATACCGTGTCCTGCTGTAGCTTGCCAAGATAGACCTCTGTGACTTCCTTCTTCGCTGCATCAACCAGCTTGACCTCTACACGAAGCTCAGGCGCGTCCTTCTTGACCTCTGCCGTGCGTTTGGCCGGCTGGGTGGTGCTGAGCATCTGCAGCTTGTCGATAACCTGGGTCGCATCTGCAGCCTTGAGCGTTTGTTCACCAAGCTTCCAGTCGGACTCGTACGATTTTTTGTCAGCATCGACTTTGGTCAATGTCCATTTCTGTCCTTTCCAATCCACAGTCATGGCTCGCAGCTGCTCATAATCGAGTTTAACCGGATCTTTATCCATAAAGTCCATCTGGCTCAGAGCAAGTGGCTGCGTCTTGGAATCACTGAGCTGGAATACCTCCGGCGAGCCGCTGAACATCGCATAGTGAAAACCCTGAATCGCTACCGGGTCACCCACACTAAGCGTATGGACGGTACCATTTTGCAGTGTGACCTTGTATTGCTGAGCTGGCTTGGCAAGGCCAAATGGTGCCAAATCGGCCGCATTCGCATCTACTGTTTTATCTTTGCTGAGGGAAATGAAAGTTTGAACCCAACCATCTGCGCTAAACTTATCGAGTGGAAGGGGAGATGGCTTCGTCATTGTCCAATTCCCGTCTTTACGCTGCATTTCTATCTCGTTATCGCCATTTATTATTGAATAACCCGCTACTTCGTCCTTATTGATTGTGGCAAGTGCTACTGATGGTTCCGGCTTTTCCTTGAAAAAATCCTTGCTCTGAGCATACCAGAAGCCGCCAACACACAGGATCACAAGTATAAGTGTCGGAATGAGTCGCTTCATCCTTTTCTCCTCCTCAACCAAATCGTTCCGCCAACGACCAGGAAGAGTAACGGGAATGCAAATAAAGTACCGTACAAAATCGTATTCGCCTGACTTCCTGTAATCAATGCTTGCTGTAGTGCATCACCTTCACGAGGACGAATCGTTACTTGATCCTTCTGCTCCTGCAGCCAGCCTACGCTGTTCAGCGCAAAATCACGATTGCCCTGCTGCTGAAGAACCTCATCAACGAAGAACGAGGAACCGCCCAGAACGACAGCCTTAGGCTTTTGCTCTTTTGTTTCAACAACGTATCCCAGATTAAGCGGGCCTTTGATGTCCTTATCGTCCTTAGCCGTACGGTTGCTCATGAGCTGAACGATATCGGTTTCCCCATAAGCCGCATCCGTCGTCTTAAGAATCGCCGTAACGGGAAAATCAGCCACAGGTTGGTCCGCATTGATCGAAACAGCCAAATTCATCATCGTTAACAAATTGTAATCCTGCAGCTTCTTGGTAATTGCATGGAAGCCATATTCAGGTATGATCGTAAGCGGATCGTACAACTGGCTTTGCTTCGGTTCAATCGCTATCGCGTGCTGATCCTTGATTCCGTATTGAGCCAGCAGGCCATCGATATTTTTCCATTGGGTTGCCATATCCTTATTGAAGCCGAGTGCAATGTACAGCTTGCCCTTGCCCTTCAAGTATTCATTGATAACGCTGGTTTCTTTATCGCTGATATCTGTTGTCGGACCGATAACGAACAGCACCTCCGCGTCGTCGGGAATTTTGCCTTCACGCAGTAAATTCAGATCAGCCAGCTCGTAATTCTCGCCTTCCAGTCCGGTCCTCCACAAATTCATTTTATTAAGCGGAATTTCATTGTGACCGGACAGGAAATAAATTTTGCTTTTGGTTTTGGCATTCAAATTGACCAGCGCTTGAGTCAGCTTCTCTTCTCCGCTAAATTTGTACTCACCCTGCTGCTGTCCAGGTAAAAACATGTCGGAATAATACAAGACTTTCTTCTGCGTACCGCTTTCCAACACGAGTGTTCCCCCGGGATCAACGTCGTACTGCTTGGCCATTGCCGGCTGCTTTACGATATCGTAATCATCGGTGACGATTTTGGCATTGCGCTTCTTGTATTCCTGAATCAGCTCATCCACCTGACGTTTGATATACGGGTTGGTCTGATCACTCGTCAACGTGATGAAATGAACATCATTATCAAGTGATTTTAAAGTTTCCGTCGTTTTATCAGATAGGGTGAACTTTTTATTTTGCGTTAAATCAACCTGCAAATTTTTCGTGGAGTTGAGAAAAATGGTCAGGATGATGAAAATACCAATTACCGCAAGCGATAATACAACGGCATTCGTACCGCGAATCCACTTATTCACTTAGACTTTCCCCCTTCGAGTTTCACTTTAGCAAAACTAACTTCGTAAGCATGGACTTCGAGTTTCACTTCAGCGAAATTGATTTCGTAAGCATAAACTGAATTTTACATAGCAAAATGTTGCATATAGAGTCTGCTTATATCACTGATTATCTCCAGCGTTTTCTCTCCAGCACTTGGATGCTGAGCACGATAAACACGATAATCAAGGTAACATAAAACAATATATCGGCGAAATTCAGTACACCCTTCTGCAAGTTCATACCACGGCCGATTATTGAAAAGAGACCGAGATAGTCCTTAAGCTTACCGCCGAGCATATCACCTAACCATTCCACCGTCCAAAACATCAGCAATATGGCAAAAGCGACAATTCCGGTGACCATCTGATGAGCGGACAAGGAAGAAGCGAACAGTCCTATGGACATCATAGCCGCTCCAATCAGGAACATGCTCAGGTAGGATAGCCAAAATATCGGCAGATCCAGCGTTCCGTAAGCGCTCATTATCCAAGGATAAATCAGGCAGCCTGCCACAAGCATCAATTGGACAATAGCGGCAGCCAAGTACTTGCCAATGACAATTTCAGTGATGCTCGCTGGCGATGTCAGCAGCAGCTCATCCGTGCCTTGACGAAGCTCGTCTGACATCAGCCTCATGGTCAGCAGCGGAATAATCAACAGAAAGACAAATGTAACCGTACCGACCACAGGGCGAACATCAACAATATTAGGTGGGTTCAGGAAATTGGCGCTAAAGAAATAGCCTGAAATCAGAAAAAAGAAAGCAAATGCTGCGTACGCTGTTGGTGAGTAAAAGTATAGCTGTAGCTCTTTTTTGCAAATGGCCCCTATTCTACGCATTTGGAGTTCCCCCCTTATCCTGACGTGAAGAAGCAGTGCTACTGCTCTCGTTCGCTAAACGGGATGAATTAGAAGAAAGGCTCCCTGATACACCGTTACTTGACGCGGTAGGATCAATCGCTTCATTTGTTGTGAGCTTGAGGAAAATATCCTCCAGGCTCAAGCTTTCCTTGCGCATCGCAAGGATGGGATACCGCCGCTCCGCCATGCGGTAAAAGATCGCTTCGCGAATGTCCGCACGATCCGAGGCGGACACGAGAACCCGCACGGTCGGCTCCGCCGCGACCGTGGAAGACCATGCCTGCCCTGCCGCAGGCTCGGCTGGCACAGCTTCCGCGCCCACGCCGTGCTCAGGCGCGTCTTGATTCGGCTGCGGGGCAATTGCAGCCGAATCGGTTGCTGCCGATCCTCCGGCAGCAAGCACATCCGCCAGCGGCTTCACGCTGGCGATCTGCGGCAGGCTGCGCAGCTCGGCCAATACCGCCTCGCGCGGCCCCTTCACTTCAAGCGAGACTTCAAATGTCTCGCCCATCGATTGCGCCAGCTGATCGGGATGCCCATCCAGTACGATGTGCCCTTGATTGATAATTAATACTCGATTGCATAACGTATTGATCTCAGGCAGGATATGTGTGCTGAGCAGCACCGTGTGATTTTCACCCAGCTCGCGTATGAGCTGACGAATTTCAATAATCTGCTTGGGATCCAATCCCGAGGTGGGTTCATCCAAAATCAATAAATCGGGATTATGCAAAATCGCCTGTGCCAGTCCCATCCGCTGTTTATAGCCTTTGGACAAGCTGCGCATAATCTGACGCTCCCGTCCCTGTAAGCCAAGACGCTCGATGACCTCACCGATCCGGTGTTTTTGCTGCTTCACAGGAATTCCGCGGAGATCAGCAATAAATTGCAAATACGACTGTACCGACATTTCAGGATACAGCGGTGGCGTTTCGGGCAAATATCCGATCTTCTGCCGGGCTTTCCGCGGATGATCGGACATCGATAAGCCGTCAATCGCAATGGATCCATGTGTTGGATTCAAATAGCCGGTAATCATCCGCATGGTCGTGGTTTTACCTGCACCGTTCGGCCCCAAAAACCCGACAATTTCACCGCGGCTCATGGAAAAATCGATGCTGTGGACCCCTCTTTGGTTCTCGTACAATTTGCTGACCTGTTTTACCTCAAGCACCTCAAAACCTCCATTCAAAACGAATTATACCTTCTTCAAGCCATGTCCACTTTTCTGTCTGCTTAACCAAACCAACCATAATATACAAGCCGAACAATAAGCCCAGCTTAAACAAATCTGAAAATTCGCTTAAAAAAATGTGTCTAAAGTGTGAACAAACATTTTTAAACTCTTTACAAAAAAAGCCGTGAAATCTCAGACCGCTCAGCGCAGACCTCATTTCACAGCTCTTTTCAACGCTATTTAATTTATGTATTCACTCAACTTCCTTAAGCCTCTGCAATACCGTGTATTCATCAGGATATATCATCGCATATTGCGTTAATCCAACAATTCGGAACAATCGTTCCATAAATACAGATAAGCCGCACATAAAAGTTTGGAGATTAACTTCGGCCCTTTTGCGAATAAACCTCATCAGTACAGCTACCCCTCCACCACTGCTGGAGCTCACACGATGTAAATCCACAATTAATGCCCGCTGCTCAGTCTCCAAGCCACTTGGGAATTCACGGAATCTCGACAACAATACGTCAAGCCGTATCGTCAATTCTCCATTCAGCACCAATATTACCACTGAACCTGAATATCTGACCTTCATCGATAAAGTATCCGCCATCGGAAGCACCATCTCGTCCGTTCCCCCTATCGCATTGCTTTGTAAAAACCATATTCGGAAAAGCAATTTATATCCGTTCGTCCTCTACATCTCCTGATGGGTTTATGCTAACGACCATTTTACTCATTTCTGATAAAGGCACCCAACCCAGCTCTTGACGGCATACCTGTTCCCATTTGCTATACCAACGTCGAGCTTCATACTGTCGTCCCGTTGAAAGCAAAAACTCAATTAACGCCTGGTACCCTTCTTCTTCTAATGGCCGGGTCTCTATCCATTGGCTATAGTAAACCTCCGCTAGTTCACGCTTATCTTGGTTACTATAATATAGTGACAATTTCCGCAAAACACCGACCTGCTTTTCAACTAATGATTCCCGGTAGGCATCTAGCCAATCTACATAATTCAACTCAGGGATCAAATCCCCATACAACTGCCTTGCTTGATTGTAGCAATCGATTGCAAGCTCATAATCCGATCCCCAGGCCTGATCCCCCATTCGTATCAGATTGTGATAATTGACTAGATCGACCTGGCCCAGCAATTGGCTATTAATGCTGAGTGTCCCATCCTTGATTACAATAGCCGACTCCATTTGCAGCTCTTGTTTCAAGGTTTGCTTTAGCTGATGAATGATGACATATAGCTGATTATTCATTTTATTTGCGTCGACTTGCTGAAGCAGCACTTCCATCGCCCGTTCCTTTGGCGCTGACAGGTCGGGCTGTATGAGTAGATAAACAAAAAGCTCCAGCGCCTTTTTCCGCTTCCATTTCACATTTTTAACTTCTATATCGGCGTTGGTGAATGTCAATGTTCCAAAGCAGCTAATATTCCAGCTTCGGGCTGTATTAGATTTAGTTGCGCTCTGTACCCGCAGCCGCGACTCCCATCTGCGCTCCCACTGGGCTAACCATGCCGAATGAGCAGGATGATTGACCAGTTCCATCCACGCCTGAAGTTTAACTTGCAGCTGTTCTGCGTCCATGTGGCTCCCCTGCCATCTGGCTTGCAAGTACCGAATACCACATATTTGAAGCTGAATGGGCATATCACTGCTCAAAACAGCCTCCAGACGATTTAGTTGGCTCCACAGACTATCATCAATCTCACGTGCCCCCAACAGCTCCGCTTCCATTCTCTGAATCAAAAATAATGCAGCGTATTCATACGACAGCTCATCGCTATTCACGTTGCAGTAAGCAGTAACCGCTTGCTCCCATTGCTCACGCCGGCTATGTACAAGGCCATTAATGAATTGTCCCCATGTGAACAACGCAGGGTCCAACCTCGATTTCTGCTCTACATATATCCCTATTCGCTCCAGCTCCAGTTCACTTACCACAGCCAGCTGATCCATTAGGCGGTCTACATAGAGCTGCATACAGCACAGGTCGGTACCTGCTTGTATAAAAAGTGCCTCCGCCTCCTTGTATGCAGAGACTTCTCCTTCTAGTGCATCGATTAAATATGAGCCTCGAGCCAGTACATGAAGAACCTTCCCCCCCACGAAAGTCTCTTTCCTTTCAAACTCCATATGTAAAAAGCTCAGTAATGTCTGAGCATCCTGCCATTCCCCAATCCGTAAACAAACAGCAGCCAACTGCGCCATCGAATTCAACATCATGAGCTGTAAACCCATCCTGGCAAAGCCTTGAACAGCCTGTTTCAATAAGGCATAGGCTTCAGCCAGCTCGCCCTTGTGTGCACAATGCTCACCCTGAAGCTGCAGCAGCAACGCAGATTTACAGGTCCATGTTTTTGGCAGCTGATCGACCAGTTCCAAGCTTACGCTGCCACCATCCATAAGAACCCTTTCCATAGTCCAAACCGTTTCCTCATACCGCTGCTCATTCATGAGTTGAACCATTATTTGAGCTGTTGTAATCAATTATTCACCCTCTTACTCGCTATTTTTTTAAATTCTGAATGAGCATTTCTATAAACCTGAACCCATCAAAACGTGTTTACTAAGAATTAATTAGTGCATTACGCGTTCACTTTATTGATGACACCTGAGTTTGCATGGCGGCTACCACTTGCTCGACTTCAGCACGACCCTTCGTAGTCTGCGGTGTTTTTTGCAAATATACTTGAAGCTGCTCGACTGCTTGATCATACTTTTGCTGCTCTCGAAGACATAGTCCCACAAATCGATAAGCTTCAACATAATTGGCGTCACTGCTGAGCGGCTGTAAAACCGCGATCGCCTGCGCGTAATCCTTCTTTACATAAAGCAGCTGCCCTTTTTTGAATAGCAGATCCTGAAATGCAGGATTATGTTGAAGTCCTGATTCTATAACCGTCAACGCCTCGTCAGGTTTATTTTGCAGCATCAAAATGCCGGCTTTGTTGTTATACGCTTCTGTTGTACCGGGTGTCTTTTGAATAGTTTGATCGTATTGGACCAACGCCTCCTCCAGCTTGTTTTGCTGCCGGGCAATGTTGCCAAGTGCGAAATGATATTTACCTTCCCCCGGTTCCTTGGCAATTCCTTTCATTAACAACGGTCTGGCCTCTTCCAGCTTGCCTTCTTTGATCAGCTTCGTTGCCTGCACATATTCCTGACTCGTACTTTCCACCTGCTTCGGAAAAAGAATCGGATATATATACCAGATCGCCGCTACAAGGATGATGCCGATTAGACCCAGGACCCATTTGTTTTCTTTCATCTCCAGCCTCCAATCGACAATATCTTCCTTTATTTTCGCCGCAAATACAAAAAGAGTCAACCCGAAGGTTGACTCTGGCTTGGTGAAACTAGTCTTGATATACGTAAATGGTTACTGTAGGTACTGTGCTGCTGTCCGATTTCTTTAGACCAGCTATTTGTATTTGATAGACACTACCTGATACCCTTGGGTTCGTATACTTGAATCCAAAGTATGTGCCACCAAATACAGTATAAGTATTAGCAGTAGCAGATGGATTGGAAGTAACCGTTACCCCAAGAAGATCATTTGAATCAGCTGATAATGCATCACTAAATCCAACGATTAAGAAGTCAGATGCATTAGCTGCTGCCACATGGAGTGCAAGATTTGTATCATTAACGTTATTAGCACCGCTCACGCCACTATAAACCGAATTCGTAACCGAAGCCGTAGTGTTGTAAGTTAGATAAGTTACAGTAGTAACTGAAGTTGAAGCTTTAACAGTAACCTGGAATTCTTTAGTACCAGAATTGCTGCCGCTGCTAACAGTAGCTGTTAATGTTACTACGGTGTCGGCTGTCGGACGAACTACAACACCTGTGTTACTAACCACAGCCGCGTTCGATGAAGACCATGTAATGGTTGTTCCATTCACTACGTCTGATGTTTCCAAAGTAAGATTTTGTGTAACCGACGCAGCTGAATCACCAGAAGCATAACCAATGGCTAGCGCATTAATACTTGCAGCCACAGCTGTTTCTGAATTCCCAGTAGCTTTAACAACTAATACTGTAAATGATTTTGTAGCAGTGGAAGTACCTTTACTGATTGTCGCCGTCAACGTTACTGATGTGTCAGCGGCAGGACGTGTAACGGTACCGTCATTGCCGATTACAGAAGTGTTCGAAGAAGACCACGTAATGGTTGTTCCGTTGTTACTATCTGTTATTAGCAACTTGAGGTTGCTTTTAACCGATGCTTCTGAATCACCCGTTGCATAACCGATTACCAATGCATCTCTGCTTGCGTTTACTGCAGCAATATCAGGTGATACTTCTACTGTACCGCCTCCAGCTTCGATGGTTATAGTAATGCGCGCAACTGCACCCGTATCTCCAGTCAATGTGACTGTAACTGTGATCGTTAATGTGACCTTTTCAATATTGACAGTCGAAGTTACATCTAATGCAAGGCTTGTTACTGTCGAAGCAGCAGATACATTAGAAATAGCTCCCGCACCATCCAACACTACCTTAATATTTGCTGTTACTACCAAAGATTTTAATGTAGAACCTGTCTCTGTTTTTACTTTCGAGTTTGCACCCAGGTTCAATGCTGCCACGGAAGTGCTGCCACCGCCAGTTGTTGGTGCACTTACATTAATAGTTACATTAGCTGCCAGACTAGACACGTAGACGGCGTCTGTAATTGTCCCTTTAAGCTGAACTTCCTTGCCCGCAGCCCCTGCTTCGATATTGATATTACCAAAGCTACCTTTAGTTGCTTCGATAATGGCACCAGAACCTACATAAGTGCTTTTGATTACTGTAGTTCCCTCTGTTACAACACGAACCAATGCTGTTTGAGACGCGTTAGTATCAATTTTCAATTCTACTACGATAACAACATTTACTAATTTAATGGAATTAGAGCTACCTGAAGCAACGACGATATTATCCGCTTTAATATTTCTCAGCGTAATTTCGCCAGTTTCGCCAGGGTCAAGCGTCAATGTTCCATTAACTACAGTAGTGGAACCGTCAGCAGGGCCATAGGTACCACTTTCAATCAATCTGATATTTTTGTTTAAAGTACCACCCATTGCAAGCAATTGCTTATCTGATATAGAAAGAGAGCTACCGCTGCTGCCACTGCTGCTGCTTCCGCTTCCGCCAGTTGCTGCACCGGTTACCGTAATGCCTGTGTCTTTGCCTAAGTAGCTAAGCTTATACACAGTTCCACCTGTTTGCACGCTGGTTGTTAAAACAACTACCGTTGTGCTTCCGGATTTCAACTCTGCTTTGGTAACGGTCAAGCTGTTATCAAATGTGAAATCGGATGCAGACACTGTACCTACTGCTTGATTGAAGGTCACTTCTACAGTTGTATTGTTCGTTACAACAGCGGAGCTAACAGCTAAAGTTCCAACAGCAAGTCCTTTTGCCTTATTGATGATAGTGTCCTTATTGTTCTTGAACTCATAGGCCAGACGAGCAACCGCTTGTCTTTCCGAGTTGTCTTTAGGACTGAATTTGATAGAGCCTGCTCCATCGTCAATACCTTGCAAGAAGCCTACTTTGAATGCAAGCGATACATGAGCTTGAGCCCAGCTTGATACAGTGCTCAGATCGGAAACCTTGGCATCAGCAGCAACCTTGGTTGCTGTCTCCTCAAGACCCAGAGCGCGTATAAAGAATACAGCCAGCTCTTCTCTTGTTACTTTCGCGTCAGGAGCAAAAGTAGTAGCCGAATTTCCTTGTGTGATTTTGGATTGAACCAAAGCTCCGACAAAACCTCTGTACCAGCTGTTTTTGTCCACGTCTGTGAAGGCAGCCGCTTGGTCAGGATCTTCTTTCAATCCAAGAGACAACACGAGAATTTTGGCCAATTCGGCGCGGGTGATCGATTTACGCGGTTGAAAGCTCCCATCCTCGTAACCACTGATTATCCCACTATCGACCAAGCTTTGAATTTCCTTTTGCGCGTAGGAATCTGCGATGTCCTTCAATGGCACTGCTGCAGCGCCCCAAGCTAATGCAGGCAATAGCAAACTGAACAACAGCGTGAACACAAGACCAGAGCTGATCTTACTGCGTGCTTCTTTCAAAAACATTGTTTCTCCTCCTCTTATTCTTTTGTCAATGAACATGGATCATCCAGTAAATGTGCAGCCTCCGAACAAAAATAGGGGTTTACACATATTTACATGAATACATACATTATCTGTATCATACAATATCGGACCTTACAAAAATCTTACAAAAATCAACAAAAAAGCAGTCAGGACCTAGTACAAAGGCCCTAAACTGCTTCATATTCCATGTTATTTTTTTAAAAGCTGTCCTCTTGTGACACCCAGTTGATTGGTTGCCTTCAAGGTTTTCCATACTTGAGTCCCACTAATTTCACCGTTCAACGCACGCTCGTACAAGGAAATAACCTCTTTGACCTTATCCCCTGTCTCCTCTAAAAACTCAATACGGAAGGAGGAAATTCCCAAATCCATGAAGTTCCGCACATATTCAGCACCAGATTGATCTACCGCATTATACACCGTATTCCGACAGCCTTCGTCAACCCGTACCGGATGTGACATGCCGACACGATCCTGAAGTGAAATACTGTGGTCCTCGCAGGGACGTCCGCAGTTCGTATAATCCGTCCCTTCACTGAGGAATGTACAATATACACAATGCTCCGTATGGAACATCGGCATATGCTGGTGAATGACGACCTCCAGCTTCGAGGTATCTGCCGCATGCAGCAGATCGACCATTTGCTGAATATTCAAATCATAGGAGGGTGTAACTTTATTCAAGCCAGCTTCGAGGAACAACGCCGCTGTTTTATGATTGGAGATATTCAAGGAGAAATCTCCGATCAGCTCAGGATGCTGCTCATTCGGCTGTTCGAGCCGCTGCTTTAAATAGAAATAAACAGCTCCCGTATTTCGAACCAGAATCGCATCCGGCTTCAGCTTCGAAATATTACGGAAATATCCGGTTTCCCCCGGCATATGAATGCGTGGAGTAGCAAGCGCAATACGCTTACCGGCGAGGCGCGCCGCTTCTACAGCTGCGGGAAATTGCTTAATAAACTCGAAATCGGCGATCACCATATCAACATGGGTAGCAAGCGCCGCTTCAACCTGCTCCAGGCTGCGGCATAAAGCGGTCATACGTACCTGTGGAATCGTAGAAGAAATCTGCTTCTGCTGAGCAGGGTGCTCAGGAACGTCAGCATAAGCATCGACATTGCGCTTCACGTATGCCCGCGGACGCTGACGTTCAGTCTCCAGCAGCTCTACAGCACTGCGGCGCATGCTGTTAAGCTCGCGCATCGGTACGATCAGTTCCCCTTCCAGCTGCACATCAAGCTCTCCAAGCTCTAGAATCGTACCGCCCAATCGACCCAGCTGCTCTGCGAATAACGCTTCGTCCATCGGCCGCTTTTGTGCTTGTACCAGCGGCAGCTCCGACTCTACGTAGGCAGTATGCCCCGTTCGCGTATCGGTCCACCAGCTGCGTAGCGGTTCACCCAGTCTTCCAGTTACTTTAATATTCACCGGAAAGGTACGGTAAGGCCGATCATTTTCGAACGATTGACGCAGCCTTTTATCCAGATGCGGATCATTCGTTTTCCATATCCGGTCCCCCACATGCAGGCGCTTCAAGTCAACATCGTTGCGTCCAGCAATAATTTCGATCAATCCACCTGCCGCTTCACCCTCCAGCTTCACACCTCTACGGCGGATGTCGTATACACGACCGCCTTCTTCTTTTTTGGTCGGATCCCCCGCGTCAAAGCAGATGCCATCACCGCGTTTAACAGGAGCTTCAAGCTCACAGACCACGCCATCACGCAAAATTTGCTTCACACGACCCAGATAAATACCACGGCTTTTCGGATAGGTGCCTTCTACGAGCTGCTTGTTATTTGTACCCTTTAGAAATCCGTACGTAAACCCGCGGGAAAAGCTTTGCTCCAATTCACGCAGCTCCTCCTTGCTCGGTCTTACATCACCACCGTCAAAGTAGCGGTCGATCGCTAGCCGGTACTTGCTAACTACGTTTGCCACATACTCAGGGCTTTTTAAGCGGCCTTCGATTTTAAAGGAAGTCACGCCAGCTTCGATCAGCTCCGGAACCAGCTCAAGCGCCGCCAAATCCTTTGGTGACAGCAGGTAGGCGATATCGCCCATCGGCTTTTGCTCCCCATCGACCATCAAATCATACGGTAAACGGCAAGCCTGCGCGCATTCTCCACGATTGGCAGAACGGCCTCCCCACATTTCCGAGGTCAGACATTGTCCCGAATACGATACGCATAAAGCGCCATGCACGAACACTTCCATCGGCAGCTTTGCCTGGTCACCAATTTGCTTGATCTGCTTAAGGTTGTTTTCACGCCCCAATACAACCCGCTCGATATCCCATGGCTTCGTAAACTCGACAGCCTCTGGCGAGGTGATCGTCATTTGCGTCGAACCGTGAATAGGGAAATCCGGTGAAATCTCGCGGATCATCTTCACGAGACCGAGGTCCTGCACGATAACCGCGTCCACGCCCGCCTCGATACAGGCTTCAATTAGCTCTTGTGCTTCGCTCAACTCTTCTTCAAATACCAATATATTAAATGTCAAAAATCCCTTCACCCCATACAAATGAAGAAAGGACATAATATCCGGCAAATCATCCATTAAAAAATTGTTCGCTCTTGCCCGTGCATTGAACTTCTCTACACCGAAAAATACAGCATCAGCCCCATTGGCCACTGCTGCCCGTAAACAATCCCAGTCTCCGGCAGGTGCCAGTAATTCAATATCCGATCGTTTAATTGTTGTCATGCTTATATGCCTCCGAATGTTGTTCCATTTGCAAGTACCCGTAAGCAGAGTAACTGCAGTGATCTTTCTTAAATGAACATGCTCCCATATGCGTGCAGCTCAATATGAGCTTCTATACATACAGTGTAACAGAATTGTCAAGTCTAAAGCCAATGGAATTGCCTTCATAAACAGCAAAATTCATATAAAAATGCTGTGAATCTACTCTTTTATTCAACTTTGGCGTCTCTGCACCCAAGTCTCTCATAAGTTAACAAAGATCTGCATCCATGATATACTATTTGAGTAGTTTAACCGAGTGAAAATTGAGGGGTTTTTTTGAAGTTAACCAAAGTCCGGATTACAGGCGCCGCTGTTGGTCTCCTGCTAATCCTTGTCGCATTTGTGTGGCTGTTTGTTTCCAATAAGGATTTATCGATTCGCATGGTCTATGTCACGAATGGCGACAGCTTCGATACCGCGGCATTCGGACAGCTGAACCAGTCCTTAGTTGCCAATTTACAGCTGGAACGACAGCCTCTCGATAAGCTAAGCTCACGGCAGTTAAAAGCTTTTCATACCGTATACGTAGATCCTTCTCTACATGGAGCATTATCTGTGAAGCAGGTCGATATGCTGCAAAGCTATGTAGCACAGGGTGGACATTTGTTCCTTGAAAATAGTTTGGCATCCGATTTTCCATTAGATTTTATAGGTGCCAAACAATTGGTCGGACTCGCTCCACCAGATAGGATGCAGGCAAGTACACAGCCTCAAGAGGCGGGCTGGTCATCCTTCGAGTATCCCGAGGTCGAGCTGAATTTGCAGGCTATCCAGCAGTTATTCCGTCAGTTTATTGATAATTATCTGCAGCATGACGGGTTGGCTGATCTAGGTCGTTTTTCATGGGGACAAGGCCTGCTCGTATCTACGGCTGAACCGATCGTCACACTGAACGATACGACATTGTTTGCTTTGAACCGATATGGACAAGGGACCGTATTTGTCAGCAGTGCCCTGCTGCCTAATCGCTATTATATTACAGGCTATGATTTGGCTGGCGGTATGGACGCAGCACTTGGCTTTACCAAGCTTGCCGAGACGATGAACAACAGCAGCAATCCTGCCCCTGGCGCCTTATATTTTGATCGCAGCCAGCTGCCCTTGGCGCCTTACTTTCATTTCACCTTCTCTACAGGCAGCGCGCTGCTTCGCAGTGAATATGCTGCGTTTGTGTCCAAGGAGACGTTCGGGTACAGTGTAAAAAAAGTGCTTGGTCCTTATGGCCGGCCTGCAATGGCCCATCAAAATCATTTTGAAGCCATTGAAGCGATACGGGATGGCGAAGGCATTCAATGGGCGGAATTGTTGAAGAAGTACAATCAGCTTCCTTCATTTTCTCTCGTTCGCTCCTCTTTTCATTGGGGGCTGTGGCAAGAATCGGTAGCTGTTCATTTAAATACAGGCACGAACGAAAAACCTGCTTTTGTTGGTGAAACGGTAAATTCGTTTTATTCCAGCGGCACTCGTCTCATCAGCGAAGGGCGTCCCATTCAGCTGGCACGTGACCCCAACTATCACTCGCTGGGCGATGCCTTTCAAGAACCGTATCGCGCCTACCCGGCACTGGCGGATCTGAATGGCGATGGGCTTGCGGATCTGATTGTCGGATCATCCGATGGATCGATTTATGTCTACCCTAACTTAGGCGCGCAGCCTGAAGCTTATGCCGGGCAGGTGCTGCCGGAAAGCGTGAGTGCGGGTGAAGTGCGAGTAAGTAACAGCGCAAAGGACAGTAAGGACAATGCTGACGTGCGTAAGGGCGCAAGCATCGCGGCACCCGATGCCTTCGGCAAGCGGGAGCCACTTCGGCTGGTGAATGGGCAGCCGCTGCAGACCGGGTCTAACGCAAGTGTAACCGCGTATGACCTGAATGCCGACGGTAGGCCGGATCTGATCCTCGGCCTATCGGACGGCACGCTAGCCGTCGCCTATGGCGCAGCCGACGGCGCGTTTACACCGCCTGCCCCGCTGCTTGCGGGCGGGCAGGTCATTCGCGCCGCAGCACCTGTGGCTGCGGCTGTCGGTGACACCACCGGCGACGGCGTTCCCGACCTCGTGGTCGGGGATGCCGCAGGCGGTGTCACGCTCTACCGCGGCCAACGCGAAGCGGGCCGCGAGGGCGCCGCAGGCGCAGGCGGCGTCAGCCCCGGCGCAGCCGGGCAGCCGCTTGCCTTTGAACCCGGCAGCCTGCTGTTCAGGCTGCCTGCGGCATACGCTGCGCCATCGCTGCACGACGTCAATGGCGATGGCCGACTCGAGCTTGTGGTCGGCAGCTCGGAAGGCGATCTGCGTGTGTATACGCAGCAAGCAAACGGTCAATGGCAGGCAGACGGCGTGCTGGAAGGCTCTACGCTGAACCAGCTCGGCAATCATGCGCTCGTCGGAGGGCACAATTCCGTGCCGCTATGGTATGATCTGAATCACGACGGCAAAGATGATCTGATCGTCGGACAGCTCGAATTCGGGATGCCAACAACGGTAGATGATCCCAAGTTCCCTTACGCTGAGCAGCTGCAGGCTTTTATTCAATATAGTAAGGATCACTATCTCGAACTGTATCCGCATCTATTTGTCCATAATTTCACAAGCGATGCACAGGAAAAAGAGGAGCTCGCACTGCATCGGCAGGCCTTTGATCGACTCGGTATTCCCTGGAAGATGCCAGGAACCAACCAGCATACGTGGCGAATCAATAACCCTGATCCTACACAGACGCTGTGCAACGAGCGGGATGCCGGAATATGGTTTAACTTCGGCTTTAGACCTGCCAACATCCCTAATGAGCCGCGGCTGGGCGTGCAGTACAATTGGGGAATGCCTTTTTTGATGACAGATTCCACATCCGGTCTGCCAAGCCAGCCACCTATGCTGCTGAGCACACCAGCACCCGTACTTCGTCTTGATCCGCAGTATACGACGGAGGATTTGTTCGATTCCTATATTGCCCAGGATATGCCGATTGATTATTTCGAGCATATCGAATATAAATTTCCAAGCGGAGTTGGAGAGCTGCTCGAATTTGTGAAATTTTTGGATCAAATTCGCAATCAGCACAGCTACAATTTTATGTCGGAGACGCAAATGGCGCGTACGGTGCTCAATACCTTGACAACACAGGTAACCATTTATCGTCCTTGGAGCGAAGTCGTTATGGATCGAATCAAGCACATGTTCGGTATGCAAACAAAACCTACGATTCGCATCAAACCGCTAACGCAAGGCGTGCCTGAACAGGCTGCCGAATACAAAGGAACACTTGGTGTTTCCATTGAGCGTGGTCAAGCCTATGCAGATCGTCCATTGTCAACAGAATCGGATATTTCCGATTGGCGCAATGATAAGCTATATGTAGGTGTTCCGTTAACTACACTCGTTCGCTTTGAGAATATGAAGCCATCCGGCAGTGATTCTGTTACTGAATCCGGCGGCATAACCATCCCTATCCCTGCTGCTCCTTTATTGCCTTCTGCCAGTCCGCATTTATTGCGCAGCAATGTGCCGTATACACTGCACAAGTCTCCCAATGAGTGGAAGCTTGAGCTTCAATCGGACGGTATGCAGCAAATACAGCTGAGAAGCGCAGTTCCCCTGAATATCGAAGGAGATCAGCTTCAGGTCGTGCAGCAGGATGGTAGCGATCTGTATACCGTAACCCATTTTGGCGCAGCAACGACGATCCTTATTCATTATTAGTCGGTACCTGCCGCCTTTATACTTAGCTTTCAGAACTGCCCAAACAAGGAGGAAACCCACATGCAAGACCTGCTTTCCCAGTTAGAATCGCATATCCGCAATCGCTACGAAATAGAAGCGGATGACGATGAGTTTACCCCAGATGTCCATCTTTTCGATTACGGTTATGTGGACTCCATCGGCGCAACGGCGTTGATTGCGCATATCGAGCAAACGTATGGCATTCAGGTGACGAATCAGGACCTGATGCTGTATTCTATGAATACAGTGCGTGAAATCGCCGACTTCATCCAAAAAAAGACTGCGAGGTAATGACCTATGGAATGCGTCGTTTCCCTCGAAGGATTGGCACTAAGCCAGCATGGCCAGCTGAAATACGCGGCCGCCTTCATCGACGAACAAATTCGCGATATTCGGCTTGAAAATAATCATATTCATATTGTCCATGAATCACCCAAAGGCGATGCTGCGATTGAAGCACAAGTACGCCGCTTGATCGAACGTTTTTCACATGGTGATTTTGGCTTCAAAGAAAATATTTTGTTCGAGCAAAAGGTGAACACTCCTTATGAAGGCGATATTATTGCCGAGCTCGTAGACCGCAAAATCATTAAGGTTCTGGAGGAAGGCCTGTTCATTTTCCGTGAACCGTTTTCCAGCCTGATGCGCTTTTTTGACTATTCGTTCGTCACTAAGGTCGGCAATCGCTTCGAAGGCATCAAGGAAGAATCCTATCCGGCTGTTATTCATTGCGAAACACTGAATAAAACGAACCATTTTACATCGTTTCCCGAGCATATCCATTTCTTGACACACCTGCGTGAGGACTTGGACATTATTGAAGCCTTTTCACAATCCATTCGTGAGTCTGGTGGCTGGAAGTCAGACGCTCCGCTCGATATGAATACTACAATGCCGTCACCAAAGTTCACGATGAACCCTTCGACCTGCTATCACTGTTATGAGGGCTTGCAAAATGAAACGCTGGAGGGCGACGGTCTAATCGTTTCCGCTATTTCCAAATGCCATCGCTTTGAATCCCGTAACCACAGCGATTTTGGACGTTTGCTGGATTTCAGCATGCGCGAAATTATTTTCGTCGGCAAACCTGAGTTTGTTAAGGAAAACCGCCTGCGTGCTATTGAATATATGAAAGAATTGGCTGTTGAGTGGAATGTTGACTGTATGCTGGAAATTGCCAATGATCCTTTTTTCACCAATGATTTTCAAACTAAGGCTTCGTTTCAACGCAATCAGGAGATGAAATATGAGCTTCGTCTGACGATACCTCACATTAAAAAATCAATTGCCTGCGGGTCGATTAATTTTCACAGCAACACGTTCGGCAATGCCTTTCAAATTAAAATGGGTAAACGTCCCGCTGTTACTGGCTGCGTAGGCTTCGGGATTGAACGTTGGACCTTTGCCTTCCTGGCCCAGTTTGGGTTGAATGAAGCCGATTGGCCAACAACGTTCCACGAGCAATATCACGCATGGCAGCAAAAATCTCTATAATTCTTAACACTAAACAAAGATGTGGGTTCCTTATGAAACTGATCGCCTTTTTCCGTAAAAACAGCTTTGTGCTGCTGCTGCTCGCCGCTTTTGTGCTATCGGACGTTCTGATCTCGATTTGGGACCCGATGGTCACCTCGCGGCGTTTTTACAAAAATGACTTTACCAAAACCTTATATCATCACGGCTGGCTGGATCATGGACCGGTTTTCTTCGGAAATTCCTCCGTCACAGGTGCCTATATCGAAGAGCAATCCAAATCGGGGCTTATTGAGCTGGGACTGTCCTACGGGAAGCTAACCGATCTGCAGGAGCTGCTGGAGCGGCAGCTTTTTCACGTCGAGGATCAGCTTGTGATTGCTATCGATGTACATACGATGATCGACAGTCTGGAAACAGACCCGACCTATCAATGGTTCAAGCCCTGGTACCAGCCCTATGTATATACATATCGCGACTATTTCAGGGATTCCGGCGGTGAAGCCGTTCGGCAGCTGTATGAGGGTGCACTGGAGCTGAACCGCTCCAAGCTGTTCGCTTACGTGCCTCGCTGGATTGATAAGGAGCTTTATTACGGCAAAAAGACCGATGATGAGCTAAAGACCAAGTGGGATGATTACGAGCGCCGCTTCGGCTGGATGTCACAGCCTGATTACAAGGATAATTTACAGGCACTCGATTCTATTTTGCGATATGCTGATGATCACAAGCTGCCTGTACGTGTGATCTGGATGCCCTGGAATCCGGCGTATCCGGTTCCCAAATATATGGCAGGCTTACAAGCCACAGTGAATCAAAAACTTGCTCAGCATCAGGTTCCTGTGCTGGATCTTCTCAGCACCTACAAGCCCGCACAATTTCATGATCTCGTCCATTTGAGCCGTGAAGTCGGGGCTCCGGTATTTACCAAGGAGGTTGACGCATGGCTCCAATCCCTCGCAAAATCGTCGAAGTAATTGTGTATACGGCGATGCTCATTATTGTTTTGATCTATTTTACAGGTAAAGGATTGTTTATATACGAGGGGTTCTGAGCCTCTTCAAGGCTCGGCCATCTTTCAATCAAGGGAGTCAGGTTATGTGGTATTTGAACATGAACGCAGTCATGGCCATGTGTGGAATGATTCTCATTCTGGCGCTTACCCGCTGGTGGCCCCACAATAAACGCATATTACTGCTGGCGTTCAACCTCAGCTTCCTGCTGGTGTTCAGCAAGAAGCTATTTGTCTTTTACATCATCTATACGATTGTAAATTATATCGCCTTTCGATTCCTGTGTCAGACCACCTCCTGGCGCAGAGGCTGGTTTATAACACTCATTGCTCTTAATATCGTCGGCGTTTGCGGAATGCGTATGTACGGAATGCAAATATTTGAAAACCCGTTGTTCGATACAGTGATGCTGCTTGGTCTGATCTACAACGTGCTGAAGGTTATCGATGCGCATTATTTCGCCTATTTTATCGGTAAAGACGCTCGTGCCGGGCTGATGGATTACGCTAACTATATTCTTTTCGTGCCAACCTTTACTTCAGGACCTATTCTTAAATTCCGTGATTTTATGGCGGATACGAAGCAGCCCTACAAGCTGTCTTCGTCGCAGGTTGAGGACAATGTCAAACGAATTATTATGGGATTGTTCAAAAAGATCGTAATCGTTACCTGGATGACCGACGTGTTCAACCATATGCAGCAGGGTGAGCTCCATACGCATCAATCACTGTTTCTGATGGTCTGGTTTTACGCGCTCATTTTTTTCGATTTCTCAGGTTATTCCGATATCGCCATCGGCTTTGGTCGCTTAATGGGCTATAATATTCCCGAAAATTTCAAAAAACCGTTTCAGTCTCCGACCTTGACTCAATTTTGGCGCAACTGGCATGCAACATTGGGAGATTGGTTTCGCGAGCATATCTTCATGTTTTTTTCACGTCAAGCTCCCAGCAAAGTGACAGCAGCAGGCTTGTCCATCCTGATTATGGTGCTGATCGGCCTCTGGCATGGCTTTAGCTGGCTCTACTTTTTCTACGGTCTTTATCACGGAATCGTGATTGCATTGGAAAATCTGCTTGGCAAATCGACAGTCAATAAGAAAAAGGTATCACGTTCCTATTTCCTCGCCCGCTGCGTGCTCACCCAAGCTATTGTCACCTTCTCCGTCATTATCTACAGTGGTAACACTGAAACCGTATGGAAAATTTACCGCGGACTGCTGAATTGGCCATTTTAACCAATTAGCTCACACCTGAAGCAGCCCGCTTGCTTGTTTTTCAACCGGAAGGGATCCTTGATCCGGCTGTACGCCATACTTATCAAGTACCCAGAGTCTCTATCCGGTTATCCCGGGTAAGAGACTCTTTTCATGAGACGCTGAGCTCGGCATACTGCAAGCTGCGGGTACTCCGTTTGGACAGAAAGAGCGAATTTTTGAACAGGATGCGTTATCATGGGCCTGAGAGCTCCATCAACAGGCAGCCTGAAGGAGGCTCACTGATTACTTTTTCAGCTTGGTGCGCGATACCTTTGCTCTGGCGCCGCCCGCATCCCGTTTCTTCATATTACGGCTGCTAACCGTACATACTTCATCCTTGACAGTGCAGGACACAAAATGGTGGGGTACTGGAACACAATGATGACGATTAACCACTTCAACAGGATGAATTACCGGTACCGGTTGTGGATAGTAAAAATTGCGGATCACCTGCGTTGGATCTGTAAAAACCGGGTCAGCCGGCGGACATTGGAAATTGTTATTGTAAGCCAAATGGATCATCTCCTTCTCTGTGAATGGTACAGTATATGTGGGTCTTTCATTCGCGCTTGTTCATTCGCCTAGTAGGCAAGTAAATGTATACCCAACTCAAATAGGAATGTCCTCATCTTGCACTTTGAGTTAGCAAGCAAACAATGTTATAATTTGTTATAGTGCGTACACGCGTACATTTCTTATTTTCTCGGAGGTGTCTTATGAAGTTAGGCGTATTTGCCGTATTATTTGCCCAAAAATCTCTTGAAGAAACCCTCGATTACATTGCTGCTAAAGGCTTGGAAGCGATTGAAATTGGAACAGGTGGCTACCCTGGAAATGCACATTGCAATCCGGAAGTATTATTGGCTGATGAAGGAAAGCTGAAGGCTTTTAAAAAGGCAGTAGAATCCCGTGGGCTCACTATTAGTGCGCTTAGCTGCCATGGTAATCCACTCCACCCGCAGCATCCTATTGCATCAGATCATCATAATACGATCATCAAAACGATAGAGCTGGCTGAAAAGCTGGAGGTTCCTGTCGTCAATACATTCTCTGGCTGCCCGGGCGATCATGAGGGTGCCAAATATCCAAACTGGCCTGTAGCACCATGGCCGAATGATTATCAGGAAATTCTGGACTGGCAGTGGACGAACAAGGTTATTCCTTACTGGACGGAAACAGGTAAATTCGCTTCTGACCGCAATGTCAAAATCGGTCTTGAGCTGCACGGCGGCTTCTCTGTACATACACCAGCTACATTGCTTCGTCTTCGCGAAGCTGCTGGCGACGTTATCGGCGCTAACCTTGATCCAAGCCATATGTGGTGGCAGGGTATTGATCCGGTACAAGCGGTGCAAATATTAGGCCGTGCCAACGCTATCCATCATTTCCATGCCAAGGATACAACCATTGATCCGATTAATGTTAACAAGCATGGCGTTACCGACATGCAATCGTACACTTTAATGCTGGATCGCGCATGGCAGTTCCGTACTGTCGGTTACGGTCATGACTTGAAAACATGGGCTGATATTATCAGCGCACTTCGTCTTGTCGGCTATGACTATGTAGTTAGTATTGAGCATGAGGATGGCTTGATGTCCGTAGATGAAGGCTTTACTAAGGCCGTACAAAACCTGCAGCAAATTTTGATTAAAGATCCGGTTGGTGAGATGTGGTGGGTTTAATCACAGTGTAAGTCTCTGCTTGGACAGAGAGTTTGACTGATGGTTATTCAAGGATATGTATTTTAAAAAGCTGAGGGCTCATGCGCCTCGGCTTTTTAAATGCATGTCTGAAGATTCAGTCGTCCCATTGATTGTTGAACAGTTCGACATACAAAAAAAGCCCTCGGACTCGGGTCCAAGGGCTTCTCTTCGTTATAGGGTAAGGTTCATAATAGGTGATGCCTGTGTTAAGTGTCTAGAGTTTACCCATCCAGCTCATAACCATTACAGCATCCATCACTAAAAAAACGACCAAACTAATTCCACCAAACCCGATGGCAAAAATATTTTTCTTAGGAGATGCCAGTAAACGTACTACACCAATAGCGATTACAATCGTGAACAAGATCACGAATACGTCAAACCCGTTAAAAGTTGATGCGGCTTGCGCTGCTTTTGCTGCCTCTTCGGCCAAAAACATCGAGAGACCTCCTCATGGTTACAAAATTGCATATATTCTATCTTAGCTTGACTAGCTGCGAAGTGCAAGTGATTTGCTGAAGTGTAACAACTTTGTCAACATTTCTTGCATCTACGTGGATACTTGTTCAAAAAACAACTGTGTATCTATACAGTGTCCATTGCATCTAACATTTATAACTCCCGATGTGATAAAATGCTAGGCCAACTGCTCTATATATTCGGCGGATCTCGCTTTATCTCGCTCCAAGATAGGCTTGAGGTATTTCCCTGTGTAGGAGCCTTTTACCTTTACGACTTCCTCAGGTGTTCCCGTAGCCACGATCGTACCACCTTTACTGCCGCCCTCGGGACCGAGATCAATCATATAATCCGCTGTCTTGATGACATCCAGATTATGCTCGATGACAAGAACGCTATCCCCATTATCTACCAGCTTGTGCAGCACCTTAAGCAATCGATCAATATCGTGAATATGCAGTCCGGTCGTTGGTTCATCGAGAATATAGATCGTTTTGCCTGTGCTTCTGCGATACAGCTCAGCCGCCAGCTTCACCCGCTGCGCCTCTCCACCTGACAAGGTTGTCGCTGGTTGACCCAGATCCATATAACCGAGACCTACCTCAAGAAGCGTATGCAGCTTACGATGAATCCGAGGTACATTTTTGAAAAATTCGCATGAATCCTCAATGGTCATGGCCAATACGTCGGAAATGCTTTTGCCTTTGTAATGAATTTCAAGTGTTTCCCGGTTGTACCGTTTGCCTTTGCAAATCTCACAAGGTACATACACATCAGGTAAGAAATGCATCTCGATCTTGATGATTCCGTCCCCGCTGCAAGCCTCACAGCGTCCACCCTTCACATTAAAGCTGAAGCGCCCCTTCTTGTAGCCACGCACTTTAGCCTCATTGGTAGTAGCAAACAAATCGCGTATATCGTCAAATACCCCAGTATAGGTAGCAGGATTGGATCGCGGTGTTCGGCCTATTGGCGATTGGTCGATCTCGATCACCTTGTCCACATGCTCAAGCCCGATAAATTCTTTATGCTCACCCGGGCGTACCTTGGCTCTATTTAACTCCTTGGCCAAAGTTTTGTACAAAATTTCATTGATTAATGTACTTTTCCCTGATCCGGAAACACCCGTTACACAGGTAAATACGCCTAACGGCAGCTTAACGTTCACATTACGCAGGTTATTTTCCTTAGCTCCCTTGATTTCCAGCCATTTCCCATTCGGTTCCCGCCGTGAAGCAGCAATCGGGATGAATTTCTTGCCGCTTAAATATTGGCCAGTCAACGAATGAGGATCATCCATAATCTCCTGTGGTGTTCCCTGTGACACGACCATTCCGCCATGCACACCAGCACCAGGACCGATATCGATAATGTAGTCAGCTGCCATCATCGTGTCTTCGTCATGCTCTACCACGATTAGGGTGTTACCGAGATCGCGCATATGCTCAAGCGTCTGTATTAAGCGGTCATTATCACGCTGATGCAGTCCGATGCTGGGCTCATCCAAAATGTAGAGCACGCCCATCAGGCTCGACCCGATCTGAGTCGCCAAACGAATCCGCTGTGCCTCACCACCGGATAGTGTACCCGCTGCGCGATGCATCGTAAGGTAATCCAGCCCTACATTAACAAGGAAGCCCAAGCGCGCTTTGATTTCCTTGAGAATCAATTGGGCTATCTGCATTTCTCTATCTGTCAACGACAAGGAATCGAACCATTCTGCTGAGTCACCGATGGATAACGAAGTGACAAAAGCAATATTTTTCCCATTGATGGTGACAGCCAGCGATTCAGCCTTCAAGCGCTGACCTTTACATTTGCCGCACGGCTTCGAGCTCATATAGCTCTCGATGTGCTCACGAATACCTTCTGAGAACGTATCCCGATAACGACGCTCCAGATTATGAATAATACCCTCAAATGGAACCATTGCTTCTTTCCTGTGCCCCATATCATTCTCGTAACGGAACCTTACCTTCTCGCCGCCTGTACCCAGCAGCAGCTTTTTCATCTGCTCGGGCGTCAAATCAGCTACGGGGGTCGTCCGTGAAATCCCGTAATGCTCACATACGGCAGCCAGAAACTGCGGATAATAGTTCGATGTACTGCCTGCCCAAGCCTCGAAAGCTCCTTGCTCAATCGATAGCTGCGGGTTTGGAACGAGCAAATCGGGATCAATAACCATTTTACTGCCTAGTCCATCGCAATCCGGGCAAGCGCCGAACGGGCTGTTGAAGGAAAACATTCTGGGAGCCAGTTCTTCGATGCTAAACCCGCATACTGGACAAGCCAGATTTTGGCTGAACAGCAGCTCTTCCTGATCGATAATATCTACGAGCACCCTGCCTTCACCGAGCTTAAGCGCCGTTTCCAAGGAATCGGCCAACCGGCTCTGCACATCGTCTTTAACAACGATACGGTCAACAACCACTTCGATATTATGCTTTTTATTTTTATCGAGCTCTATCTTCTCGGACAAATCCATCGTTTCGCCATTCACGCGCACACGTACAAAGCCCTGCTTGTTTATGTCAGCCAACAGCTTCGTATGTTCGCCCTTGCGACCCGATATAATCGGAGCCAGTATCTGCAGACGTGTTCGCTCCGGATACTCCATAATCCGGTCTACCATCTGCTCAATGGTCTGGGACGTTATCTCGATCTTATGATCGGGACAATGTGGACGCCCAATACGAGCAAATAACAACCGAAGATAATCGTAAATCTCCGTGACCGTTCCAACAGTAGAACGCGGGTTACGGCTTGTCGTTTTCTGATCAATGGAAATCGCCGGGGATAGCCCCTCAATGGAATCCACATCAGGTTTGTCCATTTGCCCTAAAAATTGCCGCGCATATGCAGACAATGATTCTACATAACGGCGCTGCCCTTCAGCATAGATGGTATCAAAAGCAAGCGACGATTTGCCTGAGCCGCTTAAGCCTGTAAGCACAACAAAACGATCCCGTGGAATCATAACATCAATATTTTTTAAATTATGCGCTCGCGCGCCCTTGATCACAATATTATCTCTGATCACGTGCATAACACCATCCTTTTGATTTCAACGGATTGTCAAGCGTCTGCCATCTTATCCATTATAAACGATTCAGCCGATTACTCCTATCCACTACAAATCGGCTTTTAATTCCATGACGGCATCACGAAGCTCAGCCGCTCGTTCAAATTGCAGGTTTTTGGCGGCATCCTTCATTTCCTTTTCCAACCGTTCGATCAAGGAAATTTTATCTTTTTTGGACATTTTGGCGCCCTTAATATCGGTCAAATAGTCAGCCTTCTGCTCGGCTACCTTGACCGCCTCGATCACATCACGGACTTTTTTCTGAATCGTTTGTGGTGTTATACCGTGCTGCTCGTTATAGGCAAGCTGAATTTCACGACGGCGACTCGTTTCTCCCATAGCTTTAGCCATCGAATCCGTAATTTTATCTCCATACATAATGACACGTCCGTTGGAGTTCCGGGCCGCCCGGCCAATCGTTTGAATCAGCGAACGCTCAGAGCGCAGGAACCCTTCCTTATCGGCATCCAGAATGGCAACGAGCGATACTTCCGGCAAATCAAGACCTTCCCGCAGCAGGTTAATGCCGACGAGTACATGAAACACGCCGAGCCTCAGATCACGTAAAATTTGCATCCGCTCCAATGTCTTGATATCGGAATGCAGATAACGCACTTTAATGCCGATTTCCTTGAAATAATCCGTCAAGTCCTCCGACATTTTCTTCGTTAGCGTGGTAACGAGCACACGCTCATCCTTACGGATGCGCTCATTGATTTCTCCCAGCAGGTCATCAATCTGACCCTTGGTCTTCCGTACTTCGATAATCGGATCAATCAAACCGGTAGGTCTAATAATCTGCTCGACCATGACTGGACAATGCTCCAATTCATATGGTCCCGGAGTCGCCGATATAAACACAGCCTGGGTGACCTTATCCTCAAATTCCTCAAATCGCAGCGGCCGGTTATCCATCGCTGAAGGCAACCGGAAGCCATGCTCCACAAGTACTTCCTTCCGTGCACGGTCGCCGTTGTACATCCCGCGAATTTGCGGCAGCGTCACATGAGATTCATCGACCATGATCAGCATATCATCCGGAAAGTAGTCAAACAGCGTATAAGGCGTCGCACCCGACTCACGGAAGGTTAACGGTCCCGAGTAGTTCTCGATCCCTGAGCAAAAACCCATTTCCTGCATCATCTCGATATCGTAGCGGGTCCGCTGCTCCAGACGCTGGGCTTCAAGCAGCTTGCCCTTGGCATTAAGCTCCGCCAGACGTTCCTCTAGCTCCCGTTCAATATTGACAAGTGCCCGTTTCATCGTATCCTCATGGGTTACGAAGTGAGAGGCCGGAAAAATCGCGATATGGTCCCTCTCGCCCAATATTTCTCCCGTTAATACATCAATCTCTGTAATACGTTCAATCTCATCCCCGAACAGCTCCACTCGAACCGCTTGCTCACTATGGGAGGCCGGGAAAATTTCCACCACATCACCGCGAACACGAAACGTGCCGCGTACAAAATTCAAATCATTTCGTTGGTACTGAATGTCGATTAAGCGATGCAGCAGCTCATTGCGTGAGCGTTCCATGCCAACCCGCAGCGAAAGGACCAGATTACGGTATTCTACCGGTGAACCCAAACCGTAAATACACGATACGCTGGCAACGATTATCACATCACGCCGTTCAAATAAGGAGCTGGTAGCGGAGTGCCGCAGCTTGTCGATTTCTTCGTTAATACTGGAGTCTTTCTCAATGAAAGTATCTGAAGAAGCAATATAAGCCTCTGGTTGGTAGTAGTCATAGTAGCTGACAAAGTAGGAAACCGCATTGTTAGGGAAAAACTCTTTCAGCTCACTGCATAGCTGAGCGGCGAGCGTTTTATTATGAGCAATCAACAGCGTTGGCCGATTGAGCTTGGCAATGACCTGAGCTGCCGTGAACGTTTTACCTGTACCTGTCGCACCAAGCAGCGTTTGATGCTTTTGTCCGGATTGGATGCTTTGCAGCAGCTGTTCTATAGCTCGCGGCTGATCGCCTTGAGGCGTATAATCCGAAATCAATTCAAAGGGTTTATTGCTCATCGTCACTTCGTTCATTCCATCACCGTCCATCGAATGATCAATTTTTCTAAACTTTTGACCGCTTGCTTCCGATAAATAATATGCAACTCTCGACGAAGTCTTACAATCATCGACATTGAGCTGCATAGGAATACCTGTTCCCATGTATTATACCTTTTTTCATCTTTTGTTGCAAACTGAGAATGCTTCCAACTTTAACAAGTTGACCCTGGAAGCAAGACATAATTGATCCATAGAAGGCCAGCATTTTACTCATTGTAAGGGTGGTAGGAAAAGTGGATTTAACAACGATTTTAGGTCTTGTTATCGGTCTGGGTGCTTTAATAGGGGGATATATGTGGGATGGCGGTCATCTTGATGCGCTTATCGTCCCCAGCGCCATGCTCATCATTTTTGGAGGTACGGCGGGTGCTGTTGCTATCAGCTTTCCGATGTCGCGCTTAAAAGAAATTCCAAAGGCGCTCGGTATGGCTTTCAAGGAAAAGAAACGGGATCCGAACCTGATTATTGAAGAGCTTGTGGATATGGCTACTGTCGCAAGGCGGGAAGGTGTTCTCGCACTGGAGCAGCGCGCACAGGAAAACCCGAACGATTTTTTGCGTGATGGCCTGATGATGGTTGTCGATGGTACCGATCCTGAATTAACCAGGCAGATCCTCGAGCTGGAAATGGACGCGCTGGAGCATCATCATGAGGGCTGGGCCAAAATCTTTGAAACTGCGGGTGGCTATGCGCCAGCCATGGGTATTATCGGAACCGTTATGGGTTTGATTCATGTCTTGGGCAACCTATCCGATCCAGGTACATTAGGTCCTGCTATCGCAGTTGCATTTACCGCTACGTTGTACGGGGTTTCCTCAGCCAATGTGATATATCTCCCGCTCGCCACTAAGATCAAGATTCGCAGTAAGGAACAAATTTCCGAAATGGAATTGATGCTGGAAGGCATACTGGCTCTGCAAGCCGGCGAAAATCCACAATTGATCAAGAAAAAGCTAAAATCGTTCCAGCATCAGAGCCATAAGAAAGCTGAAGGCGCAGGTGATCCAGGTGGCGAGGAATAAGAAAAAGCATCCTGAACATGAAAATCATGAACGATGGTTAATCACATATGCGGATTTAATTACACTGCTATTAATCTTCTTTGTGATCATGTATGCGATGAGTAAAATTGATACTGATAAGTATTCAGTGCTTGCCCAATCGCTGAATTTTCAATATACCAAAGCAGAATCGGTGCTGCCTGGCGGCGATGGAGTACTCGGTCGTGTCAATATATCCAAGGCGGATGAAGGCAATAAGAATCAGAACGCAGACAAGGATAAGAAGGATAAAGAAGATAAGGAACAAAAAGAACTTCGTGAAAAACAGCTTCAGGATCTGATGGAAAAAATCCAGCAATATATACAACAGCAAAACCTGCAATCTCAAGTATTTGTCGCTAATACGCCAAGAGGAATTACCGTTACCTTGAACGATCTGTTTGTATTTGACCTGGGTAAAGCTGATTTGAAAAAAGAAGCTTATCCGATTCTGAATCAATTAACGAGCTTGTTCCCTTCCTTGGATTCAACCATCAGTATTGAGGGTCATACGGATGATCTGCCGTTAGCTACCGGGTCCTTGTTCAAGGATAATTGGAGACTTTCATCGGAGCGCTCGCTCTCTGTACTTCGCTATTTTACAGATACAATGGGTCTTGACTCCAAAAAATTCATGTCCAGTGCATTTGCCGATACCCATCCGGTTGTCAATAATGATTCCCCTGAGAATCGCTCCAAAAACCGCCGGGTTGAAATCATTGTGCTGCGTGAGCCCACTAAGCCTTAACTCCACCACTTGAGTTGGAACGTATAAGTGAATGGTACTGGTTTAATCACAACTGTGAGCCATCCGTGGTCACTGTCCAAATCAGAGCTTGCACGTTGTATAGCAAGTCTTCAGTATAGATAGTAAAAAAGCTATCGGAATTTATTTCCGGCAGCTTTTTTGTTCCTTGTGGAACAATTTTTATTTAATATGTTCTACATACAAATCTCACTTGCTTATCGCTCCCGGAAGCTTTCTGCTTAAATACCGCCAAAAATGTACCGGTTTCTCTTCTACGTAGTAAGGTGCATCCTGATCGGGAACGAGGAGAATGCCCAGCTGATGATGCTCTCCAGAAAACATAGGTCGCTTCAAAAATTTACTCTCTCCAGCCAGGTTCAGTACCTCCAGCTTGCAAAAGGCCGAGTTCAATTGCATCGCATGGTGCAATTCATGTTTGGACCTAATAGGCAGGCCGTTGACTTTATGGATAATCTCTCCTGCTTGTATGCCCATCTCATCCCCTGCACTGCCAGGCAGGACTCCCAATATTTTTAATCCGCGCGGATCTTCCACAAAATACGGCTTTCGATTCGATTCGTCCCAACGGCTGTACATTTTTAGTCCTTCGTGAAGCAATATGCAGCCCAGACATGCAATCAGGGTCGCTACAGGCCCTAAGTAAGCGAGAGCCGCCAGCAGCAGCACCGCACCTGCATACATGAACAACAGATTTGAGCTGAGCTTCGCTTTCTCTTGCGGCAGCCGGGATAAGGTTATATCAGCAAACCCGATCATCATCGGAAACCCGATAATGGTCCAGCCTCCGCTCCACAGTCCTGCCCCCAGCAACGGTGTCCACGGCAGCAAAGTACCTCCTCCCTGAAAAGGAACCACAAGGAACAACACAACCGGCCAAAAACCCTGTAATTGGTAACCTCCAACGATTTTTCCGCGTTTGCTCTCGTAGAACATGGGGGTTCCCGTACGAGCCCCCCTCATGCGAATCAATACAGCCTCCACCACGTGCAGGATCGCAATCAATGCCAGTAAAGAGGGCATATTCAATGCAAGCAAAGGCTCCGTTAACCAGGACAGACCGGTTACAGCATGTAGGGCGGGGATTAATATCCATATCGTTTGCAGGATGCCGATAATCCCAATCGCGTAAGCCCAGCATAAAAATCGCACCCGAATAAAGAGCAGCAGCAGAGCGATAACCCATATTAAAAGCACAGCCTCGACTTGGATCGTTGCACCAATGAACGCCATGACTATAGATGCCGCAATGCCTCCGATTAAGCCCCACAGCAGCGTCTGCCACGTTTGCGACAGTACTGAATGCAGCTTGGTATGAAACAGTTTACGCTCCAGACTAATTTGTCTGCGATATTGTAAAATAACAAAACATATACCTACATAATAAAAAGGATTCATCAACAATTGAAGCAGGGCCTGCAGCCCTTTAAGTGCGATCTCCATAAACACGTTCATGTGGAAAGCTCCCTCTGCAACAATAAAATAGGAAGGCGGACGTATCCACCCTCCTCACTATGATTCGACGCTGAGCAGCACGATTCCTGCCCACCACTTTATATAAACCTTATGTCTCAATCACTCAAGATTTCTGCAGCTGTTACATTTATACGGTTACTTCGGCATAATGGACTGCAAATGCTGCGTTGCCGCCTTGAGCTGCAGATCATTTTTGGGATCTTTAATTTCTGCCAAAATCATCTTCTCCAGACGTGTTGCCGTTTCGGTATCGACTTCTCCGGTAATCGGTAGATTTTGCATCCGCTGGAAGGCTTTGACCGCCAGCGCTGTTTTTTCACTAAAATAACCGTCCGCACGTTCCGGATTCAAGCCAAGTCCCTTTAGCATCGTCTGCAGATTTTTAACATCTTCACTGCTCGAATCCTGCACCAGAGTTGTCTTCTTCGTTAACGGAGCTACTTTAAAATAAGCAGGCTGATCAATGGCAATATCAGGCGCGATCCCTTTTTTATGAATCCAGGTACCATTTGGTGTGAGCCATTTATATACCGTCATTTTGATATTGCTGCCATCGCCCATCTCTTTTTCAAACGTAACCTGCACGGTACCTTTACCATATGTGGTTTCCCCTATCAGCTTGCTGCCGGAGGAATCATGCAGGGCTCCCGCTAATATTTCCGATGCGCTGGCACTGCCTTTATTGATCAGTACCGTCACGGGATAATTTTTGCCTGCTCCCTGGGAGGTGGTGTCCTCCTGCTCACCCTTGCGGTTCTCAATCTTCACAATGGGTTTCCCCTTCGGTACAAACGGCTCGACAATTTCAACAACTGCCGATAACAGACCACCCGGGTCGTTCCGTACATCAATAACCAAGCCTTTCATCCCTTTGGCTTCAAGTCCTGCAAGTTCATCCTTGAACCTTTTGGATGTATTGCTGGAAAACTGACGAATTTCAATTTTACCGATATTGTTCGGAAGCATCTCCGCATACACCGTTTCAACGTCGATATCATCCCGCACAACCGTCATTTGAATCGGGTCTGAAGAGCCGGAACGTACAATTTCCAGCTTGGCTTGTGTGCCCTTGGGTCCGCGGATTTTCATAATCGCCTGATTTAGCGTTAAGCCATCCAGCTTCTCTCCATTGACCGATAAAATGACATCATTGGCATGCAATCCCGCCTTTTCCGCAGGCGAGCCCTTGATTGGAGAAACGATCGTGACCTTGCCCTCCTCGGAGGATACCTCCGCGCCAATCCCCTGAAAGGACGAAGTGATGCTCTCATCGAATTGCTTGGCTTCCTTTTGATCCATATAGACCGTGAAAGGGTCCTCTAACGAGGAAAGCATGCCATTGATCGCACCTGTCATAACCTTATCATGATCAACCTGGGACAAAAACTTGCCTTCGATCAGCTTGTAGGTAGTCGACAGCTTATTCATGTCTTTCGTGCTTAGTCCAGACGCCACTGTGGAGCCTACGGCCCCACCCTTCAAACCTGCCGCCAATGTCGAAGGGTTCACGATCATGAGCGTCATGATGCTGCTGGCGAACATGGCCAGCAAAACAAATAATATAACCGTACGTCCCTTGAAGTTCATACTTATAAATACACCGCCTTTATGACTACCTTTATTGGACTCGTCTTTGTATTGTATGACAAGCCTCTAGAAATTATTAACAGCGGTTTAGCGAAGATATGGCTTAGGGTCTACAGGATCCTCGTTAATACGAACCTCAAAGTGAAGATGATTGCCCGTTGATTCCCCGGTTGACCCCACCTCAGCTACCTTTTGGCCTCGTTTGACGTTATCTCCCTTCTCCACAACCGTACCCCCGTTACGGATATGTCCATACAATGTCCAATAACCATTACCATGATCAATGATAACTGTATTACCGTATCCGCTCCACCAGGAAGCAACAATCACGACACCATCGCCAGCAGCCAAAATGCTCGTTCCGTTGGGGGCTCCGAGGTCGATGCCCTTATGCATCGTTTTCTTCCCATTAAAGGGATCGGAGCGATAGCCAAAATCGGAGGTCATTGGAGCCACCTTAGCTAATGGATAGGCGAATTTACCTCCTGTGAATGGTGCTGCCGGAGCTGGAGTTGTGCTGTTGCCAGGGGTGGCGCTATTGCCTGCCTTTGCTTTGGCTTTAGCCGCCGCGGCTGCCGCAGCAGCCTCAGCATCTTTACGTCTGGCTTCAGCCAGCGCCGACTGCTTGCGTGCTTCTTCAACCAGCTTTTTTTCCGAATCCTCACTAATATCCTCGAGTGTATGTTTCTCTTCCTTTTCCTTTTGCGAGAGGCTGGCGATCATGACCTGCTTTTCTTTCTCTTTATTATCCAGATCGGATTTGTGAGCAGCCTGCTGGGTATACAAATCCCCAACCTGACTCAGCTCCTGCTTAATCTGCTTTTCTTTGCCCTCTTTCTCCGTTCTATCCTTGCGATTGTCCTCCAATATATGCTTATCTTGATTCACTATAGCATTTAGAGCATTAAAACGATCCAGAAAATCACCGAAGCTCGTAGAGCTCAGCAATACATCTGCATACGAAACCACACCGTTCATATACATCAAACGGAGACGAGACTTCAACAGCTTGTCCCGAGAATCAATGCGTTCCTCAACCTCTTCCAGCTCTTTGCCGTTAATAGCCAGCTTTTCCTTGCCCTCACTAATTTGATTATTCAGATCATTCAGCTTCAGATTGGCCGTCACAATCTCCGCTAGCAGCGTGTTCAGATCCTTAGTAACAGCCTGCTTCTCCTGCGCGAGTTTATCAATTGTGGATTTTGACTCAGCGGCCTTTTTCTGATTATCAGCAAGTCCTTTTCTTAGCTGGTTAAGCTCCTGCTCGATTCGTTGAGTAGCAGAGCTAGCAGCTCCAGCAAACTGAGGCACGATTACTGTACTAATCAATCCTGCTGATATGATGAAAGCTAACACATTCTTCTTCAAACTGCGGTTCCCCCCATAAATAGACTAGTCGGGTATGGACATTAAGCAATTACCAGCAACCGGTTTAGACCCGTAAAAATTTGCGAACGGACAGCGTACTTCCCCAAATACCTATCAAGATTCCGATCCCGAGCAATAAGCACGACATCGTCAAGTAAATCTGTTGAAACGGCAGCAGCTTAATCATCAGTAAATTTAAATCCAATTGAGTCGACTCCATCATTTGCCAATAGCCGTACAGCAGGACACCAACCGGTATGACAGAGCCCACCACGCCAAGCAGTGCACCCTCTATAAAAAATGGCCAGCGAATAAAGGAGTTGGTGGCTCCCACCAGCTTCATAATAGCTATTTCACGCCGCCGCGCGATAATCGTCAGCTTAATTGTATTCGCGATCAGGAACATCGCCGTAAGCGCCAGTCCCGCAACCATAGCAAGACCTACATAACGAACAATTTTCGTGACCTTGAACATCGTTTCTACCGTTCCTTGCCCGTAGCTGACACGATATATCGGTTTAGTCGGCTTTTTATTATTGATTTCTGTAATCTTTTGGGCTACATTCGCCACCTCGCGCGGTGCCAGAACCTCGACGGTAAACGAGTCGTTCAGCGGATTGTTCTCACCCTCAAAGCCTTCCAGCAGCTGTTTACCGCTTTCACCAAGCTTTTCGCGTAAATATACAATGCCTTCTTCTTTAGACACAAATTTCACCTTGTCGACCTGAGGAATCGCACTGATTTCATTTTGCAGAGGCTGTATTTGATCTTTAGGAATTTCCACATCGAGATACACACGAATTTCAACCTGTGATTCAATCTGCTCTGCCAAATAGTTGACATTCAAGGTCAGCAGCAAAAAGACGCCGAGAATAAACAATGAAATTGAAATCGAGCTGATCGAGGCAAATGACATCCAGCCATTGCGGATCACATTTTTACCGCCCTCGCGAATATGGCGGAACCCTGTGCTAATCCTCATAGCCGTATTCACCCCTGACCTGATCGCGGGCAATTTGACCATCTTCAATCGCAAGCACACGTTTACGCATCGTATTCACAATTTCTTTATTATGGGTTGCCATAATGATGGTCGTACCGCGAAAATTAATTTCTTCCATTAGCTTCATAATGCCCCACGACGTATCGGGATCCAGGTTACCTGTCGGCTCATCCGCAATAATAACTGTCGGGTTGTTCACGATAGCCCGGGCAATCGCGATCCGCTGCTGCTCGCCACCAGACATCTGTGTGGGCAGTGAGCTCGCCTTATCCCGCAGCTTGACCAATTCCAGAACCTCAAGCACACGCTTCTTGATGATCTTCTTCGGCGCCTCGATAACCTCCATCGCAAATGCGATATTCTCATAGGCGGTCAGCTTGGGCAGCAGTCGGTAATCCTGGAAAATCACGCCGATATTGCGCCTCACGTAGGGTATTTTGCGCTGCTTAAGCTTCTCCAGATTAAAACCGTTTACGAAAATACTCCCCTTGGTTGGCCGTTCTTCTCTATAAATCAATTTCATAAATGTCGATTTCCCTGCGCCGGACGGTCCAACGACATACAGAAATTCGTTGCGATTTACTTTGACGGTGATCCCTTTCAATGCTTGACTGCCGTCTGCGTACGTTTTCCACACATCTTGCATTTCTATCACGGTATCACATCCTGATTGTTTAAGTAGATAAGAACGTATACATTTGCTTATACGCACCCGCTACCTGAGTAAACGATAGCCATCCTGTTCGAATCATCACGCCGATTAACCTCGCTAGCTTATATGGTTTCGACACTAACAGCCAAATTCCTTCGTATGGAAATGATTTTCAGCATTTTTTCAGTTTTCTTGCTGGAATAGAGAACTAGTCAAGTTCCCCAAGAGGATCGCATATACATCAAATGTACGAGCAGAACCCCTTGAACGGACAAGGTACTTTCAAAAAAGGGAGTGCATCCTATCGTGAAATACCGGTACCCATATATACGTATGTTGGCTTATATGTTGATGATAGCTGCTGTCGCTTGTGTGGGAATTGCTCTGTATGGACTGCAGAATCGAATGCCCGCAGGCTATACAATAGATGAATGGCATGTGGGCGGGATTACGTACACGGAATTCGAGCAGCAGCTTACCGCACACACACAGCTTGTGCAGCAGCAGCCTGTTAGCTTGGTCAACAAGCTGCCCGATATGAAGCTGCCTGCCTTCACTGCTACAATGGAGCAGTTGGGCCTTCGTGTGTCCGTAGAAGATGCACTTGCTCCATTGGTTCAGCTGCGTATGGGCTCACCCTGGACTCGTGCAGTATCCCGTTGGCAGCTGCGTGAACGGCATCAGTCACTCCACTATGAATTTGATCCCGCTGTCCTTCATGGAGCTCTTATCCAGCAATTGCCTACTCTGTATGAACAACAGCCAAGCCCTGCTCAGCGCATCGTGGGACCTACTGATGAGATCAGCTATATCCCTGAAAGGCCAGTAAACCGAGTAGACGAGGCAGCATTGCTTCAGCAGTTGCAAAAGGAAATTCGTCCACTGGGGACTAGGAATGAGATATCTCCACACTCCGAAGAACAAGTAGTATCCGTCAATATTGCTCTCCCCTTTGTGACTCAAAAGCCAGACCTCACGCTCCCCATTCTCCAGGCTCAAGGGGTGGACCGCAAAATCAGCGAGTTCTCAACACCACTTATGCAAACCAGCGAGGGCCGCCTGCATAACGTTCGCTCGACGGCATCTACGATCCATGACCTGCTGATGAAACCAGGAGATACCTTTGATTATGCAACCTATATAGCACAGACCGAGGCTCGATTCGGCTTTCAGGAGGCTCCTGTTATCGTTAACGGCAAGCTCGTCCCCGGTATTGGCGGCGGTATCTGCCAGGTGTCCTCCACCCTTTACAACGCTGTGCTTCGTGCTGGGCTTACGATTGTCGAAAGACGCCATCATTCCTTGCCTGTCAGCTATGTAGCACTCGGACAAGATGCGACCTTTGCAGCTGGGCACATTAATTTTCAATTTCGCAATAGCACTGACAAGTACCTGCTCATCCGTACGGCGGTAGATGATTGGCAAATGACAGTTAAATTATTCGGTCAAATTCCCATCGATACGACATATGCCATCGAATCCCATACGATTCGCACGCTTCAGCCCGAAATCCGCTATGTGGCTAATCCTACTTTATCACCTGGCAAGAAGCAGCTTATTAGTGAAGGTAAACCAGGTTATGTGGTGGATACTATACGCTATAAGAAACAAGCAGACCGGATCATTTCCCAGGAGCGTATATCGCTGGATACTTATGCCGCACAGCCGACGATTATCGCGGTATACCCGACCACTCCCTCGGGTCAGCCTGATCCCAAGCTTCAACCCGCCAAGCCTTATGAGGCACCCTTGGTCGAGGATGGGATTAAGGGACCTGTGTACAGATAAAAGAAAGTTAGGCCTTTATGGCTCAGAAAAAAACTCCAATCCGGGCAGTTATGGAGACACTGCCGGACTGGAGCTATGTTAAGCTTTTGATAGCCATTACTCGTGAATTGAAAAAGCTACTTGCTTTTATTATAAAATTGCTCGAACCACTCATCCGTCTGCAGCTTCACAGCCTCAGCGCGGCTAATGGCAGCACTGACTTGTCCGGTTGCCGTTCCACCATACACATTACGTGCATTCACGACTTGCTCTGGCTGCAGTACTGCATAAATATCGGATTCGAACAGCTCGGAAAATTGATGGTATTCCTCAATCTTCAAGTCGAGTAAAAACTTCCCGTTCTGGATGCAATAAAGCACTGTTTTGCCAATCACTTCATGCGCTTGACGGAAAGGCAGACCTTTATTCACAAGATAATCAGCAATATCGGTCGCATTTGAGAAGTCCTGATTGACCGCTTGACGCATCCGATCCTTGTTGACCTTCATTGTGCTAACCATTGGAGCGTACAATTGAAGCGCTCCCTGCAGTGTCCGTACTGTGTCGAACATACCTTCCTTGTCTTCCTGCATATCCTTGTTATAAGCCAGCGGCAATGATTTCAGCACCGTAAGCAGACCAAACAAATTACCGTACACACGGCCTGTTTTGCCGCGAACCAGCTCGGGAACATCCGGATTTTTCTTCTGAGGCATGATACTGCTGCCCGTACAGAACGCATCGTCCAGCTCGACAAAACGGAACTCTGTAGACGACCACAGAATCATTTCCTCTGATAAACGTGACAAATGCATCATGATCATTGAAGCATTCGACAAAAATTCAATAATAAAATCACGATCACTCACCGCATCCAGTGAATTTTCGTACACACCGTCAAAGCCTAGCTGCTGCGCTACAAAATGACGATCGATCGGAAAGGTTGTTCCCGCCAATGCACCAGCACCAAGCGGCAGCACATTAATCCGTTTGTAGCTATCCTGCAGGCGCTCAATATCACGTTGGAACATCGACACATAAGCCATCAGATGGTGAGCAAACAGAATCGGTTGGGCACGCTGCAAATGTGTATACCCCGGCACAATCGTATCCAGGTTTTGACTGGCTTGTCCGAGAAGCGCCTCTTGTAATTTGTTCAACAGCCCGACAAACTCAACAACGCGCTTACGCAAATACAAATGCATATCGGTTGCGACCTGATCGTTACGACTGCGTCCGGTGTGCAGCTTCCCGCCTACGGGACCAACTTCCTCGATCAGCGCTTTCTCGATATTCATATGAATATCCTCGTCGCCTACCGTGAACTCGATTTCCCCTTGACGGATCTTGCTTTGTACCTTGAGCAAGCCGTTTTTGATCTTGTCTACATCCTCCAAAGGAACAATTCCGCAGGTTCCAAGCATAGTCACATGCGCCAAGCTGCCCTGTATATCTTCCTCGGCCAGCTCTTTATCGAACAAAATGGAAGCTGTATATTCCTCTACCAATTGATCGGTTTTTTTCGTAAAACGTCCACCCCACAGCTTTGACACCGTTACAGCCCCTCTCTTACAGCTTTCTGCATGAAAGCCGTGTGTTCATAGTTGATTCCCATCTTGGGTCTCTTATACACAATGCAAGGCTTTCCCAAGCTGCTTATGCGACAGCTCAGAAAAGCCTATGCCTTCTATTTGCTCACAACTCGGATTTTACTTCCCTTGTTCCGGTTACTTACGACTTCGCATTTTGCTCCACGCCGGAGGAAACCTTCAAGCGTAAAGCGTTCAAACGAATAAAGCCAGTCGCATCACCTTGATTATAAGCCTGAGTCGGATCAGCTTCCATCGTTGCAATGTTCGGGTTGTACAAGCTCACAGGGCTTTGCACGCCCGCTCCGATGACATTGCCTTTGTACAGCTTCAAGCGTACCGTACCTGTTACATTCTTCTGGCTCTCATCCACTAAAGCCTGAACGGCCAACCGCTCCGGCGCAAACCAGAAGCCGTTATATACAAGTATGCTATAGCGGGAAATTAACGAATCACGCAGGCTCATAACCTCACGGTCCATCGTCAGCGACTCCATCTTGCGATGTGCAGTGAACAGGATCGTGCCACCCGGTGTTTCATACACGCCGCGGCTCTTCATTCCTACAAAACGGTTTTCTACCATATCGACACGGCCCACTCCATGCTTGCCGCCCAATTCATTCAAATACTCCATTACGTGCAGCGGAGTCATCAGATCGCCATTAACCCCTACACAGTTACCCTTTTCGAAATTCAATTCTACGTATTCTGCCTGATCCGGCGCATCCTCAGGGTCAACGCTCAAAACGAACATGTCTTTGTTCGAGGTTGCGCTTGGATCAAACCAAGGATCCTCCAGCATACCGCTCTCAAAGCTGATATGCAGCAGGTTACGGTCAGTGGAATAAGGCTTGGAGGCCGAAGCCGTTACCGGAATGTTATGTTTTTCGGCGTATGCAATCATTTCCGCACGGCCCGGGAACGTTTCACGGAACGAATCCAGACGCCATGGGGCAATAACCTCAAGCTCAGGCGCCAGGGCTGCCGCTGTAAGCTCGAAGCGCACCTGGTCATTACCTTTGCCTGTTGCACCGTGGGCAATCGCTGTAGCGCCTTCTTGACGGGCGATTTCGACCATCCGCTTGGCGATCAGGGGACGCGCAATGCTTGTTCCAAGCAAGTATTGGCCTTCATACAAGGCGCCAGCCTGGAACATTGGATAAATGAAGTCTTTGGCAAATTCATCGCGAAGGTCATCGATATAAATTTTGGATGCACCTGTCGCAAGCGCCTTTTCTTCCAGACCGTCCAACTCATCCTTTTGCCCGATATCTGCTGTAAAAGCGATAATTTCAGCATCATACGTTTCTTTTAACCATTTTAAAATAACCGAAGTATCCAAACCGCCTGAATAGGCGAGAACTATTTTTTGTTTAGCCATGTTTGATTCCGCGCTCCTTTGATAATTACAATTAAAAATTACAATTAAAATGTACAAATAAGTTCTTTACATAATCGCTGCCATGATCGCTTTTTGGGCGTGCAGTCGGTTTTCGGCTTGATCAAAAATGATCGAGTTCGGTCCGTCGATAACACCCTCACTGACTTCTTCGCCACGGTGGGCAGGCAAACAGTGCATGAACAGGTAATCCTTTTTCGCCAGACTAACAAGCGCCTCATTCACTTGAAATTGTTTAAAGGCGATTTCGCGTTCTTTTTGCTCTTCCTCAAAGCCCATGCTCGCCCACACATCGGTGTAAATAACATCGGCATCCGCTACCGCTTCCTTGACGTCGTTGCCAACGTAAAGCTTGGCTCCAGTCTGGTTCGCTACATCTACTGCTGAGGATACGATCTTCTCATTAGGCTCATAGCCCTTAGGCGAAGCGACCGCAAAATCAATTCCGAGCTTCGCCGCACCCATGATCAAGGAATGCACCATGTTATTACCGTCTCCGATATAAGCAACCTTCAAGCCGCGCAGCTGCCCTTTGTGCTCCAATATCGTCTGATAATCAGCCAATGCCTGACACGGATGCGACCGGTCGGTCAGTCCGTTAATAACGGGAATCGTTGCGCCGCGAGCCAAATCAATAACCTTGCGGTGGGCATGAGTACGAATCATAATGCCATCCAGGTAGCGAGACATCGTTTGTGCTGTATCGGAGATCGTCTCACCACGTCCCAGCTGCAAATCGTTACTGCTCAAAAATAAGGCATGACCGCCTAATTGATACATTCCGACTTCAAAGGAAACTCTTGTGCGAGTGGATGACTTTTCAAAAATCATTCCCAGCGTCTTGCCTTTCAAGGGATGGAATACTTCCCCTGCGTTACGTTTCTTTTTCAAATCTATCGCCATATCCAGCAAATATTGAATTTCCTCGGTTGTAAAGTCAGATAGACCCAAAAAATCTCTGCCTTTTAAATCAACGGCTAGTTGTTGCTCTGTGATTGTCAAGGTTCTCTGCCCCTCTCAAAAATAAATTCAGCTTTTATTGTACCGCAGCGGCCGCTTGTTTGCTAAGCACCGAACGGATAACGGATATGCCCCGATCGGCATCTTCCTTCGTGATCAACAGACTTGGTGCCAATCGGATTACGTTTGGACCTGCCGAGATTACGAGAACAGCCTGCTCCTGCAGTGCGGTGACCAAGTCGGCAACCGGCTGCGTGCATTCGATCCCGATCAGCAATCCTAAACCACGCACTTCCTTTACCAATGGGTTATCAGCTAATTGCTTCGACAATTCATTAACGATATAATCGCCCATTTCTGCCGCGCGCTCGGACAGCTTTTCATTCAAAATCGTCTCCAGTGTTGCCACACCCGCCGTAGTAGACAAATAATTGCCCCCAAATGTAGAGCCGTGACTGCCTGCAGAGAATGCTTCACGAAGCTTCTCTTTACCGACCATGGCGCCAATCGGCATTCCACTGCCAAGACCTTTGGCCAATGTAAATATATCCGGCTGAATGCCATAATGCTCATAGGCGAACAGCTTGCCTGTACGACCGATTCCGGTCTGGATTTCGTCAACGATCAATAGCAGCCCATGCTGTTCACAAAGAGCTGTCACTTGCTTGATGAACTCCGGCTCAGCGCGGTTCACACCACCCTCGCCTTGAACCATCTCCAGCATAATCGCGCAGGTTTTGGGACCGATTAGCTGCTTCAGTGCCTCTGCATCATTATAAGGCGCAAACAAAAAGCCCTCCGGCAATGGTGCAAAGCCGTCTTTTACCTTATCCTGCCCAGTTGCCGTCAGCGTCGCTAACGTACGCCCATGAAAAGATTGCTGAAACGTAATGATTTCATACTGCTCCGGCTTGCCCAGAACTTTATTAAAATAGCGACGGGCCAGCTTGATCGCCGCTTCATTGGCTTCGGCACCACTGTTGCAAAAAAACACGGCATCGCCACAACTGTTGTCGGTCAGCAATTGAGCCAGCTTTTCCTGATTCGGTATATGAAATAAATTGCTGGTATGCCATAGCTGGTCGATTTGCGCTTTCAGACGCTCGGTAACCTGCTTAGGGACGTGCCCCAGATTCGTAACAGCAATTCCGCTCATCAAGTCGAGGTATTCCTTGCCCTGCTCATCCCACAGTCGACTGCCTTCACCCTTCACAAACGTCAACCCGTACCTGCTGCCGTAATTCGGAAATAAAGATTTGGCTCCTTCTCCCATGCCAGCTCACTCCTTTTCCTGATTGTTTGGTTTGTTGCATCACGCTTGCTTGCTGCTCGAAAACTTATCTGACGATTCGTGTACCGATCTCTGCACCTTTAATGACTCTGCTTAACACTTCCGGCTCGGCTCCGTTCACGATAACAACCTCACTTACCTTGCCTTGGATGCATTGGATCGCTGCACGCACCTTCGGAATCATGCCTCCATAAATATCGCCGCTTGTAATCATTTCGTTGATTTCCTGCACGGTAACGAGCGGAAGCACCTTTTTCTCGCCGTTGATCGTTTTCATAATGCCTGGTACATCGGTCACGACAATCATTCTCTCCACGCCCAGATGTGAAGCTACAGCACCCGCCGCTGTATCGGCATTAATATTGTAGCGCTGACCTCCGTCTGCTCCCAAGCCCACTGGAGCAATGACCGGCATATAGCCCAGCTTGATAATACCTTGCAGCAGCTCCGCGTTCACATGGGTCACATCACCAACCAAGCCAACCTCATCGGCATTGGCTACCGGCTCTGCCTGAATCAAATGGCCATCCACACCAGAGATACCGATTGCTTTTGCGCCCGCCAGCTGAATCTTGCGGACGATCTCTTTATTAATTTGCCCTGACAAAACCATCTCGACAACGTCGAGTACGGCTTCGTTCGTTTTGCGCAGCCCATTGACAAATTCGGTTTCGATGCCCAGCTTGCTGAGCGTATCCGAGATCGCAGGTCCGCCTCCGTGTACAATTACCGGAATGATCTGCTCATCCTGCAGCCGTTTCATATCTTCAAAAAAAGAATTAGGCAGCGCCGCCAGCGTACTTCCGCCGCATTTCATGACAAACATAATGGTGATTACCCTCCCAAACCCTCCCTGATAGGGAGGGCCCCAGAGAGCTGTGCCCTCTGGACTCCCCCTATAAGCCGAGGAATACTGATGCTGTTGGTGCTTTTTTGATGGATACTGCGTGGTTACAACGCTTTCGTCCCTTCAGGGACACGCTTTACTTGTGGCCGCGGAACGTTTGCGGACTTTGATGATATTATCAGCGCTTTTCGTCCCTGCGGGACACGCTTTATTTGGGTGCTTGGAGTTGGTTTTAGTGATGGGTGCAATTGCTTCGCTCTGCACACGCTGTAACGATGTGTGACATCGTTACAGCAAGGAAAAGGGACTAAGGAGTGACAATGGTCGTTTTCTTAATTCTTATGATGTTTAACATAATTATTATGGCTGTTTACGATTCAGTTCGGTTCCCTATGTCCGGTAAGCAGCGTTAATTCTTACATAATCATAAGTAAGGTCGCAGCCCCAAGCGGTGGCAGTTTCGTTGCCCATGTGCAGGTTGACATGGATGACAACCAAGTCGCCTTTTAAATATTCAGCGGCGCGTTCTTCATCGAATTTAACCGGACGGGATTGCTCCAATACGACAATATCGCCCAAGCTGATATCGACGGTTTCGGTGTGAACAGGTTGACCGGCACGACCGACAGCGGCAATAATACGTCCCCAGTTGGCATCGGCGCCAAAGCAAGCGGATTTCACCAGGCTGGAGCCGATGACGGTTTTGGCGATAGCACGTGCAGCTTCTTGTGTTGCAGCTCCCGCCACTGTGACCTCGATCAGCTTGGTTGCACCTTCTCCGTCACGAGCAATCGCTTTGGCCAAATACTCGCCAACATATTTAAATCCAGCTTCGAATGCAGCCCAGTCCGGATGTTCCGGTGTTAACGTATCGTTACCAGCCAGACCGCTCGCCATCACGACAACCATGTCGTTCGTGCTCGTGTCACCGTCTACCGTTATCATATTGAAGGTGGAATCCGTTACGGCGTTCAACAGCTTTTGCAGCTGTGCACTTTCAATATTGGCATCGGTTGTCATAAATCCAAGCATCGTTGCCATATTCGGATGAATCATACCCGATCCTTTGGCCGATCCCGCGATATGTATCGTCTTACCGCCAACGGTCAGCTGTACGCAGGTCATTTTTTGCACGAGATCCGTGGTTAGAATCGCCTGGCAAAAGTCCTCTCCACCATCTGCTTTCACCTGTGCAGGCAGCTTTTCGATACCGCTAAGCACCTTCGGCATAGGAAGCAGCTCGCCAATAACACCTGTTGATGTGACGCCTACCAAATGCTCGGCAACACCAAATGCTTCAGCCGCAGCTGAACGCATTTCGCGTGCATCCGTATCTCCCTGCTTGCCTGTGCAAGCATTCGCGTTGCCGCTATTAACCAGCATCACCTGCAGCTTGCCTTCAACAGCTACGCTCTCACGGGTTACATGCAGCGGCGCCGCTTGAAACGCATTCAATGTATATACACCTGCAGCCTGTGCCGGAACCTCGCAGACAATAACACCAAGATCAAAACGGCTCGTTTTTTTCAAACCGCAATGCAGACCGCCAGCACGAAATCCTTGAGGCATCGTAATCGAACCCTCGGGCACGACCGAATATAGTTCCTTTGTTAGCTTGCTCACCTGTTCATCTACTCCTTAATTTTACGGGTTACGGGTATACAGGAGTGAACGCCAAACCGGTCGCCTCGTCCCAGCCCATCATCAAATTCAAGTTTTGAACCGCTTGACCGCCGGCTCCTTTTACAATATTGTCAATGACTGAAATGATCGTCAACCGACCCGTCCGCTCATCCAGCGACAGTCCGATATCACAATAGTTCGAGCCCCATACTTCCTTGGTCGCAGGCCATTTGCCCTTCTCGCGAATACGTACAAAACGACGTCCTTCATAATACTGACGATAAAGATCGATAATTTCATCTTCTGTATGCTTCTGTTTCAGATTAACATAAATAGTCGATAAAATCCCGCGTGTCATCGGCACCAAATGTGTGGTAAAGGTAATGAGAACCTCTTCCCCGGAAACACGACCGAGCACCTGCTCAATTTCAGGGGTATGCTGATGCTTATTCACCTTATAAGCCAGGAAATTTTCATTCATTTCCGAAAAATGCGCTGTCAACCCCAAGCCTCGTCCCGCTCCGGACACGCCGGATTTGGCATCCACGATAATAGAAGAAGTATCTGCCCAGCCCTGCTTCACGATTGGCACTAGTCCAAGCAAGGTAGCAGTTGGATAGCAGCCTGGGTTGGAAATAAATGTCGAGCCTTTTACCTCTTCGCCAAATACTTCAGCCAATCCATAGACCGCCTTCGCCAGATAAGCAGGATCAGCTGGCTTGTGCTTATACCAACGCTCATAGGTTTCTCCTGATTGCAGCCTGAAATCTCCTGATACATCAATAACTTTCAGTCCGGCGTCGATCAGCTGCGGTGCCAATCCACTTGCAACTCCATGAGGTGCTGCCAGAAAGACAACGTCGGATTTTTGCTTAATAAGCTCCACATCAATAGCATCCAAATTATCGAGTACAATCTGGTTCAAATGCGGGTAGCCGTCGGCAAGTGGCGCACCAGCATTTGACGAAGACATAACTGATGTTATTTCCACATACGGATGCGTTAGCAGCAGGCGAATTAATTCAACCCCACCGTATCCTGTTGCCCCGATTATAGCAGCTCTTAATTTCGTAGACATAGCCGTATCCTCCAAACATAAAGTATGTATTATTATACATTTAAAAGAATAATAATTCAACGAATTATTCAAACTTAATTCACAACAAATAATCCTTAACTGCAGAATCGTATATATAAATCTTGCATCCCTGTAGATACACAACAGCGATTCAGATGTTAGAGGCCCCTATGAATTTTACCATGTTACACCGTGCTCGTATATATTCAGCTTCTTACGATTATGTTACGTTTATGGAGTCAACCTGACGCGGCTTTCCTCATATCCCCTTCATTTATACATGACCATTGAATTTGAAGCCTTCCCCAAGAACCTCGTGCGTATCGCTCAATATGACAAAAGCTGTTGGGTCTGTCTTTTGCACTAATTCCTTCAGACGGTTGACCTCGGTTTGCCCGACTACCACCATCAACACAATTCGATTGTGGCCCGTATATCCACCTGTAGCTTGCAGCTGCGTCAAACCGCGGTCCATTTCCAGCAAAATCTGCTGACGGATCTCGTCTGATTTGTCCGATATGATAAAAGCAACCTTGGAGTAGCTGAGTCCAATCTGCACAATATTAATGGTTTTGCTCGTCACAAACAGGCCGATCAGCGCATACAGCGCTTTTTCCGGCGATAACACAATTCCCGCTGTCAATATGACACAGCCATCCAACAGCGCCATAGCTAATCCAAGGCTCAGTCCTGTATACTTATGCAATATTTGTGCTGCCAAATCCAATCCACCCGTAGATCCCTTACCACGAAAAACAAGACCCACTCCGATCCCGAGCAAAATCCCCCCGTAGATGCTCGCCAGCAGCAGGTTATTGGTCAAAGCAGGTAATTGACGGGTAAGCAAAATAATCAACGGCAGCAATACGGCACCAATTATTGTTTTGACACCGTGCTGACGACCCAACAAATACGTTCCTAACATCACCAAAGGGATATTCAAAACCCATTGGGTTATTGCCGGCTCGAAGCCAAAAACCGACTGTACAATAATACTGATACCCGATGTCCCTCCTGATGCGACCTGATTCGGGCTCAGAAACATATTAAATCCAGCTGCTATAACCATGGCCCCCAACAACAGAAGTCCATATTCCACCACAATATCACGCCTGCTTTTGCGCCTGAGCTTCTCCACTCTCCGCTCTCGCCGCTGCACTCTCATCGCTCACACCCCCTGTCTGTTTTCAGTTGAACGACAAGATTAACCCTTGCTTGCCCTTTTCAGCTGAAAGCACAAAAAATCCACACACGCTCCATACCTTGTTCATCAAGCATTGTATCCGGATAAGTCCCAGCTCTTCGTTAGCTGTACAGCCTTAACCGCGCTTTCAGGTTTTGGTATGGTTTATGTGTAGGATTTACTGAACATACATGAATTATGAACCTGGTCATTTGCTTGCGCGGCCAGATACTCGTCTTTTTCAAGCTCTATTAATAAAGATTACTGCTCAGCAGCCTTCGGTTTGATCTGAAGACGTAAATACGCATCGATAAAGGCATCCAAATCGCCATCCATTACCGCTCCTATATTGCCGGTCTCCTCCAAAGTACGATGATCCTTGACCATACTGTAAGGATGAAACACATAGGAACGGATTTGACTGCCCCACGCAATGTCAGACACCTCGCCGCGGATTTCTGCCAGCTGCTTCATTTGTTCTTCGATCTTTCTTTCGTACAATTTGGAACGAAGCATTTTCATGGCTTTTTCACGGTTTTTAATTTGCGAGCGTTCCTGCTGACAGCTGACTACGACTCCGGTTGGCATATGCGTAATCCGCACCGCCGAATCCGTTGTATTAATATGCTGACCACCTGCACCGCTCGCACGGTACGTATCAATTTTCAGATCCTCGGTACGAATCGTAATTTCCACATCGTCATCGATTTCCGGCATTATATCACAGGATACAAAGGAGGTATGACGGCGTCCCGAAGCATCAAATGGTGAAATTCTAACCAACCGGTGAACACCTTTTTCTGCCTTCAAATAACCATACGCATTGTGCCCACTGATCAATAATGTCACACTTTTAACACCCGCTTCATCGCCAGGCAAATAATCGAGCAATTCAACCTTAAAGTTACGCTTCTCCGCCCAACGCCGATACATACGCAGCAGCATTTCCGCCCAGTCCTGCGATTCTGTACCTCCTGCTCCCGGGTGCAGCTCAAGGATTGCATTCAGCCTATCATACGGCTGGCTGAGCAGCAGCTGCAGCTGAAAGCTATCCAGTTCCTTAACGAGTGCTGTAATTCCTTTTACGATATCAGCTGCCATGCTGTCATCCTGCTCTTCCTGCAGCAGCTCTACCAGCATTTCCAGATCCTCAAACTCAGCGGCCATCCGCAGGAAATGATCTGTATCGCCCTTAATGGCATTCATCTCGGCAATCAGCTTCTGTGCCTGCTCATTATCATCCCAAAAATCAGGAGCCGACATTTTTTCCTCATAGTTGGCGATTTGCTCCAGCTTCAGATCTAAGTCAAAGAGACCCCCTAAGCTCAGCCAAACGCACCGCTGTTTCGCGTAAATCCTGCTTTATTTCTGATTCCAACATATGGTTGTCTCCTTTATGATTATGATCTGTTATTCAAAAAAAGGAGCCGGGTTCATTTCACCGGCCCCTTTTCTTACACCTTATAGCTTATTGTAGCTGTCACTATACTGTGTTTACGAAGCACCATGACATTGTTTATATTTTTTGCCGCTACCGCAAGGACAAAGATCATTACGACCAATCCTGTCAGCGTCATTAACAACCGGCTTTTTCAGAGATATTTCTCCATCCGACGGTACTGCCTGAATTTCGACGACCTGCTGACGCTCCAGATTCATTTCTACATGCGCCTTCATGATGTAGGTAGCAACCTCTTCCTGAATGCTTTGAATCATCTCCTGGAACATCGCAAAGCCTTCAAACTGGTATTCACGCAATGGATCGGTACCACCATAGGCACGCAAATGAATCCCTTGGCGCAGCTGGTCCATCGCATCGATATGATCCATCCATTTGGAATCAACTGCACGCAGCACAACTACTTTTTCAAACTCACGCATAAATTCTTCGCCAATCATCTGCTCACGCTCTTCATAAATACGCTGAACGAGATCCTTGATGTACTGCGTGATCTCATCCTGCTCCTTGCCCCACAGCTCTTCAGTCGTCAGTTGGCCTTCCTGCAGGAAGGTTCCGTTGCCGTAGTCAACAATAGCCTGCAAATCCCATTCTTCCGGCACCAGGTCCGATGGGCAATGCGCTTCTACAATACGTTCCACAACCGGCAAAATCATCCCAAGCGCAATGTCGCGAATGTTTTCCGATTCCAATACCTCGCGACGCTGCTTATAAATGATTTCCCGTTGTTGATTCATGACATCATCGTACTGGAGAACGACCTTCCGCACGTCAAAGTTGTTACCCTCAACACGCTTCTGTGCCGATTCAACCGCACGGGAGATCAGCTTGCTCTCAATCGGCTGGTCCTCCTCAAAACCAAGCTTATCCATCATGCCCATGATGTTCTCCGCACCGAAACGGCGCATTAGCTCATCCTCCATCGATAGATAGAACTGTGAGGAGCCCGGGTCGCCCTGACGGCCTGCACGGCCGCGCAGCTGGTTATCAATCCGACGGCTTTCATGCCGCTCTGTACCTATAATATGCAGTCCGCCTACTTCATGTACGCCTTCGCCCAGCACAATATCCGTACCACGTCCCGCCATGTTCGTGGCGATTGTTACTGAGCCCGGCTGACCCGCACGAGCAACAATTTCCGCTTCCTCTGCATGGAATTTGGCGTTCAGTACCTTATGCTGAATCCCTTTGCGCTTCAGCATCTCGGATAAGCGCTCGGAATTCTCAATGGATACCGTTCCCACGAGTATCGGCTGGTTGTTCTGATGCCTTTTCACAATTTCTTCTACAACGGCACGGAACTTGCTGTTCACAGATTTATATACAATATCCGCATTATCCTGACGAATCATCGGACGGTTCGTAGGAACGATAATAACATCCAATCCGTATATCTTTTTGAACTCTTCTTCCTCGGTCTTCGCCGTTCCTGTCATCCCGGACAGCTTGCGATACATCCGGAAATAGTTCTGGAACGTAATTGTAGCCAATGTCATGGATTCATTCTGAACCTTCAACTGTTCCTTTGCCTCAATCGCCTGGTGCAAGCCTTCGCTATAGCGGCGGCCTGTCATCATACGACCTGTAAATTCATCAACGATCACGACCTCTTCTTCTTGAACCACGTAATCGACATCGCGCTTCATAATGACACGGGCCTTCAAGGCTTGCGTAATATGGTGATTAATCGTCACATTCGCATGATCGAATAAATTTTCGATGTTAAAGGTCTGTTCAGCCTTGGTAACACCTGCTTCTGTCAAGGTTACAGAGCGCATTTTCACATCGATAATATAATCTTCTTCATCCTTTAACCGACTCACGAAGCGATCTGCCATATAATACATGTCCGTCGATTTGGCAGCTTGTCCTGAAATAATTAGCGGCGTTCTGGCTTCATCGACCAGGATCGAATCCACTTCATCAATAACGGCAAAATATAAGGGGCGCTGTACCATTTGTTCTTTATACAGCACCATATTATCACGCAGGTAATCGAAGCCAAACTCATTATTCGTTCCATAGGTAATATCCTGAGCATAAGAAGCCTGCTTCTCATCATGTTCCAGCGTGTTCAGGTTTACACCTACCGTCATACCGAGGAATTCGTAAATTTTACCCATTTCCGAGCTGTCCCGTTGGGCAAGGTAATCATTTACCGTCACCACGTGGACGCCTTTGCCTAATAGAGCGTTCAAATACACCGGAAGGGTCCCAACAAGGGTTTTCCCTTCTCCGGTTCTCATTTCCGCGATACGGCCCTCATGAAGCACCATACCCCCGATTAACTGGACGTCATAGTGACGCTTGTTCAATACACGCTTGGACGCTTCACGTACAACGGCAAAAGCTTCCGGCAGCAAATCATCCAGAGTTTCGTCCTTTTCCAGACGCTCCCTGAACTCTACAGTTTTATTTCTCAGCTCTTCATCGCTTAATACTTCGATACTCGGCTCCAGCTTGTTGATGACTTCGACAGTTTTCCACAGCCGCTTGACTTCGCGCTCGTTGGAATCGCCGAATATTTTTTTAACGAGTCCTAACATGGGCCCATCTCCCTTTTTATAAAACGGTTTGCCTTAAATTGTAGCAGTTTGCAGCGCGAGTCGCAAGGAAGCTTGAAAATTGTCCGCGTTCCCTACGCAAAAAGGACCGCCAGAGCTTCTCCTGACCATCCTTGGCAATATATACTGGCATTCGCCTATTCAAGCTCTATCAATCTAATAGGAGCCTGCCCTGTTCAGGCAAGCTCCCGGTTCATTGTCTTATCTAGCCGGCTCGATCAAGCCGTATTTACCGTCATCCCTTTTGTAGACGACGTTCACTTGTTCAGTTTCCATATTGGAAAATACGAAGAAGCTATGTCCCACCATGTTCATTTGCAGAATCGCTTCATCAATATCCATCGGTTTCATCAAAAAGCTCTTGGTCTTCACCAATTCGTAATCTTCATCTTCTTCACCAACCAGTACAGGTGAATCCACCCGTATTACATCCTGGATGCCGCCCTCTTGACGGATCTTACGATTCACTTTGGTTTTGTGCTTGCGAATTTGTCTTTCCAGCTTGTCCGTTACCAGATCGATGGAAGCATACATATCGGCGTTTTTCTCTTCAGCCCGCAGTACGACACCCGTTAATGGAATCGTCACCTCTACGGTTTGTAATCCTTTAATTACGTTTAACGTTACCTTAACTTCTGAAGCAGGGGGAGTTTCAAAGTACCTTTCGAGCTTGGTCAGCTTTTTCTCAACATAGTCTTTCAGCGCTTCGGTTACCTCGATGTTTTGTCCACGGATGTTGAATTTCATTGTACTTCTCCTCCTTTCATGAACCCAGTATACTATAATCCCCGATATTCTTCAAAGAATCTTTACAATCCCCTTCCACATTAACCGTAATCCACAAAGTTTAAGCAAATCTATCAAATAAAAAACACCCCGCACAAAAATCGCGAGGTGCTGTCTGATAAAAGAATACCCTGCATCTAATCATGATTTATGCCATATTGGCAAAAGAGACCGGAACCTACAATTTGGTTACGTTAGCAGCCTGTTGACCACGAGCGCCTTCTACAATATCAAATTCAACCGCCTGGCCTTCATCCAAAGATTTGAAGCCTTCTGTTTGGATTGCAGAGAAATGCACAAATACATCCCCGCCATCTTCACGCTCGATGAAACCATATCCCTTTTCTGCATTGAACCATTTCACTTTACCCTGCATGCCAAACATTCCCCTCTATGATTGAATCAGTACGCATTGTACCCACAATTTGAATATATCACCCTCCCTTTCCAGGTGTCAATTCTATCCACGGTTTGTTAGCCAAATATTTAGAAAATTCACGTATTAACATTCCGTTAATAACTAATTCACAGGCATAAATGCAATAGAAATAAGCTTACATGGCTGTTTTCAACAAAGTTGTGCACAGAGTTATCCACATTGTCCACAAATTCAGCTGTTAATTAGTTTCAAGCAAAAGCATCTTTCTGCCTGGAGATTCTCATTAGAGCAAAAAGCAAAAAACCGTACAAGTATTTTTGTACGGGGCTTATCAAGTGAATAATTTTGATCAATTTACTTTTTTTTATTAAAATATACACTGTCTAGCGTATATTCCTTATCATAAACCTGCTTATATTTCTCAGCCGCTTGAAACTTTTGAATTGTCTTTTGAGCTTCTTCTTTGAAATCTATCATCTTGGCGCTAAGCAGCTTATCCTGCTCAAGAATTCGCATGATTCTCGATTCGAATGGTGCAAGGTCCAGAGAGTCATGAAGCTCCAGAAGTTCGGTTATCCACTGATCACGTTCATCCACAAAGTCCGCTAAATCTATGTAGCTCGCAGTTCCAAGATCCATGATCATTTGATCGGTAACACTCTCAATCCGGCTCATGATTTCCTCAACCTTGCTCATGCCTGATTCCCTGTGCTTGGACGTAGAGCATTATTAGCTTTCGCGGCCTGTATCCAGGTTTCCTTTAGCTCAACAAAATATTGGATTACTTCTTCAATCGGTTCGACTTCTTTCTTGGTATTAGCTTGAACCAACCTGTATAGAAAATAATCATATAGCTTGAGCAACCCATCAGCTACTGGAGAATTAGGATCGAGTGTAATGACAAATTCATTAATAATGTCCTGGACCTTACCAATTTGGATGTTAGCGTCAATATAATCCTGTTTCTGTATAGCTTGTATAGCCAGCTTGCTAAACCGCATGGCACCGTCACACAACATGATTAATAATTGAGCAGGTGATGCTGTCTGAATGGCATTTTCCAAATACTTATTAACTTGCAGATTATTAATCATGGATGCCTCCTAATGAAGCCTTATTTGCTACCAAGCTGGCTCAATAGTTGTGAGCCTTGAGAGTTCAATTTATTTAGAGCTGATTCCATTGCTGAGAACTGCTTATAATAGCTATCCTCTATCGTACTTAACCGTTTGAGTTTAACATTCATTTCAACGTCAATATCGGAAATTTGTTTGGACAACAGACTATCGTCATAAGAGATATTGCCTAATCCCGCTTTTTTCGTTAATGAAGTAAGCCCATCATTTAAGTGAGTATATAATCTTTCACCTACTCCAGCTAATGAAGGGTTGTCATCGGTGGCATCTCCTGTAAATATAGCCTTAACCGCATCTGGATTAGCTTCAATCGCCGCCCGCAGTTTTTCCTCATTTATATAAAGCTTTCCATTCTCATAATATTGTCCCGTGTCGATACCAATAGAAGCCAACGAATTATATTTACTGGAGCCTGAATCGACCACAGCTGTAATATCCGTTCTAAGCGTCCGAGTCATGCTGTCCAAGATAGGGTCGTTCCTTAAAACACCAGCCTTTGCCTTGGCTTCCCAGCTCTCTATTTGCTTTTCTGATAATGCTTCTTTCTGTTCTTTTGTTAGTGGCTGGTAATCCCGATTCTTGGTTTCCGTTCTTTTATCATTTAAGGTTTTTAATATGTCGTTATAATCATTAACAAATCCTTTGATAGATTCCACTATCTTGTCAGTGTCTGATTTCGTCGAGATGGTTGATGCAACCCCACCTGATTTCTTAAGCGTTACTTCAATACCATTAACTGTAAATGTATTACTGGTACGGCTTGTTTTAAGACCATTAATAGTCACATCCGCATTGGCTCCTGCCACACGATTCGTTGTGCTATTTGTATTAACTTGAAAAACCTTATTCAGCATATTACCGGATGTATCCTCAAAGGTAATTACTGATCCTTTGCCATCGGCTCCATTGGTCTCACCCGTATTGTTCGCCATAAACGAGATCTGCTTTAGAGATGCATCATAGAAAGCAGTTACATTCGTATTTTTATTAATCTTACTGATGACATCGTTCAAGGATTCTTTAGTGGAGTCGACTTGAATTTCTGTTCCGTTAATTTTGAACTTGTAATTGCCAGTTACAGGGGCATTAGTCATGTTAGCGCTTTGACTTGCCAAAGTCTGAGAAGGATCGAAATCTTTAGTTGCAATCTCACTCTCGCTAAATTTGGAGGCCGCAACTGCCAACCCATCTACCTTAATTTGTAGATTCGTATTGGTAGCACTAGCAGTTCCCTTCGCTGTCACCGCATCAGTATTCCCTGTTATATTAACAGTTTTAGCGTTAAACGTGCTTTCCAATTTGAAATTAAACAATTTTGTGTTACGAAATTCAGTCATTTTCAGATTGATATCCCGATAGGCATCCCGCTGCCATTCAACTGTTTGTTTCTTCTGACTCAGCTTGTCATAAGGGACTCTTTGGGCCTGCATCAGCTTGGCAACAGTTCCCTCAGTATCAAATCCGCTCGACAAACCGCTAATTCGCGTCACCATAATCATTCACCAACCTTAACTTTATCTTCTTTCGTCTACCAGAATGCCTGCCATCTCCCATAGCTTCGCTACCATATCCATCGTTTTCTCGGGTGGAATTTCACGAATGACTTTACCAGTATCCTTCTCCAGTACCTTCACCATAATCCGATTGGTTTTGGTATGAACAGAGAATTCCAGAGATGTTGCGCTTCCTTCTACGGCTTTAATGGCGCGGTCGATCGTCCTGATCAATTGCTCATCGCTGATGGAGACATGTTCTCCTCTGGACTCAGCTATTTTCATATCCTTCATCGACTGAATAGCTGCTAATGATGAATCCACAATAACCTCATCATTTGAGCTTTTGACTGGCGCCGGGGCGCTTGCTGCTGTTCCGTAATTCGACATCCCTGTTGTAGTGAAATTTGCTTCCATGCTAATCCCTCCAACACACTTTATACTGTATATCGGCTTAAAAAGAAAATTATATTAGATAGAAATTGGTAGTTTTCTAAAAAATCCAACTATTTTTTTCGTGGCCTCAATGACATCTGCTACATCTTGGTTCGACATTTTAGGAAATAAGGGAAGCGTAATGGCCTCCTCGTAATAATTTTCGGCGTTAAGACACTGTGCTTTAGAATAACCAAGCTGTTGATAATAAGGCTGGTTATATACAGGAATATAATGAACGTGAACACCAATATTCTCAGCTCGATACGCTTGGAACAGCTCTTTTCTACCCGCGGGATATGTATTCGTATCGAAACGCAGGATATACAAATGCCAGCTCGAATGGGCTTCTGGATGCTGATAAGGCACAGTAATGCCCGAGATATCGCGAAATGCCTCCGTATACAAAGCCGCGATTTCTCTTCTTCTTGCAATAAACGTGTCCAACCTGTCCATTTGGGATGTACCAAGCGCTGCCTGTAAATCGGTCATTCGATAATGATAACCCAGATCCTGCATTTCATAGTACCAAGGGCCTTCATTCTGCTGCAGCAGCTCCGGTTCCTTCGTAATGCCATGACTTCGGAAAAGCAGCAGCTTCTTATAATAAGCTTCATTATCTGTTACGATCATTCCGCCTTCAGCAGATGTCACATGCTTCAACGGATGAAAGCTGAACATCGTCATATCGGCAAGTGTGCCAATCTTCTTTCCTTCATAATTAGCGCCAAGTGAATGAGCCGCATCTTGAATAATAACCAGACCGTGACGATCGGCCAATTCCCGAAAACGATCCATTTGAACGGGTTGTCCAGAGAAATCAACAGGAATAATCGCCTTGGTACGGCCTGTAATTTTACGTTCCGTATCCTCTGGGCACAAATTATAGGTATTCGGATCAATATCGGCAAATACAGGTGTGCCACCTTGGTATAAAACACAATTACTACTAGCAACGAAAGTAATAGGTGTTGTAATCACTTCATCACCTGCGCCTATACCGGCAGCATAGCAAGCCCCATGCAGTGCCGCAGTCCCACTGGAGAACGCAACCGCGTACTTGACACCGACATAATCGGCTACTGCCCGTTCAAACCTCGGGATTTCAGGACCCTGCGTGATATAACCACTTGTCAGGCTGCTGACTACGGCTTGTATATCGTCTTCATTAATCCACTGCTGACCGTAAAATAGCATTTGACTGCGTACCGGTTGACCTCCATGCAGCGACAGCTTTTCCATGCGACCTGCCTCCGTTCATCGTAATGTTACTAAGTAAGTACAGCGAATCTACTCGCAGCTCGCCAGACAGCATACATAACTGTACTTCTGTTACATTAAATAGCTCGTCCGAATCCAATTCTCTGTCAAAGCGATTCCCTCTTCCAACGATACTCGCGGCTCCCAACCTAATAATTGCTTGGCTTTACTGGAGTTACACAACAGTTTCTGAATCTCGCTTTGCGGATGAATATGCTCAACGTGCTTGATGCGCGACTTATCTCCAACTATCAACATAGCTAAATCATTCACCGAAATATCTCGACCTAATCCAGCATTGACAATATGTCCGTCCACTTGATCCGTGAAACCGGCTTGAACAACGAATCGTGCGCAATCCTCTACATATAGTAAATCCCGGGTTTGAGTGCCCTCTCCATATATATTCACGTCTAAGCCTGCAAGCTTGTTTTTGATGAAGATGGCAACAACTCCGCCTTCACCACCTGTTTTCTGAAACGGACCATATGTATTAAACGGACGAATGACAACCGTCGGCAATCCGTAAGCGTAATAATAGGAGAGCACCATATTCTCTGCAGCAATTTTGGCCCCAGCATAAGGAGAGGCGGGTTTGATAGGATGCAGCTCGGTTATACCATTTTCTTCAACACAACGGTCATAGACCATACATGTGCTCATAAAAACAACTTTTGTATTATGCTTGCGGCATTGCTCCATAACAGAGAATGTTCCAATTGTATCGTTATTAAAGGTGGTTCGCGGGTCATCGATAGAATCCTGGACATTGATGGAAGCACCAAGATGGTAGCAAATATCAAATGCTGTTTCGTCAAAAAGCTCGGCTAATAGAGTCTCGTTCTTGATGTCGCCGACGATAAATTGTTTAAGTCCTGAGTGATTGCTGAATTCGTCCAGGTTTTCCTTACGCCCGTTGGACAAGTCGTCCAGAATCGTCAGGCTGTGCCCTTCTTCGAGCAAGCGCTTGGCAACCCATCTGCCAATAAACCCGGCACCGCCAGTGAGTAAAATGTTCATGACCCTTATCCCCTTTAAATTACAATAATAAATCCCACGAAAGTGGTGTACCTTTTTTGACATCAACCTTAACTGGTTTTCCTAGAAGCTCGGCCAAATGCTTAGGAGGTAGCCCAAATCCTGGACGTATAGCACGAAGATTGTCCGGTGTGAGTAGTTCACCAGCTCGTATATCTTTGGCTATATACAACGAACGCCGAAATTGCAGCGAAGGCTTCTCGCGTTCGGAAGGTCCATAACTGATCGCACCTAGTGCTTGCCAAGCTCGCTCCGATTCTATAACAAGCGAATTCAACTCCTCTGGCTCCAATGAGAAGGTTGAATCCACACCTCCGTCTGCTCGTCTTAAAGTGAAATGCTTCTCAATTACAGTAGCTCCAAGAGCAACAGCTGCGACGGAAGCACCTACACCCATTGTATGATCAGATAAACCGACTTCACAATGAAACAGTTGACGTAAATGAGGAATCGTCGCCAGATTGGAATACTCCGGAGTTGCTGGGTAGGTGCTTGTACATTTCAAGAGCACGAGGTCCTTACACCCTGCTTCACGTGCAGCTCGTACTGTTTCATCCAGTTCGGCAACAGTTGCCATCCCGGTAGAAATGATCATCGGTTTTCCAGTAGCCGCGACCTTACGAATGAGCGGAATGTCCGTGTTCTCAAATGAAGCAATCTTATATAATGGCACATCCAACTGCTCCAGGAAATCAACCGCAGTCTCGTCGAATGGTGTGCTGAACCCGATCATCCCAAGCTCGGTGCACCTATCAAAAATAGGCTTATGCCATTCCCACGGTGTATAAGCCTCCTGATAAAGCTTGTGAAGCGAAGTCCCTGTCCATAAAGAAATAGGATCTGTAATCGAAAATTCGTTGCCCTCGACATCAAGTGTCATCGTATCTGCCGTATATGTCTGCAGTTTCAAGGCATGAGCACCTGATTTTGCTGCTGCCTCGACAATCAACAAGGCTCGTTCTAAAGACTGGTTGTGGTTGCCTGACATTTCGGCTATTATAAAAGGCTTGTACTGCAGCCCAATATGAGTGTTGCCCACTTTAAATGATTTCATTTAAGATTCCTCTCCTCGAATTGATCCCGAAATAGTGCGAAACAACGTATATCATGCCATTGTTCACCCTTGAAGATATGTCTATGAAACAATCCTTCTTGAGCAAATCCCAGTTTAAGATGAAATCGAATACTCACTTCATTACTATCAAACACTTCTGCGTTTATTTTGTCAATCGGATACTGCGCAAATGCATACTGCAATGCCAAGCTTCCCATTGTGTATCCTGTCCCTGCCGGGAGCCCTTCAGGTCCCAGATAAAATCCCCATGTACAACGGCGATGCTCTGGCGCGATTTGGGTAAAATTGACTATCCCAACGGACTTTCCTTCGCTCATATATAATAGAGTCTTCTTGTCATTCACGGTTTGTAGCCTTGTAAACCATTGAAGATGCTCTTCCCAAGTAATGATATGATCAGTATACATCCATTGACGAATTCGCTCAGCATTTCTCCACTCCAATACAAGTGGGAGATCCTCCATCTCAATAGGGCGAACATAGGAGCTTACTCCAACCGTCATGGAATCTTGCCCCCTTTCAGGAATTGGATTATCGGCGACACATCACTTTCCTTAACTAAGGGCATGTGTGCCAGAGCGTTCCTACTCATTACCAGTGATTCCCTAGGATCATCAAGTTGGGTCTTCACCCATGAACGAATTCCATCTGCTGTAACATTTGCGCTATTTCCTAACGACCAGCAGAGCTGATGTTTGGCAGCCTCTTCGGTCATTGTTAACTGGTTGTCGGCTACCACAATGACTGCACAAGGCAGCCCTAAGTACAATCGCTCCCATGTTGAGGAGCCTCCGGCACCGATAGCCAGGTCCGATTGAGCCATAAACGATGACATCCGGTCAGTGAATCGATGTACTTTAATATGAGCAGTTGCCTGCGCTTGTGATATTAGCCATTCCGTATCCGGATTAAGGGATCCCGCTATCAAATCCACTTGGAAATCAGGATTGGACCATTCCCTTAAAGCACATAAAGCCTTTCTCGACTCTCCCGTTGGGTCACTTCCACCAAACGAAACCAAGATGCGGCGTATTGGACCAGTTCGATTACGAAGCTGAACACGTTCTTTGTAAAACTCTTCTCTGAGCAGTGCGTAACTGGGTCCAAGAAACAGCTTGCTGCCATTCGGAATCAAATCTATATAGCGATACTCCATATTCGGTTGCAGATTTTGATCCAGCAGCCCAGTGCAATCATGCTTTCTATTGGCTAAATCATCAATAATGAACAAATTGCCTATCTGTTTCCGTATAGGAGCCTCCCATGTATAGTCGATGCCATAATGGTCCACAATTAGCCAATCGGGTGATGTGTGATTTGCCAGATACTCCAACATTTCGTGTGGAGTCTCAATCCTATTATCGGCTAATTGGGGGAAGGAATGAAGTTGAAATCCTTCCTTAACAATAAAAGAAAACAGATTTCCCACTGTCTGCCTACAAAAAAAATGGACATCGGCTCCATGTGCCCGACATTGTTTGGCTAAAGTCAAACAACGCATTACATGGCCGCTGCCCGTCTGTATAGAAGCATCTGCACGAAACCATATCATCTTCCCTTTTAGTACCTGAGCCCGCTGTTCCACTAGCTGTCACCTGCTTTATTTATTTCTTTCGTATTTTATTTATCACCGTAATTTACCTTACTTCTTTTGTTCTACATGCTCATTCCATGTCGATATTTCGGGATGAGCGTTGACATACTGCAATGCATCCAGCCAACCAAAAAGTGGTTTCAGTGGATGTAGCCCGTCGTATATAGCACGAATGACTCGCCAATCTTCTTCCGTATCCAACGTCCAGCGATGAACCGAGAAATCCTGTTCATAGCATATATGTTCTATATGATATTGTTCAGGGTGCTGATATATATAAGGAGTCACATGCTCTCGTTGGAGTATTGAATCTGCAAGCTCATAGGATTCCTTCAACGCACGCATCGTAAATACCTCAACATCAAGCCCACGTGGATATGTACGCTTATGTGTATTCGAAGTGTAGTCCGCCCCACTTAATAAGTGCGCTGCGATAATGTCTTCAACCACTCGCGGATCCATCAAGGGACAATCCGATGTAATACGTACGATATGATCTGCCTGTGCTTGAACGGCAGCCTCATAGTAACGAGACAAAACATCGCTCTCGCTACCACGACTAGCAAAAGCATCATACTTCAATGCTTCAGCAGCAATGATATTGTCGGCAACGAGGTCAGACGTAGCCACGTAAACAGCGGTTGCATTACTAACCGCGCTCGCTCTTTGGATCACATGAGATAATACCGACTGCTCCTGCAGAGGAAGCATTACTTTACCTGGCAACCTTGTAGAGCCCATGCGGGCTTGAATAATGATTACTGTATTCATAGTTAATCCCCTATTCATAAGAATCCAATAACTGATGACTAGTAAGCAATGTCTCAAGATCCTGTTTGGAGATTGGCTCAGTAGAGTGCGAAGAATAGGTATGCCTTTCAGCTGGCCGAGCATCTTCATACTGAGGCACGAAATCAAGGAAAGTGTTAGGAATCACGAACATATCCTTCAATTCAATTGCATTGGCAGACTCATCATCTGTCATCAGCTCTTCATACATCTTCTCTCCGGGCCGTAAACCGATCTCTTTAATAGCAACCGACTCCGGATCTATCTGCAATTTGCGACTGGAGTGTGCAATGATCACATCTGCTAAGTCCCGAAGACGGATTATCGGCATTTTGAGTACGAATATTTCGCCTCCTTGAGCTTGCTGCAGTGATTGAATAGTAAGATCCGTAGCTTGCCTAAGGGTCATCATGAAACGGCTCATCGCCATATCCGTAACTGTAATTTCACGCTTATTCATAATTTGCCACTGGAATAGCGGAATGACTGACCCACGCGAACCCATCACATTGCCAAAACGAACCCCACAGAAAACCGTCGACTTGGGCCCGGTTTGAAATTGGGCAGAAGCAATCAATCTTTCAGCCATCAGTTTGGATGCACCATAAGTATTGGTAGGGGCTATTGCCTTATCTGTACTTGTGAACACAACCTTTTTCACACCTGCGTTAAGCGACGCTTGAATAACGTTCTGGGTTCCAATAATATTGGTTTGTACTGCTTCGAACGGATTATATTCACATGAAGGCACGTGCTTCATAGCTGCGGTATGAAATACATAATCGATACCTTGCATCGCTCTCTCCACGCGAATCGGGTCTCGAATGTCCCCAATTAAATATCTAATATTTTGATAGCCGGACATACGCTGTTGGAGTTCAAATTGCTTGTGTTCGTCTCTGCTGAATATACGTACTACTGCTGGATTGTCCAACAAAATCGTTCGAAGCAAGCTCGAACCAATCGTTCCCGTACCTCCAATTAGCAACACTTTTTTATCTGTAAAAAAGCCTTTCATCATGTATCCCCCTCTCTGATTACCTGGCTTTTTTTTGTGTAATATGTTGGTTTACTTTGGTTAATTGGCGATTATTATCTAGATATCGAATAATATCATAAAGTGTAAAATTCGGATTTGCCGGATACAGCTGTTCGAACACCTGCTTGATCAGTTCATAATCGTCTCGTGTATCCAAAGTTAATCTATACTCAGGATGTCTTAAAAAATATGGTGCTTCCACATTAGATAACCGGTAAACCTCAGGGTGCTCGTACATATAAAGTGATACATGCTCGCGATCAGCAGGGTCATTCGTAATCGTAGCTATTTCCGCTAATGTAGTTGTTCTAAAAACCTCTACACTAAAGCCAAGCGGATAAGTCCTAACAAGATGATTACCGACATAATCCAAATAAGGATTTTCTAGCATTCTAGCAATCGCTGCGTCTATTGTTTCCGCGTCAATTAAAGGACAATCACTAGTAACCTGCACGATGAATTCCGTATCTGTTGCTTGCGCTGCCTGAACCGTTCTAAGCAGAACATCCTCTTCGCTTCCCCTGAAGTATTCAACCTCTTGCTCCACTGCAGTTGCTACTACCTTATCATCTTGTATATTCGTTGTTGTAGCGATAACTATATTATGAATATACTTGGATTGCTTGAGACGTTCGATCAGACGAACCAGTGCAGGTCTTCCTCCAAGCTCCATTAAAATTTTGCCCGGCAATCGAGATGAAGTCATTCTAGCTGCGACTATGACATTAATTTTGCCCATTACGATTCACATCCTCTATAAATAAAGCAACTCTTTCCGCTGATTGTCCATCGAACCACAGATAAGCTTTATTATGGATTTGTATGTCAGTTTCCTTGTTATCCAATAATAACGGTAATGATTGTAAATAGGCTGTCAACTGCGAGTAGGTACTAATCAACGGCGTTAAACCCAGCTTGGTCGTTATGCATACGTCTGGAATTTGTAGCTGCGGCTGATAGCTTACTGCACGGACTCCCATGATGACTGCATGTAGAAGAGCCATGGAATTCATACCAATAACCAAATCATACTGAGGTATTAGTTCAATCAGGTCACCTGTAACCGATATCGATCCATATTGCTCTTTAAAGGATGAGTTGTCTTTAGGATGAAACTTTACATCCAACTGCATAGGAACCTGCTCAACTGCACGAAGCAAATCCTGTAGCACGGATTGTTCGGTATACCCCCATGAATCTCCATATAGTTGAGATAAGGGTTGAGATAAAAATAATAGCTTGGGCACATTGCTGATCGGCTTGCTCTGTAGAGACCGATAGCCCACGTAACGGTCCAAGCCTGGATGGCCAAGAACACGAATCACCGACTGTGGCACACCCGCCAATACCGCTTCATTCTTGGCGAGCTCATCCATTACTACATAGTGATCTGGACAAATTGAAGTACAAGAAGGATCTGCTGACCTCATGGTGTAATTACTCCAGTAATCCAATATGGCCACCGTTGGAATATGGAAGTCCTGACATAAGCGGATTGCCCGAGGCTCCAGGTCGGTTCCCCAGCTCCTACCCGTCACCAAGACACTTATTATCCCTGCTCCCAAATATGCATGTAGTTCTGCTAAAAAATCGTGTTCAGAAGCTGCATACTGTGGATTTAAGGAAGCTGCAGGCCCCATGCAGTAATATTTAACAGTATGATTCCTATCAGACAATTTTGTATAAACAGGATTTGTTACATCATAGCTACCAGGGTCATGCGCTAGAAACACCATGAGTTTCGTATTCATGGAGACGGCCTCTTTCTGACCTTATTTTCTCGATAGCTTCCAACACGTCGTCGATATCTGTTTCCGTATATGGAAGCCTACATACATCGGCAACGATCATTTTTTCCTCATACATCAGTTCTGTAACCGGACAAATTCCCTTAACGTACTGCTGAATCGGATGATCGATTAACGAGAAAGGAATTTGGGTTTGATTGTACACCCTTTTGTGCTGGTACATAGGTAGCCAATAGATCGGTTTCACATATCCAGTACCCATTGGAAAGCCCTCTGCTTTTAAGGCTTGCACAAAAGTGTCCCGAGAAATGCCCCATGTTTCCTTACTATATTGAATAGGATACACATAATACGAATGCTCGTAACCTTCTGGAATCCTAACACCTTTTAATCCGTCAATCTGCTTTAATCCAGCTGTAAATCTTTCAGCCAAAGCCCGCCTTTGTGCTAGAAAAGAATCCAGCTTCTTAAGCTGTTCAATACCAATTGCCGCATGTAGTTCCGTCATACGGTAATTGGAGCCTAAGACTACGGTTTCATGGTCATTTAAGTCATCGACTACAGCTTCTCCATGGTTGCGGATCAGTTGGCATTTGTGTGCCAAGCCTGGATTATCTGTTAGAAGAATACCGCCTTCGCCACTGTGAATAACCTTGTGGTAATTCAAGCTGATAATCCCTATATCGCCAATCGTTCCTGCTTGCTTGCCATTGATGGACGCCCCCGGAGACTGTGCATTGTCCTCTATGACATAAAGTCCATGCTTCCTGGCAATCACCATAATCTCGTTCAGTGCCGCTGGCAAGCCAAAAATATTGGCTACAATAATCGCGCGGGTTCTCGGAGTTATCCATTTCTCAATTTGGCTCGGGTCCAAATTATAAGTCTCGGGATCGATGTCTACAAATACAGGTACTGCATTGTTCATAACAATTACGGTAGCCGAAGCAACCATCGAATAAGGGGTGACCAATACTTCATCGCCAGGGCCGATCCCACAAGCAGCGACAGCAGTATGAAGCGCAGTCGTCGCAGAGTTAACGGATATTGCAAAGCGGGAACCGAATTTCTGCGCAAAATCGCGTTCTATCCCAAGAACCTTCGGACCTCCTAGAAATCTGTCCCCGGCACGACCGTAATAGGCTGATATACAACCAGAATTCATGACCTCAACAACTGCTGCGGTCTCTTCTGGCCCCATAGTATTCACCCATGGGAGGGCTTCTTTCCTGACGGGCTGACCGCCTAGTAGAGCTAGCTTACTCACAGAGCTTCCTCACTTTCTCTTGAGAGTTACCTCCTTGATATGAACGTTCTATTGCCTCAGCAATAAATAGTGGGACAATGGCATCGTCTATGCAACAAACAGGAGCAACTCCGTTATCTAAAATGTCTTGTATATGCTCTAGTGCAGAACTCATGTTGGAATTGCTTAGTAGATTGGTCTGATTATCTCGTACATGTAAATAACCAAAGCTTTCAAATAAAGGATGCTCACCTACATCGTAATATGCGATTTCATCCCCACTCTTCTTTATTTCAATCTTTCCTGATTCACAATAAATTTCTATCTCAAACATATAATAATGCTGATCGTCATAGCCGATTGCAATACCTTCAACATTATTATCAGTTTGAAAAGAAAATGTAAACGTAGGGTCTTGCTCTTTATCTGAACTGGTACAAACTCTATTAATTACGTTTACTGAGACAATTTCACCAACGAGCCATCTGACCAAGTCAAAGATGTGGGAGCCTGTATTTCGAATACCTCTTGTATATTTAATTTGAATTTTCTGGACTTTTCCCCATTTCAACAAATTCAAATCAGTTGCTAGTTTACGCATAACAGGGTGGTAACGTCTTGAAAGGTTAGGGAGAACGACTTTACTCCTTGGAATTTCTGAACGTATAATCAGCGCCTCTTCGGTACTTGAAGCAATAGGTTTCTCGCAAAATAATAATCGAATATTCGAGTCCATCCATATCTCTTTAATAATATTATATCTTCCTTGAGGTGGTGTACAAATACTAACTACATCCAGAGTATCTCCACTCAGCATTTCTGATATTTTTGAAAACACTGTTGCATGGGGAAACATACCCTTAAAGGTTTTCAGACGTTCATAGCTTACATCGACACCTGCGATCAATCTGAAGCTTCCATTCAGTTCATAAGCAAGAGCATGGCTAGAAGGACGAACTCTTTTACGATCCAGATCATAATATAGACCAATATTGCCAAGACCAATAACTGCCGCGTTATAATAATTCATGGCTATCCCTTAATAATAAGCAAATCATCTCGTGTATATCCAAATGGTAAAGATTTATCTTGTGGAAGCAAATATGCCTCATTACCAAGTTTTCTTATATACAAAATAGTTTGGGCAATCATTTCATCAGTAAAATCAAAGCTTAATACTTCCTCATCCTGTCCATATGTTAAGGAGTTTTCATCGTTTCTTTTGGTCACTCCGCTCAGATACTCATCTCTTTTGATTTCTTCTTCTGTACGAAACTTTTGTCTTTCCTTGTTCCACTGTTCTTGGAACCGCCTTCCAATATCCGAAGTATTGAATCTTTGCTTCTTATCCATATTCGGAATGTCGCCAATTAACATCATGCCACCCGGCTTTAATGAGTCCAACGCTTTGCTAATAAATACAAATGCTTCCTCCATGGATTTCATATAGTGAATGACACTGTATATCAATATTTTGTTTACTGGTGGTAAAACAAACTTATCCTCAAGCCAATTTCCATCTAAAAGTGTACAGTTGTCCATTATCGGCGATTTGCGCAACCTATCTATCATTCCTATATGGTCAATACCTACAACTGATTTAACCTTGAGCGATAATGGAAATAATAAGGTTCCTGTGCCACAACCAAGCTCCAGTAAGGTATCATTTTCGTTCAGCTTAAGCTTCATAGCTACTTCATTAATCATAAATGGCAAAGAAAACTTTTGATACGTTGTTCTACAAACCGCCAGAGTATCATCGTTGATTTGCTCTCCAAGTAATCCGTAAAGTTGAAACATAATACGCCTCCTATCTATCGATTTGGCCTATATAAGAATCCACTCTCTGATTCCAAATAGGAGCGATCTCACTCTTGTTAAAGACGTACTCTCCAAAAGGCTGCGAAACTAACGCCCCACCAAATCGTTTTTTGAATTTACTTATCGTTACTAATTTATCGTTGACTTCATAGTACGGAGAAGAACCATAAAATTGCTCACCCAACTCGTAATGAGTGACTCCAATATCTTTTAAATATTTGATAGCCTCTACATGAAGAATATGGGAACCTATCGGGCTCTCGGCATCACTACAAGCCATTGCATAATAAGCATACTTTTTATAATAAATAATGTAAATATAAGAATGAATTTCAGAACCTATTGATAGCTCCAGCAAGATACCCCTTTTTCCCATTATCATATCATATAATATATCAAAGGTTTTTTGAGGTCTCGTTACCTTTCCAGCCGCTTTGAAATATGCTTCTTTAAACTGCTTTATAGTGCCTGAAGAAATTGAATTCGCATCGTATATTCGAGCGACAGCTAGAAATTTTTGGGCTTGTTTAATGGATTGTCTATGTTTTGGATGAATTCCAGTAAAGATAAGATCAAAACTCTTACTAATATTCAGAATTGATGTGTAAGAAGGCACTTCATAATAATTATATTTCAAATAACTAGGTTCTACATCTGATACTTCTGAAATCTTTGCATTTGATAACCTCATTTGCAATCGCAAGGCTTGATGATTTATTCCTTGTATCTTAATGTTCTCAAAAATAGCAGTTTCCACTGCTTTATTTTCCTTTTCACTCAAACCAGCTCTAACCAGAGGAGCGGGTAAAGGGCCCCCGCTATAAGATAATGTTACTACATTATCATTTTTTTCTTTGATTAAAGGTACAATAGCCAAAATTTGTTCCTTTTTTTTCACAAAAAATGAGAGGTTTTCTTTACATGCCGATAGACTACTGTTCATTGTATATTCCATCCAGGTAGTAGTATGCCAAAACCATGAACCTTGATGATTCATACAAAAACTATCCCAATCTTCTTTTGACTCCATCCTAAATGGGATAATCTCCATAAAATCTATCCCTTCTTCTCCAGCAAATACATCGCATCGACATTATCCGAATTTACATATTTAACTTTCTCAAACTTAACTAATTCCAGATCTGGGTACATGTCCATAAACATTCTGGCGTAATCTGCTTTCCACATTGCTTGATCATGACCACGGTATGCAATTTCTTGCAACTGCTCTGCATAATATTCAAAGCCCCAAATGTAACGGTCCGTCATTCTATACATTTCGCTCATAATTTTCGGGAGATTATCCGGTGAAATATGAATCAACACCCCACTCGTGAAGACCATACTAAAATATCGGTCACGGAAAGGAACATCAAAAGCATTGGCTTGAATAATATTAATATTTTTTGTTAGTTCTTTGGCTTTCTCGACTGCATATGACTGTAACTCAATTCCATAAAGCTTGTCTTGCCCCATATCTTGTAACACTCTCAACTGATTTCCTACATTACAACCAACTTCAAGAATCGATTCTATCTGTACCCCATCCAGAAACCTCTGGTTGAGTTCTGTACGTGTTACACCATAGTCAGTCTTATAGGCATCATCTAATTCATTGGTCGAGTATATATTTCTTTCAGTGTAAAGTGCTCCGAAATCACTTGTCCAAAGGTGTTCCTGTTTCAATCCTTTATCTCCTCCAGCATTCTCTATCTCCTGATTCTCTTGTGCGGTATATTCAATAATCTTGGTCAGACTATTGAACAAAAATTCAATTTCTGTATAAAGTTTCTGTATATTAGCCAAAAATTGAGTAAATGCAGTGATGGTTTTTTCAGCCTTTTTATAAATATCCATTTCGGTTCTAATTTCTTGTGAGGCCAAATTTAAATATTGTAATTGATTTCTACTCATAGGTCGGATAAAGACATCGTAATATTCGTTTTTAAACATACTTTTGAAAATCTTATCAAGCTTTGGAAATTGTTTACTAAGTTGAGATGCCCCTTTAACCTTAACTAAAGTATCCATCTTTTTGAGTTGCTTTATTGCATCGTTGTAAAACTTAGGAAATACTTCATACTTTTCATACATAAGTCTGGACTGCTTCAATAATTGAACAGTATCGAAAGCGGGAGTCGCCTTCTTGTACCATTCCTTCTCAACGATAGATTCGGTTAAGAATTCGTCGGTAATCTCCAGTAAGGACTTGAATGGCGCCCCTTCAATCTTAGCTCCACCCTGAGTTGTATTATATATTTCAGAGCCATATTGCTCCCTATAATTAGAAATAATTGACTCCATCTGCTTGCGAGCCATATCATGACTAGCTACAGTTGGGACTTCCGAGCCGTCAACACTTTCAATCATAATTAAGTTAGCCTTCTCTGCTTCACTCAATTCCTCACTCTGTCTATATTGATACTTGATCCCCTTAGCGTAGTATTGATTGTTCCGATAAGAAAAGTTTTGACCTGCTAGTATAATCCGACTAAAACCTAATTTATAAAGAAGCTGAAGTGTAACAATAGCAATTGTAGGCGCATCTGCAACAATCTGATCATTTTCTGCCAGATGTTGATCCTTAAAATAAAACTGTGAAACTGTATCTTGGTTTGTAACCATATAAAGCATAGGACCCGGATAAAGCTCAACGGTTTTATACCCCACGCTAGTTCCAAATATCATAGGAATTTCTTTGATTTGATTAGTTATAATTTCCTCGTATGCCAAGTGATTGTATGTGTTAGGATCATATGTGCAAATAGCATCAGGATAAATCCCTTGAGTAATTAAAGCTTTATTCGCAGATCCTACCGTGAAGATGTAGGCCAACCCTTTTTCCTTTATTTCACGAAGGTTCTCAATTTCATCTTCAAGCGAGGGGCCTGCAGCTACCATAATGACTGGCTTACCTTCGAAATATTGTTTGTATTGAAAAATATTGGTTGTCTCCAATACCTTATAAAAATTATGCAAGCTATTAACGCTCCACAACTTTTCGTAAGCAACATTAGTATTTAATGTAGACCTCCGCGTAGCAATGGTTTCCTTAAATTGCTTCTCAAATCCTTTTACTTTTTCTGCATAAATCCTTGTATATACAGGGTGTGTGATAACGAGTACTTTCTCTTGCATATTCTCAACAAATTGAGAGACGTTTATTGCTGTAAAAGCAGGCATGTAGTCTACGTAAAAGTTTTTCAACTGTTTAAGGGGTAGCTCAGAAAGACTTCGCATTGATAAATACTTATACAATATGCTGATATCAGGTTCATATAAAGAATAAGTCTTATCCGGATAGCGTTCCATTAGCAGTTCAACATGATAAGCAAAACCGATACCATAAAAAAACAAATGATCATACTCATGGATCTGATTCTCATACTCACGAATCCAATAGGACGCTTCTTCTTTAGGGTCGTACTTACTGTGTAAGAGAGACTTACTATTGTCGTTGACTATCTCAAGAGTAGGCAATCCACTCTTGGAAGTAACTACCGTTAAGTGCTCTAACTGCAATTGATCTTCTACCGACTCGTAAAAATTGATGATATTAGAGTATTTTTTTTTAAGGTACGCCACATTATCAATAAGAATCATGTTATCTCTCTTTTCCTGATTTATCATTGGGTGTATTCCGCTATACCTGAGTATATTTTGCTAGTTTCATATTTTAGAATATCTCCGATCATAATATGATCTTTATTGTTCAAGGCCTCTTGAAGCTCTTCAACATTTTGAATTAATTCCTTTTTCAATTCAATTATCTTAATATTTTCTGGTGAAGTTACATTCTGCTCTAGAAGAGAGAGAACATCTGATACCCAGCCCAGAGAATCGAATAATACCGTTAATTGGTTCCATGCCTCGACTGAAGGAGTTCTATAAAAATCTTCGGATAGGTCCAAAATAATGGGTGTAGCTCCTGTTACATACTCATTTGTACTTTGCTTAAGGCTATCAACTTGCTCCTCTTTTGAGAAAAGTGCAACTTCTATTTCTAATAACTCCTCAGTTAGCAAGTCTAAATCTAATTCCTTATTATATAACTGGCTTCCATTTACACTCATATGATCAAAGATTAATTTCGTCTCTTGTTCTAGTTTGGTTATAGTCTCAAATAACTCTTTAACCCCCTGTTCATCTTGTGTAAAACTGTACCTTTTTTCATTAATTGTTACTATCATAATAGTATGTCCCCCAATAATCTTCAATAAGTACTTATATCGGCATTTTTCACAAAAATCAATAGAGGAAAATTATTCTCCGTTGCTCTTGAAATTTTTTTCCTTAAACTTGAACAGAATGATGAGAATGCATTAATTACTAAAATTTGAATATCTACTCACAACTTTACAAACCATTTAGTTAACAAAATAATTGATGAAACCACAAAAAATCGCTATGAGCTTGCTTATTCTATGAACCGAATTTTAGATATTAATAATGAAGTCTCTTACCCCCATAAATTAATTGTTATGATTCCGGTTCATTAAATTCTGAATAAACAAATAAATAAAGAGATTCCATGGGACTTCTTTGGAATCTCTTTATTTATTTGTTTATTAAAAGGGCTACCCCAACAGCATCAAAACACTTTTAGATTGCTGATTGGCTTGAGCCAGCATGGCTTTTGATGCTTCAGATAGTATATTATTTTTTGCAAAGGACATTGTTTCTCTAGCCATATCTACATCCCTAATCCTGGATTCCGAAGATGTCAAGTTCTCAGAAAATACACTTAGATTATAAACCGTATTTTCCAAGCGATTCTGAATAGCACCCAGTGTAGCACGCTCATCAGAAACCCGTTCTATGGCATTGTCGATGACGGAAATAGCCCAACGAGCACTTGAAGCTGTGCTGACATCAATATGAGTGAGTCTTAACGATGTTGTATCCGCACTATTCACATTGATGGAATCAACAATGCCTTGATTTGCACCAACCTGGACCAACAGAGATGTATTCTTCGTCGCATCCTGAGCCTGTTGAGTAACATGAAACTCCCCAAATGGTCGATTAAATCCACCAACAGGGGTAGAATCGGTAGCTGATTTAGTTGCTGATAGCACCAAATTGCTCAAATCATACTGAGCACCTTGTTTACCATCAATGCTGATAGCACCTTTTTTTAAATCCAATCCTACTGAAGCACCTTGAAACGCTTCTACAGATCTCATTAATGCCGTTATGTCTCCAATGGTCGATTGATCCTTTACCACAAATGATGCACTAAAGCCCTTGCCTCCTTGCGTACCGGTAAATGTAATTACATTACCCGTTTCCAGACCCAGATTATTATGGTTATCATCAATCAGATCAGCTAACCTCGTACTCGTTGAGAGTGTACGGTCAACATTGTCAGTACCTGTAATAACTCTGTTCGTTGGTGTTGTACCTACAGCCGCTGTTATCTTAGCCCCGGCAACTAATGAGGTATCAAATAACGCATTTGCACCCGATGCCCCTGCAATTGAACTTATAGAAAACTTCGATGCGGCGGTTACTGTCGTTAAGCGCAATGTCTCGTTAAGACCACTGACACTGGTTGATACATGGATAGCCCCTGAACCAAACGCTTTATCCAACTCCGCTTGCAAACCTTTGACGACCGCATCTCTCGTCGTAAGCCCGGAGCCTGTGGTCGTTGCTCTTTCTATGTTCGCCTGATCCAGCAAGTTTATGGTCGCTGATTTATTTCCCAAAACAATATTCAGCTTGTACTGATCCAGGTTGTTTCCAAGACCACTCAAGCTTACACCACCTGCGATGTTAACAGTTCCTGAGATATTACCTGCAACAGCACCGAACCCCAATGCACCTAAGGCACTTCGGTCATCTGCTTCCGGATTAACAATCGTCACTGAGGAGTTAGAGCCTGTAGACACCGATTCAAACTCCACTTTGTTGTCGGCAGAAAGACGAGCCTGCACTTTACCCGTCAATGAAACGTCTGCCCCAATCTGGTTATTAATCTCACTGATTAGCTGTTCCTTGGTGGTATAAAGCTTGGATGCTAATGTTATGGTGCGTAACTCGCCTCCATCTACTGCTAGCCTGAACTGATCGTTAACCCCGGAAGCAATGAAAATTCCATCGGAATAGCCCAAAGTAGAATTCAATCCCTCATGTGAGATCACAGAACCCGATTGAATAATTCCACCTGAGGTATTCGTTGAAAGACCAAAAATATTCGTGAGACCTGCTGCCCCAGAAACATTAAAAAGATCAGTCTTAACAAGAGAGGATAACTCCAATTTCCCCGAGCTACTACCTACCCGAATAGCGTTTTCCCCAAAAGCAGTATTCAATTGCCTCTGTATCTCTGATTTCAATTCTTCAAAGGAATAGTTCGTATTATCAGCAAGTGTAATGGTAGCAGTGCCACTTCCAAGGTTTACAACAAACTGCCCTGAGGTTGCACCACTCGTAATATTGATTCCAGCACTCGCATCCATGATTCCCCCAACTTTATCCTGATAGCCCCTGAAGCCCATCGCAGATAAAGCAGATCGATTAAATGAACCAGAACCTATTGAAAAAATAGTTTGGTCTCCTGCTTCCTTGGTCATGATTTGAAGTTTGCCATCAATGACCGATACTTGCACCTGGTTCTTTTCCACATACAGCCCTGATTGCTTTAATGCTGTATTAATCGCTTGTTCGATTGCTTTGCTGAACTCTTCCTGGGTATACCCTGATCCCGTACTTGCTGCAATGAATGCACCGGATACAGTAGTTGCACCATTAATGTTAAATGTGAAATTATCATTTACACCTGTGATGATTCTAATTTTCTTATCCAATGCATTGAAAGCCGTCTCCGAGTATCCATAGCCGGTAATCGTCTGCACAGTTCCTCTTTCCGTAATAGAACTGCCACCTATCGCCTGGCCTGCTGTTCCCATTAGGTCAGCCGCATCTATAGCGTTCGAAACTACCTTTGTACCCTGTAGATTCTTGGCAGCCGATAAACTTCCATTTAATAGCTTCTTCGTATTAAACTCTGATGTATATGCAATCCTGTCGATCTCTTGTTTAAGCTGATCCATTTCTTTTTGAACCTGCAGTCTATCGGAATCGGTATTGGAATCGTTGGACGATTGGACAGCCAACTCCCTCATCCTCTGCAATACACTATGTGTTGTACTTAAAGCCGCCTCGGTTGTCTGGATCAATGAGATGGCATCCTGCGCATTACGGGATGCTTGGTCCAAACCTCGAATTTGCCCACGCATCTTCTCTGAAATAGCCAAGCCAGCTGCATCATCACCTGCGCGGTTAATACGATATCCCGAAGATAATCGTTCTACTGATTTCTGTACAGCCTGGTTATTATCTGTAAATTGTCGATGCGTATTGATTGCCGACATATTATGATTTATTCTCATGCCGCTCCCCTTCTCCCTTCAGACCACTTCTGTGGAATTAAATCGCCACGTAAGCATATACAGGAAAAGACTCTAGAAATCTCTAGAGTCTTTCGCCTGGTGTCAAAGATTAACGAAGGAGTTGAAGAACGCCTTGCGGCTGTTGATTCGCTTGAGCTAACATTGCTTGAGCTGCTTGAGAAAGGATGTTGTTCTTGGTGAAGTCCATCATTTCCTTCGCCATATCCACATCGCGGATACGGGACTCGGATGCTGTCAAGTTTTCCGAAGATGTTCCCAGGTTGTTGATTGTGTACTCCAAACGGTTTTGAATGGCTCCAAGCTTAGCGCGCTCTTGGGATACAGATTCAATTGCGTTATTAACAACACTGATTGCAGATTGAGCACCCTCTTTTGTACTTACGTCAACATTAGAGATTTTCAATGTGCTGGCATCAATATTATTAATATCAAGAGCAACAGTTTGACCTTGGTTAGCACCAATTTGCATGCTTAGGGAAGAATCAGTAGCAGCATCTTGTGCTTTTTGAGTAACTTCGAAAGAACCAAAGGCTCTGTTGAAATTACCGACTGCGGTAGTATCAACAGCCGATTTTTGAGCTTGCAGCTTTAAATTGCTCAAATCATATTTCTCACCGTTTTTACCAGTAATGTTGATTGTTCCTTTGGCAAGGTCAAGGGCAACGGAAGCTCCTGCAAAAGCTGGAACCGCGCGGATATTACCTAGCAAATCGCCAATTGTGGAATTCGAATCAAGTGTCAAGGTGGACTTGAATTCCTTACCATTTTGGGTTCCTGTAAAAGTAATAACATTACCGGATGTTAATCCAAGATTATTGTTATCTTTATCAGTCAAATTGCTTAACAATGTGTTCGTTGCAAGCGTATTGTCAACGGCATCGACTCCTGTTGTAGTAACATTTGTCGGTGTCGTACCCAACACTCCCGCACCTGAACCTGTTGCATTAAATAGAGCAGATGCACCAGAACCCGCACCTATTGCTGACGTAATAGTGAATTTGGAGGTTGCTGTAATTGAAGTAAGTCTTAGGGTTTCCGTATCACCCGATATAACCGTACTTACATTAATCGCATCTTTACCAAACGCTTTGTCCAATTCTGCTTGTAGACCCTTGATAATCGAATCCTTAGTTTGGTTACCAGAAGCTACTGAAGTACTTTGCAGAATATTCGGTTGATCCAGAAGATTGATCGTTGCTGATTTGTTACCGAGAACTACAGTCAGCTTGAAGTTATCAACTGTACTGTTACTTCCGCTGAATCTGAAGCCAGATGAGATATCAACCGATCCAGAAATTACTCCTACGGAAGGACCATATCCAATTGCTCCTAGTGCACTTTGATCTGCTGCTGGAGATGCTGAAACGGTTACCGAAGACGCGGAACCTGTTTTAACAGAAGTAAAGACCACTTTGTTAGAAGCATCCAAACTCGCTTGAACTTTACCTGTCAAATCAGTGTTACTTCCAATTTGGTTATTAATTTCGTTTACCAGATCCTGTTTGGTTGCGTACAGCTTGGCAGACAATGTTAAGGTAACAGCCGCTCCACCGTCAACAGCAAGATTAAATTGGTCATTGACGCCAGCAGCGATATTAATACCTGTTGAGTAACCAAGAGTTGTGTTGGTTCCAGCTGTTTTTACTGATGTACCGGAGTTAACAATTCCACCTGAATCTCCGTTAGTGCCACCAAAGATATCAGCAACACCCGTTTGAGTTGCAGTACCAGAAAGTGTGAAGGTTTTGGCTTTAACTAAAGATTCAATCTCAATCTTGCCATCGCCATCTGCGTCACCAACTTTAACCACACCAGCACCGAATGCTGTATCCAGTTGAGTTTGAATATTATTAATAATTCCTGTTTTATCATAAGCTTGACCGGAAACAAAAGTAACAGTACCAGATAATCCACCCAATATTACAGTAAATGAGCCAGAACCGGAACCATCAATAAATGTCTTACCCGCACTGTAATCAAGTGTACTTTCAATTTTATTCTGATAACCATTAAAGCCCATTGCTGCTAGAGCAGATTGGCCACTAGTGGATGGAACATCAATTGATAAAGCTGTTTCACGGCCAGCTTCAGCTGTAGATAACTTCAACTTAAAGTCAGATGTAACCGAAACTTTAACCTGATTAATTTCTACATTTACTCCTGATGCAGTTAATACATTGTTAATTGCTGCTTCTACTGCTTTAGCAAACTCATCCCGTGTATAACCTGATCCAGTTGAAGCGGCAATTTGTCCACCGGAGAACTGTGTACCGTTTACTGTGAAACCAAAAGTATCATTAACACCAGTAACGATTTTCACCTTCTCGTCCAGTGCGTTAAAGCCTGTATCGGAGTATCCAGTACCCGTAACAGTCTGTACAGCCCCACGCTCAGAAATCGAAGCTCCCCCAGTAGCTTGTCCAGCCGATGCAGCCAGATCAGCAGCATCAATCTTAACAGAAGCAGCCTTCGTTCCTTGCAATTCTTTAGTTGCAGTCAAGCTACCGTTCAACAATTTTTTTGTATTAAATTCAGTTGTATAAGCAATGCGGTCAACTTCGGATTTCAACTGTTCAACTTCTTTTTGAAGCTGGGCACGGTCGGAGTCAGTTGAAGTATCATTCGCGGATTGTACGGAAAGTTCACGCATACGTTGAAGAATGTTATGGGTTGTGCTCATTGCGCCTTCTGCTGTTTGTACCAAAGAGATTGCATCCTGAGCATTACGGGAAGCTTGATCCAAACCACGGATTTGACCGCGCATTTTTTCGGAAATTGCCAAGCCAGCAGCGTCATCGCCTGCACGATTAATACGGTAACCTGAGGACAATTTCTCCAAAGATTTGTTAGTGCCTGCTGTGTTGTTCGTTAATTGACGGTGCGTGTTCATTGCTGCTAAGTTGTGATTAATTCTCATTGTCTTTTCACTCCTTGAATGGGTTACCCACTTCCATGTGGGGGATTCTGACATACTACCCTAACAGGTCGGCCGTTCCTGTCGAATAGTGCCTATAGACTATATCGAACTTTCAACTCCAAATATGAATAGTGATTTTAAAATATTCCAGATTTTATTTTTCCCGCTTCCCATACAACTTATTAAGCTGCTCCATATCAGCCATTCCAGAAGATGCCTCTCGGTTATTCTGTTTAATCGCCTCATACACTTCCTTACGATTTACTTGCACATTCTTAGGGGCCTGAATACCGAGCTTGACCACATCACCTTCTACACCTAACACAATGACTTCAATCTGATCACCAATGATAATGGATTCACCTTTTTTTCTGGCAAGGACGAGCATTACACATCTCCCCCTTCCATAATGGATTGCTCGATGGGAATTAATTTTTGCTTAACTGTATACTTCGTTCCTTGCAGAATAATTTGTTTACCCAGAAGGTCTTTATTATTTAGAATGATGGGCGCAAGCAGATTGATTGTCGCATCTTCCAGGCTTTCACGAATCGATACGATATTCCAAACCAGTACATCTGTTTCTTCCTCAATGGTTAATTCCTGCTTTACGTCCTCAGAGATTTCAAATTCATACTCTGGATAAAAGGCAAATGGACTTACAACTATGAATGCAACATCCCCATCCTCAACGGATTGGAGGAAAGAAAAGGGAAGTTCCATGTTCGGCTTAATAATAACAAACTGGTGCAATTGCTCGAACCCAGGTATTCCCTGAGGAAAAGTAATGATCTCTGTATTCTGAATCTCGATCTTGCCAAAACGAAACGTGCTTATTTCCATAATAGTGTAGTCCCTCCCAAAAAATAAAAAACTATAGACTTGTTAGTCTATAGTTTAGTATCAATTTGCGGTGGAGTAAACTCAATTTTGGCATAGCTCAACATCTGAAAGTCAAATTTACCTCGTTGAGCACTGATCTCCGGTGGATTGACTCTCGCTGTGATCTTCGCTCCACCCTCTTGGACCTGAATATCCGGTTTACCCGCTTCATAATGAATGTCGACATTATCGTAAGAGGGTTCCCCGGCAAAATTCATCTCTGGAAAACTGACCCGGAAATCCTGGCCCATATCGGCGATAGGATTCCCACCCTCATGGATCGCCCACATCCGGTTGCCATCCTCTACCCTTTTGGCTATGCCCTGCAGCCAAACGTCACGCGCTCCGGAATAAATGCGAAGCATCACTTCCATATTGTTAGCCTTGCCCAAAGCGTCCCATGCTTTGCTTTGATCGATATCCATAGTCCCTTTAGGTTGCTTGATATCCATTTGCGCAGGCACTTGCTCAATCTCCTGCGTTGGACGCGGCTGCCTGATTTGTTGTTCTGCAGCATCGGAATCAATCCGATAGCTTGCATTCTCTGAGCGAAATTGAAGCTGAGGAATAGGAAACATTTCAATCGGCCCCCTTAATAATTACCTCAAGAAATCGACTAAGCTCGGTTGAATAATCTTGGCTCCAGTTGATAAGGACGCCTGATAAATATTTTCTGCAACCTTCAGATTCGTAATAACGCCAGCCATATCGGCGTCCTCCGTCTTGGATTGCAGACTCTCTACATTTAAGCTAATATCCTTCAATCTCTCATCGGTAAGCTCAATTCGATTCATTTTAGCTCCAATATCGGCACGTACATCCAGAAATTTGTTCATTCGTGAATCAAAGTCCCCGATGGCCTTATTGATTGCCGTGAAGTCACCATCACCGAGTGCTTTTATAAAATCCTGTGTAATTTTAAACATATTATCCGTATCTGTTTGTTCGCCAAACACACGATTACCGGGAACATTCACAGCTATTTTAACCCCAGCACCAATCTCGAAATCTATCATCCCAGTATCGGATTCTTCGGTTACTGCATTTTCTAGTGTATAAGGCTTTAAGTTGGTCAACTCACCGTTAAAAACATACTTACCATTGAATTGACTATTCCCAATGTCGACCATTTGTTCGTAAAGCTGAGAGGACTCTGCTTTCATCGTATCTAGAGCAGCTTGTGGATTTGTTCCATTCGAGGCCTTCACTGCCATTTCTCGAAGCTTCTGAACTACTTCTCCTGCCTGACCCATTACAGTGTCTGTAAACGACATCCATGAGGTAGCAGAATTTGTATTGGCTTGGAACTGCTCATTGGCCGATAATTCGCTGCGATAACGCATTGAAAAGCTGATACCTACTGGATCATCGGATGGCTTATTCAACCGTCGTCCTGTTGACAGCTGATTTTGCAAATTGTCCATACCTTTGAGATTATTATTTAAATTACGCAGGAATTGAGTACTCATCATCCCTTGGGTAACTCTTTGCATCTGGACATCTCCTTTCTTTCAAGAAACTAACGAATATTATCTGCCTACGACACCCATGCTGTTAATTACTTTATCGAGTGCTTCATCGTAGACGGTCATCGCTCTGGCCGCTGCATTATAAGCATGCTGGAATTTAATCATGTTCGCCATTTCTTCATCCATGGAAACTCCGCTTACCGATTGTCTTCTGGCATCCACCTGCTCAACCAGAACCTTTTGATTCGCGGCCTGCCGATCAGCCTCTTGCCCCTGCACACCCAATTGCCCAACCACAGCTCGGAAAAATTCATCCAACGTACCGTCCTTCAAAACGACAGTCCCCGTGCCCGTCGGATCGAAGTTGAAGGATTGCTGACGAAGTCCTGCTATGAGTAGCGACATATCGTTATTACCTCGAACCACTTTCTCCACATTATCTACCGGATCTACATAGGTTCTGAGTGCTGCAGCAATATTGGAAACGTTGTGTTCAATAGTAGGGTTCACGATAATGTTAGCTGCAGTGATAGCACCACCATCACTACTTTTAAAGAAATCCTCACCCGTAGCAAACGTACCATTATTGAGTACATAACCAAGCTTGTGCAGTCCATTAAAGCCCTTAACGGTAATATTTCTATTATCCGATTCCTTAAGTGTTCTATCTGCTACTGATCCTGAATAAGTTTTCGTGCCTACAACGGTACCTTCCGGAACAACGGACCCTGCTGGCAAGGTAACTGTTACATCGCCCTCGACCATCGTTTTAACCATGGTGTCGATTTCGTTCTGATATGAAGTTACCAATACATCTCTTGATTGGATCATGCCATACACTTCTCCACTGCTTAAATCGCCACCATAGCTTCCCTGAAGCGAACCAGCAGTAACCGTAGAAGCCACGTTAAAACCATCTACCAGGACCTGAGCGCCCATGGATACCGTATAGCCGCTATCATCCTCTTTAACGGTTATATTAATGGTTTTCGATAAATCATCCAGCAATACATCACGTTGATCTCGAAGATCGTTCGCATTATTCCCCAAACCCTCAATGCGGTAGATTTCATTATTAAGCTTAGCAATTTGATCAGTTGTTGAATTAATATAGGTCGTTTTTACATTAATATTATCAGTCAAATCTTGAGAAAGATTGCTCAATTGCTTCGATGCAAAATTGAATGCATCTGCCATCGCCAAGGCACTCTCCTTAACAACGGCACGCCCCGTCAAATTATCTGGAGCTTTACTTAGCTCCTGCCATGCATTCCAAAAATTTTGAATTACTTGTCGAACTCCTGTATCCGATGGTTCATTAATTATGCCCTGGATCTTATCAAGCGTATCTTGACGTACGGTCCACTCGCCGGATGATTTATTTTCATTATAGAACTGGGAATCAAGGTGCTTTTCCCTAATTCGTGTAATCGAGGAAAACTCAACCCCTTGTCCCATCTGTCCAGGCACTGTGCTTCTCTGAAGTCCAATGGCTTCCATTGGCTTTGCTGCAACCATATTGACTACTTGACGAGTATATCCGCGTGTGTTGGCATTGGCTACGTTATGACCGGTTGTATTCAACGCCTCTTGTTGTGTAAATAAGGCACGCTTCGATATTTCTATTCCACCAAATGTTGAACGCATAGCGCGAGGTCTCCTTCCAATTGATCGTGCTCGTGTATAATGTGAGGCTTGTGCCTGTTATGCTCTGGTATCAAAAATGCCAAGTCGCTTGTTGTTGCCACGAGCATTGTGCTGAGGCTTATGATAAAAGGCTTCATCATCGGGCGGTCCCACGATTAAATCCAAAGAATAATCGATGAAAGATAACGAATGCTCGATTAGCTGTTGATTCAATTGATTCATTTCCCTAAGCTTTCGTATCGTACCTAGAAGCTGCTTCTGCAGCGCCAGCAAGGTTTTCTTTTCTTCCATATTAAAAATGATTTTCGTTAAATCGCTCACGGTCACTTTGGGATTAGGCTTGTAGCCCTTTTCCATTAAAAATTTTCCGATCACTTCCAAGCGCTGCTGATCCAACTCTCCCAGCTGCTTGATCAGTTTGTTTTCCTTGTTAACGATTTGCGTCAGCCTCTCCACATTGTTGTGGATGAGCACCTGCTTCTTCTCTTCAGCCAACTCGCACAAGGCATCATGTACATCATTGAATGCCGTCATTGTTTGAATCAAAGCCTGAAATGCCATACTACTCATCCACCTAGTTGTTTAGATTCAGTATTAATTTATAAACGGAAAAAGCTTTTCTGCAAGTGTCCTGGCATCCAATTTGTAAGTTCCAGCTGCAACTGAATTTTTTAATGATTCAATTTTTTCTTTTGAGTGTTCCACCTTTGAAGGATTCAATGAACCTAACAGCTCCTTGGCCTCACTCGATATCTCCACTTGATCTTTCTTCTTACCGGATTTACCAGTTGCGGAGACAGACAGAGCATCATGGTTCTTTTGATATTGATTAACGGCACCGATCCGATTAGTTCCATTTATCTTCATGAAAACACCTTCTTTCAATTAAAATAACTTCACCGATAAAGCGTTATACTTTTTATCGGTGAAGTTACAGCAAAAGTTTATATTAAGTTTTGAGAATGAATTGTTTTAATAACGATCCTTTAAACGATCCTGAATTTTAAATGTGTTGTGGTTCTCTTGGGTTTCCCTCAGCTTTTTACGATGTTCGTCCTCAAGCATATTGTTGGTGTCCTTGGCCAGCTTGGAGCGACATGAATCGCACATCGTATGTTCACGAATTGCAGTACCGCATACTTCACAATCATAGCTCATATTCGGGTTGCCTTTAATCGAGATGCGCCCTTCACGAATAAATTTGGTGATGAGCTGATGAGATACCCCGGTCGCTTCGCTTAAATCAGTGATAGAGCAGGAACGGTGCTCTCTTAAATACTTCAAGCATTTCTCATACTGCAGATCGATTTCCTTAATACAATTTCCACACATGCCATACATATTCTTTAAATAGACTTTCCCACAACGTTGACAATTAGCCACATTTAAAGTCATTATTTTATCCCCTTCCGAAACATCAAAAAATAGCATCATGTTACATCTAGTGTAGCTTACAAGTCAAACGCTTGTACACTATAATTTGGAACGTTTATGGAAATAAATATTTATCTTGCCCAGCTAATCCCGTATACGGCTATATCCAGCTCCATTGTGATCACTTTTGCACATTCATTCAATGTACTGCCAGTGGTATATACATCATCAATCACATACAGTCTTACGGCCTTACGTGACGTCATCATTTGCAAGCTGCTGCGGACAGCAGGATTAAGCGCAAATACCCCTTGTAAATCAGCCAATCGATCTCCGCGTGTCTTGAAGCTTTGTTTATCCGTATGGCGCACCCGTTCGAGCAGACCAATTACCGGAATACCGGTTAGCCGGCCAAGTTCCTCGGTTAGCTGCTCTGCTTGATTAAAGCCACGCTCGGCTAATCGTCTTTCACTTAAAGGCACGTAGGTTAGCAGCTCAACATAAGAGCCTGCAGTGCTTTGAGATTCAGCCTGCCTATGGTGCATATGATAGGCGTGTAGCAGCATTTTGCCGAGCAAGGCTCGCAGCTTTTCATGACCTCGGTATTTAAAAATCCCAAGCCACTCCTTCATGAGCGGGCTGTAGCTGACAGCACTGCGATTTTGTACAAAAAAGGTCTCTTGGCGCCGACTGCAGTCCCCACAGATTTCGGGGCGACCGCAGCATTCGCATTCAACATGCAAGATCCATGGAATGGAGGCGCTGCAAGTATGACATAAGGGCAGCTCCCCGCGTTTGGTATAGGAACCACTGCATGCAATGCAGGAATAACGGCTTGGCGACAACAGGTGCTCTGCTTGCTTCAGACGATCTGATAGCCACTGACTTATACGTGCACCCGTACTCTTAACTGGAACCGGACCTTGCTTACGCGGGTTACCCGGTGTATTCATGGGCTCTGTTCTTTCTTTGAACGTAAATATCCCTTCTTTCTGGCTAAGGCATTCATCGCCTTGATTTGTCGAACGGCTTCCACTTGTTCACGTGTTCGTTCCTTGGCTGCAAAAAATACCAGACCTGCCGGATCATCCGCAGAACGACCCGCGCGACCAGCCATTTGCACAAGTGACGCCGAATCAAATAGCTGGGCGTCAGCATCCATAATATATACATCCGATTTGGCTATCGTTACCCCACGCTCCAGAATCGTCGTTGTCACCAGCATACGGATGCTCGTATTGCGAAAATCGGTGACCTTTTGCGCGCGCAGCTCGTCCTTGGAGGAGGTGCCTTGTATGACGATTCCAGGGAATATGCGTCTCAGGAGCAGCACGAACGGCTCTATAAGCTGGATTTTGGGTACAAAAATAAAAATTTGTGCGCCTCTGTTTAACGAAATGTTGAGTTTATCATGAAGGCTGCGCGGAATAGCGGCACGTTTTTGCTGCTGTGACAAGGAAGGTGTAGGCAGCAGGACAGGTACTGGCAGCGGATGACGATGATATCTTGCTGCCACCTTCACATGAGGGAGCCTACCGCGCTCAGCGGCTCTCTGAAGCTGTCTGGGAGGTGTTGCTGACAGCAGCAGGGTTACACCACCAGTCGTGCAGACCTTACGGGCCGCATATTCAAGCATGGGACTATTGTGGTAAGGAAACGCATCGATCTCATCGATAATAACCAGATCAAACGCACGCTCGAATCTCAGCAGTTGGTGTGTGGTGGCTATCGTCAGGGTTCCGGTATCCCAGCGCTGCTCGCTTCCCCCATACAACGTGACTACCGGCAGCGGAGCAAAAGCCTTTTCCAGCCTTGGCCTGAGCTCCAGCACCACGTCACGTCTGGGAGTAGCAATGACAACGCATTTGCCTCGGTTCAGCATATATTGAATCATAGGGAAAATCATTTCGGTTTTACCAGCGCCAGTAACAGCCCATATCAAAAACTGCTGCGGTTTATTATGGTATTTAGGTTTGGAACCAGACTCCCATTCATTTCCTTTCAAAAAAGTTAATGCTAAATAAGAGGCTTCTGCCTGCACATTACTCAATCCCCAAGGCTCTATGTATCGTTGGAGATCATGTTCTTTTTCTGCCTTCGGACTTTTCTCCTGATCCATATGCTGGTTAGCAGGTACACTGACCAGAATAGAACAAAAGCGTGAGCGGCCCATCGTCAAACACTGCTCACAATAGGGACAAGAGGTCCCGCAAAACAAACAATCCGTCATCACCATATGCATGGCATCCGCTCCACAGCGTCGGCATTCATAGACCGGCTTGTGGTTCAGAGATGGAAAGGTTCGTTTATAATGCAAGCTGATGCCTTGACTCAACTGCAGTTTACCGTGCAAATAACCCATTTGCATATAGAGTAAAGGTTCCTTCATAGCCCCCAGCAGCCCATGGTGTTCCATCAATTGATTCATTTCCTCTATAAGTAAGCTGCGACCTTGCAAGATGCTAATCAGCTTCGCAAGCTCGTCCTGTCGGACGGTCGCACTTCCTTCCGCCGTCTGCCTGTATCCTTCCCATTGGAGGGCGTCACACTCAAGCAGAAGCCCCTGATGGCTGTCAACTCGTCTCGCTAGCGGTATATCCAGGCGTTCTGCCTGTTGTTGAATCTCCCTCAGCAGAACATCCGGAGAGCAACTCTTGGCTTGCTTGGTCTTTTTTTGCATTTCATTCAGCTTGACAGTCAACGCAAGAGCTTGTCCAAATGAAACAGCAGGTTCAAGCACCCAAATCTTCAGAGAATTCGGATGCTCGCCGAACCAATAGGCCATATCGGCCCTTACATCCAAAGTTAAATGCCACGAATAGGCTTTATCGTTTATTAATGCATAAATGACCGTCTTCATCTCTCACCCTTACCACCTGAATTTTCACAGCATTTTGTAAGCGGTTTCTAAAATTTCTTGATGCCCTAGCCGAATTACCATAACCTGCTGATCTTCGTGTCGTGCTATCCATTCATCAAGCGTATTTTGTTCATCAAAGCTTTGAATCTCAATTTGATAAGTTATCCTCAGCCGTTCAACAATCGCCAACGTTTCATCCGTTGAGCCTTGATCCGCTATAATCATCTGAATATCTCTACCCTTTAGCTTGGAGAAGAACTGCAAGGATCGAATGAACCATTCCACCTGTGTTTGATTATTATAAGTGATCAACCAGACATATACTTTTTTCGGGTTTGTCTGAAGCTCCCGCCGATAATACCAATGCATCAAGACGATACTGGCAGCATAGCTGCCCACAATCCATAATAACCCCACCATCATCGCGGCTCCCTCCTTAAGCCATTATATGCCGCGACGAGTTGGTTGGTTCCTAAGGCTACAACGTGACCCAGCCGTTTTTGATCGCAACGATAACTGCTTGCGTACGATCATCAACTTCCATTTTTTGCAAAATACTGCTCACATGGTTTTTGACTGTTTTTTCACTAATAAACAAAAATTCACCGATCATCTTATTGCTTTTACCTTCCGCCATTAAACGCAAGACTTCCGCTTCTCTTCTTGTAAGTGGACTGCTTTCGCTATGTATATACTTGACTCCTGCTTCCTTGGAGACAATACCTGCACCCGCTACACCAACCTCATCCAGATAGGTCATGCGCCGCAGCTGATTGATCAGCTTCCCTGTCACTTTGGGATGTATATAAGCATGTCCTGCTACTACAGAGCGAATCGCATTAATTAACGACTCGGCTTCCATGTCCTTCAGCAAATAACCGGACGCGCCTTTGCGCAGCGTTTCAAATACATAGCTCTCATCATCATGAATCGATAAAATGATAACCTTGATGTCCGGAAAGATTTCCTTCAACTTGCCAGTCGCTACGACACCATTTTCAATAGGCATATTAATATCCATCAGGACAATATCCGGATTGAGTGTATTACACAGCTCGATGACTTGAATCCCGTCACCACATTCGCCTACAACCTCAAGGTCATTTTCCATATTTAAGATTCGCTTGACACCTTCGCGAAACAACTGATGGTCATCGGCAAGAACTAATCGAATATTGCGTTTCGTACTCCCTGCTGTTACCTCCATAATTACCCCTCCTTCGATTCTAGTTTGATAGGAATTAGCATTGAGACCTTCGCCCCTGCACCTACGTCTGATTCAACTTCCATTCTGCCTTCCAGCAGTTCAACACGTTCTCGCATCCCCATCAGACCGTAATGACTGCCTTTATCGATTTTTTTATCGATCTGCTCGACTACAAAACCAATTCCGTTATCCTTGACGGTCACCTTCACCATTTGCTGTTGATAGGTAAGCTCCAATGTTACATGGGAGGCTTGCGAGTGCTTCAGTACATTGGAAAAGGCTTCCTGCACAACTCGAAAAATGGCAACTTCCATTCCCGAGGGCAACCGTGCTTCTTTCCCAGCCAGTTCGATTTTGGTGCGTATTTTTGTTTTTTCTTCATAATCCTGAATGAACTTGCGAAGTGCCGGGACAAGTCCCAAATCATCCAGTGCCATCGGACGAAGATTGAAAATAATTTTACGAACCTCTTCAATCCCGCTTCTGACCTGAATCTTCAAGTCGACAAGCTCTTCCTTGGCAGAGCTAATGGTATCCCTGTTCAGCATCCGTTCAACTATTTCGGTACGAAGCACGACATTAGCCAAGGTTTGCGCCAATCCATCATGGATTTCCCTTGCAATCCGTTTGCGCTCCTCTTCTTGTGCCAAAATAATTTTCAACCCTATCAACTGGCGATTTTTCGCTGATTCCAATAAACGTGTAACCTGATCCAAATCACCATCCAGATATTCCAGCACCACATTAACCTGGGATACGACCGACTCGGCACGCTCAAGCTGCTTATCTACATTTTTGATTCGCTTTTGCAAATCATCACGTCTTGCTTTCAAATGCAGCTCTTTTTCTCTTAGCATAGCAAGCTGAGTCTGCATTTGAGTCGCAAGCTCATAAGCTGCACGAATATCGTCTTCCTTAAACCGTTTAAAATCACGGCTGACTTCGGTCAGACGCACGCGTGCCCGGCGGTACTCCATTTCAAATCGGTCAACTTTATTAATCGTGTTTGTTGTTTCTTCCATAACCTGCTGTAATTCGCTGTTCAGAGCTTGTCGTTCTGACCGAACGCTTTCACAGATTTCGAAAATTTGATATTTGCTACTTTCCATGACATCAATCGCATTTTTAATAACGCGATCCAAAGCATCCACTTGCATCCCAGTCCGACTCCTTCCAGCGATTCCATACACAAAAGTCTGCTCGTCAAAATCTGCAGTCCCGAACAGACTCCTATGCAATATAGTACCATATTTCGACGCGTTTGTAAGAAGTTATAACGAACTAATTATTGTAAAGTGATTTGCTGCGTTTTCTCATCCCAAGTCACTTTCCAACCTAGATTCTCGGACAGAATACGCAGTGGAACGACGGTCACATTACTCATGATTTTGGGTGCGACTTCAGCCGTCACTCTTTGCCCGTTAATAATAAGCTCCGGATTATCAATCCATAAATCGATCAGCTTATCCCCACGAATCACCGTCACTTTACGTTCCTTCTCATCCCATTTCACCGTACCGCCCAATGCATCTGCGACAAAACGAATCGGAATCAGCGTATTTCCGCTTACTATGACAGGTGCCTGCTCAAGCGTCATATTTTTCTTATTTACCGCAACGGTCGTTTTATTAATCGTCAGATTCACCTGATTGTTAGAAGGCTTTACAATATCACCTTTATACGTAAATGTAATATCATCCAGCTCAATCTTCCCTTTAGCCGCTCGTTCATCCTGCCCAATTTCCTCATTGACCACATAAATGCTTCTTACCGTGATCGGATATTTAAAATTGTAGCTGCTCAAATCCTCGGACACAACCTGCCAGCCTTTCCAATTCAGGATTGGTGCCAGCTCCACATAGAAAACACTACCTGCACTATCCCGAATCTCGGTCTTCAAAGCATTAAGACTTTCATCCCCATTGACCTTAAGCTTCATGAATTGAGGCTGTCCATCGATTTGAATTCCGGCATCAAAATCGGCAAAAGCCCATTTGGTGCCTTTACCTTGCGTGAAGTCATAGTTTAATTCCAAATAATGATTTTTACTCGGGTCTTCTTTAATATACACAGAGGAGGTTACACCCTCAGGCTTACTACGCGACATCGTCATGACCGCATTTTTCTCCAGATCGTACCAAACCTTGTCCTTACCTACGGCAATTGTCAGCATTGTGCTAAAACCTTCATAGCGTGCAATGAGCTGAGCCTGATTCGTTCCTGCCAAATCAATGACGTTCAGGATGCCGTTCTTAACCTCAGCTTTCATGCCCAGCACTTCCCACTGAATCGATTCAGCAGGCACCTCTCGGGATTTACCGGATTTGGTTTTCGCTATAACCGGCAGTTTGTAGCTGCCACCCTGGGACAGCACCATATTAGGGGCATCAATTTTTAAACTGGCAATTTGATCTCTCCCGACAACCTCGATGCCTACCGACTGCTTGCCTGTTCCTGACGACGCGTTAATTTGCGCAGTTCCAGGCTTGCTTGGTGTAAAGATATTATCTTTAAACGTACCGACATCATTGCTAACAGACCATGTAGCCGGTATTTTATCAGTATCCACGAGTGGATTATAATACTCATCATAGCCTTTAAAACCCAATGCCGCCTGCTCGTTCACAAACAAGAAGCTTGGTGCTTGTATGACTAGACCTTTGACCGCACCCTTAGGCGCTGTTGAGTAAACCCCTACGCCATTAACAACCTTACGTTGAATACCTGTTTCCGTTTTATTAGTAAGAACCGGTGTCGTTTCACCAAGAGGACGTGTGGCCAGCTGTGTAGATCCGCCGCCATCCAAATTCATACCTTTCCATACGCCTACTTTGATCATAAACTGCTGAAGCTCGGTCATCGAAAGACCTTTACTATCACCTGCATTATCAACGGTAATAAGGTAAGCTGTTTTTTGATCCTTCGAATAGCCGATGGCTGTTCTTGATCGGTTGCAGCATAAACTGTCGACTTCCCGCGAAAATTCGGCCGGTTTGCCCTCATCGACCATAATCGTATGACCGCCAATCATCATTTTAAAGTTTTTCGTATCATACGTTTTGCTTGCATCCTGTGGCAGTATTTGATAATCGACAGTAAGTGGATCGCCAACCTTCATATGCTGCTTAACAAAGTCCGCGGCCAGACCCGATGATCTCAATACATAACCATCCTTCGGCGCTATGACATTAATGATTGTATTCTCCGCAATTTGCTTAATAATTCCGTTTTCGACCAAAACCTCAGTAGGCACAGTGGTCCCATCATTAGATCGGTCAGCCTGTCCCCACGCATTGGTATACATAAACATCGCATCAATATGGCTGTGCTCTCCACCTGGCTCGAACCAGTAATACGTTTTGTTAATACCGCCCAATGTGAATTTAGCTCCATCCTTGGCGGTTACACTACCTTGAAACGTAAATAAATCGACGATAGGTACATTATTTTTGGATAACGCAAATGTATAGAAACCCGGTAAATAAGGCGGAGTTGCCATCAATTGTCCATTCGCTATTTCAGGGCCCATCGGGACACCTTCAGCTTGGGTGTTGTAAAAATCGCCATTAATACCGGCAACAGCTCCGGTTTCCGTTGTCATACCCAGTACACTTTGTTTCTTCGTGAATTGATTGTTTGTACCACTCATGACATCAAGCTTGACTAGCGGATTCGTCAAATCCACCTCAACTACATTTCCGTTCACGGTTACTTCCTTTTTGTTGCGAATTGATTTCCACACATATTTTTTCATAATGGCACCCGAAGTTAATATCTCTTGACTAACCTCTGTAACCGTTGGCTCATCTGCAAAAACTTTGTCAGTTGTTATAATTGGCGATAAAAGAATCATAGCGGATAGTGCGATTGTTATGACTTTCATCCCTAATTTATTGTGCTTAACCACGCTGCGTTCTCCCTTCTTATTCCCGTTCTACTCATTATAGACTCTATAACCAGTCAAAAAGTTACGTTATTTGCACCTTAAAATATATAATGGTGTCCAAATATGTAATAATGGTGTACCTTAACAAACAAAAAGCAGATGGGTATCATCCCACCTGCCTTCTCTTTTATAGCTTATTTAATAGCTTGTCTTAAAAATATTATGCAAGCGCATCGCGTTTTAACAACTCAGCCTTATCTGTACGCTCCCAAGGAAGATCTACGTCTGTGCGACCAAAATGTCCGTATGCGGCAGTTTGCTTGTAAATAGGTTGACGAAGCTCAAGCTGCTTAATAATACCAGCTGGACGCAGGTCAAAATGTGCACGAACCACTTCAACCAGCTTTTCTTCGCTAACTTTTCCTGTGCCAAATGTATCTACAGCAATCGACACTGGCCGCGCGACACCAATGGCATAAGCCAATTGCACTTCGCATTTATCAGCCAAACCTGCTGCTACAATGTTCTTAGCAACATACCGTGCAGCATAAGCGCCTGAACGGTCTACTTTTGTCGGATCTTTACCGGAGAAAGCTCCGCCGCCATGACGTGCATATCCACCGTATGTATCTACGATAATTTTACGTCCTGTTAGACCAGCATCCCCTTGAGGTCCACCGATTACAAAGCGGCCTGTTGGGTTAATGAAATATTTAGTATCGGCATCAAGGAATTTCTCAGGTACGATCGGCTTGATGACATGTTCTTTGATATCTGCTTGGATTTGTTCCAATGTTGTATCTTCACTGTGCTGGGTCGATACTACAATAGCATCTACACGCACTGGTGTATCTCCATCGTACTCAACCGTTACTTGAGTTTTGCCATCAGGACGCAGGTAAGGCAATGTACCATTTTTACGAACTTCTGTTAATCTACGTGAAAGTTGATGTGCAATAGAAATAGGAAGCGGCATTAGCTCAGGAGTTTCATTCACCGCGAATCCGAACATCATTCCTTGGTCCCCTGCTCCAATGGCTTCAATCTCATCATCGGACATTAAACCTTCACGTGCTTCAAGAGCACGGTCAACGCCTTGTGCGATATCAGCTGATTGTTCATTCAAAGAAACCAACACTGCGCAAGTCTGGGAATCAAATCCAAATTTAGCGCGAGTATAACCGATATCCTTGATAGTTTGACGTGCAATAGATTGAATATCTACATATTCAGATTGACTTGAAATTTCTCCAATAACTAACACTAAGCCGGTTGCAACCGAAACTTCGCAAGCAACACGAGCATTTGGGTCGTTAGCCAAAAATGCGTCAAGTACAGCATCAGAAATTTGATCGCAAATTTTATCTGGATGTCCTTCAGTTACTGATTCTGATGTAAATAAGCGCCGACCGCGTGGTGTTGATGACATATACTATCGACCTCCTTAAAATTTTCGTAGAAAATTGCTTCTTCTTAATCCTATGATGAGATGAAGCATGGACAAAAAAATCAACCCTTTCCTATCGGAAAAGGTTACATTCAATATGACCTTCTTTAGTTATGTTACTGGATTTGTAGGGTACTGTCAATAAATTTGCATGAGTTCTAATTAATCTTAGTATATGTGCTATAAACTAAACATCGTTTCTTCGGCTTTCCTAATTAACCTGCTTGTAATCGCTCCGCCTACAGCTCCAGCATCTCTGGATGTGATGTGTCCCCAATAATCTTCCTTGACTGAACTTGATGATATTCCACCTAATTCAGTAGCAAATTCAACATTCATATCAGCCAAAGATTTACCTACCGGCAATCCCATTTCAGCTGCTATTTCGTACTTTAGCAAATCAAGGGCTTGATGGCTTTCCGGCACAATCTTCTTACGACTAGCCACAGTCATTCACCTCCCGATCCATGATAATCGTAGTATGGCCATTGCACGGATCAGCACTCGTATAAACAATTGTCATATTGGGCAAAATTTATGTAGTTACTTTACTGCCGTCAGCATTGGTGATCAAATACGAACCACGTATCATTACATAAATATCCTGCTTAAGCTTAGGGTCTGATTTAATGCCTCGCCCATCGCGAGGAACTATAAGCAGATGATTTAAGTCAACAACTGCTCCTGCAGCGATATCTTTACCCGAGGTTACATCGGGGATCCCATTATCGTCTGAGCTGACAATTGTGACTCTGCCTGTTCGAATGATAATTTCTGTTCCTGCCCCACCGTAGATGGATTGGCCTGGATCAAGCTTAATTACCGATAGATTTGAACTACCCGTCTGACTGGGAACGTCCACTACGGGAGTAGGTGTTGTCTTGCCACTATCCCCTGGATTTGGCTTAGATGAAGAAAGTTCACTAGCAATGATTTGTTTAACTTTTTCTTCTGTAATGGTTTGCTTGTTTAGTTCCTCAGCAACTTTTAATTTAATGTTTTGTTCAAAATAACTCTTGGTGATGACAGGGTCGTCAATGGTTCCTGCTTGTGGGTTGGTTGAACCTCCATCGGCGTTAGTAACTACAATAGAAGTTGTCCAAAGCAATGCAGCCATAACCGTAACTTTCAAAGTATATTTAAACATTAAGTTCCTCCTAGTCATAGGGCAATATGATTTTAAGTATATCCGAATTAAACATAAAAAAAAAGAAGACCCCGAAAGGTCTTCTTTTCCGAAACTAATAAGATATTAGTTTACAGTTACAGATGTTGTTGCGGACTTGCCACTTGGTGAGAAGATGTTGATAGTGAAGCTTGTAACGTCTGCACTAAGTGTAGTGATTTTACCAGTATTGTCAATTTCAACTTTACCAGTTCCACTAGTGGACTTAACATCTGTAGCATAGAAAGTCATGTTCAAGATGTTAGCATGTTTTTGGATGAATTGGTCAGTAGAAGAATCAGCAAGTGTAAGAACTTGTTTGCTGTTATCATCTTTAAGAGTACCATACCAAACGCCACCAATATTTGTCAAAGGAGTACGATCAGATACATATTCTCCACCAAATTGATCTTTAATAGTCACTTTCTTAGCCATATTAGTATCCCAGACATACAACATACCTCTGTCTTTTTTGAGTTGAGCCTCAGCGCCAGAAATAGTATTGCTGGATTTCTCAGTAGTAATGGAAGTTACAGATGGACCTTCGTTTTTCGTAGTTACATCGAAAGCAGAAGTGTTATAGTCTCCCTTACCATCAACATAAGTTACAGTAATTTTTGCAGTACCAGCTTCAAGACCTACAATAAATCTTTGACCAGAAACTACTTCTGCAACCTTAGGATTGCTACTAGTAATGGTTTTGATGTTACCGTTAGGAACAGCTACCAAATCACCGCTGCTAGTTTTAGCTAACAACTTAATTTCTTTGGCAAGTTTCTTATTGGTGTTATAAACATAAGTTGCTTCTTGTACACTTGTAGTTCCGTTTGCAGCAATAGCGGATTCACCCAAGTAATCACGAGCCGCCAGCAAAGTATTATTAAGAGCTTTATCAGCAAATGCTTCGATAGTCAACTTGTTAGTGGATTTAGTAGTATCCAGAACTTCCAAGTTAGTATTTACATTGCTGATGCTGTTCCATTTACCAGTACTGTTATCATAAGTTTCCAGATAAGCATTAAACGTAAAGTTAGTACCTAACTTAGCGTTAGCTGGTGTAAAGAATTTGTAAGACTTATCAAATACTTCGCTCAATGGGAATGTATAATCTGTGTTACCAACATAGCTACCGTTATTTGCGGAGTAGTCATACTGATTAGTATAAACTGTACCTACTACAGTTGGGTTCAAGATGAACTTTCTGGTGTTGTTCGCAACAGAGTTATCAACAATTGGATCAACTGTAGATTGCAGTGCTTTAGTAACAGGGTTGATTCCCGCAGCAGCTACTTCATTACTCTTAAGAGTTAGGTTAGAAGGGTTAGTTCCAGCATTTACAGAAGTTTCATTCGCTGCTTGCAAAGCAAATCTTACGCGAGTATTGTCAAGATTGTATTTCAATTCGCCACCGTTTTGGTCATACACTTTAACTTTGAACTCATTGTCTGTGTTGTTGACCATATATTTCTTAGGTGTTGCAGAGAATACGATTTTGTCAGCTCTACGTTTTTCAGCTACGTTAGTGCTCCAGCTAGCTTTAACATTAGGTGTGTCTAGCAACATGATTGTAATACCAGCAGATCCTTTGTAACCAACGGAAGCAATGGCAATTTGACCTTTGTGCTCACCTGTTTGAACAATTGCAGTAGTTGTTTCCGATTTTGTATCTGAGTTGTAAACCTTGCTAGTTGTATCAGGGTTTACGCTACCAGTACCATAAATCGAGAATTTATAAGCATTGTCTGCAATTTCACTCGGAGTCAACAGATCACCCTTAGCATCCTTAACAACAAGAGGTACATAGAACTTTTGATCCAAAGCGCTATCACCTGTTTTTACATCGCCTTCAGCCAAAGTATAGTTGTAAGCACCAATTTCAACTGAAGCAGGAGTTTTAGGAGCATTTACCTTAACAGTTTTAGTAGCTGTTTGGCCGGAACCATTAGCAATAACAGTCAAAGTGATATTTTCTTTGGATTCAATTTTGTTGTACTTGAATTTCAAGTCAGCAGCATCGTCACCAATTTCACTTGTTTGTGTAAACCAAGCATCATTGCTGTTTTTGTCTTTAGCTACGCGAACAACATTACCCTCTGTGGAGTAGAAAGTAATACCTCTGTTCAAAGTTTCGGAATCTTCTACAGGGATACCATATTGGTCATATGCTTTCAGACCCAAATAAGTGTCCTTGTTAGCTTCGATTGTTTCAATCTTGGTGTTAGCACTGTTCAACAAATCGCCAATTTCAACTTTTGAAACGTTAGGGGAATCGCCCACTGCAAATACTTTGTTCGCAGTTGCGCCAGAATCCTCGTGAATGATCGTTACAGAAATACGGTCATTACGTTCCAAAGCACTGTCGTTGCTAGTAGGGTTTGTGATACCCGATTTTTGTGGTTGTTGAATGTAGAATGATTGCTCTCCACTCACACCAGTAACAGAAATGTTGCTACCTGCGTTAATTGTAAAGTTATTGTAAGACAAGCTAGATTTAGCACCGTATTGGTTAGTAGCTTTGAAGTTGATTCTTAATTTGTTTGTAGTACGCGGCAAGCTTTCTGCTGCAGTCAAGAATTCGATTTTCGCAATTCTCTCAATAGTTGTAGTTACGGAAGAAGTTACTGCAGTAGTGTCAAGGTTGCTAGGACCACTGATTGTTACTCCGTATACATTGTTTTGGAATTTAGTGTCGAAAGTCAAAGTAGCCGTAGTTTTGTCGTCACTCCACTTAGTTGTGTAGTTAGTCGCTACATTGCCGTCTTTTTTGATTTCAATTTTCAATGCTTTAGCAGCTTCGTCAGTCAAAGCGCCGTTCAATTGAAGAGTCAATTTGTCAGCATCAGTTGCTTTGAAAGAAGCGATTGAATACTTACCGTTGAAAATCGGTTTGTATTGTGCTTTAGCTTCAGAAGCGCTAAGAACCAACAAATCACGAGTTGCATTGGAAGTACCAGCAAATTTACCATCAGTACCATTGCTCAGCAATTTTAATTGAAGAGCCAATGCTACATAACCTTTAGCCCAATCGGATACAGTAGTGTCAGTAACGCCTGGAGTTGCTTTAGCTGCAGCGTCTTTACCAAGACCACGAAGCAAGAAAGCTGCCAATTGTTCTTTAGTTACTTTACCAGCTGGGTTGTATTCACCAGGTGCATAACCATCAGTAATGCCTGCTGCTTTAACTGCTTCAATATAAGGAAGCGCGTAGCCGTTAGCTGGATCATCGGATTTAACATCAGTGAAAGTCGATGTTTTCAAAGTAGTGTCAACTTTCAATCCAAAGATCAAAGCTGCTACTTTAGCGAATTGAGCACGGTTCATTTCGTCTTTAAGACCAAAAGTACCTTCTTTTACGCCGTCAAACACACCAGCGGAAATCAATGCATCAAATTTTAATTTTGTAGCTGCATCCAGATCTTTAAGATCTGTAAAATCAGCGGATGTTTTAGTAGCGTCAGCTTCTGCAGCAAGTGCTACAGATGAAAACATCGAGAATGCCATAGCCAAGGATAAAATCGTAGATAAACTTTTCTTCATAACCTTTTGTTCTCCTCCTCGAATATCTTTCGGTTTTTTAGAGTTCTGTTTAGATGGATTATAGCTCGATGCACTCATTAGCCGTTTCACCCCCTTCCCAGAGTTGAGCGAAATGAATTTTTATTTATTAAGGTCTGCAAGTATAAGTTTGCAGAAACTAGTAAACAATAGAATGAAAAGATAGCCAATCGTACACCCTTGTACATTATACACTGCAATCCTAGTAAGGTAAAGAGGTGCGTTGCAAAATATATCCAACCTCTTGCTTACCAACCTGATGTTTTGTGTTTCAATGTATTAAACGCGGCGTTGTATAAAAAGTTGCGCTGTTCTAAAAAAACTTTTTATTTTTTGATCAACTCATTTCATCTGATTTCGTATATCAGGTTGTCTATCAATTTCGTATTGCCTCTCTTACGAAACTTAGTATACAACGAACTATACGCCTGCGTCATCACGTATTATTTTCCATGTATATATCTTGATTTGGGCCGATCTGTTACATAAGCAAAAGCCCCGAACCTAATGGGTTCGAGGCTTCTTTTTCATTTTATTTGGTCATACGTGAACGTGCGCTTAATAGTACTCTGATTTTTTGCAATGATCGTAAAACCGGCTTTTTCGTTTGGCTGATGATTCCGATCGCTTCAGCACCCAGTACAAGAATGGCAATCAACACGACAATCAGCAAAACCATTCCCCAGATAACTTCTTGCTCTGACATATAAGATAGAAGGACCGCTGATGCACCAAATATCGATGCAATCCCATAAATAATCAGTACAGTAAGCCGATGGCTAAAGCCCAATTGCAGCAGACAATGGTGAAGATGGCTTTTGTCCGGCTTGGAGATTGGTGTCTTATTGACCCAACGTCTTAATATCGCAAATAACGTATCCGAAATCGGAACCCCGAGGATCATAATAGGAACTAGCAGAGATAGCACGATCGATTGCTTAAACCCTAGAATGGATAAGGTTGCCAGTGCAAATCCCAAAAACAGTGCTCCCGAATCCCCCATAAAAATTTTGGCCGGGTGAAAATTATAAAATAAGAAACCAATAATACTGCCAAGCAAAATGACACTGAGTAGAACTACGGTCACATTCCCCATCATTAAAGCAAGCACAAGAATCGTCGTTATCGCAATGCCGGAAACACCGGCTGACAAACCATCTAATCCATCAATTAAGTTAATCGCATTGGTTACCCCAACAATCCAGAAGATCGTAAGAGGTACAGACAGCCACGTCAAGGAAATCATCGTATCTCCAAAAGGCACATTAACCAGATCAATTACGACCCCTGAGTACACAACGACACAGGCTGCAATAATTTGTCCAAGCAGCTTGATTCTTGGAGATAGGTCAAAACGATCATCCAAGGCCCCTACCAACACGATAATTGCTCCACCCACCAGCAGGCCCAACGCTACATCGGATTGAACCGCAGGTGAAACCACAAAATATGCCCCTACAAATGCAATGAAAATAGCAAGTCCACCTAGTCTAGGCATGATCCGACTATGTACCTTCCGGTGATTGGGTGCATCCACAGCCCCTACCCAAAATGCAAAGCGTTTCACCAAAGGCGTCATCAGCAAGGCAATCAAGCAGGCCACTACAAAGCCAATTCCGTACAATACGTTCATTCTATTTACACAGCCCCTTTGTATCTATAAAAGCCCAGAAAACAATTTAAATTATACTCCGTCCGGGCGCATATTACTACCTTCATTTTATATGAAAGTTGTTGATTTCCAGTCTTAATTATGTTATTTCCCACGATTTTGCACGTTTTTCTTCTCACGGATCACTTTCATTGCGAATTTCGGCAGTACAAGCATTCTTTTATAACGCCAAGGCTCTTGTAGAAGACGGTAAAACCATTCCAAACGCAGCTTTTGAAAAATCCCAGGTGCACGCTTCAGCTTCCCCGACAGTACGTCGAAGCTTCCTCCTACGCCCATAATAACAGGAACTCCCAGCTGCTGTTTATAATGTGCAATCCACGGCTCCTGCTTATCAGCTGATCGACCTATCAATAGGATGTCCGGATCATGCTCCCGAATATTCGCAATAACAGCAGCATCCTCATCGGCTTGAAAGTAACCATCACGGTAACCGACAAGCTGCAGTGCAGGATATTGTCGTTTTAAACTGCTGGCAGCTGCTTCTATCATTTCCGTAGAAGCACCCAGCAAATATACTTTCCAGCCTTTTGGTTCTCCAAGCTGCATCAGCCGATGAAGCAAATCAAATCCGGCTACACGCTCAGCAACGGGATTGCCCACATAATTGGCGGCCCATACGATGCCTGCTCCATCTGGAACTACCAGATCAGCCGCTTGAAGAAGTTCCAAATAGGCAGGACTATCTACAGCCGACATAACCATAATCGGATTCGCCGTAATAATTTGATGAGGCTCCCTGGATTCAATCATACGTGTAACCAAATTAACGGTCTCGTTCATGCTTAATTTGGAGAAGGGAACACCGAATATCGACACTTTAGGTATAGTCAATGATGATCCCTTCCTTTAGTAAAAAATAAAGCGATTTGCTCAGCTGGAGTTTGTGCTTCCTGTTTCAAACGTTCGATAAGCAGCTGCTTATCGGATTGCCATTTCGACCGCTGCTCCAAAAGCTTGACAGCCTCAGCTGCTATGCTGCCACCCGTCTCATTATGAATCGAAGTCGTATGTGCCACTGCGTGCATATCCAAACGATTTAAAAATTGATCAATCTTTGGATCGTAGGAAATGCCCAGCATAGGTATTTGCTGTGAGGCAGCGTATATCAAGGAATGCAGCCGCATGCCGATCAACAAATCGCAGCGGCCAACCTCAGCCAGCATCTGCTGGGGATGTACGGCTCCGTGAGAAATCGAAATTCGATCGTCATACTGGCTGCTCAACTGAGCTTTTATAACGTTGGATGCCTCTTCATCCGAAGGCAGGTGAAAGGGTAAAAAGCGAATATGCGCATCCGTCTGCTTCAAAATCGTGGAGACAGCTTCTGCAAGCGCCTTTAGCTCTGACCGATCCTGATTCCAATATCGAACCGATATACCTATGACTGGCTTATCCGTTGATAAAGGCTCGATTTGACCCTGTTCTCCATCACTACGCGGCATCCCCATTACCGGATCCGGTACTACAATAATTTCACTTGTTACCTTCATATTTAAAAGCAGCTGCTTCGATTCGGCATCACGAACAGATATAAGACGGCAGCGATTAAATACTGAGCGTATCCATCCAAAAAACATCCCACGATAAACGGGCCCAATCCCTTGCGAGTAAATAAATGTCGGCTTCCCAAGCCATTGGGCTAACTTTAAAACTCCTAAATAATAAGGAATGGTCTTCGCCCCTGTGGCGTCCTGCAGCAGACTGCCGCCTCCGCTAATTAAACCATCGGCTCTGCGGATCGCTCGAAACATAGCGCCCGGACGCATCCGGTGCACAGCTTCGACACCATAGGTTTGACTCGTTTTGGCCGGATCGGCAGACAACACCACAGGAATAAAACGAATACCCTGCTGGCGCCCCTGCTCCTCCAAAGCGAGCAAAATCGATTGCAATACCGCTTCATCCCCACTGTTATCGAAGCCGTAGTACCCTGATATTACGATCTTTTTAGCAGCAAGGGTGTCCAACGACGCCAACTCCTTATGACAATTTCCCAAACTGCGATATAACCGATCCCAATCAAAATACCAAATGCTAGACCGTACACAATACGTCCGGATGAAATGAGCAGCGGCGTATGCAGATGGGCAAAGGTATCTACGATGGATGCCTGACCTATGACCCCAATCAAGACCAGCAATACCGCATTACGATATTTAACCGCCAGGTAAGCACCCAAAATAAACAGCGGATGGGCAATTAAAAATTCCTTTAAACGCGGACGAATGCCCAATGTATTTTCAAGGAAGGAACGAAACAGCTTTTCAAAAGCTGAAGCCTGTCCCTCATTACCCGTACGTGATAAATAATAAAATCCTACAGCCGCAATGGCCGCGGCCCCTATAATCCATAGTACGCTGATATAAGAAGCAAGCAGCTTTTTAGCCTTATTCAGCTTATCCTTGTGAGAAAGACTATCGTTGAATAGCAGCCAGTAGAAAGCAATCGCTACAATAGGAAGTGAATGCAACAGGCTAACACCCCGGAATTGCTCAAGCACAAGTGAATACGTAATCTGGTTCAGCAGACCCACTATAAAAAAGATCCCAATGACGGATATTGCCGCGGTTTTCAATAGCAGCCAAATCGCATATCCTAACCTCGATCCCATTTGTGACTGATATTTGCTGCGAACAGATTTTACAGCCATAATCATGGCCAGGATCGGTGCACATGTTCCCGCTCCTAAAGCGAGTCCCTGGGCAAACAAACTGGAGGAGAGTACGAATAATCCAGCCGAGCCCACCATTCCAAGCAAAAATACGAGCAGCGTAAGCTCGGAAACAAAATAAGAAATCGTCAGCGCTATTAAAGCCACAGCACCAATCCAAAGCAGCAGCTTGGCTCCTGATTGCCAATTGGAATGCACCAAAACAAATTTCCCTGCAGGTCCCATTACATAACCAGCTGCTTCTATACGCTTGATTGCTCCGTCCTTACCCGTTAAGCTTTCATATATGGAATCAAGAGGGTTCAGGATTTTGCCCTTATCCAGGTTCTTAACAGCACGTGCATTCAGAAAAACCATCCGGATATTACGATCCTTAACCGCAAGAACGAACCTGTCAGATACCACTTGAATTCTGTCCTCTAATTCAGCTTCTGTCAGGTTTTCCGTCAGTTTCTCGCCGTCTCGTTCGGTAAAGGAGTGAAGACGGACGACATCATATTGAATCATTTTCGACAAGCGATTGAAGCCCTTTTGCTGCGTTTTTTGCAGCTCGATGTTAGCCAGCCCAATATGATATTTTTTCATGAGCTCAGCCATCGTGTCCAGATTTGCGAGATTAGTGTCACTCACGTAACCAGGCACGGTCTCTCCATCAACAATGAAGCGTGTTACTCCGTACTTTTGCAAATTAGCTAGCAGCACTTCCATCTGCTCCGCATTGAAAGGTCGGCGATTGGACATCCGAACAACGATATGGAAGCCTTGGTCCTTAAGTGATTGCAGTGCAATCGGATCCGGGTCCATCGTGACCAATCCAGCTTCATCCCGACTCATCTCGATAATGAGACCATTTTGATTCTTAAAGGTCCACGGACGAACTTTGGCATTCAGACTGCCAAATGCTTTGGTAATCAAAGACTCGAGTTTGTCCTGCGATTCTTTTTCAGCAAATAAAATATAGGTAAAATTCTCGTTAGGCGATATCGGACTTTGCGTAAGCGCAGTCGCTTCGTGTGACGAGAAAATTTCGATACGACGGCTCAATCGCAATTCGTTCAATGTTGCTTCATAAAGTGCCATTGAATGCACACCGTTTTTTTTCAATTCCTTCAGCTGTGTGTTTACGAATTGCCGCGGGTCTGTTTGCAGATCCCCAATCTCCAGCAAATCACGATAATCAAAAACAAACTCAACTTTACGGCCCGAGCCTTCTTCTGTTTGCGACCTTTCAAAAGCAACAGGAATGGAGGCCAGCATCCCAAGGATAACCAGCCACCATAACCACTTCATGCTTTTCTTATTCCATTGTAAGTAACGCCCGATCAATACATTCACTCCTGCCGTATTATTGGTCAACTCTGCTCATCACGGAGCTAACTAATCCCTGGATGGCTTTAGCGGCAGCTTCTGCGCTTGTACCGCGAACAGCAAAATACACTTTTATTTTCGGTTCTGTTCCTGATGGCCGCAAGCAAAACCACGAATCGTCGGCCAATGTATATTTGAGCACATTTTCAACCGGCAGCCCATACAGCCCTTGAGAAAAGTCCTCGATTTTAGTAACGGTTTGCCCATTCACTTCGGTAGGCGGTTGATCGCGCCAATTGTTCATAATACCTTGAATTTGCTCAACGCCATCTTTACCCTTCAAGGTACGGGACTCGAGCTTCTCAAGGAAATAGCCATGTCGAACATACAGCTCCTGAAGAACGTCATATAACGTTTTGCCCTTGCTTTTGTAGTAGGCAGCTGCTTCGCAGATCAGCATGGAGGCAATGACTGCATCCTTGTCTCTGGCATAATCACCAGCGAGATAACCATAGCTTTCTTCATACCCAAACAAAAAGGTGGAATCGCCGGACGCTTGGAATTGCGACATCTTTTCACCAATATATTTAAATCCAGTTAACGTGTTAATGGTCTCCACACCGTAATACTTAGCTACTGCCGCGCCCATTTCGCTCGTCACAATCGTCTTGATAACAACACCATTGTCGGGTAGCTGACCCCGCTTTTTCAGGCTGCTAAGTAGGTAATCAACCATAATGGCTCCGGATTGATTGCCCGTTAGGACAAAATATTGACCCTTCTCATCTTTGACAACCGCACCCATCCGATCACAGTCGGGGTCTGTACCGATAATAATATCCGCATCTATTTCCTTGGCCTTGCGAATAGCGAGAGTGAAAGCTTCTTTTTCCTCTGGATTTGGAGATTTGACTGTGGAAAATTTGGCATCAGGAAGCTCCTGCTCCGCTACAACCACCACTTGACTGAAACCTATCGTTTTTAAAGCAGCCCTTACAGCCAGATTACCGGCACCATGCAGCGGTGTAAATACGATTTTAAATTGATTGGTAGTCCGTTTCACGATATCCGAATTCAGGCTCACGGAAGTCACAGCTTTGATATATTGCTCATCGATATCTTGACCAATCCACTCCAATAGACCTTTGGCTTCTGCAGTCGTCCGTTTCTCACGTTTCACATCTGCAAAGGATTGTACCTGCTGGATAGCGGCAATAACCTGCTCCGCCTGATCGGGAACGAGCTGTCCTCCATCAGAGCCGTACACCTTGTATCCATTGTATTCAGGTGGATTATGGCTAGCTGTGATCACAATACCAGCAGAAGCCTGCAGAGCCCGTACAGAGAAGGAGAGCTCAGGAGTTGACCGCAGCGATTCGAATACATACGCTTTAATGCCGTTACCAGCCAATACTTTGGCAGCTTCCAGTGCGAATTCAGGAGATTGATTGCGGGAGTCGTAAGCGATGACCACGGACGGATTCTCTGCTCCCAAAGCGTTGACGAAATCTGCCAGTCCTTGTGTGGCCCGACCTACGGTATAACGATTTATCCGGTTGGTTCCTGCCCCAATAACACCACGCAGCCCCCCCGTACCGAATTCAAGATCACGATAGAAGCGGTCCTCGATTTCCTTAGGCTGCTCTTTAATATGGTTAAGCTCTGCCTTTGTACTCTCATCAATTGCCGGATCTGTTATCCATTGCTCATATAATTCTTGAACTCGATTATGTACCGTCATAAATTCATCTCCTATTCTTTGGCTGCGTCTGATAACGCAAACATTAATCCACCTTCAGCTACGATCTTATCCCCTACCATGGCAACAGCCTTGCCTTTGCCGATAGAGCCTTTTAATCGTGTAATGGTAACCTCAAGCGTCAAAGTATCTCCAGGTACGACCTGTCCGCGAAAGCGAAATTCATCAATTCCCGCAAAAAAACCAAGCTTTCCTTTATTGGCTTCCAAAGACAGCATGGCAACTGTTCCAACCTGAGCAAGGGCCTCAACGATCAACACGCCGGGCATTACCGGATATGATGGAAAGTGGCCTGCAAAAAACGGTTCATTGATCGTTACATTTTTGATCCCCTTGGCACTGACGCCTGCTTCCACCTCTAAAATTCGGTCTACTAGCAAAAAAGGATATCGATGGGGTATGATCGCTTGAATTTGTACGGCATCTAACACAGTTTCATTGCTCCTCTCCAAGGTGGTATAAAAAATATCGATTTAACTTACACTAACAGCATTCCTTCATGATCTGCAGTATTGAAGGTTGATATAAGGGAGCTTATGTATCGGTTTGCATGCATTCAAATTATGCTTACTCTTACATAAGCTCTTTTTAAAAAATCACATCATCATTTACGTTCATATTCCGGTTTATTATTAAGTTTGTAAAACTGGAAAATATAAATGATGGAGGTCAAAAAGGATACTGCGATGACTAGCCACAAATAAAGCTCTGCCAAAGGCAACTCAAAAATAAGAAGCATAATAGCTACATAGTATAAAACCGTTGTTAATTTGCCCATAGCATTGGCCGGAACGGTCTGCTTGCCACGAAAATGAAAAATGGCCGAACCGATAATCATTCCCGCTTCTCGTACAAACATAGCGATAGCTGCTTGTACGGAGATCATTCCAGAGCATACCAGTGATAATAGTACGGTAATCATCATCGATTTATCCGCGAGCGGATCCAACATGCTGCCCAGTGGGGTGACCAGGTTGCGACTGCGTGCTATGTAGCCATCCAACACATCCGTCAAGCCTGCGACCAGCAGTACGAGAAAAGCTGTGCGCACATAACCCGCTTCAAAAACCAGTATGTACAGAGGGATTAATAAAAAACGGCATAGTGTTAACAGGTTCGGTAAATTCCGCACTTAAATGATGCCTCCCCCCACAAGACGTTGATCCTTTCTGTTTATTATACCGTTGTTGAAACAAAAATAAAACTCCCGGTCAGGGAGTCAGCAGTCAGACTATTCACGTCTCGGCAAATACCAGATCGTACAGATGGCGCCAAGTTTCAATCTCATAAACATCTTCCATCGGTTGTTTGCCTATATATACGTAACCGATGACTAAACCAATGCCGAGAGCAACTATACACAATAAAGGAATGCCAATCCATTGCAAAGCAAGAACAACCCAGCGCCTTCGTTTCTTACGCACTTTCGCTTTCTTTTTGGGGGCCGGCGCTGGTGCTGGAGCCTTTTCATCATTTGCTTCCGTCATATTTACCAACCTCACTTCAAGGGTTCCTGCTAGCCGTTGCGCAAGTTATTCGCAATGCCCATCATCGTATCCGAAGAAGTAACGGCTCGGGAATTTAATTGGAACGCGCGTTGAACTTGAATCAAGTCTGTCATTTCTTCAGCCAAAACTACATTGGATTGTTCCAAAAAGCCTTGTTTGATTGTAATAGGATCCACTGCATTATTGGCAGCATCAACAGTTTGAAGCACATCCTGCTGGTTGGCCAGACCCGTTGGCAAAGTAAACAAATTATCTCCTAATTGCTGAAGCAACTGTGGACGTATCACACGCACAAGCTTAATTTGAGCCATTTCAATAGGTGGCGCTGTTTTATCAGCATCATCGTACGCCATGATCCTGCCATCCGGTTGAATATTCACACGATGATTGCTCGGAACCTGAACCGGTTGATCATCGGCGCCCATCACATAGTGTCCATCCTTGGTCGTTAATAACAATGTATTAGGGTCCGTCCCAGAGGGTGTAAGCTCAAACGAGCCGTCACGAGTCCATGCTGTCTGCGGAATCAGAGTGTTGTTGGCATCTCTTACAAAAGTATTAATCTCATACATACCATTGCCTTCAATAGCCGTGTCCAATGGGTTTTCCGTAGCTTTCAGTGAACCTTGCAGCATCGTCAATTGAGCTTGAACGAGCCGCGAGCCCCAGCCTTGGTTATATCCTAAGGGGGAAAGTCTGCCTTCTTTTTCGAAGCCCTTTGGCTGCTGTTTAAGGCTGGTAAGAACATCCTGGAAGGAGGCTTCTTTACGTTTATAGCCGGTCGTATTAACATTAGCGATATTATTAGCCAGCATGTCCAGCTTTTGCTGAAGTCCATGCATGGACACGGATGAATTAATCATGGAGTTATTCATTTGGTTTCCTCCTATCGGCACCGCGCTTCGAACCTGATTGCAGGATTCGATACCGAACATGCTCTCTATGCAGCCTCGTGATCAATAGCTGAATTAAATAACATCCTCATACAAGGACAATTATACACGACCTACATCATTCACTGCCTTGTCCATACTTCGATCATAAAATTGAATGATCTTCTGATTCGCTTCATAGGCGCGTGATGCCGCCATCATATCCACCATCGATTGACTTGCATCCACATTGGAACGCTCAACAAACCCTTGACGAACTTCTACCTGATCTTCCGGATTAATGGCTCTGGCCAAGCCTTCACTGCCCGCATTCAGTCGGTATAAGCCATTTCCTTCACGCACCAGTTGATTCGGATCCTCGACACGACTGATAAGCAAATTCAATGGCTGATTGTTTGCGTTTTGCAGGAACAAACCATCCGAATTCGTGAACTGTCCAAGCTTCGTAATACGAAAATTGGTTACAGGCGTTTGTGTTGCAGGATCCAGCAGCAGGATTGGCTGCCCATCTCCTCCCAATACCCGATAACCATCCGGGGTGATGAGTTGGCCTGTCCCATCTACAGAGAGCTTTCCATTCAGTGAAAAGCGCTGCTCACCGTTATCGTTAAGGATGGTAAAGAAAGCTTGCGGCTGAATCGTCCGCTGTCCGTTCGCATCCACATATTTACCTGACGCATCGAACGTCGCTCCTGGCAATTGAATATTCGAAACCAACGCAAAGTCGAATGGGTTATTCGTCTCCTGCATATCACCCTGTGTGTGCAAGGCGATATTCTCCTCTGCCATAACGCCTGTATTCAGACGACCAACAGGTACAGCACCGGGCTCACCCAAGCCATTATTAATACGCGAAATCAACATCTCGGGAAATGAACGATTTATTCCGTACCCTTGCTTAAAGCCTGGTGTATTGATGTTCGCAATATTATTAGTCACAATATCATGCTTCCGCTGCTGTGAGATCATGGCAGATGCAGCAGTGTATAGTCCTCTTAACATCGAGGCTCCCCCTTATAGGCTGGCGATTTGGTGTGATGGCAATTCCGATCAAAATTTGCGCTTGACTACTTTATCCAGGTTGTCCAGCATAATGCCCGTACCTTTGACGACGCAATGCATAGGATCCTCGGCTATCAGCACAGGAACCTTAAGCTCGTCCGCCAGTAATTGATCAATACCATGCAGCAGTGCTCCACCGCCAGTCAGAATCACACCACGATCAATAATATCAGCCGACAGCTCAGGAGGCGTTCGCTCCAACACGCTTTTTGCCGATGCAACAATCGAAGAAACCGGATCCCACAGCGCCTCGTAAATCTCTTCCGAGTTAATAGAAATAGTTACCGGCAAGCCACTGACCATATCTCTGCCGCGAATGTCCATCGATTCACGTCGGCCGCTTGGATATACCGTTCCAATTCTGATTTTAATATCCTCTGAAGTGCGTTCCCCAATGAGGAGCTTATACTTGGTCTTTACATACTTCATAATCGTTGAGTCAAACATGTCGCCTGCTACCTTCACGGAAGAAGAGGTAACAATGTCTCCCATCGATAATACCGCTACATCTGTAGTTCCACCGCCAATATCTACAACCATGTTGCCGCTGGGTTGAAATATGTCCATGCCCGCACCAATAGCTGCTGCCTTAGGCTCCTCTTCCAAAAACACCTCGCGAGCTCCACTTCGTTCTGCAGCCTCACGAATGGCCTTTTGCTCGACAGACGTAATATTGGTAGGGGCACAAATAAGGATTCTGGGATGACTGAACCATTTTTTGCCCCCTACTTTATTAATAAAATGCTTCAACATCGTTTCTGTAATTTCAAAATCGGCAATAACACCGTCCCTAAGCGGGCGAATGGCGATAATATTCCCTGGTGTACGTCCCACCATGCGAAATGCTTCTTCACCGACAGCCAGCACCCGCTTCGTATCGCTTTCTATAGCGACGACAGACGGCTCATCCAGCACAACTCCGCGTCCCTTCACATGAATAAGGACGTTCGCTGTCCCTAGATCGATGCCAATATCCTTGCTTAACATTGAAAAGTTCCTCCCTAAACAAAACCGTCCATCCTCGAAAAGAAGCGGTATTCCTATTATAACCGTTATCTCAACTAATTTCGCTATTAAATTGCAAATTCCTCTTTTTTTATATCATTTTTATCGACAAAACCTGCTTCTTTTATTAGACGTGTTTTCGGGAGGTTTTTCATGACTTGCGGTTCCCTGTTTATTTGGCTGTTACAAGCTTGTCATGCGATTTCGGATTGCGGGTTTTGCGATATTTGATCTTGGTGGCTTCTCCTCCCCGCAGGTGACGAATCGATTTGTGATACTCCAGAATGTGTTTTACCTGATTAGCCAGATCGGGATTAATCTCTGGTAAACGCTCCGTCAGGTCTTTGTGCACCGTGCTTTTTGAAACGCCAAATTCCTTTGCAATGGTGCGAACCGTGTGCTTCGTTTCCACTAGGCAACGTCCGATTTTAATGGTTCGCTCTTTGATGTAATCGTGCACTCCCCTCGCCTCCCTACTCGAGTCAGTTTGGTACATTATATGAGGGGAGCTAGCTTATATTCTCTGTTTCCAAGCGTGACAAGCTTTATATGACCATTATTTTCAAAAAAAGCGCTAAAAATAAAAAAAGAGCGCAATTGCGCTCCAAGAAACACTCATTTATCTGGGATTAATGCTCGCTAAAGAACGGATCGGGATTAACAGCAGGACCACCCTGGCCCTGACGAACTTCAAAGTGAAGGTGCACACCCTGATCTTTTTCCAATTCATTGCGTCCTGCCTTGGCGATGACATCGCCTTTTTTGACGTCAGCATCCTTGGCAACTTTCAACTCGCTCAAGCTTTGGTATACGGTCACAAGGCCATTGCTATGCGTGATTTCCACCAGGTTGCCGACGATTGGATTTTTCTCTACTGCCGTTACCTTGCCGCTCATAGCTGCGACTACATCAAAGGGCTGATTGTCGGGTTGGGCATAATCGATACCCATGTGTGGGGTGAAAGTATCCCCGTACTCAACCATAGCAGCCTGGCGCACTTCGCTAGAAGCTTTACTGTCAAAGAAGGGAAGTGTTACTTCCAGCTCGCCCGCTTCTTTAAAAGGCCTCTGCATCGTTTCTGTGGCTACGTTGACTGGCAGCGTTTCAGGCTTCATGACGTTTTCGGTTACTGTCGATTTGGCTATATCCTGCCCGACCCCGAATTCGCCCTTGAGAACCGATTTGCCGGCGTCTTGATAAACCCACATTAACGTTAAGATAATTGCCGCCGCTGCCATGTAGGTTGCTGGAAATACCCATTTTTTGGACAACAATCTTTTCCACGAAAATGCTGCATTGCCTTGCGCTCCCGTGTTTGATTTAGGAGCTTCTTGCTTGGTCTGTAAATCTCTTTTTTGATCACTCATAGACTATCACCTCGCTAACCATTGTTGCCACGGTTGCGAGTTTTATACGCGAGACTACTATTTTTTTTGCAAATTATTTCCTTTTGAGAAGTTTGCAGCTTCGCCCATTTCAATTCCAGTATAAAAGTATTTGACGATCTCCTCGGCCTTACGTCCTTCAAGGGCCATTCCCTGTGCCCCCCATTGACTCATACCCACTCCATGGCCGTAACCATAAGTCGTGATCTGCAAGCGGTCTCCTTGCCAGCTCCACTGAAATTGGGATGAATTCAGCCCAAGCTTTTCGCGTACTTCACGCCCGCTGAACGCCTTACCTGCAATCCTCAGCTTTTTGATGCGATGTCCTTGAGACAGCTCTATAATCTGCAAGCCGCTGCCACTACCCGCAGAAACAGAGAGGGTGCTGCTAATGCCAAGCTTATTTCTTAAAGCAGCAGCTGACAGCTCAATGGTCTCCTTGAAACGTGGTGAAAGCGTGCGGTCCCACGGACTTGGCACACTGCGCAAATAAGGAATATATGTATTCCAGTAATCTTCCGAATTTTCCGTATACCCGTTGCTGGTAGAGAAAAAATTGGCTTCGATCGGCTTCCCATCATAGGTTAAAACAATTCCTTCTGTTTCCCGTATGGCCTGATCCAGCTTGTCCGAATTGCCTTCATACCATGACCCCCAGCGCGCTTTAAGCTCAAGATCACTCACATAAACCTGATGATTGATCGTATCGGTTACTAGAGCTTCCCCAGGCTGTATATTACCCATGTCCTGCTCAAGCTGCTTGCGAATAATATAGGTACGAGCAGCCATTGCTTGCGCTTTTAACGCCTCCAGCTCGAATTCTATGGGCATTTCCGCGGCCAATACCCCTCGTACGTATGTCTCTAGCGGCAGTGACTCTACCTTTTTCTCCTTTGTGAGATATACTGGAATAAACAGTGACGGCGTTCCCTGTCGGTAGACGGATGGTAAGGAAGAGTCCTTCTCGGCAGTCGGATTAGCTGATATTACGGGTGACAGCGACACGGGCGCGCTATTTTTCCAGATAATAGAAGGCGCTGCTACGACTACTGCAACAAAGCTGGACAAACACAGGAGCGCTAGGCGGATTGCTTTCTTTGGGTCCAAGGCTTGTCCCTCCATCTTTTCTTTTGTCAACTCCAAGATCACTCAGCCTGAAAACTATGCTTAGTCACCTCATTGTATGAATCAAAAAGATAGAATAGAACAGCCTCACACAAAGAGAAGACCCTCTCCACAAACAGGAGAGAGTCTTTTTATCGTAAATGCCTTTAGCAATTAAGCCAAAATCGGGCTCACTGAGAAGATCTGCATCTCTTCTTCTTCCTCTACAGGAACTACTTTATGGGATAAGCACTGAATATCGGCTCCCAGCTGCTGCAGCTTGTAGGCGATATCTACGTAACCCCGGTCAATATGATGGACTCCGGTAACTTCCGTTTCACCGTCTGCGGCAAGCGCAGCGAGAATTAGAGCAGCTCCGGCACGCAGGTCGGTCGCGCAAACCTTGGCTCCCTGCAGTCTACTGCCTCCGCTAATCACCGCGGTTCGTCCATCAACCTTGATTTGAGCGTTCATGTTGACCAACTGCTCGACATGCATGAAACGATTTTCAAACACGGTTTCTGTCACAATGGCCGTACCATCAGCCGTTAGCAGCAGAGCCATCATCTGGGACTGCATATCGGTAGGAAATCCAGGATACGGTAATGTTTTCACATCTACGGCTCGGAGCGGCTTATCGGTAAAGACACGTAATCCATTCTCGTCCTCCTCGATCTGAACTCCCATTTCTTGCAGCTTCGAGATGATCGGACGTAAATGATCGGCAATAGCTCCTTCAATAAACAAATCACTTCGTGTAATCGCCGCAGCGACCATATATGTACCGGCTTCGATCCGGTCTGGAATTACCGTATGTACAGCGCCTCTAAGCTTCTCCACGCCATCAATCCGGATCAGTCCGGTACCTGCACCGCGTATCGTTGCACCCATCGCATTTAAATAATTAGCCAAATCGACGATTTCCGGCTCCTTGGCTGCATTTTCAATCGTTGTCGTTCCTTCAGCCAAGGTTGCTGCCATCATAATATTTTCGGTAGCCCCTACGCTCGCTACATCCAGATAAATTTTGGCACCCTTCAGTCTTCCCTGTACCCTGGCTTCGATATAACCTTGACCGAGCTCAATTTCCGCCCCCATCGCTTCAAAGCCTTTCAAATGCTGATCAATCGGACGTGTGCCAATCGCGCAGCCGCCAGGCAGAGAAATTCTCGCCTGTCCCATACGGGTTAATAAAGGACCCATGACCAAAAATGAAGCTCTCATTTTACGTACCAATTCATAGGATGCTTCACAAGTACGAATATTTTGCGCATTAACACGTATCGTTTCGTTATGATATTCGACTTCAATTCCGATGCTTTCCAGGACGCTGTTAATCACAAGAACGTCATCTAGAGGAGGTGCATCATGGATAACGCTATCTCCCTCTATACCCAGAATTGAGGCTGCGATAATCGGCAGGACGGCATTTTTAGCCCCATGTATTTTGACTCTGCCTGATAATCGTCGGCCGCCGCGGACAATAATTCTGTTCATCATGGTCCCCCTCTGCGCTGTTTTCTATGCAAGCTTTGTCTAGTTTAGCATTGAACCTGCAGCGTGTAAATTTGATTTATCTGACTGATCTGTAAGATAGGATTCGAAACCAACTAAAAATTTAAGGTCGCTATACTAACCATTGTTGACAAAATCCACCTTGTTTATGCGGAATTCGACTCAAAACATCCCCGGAAGCCAGGTGGACCAATGGAAATAATCGATAATAAATTTGGCAACCTGATAGCCCAAAGCGATAGACAGCAAAATTTGCAACAGCTTGGCCTGCGTGCCTCTGGGTCTTTTCAATATTCGTTCCAGCTGCAGCTCCTGCAGCGCCCACCAGGAGAACCCTATGCAGAACAAAGCAATAAAGATATTCAGTAAGCCATTCATACCAAGTGAGGAATTCATTTGTTCCACATAATCCATGCGAGTACTCCTTTATTACAATCTTGAACCGTTCATGCGCGATTACCGCAGTATTTGTGTCAGCATGGTGATGAACTCAGCTCGTGTCGCTTGTTGATCCGGACGGAAGGAACCATTAGCATAGCCGCCAATCCAGCCTCCGGCCTTCATTTGCCGCAATATGCCGACGCCCCAATACTGGTCGTCCACGTCGGTAAAAGGCACTGCTCCTCGTTGGTTTCCTGTTATATTCATGCTTCTGGCCATCATAGAGGTCATTTCCATTCGGCTAATCGGTTGATCTGGAGCAAATGAGCGATCTGGATAGCCGTCTATAATGCCTCTTCCTGCAGCACGAGCGATCCAGTCATATGCCCAGTGTTTAGGTGTAAGATCCGTATAAGCAATAGTTTTGGACTGCGTTAGCTGAAAGGCACGCCCCAATATCGCGGTCGCTTCAGCACGTGTGATCGTTTGGTCCGGTCGAAAGGTGTAATTATCATAACCATTGACGATCTGTTTGGCGCTCATTGAAAGAATCGCATCCTGAGCCCAATGTCCGCGAATGTCTGAGAACCCACCAGTTAGCGGCTTCGCATTCACCATGAATTGATACAGACTGCGGTCAAACGGTTGATTCGCACTCAGCTTCACATAATACGTTCCCGCTGTCAATCGCTGTGCGGCACTGATTTCAGTAACTCCACCCGTATTATACACAGGCTTCAAGGCTCCATCAAATAGGGATAAAAACATCGTAGAACCATCCGGTATATCCGTGAGCTCGATCTGGGTCATGCTCTCCTCATCCAGTTTGAACTGGAACCAGTCCAGATCATCCACTTTATCAATTAAACCATAATAAGCTGTTCCTAAGGAAATCGTTGTTGCCTGATAAGATCGATCGTTCGGCTCATTCGGATCCATCTGCTTGACATTATAGTTAATTTTCAATGTGTACTCGCCGGCAATAGGAAATGCGTAGTCCTTCACGTTCGTAACCCGGATAAAATAATTTCCCGGAAACACTTGAGGGAGTACCAAGGATTCCGAGCCACCATCCTCGTTCTCGTCCACCGTATAGGCTTTTTCACCTTGCTTTTGCACGAACAGCACCAGATCCATTCTTGCCGTATCTGTGCTGACCTCAATACTCAAGCTACCGGATTGCTCGACAGGAAATTCAAACCAGTCCTGGTCCTCATTTTGATGAAAGGTGCCAGTAAGGCTCTGACTTTTGGAAGGCAGTACGTAAGCTTTGAACTGTCGGTCATTATCTTCGAATTGATCACGATAAATTTGAAAATCAGTCGTAAGCTTGTAAGGAACCTCCTGCTTCCAGTTGCGATTAGCAAGCTGCAGCAGCACATAGCTGCGACCCTTGTTTACTTTCAAATTGACAGGAGTGCCTGGAACCGCCGTCACACTGGTAAAAGCGCCAGTGACATCTGTATGCTGCACAGCAACCTGCTGGTCGGCAGCTAAATCAAACGTCAGTTGAACAGTTCCATCATACGGAGCATCGAAGTAAAACCAATCCGGATCGGACCCGTCGGCGAAGGAAGCCGTCAGCATCTTGCTTATGGATATCGACTTAGCCTGATCCTTGCGGTTATTGGGCTCATACATATCCTGCAGCGGCGCTTCATTGACAGCACGATCTGCACGCAGCAAGCCATAACCTGTGGACGCGTTCCAGCCGGGTGATCCCAGATTATCTGCCGTCTGTCTGAGCAGCTGTCGAATTTGGTAGGCTTGCAGCTCAGGGTGCCGGCTCCAAGCCAGAGCTGCAACAGCTGCTGCCTGGGGCGCAGCCATGGAGGTACCGTCCTTATATTCATACGAACCCCCAAGAGCTGTCGTAAACACATCCCAGGGAGCCACCAGATCAATCTCCATTCCTTTGTTGGAACGGACATCCGCTGCACGGTCTGCTGTCATCCCTCCAACCGCCAATACGGTAGCATAGGCAGCAGGATACTTGACACTGTTACCTTCATTCCCCGTTGCCGCTACCAGCAGCACATCATGTTCCTCTGCATATTTTACAGTCTCGCTCATAAGGGTCGAATACTTATTTAATCCGAGAGATAACACGACAATCTTGGCGCCATGATCAACTGCGTAACGAATCCCTTCAGCAAGCTTAGCCTCGCCGCCAGAACCATCAGACTCCAACGCTTTAATCGGCATGATTCGGGCTTTCCACAAAATACCTGTAATTCCCGTATCATTATTTCCTGCGGCAGCAACTACCCCTGCAACATTCGTGCCATGACCATTATCATCCTGCGGTGTTCGTTTGCTATTAATCAGATTTACTCCGGGAACAAGGTTAGCTACGAGATCAGGATGGTTTAAATCCACACCTGTATCGACAATAGCGATGGTAAGGTTAGTATTTTCCTTAACCGTGTCCCAGGCTTCCTCAGCGTGGATTTGTTTTAAATAGGATTGCTTCCCCGCTAAAGGATCATCTCCGCTAGCAGCAACGGTAACAGCTTGCTCTTCTCCATGAACAATACCTGAGAATAGGGCGAACAGAGCAACTCCAATCATACAATGTAGCAGCTTCGCGATGACTTGTTTTAGAAGCATATCCTTGATTCCTTTTCCTTCATTATGGTGTAGCCTTCTTGTATTCGATAGTGAGATATGAATTACCTGCCTTGATTGAAGAAAAAGGGATAGTAAATAGTGGAGGTTTTATGAACATTACATGCTGGTAATTACCCAAGAGACTCATTCAGCAAACAGGTGGACTTGAATTATCTTTATGGCCTTTTAAGCTCTTTCCAAGTAGCGATGATTTTCTCTGATTGATGGGGATGAAACACCAGAAGCAGCCATGATGCGAACAGAGGAAGGGTTCCTTTGCAAGCAATGAAAATAACCCGGCAGGTGCGCAAACTGCGCAGCTACCAGGCCTGTAATCCTAGAGAGACAGAATCAACCGATAAACAGCAAATCCTGTGTTAACGAAAATATTCGTTCGATCCAGCCCAGCACCCATTGAGGCACAATCCCCATGACAACGCTGGCTGCAACGCACAACCACAGGGTAATACCAAGCGGCCATGTAATGAACACCTCACGCGACTCCATATCACTGCGCATGAACATTTGACGGATCAATCCGAAGTAATAGTAATAGGAGACGACACTCGTCCCGATCAGCACTGCAGCAAGCCAATAATTGTGGGTTTGCAAGGTGCCAAGTAAAATGTACAGCTTTCCGAAGAACCCACCCGATATCGGCAATCCCGCCAAACTGAGTACGAGAAACACAGTGCCCACTGCAGTTGCTGGTGCCCGATAGTACAAACCAGCAAGACCGCTCGTAGTCTCATCACCTGTAGAATGCTCGATAATCATCACAACAGCAAAGATTCCGATGTTCATAAAGAGATAGGCAATCAAGTAGAAGGTGAACTCCGAGAAGTTGGCGAAATGGACCTGGGAAAAGTAGATTGCCAGCGGCACCAGCAAGTAGCCTGAATTGGCAACACCGGAATACGCCAGCAGTCGCTTCATATGGGTTTGACGAAGCGCTGTAAAATTACCCATGACCATCGCCAGCGCAGCAACCACCATCAATGATAGCAGCACATCATCATGAATCGGCAGTTGACTCAAAGGCCCTACAGCAAAAACAACATACATGATGCGGAATGTGACGGCAAAAGCAGCAGCCTTCGACACGACAGCCAGAAAAGCCGTAACTGGCGTAGCTGCCCCTTGATACACGTCAGGAGCCCACATATGAAAGGGTGCCGCGGCGATTTTGAATCCAAAGCCTGCCAGCAGCAGGAAAAATGAAACATAGATCAATGGCAGCAGTTCTGCCGCATTTTGACCGATTGCACTGCCAATTTCGACAATATTGGTCGATCCGGACATCCCGTATAAAAACGACATTCCGTATAAAATAATAGCCGAGGAAATTCCGCCAAGGACCATATATTTAAAGGCACCTTCATTGGCCCGTAGATCTTTTTTGCGCATCGCGACCAAGATGTAAGACGTAATGCTTAGCAGCTCAAGGCCTACAAATAGGGTAATCAGATCCCCGGAGGAGGCCATGATCATACCACCTAATGTTGCAGGAAGCAGCAAATAGAAAAACTCGCCGATATGCGGGATTTCGCGTTCTTTGATCAGGCCGATACTCATAAAGGTAACAAAGCCCGCTCCTGTAAGCAGGATCAGCTTGATGATATTGGCAAAATCATCGATTCTATAGCTGAGACCAAGCAGCTGCTTCGTTTCCGCAGGCTGAAGGAAGCTAATGACAAAGCCTATAGAAATGAGAATACTCGCCAAGGATAACCAGCCGAGCATGGTTCTATTAATTCGCTTAGGCAGCACCAGATCCAGCAACGATAATACCACCGCAGCAATAACCAGAGTCAACTCCGGTGTCATATATCCAAGATCGCTCCATTGGAGATGTAGTTGTTCCACCGGTCTAGCCCCCTGTCTTTGCTATTGTATGGATAAATTGATCGAAGCCATTAACGGTTTGATGCAGAGGCTCACTGAGCACGGCTGGATAAATACCCAATACGACGATAAAAGCAACCAGCGTGATCATAGGAATTGCCTCCACTAAACGCGCATCGCGAATGCCTTCTGGCAGCACCTTGGTTGGGCCGTAGGTAATACCCAGTACCCCTCGTAATATGTAAACAGCCGTAAAAATAACACCCAGCGTTCCAACCACGGTAAGAATCTTCGCAGTTTGAAATAAACCAACAAACACAAGAAATTCACTTATAAAACCAGATAATCCAGGCAGACCGAGTGAAGCCATACCGGATACTAACAGAATCCCCGATATAAAAGGCACCGTTCTTGCCAAGCCGCCAAGCTCATCCAGCATCGTTGTTTTTGTTCGTTCATAGATAGCACCCACGAGCAGAAACATTAGCGCCGAGATCAAGCCATGGGACACCAGTTGAAACACTGCGCCTTCCATCCCAATCGTATTAAACGCAGCGATACCGAGCAGCACAATACCCATATGGCTTATACTCGAGTAGGCCAGCACCAGCTTGAAATCCTTTTGTACAAAAGCCAGAATAGCCCCATACAAAATGTTAACGACGCCGAGCACAGTCAACACTGTCGCCCATGCCGTCGCCTGCTCTGGAAAGAGCAGAATCCCGAAACGGATTAAACCAAACGCCCCCATCTTCAGCAAAATACCGGAGTGGATCATGACAATCGATGGCGGTGCCTCCGTATGTACCTTGAGCATCCAGGTATGAAAAGGGAAAATCGGCAGCTTAATGCCGAACGCAACCAACAGCATAATGAACAAGGTCCATTTCATGCCCGCGCCCATATAGAATGGGTTCTGGATGTCCTCCGCATTGACATAGGAGTTTTCTGTCTCAAATAAATGATTGGTAATGACGCTGATATCCCCGCTGTAATATAAGGAATTCCCTGTCTCATTCGAGATCTGTCCAAAGCCCGCCGTGCTGACAAGAATCAGGAAAGCAATCAGCATGATCGCTGAGCCAACTCCATTGTAGATCAGAAATTTATTAGCCGCTCTTTCGCGGTCCATGTATCCCCATATCCCAATAAGAAAGAACATCGGAATAATTGTAATTTCAAAAAACACGAAGAACAAGAACAAATCCTGAGCCATAAACACACCGAACATTCCGGTCTCCAGCAGCAAAAATAAAATATAATACGACTTCCAGCGTTTTTTGATATACACCGAAGCAAGTGCCGCCATCGAGGCAACCAGTGCCGTCAAAAAGACAAGCGGTAAGGAAAGACCATCAACCGCCATCATATACTTAAATTCAAAGAAAAATGAAGTGATCCCGTTTAATACCTCATGATTGAGCGGTATTTGAATCCAGCTTAATTCCTCTTTGAATTGCATACCCGCCACCTGTTGATTAAATGCCGCATACAACCACGCGGACAACCCCAGTGGGATAAGTGTCGTGATGATCGCTATGGCTTTGATCCATTGCCCTTGATTTTTTGGCACAAACAACAGGATCAATACACCAAGCAGTGGTGAAAAAGCTATGAGCGATAAGAGGTGCAAGCTATCCGGCATTGATGAACCTCCTTCCGGCTATAGCCAGGATCAAAATAAGCAGACCCAGCAGTGTTGCCAGTCCGTAGGTTTGTACATGACCGTTTTGTAGACGCGAGCCTACCCTTCCTACACCGACCACCGAGAAGCTTACCAATCGAACAATACCATCAACCACATACACATCAAATAGGTGGAGCAGACTACCAAGGCCTTTGAGCCGTTCTACGAATACAGCATGGTAGATTTCATCGATATAATACTTACGCTGCAGTAAACGAACAAGCCATGGTACACGGCTGGATATAGCATCGCTTGGAATCGAACGCTTGATATAAACCAAATAACCAAGTCCAATACCCAATAAACCGACCAGCGTGGACAGCACCATCACGACGATATTCGCATGTTCCGCCTCTGCATGTCCGCTTAGCCAGGTGCCGAGCCATGGACTGAACGGTGTAAATACAAATCCGGCAACTACGGCCAGTACTGCCAAAACAATCAATGGCAGCGTCATACTCGTAGGAGACTCATGCAGCTTGACTTGATGCCGCGGCTTGCCCATGAATACGAGGAAAAACAATCTTGACATGTAGAATGCCGTGAAAAATGCTGCGATAAGCCCTACCCAAAATAACGGCATATTGTGTGAATACGCCTCGGACAAGATCGCATCCTTCGACCAGAATCCAGACAAAGGAGGAATACCGGAAATGGCAAGTGTTCCGATCCCAAACGTCCATGCGGTAACCTTCATTTTACTGCCGACTCCACCCATTTCATGAATGTCCTGTGTATGGACTGCATGGATGACACTACCAGCACCAAGAAACAATAGGGCTTTAAAGAAGGCATGCGTCAGTAAATGAAAAATACCGGCTGTATACGCCACTGACGTTCCGATTCCAAGAGCCATCATCATATACCCGAGCTGGCTGACTGTGGAATAAGCAAGAATACGCTTAATATCATTTTGCGCTGTACCAATCGTTGCAGCAAAAATAGCTGTAAAGCCACCGACACATGCCACGACCAGAAGCGCTGTTGGCGAAGCCTGGAAAATGTCAAACGTTCTGGCAACCAAATATACGCCGGCTGCAACCATCGTTGCCGCGTGAATCAAGGCGCTGATTGGTGTTGGCCCTTCCATCGCATCAGGAAGCCAAGTATGGAATGGAAATTGACCCGATTTTCCGGCAGCGCCTACAAAGATCAGAATCGCAATCAGTGTGGCTGTGCCTCCGGAAATTTTGCCAGTCGTAAATGCATTATGAATCGAGGTGAAATCCATTGCGTGATTTGGCATTGCCCAGAATAACAGCAATATTGCAATCAGCAGTCCGACATCACCGATCCGTGTAACGATAAAAGCTTTTTTCGCAGCAGCGCGCGCCTCGGGTTTGAAGTACCAGAAACCGACCAGCAGGAACGAACACACCCCGACAAGCTCCCAAAATATGTACAGTTCGATCAGATTTTCCGAAATGACCAGACCCAGCATAGAGAAGGTGAACAGCGCAATGTAAGCAAAAAACACATTGATTCGCTCGTCCCCGTGCATGTATCCCTTGGAATACAGGTTCACCAGCAAGCTAACCAAAGTCACAATAACCAGCATTAGCGCATTTAAATTTGTGATTTCGAATCCCATTGTGAGGGAACCCGTTCCGAGCTTAATCCACTGCAGCTTGTTCCATGTATAGTCTTCGATATTGCCACCCAAACGCTCAATAAAAATCATCAGGGAAACCACAAAGGAAGCGAAGATGGCAACAATACTGATATAGGCTCCTGCATCTTTCAATTGACGACCGACAGCAGTCATAATCAAAAAAGAAAGCAACGGAAACAACGGGATAAGCCAGGCGTACTGTGAGTAGGCCGATACCATGAATTCAAGTCCTCCTTCAAGCTTGCACAGCAAGCTACATCGAAAGCATTACTTCAAGCCTGCTTTAGCAAGCTTACGTCGAAAGCGTTATGAACCCCATTAACAACGTCTTATCGTTTTAACGAATTCATTTCATTAACATCCGTTGTGCCTCTGTTGCGATAGTACGTGATCAAAATCGCAATACCAACCGCAACCTCTGCTGCCGCGACAGATATACTGAACAAAGAAAAAATCTGTCCCGTTAAGTTAGGGTGTATCCCGAGCTTGGAGAACGCGACCAGATTTAGATTGACCGCATTGAGCATCAGTTCAATCGACAGCAGCACGATCAACGCATTCTTTTTGGACAAAGCGCCATAAAGCCCTATACAGAACAAAATAGCCGCCAGTGTTAAGTAAGGTATCGCTAATCCACTCACGATTAATCCTCCTCCCTTTTGGCTACAACAATAGCACCGATAAAAGACACCGTCAGCAGCACAGACATAATTTCGAACGGAATGACGTGCTGTTTGAACAGCAGCTTCCCGATTTCCATCGTGTTGTCTGCTGCGTCCTTGAATTCACCTGTGGGCATCATTGTATTTTGGATGGCGTAGAACAGAACCCCGAACAAACCTGCCGCCCCGATAAAGCGCAGTGTATTGTACACAGGTCGTTTCGGTTCGATCTCTTCACCCTGATGCTTGGTCATCATAATCCCGAATATCATCAGGATCGAAATGGCGCCTGCATAAATCAGCACCTGCACAAATGCGACAAACTCGGCATTCAGTATGACATATAACCCAGCCATACTAATAAAAGTCATTGCAATTGCCACGACCATATGCACAACCTTTGTGAAGCTTAGCATAAAGATCGCACCGCCGATAGCCATTAAAGCAAAGATGAAAAAGGCAATGTTCTCGCCGCTGGACAAAAAAGTCCCCATATTGCTCAACATGCTACTTAGCCCCGCCTTTCGGAAGCGCTGAATTGTTTTCCTTGCGCACATTCACATTGTTTTCATTTAACCATGCCAAATTTTTGAAAAGGTCGTCACGGCTGTAAGCACTAAGCTCAAAGTTATTCGTCATGACAATAGCCTCAGTCGGGCACACCTCTGTACACAAATCGCACAAAATACAGAGCTCGAAATTAATATCGTACGTATCGATAACTTTGCCCTTTTTCTCTGGATCCGGATTGGCTTTACCTGTTAGCGTAATACATTCAGTTGGACAAATACGGGCACACTGGTTGCACACAATACATTTTTCAGGATCAAAGTGTTGAATTCCCCGAAACCGGTCCGGCATCTTTATCGGTACTTCAGGGTAAGCATAGGTTACTTTTTTTTGCGTCATGCTTTTGAGGGTAACTCTGAGTCCTTTCACTATCCCTTTCATCAATTCTCACCCTTCCTATTTGAAGAAATACACCGACTGCAAGGGCTTATGACCTGCCAATGCTCATATAAACAGCAGTAACAAGCACATTGATTAACGCTAACGGAAGCAAAAGCTTCCAGCCCAATCCCATTAATTGATCGACGCGAATCCGCGGCAGCGTAGCCCGAATCCAGAACAAGAAGAAAACGATGGTTGAGAATTTCAATAAAAACCAGACTAAGCCTGGGATAAAATCAAGAAAAGCAAAGGGTGCATGCCATCCCCCAAGGAACAGCGTGGTTGCAAGTCCGGCAATGGCGAACACATAAACATACTCCGCAAGCATAAAGAACGCAAACCGGAACCCGCTGTACTCTACGTGATAGCCCGCCACCAGCTCTGACTCCGCCTCTGGAAGGTCAAATGGAGTTCGATTCAGCTCCGATACCCCCGCAATTACAAACACCGCAAAGCCAATAATTTGGGGCAGGAAATTCCAATGCCAGAATCCTCCGGCCTGTGATTGCGCGATAATATTCAGATTCAAGCTGCTTGACATCATGATAACACCGATAACGGAAATGACCAACGGAATTTCGTAGCTGATCATCTGTGCCGCGGAGCGCATACCACCGATTAAGGCATACTTATTGTTGGAGGCCCAACCCCCAAGCACAATGCCGATCGTCGATATTCCCGATAGCGCCACGTAAAACAGCAGCCCGATATTGAGGTTTGTACTAAACAGCTTGTCGCTGAACGGAATGACTGCGATAACGACAAAAGCCGGGATAAACGTGATGACCGGAGCCAAAATAAACAGCTCCCGCTCCGCCTTATGAGGAATCGTATCCTCCTTGATTAACAGCTTCAGTACATCGGCTACCGATTGCAAGAGCCCAAGCGGCCCTACCCGATTGGGACCAATACGCATCTGCATCCAGCCAATAACCTTTCGCTCAAAATAAATCGCATAAGTAACGAAGCCTAATACAACCATCAGCAGTACGACACCCCATGCGAAAAAAATCGCAAAATTGATCCACGTTAACTGCTCATTTAAAAGTTGGGCCATTAGCAATCCACCTCCCCGACGACAATATCAATGCCTCCGAGTATCGTGATGAGGTTGGTCATTGTTTCTCCAACCAATAATTTGGGCAATATTTGCAGGTTTACAAAGGAAGGTCTGCGGAACTTCAACCGATATGGCTTATCCTTGCCTCTGGATACGATATAACATCCGATTTCACCGCGAGGCGACTCAATTCGGGCATATACCTCTCCTTCTGGAGCGCGAAGCACACGAGGCACCTTACCCATAATCTCACCCTCTGCGGGAAACTGCTCGACGGCCTGCTCCAATATCCGCAGCGACTGTCTCATCTCTTCAAAACGCAGCAGGTAACGATCATAGCAATCCCCTGTGGTACCTACAGGCACATCAAAATCGAACCGGTCATACAAGCAATAAGGCTGATCCTTGCGAATGTCCCAATTGATTCCTGTACAGCGCAAATTAGCACCGCTCAGCCCATAAGCAATCGCTGTTTCTGCATCATATTTGCCAACGCCCTTGATCCGTGCCAGAAAAATCTCATTACCGCTAACTAAATTACCATATTCAATTAATTTCTCTTTCATGTAGGGTATGAATTTGCGTACTTTTTCGATCCAGCCCTCAGGAGCGTCCCACTTCACGCCGCCAACCCTCATATAATTATAGGTTAAACGGGCACCGCACAATTCATTGAACAGATCGATAATAATTTCCCGGTCGCGAAATGCAAACAAAAACGGGCTCATCGCGCCAATATCCAGCAAATAGGTTCCCCACCACACCAAATGACTGGCAACCCGCTGCAGTTCCATCACAATAAGTCGCAGAAAATCAGCTTTTTCCGGTATTTCCAATCCCATCAGCTTTTCTACTGCATGCACAAGCACATAGTTATTGGTCATCGCCGAAACATAGTCCATACGATCCGTGTAAGGAATGATTTGTGTATACGATAAATTTTCTGCGAGCTTCTCCGTCCCTCTGTGGAGATAACCCATAACAGGATCAGCATGAGTGATGATTTCACCATCCAGCTTGACCACTATCCGAAACACCCCGTGCGTACTGGGATGCTGAGGTCCAACATTCAGCAGCAATTCTTCCGTTCTAATCAAAAGCTTCTACACCTCCGGATCAAGCGCTTCATAATCTTTACGCAGCGGATGGCCGACCCAATCGTCGGACATCATTATTCTTCTTAAGTCCGGATGTCCGGGAAAATCAATACCGAGCAGATCAAAGATCTCACGCTCATTCCAATTGGCAGTTGGCCATATCGGTGTGACGGAGTGTATGGATGGTGTTTCACGAGACGTTTTCACTTTCACGCACATCTCCGCCTTCGTGTCCAGACTGAGCAAGTGGTAGGCAACCTCCATGTGAGTCTCCTGATCAATACCTGAAACATTTCGTAAATAGTTCAGCTTCAGCTCACAATGCTGCTTCAACAATAATGCAACTCCAGCCCAGTGTTCGTTCTTAATGATCACATAAGGCAAATGTGCATCCCTTTCATTAATAAAAGCTTCTTCGATCGCAGTCTCGCCTACCTGCTCCTTGATCAGCTTTACCCAATGATCCAGCCGCGGTTGTAAAGGTGAAGGTACCTTCGGACCTGCGTCCTCTTCACCCTCTGTTTTCTTGCCTCTGGCAGCGGCACGAGCGGCGCGTGCTTCAGCGGCAGCCTTCGCTTTCGCTTCCTTCTCATCATCCGCTGCTGCTGGATCACCCGCGGTAACTTCTGTCGAAGCAGCGCCTTGTGCCGCAGTAGGAGACGCCCCGGCTGCAGCCTCAGCCCTTTTGGCTCGGGCGATGGCTCTGGCAGCTCGCGCTTCCGCGTCAGCCTTAGCCTTTGCCTCCTTGTCTGCATCTACTGTAGCTGCATCTGCATCTGCATCTGGAGCTGAAGGGCTCTCAGTCTCCGTTTTATCCGTATTCCGTTTATCTGTATCCAATTCATCTTTCTTTTGTTCATCACTCATCGATTAGTCACCTGCTTGCCGGTTTTCGCCTCGTAACGAATTTTCTCCTGCAGCTTATTAATTCCATAAATCAGAGCGGCAGGGTTCGGTGGACAGCCTGGAATGTAGACATCAACCGGTACGACCTGATCCACGCCTTTAACAACGGCATAGGATTTGACGTAAGGTCCACCGGCGGTGGCACAGGAGCCCATCGCAATAACCCATTTGGGCTCTGGCATTTGGTCATAAAGGCGGCGCAGCAGCGGAGCCATCTTCTTGGTTACGGTACCTGCTACGATCATAACATCGGATTGCCTTGGTGAAGTCCGAAAAATAACGCCAAAACGGTCCAAATCGTAGTGGGAAGCCCCGGCACCCATCATTTCAATCGCACAGCATGCCAATCCAAAGGTTAAAGGCCACAACGAATTACTTCTTGCCCAAGCCTTGACCTGCTCAAGCGTTGTCATAAACACATTGCGCTCCAGCTCTTCTCTTTCTTCCGGAGTAATTGACTCTAGATTGAAGTCCATTGCAGCACCTTCTTCTTCCAAGCATAAATTAATCCAACCACAAGCAATCCTACGAAAATCGCCATTTCAACAACAGCAAACAAGCCGAGTTGCTTAAACGCAACGGCCCAAGGATACAAAAATACAGTTTCCACATCAAAAATGACAAACATCAGCGCAAATAAATAATACCGGATGTTAAAGCGCACATGGCTTTCGCCCACCGGTTCGTTACCACTCTCATAAGTAGTATACTTCTCATCCAGCGGCTTGTAAGGACGCAAGAAACGGCCTGCCGTAAGCGCTACAACAGGAAGCAATACTCCAAGAATGAGAAAAATGGATACGACAACGTAATTGTTCATATACATCGTGAACGACTCGCCTCCCCATGCTAAAATAGTTAAGCTTTATGGAAATGTGCTGTCAGATTTATAAGAAAAGTCCATTCATGTAAGCTTGTAAGCGCACCCAAGTTGCAATCGCGAAGCCTTCCCTCATTTGCAAATCGAAACATGCACATAACTTCTGTTCGTATATGCCCCACAATTATATCAAATGGGTGTTTAGGTGTCTAATCAATATTCCATATCACATTTTTTATATAACACAAAAAACGAAGGAACATGTGTCCCTCCGTTTATGTTCGTTTCCTTATGATTTACTGGAAACGTTGATCCGATTAACCGCTCTTTGCAAAGCCAGTTCAGCGCGTTTGAAATCGACTTGATCCTGTTTGGAAGACATACGCTGTTCAGCACGTGTTTTGGCTTCTTTAGCACGATCGACATCAATTTGTTCCGGCAGCTCGGCGCTTTCCGCCAATATGACCACCTTATCCTTACGTACCTCCATAAAGCCACCATTCACGGCGATATAATGCTGCTTACCGCCCTGCTTCACGATAACCGGTGCCACTTTTAATGGAGTCACCAAAGGGATGTGATTTGGCAGAATACCAAGCTCTCCTTCTGCACCCTTCACGCTAATCATGTCCACCTGATCGGCATACACTTTACGCTCGGGGGTAACAATTTCCAGCAAGAAAGTACTCACTTGGACTCCTCCTAAGAGCTTTCCGTAAGGAAAGCTTTACTTCGTAAGCATGATCTGTACCTTTCAAATAGAAGCTATATTGCACCAGGTTTGCGTATGCAAACTCATTGTGTATGCCGCTACTCAATTGGCTAATGCAAACTTACATGGTTTTTGCTTTTTCGATAACTTGCTCAATTGCACCCACGTTATGGAATGCTGGCTCCGGAAGATGATCATGCTTGCCTTCAAGAATTTCCTTAAAGCTGCGCACGGTATCTTTAACCGGAACGAAAAGCCCTGGAATCCCGTTAAATGCTTCAGCAACGTGAAGCGGTTGAGCAAAGAACAATTGAATCCGTCTTGCACGGTATACGGTAAGCTTGTCTTCTTCAGACAACTCATCCATACCCAAAATTGCGATAATATCCAACAATTCCTTATACCGTTGCAAAGTTTTTTTAACGCCTTGCGCTACGTTATAGTGCTCTTCACCAACAATTTCAGGAGTCAAAATACGGGAAGAAGATGCAAGTGGATCAACCGCCGGGAAAATACCCATTGCAGCAATATTACGCTCAAGGTTTGTTGTTGCATCCAAGTGGGCAAATGCTGTAGCAGGAGCCGGATCCGTATAGTCATCGGCAGGAACATAAATCGCTTGGATTGATGTTACAGAGCCTTTTTTAGTTGAAGTAATACGCTCTTGCAATTGACCCATTTCCGTTGCCAGCGTTGGCTGGTAACCTACTGCGGATGGCATACGACCCAGAAGGGCAGATACCTCGGAACCCGCTTGAGTAAACCGGAAAATGTTATCGATAAACAGAAGCACATCACGGCCTTCTTGATCACGGAAATACTCTGCCATTGTCAAACCGGACAGGGCTACACGAAGACGTGCACCTGGAGGCTCGTTCATTTGACCAAAAACCATTGCGGTTTTGTCAATAACGCCAGATTCTTTCATTTCGTGATACAAGTCATTACCTTCACGCGTTCTCTCACCAACACCGGCAAATACGGAAATACCGCCATGCTCGGATGCGATGTTGTGAATCAATTCCTGCATCGTTACGGTTTTACCTACACCGGCACCACCGAACAATCCGATTTTACCACCCTTAACGTAAGGAGCCATCAAGTCGATTACCTTGATACCTGTTTCCAAAATTTCCGCTTGCGTGGACAAGTTGTCGAATGCAGGTGCGCTTTTGTGAATTGGGCTCGTTAATGTACGGTCTACTACTTCGTTACCGTCAATCGGGTTACCCAATACGTTAAATACACGTCCAAGTGTTGCTGCACCTACCGGTACCGAAATCGCTGCACCTGTGTCGATTGCTTCTGTACCACGAACAAGACCATCCGTAGTTGACATCGCAACACAACGAACCAGGTTATCGCCCAAATGCACAGCAGCTTCAACGGTTAACTTGATGTCCTGCTCGCCAGCTTTTTCGGCTTTTTTCTCAATTGTGATTGCATTCAAAATCTCAGGGAGCTGTCCACGTTCGAACTCAATGTCGACAACCGGCCCCGTTATATTCACAACGCGCCCTTTGCTCAATGTTTTCTCCTCCTAAGCTTTATTTTTGGATAAAGCTGCTTCGTAAGCATATGCTAAGTTTTGCTTAAGCAAAACTTTCTTTACTAGCAAGTTTTAAGCTTGTGCATTTGCACCAGCAACAATTTCCGAAATTTCCTGTGTAATCGAAGCCTGACGAGCACGGTTATACACCAGTGTCAAAGATCCGATCATCTTGGTAGCATTCTTCGTAGCATTGTTCATAGCCGTCATTCTGGCACCAAACTCACTTGCTTTACCTTCCAATACCGCACTATAAATTAAAGTTTCCGCATATTTAGGCAGCAGTACTTCAAGCACACCCTCAGGAGACGGCTCATACTCATAGTTAGCAACGGATGCAACACCACCCATGTTTTCCATAGGCAAAAGCTGCTTAACCATCGGTTCCTGCGTGATGGCATTAACAAATTTGTTATAAACCAGATACAACTTGTCGAATGAACCGTTCTCGAAGTTTTTCACTGCCGACGCAGCAATCGATTTAATATCCGCAAAGCTCGGAGAATCGGGAATTCCCGTTACCTCTTCTGCTATGGCGATATTGCGCTGACGGAAAAAATCGCGGCCCTTACGACCGATTACAAAAATCACATATTCACTAGGTGATTTGTGATTTTCCTTGATCTCCTGCATCACTCTGCGCAATACGTTAGCATTATAGCCACCAGCGAGACCGCGGTCTGACGTAACAACAAGATATCCGGTCTTCTTGATTTCGCGATTTTGGAGCATCGGATGCTTCAAACCTTTGCTGCCTGCAGCGATACTACCGACAACTTCCTTAAGCTTATCCGTGTAAGGACGTGAAGCCTCAGCAGCTGCCTGAGCTTTTCTCAATCTCGATGCAGCTACCATTTCCATCGCCTTGGTGATTTGCTTTGTGTTTTGTACGGACTTGATCTGGCGCTTAATTTCGCGCATTCCTTTTGCCAACTGACTCACCTCTCTCTCGAAGCTTCTCTGTTTAGGAAAAGCCTTCACTCGAAAAGCCTGATAAAAGACTTAAAATGGAACACCGAGCTTCCCTATAAAGAGAAGCCCTTGTTCATTGTGTATTATACAGTCGAAGTAGCGAAGCCTTTTTGGAATTGCTTGATCGCTTCTTTCAAAGCATTTTCATTATCCGTAGTCAAATCCTTTGTATCACGGATGCTTTGGAATATTTCAGGATGCTTCGTATCTACAAAAGCCAAGAATTCAGCTTCAAAACGGCGAATATCTTGTACTGGCAATTCGTCCAAATGTCCTCTAACAACCGTGTAGATCGAAACGACCTGTTTTTCAACGGACAGTGGTTGATGAACGCCTTGTTTCAAAATTTCCAATGTACGCAATCCACGGTTCAAACGAGTTTGCGTAGCTTTATCCAAATCGGATCCGAATGCTGCGAAAGCGGCTAACTCGCGGTATTGGGCGAGGTCAGTCTTCAGCGTACCGGCAACCTTTTTCATTGCTTTAATTTGTGCGGAGCTACCTACCCGGGATACGGAGATACCAACGTTAACAGCTGGACGTTGACCGGAGTAGAACAAATCGGACTCCAGGAAAATCTGACCATCTGTAATCGAGATAACGTTCGTCGGGATATAAGCGGATACGTCACCAGCTTGTGTTTCGATAAACGGAAGAGCTGTGATCGATCCGCCGCCAAGTGCATCGCTCAGCTTGGCTGAACGCTCAAGCAAACGGGAATGCAGGTAGAAAACGTCCCCTGGGTAAGCTTCCCGACCCGGTGGACGACGAAGCAAGAGCGACAACTCACGGTATGCAGCTGCTTGCTTGGACAAGTCATCATAAACGATCAGCACGTGCTCGCCTTTGTACATGAAATATTCGCCCATTGCGCAGCCTGCATAAGGAGCCAGCCACAGCATTGGAGCAGGCTCGGAAGCACTTGCTGTTACAACGATAGTGTATTCCATCGCGCCAGCACGACGCAGGGTTTCAACTACGTTAACAACAGTGGATTGTTTTTGTCCAATAGCAACATAAATACATTTCACGCCGTTGCCTTTTTGGTTAATAATCGTATCGATCGCGATAGCTGTTTTACCTGTTTGACGGTCACCGATAATCAACTCACGTTGACCACGGCCTACCGGGATCATCGCGTCAATCGCTTTAATTCCGGTTTGCATAGGTTCGAATACGGATTTACGAGCCATAACACCTGGAGCCGGTGATTCAACCGGACGTGTGTTTGTTGTACTTAGAGGACCATTTCCATCCACGGGTTGACCCAACGCATTAACAACGCGGCCGATCAATTCTTCACCTACAGGAACCTCCATAATACGACCGGTACGTTTTACTTGGTCTCCCTCACGAATATCCGTGAAAGGTCCCAAAATAACGATACCTACGTTGCTTTCCTCCAAGTTAAAGGCATAGCCAAGAACACCGTTGGGGAACTCAAGCAATTCGCCTGCCATAACATTCTCAAGACCGTGCGCACGGGCAACACCATCACCGACAGTGATAACTGTACCTACGTCAACGACTTGAATGTCAGATTTATATTGTTCAATTTGCTGTTTAATCAGCGTACTGATTTCTTCAGGTTTGATACTCATATTTCCTCACCCCTATCTACAGTGCTTGAGTTGAATTCAAGGATTTTTGCAGTCGATCCAGCTTGCCGGATAAACTGCCGTCATACAGACGATCACCGATGCGCACTTTAATTCCGCCTAACAAGCTTGTATCAATAGCCGTTTCAACACGAATTTGTTTGCCAACCAATTGGCTGAATGTCGCAGCAATATGATCAAGCTCAGCTTGTTGAAGAACAACCGGCGTATAAACAGTGGCTTTTGCCTGACCAAGGGCCTCACTGGCAATCGTTACAAAGTAACCCACTAGCGATTCCAGCAATTCTTCCCTGCCTTTATCGATGAGCAACAGCAAAGTGCTAAAGGTAATTTCCGAAAGCTGACTTTCAAAAATGTTTTTCAGCAGCGCTGTTTTGGATACAGTCCCGATCCCTGGATGCTTGATCAGCTTGTGCAAGTCACTGTTTTCCTTTAAAACCGCTACGATAAACTTCAGTTCTTCTTCTACCTGAGCAATCTTGTTCTGTTCTTTGGCTAGCTCAAAAAGCGCTTTTGCGTATCTTTTGGCTACGATGGTATCCTGGCTCATTGGTTGCCTCCTACCTCTTTCAGGTAATGCTCTACCAATTGCTCTTGAGATTTCTCATCAATTTGTTTTTCGATAATTTTGGAAGCAATGAGAACAGACATCGCGCCAACCTGGCTGCGAAGGGCGGCAACCGCCTTATGTTTCTCATTCTCGATATCACGAATCGCTTCGTCTTTCACGCGAGTCGCTTCCGCACGTGCAGCAGCTGTAATTTCGTCTGCTTGTTTGGAACTGATTTGTTTAGCTTGTTCAATAATGTCTTGTGCTTCTTTGCGAGTTTGCTGTAGAGCCAGCTTTTGCTCCTCTAACAGTTGCTCAGCCTGCTTCCGGTTATTTTCAGCCGTTTGAATTTGATCCTTAACAAGCTGTCTGCGTTTTTCCATCATGCCAAACAAAGGACCGAACGCCAGCTTTTGCAGCAGTAAATATAGAAGCAAGAAGGCTACGATTTGAATAAAAAACGTGGACCATTCAATATGCAAGTAACGTCACTCCCTTCTCATAGCGTAGGCAAAACGAAGGCGTGGAGGCTTTTGCAACCATCCCCGCCAAACGATTTCTTAAGCACGACCCATCAAGATGAATGCAAGAACCAATGCAACAACCGGCATTGCCTCTACCAGACCTACCCCGATAAACATCGTTGTTTGCAAAGTACCACGAAGTTCAGGTTGACGAGAAATACCTTCCAAAGCGCGACCTACGATCAAACCATTACCAATACCTGCACCAAGTGCCCCTAAACCAAATACGATTGCTGCTGCTACTAATGCTAAAGCTCCCATTAAGAAAATCCTCCCTTAAATTGTAAAGTTTTTTTATAAATAACTCGAGACTTTCCCGAGGTAAGTCTTGTACCTTAGTGAGATTCTTCGTGAATCAACGTTTGTGAGATATAAACCATTGTCAACATTGTAAATACGAATGCCTGAATGGCGCCAACGAACACACTAAAACCTTGCCATATGGCTAGAGGGAATACTCCAAACCAACCCGCTCCCAAAATGACACCAATCATAATTTCACCTGCATAAATATTTCCGTATAGACGGAAAGCAAGCGTCAGCGGCTTGGATACCACCTCAATCAAATGCAGCGGAAGCATAACCCCTTTATACTCAAAATAATGAGCAAAATAGTGCTTCGTATTGCGTGTGATACCCAGGAAGTGGCTAAGCGCAATGACGATAACCGTAAGTGCAGCTGTGACAGCAATATCTGCCGTCGGAGATTTCCACCATGACACGTGATCTGAGGTTACGACCGAGAAAGGCAGCCCCAGCATGTTTCCAATGAAAATGTACATAATTAGGGTTAAACCAAGTGCTATAAACGGCTTCCCATGTTTAGAACCAATAGTACTGCCGATGATTCCTTCAACAAACTCTACAACCCATTCCATAAAGTTTTGCAGCTTCGAAGGATTCGTTACCGAAATTTTACTCGTTCCGGCAATCGCGAGTATTAATACCAGAACACTGGTCACTCCAATCATAAGAAGCGCTGACAGATCAAAGTGAAATCCAAACCATTCTACTCCCGGTACTTGATGCTCCATGTTTTCCAATTTCACCCCTTTCCACAGATGGATTTACTTCTTGGATCTTTTGACAGAAATAATACCCAATACAAGTGTTACCAATTGAGCGATAAGGTATCCAGCGACGGTTGTGCTTAACGCGAAATGCTCCGGAAACCGGACTGCGATAAGACCCGCCAAACCTCCTACGGCCGCTCTAGTCAGAAAGCCTATGTTAGCCTTGCTCGGAATCCCTTGCCCCGGTGGAGCGGCGATAACCTTATCCGATAGCTTGCGAATTTTCCAGGCCAGATACCTTGCGTTAATCATACTAACGGCAGAACCCAGCATCAAACCTGCTGAATAGGGTCGGTATTCCACGAAAAGCGCCCAAGCAACCAGACAAAAGGATAAGAAAAATAGAAAGACGTTTTGAAACGTTTTCAGATGGGCCGTAAACTCGTTCATTTAAAGCCCTCCGTACTGCTTAATCATAAAATAAATGCTAATGATTCCAGCCGCAAGCCCCAGCAAAAAACCACCCAATAACCACAACTGCCCGCCAAGCGTTTGGCTTAACCAATCTCCAAACCAATACCCTGCCAGTAAACAGACAACAAGATCAATTCCGATAGCCGTCGTTAAAGCAGCTGCACGCCATGGATTATCATTACGGTTTGGCTGTTTCATATACACCCTCCTGAGAATCCTCACTTATTGTAACGAAGCAACGTCGGGTTTGTCAATTGTCTTTCTCTCTAAATAACTGTGGATGAAATTCTTAAAAATGCTGTTATATCAACGTTTTTGGCAATTCCAAACCAAACAGTACTACTGCACGCTCTGACGTTTGTCATAGGATTGTCACGGTTGGAATGACTCCGGTCTTGCTGCAGCATGTCCAAAATGGTAAAGGATGGCTTGCACGATCCGTTCCGACGCTTTTCCATCGCCGTAAGGGTTGGCAGCCTGACTCATCTTTTCATACAATGCCGGATCTGTCAGCAGTGCACGGGTCCGATTGTACACATGCTCTTCATCGGTTCCGACAAGCTCCAGCGTACCTGCATCAATACCTTCGGGCCGCTCCGTTGTTTCACGTAGAACTAAAACGGGCACTCCATACGAAGGTGCTTCCTCCTGCAACCCGCCGGAATCAGTCAAAATCATATGGGTATGCGGATATAAATTATGCAACTCCAGTACATCAAGCGGATCTACGAGCTTAATGCGGGGGTGATCACCCAGCATTTCATAGGCCGGCTCTCTCACTGCTGGACTCGGATGAACCGGATACACGATGGCGATATCGTCGAACTCATCAGCAATCCGACGCACGGCACGGAAAATTTGCCGATGCGGCTCACCTTGTGCTTCGCGGCGATGCGCGGTCATCAGGATCAGACGCTTACCTGCTGCCCAATCCAGAACACTGTGGGTGAAGTCATTTTGCACCGTATACTGGAACACATCTGTCACCGTGTTTCCTGTTACGAAAATGGTTGCCTCTGACTTATTCTCTTTGCGCAGGTTGTCGGCAGACAATTGAGTAGGCGCAAAATGCAGATCGGATAATACACCGGTCAGCTGGCGATTCATTTCCTCCGGATACGGCGACATTTTGTTCCAGGTACGCAAGCCTGCTTCCACATGACCCACCTGGATCTGCTGCAAGAACGCCGCATAGCTAGCCAGGAATGTCGTTAACGTGTCTCCGTGTACGAGCACCAGGTCCGGCTTTTCTTCGCGGAATACCGGGTCCAGCCCTTGAAGCACCCGTACGGTCACTTCGTTCAAGGTTTGACGATCCTTCATGACATCCAGATCGTGGTCAGGTGTAATATGGAACGTTTCCAGAACCTGATCCAGCAATTCCCTATGCTGTGCGGTAACGCATACGCGTGAATCGATAAATTCAGAATGCTTTTGAAGCTCCAGTACCAGCGGCGCCATCTTGATGGCTTCCGGCCGGGTTCCGAAAATCGTAATTACTTTGGTTTTACCCATGGACGGTTGTCCCCCTATGTACATTTTCTGTGGTGTAGCTCATCTGCTTGCTGATTTTATTTTGTACCGAACAGGCGGTCTCCCGCATCTCCGAGTCCAGGAACGATGTAACCGTGGTCATTCAAATAGTCGTCAATAGCTGCCACATAGATATCCACGTCAGGATGCGCCTGCTGTACAGCGTGAATACCTTCGGGTGCAGCAATGAGGCACATCAGCTTGATCTGCGTACAGCCTCTGCTCTTCAGCGCCGTTATTGCCGCATTGGCAGAACCTCCGGTTGCCAGCATCGGGTCTATCACGATCAATTCCCGCTCAATAACATCAGTAGGCAGCTTTACATAATACTCAACCGGCTCAAGTGTCTCCGGATCCCGGTACAAGCCGATATGACCTACCTTGGCTGCGGGTACTAATCTCAGAATACCGTCTACCATGCCAAGTCCTGCACGCAAAATCGGGATAAGTCCCAGCATTCTGCCCGAAATCACTTTACAATCCGTCGTAGTCACTGGCGTTTTGACCTGCACGGTTTCAAGCGGGATGTCTCTTGTAATTTCATACGCCATCAGTGTTGATACTTCATCAACCAATTCACGAAAATCTTTGGTAAGTGTGGATTCATCCCGTATGTACGTAAGCTTGTGCTGGATCAACGGATGGTCACACACAAATAATTTTCCCATAAACAATTCCCCTTTACGCCAAATCTCGTCTATTATACCACACCTGTCCGATGTTATCCCAACAAGTTTCGCGCATAGACGACAGGCTCAACCGCTTAGAGGCTCCAGTGTACAAATGCGGGCTCCACGTGATGAATGTACCGTTCCTTCCTACTACATGCACGGATCATAGCAGCAAGGACGAGGAGCATTCACAATTGCCCCTATGCTGTACAGTTACGGATTGATCTCAGAGCGCTTCCTAAAATCATGAAGAGGCCGGAGATCTCTACAAAATCTCCAGCCTCTTGCTATCGTCTATATATCGTACACTTGGGAATTGAGGATCCGATCCTCATAAACGGGAATTAGTAGGACAAGCCCGGATACAACGGGAACTGGGCAGTCAAATCTTTAACCATACCGCGGACTTTGTCATGAACAGCAGCATCCGTTGGGTTTTTCAAAGTCAAGGCAATGATCTTGGCAATAGTTTTCATGGCTTCTTCATCCATACCGCGGGAAGTTGCAGCAGGAGTACCTACGCGCACACCACTGGTTACCATCGGCTTCGCCGGATCAAAAGGAATCGCATTTTTATTAACCGTTACGCCAACTTCATCCAGCAAGTGCTCCGCTTCTTTACCGCTGATGCCCGTGTTGCGCAGGTCGATCAGCATCAAATGGTTATCGGTACCACCGGATACCAGATCAATACCTTCGGAAAGTAAAGCTTCCGATAATGCTCTGGCATTGTTGACAACCTTTTGTGCGTAAGTTTTGAATTCCGGCTGCAAAGCTTCTCCGAAGGACACGGCTTTAGCTGCAATAATATGCATCAAAGGACCACCTTGGGTACCAGGGAATACAGCTTTATCGATGGCAGCAGCCCATGGCTTACGGCACAAGATCATACCGCCGCGAGGACCACGAAGTGTTTTATGTGTAGTCGTCGTTACAAAGTGTGCATGCGGAACCGGGTTAGGATGCAGACCAGCCGCTACCAGACCAGCGATATGTGCCATATCAACAAAGAGCAATGCGCCTACATCATTAGCGATCGAAGCCAGAGCTTCAAAATCAATCGTACGCGGATACGCGCTGGCACCTGCCACGATCATACGAGGCTTATGTTTGAACGCCGCTTTGCGCACATCATTATAATCAATACGGGAGTCGCTTTCGCTTACACCGTAAGAAACGAAATTATATAAAATACCGGATGCATTAACCGGGCTGCCGTGGGTCAAGTGACCACCATGAGCCAAGCTCATGCCCAATACCGTATCTCCAGGCTGCAGGGCTGCCAAGTAAACAGCCATGTTCGCTTGAGCGCCAGAATGCGGTTGTACGTTGGCATGCTCAGCTCCAAACAATTCCTTGGCACGGTCACGAGCGATGTCTTCTACAATGTCCACATACTCGCAGCCGCCATAATAACGTCGGCCAGGGTAGCCTTCAGCATATTTGTTAGTCAGAACTGTACCCATTGCTTGCAGTACCGCCTCGCTGACGAAATTTTCGGATGCGATCAATTCGATTTTGTCGCGTTGACGACCGATTTCAAGATTCATGGCCTCCACGATTTTGGGGTCCTGCTTACGTAATTGCTCCATAATAAAATCCTCCTTTAGTTTTCCGCAGATAACTTACTTCTTATTTCGTAAGCCTCCACATGATAGTTAGTTGGGTTTATTCACAAAATCCGTTGTCAGCAGAATACTCTTCTACCACATATACAGCCCGAGCGCCACCAATGAGCTTCGGACGGGTGTAGGCCATCTGAACCGAGGCATGACCAATGATCCGAATCGAAGGACGCAGCGGAATCGCCACAGGTTTCAAATGCATCCCGATCAGCGTTCCGCCGATATCAATGCCCGCATGGGCCGAAACGGCCTCAACGAGACAGGCCTGCTTCAAATGCTTGTAGGCATACGAAGCCATCGAGCCGCCTGCACGCGGAACAGGTATCGCCGACACAGGCTCTAGCCGATAAGCCAGCATTGCTTCTCGCTCCAGTACAAGCGCCCGATTCAAATGCTCGCAGCATTGAAATACCGGGTAAAAGCCAGCCTCGGCACGCACGGCTTCAACCGCAGCGAAGATAGGCTGGGCAGCCGTTTCTGTGCCTGAAGTACCAATGTGATGACCCAACACTTCGCTCGTACTCGTCCCAATGACAAGCAGTTGTCCTGTCTGGATATTGCCTGCCTGTACCAGCTCACGCAGTACTTGTTCTACCTGTGACTGAATGTCCATACCCCGTTGCCTCCTTCGTCAAGCTGTACGACTGATTACGATTGAGGAGTGACTTTGTCTTCCAATTCCATTACTTTTTGAATGCGATTCACATGACGCTCACCGTTGGAAAATTCGGTTTCGAGCCAAACCTTCACAATAGACTCCGCCAAACCCGGTCCAACAATACGTTCCCCCATTGCCAGAACGTTGGAATCATTGTGCTGACGGGTCATTTGGGCTGAAAATAAATCGTGTACAAGCGCACAGCGAATGCCGGCGATTTTGTTAGCTGCAATCGTCATTCCAATTCCCGTCCCACACAGCAAGATCCCTCTGTCGGCCGTTCCTGCGGCAACCTTATTGCAAACCTCGATCGCATAATCCGAATAATCCACGGAATCCGTGCTATGACAGCCTACGTCTGTTACTTCATGACCCAAAGATTGCACAAGCTTAATAATTCCATCCTTCAACTGCACGCCTGCATGATCAGAACCTATGACTAATTTCATTTGATGCGCCTCCTGACAAGTTTTCTGGACACTATCGTAGACGAATTTGATTGTCATCCAATTTGTCCATTATACCGTAATGCGTACAGAAAAATGAAATCAAATATGGTAAATCCTAAACGAAAAAAGAGCATACTGCGTGCCACTATCAGCACTGCAATGCTCTTTGCCCAGGCGACCGGCCGTATGCCCCGATGCTCCATTGTGGTAAGCCCCACTCGTCGCCAGTTACATCAGGTCCTGCTTCTTATTCTTATCATAACGGAAATATTCAAGGCTGTAAAGCCGTAAAAAGACCTATTCCCTTGAACTTTTCATTCCATAAATCTTAGCATTTAAGAAGACGAATCAACTGCTGCAGGCATGCCTCGATTTCTGCTGCACACTGTCTGTATACCGATAAAGATCCGCCGAACGGGTCAGCAATATCGTAGTCAGGTAAAGACTGCTCCAACTGCCTCACTCGCGCGAGTTCCTCCATGGTCACCTGCTGGGATAAAGACTGCTTAAGCTGCAGCTCGGCAATCAACGCCGCCAGCTCGTCCATACGCGCTTTGGCTGATTGATCTTCACTCACAAATTCTTTGAGTGTGTGCATTTTGTCAACGAATGCCGGAAAACGCTGGATCGCTTGCTGCTTGTGACTCGTAGTCATGGTAAGCACCACATCTGCCCAATCCAGCAATGACCCTGTTAATGAGGAAGAGCTAATCGCCTGCAAAGCATCTTTTTCGCGCAATATAACTGCCGCATTGTTGGAAACAGGATAGCCATCACCCGCTGAGGTCCCGGCCGAACGGACTTCTATGTGATTCATCCCCTGCTCTTTCAGCATCGCGCGAAGCATACCTTCTGCCATCGGACTGCGGCACGTATTCCCGGTACACACAAACAATATTCGGTTCATTAGAAATCCCCACCTTTCTCCTCTATGATGATTGGCTGTTGAGCCCTATTCCTATTGTACCTCAAAACGACGTAAAAATGGATATATAGCTGTAGTCCAGTTTCCGATTCATAATAAAAATCGTGCTCCAAATGCCAACAATATGACTCCACCTACGGCTTCCCCGTACTCCCCGACCCATCGTCCCGCTTTACGGCCGAGCATCAAACCGGTAATGGACATGATTCCTCCTACCGTACCGAACATCAGTACCGTCAGCGCACGGTCACCGGCAAACATGCCCAGCGAAACGCCGACGGAAAATGAATCGATGCTGACACTAAGCGCAAACAGCAGCATGCCCAGAAAGGTTTTATGGTCAACCGATTTGGCCGCTTCTCCCCTCAAGGAGTTGTAGATCATATGTATACCAAGAATTACAAGCAGAATGCCTCCTGCTATCGTCGCTACTCCACCTAATAATGATCCCATGTAACTGCCCATAAACATACCCGCAAGCGGCATAACCATATGGAATATCGCAATCATCAGGCTCAGCTTGAGAATATCCCACTTTCGAATGCCCTTCATCCCGATCCCGATACCCAGCGATAACGCATCAAGACCTAAGGCTACCGCCATGACCAGTATGGTTATGAATTGCCCCACCATCAGTGGTGATGCCCAGTCCATCTCAGTCGCCCCCCTGTCCTGTTCTTCATCAACATATGCGGACAAGTAGAGAAACATGACTGGGATGGGACTAGTGGCTACTGCTACACGTAGATAATGCGGTTGGCTGCCGCTTTGCGCAGCCGGTTCATGATAGCCGCCCCGATACCCGCTTCGGGGCAGGCTTCGGCTACGATGAAGTCCGCGCCGGCTTCATCGAATTGGCGCAGCGCGGCGTACAGCCCGTGCGCGACGGTTTCAAGGTCGCCTAGACTTCCGCAGGCGACAACGGTATCCGCGCGCAGCGCATCGGCGTGCTCACGATAAGTGAGTACGCCTGTGCGCTCTCCGCGTGCGCGGGCTTGGTCGAGCTCGCGCTGGAGGCGAGCGAGCACCTGTTCAGGAGCGGAGCCCTGAACAAGGGTCATCGCACCGCGAGGCGCGTAGTGCGCGTACTTCATCCCAGGCGCGCGCGGCGCTGAAGATGAATCCTGGAGTATAGAGGCTTCGCGCACCTCGATACCAGGCAGCGCCGCAATCAATTGCTCAGCCGATACACCACCCGGCCGCAATATATGAAGCACGCCTCCCACCTCCCCGTTCGGCGCTGTGTATTCGACGACTGTAGATTCCAGACCAACGCCTGTAGCCCCCCCATCCACAATACCGTCAATGCGACCGGCCAGATCATCGTACACATGTGCGGCTGTTGTAGGGCTTGGCCGCCCTGAACTGTTCGCACTAGGGGCAGCTACCGGACAGCCAGCAGCCTTAAGCAGCTGCAAGGCGACCGGATGGTCCGGCATACGCAGCCCAACCGTAGACAAGCCTGCTGTGACCAGCGGTGAAAGAACGTCTGGTTTGATAGGAAGAATGACCGTCAAAGGTCCAGGCCAAAAAAGATCCAGCAAACGCGAAACAGTCTCATCCGGAGGAGCCGCCAGCTCTGCCATTTGAGACCGATTTGCAATATGAACAATAAGCGGATTATCCGAGGGCCGTCCTTTTGCCAAGAAAATCTTATTGACCGCCTCTGTCTGCCGGGCATCGGCACCGAGGCCATAAACCGTTTCCGTAGGGAACGCGATCACCCCGCCTTCGCGAAGCATTCGCGCGGACTCTGCCAGCTCCTCAGGCCCCAGATTGTCCATGGCGGCCTTCCATAATTTTGTCATTCGCATAGGCCTCCCAGCTGTGCAGGGTCCATCTTTAATGGTTCATGGTTCAAGAATCCTGCATGTATTCGTCATGATATCTATTGGGTCTCAGGGACTTGCCCTGCAGTTGATCTCTTACGCAAATAACTTCTTCAGTAAATCCCACAGAAAGAAATGAATTTCCGGCTGCACGGCTTCAGTCTGAGCCTGAACAAGCTTGTCCGACGGACTGCTTTTTCCTTCTGATTTTACGTCTGTCGATGTCTTTTGTCCCACCTTGGCAGCGGGTGATCCAACGTCTGCAGCGAGCTCCTTGGATGGTTTGGCAATAACCTCGGAATCTACAAAGCATAATGGCGGGAACAGCACACACCACCAATTTTGCCCTTCTGCCGCCCCAATCGATACACGAAGCGCTTCATAGTCGCCAGCAGGGTAAATTTGACTCCCGTACATTTTGGCAGGAAAAGGCACAATGCCCAGCTCCACCTGATAAGGAGTGGTAAAGCCATATTGGCTCAATGTTTTGCCAACGATGCGATCCAGCTCTGGTAAATGGGCGCGAACGGCAGCACGAGCAGCTTCCATGCCCTGGGGCTCAGCAACCCACTGCTGCATTTCCTCGATAATGGCATCACGCACCTCGCGTTTGATCCATTGGTCAGCCGGTGAATCGGAATTGGCCAAAATCCGCAGACGGATCGATTCCTGAGGAATACTACCCGCTCCATTCGCACGGTCTGCCTCAGAACCTATTCCTGATGCGAAAATGATAGAGGACTGAAGATTGGCTTCCCAGCTGCAAATCAGAATGATGAGTGCAAATATAACATAGATATGATGGCGGTAACCGTTGGTTTTTCTCATGAATGATACCTTCCCTCTCGCGTTTCGCTGCGTCTTGTTTTCTAGTAACAGTATGCACCGATACGAGAGAGGTTAAACCTATCATTCTATGATTCTAGCAATCTATCTCTCATAGATAGATTCACTCTGTTGTTAACGTCGACCAAACAAATGTAAAGACGATCATCGCACGGGATAGCGGATCGCAATCACATGACGTGCAATTCCTGCCAAGTCCGGGATGATCCGCATTTCATCCCATTCTCCCGCCTGGCTCAGTAATTTCGCCACCTCGTCTGCCTGGCCCATACCTACCTCAAGACCAACCAGTGCAGGCAGCCGTTCCAGCTCAGCCAGCTGCGCCGTCAGCCGGCGATACAGATCAAGCCCATCTGCGCCTCCGTACAGCGCAGATCGCGGCTCATGCAGCCTCACCTCGGGCTGCAGTCCAACCTCATCCGCCTCCGGTATGTACGGTGGATTGGATACGACCACATCGAGCTGCAAGCCGCGCTCGATGTAAGGCACGAGCAAATCACCTTCAAGGAAGGTGACTTGCTCGCCAACCCCATGGCGCTCCGCATTCCCCTGAGCCACCGCCAGCGCAGCCGGCGATATGTCGGAGCTCATGACGCGCCACTGCGGGCACTGCACAGCGAGGCTCACCGCGATCGCCCCGCTCCCGGCACCAATGTCTGCGACCAGCAGACGCCTGTCTGCTCCACATTTGGTATCAGCCCCCAGCCTCGCCTCTAGGCCTTCACCAGTAGCCTCGCCTTGAGCAGGCTGCTCATCCAAGGAGGCCGGATCTCGATCAGCTCCGGATTTCACGCGGCTTACTTCCACTCCAACAGCCATCTCCGGCCATAGCTGCTTACCGATCAGCACGATCTGCTCAACCAGCAGCTCCGTCTCCGGCCGCGGGATCAGCACCGCTGGCGTCACCGTGAAGGGGAGCCCGTAGAACTCCTGCTCCCCGATGATATACTGCACAGGCTCGCCTGCCGCCCTGCGGGCCAGAAGCTCTCTCCATCGAGCTTCAAGCTCCTGCGGGAACGGCTCCTGCCAGCCGAGCAGCATCTCGCTGCGCGTTAACCCGAGCAGCTCCTGCAGCAGCAGCTCTGCACTGCTGGCAGCCTCACTCGCCCCATGCTGCAACAAAAAAGAAGAAGCCTCCACATAGGCTTCACGAATAGTCAACTTATGCTCGAAGGACATCTGTTTACGCTTGCTCTCCCCGATCCATCAATTCCGATTGCGCAGCAATCGTCAGCGTGGAAATCAGCTCATCCATATCTCCATTCAAAACCGCATCCAGACGATGCAGCGTCAGACCGATACGATGATCAGTCACACGGCTTTGCGGATAATTATAAGTCCGAATTCGTTCGCTGCGGTCACCAGTGCCGACCTTGCTTTTCCGGTCGCCCGCATACTTGTTCATTTCTTCCTGCTGGAATTTATCAAAAATCCGTGCACGCAGCACCTGTAGCGCCTTTTCCTTATTCGAGTTTTGCGATTTGCCATCCTGGCAAGTAGCCATAATCCCTGTCGGAACGTGAAGCACACGAACTGCTGATTTGGTTGTATTAACCGACTGTCCACCCGCACCGCTGGAGCAGAACGTATCGACACGGATGTCACTGTCATGAATTTCAATATCGAATTCTTCCATCTCCGGCATTACTGCTACAGTAGAAGTTGATGTATGAATCCGTCCGCCCGATTCCGTCGTCGGAATCCGCTGCACACGGTGTGCTCCGCTCTCATACTTCAGCTTGCTGTAGGCACCCTTGCCATTAATGGAAAAAATAATTTCCTTAAAGCCACCCAGATCGTTCATGCTGACATCCATAACCTCAGTCCGCCAGCCTTGAACATCGGCAAACTTCGTATACATCCGGTACAAATCGGAGGCAAACAATGCCGCCTCGTCTCCGCCAGCCGCGCCGCGGATTTCCACAATGACGTTCTTGTCATCATTCGGATCCTTGGGCATCATCAGAATATTAATCCGCTCTTCAAGCTCTGTCTTACGCTCCGAAAGCTCCTCCAGCTCCATTTTTACAAGCTCGCGCATGTCCTCATCCAGCTTCTCGTTCTGCATGGCCCGTGCGGCATCATATTGCTCGACAACGCCTTTATATTCAATATAAGCGTCATAGGCTTCCTGCAGATCCGACTGCTCCTTGGAATATTCGCGCAGCTTCTTTGTATCGCTCGTTACGTCAGGATCACACAGCAGCTCGCTCAGCTTTTCATAGCGACCTGCCAACGACTGTAACTTGTCAATCATACCAATCACTCCTTATCCGTTAGTTAAGACCACATCATCCGTATAGGTTCAAATGACCAACCATTATGCTTACATCGTTCCCGCGTCCGATGCCTCGCTATACGTTGAAGCGGAAATGCATAACATCTCCGTCCTTCACGACGTATTCTTTTCCTTCCAGACGTACTTGGCCTTTTTCCTTGGCACCATTCATCGAACCGGCATTGACCAGATCCTGATAGGCAACGACCTCAGCTCGAATAAAGCCGCGTTCAAAATCGGTATGAATCACACCCGCCGCTTGCGGTGCTTTAGTCCCCTCGACTATCGTCCATGCACGAACCTCTTGTACGCCAGCTGTAAAATACGTATATAAACCGAGCAGTCGATAAGCGGCTTTAATCAGACGGTTCAAGCCCGATTCCTGCAAACCAAGCTCTTCCAGGAACATCGCCTTGTCTTCGCCTTCCAGCTCCGCAATTTCCGATTCTACCTTGGCACTGATCGGCACCACTTCCGCACCTTCTGCCGCGGCAAAATCGCGAACCTTTTGCACATAAGGATTATCGTCAGCAGTTGCCACTTCATCCTCGCTTACATTGGCTGCATACAGCATCGGCTTCATTGTCAACAAATGCAGATCACGAATCAGCAGCTTCTCTTCAGCGCTTAATTCCACACTGCGTGCAGGCTGATCGTTATACAAGGCTTCCTTCACACGCTCCAGGCATTCGACCTCAGCCGCATACTTTTTGTCGCCGCCCTTAATATTTTTACGCGAACGCTCGATCCGTTTTTCAACCGATTCGATATCCGCCAATACAAGCTCCAAATTAATCGTCTCAATATCGCTAACCGGATTAATGCCACCGGATACATGTGTAATGTTCTCATCCTCAAAACAGCGCACTACGTGAACAATTGCATCCACCTCGCGGATATGGGCCAGAAACTTGTTGCCAAGTCCTTCTCCCTTGCTCGCGCCCTTAACCAGACCGGCAATATCAACAAATTCAAAAGCTGTAGGCACTACGCTCTTAGGTATGACAATTTCAGTCAGCTTAATCAGACGCTCATCGGGAACCTCTACCACACCGACATTCGGATCAATTGTACAAAAAGGGTAGTTCGCCATTTCGGCGCCTGCCTGTGTTATCGCATTAAATAAAGTGGATTTTCCTACGTTCGGCAGACCCACGATTCCAGCTTTTAAAGCCATGTATAGGACAACTCCTTAATTAAATGTTTTCCGTATCCCTAAAAACTTATTATATCGCATTTCAAGAACTATTGTCACTATGCAAAAAAATCCGCCTGAGGGGCGGAAGCAACAAGCCTATGCCGTTATTGATTTACTTGAATGTACGCTTTATCATTTCCAAATTCTTTTTGCTAAAGTGCGCTTCCACCTGTTTTTTCAATACGTAAGCCCGTAATGAAATGGCTTTGTCTGAAGCCAACTGCACGTATTGGGCTCCATAGTAATAACCGCCCTCGATCTTTTCACGTCTGATGACCTCGCATACGCAAGGAAATGAAAAGCCGAGATCCAATTCCGCATCTACGATTGAATCGTGCCCAAGATCGAACTCATCCCGGACGGTAAATCCAAGTCCACTTACACTTATATTTTGAACGGTCAGCCCTACAGCCTTGTTTAAGGTTTGCTTTTCTTTCGTATCCTGACGGGTCAGCTTATGGATCGTGCCCTTTTCACTGACTTCAATCCGGGGATTGCTGCGCTTTTCTACAAACCGCTGCCGATTTTGCGGAGGGTTAATCACGATAAGCGAGCCTTCATCCTTGGCCACGACAGTTGATTGGAATGTAAAAATACCTCCCGCGGAATATACGGTCAGTTTCACCGAATCTCCCAGCTCAAATACCTTGTATTCGGGAATTTCGATTTCCAAAATGTCACCTTCTGCATAAGATAGCAGACCTGTTGATACAAAATCATTTTTCTCCACAACGGTACGGCTATGAATCAAGACAGTGGACGGGTTTTTGAATATCTCATCTGTGTATTCGTAACTTATGCCTGCGGTTACAGATCTGGATAGCATCGTCTCCCACTCCTCACGTTGTATATCTCTGTTATTGCATCCTGATCCATGCCTATATAAGAAAACCTCTATCGAGGCCTTTCAAAGATGAGCGACCGCGGTTCAGAGGTAGGTTTTCTTGAAACATAAGAATCCTTCAGCTCCGCTGAAAACTTATAAATTCTGGCGTGTTATAAGAATAAAGGCCGCTCTCCGACATCAAGTCTGGAAAACAGCCGTTGCACACCGCTAGAAAAGATTCGTCGCGGCTAGGCTGTCATAGTCTCTTTTTAGCAAGAAACCTTAGACCCTGAGCTTTGCGTCCTTGCTTTTCAGCAAGTTTGCCTACGGGTATCATTTAGTGATGAAAATCACTGCATTTTAGGACATAATACCTATATGAGGTATGCTGTTATTATACGTTCTCGATTTTATCTCTGCAAGCTTTTTTCACGGAATTTACAATAAATTCATTTGTATTTGAGGAAAATGTGATATAATGCTCCAAATTAAGGGGAAGGTGATGCCATGACAGCCCAAAATGATCCAAAACCCGAACAATCGCTGGAAACGCATTCAATCATCTTGTTTGATGGCGTTTGCCGATTTTGTAATGGATGGGTACAATTCATTCTACGTCATGACCAGCATGATACGTTCCGATTTGCTCCACTTCAATCCGATTACGCCATACATCTGTTAGCCTCCGGTTCATGGAAAGACGAGAACGATTCACTGGATTCGGTTATACTCTGTGAAGGACGTTCCGTTTACACCCATTCTTCGGCTGTGCTGCAAATTTGCAAGCGATTAGGGGGCGCCTGGCGCCTGCTAACCGTGTTCAAGGCTGTACCCAGACCGATTAGAGACATCGTCTACCGTTTCATTGCCAAGCGCAGGTATCGCTGGTTCGGCAAGTACGACAGCTGCATGATTCCCAGTGCAGAGATTCGCAGCAAGTTTATCGAATGATCGTGTTTTTCACATTTTCCACAGTGATTTAAAGCGATTTGTGCATAACCACCGGGTTATCCACAGATTTATCCACAGCATGTTCACAACCGAATGTTTGTTCCCTATTTATTAACATCCCAGCTGCTGGAAGAGGTGTTTTTTCGTGCAAGAGCACATTGAATATATGAAAGCCGCAATTGAAGAAGCACGCAAGGCGGAAGAGCTGCTTGAGGTGCCTATCGGGGCTGTTGTCGTATGGCAAAATCAGATTATCGGCCGCGGCTATAATCTGCGAGAATCCACGCTGGACCCGCTCGCGCACGCAGAATTGATTGCGATCAAGCAGGCCAGTGAGTATTTGCAAGCTTGGCGCTTGCTCGATTGTAAGCTCTACGTTACCCTGGAGCCATGCCCCATGTGTGCCGGGGCGATTGTCCAGGCACGTATTCCACAGGTCATCTACGGTACGGTGGACCCCAAAGCCGGCTGCGCCGGAACCTTGATGAATTTGCTTCAGGAGGATCGCTTCAACCATCAGGTCGATGTTATTAGTGGCGTCCTGCAGGAAGAATGCAGTCTGCTGCTGACACAATTTTTCCGCAAGCTGCGAGCAAAACGCGGTTAACGTTTCTTCGGATCCATCGGCCTGCGGCTACCCCCAGCGAGCAGCCGCAGGCCACCGCCAATAAGCAGGATCGAGACGACTACGGTTTGAAAATAACGGTGGAACAATATCGAAATCTGCTCTTTAGGAAACCAGCGATCCAACGCAGTGAGCAGCATCTCATCGGTCAGGTAATAGAGCCCGAGACCGAGCAGCACTACACCTACCCATTTTTGATGATTGACGAGCCAATCGACGATGGGAACATCTTTTAACGGCTCCTGCCCCTGCTTAGAGATGTGCTGAAGCGCATCGAAAAAGCTGTAAAACCAAAGAATCGGAATCAGAAATAAAAAGATGGAAAGCCTCAGCACATCAAGAATATAAATGCTCAAAAAGAAAGCGATCATCAGCTGCAATCCGCGTTTTTGTAATCCCAGATACAGGTGTCCCGCACCAGGAACAATGGATAAGAAGGTAGCAAGTACTTTACTCCTCTTGCCGTCCTCACGACTTGCTTGAAAATCCTCCAGAAATGTTCGATCCAGCAGCACTTCTCCCTGCCTCTTGCGCTGCAGCTGTTGGATGCAATCAAATAGACTGTACAGCCAAATAATCGGTAAAACCCCTAGAAACACGATAAATCGATCACTATTGGTGACAGAAGCAACGAATACGATCATCGTCAACGCACCAAAAAATGCAATCAAAAAAGCCAGTCCGCGCTGCATCATCCCCAGCTGCAAATGACCAAGCCCCGGGATAAAGGACAGCAGTATCGTATTTACACGTTCATTATCACCATAAGATGCCTGGGCGGGATCTGCATAATAAGATTCCTGAGCATCGCCTCCATACGAGCTCTGCCTGGCCCTCTCTGCGAATGGCCCCCTGCCCCCCACGACCGTGATGAACATATCCAGCAGGTTGATTGCCGCTGCCAGAAGAGCGATACCGATCAGAATGATCAACGGCCCTTCATAACGATGTAATCCTTTTGCAACCACTATCAGAAACGCTAACAGCAACGGCCCAAAAAAACTGGCTGCATAGAAAAACGCCCTGATAATCCTGTTGATATACAGATGCCCAAGCCCGGGAATTAAAGATAACAGCAGTGCGGTTATCGGATGTTTGGATGGCATTAACGATTTCCCCCTTTTTCTTGTTTAGGCTGGATGGAGTCCAGCACGACGATGGTTTTGTCCATCAGCTTTTTAGAAACCGATACAGGCTCCTGCGCTGCTTCCGACTGCGCATCCCCATTGGAAGTCCTGTCTATCCCAACCGGGTGATCGACTATGGATTGAAATACACCTGAGGTCATCAGGACAAGCGTAATTACCGCAGCAACAGCATAGTGGAACAGCGGCGCTTTCATCCATAGGATCGGGTTTCTTAGCTTCTGGCTGCCGAATCCAGCTTCTTCCGATGGAGCTGGTCTTGAATCCGCAGAGCTTGGACTTATGGAATCCGCCGCTTCAATAGCCAACATGACCCGGTCTGCCAAAGCTGCTTCATCAGGCAGCGAAGGATACGAGCTAACCACCCGTTCAAGGCTTTGCATATACAGCTCCATACACGAATCGCAGGTACCGAGATGCATTTCCATCTGTTGATTATCCTCATCAATTAATCTCTGCTCTACGTAGTTCATCCACTGTTCCCCGGTATAATGCTTCATATCAGCTCATCCTCCTTCCAATGCTTGCGAATCCATTGCTTGGCCCGATACAGCTTGGACTCTACCGTTTTCAATGCAATGCCTTGCTCTGCGGCAATTTCCTGATAGCTTTTATCCTCAATATAGAAGGCAACCACCACTTGGCGGTAATTATCCGGCATCTCGTGCAAATAGTCCCGTACCCGCTGCTGAAGCTGTGTATGCAGCACTTCATCCTCAACTGTTGTTTCGTTGGCCTCGTTCGGTATCAATTCTTCCAGCTGGTCCGTCAGCTGCTCCCGTTTGCGTTCCAGCGACCTTTTGTAATCAATCGCTTTGTTCACGGCGATCCGGGTCATCCATGTTTTCAAACCTTTATGCTCGTACCGAGGGAGAGAAGCATAAATTTTGAGCAGCACTTCCTGGGTTACATCTTCAGCGTCCGCAGTCGATCGCAGCACCGAATAAACAACGTGAAACAGATACGTATTGTATTTATCCATCAATAAGCGAAAAGCTTCGTGGTCGCCATCCACAATCCGTTCGATCCATCGGGTTTCTTCTGTGATCGTTCTCCCCCTCCTCTCCATATCCATAGACGCATGTTTCCGCAAATACACTGCACTATGCGCCTAATTATTTTTTTCCATAACAAAAAGCCCGCTTCAGCAATGGCTGAAACAAGGCTCTAAATACACGCATAACATATGCTTCTGGACGATTAAGATACCTTGAACTGGGACAACAAAAGGTGCAGCTCTTCCGTCATTTCAGATAAGGATTGAGCCGACGATTTTACACCGTCCGTAGCTTGCAGCTGCTGCTCGGCTGAAGAGGCCACTCCTTGTGAAGCTGAAGCCGATCTCCGCGCAATCTCTGCAACCTGAAAGACGGAAGCGGTAATTTGTTGAGCTCCTGCTGACATTTGCTCCGAGGTCGCAGCCATTTCCTGAACCTGCGAGGCAATATGGGTTGTCGATTGCAAAATATGATCAAAATTAATTTCCGTCTCCCGCACCCGATCAATCCCCGTTAAGACTTCTTCTTTTACCTTGGTCATGGCATTGGCGGAATCCCCGATTCCGTATTGAATTTCGCCTAACAGCGCAGCGATTTCTCCGGATGACTGGCTGGATTGCTCGGCCAGCTTGCGAACCTCGGTCGCAACCACGGCAAACCCTAACCCGTGATCACCTGCCCGTGCTGCCTCAATAGCCGCATTAAGCGCTAATAGATTAGTTTGCTGGGCAATGTCCTGAATGGCATGGAGAATTTCGCCGATTTGCTGCGATTTATCTCCCAATTGCTGAATAATATGATCGGTTTGAACGACCGATTCATTGATTGAGCCCATCTGTTCCACGGCATTTTGAATGGAAGCACCACCATGCTCAGCCTGCTGCCTGGATGATTCAACCGTCTCCGCAATCGAGGATGCGTTCTCCGCCAGTCGTCCAATCCCCGCTCCAACCTCTTCCATAGAGCGTGAGGTTTCCTCCATGCTAAGCGTTTGTTCACCTGCTCCTGTAGCCACTTCTTTGACGGTTTGAGCGATGTGACGGGATGCCGCCTGCATCTCACCTGAGCTTGCTTTGAGCTGTTCGGCTGAGACGGTTACCAGATTGGCGTGCTCATTAATTTTGAGTATCATCGTACGTGTATGCTGTGTCATTTGTTCAAATGCCGCACTTAGCTCGCCAATCTCATCCTGACGATTTAAAGTGAGTTGCGTGACAGATAAATCGCCTTCAGATACCTTTGTGGCAACCGAGCTCATTGCTCTTATCGGTATGGAAACATGACGGGCTATTAAAAAGGATACGGTCAAGCCTACCAAAATGGCAAGTATACTTAGTACGATAACCCAGATGACGCCCGAATAATAGGAGGTGATCATCTCCTCGCCCCATTCATTCGCATATTTCTGGTTATTTTTGGTAAGCTCATTGATGACTACTGTACATATCGATACCTGCTGATTCGTTTGTTGAATCAAATCCAGCCCTTGCTGACCGTGTTTCTGTACCTCTGTCAAAAGCGAGGGGAACGCAGCCGCATACTTGGCCCAATTTTCATTGAAATATTGTATAAGGCCCTTATCCGCTGTTTCGGAGCCGATGTGCTCGAGGGACTTTACTTTCCCCTGAATCTCATCAAACTTCGCTTTTGCCTTATCCGGCTGGGATAGAGCCGAATCCTTGGAATTAATGCTCTCCATCTCCTGATCAGCGCTTCGATCCTCAATATTCAATTGAATACGCAGAATGAGATCGTCAAGCTCCATCAGATCGTGATTCAGATTGCTAAGCAAAATAACATTAGGCAGTCCCACCTGAGTTGTCTTTTTCGAGGTGTTTCCCATGCTGCCCATGTTGGTAATCGCTGTTATGCTAATAATGGACAGAAGTAATAGCACAAGCAAAAAACTAAATAACAATTTCTTAAACAGTGTAAGTTTCATCCCGCATCCTCCGATTCTCTCTCTTTCTTGTAAGGTCCGATCTGTGATCGATTTCCCTATATGAAACTGAGTCTTTCTTTCACTGGGTATTTTACCTTCTTTTCTACTTCGACAATCGTTACACGATCCTTTATAGTTCTAAAGACTCATAGATATATATACTTACAAAATTTACTGTTTATTGTTAATAGATCCTGTATTACCAAGTCGTATTCGACAAGAAAACCAAATGTTTGCAAAAATATACAAGGATATTTGCATCTTTAGACCCAAGACAAAACACAAAAAAAGACTGCATAATAGGGAAGTCCCAATATACAATCTCTTATTGTTTTGGTAAAATTAAGTAATAAATTATTGCCAAAAATCTTCGTTTACCGCTTTTTTGATACGATCATTCGCGGTTCTGGAAAACGTCTGCATAACAATCTGAGCTTCTACTGCTGAAATAGACCAAGCTTCGAACCATTTTCCATCCTTGAAGAAGTTCATTACTTTTTGTGAATCATATTGCTTTAATGTACGAACAACATGCTGCAATTCAGACGAATACACCAAACTCGACATATGAACACCCCTTACGACATTTTTTTACAAATGTTACATTTTTATTATATCAGAAATTATAAAAAAGCAAGGGGGGGGATTGGGATGAGACAAAAAATTTTTTTTCGAATGACGATAATCCTTCTTGTTTTAGTTTACGGTTGGTGTACTTATATTACGCTTACATATCCGTATCTCGGAATTATGTTATCACAAAACCAACAAAATGAATGGTCCATACGTAAATTAGAAACAGATAGCGCCAGTTTAAAACTAAATTTACAAGTCGGAGATATTATAAAAAAAGTAAATGCTCAAGAACCAGACACTTATTTTTCCATACGGAGGTGGAGATCTATTGATCAAGCAGACAGTATCCTCATATCCCGTGAAGGGAGAATTTTTGAGGAAAGTTTAGGGAATTCAAAAGCAAGCTCACTCATGCAGGTCCTTCCGCAAGTTGAGGCAATCATGACTCTTTTTTTTGCTGCTTTACTATATGTAAAGGTACGTCATTCCATATCAGCGCGTTTTCTCTCACTTGTTTTTTTAAATATTGGCCTTATATATGCGAGTTTAGGTGCATCGCAGAGGGGAGATACATTGGGGAAGATTCTCATAAGCAGCTTAATGATGGCTCTCCCTGTTGTCTTTCTTCATTTTTTAATCGTTTTTTTCAATGAAAAAGGAAAAAGAAATTTTTCTCCGAAATTTATGAAACCTTTATATGTCATCCTGTGTTCAATATTTGTAATAAGACAAACCTTTTTTTCTGAATACATAGCTAATAACTTTTATTCCATAAATGAAAAAATTGTAATTCTATTTTTCTTGATTGGACTTTTTCTGAATTTTATTTTTCTTTTATTTATTTATCGGAAACATGGCAGGGAATCTTCCCCTCTCGCTACGATGATTAAGACGGTATGGTGGTCACTCGTCATCTCGTTTTCTCCATTTGCCCTGCTTTCCTTTATTCCCCAATTGCTTTTTAGTTATGATTGGGTAAGTTCATTGTACACTTCTATTTTCGTCTTGTTTTTCCCTTTATCCTTTGCCTATCTAATACTGGCCAAGAAGCTTTACGATATTGATCTCGTTCTTCGTCGTGTGCTGTTTACAGTCATGCTTTCAATCATCCCGAGCCTCTGCTTGGTGGCTGTTCACACTCTTATTTTTCAGTACAGGGTAACTTCACAGCACATCGCACTTAGCTTCATTACCACAGTTATGACTATAGCCTTTATTTTGTATTCGTTTGAATATTTTACAACTAAGCTGGAGTTTATTATATTTCCCCGCAAATATTACTTGAATCGTGCCATGAAAAAGATTGCCAACAACCTATGTTCGATCTCCAGCTTTCGGGAGCTTAAAGAAATGGTTCTGGTCGATATCGTCAATACGCTGCAAGTATTTGGCGCCGCTATCGTCTACAAATATCAAGACAGGATTGAAACGGTTACTGAAGGCCAAATCTCTTTGCCTGTTATCGAGGGCTCGGCCGATGTGGAAGCGTGGAATTATCCCTCCTTACTGCGGTTTGAAATTAATCGTCATGAGGAGTACACCAGTTATCTGATCATGACCGATAAAAAGACGAATACAGCCCTAAGCAAGGAAGACATGCAGTGGTTGAATTTTATTATTTCTTATCTTGCCGTCAGTTTGGAAAATATGCATTTGATTCATAAACTAAACATGAAGTTGCAGCAGCTAGCTTCACAAATGCCCAGTGAACAGAGTGCGCAGGAATTGGTCTGGTTCCGTAAGCTGATGTTTGAGCTTCAAGAGGACGAGCGCAGGCGGATTGCAACAGACCTTCACGATACGACCATGCAGGATTTGTTTTTTCTCAAAAAGCGATTTGCTTCCTTGATCGAAAAACCTGAATTTCCTCAACAAGACATCGAGCAAATGAAGGGCATTCTCGATTATGTGGAAATTATTAATACGAACTTGCGCCAAAACTGCTTTGAGCTGCACCCGCATTTGCTTCATGAAATCGGACTGATTGGCACGCTGCGCAAGCTGGTAGAGCACGAGACTCCCGTATGTCCATTCCAGCTTGAATTCATGGCACTAGGAGCCGAAAGGATTGAAGATCGGGATCTGGATGCCAAGAGACACGTATTCCGGATTGTTCAGGAGCTATTGAATAATGCCAAAAAACACTCACTTGCCTCTATAGTCAGCATCACCCTAACATCAGAAGGAAATAATTTCCTGCTCGTTTATAAGGATGACGGTATCGGGTTTCACACCCAGTCAGAAACAAGCAAAGAGATTGGGTCCTCCGGAACAGGTCTTGAACAAATGAGAAGCAGGATTCTATCTTTAAACGGACACTTGAACATTAGAAAGGATATGGAAAGCGGAGTCTACCTATCTGTGACCATACCGATGAGAAAGGTAGCCTGAAGATGCAAAGAAGTATACTCATTGTCGATGACCATCCCGTTATGGCCAAGGCAACGCAAATGATATTGGAGCAAATTGAACATATCCGGGTAATAGGCATCGCAGCTAGCGGCAAGACATGTCTGGAGATGACTACGCTTCACAAGCCGGACATGATTATGCTTGATTACAACCTTCCCGATCAATTCGGCAGCAGTGTAGCCAAGCAAATTAAGGAGCTTTCTCCGGATACGCACATTGTTATTTTTACGGGTATCGATGTATCTGACCTTTATAATCATTTGATCGAACTTGGCGTTAGCGGCATTATTTCCAAGGAATCGAGTGAGCGTGTGATCCAGAATATGATCCGGTGTATTATGGATGATTGTACGATGATCCCCTTGTCCATATATCGCGGAATGCGGCTGATGAAAAGCTTGCCTACTCAAGAAGTACTGCTGACCAAAGATGAAATCCAAATTATGACTTTGGTCGTAAAGGGAGCTACCCAGGAGCAGGTTGCCAATGAAATCTTCGTAAGCAAGCGATCTGTAGACAATTATTTAAAAAAAATCTATGCAAAATTAGGAGTCAAATCGCGGGTTCAGGCTATGGAAAAATTTATTCAAAGCAGCTATTACACCGACTCGGACAAAAATGGATAATCGGAGATCACACCCTTACTTACGTGCACTTATCATCATGTAGGATCTATTCCCTTGTGTGTAGGTGATCTCGATACTATTAAACCCAGCAGCCTTCAGCAGCAGCTCAAATTCAAATTGATAAAACCAACGCATTTGAATGGTGTCCTCATGCACCTCGACGAGCGTACGTTCGATAAACACTTCATATTTATTGTAATTCGTTTTGAGCTGTTCCCAATAATCCAACATAACCCGTTCGCTCAACCTGATTATGGCCCCGTCTTCACGTTGAACCTCTGCAATCCGGTTCCATATATCAGGCTGCTCGTTCATTATCTGCTCTCTCGGTACGGTAAGCGTTAAAATTAGCTGGCCCCCTTCAACTAAATGCGCATTCAGCCGTCGCAACGCCTCCAAAGCCTCCTCATGCTTCGTCAGCAGGTTGAACGTATTCCCAGGTATATAGATGGTGTGATAATGCCGTGGCAAATCTAGATTCTGCATAGGCTGATGATACAAGGTGGGCACGATTCCAAGCTGATCTGCTTTACTTCTACATACCTTTAACATATCCTCTGAGTAATCGACGCCCTCTACATCCAGACCTTCTTGCACAAAGGGCAGCAGCATCCGTCCGGTACCGCAGCCGACTTCCAAAGCCGGTCCCTGATTATCGAGCACATACCCTTTATAAAAAAGGTAATCCCTGACATTGGATGTATCGTTAAACCATATATCGTAATGTCTTGCCACAAATCCCTGAAAATCCCCGTTTGTTTGTCCTTTTTCCATAGCTTTGACTCCTTCGAAAATGCCTTATTAACGATATGAATGGTATAAAATCCCAGCTTTCTCTGTTTATATATTACCTTACGCGAAGTATTGGTGACAAGATGGGTTAGATATCGATTCAGCACAAAAAAGACGCAGGGCTACGGGTTCAAAACCGTAACTATGCGTCTTAGCTGCTGATAAAAAGCTAGATTCTCATGATGCTAGCCAATGAAGAATTTGATTTTAATTGATGTAATAAGAGCCTTTCGGTAACGCTGTTCCTTTATTTACAACCACAACACCGATGCCTCCGTAAATGAAAGCCACTCTCGAGTCTTTATTAATCGCATAATATCCCGGAACATAGACACCGTTTACATTCGTTTCACCTGTTATAGGGGGAATCTTGGATGGGGTTGTGCTTACATTAGGGGTATTCAGCGGATCGGCTGCCGTCGCAGCACCCACCACATTCGGAAGCATCACCGCTGTGCATATCGCGAGCACAGCCACTTTCGTTTTAAGCAGTTTCATCCATTACCACTCCCATTCATTAAATGATTACATTCGTTCCCCTATGGGTATAGGTGATCTCCGGCTCAACATAGATGCCATTATTAGTATATATGAATGGGATTTGCAACTTATTCCTGCTACACCCTCCGACCCTTTGTTCACCTCCGATATTGCGCGGGAAATAAATGTGCTTGGAAGGTTAGCCGCGAATATAATCAGGATAGTCCGATATGAGTCCGTCAACTCCCAGCTCTAATAGGGGTTTAACTACACCTGGTGAACGGACCGTCCATAAGCATACCTTCATCCCTTGGCTGTGGATCGCCTCAACGATTTCTTTGGTTGCCAGATCCATGTAAGGATTGATATAGTCGGCAAAAGCTGCCAGCTCCGCAAGCTTATTTGTGACCAAATCGGACTGATTTTCAACGAGCACTCCGATGGGAACGTACGGTAGAATTGCATGGAACCGTTTCAGTGATTGCTGATCAAACGATTGAACGATAACCGCGCTCGCATTCGATTGAACCAAACCATGTGCGATAAGTGCATCTGCGAGCTTGTGCTCAATGCCCGGGTGCATCGAAGCCCACTTGATTTCGATCAGCAGACCTGCTTTGCCACGGCTTAAGTTCAGCACCTCATCCAGTGTTGGAATACGCTCACCGGTGAACTTTTCATTAAACCACCTGCCAGCATCAACTTCACGGAGCTGCTCCAAGGTCAAGTCAACCACACGCCCGGTCCCGTCACTTGTACGATCAACGGTTTGGTCATGAATGACAACGAGTCGGCCATCCCGGCTAAGCTGAACATCCAGCTCCAAATAATCAGCATTCATGGCAATGGCACGTGCAAAGGCTGCCAGCGTATTCTCGGGCGCATAACCGGAAGCTCCCCGATGTGCGATGTTCAGAACACGATTTGTTTTCACCCTAATGGATGATACCATTATTTAAGCGCTCCTTCCGTAAGTCCACCAATAATATATTTTTGCGTAAACCCATATAAAATAATAATCGGGAGCATGGAAATAAAGAACCCGGCGAACGCCAAATTAAAATTGGACGAATATTCGCTTTTGAAATTATAAATAAAAAGCGGCAGCGTCCAAAAATCGGGATGGCGGTTCAAAATAATTAAAGGCAGCTGAAAATCGTTCCAGATCCATAGGCTGTTTAAAATAATGACCGTAGCTATAATCGGCAGCATCAATGGATAAATAATTCGTGTGAACGTGGTCCATACACCACTTCCATCTATTTTCGACGCTTCATCCAGCTCCATCGGAATGTTTTTCAAAAAACCGACACACAGGAAGAGCCCTTGCGCAAAAGCCAATGTCACATACATCACGATCAGACCATTCTGATCCAGCATCTTCAGGTTGCTCATATGTCTATAGATTGGCAGCATGACCGCTTGAAAGGGGACGAATATACCCGACATCACAAGCAGATACAGCAGCTTATAGTACCGCTTGGAAAAATTACGCGATATCGCATACGAGACCATGGGAATCAGCAGCAGCATGAGCAGAATAGAAACAACTGTTACATAGACGGAATTGCCAAGAAATTTAAAGAAATTAGCCTTTTGAATGACCTCTATAAAATTTCCCATATAAAATCCAGAAGGCAGTGCAAAAAAGTTTTTGGCAGTTTCGGCCGGTGTTTTCATGGCAATGGTCAAGGTCAAATACATCGGTGCAAGTACCAGGCACATTCCTATTGCCAAAACGAAATAGGAAACCGTTCGAGAGACTCCGCTTATTCTCACAGCTGTCCAGCCTCCTTCCGATTAAGCAGCTTGATTTGGATAAACGAAATTATAGCTATCATTAGAAATACGTAAATGGCCTCAGCGGTACCGTAACCGAATTTCATCTCCGTCATCCCATGCTTATAGATCAGAAAGCCCATCGACTCTGTCGCATGTGCCGGACCTCCATCTGTCATCGCTACGATATAATCAAACACAGTGAGAGCGCCTTTGATGGAAATAACCAAGTTAACGGTTAACATGGGAATCAGGAATGGGATCGTTACCGAGAAAAAGCGCTGCAGCGGGCTCGCTCCGTCAATGACAGCAGCCTCCTTTAAATCCTTGGGCACGCTGGACAGCCCTGCAATAAAAATAACCATCGGCGTTGCAATGCCATGCCAGATATTGGTGAGAGCGATTCCGTACATCGCCGTATTTTTGCTCCCAAGGATATTTTTGGACAACCAATCCAGTGATAGTGCCTCTCCCACATGCGGAAGCACCGCATAAAAGACTTGATTAAAGATGAGCCCTACCGTCAGCATACTCAAAACGGCAGGAAAGAAAAATACAGATCGAAAAAAACCACGCAGCCTTAGACTGCCGCTTAGCAGAATAGCCAGCAATAAAGCTATCGACAGCTTAATGACCACGACCAGTGCCGTATAAATGAACGTAAATTGCATGGAATCGAGGAACCGGTCGTCCTTCATGATATTGATGTAGTTTTTCATACCGATGAAGCGGTAAGTCAAAGAGAAGCCGTCCCAGTTCGTCATGCTGTAGTAAAAACCCATACCTACCGGAAATAAAAAGAAAACGATATATAACAACAGGGTGGGCAATGTAAGCAAAAAGAAAATGAGACTGGCTTTATTAGCGGTTAGCGACTTTTTCTTTTTTACAGCGAGTCCTGTATGATTGACAATCTCCATAGTCCACCTCCAAGCTTTCTAATTGAGTGATAGGGATAGAAAACCCCACGACTGTAAATGTATCGCCGCGGGGTCATCGTTTGTACCCTTATTGTTATTGATTCAGCTTATTGTAAAAGATTTTATCCAAAGCTTTCAGATAACCATCAATATCACCTGTTGCCAACATTTCCTGAGTGGCCTTGCCTACATCTCCATTAACTCCCGGCGGCCATACCCTTTCAATTGTCGGATACACCTTGCCCGCACTAATCAGATCGCTCAAGCTGGTAATTTCTTTGTTATTATTGGTAACTCCATTAATCGCTGCAGGATAACCGCTCAAATCGACGTACTTTTGAACAACTTCCTTGGAAGACATGTATTCAATGAATTTTTTGGCCTCTGCCTGGTTTTTCCCTTTGGTCGGAATCCCAATAGCTGTGTCAACAGATACTTGAACCTTCGTATTGGCTGCATCCGCCGCTGGCATCGGGAACATCGAGAATTTTAAATTAGGGTTGGACTTTTTGATCGGTTGAATCGCCCAGATGCCTGTGTACCACATCGCGGATTTACCGTTGGCAAACTCACGAAGCGCGTCATCGTATCCTGTACCTAAAGCATCCTTTTGCGAATATTTGCGAAGGTCGTATAATTTCTGGGCAAAAGGCTTGAAGGCAGCGTTATCTGTAATATGAGCCTTGCCCTTCATTACGCTATCCAGGAAGTTTTGAACATCTGGAATTTGCAGCCCCATCCGGGACACCACTTCCTGACGGATTCCATTCCAATCCTTATCATGGAAGTAGAAAGGCGTTTTGCCAGCTGCTTTGATTTTCTCAGCAGTTGCAATCAGCTCATCATAGGTTTGTGGAATTTTCAGACCTAACTCATTAAACATATCGACATTGTAATGTACGCCCAAAGTAGCTACAGCTATAGGCACCAAATAGTTTTTACCGTCAATTTTACTTAAATCAGCGAGCGCCGGAGAAACGTTAGTCATCAAGGGGCCGCCAGTCAAATCAACGACTCTGCCCTCCTTGGACATTTGCTGAAACACCGCGTTGTGAGGGAAGTGGGTGAATACTGCGGGAGCATCATCCGTAGAAACACGCATGGTCCATACATTTTCGGGATTAGGGACATTGTTCTGCTCTACGGTAATGTTAGGATTTTTGCTTTGAAAATCTTTGATCAGCTCATTAACCACATCGACCATTTCGGATTTCATCTGAAAATATTCGATTTTCGCCTTTTGTCCTGCGGGTGTTGTGCTCGGACTTTCGACTTTTCCATCCTTACCTGCACCGGCTCCGCCCACATTTTCATTCGAGCAAGCGGTTACAATTGCTAAAGTTGAAGCTAATAGCACAGAAGTCCATTTTCCTGCTGTATTCATTTCTATTGACCCCTTTCGTTGTCTGACCATTCAAGTATACTTAAGGGCTTCCACGTAAAATAGGAGATAGCTGACTTTTTGAATATGATAAAAATGACTATTACAGTCCGCTCAAGAATCTGTAGGCTTATTACTGTGATTGCTGCTTTTATATTTCCCTGGTGTTTCCCCGAAGCATTTCTTGTACATTTGGATAAAATAGGAATAATCGTTAAAGCCCACTGCGCTTGATACTTCGGATATGCTCAGGGAAGTATCGTTTTCGAGCATCGCTTTGGCGTTGTGCATCCGTACCGAGAGCAGAAACTGAGAAAATCGCATTCCGGTTTTTTTCTTGAACAGGCGGCTTAAATAAGTCGGGTCCGTATAATACATCGTTTTTGCCAGCTCCTCAAGCACTATGTCCTGTTGATAATGGTGCTGCACATAGTATTGAATATCATCGATCATATCCGTTTTGGCTCGGCTTTGTGCCAGTCTGTCGCCAAGCGTGATCATCACCTGCGTAAATTCATCGATAATGTCCTGTATAGCATCAACTTCATGCAGGTCTATCTGCTCCAGATAAGCTTCGGCCGTATCGCTTCGTGCATTCGTCAGTTCAATGACCGAATTGAGCATCGTGGTTACTTTGGCGCACATATCATGAAGCACATTGACAGATAACGTGGGCCCAACAACATTTGCGAAAAAAAGGCTTAGAGCTTCGACAGCCTCCTTGGTCTGATACTTCACCAGCTTGTGGTATAAGCCCGAAATCCATTCATCGATAGCTCCATAGTTAAAGGACCGGTTCATAGCTGCATATTCCGCGTCATACATGCGGTTATCACCTGAGATCAGCCTGTATAGCAGCGCACTCTTGGCTTCTTTATAACAAGCCGTAAGCTCCTTGATATCCGTATGTACTCCACTTATTCCGACGCATATATGACATTCGCCCAAATGCGGTGCATCTCGAAGGATGCGATTCAAACCTTCCTGATTCACAGCTGCTGCTGAGTCTGGATTCAGCCCGTACATCCATACGAGGAACATATCGGAATACCGCCTGTCAACAATCGTAACAAATCGCAAGCTGCAGGCTGACAGCGTCTTTTTTATGAGCTGTTTGACTGGCTCTTTATAATCCGCATTCACCCGCACAATCGCAATAGCATAACCGCCGATATCATCCATATCCACCGGGTCAAGCTTGCTAGTCGTACCTTCATACAATAAAGCGGCGAAGCCCTCTCCCATTCTTTTTTCCGAGGAAAGCTCCGTTTGCTGTCTATATTGCTCCAGCAATGACCATATATGCTCCTTATCTACAGGCTTAAGTAAATAGTGCTCCACCTTGTAACGAATCGCCTGCTGCGCATATTTAAAATCATCATAGCCGCTAATAATGATATTGATGGTGTCCGCATGATGCTCATGAATGTAGGCCGCCAGTCCAATACCGTCAAGAATAGGCATGCGGATATCGGACAAGACCAGGTGAGGGTTCACGTTGTGCAGCTGTTCTATCGCTTCTTGCCCATCCTCGGCTTCATAGACATGAGCCTGCGGGTTCCAGTCCTGGACGATCTGAACCAGTGCTTTCCTGGAGAAATATTCATCATCGACCACGAGTATTCTCATTTGCATCCAACTCCTTTACTACCGGTATGGTCATTTCAATAGAGGTCCCTGCCTGCTGTTGGCTGCTTAGCTTGATCCAATAATCCTCGCCATAAAAGTTTTTGATACGGGCATGCACATTGCGCAAAGCAAAGTTATCCTTGGAATCCAAGCTCGCAGCCTGAAACGGATTTGAAAAGATCTCGTTTAGCTCGCCCAGCTTGTGCTCATCCATCCCCACCCCATCATCCTCGACGCAAATATGAAGCAAATGCCCCTTTTGGGTGATAGACAGGATCAGCGTACCTTTACCGCCCTTGGGCTCCAGCCCATGATAGAACGAGTTTTCGACCAACGGCTGCAGCAAAAATTTTAATATTTTGTAGGGAAGCAGCGCCTGATCAATTTCGTATACAACTTGAAATTTGCCGAGAAACCGGATTTGCTGAATCCTGATATAATTTTTGATTTGCTCCAGTTCATTGTGCAGGGTTGCTTCGTCACCGGTTTTGATATTATAACGGTACATATCGGATAAGGATCTTGCCATCGTCGAAATATCGCTGACTCTGTTCAGCTCGGCAACGGAATGTATAGCATTTAACGTATTGTACAAAAAATGCGGATTGATTTGGGCTTGAAGCATGTTCATTTCCGCCCGCTTCTGCAGCTGCCCGGAAACAATCTCAAGCTCTCTGCTTTCCCGCAGACGGTTAATCATATCGTTGTAGCTGGTGACCAATCGACTGATTTCATCAATTCGGTTCTCATGCATCGGCACCCTGTCCAAATATCCAGAGTCAACCAGCTTCATTTCGCTGTTCAATTTGTGGATCGGTTTGATAAAACGTTTGGAAAAAAACAAGGCGAGCACGATGGCCGCGATTAGAGAAACCAGACTTAACAGCATATAGTTCCTGGTGTTATTGAGGAATGCTTGGTCAATAAGCCTTGTCGGAATGTAATGAATAACCTTCCATTGAGTCATATCGTTAACCCGTGCGCTAAACAAATACGATTCCTGGTTCATATTGAGCTTCAGAAATTTTTTCCCATTGTTCATTTGATCATTAAACAGGGCTGCAATTGCCTGAGTTTCCTTATTGTCCAAAGCTTCAGACGGAAGGTTGGAATGGTAAATGACCTTGCCATCTACGATGACAATCGTACCCAGCTCATTGTTGGTATTGGCAATACCGCCAAAAATATTTTGCAAGGCTTTGAAGCGAATATCGATTTTCACATAGCTTTCAAACGTTTTATTCATATTGATATCCGTCAAATATCGGACAATCGATATGATTTTATCCTTGTTGCCTCTCGTGTTGTTCTCGTAGGGGGAGGAGATGACCAGGTTGCCATTCAGCAGCTCCTGCCTGCTCATTTTCTCAATCGTCGGCTTCATTAAGGGCTCAGAGGCGGACATGCTAGAGTAAACAAGTCCATTAGGCGCCATGACAGAGATGGATGCCATATTCCCGTTCATCAACACCAATTGATCCATCGCTCTCTGAACGTAGAGGGTATCCTCTATATGCTCCCTGCTTTCCAGCTGGTACCTTTTGGTCAAAATTGATTGCAGCTTGGGATCTGTTAAATAAAAAAATGAGTTCAGCGAAGCGTTGGAAATAAAATCACTAAAGATGACATTGGTTCGATTGCTCAGCTCGTTCAGCAAATCCTCATAATAGCCTTTGGTTTGATTGTATAGATTGACTCCATAAATCAGCAGAGCTGCCAACACGGAAATCATAATAATCATAATGTAAGACATTAAGAGCTTATTTTGGAATGATCCCGGCTTCAACAATCGGATAGACAATTTCCTCATAGACGGCTCCCTTCTTGAGAACAACAGCCATCTAAAAAATAAACCTTAACTGCCGGAGTTGTCAATGACATGCCAAAAAGCCATTCTGAGGAATGGCTTAACTTTTCAAGCTCCAACCACTCCGCGTAATAGCTCACCCTCATTAAACCACCATAACTCCCCCTCTAAGTCAGCTGTGGAGCCTTCCTTACCTGATCTACTCTGTCCGATATGAGCTGCATCAGTTCAACAACACGACTCGCATAGGCCCATTCATTGTCATACCAAGCTAATACCTTAATTTGATCATGCATGACCATAATGGAAGAGCCATCGATAACGGCGGATTTAGAGCAACCGATATAATCGGCAGATACGAGAGGTTCATCTGTATAACCAACATAAGGTGATAAGCGTTGCTTAGATGCCTTTTTCAACACGGCCTTGACGTGCTCCAGGCTATAGGGTTGAGAAACCTTTACCGTCAAATCTATCAATGACACATCTTGTGTCGGAACACGGAGAGAAATTCCCTGAATATGAGAGGCCAAATGGGGAAGCACGTCTGCAAGTGCCTCACCCACCCCTGTTGTTGTAGGAACAATAGACTCGGTACAAGCCCTTGCTCTCCGCAGGTCCTTGTGAGGATTGTCCAAATGATTCTGGTCAGCTGTGTAGGAATGAATAGTCGTCATCCAACCTGATTGAACCCCAAACGCTTGATCCAGGATTAATAAGACCGGGGACAAGCAGTTGGTTGTACAAGAAGCTGCGGACAAAAGCCGATGCTTACCGGGATCATATTCATGATCATTGACCCCCATCACAATTGTCAGATCCATCTGTTTGCCTGGAGCCGTGATCAAGACATGGGATGCACCTGCTGCGATATGCTTGCTGGCTCCTTCCCTGTTATTAAACTTGCCTGTTGCATCAACAGCTAGCTGTACATCAAAACGTCCCCATGGGATACGTTCAGGATTCCGTTCCGAAATCATTTCAATCTGCTGTTCATTAATGATTAAATGTCCATCATGTACCGAGATATTGGCGTCCCATCTTCCATGTACGGTGTCATATTTCAAAAGGTGAGCAATCGTCTCAACCGGATAAACGCAATTCAGCGCTTTTAACTGAACCGTTGGCTGCTGATCTGAGCAAATTTTCCTGACCAACAGCCTTCCGATTCTCCCCATTCCACTAATACCTACACCAAGTCCCAAGTTAAAGCCCCCTTATACGATTATATATAATACGCTTTATTTGATGTTTATTGTATACTATTTAAGGTATAATGTACACAATAAAATTATATAATACACATATTAAAATTTATTAAGCTAATTATGTCTATATATTGTGTACTATTTTCGCAAAAAGCCACTCTGACGAGTGGCCTGCTTAGCAAGTGTATGCTTCAATTTAATCTACGAGCGGGTTGTTATCCTGACCAAGCTGGATTACGATACGCAGGTGCATACCGCGATTGCTGATACACCGCAAGCAGTTTCCTTGTACGCTTGGCAGTATCAATCAGGATGTCGACCTAGGTGCCGTTCGAGCGAGCGGTTTTTCACACAAAACGTTAAATTATTTTTACATCAATTTACATTTTATAATACATGGTGGTTGTCGAGCCGTGAACGAAGGCTCCTACTCAACAAAAAAAACGAAACCCATATCCAGCACGGGCTTCGTCTCCTTGTCAACCATAGTCTGTTCTTACTTACAAAAAATACATCATCCACCAGCATAACCTTACTGGCCATCGCAAATGGAAAGGGATCAATGAAAAGTACGACTGCCCTGCTGTCGGAATTCGCTTGGACTTAGTCCTGTTTCCTTCTTGAATTGATTGCTGAAATAGTGAATGCTGGTGTAATTCAGCTGTTCGGCAATATCACTGAGCGTCTGTTCACCAAGAAGCATCTGCTTCGCTCGCTTCATCCGCTCCGAGATTAAATAATGCTTGGGTGTTCGTCCCATCTCTGCCTTAAAGAGCTTCGTAAAATGGATTGGATGGTACCCGCACAGATGGGCAAGCTGCTCGACCGTCCATGGCTGCTCGGGATGGATGCGCATCATTTCAAGCGCCGACTCTATTTTACTGGCTTTTCGCGTAAAGGATTGATCCAGTACATGACGCATGAGGCTTGCGATCAGCTCCATCAGCAGGGCTCGCAGCACGAAGGCGTATCCTGGCTGCTCCAGCTGATATTCCTTCACGATTCTTAAGAATAGCTGTTCCAGCTCAGGAAGATCAAACCAGGGAGGAATGGAAATATTTCCATACTCGGGAATATCCATATGATATATCGGAGCCTGACATGAAAGGTCCTCGAAGGAGCTTTCCCGAATGCGGTAAGCCGGATGGATGGGTACCGGTGAAGGATGGGACCAAAGGAAGTGGACGCTGTAAAATAATGCCTCAGTAAGGGTGTTTAGCTGATTTGGGCTGTCAGGACCAAAGAGCACACACTGCCCCGTCCTGATCCGCTGCTGCTTTTGGTTATACAGAAGCTCTGCTTCTCCCTCGATAACATAAAAAAACTGCCAGTCGGGAATCGTTCTGGGACCCCAGGTTACATGTGCGTCCACTCGGCTGCGGTGAGCAAAATTAATCGTTGGCGTCAGCGTCAGAAGGGAACCTACGTTCATTTGTAAGCCACTCCTACTAGGATATTGGAAAAGCGTAAATGCCTCTTGGTTTTGTCTAAATACGTACCGTTCACAAGCTCTTATACTTCACTATATCACCACAAATAAGCTGGTTTCAATGAGAGGGGAATGCTATATGCTGAACGCGGCGCAGATCGAGGAATTTGAACGGAACGGATTTTTAAAAGGCGGGGTTATGCTGGATGACAGCGAGGTTGAACGGCTGCGCGAGGAGCTGGATCTCGTTATGGACGGAAAAACGGTCAAGCAGCCGGTTCTAAACCGTAATATGAAGGAAGGTCAATCTCCCTATGACGGGATGAAAATGGTCGCCAACGAGAAGGTCATTCAAATCGTCAATATCTGGATGGTAAGTGAAGCCTTTCTACAGCACGCAGGTCATTCCCGGATTTGTGAAGAGATCGCTCAGCTATGCCAGACCGATACGCTTCGCATATGGCATGATCAGATTCAATACAAGCCGCCAGTAACAGGTGGACCGACGGCATGGCATCAGGATCATCCGTTGTGGCCGATCATTCAGCCTGCCGATCTTGTCAGCGCCTGGGTTGCCCTTGATGATGCTGTTATCGACAATGGCTGCATGTGGATGGTTCCGGGGAGTCATAAATGGGGAGATCACCAAAAATATTTGGCCAGCAACGAGCAGTTTATGCCTTATCACCGCAAGCCCGAATTACTCCCGGAAGGTGCGGATCTGACAGCAGTTCCCTTTGAGATCAAGAAAGGCCAGGTTGGCTATCATCATTCCCTGACCTGGCACGGAAGCCCGAATAATCGATCACATATGAAACGCCGAGCCATTGCTGTCCATTATATGCCGGGTCATACCCGCTACGAGCCGTCCGGAAAACATCCGATGCTGCCCTATGTCGATATTAAACAGGGAGATATTTTGGCTGGAGAGCATTTTCCAGTTGTATATCAAAAATAATGATATGATTAGGATAAATCCCAATGGAGAGGAGATTGATGAGAATATTGAACACACACGTGATCGGTTGTGCTTCACATGCCTATGTAATAGCGGAGGAATGGGGTAAACTGCCTGCCAACATGGCTTATGGCTATACCCACGGCGTATGCGTCGATTCGCAGGATAACGTCTATGTGCATCATACAGGTAAGGATCCCGTTATTGTGTTTGACAGGGATGGCCGCTTTCTTACATCATGGGGCAAGGAATTTGAGGGTGGAGCCCACGGCTTCTACCTGCATCAGGATCAGGACGGCAAGGAATATTTGTATTTTACAGACAGGCTGCGCGCGCTCCTGGTTAAAACCACTACAGACGGGACGCTAATATGGGAGCAAGGTCAGCCTGACCGTCCAGACCTTTATGATGCCTCGCGGCGCTATGTTCCCACAGATGTATGTGTCGCTCCGAATGGAGACATCTATGTGGCTGACGGATATGGACAATATTATATTCACCAGTACAATGCGGAAGGCAGCTATATCCGTTCATGGGGAGGCCGCGGCTCCGAGCCGGGCCAGCTGCTGGAGCCGCACGGGATTTCTGTCAATTTGCGCGGCAAGGAACCCGAGCTGTATGTGGCTGATCGTAGAAACCATCGCATTCAGGTATTCACACTGGAGGGACAACACAAACGTTTTATGGAGCATAATCTCGACTTACCGTGCAGCTTTTATTTTTTCGGCGATGAGGTTTATATTCCCGATCTGGACAGCCGCGTGACGATTCTGGATAAGAACGATCGCTTGATCACCCATCTTGGAGAGGATCAGCAGGCATACAAACAGCAAGGATGGCCAAACCTGCCCAAAGCATACTTGCGACCTGACAAGTTTAGCTCCCCGCACGGAGTATGCGTAGACTCCCGCGGAGATGTCTATGTGGTTGAATGGACTGCTCAGGGTCGCCTAACGAAGCTGATCCGACAAAGGGAGTAGACAATGGTGACAAACCCAATTGTAGTATCCTTTACGCCATAGAATGGATTGGTACTCACTTACATGAGTTGTTACTTGAGTTCAACGGCTCTTACGAACGAAGCCTCCTGCACGATTGGCAGCAATTGCTCCACTCTATAAGAGCCTGGAAATCTTACAATCATCTCCAATGTAATGTCTTCCGAGCTCATACCGCTACTTTCGGCCTGAAAGCTTAGAATGGAAATATGCTTCTCTTCCAGCAGCTGTTGAATTTGGGAGGTCGCCCCTGGCTCATTCGTAATTCGAATAACCAGCTGTTCCGTTTTGGGGGAGGATAACCAATTGAAGCGGCCATGTAACAGCTTTTGAGCGACAAAAATAATAATAGCCACACCTGCCCCCAGAACGTACAAACCGGCTCCAATAGCCATACCTACCCCTGCAGTAGCCCATATCCCAGCTGCAGTGGTAAGTCCTTTTATGGTCAATCGCTGCATAAAAATCATCCCTGCTCCCAGAAACCCTACCCCGCTCACCACCTGAGCAGCTATACGCGATGGATCGAAAGCTACATTCTCCCACCCGTTCTGATCCTGAAAACCATATTTAGAAATAATCATCATCAGAGAAGCACCAAGTGCAACAACAAAATGGGTACGAATCCCCGCTTCCTTCATGCGATTTTTTCGTTCATACCCAACCAATGCGCCACAAATTCCTGCTAAAATAACCCGCAGCAAATACTCATATTGCATCATGACCAGCCTCCACACTTTTAATATCTATTAATGAGTGCGCTTCCCTATCAGGAGTTAGCACGAATAAGGTGATCTGTCTTTCATATTTACTGATTTAATGTGTTTCATATTACACCTGTGGTGGCAGTAAATAAAGTTCTATATAAAATGGGATAGAGCAGCTCATGGGAAATTCCCTCTTAAAGCTGATTTCATATATGACTCCGAAGTTTAGCGCTTACATTTTAGTATTGACGTTCATCACAGCTTATAGTAATATCTAATTAACTGAACAAATATTAGTTAAAAACCCAATTTCATACATTAATTTTAATAACATGTTACCAAAAGGGCATTAGTTATTGAAGAGTGCAAGTCTTCTTCTATAACTATGCCCTTTTTTATTTTGTTTTCGAGCATTCTGAGTCCACCAAACCATAAAAAGAAGGAGAACGATCTCATGAAATTACGTAAACTTTCCTTGTCAGTAATAACAGCAATGCTGGCAGTAACGGCTGCCGGCTGCGGCAGCTCAACAGAAGTCACGAAACCGGTACCTTCCACCCCCAATGCAGGTGCAGACACCAAAAAAGCAGGTGCAGCAAAACTGACAGGCGATTTCGAAATCCAATATTTCGTCGGCGGCTACGGCGACAAATGGTGGAAGAAAGTAATCGCAGACTTTCAAGCAGCAAACCCTGAATTGAAAGTTAAAGAGAGCGCCGGACCCAAAATCAATGAACAAAACAAACCACGTTGGATTGGCGGCACGCCGCCCGATTTCGTCTATATTGACGGACCGGAGCTGAACGACCGGCAGATGGTAACCGACGGACAGCTGGAGGATTTAACCGAATACCTGAAGGATGCCAAAAATGTAAACGGTGACAAGATCCTCGATTTGCTTGCCCAAAAACCGAATCAGTACGATGGTAAGCTTTACACGGTTCCGCTTGTACTGAACTCTTGGGGCATTTTCTGGGATAAAGCTTTATTCAAAGAGAAGGGCTGGGATGCTCCCAATGATTTCCCTTCATTCCTGGAGGTTAGCGACAAAATTAAAGCAAGCGGTACTAATCCTTTCATTCATACAGGCAAGTACCCATATTATATTAACCGTGCGTTCCTGTACCCGGCGATTGTATCTGCCAACAACAACGATTACAAGATCCTTGAAAATATGAGCGAATCCAAGGCTGAAGCTTTCTCGTCCCCTGCGGTATTGGCAGGCTTGAACAAAATCGTGCAGCTGCGTGACAAAGGATTCATCGACAAAGCATCAGTTCAAATTAACCATACGGATTCCCAATCGTTGTTCCTCCAGCACAAAGACGCTTTCATTCCGAACGGATTGTGGCTGCCTAATGAAATGTCAAAAGACATACCTAAAGGCTTTGATTTCGGATTCACCCCTTCCATTACACAAGAAAAAGGCGGAAAAGTGGTTGCATACACTTCAACCGCTACCGTAGCCATTGCGAAAAAAGCGAAAAACAAGGAAGCGGCAAAAGCTTTCCTGGCCTTCATTTTCTCTAAAGAACAAGCCTCGCAATGGGCGGAGTTAAGCGGTGCTCCTTCCAATATTAAAGGAGATATCAGCAGCTCCAAAGCGCCTAACTTTGTTAAAGATGCCGCGGCTGCCCTAACTTCCCCTAATACGGTTGTAGTTCCGGACTTTAAGTTTAACGCTGATGTAGACAAAGCGATGGAGGATGCAACCGTTGCATTAACGATCGGCACGATTACGCCGGATGAGTGGGTAAAACGCGTAAGCGAGGCTGCCAAAAAGGCGAAAAAGTAGGCTTTAACAAGTGAGATAAGATTGTGCGGAGGAATCTTCTTTCGATTTCTCCGCTACAGTTGCCAAGAGGGAAGGTGAATAACGAGTGAGAACAAGATCAGCTCAGTGGGGACGGAAGCTATTTATCGCTGTTTTCATAATTCCGACTTTTCTGTTCTTCTGCCTGTTCACGGTATATCCGGTTGTGCAGGCATTATATAACTCCTTGTTTGATTGGTCGGGAGGTTCGGAAACCAAAGAATTCGTAGGATTGGGCAACTTCAAGGAGCTTCTTTCCGATCCTATTATGCATATTGCTATCGGCAACGATTATTTCTTGGTCGTAGGTAAAGTAATTGGCATTATGATAATTGCCACCTTTTTTGCGGTTGCACTTACACGCTTCAAGATCAAAGGCTCTGGCTTTTTCCGTGCTATCTTTTTTATTCCGAATGTTATTTCGGTCGTTGTCATTGGGGTTTTGTGGAATTTTATATACAATCCTCAAATTGGCTTCCTAAACGCGTTCCTATCTTTATTTACAGAAAATAAGGTGGATATCACTTGGTTAGGCTTTCCTCAACATACGATCTGGATGCTGTTACCCCCGACCATTTGGGCCGGTATCGGCTTCTATATGATTCTCATGATTGCTGCAATAGTGAATATTCCCGCTTCGTATTATGAATCGGCCAATATAGACGGCGCCAATCAATGGAGACAATTTATTAACATCACCGTACCGCTTATTTGGGAGCAAATGAAGGTTTCCATTCTGAATATCGTGTTTACGACGTTAAACGGCTCTTTCGTTATTGTATGGATTATGACAGTCGGAGGGCCCGACAACACCACTCAGGTTATGGGATCTTATTTATATCAAATGGCCTTCAGGCAATATCACTTTGGTTACGGAGCAGCCATCGGAGTCGTCATTCTGGTGATGTCGCTTATTACGACTCTAGTGCTGCAGCGGTTAATGAAACGCGATACGATTGAGATGGGCCAATGATGATTACAGTTCCGAAGGAGGGCGATCATGAATCAGCAAATCAATAACCCGCTGCTCAAATTTTTATCCAGATCTGTTCTCCTTATTTGGAGTATAAGCGTTCTTTATCCGCTGCTTTGGACGTTATTGGACGCATTGAAAAATAATGAGCAATTTTTCTTAAATAAGCCTTGGGCCTTGCCAGCAGCGCCTTTATTATGGTCGAATTTCTCCTATGTGTGGAGCAAATATCATTTTGGTACGTACTTCATCAATTCGATTGTAGTTACGTTGGGCGGTACGCTGCTGTCTCTGCTTTTAGCGGCTACTACGGCTTATATATTGGCCAGATATGTGTTTAAGGGCAGCAGCCTCTTATACGTAATTTACATCGCATCCATGATGGTACCGTTTAACCTGGCGCTTATCCCTTTATTTTTCTTAATAAATGACCTTCATTTGATCAATACATGGACCGGACTTATACTGGTATATGCGGCGAGCGCGCTGCCTTTTGGGATTTTTGTCCTCGTAGGATTTTATAAATCGCTACCGAAGGAGCTTGCAGAGGCCGCATCCATTGACGGATGCTCGGATTTCGGAATCTTCTTCAGAATCATGCTGCCGCTGTCGCAGCCAGGTCTCATTACGGTAGGGATCATGACCGTACTGACTACATGGAACGAATATATTGTCGGTACCATTCTGACGAATGATCCGGAGAAATACACATTGCCAATCGGAATTGCCGTCATGCAGGCCGAGATGCAGTACCGCACAGAATGGGGACCGTTATTTGCAGCTTTGCTGATCACGATTGTCCCGGTTCTCATTATGTACGTCTTTTTCCAGAAACAGATCGCAAGTGGAATTACTGCTGGAGCCGTGAAATGAAACGATTGTAATCGCATGATTTCCCCCATAAGAAGCACCTACTCTACATCGAAAAAATTCGATTTAGGGAGGTGTAATTTCTTATTGTACAGGTATTTATAAATCATATAAGATTTTTTATACTAAGAAAAAAGTGGGTGGCTGGAATGAGGCTCATGTATATGCTGCAGCAAATAGGACGCTCGTTAATGATCCCCATTGCCGTCCTTCCTGTCGCGGCGATACTGCTGCGCATTGGATCGATTAAGTTCGACAATCCGATTCTGCTGCACTTTGCGCAAATATGCGGATCGGGTGGAAGCGCCATATTCGATAACCTCTCGCTGCTGTTTGCTATCGGCATTGCGATAGGCCTAACATCAGGTGAAGGCATCGCAGCTTTGGCGGCAACGGCAGGTTATCTGGTTTTCAATAATGTCTTGAAGCACTTCGAAACAGGCGCTCCAGGTGTTGTGGAGAAATTGGATATGGGCATTCTTGGAGGTATTTTCTGCGGCGTCATTTCAGCAACCTTTTTCGAGAAATTTCACAATATTAAGCTGCCGAAAGCGCTCGGCTTCTTTGGCGGAAGGCGGTTCATCCCTTTAATCACCTCTCTTGCCATGGTTGTTTTTGGTGTCATCATGGGGTTTATTTGGCCCCCTGTGCAGATTGCCATTAATCAATTCGGCATATGGATCGTAGATGCGGGAAGTCCGGGAGTATTCGTCTACGGGTTTCTGAATCGACTATTAATCCCAACAGGATTGCATCATATCCTTAACAATATTGCCTGGTTTCAAATCGGGAATTACGTGACGCCCGCAGGGAGAGCGGTTACAGGGGATATGACGCGCTATTTTGCCGGAGATCCTACAGCCGGAATGTTTATGACGGGCTTCTATCCTGTTATGATGTTCGGCCTTCCGGCCGCAGTGCTTGCCATGATTAAAGGGGTGCATCCTTCCAATCGCTCTACAATCGTGCCGGTATTATACAGTGCAGGGCTAACAAGCATTCTTACCGGGGTAACGGAACCGATCGAGTTTGCCTTTATGTTCGTCGCTCCAGGTCTCTATGTGATTCACGCACTGCTTACCGGATGCTCCATGATGATTATGAATATGCTGCAAGCGAAGCTCGGATTTGGCTTTTCGGCCGGATTTATTGATATGGCGATGAATTTGAATTTTTCTTCCAAGCTGTACTGGATCTTGATTGTCGGATTGATCTATTTTGTGGTGTATTACTTCACCTTCCGCACTTTCATACGATTTTTCCACTTTGAAACACCTGGAAGTGAATTGGCGAAAGAAGGAGCTCATGAAGTTACCGCAGATGAAACGCTTGTTATTCCCGGGACCAAAAAAGACCGAACCACAAGCATCCTGCTTAACATCGGGGGCGTTTCAAATATTGTTTCCGTAGATGCATGCATAACCAGGCTAAGACTCTTGGTTAAGGACGAGAGCTTGATCAAAGAGCCCGAGCTCAAAGAGCTGGGAGCCATTGGGGTGATTCGACTCGGAAAAGGGAATGTTCATCTTGTATTTGGAACAGAATCGGAGCAGATCAGAGAGTCCATGAAGAAACTATTGCCGTCCCTGGCAACGCGGAATCCCAATAGTGCGGAGGTAACCTATGATTGAGCGCACGATTATTCATGTTCTTTCTCATAATGTAGTCTTGGCGCACCTGTCCACCGGAAAAAACTCGATTGCCTTTGGCAAAGGGATCGGATTTAAAAAGGAACCCGGTATGATTATTGACGATATTTATATTACCCAGGAGTTCCTGCTCCACACATCGGAAGTTATGAAAAGCTATGAGCAAATTCTGAACGCCGTTGATGTAAAAATTATCGGAATTACCGAAGAGGTCATTGCATATGCACAAGGAATGCTCGAGGGCGAATTCTCCGAAACGATCCATGCCTCGCTTGTCGATCATATCAACTTTGCCGTAGAACGGCAAAAACGCGGGATTTATATTACGAATCCGTTTGCCTATGAGATCCAATATATGTACCCTGAGGAATATCGGGTAGCCAAACGTTCTGTCGATTTTTTGAACGATCATTTGGATGCTACACTTCCTGAGGATGAGGTGGCTTTCCTCGCGATGCATTTTAACGGAGCACGTAATAAAGAAAAAGGCTCGGAATCATTGACCGTGGTCAAGCTGGTGTCCAAGATCATTGAAGAAGCGAGGGAGCTTGGGTACAGCTTTGACGACTCCTTCTCTACGGTCCGTTTCATCAGCCATTTGAAAAGTTTAATTGAACGGGTCAAACAAGGGAAGACCATTCAGAATCCCCTGCTCGATAAAATCAAAGTGGAGTACGGAGACACATACCTGAAAGCGGTTGTTTTGTCTATGTACTTGAATGATTCACTTGGCAAGACAGTACCTGAGGATGAAATAGGTTTTTTGGCGATGCATCTTGAACGTATGATTCAGCGGACGTAACAAAGTAAACGAAACACGTCAATTACGTATGCAACAGCCGCTTTTACTCAAACTCAACCTCAACTACATTCGCCAAGTCGATAAGATGCCAATCCCATTTTGTACCCGTTGTCTCGATTTTAATAAGTTGATGCCGCGGGTCTATTCCAGTTACGATTCCGGTTATTCGTCGGTCCTCATACTCTCCGAATAATGTAATATTCACGCTCAAATTGTTAAATTGCGAAGACAACAAGCGTCCGAATAATTCTGATTGTTCATTTTCTGTTAATTTCGATCGATAGTGCTTACTCAAATTCATATGTATAACCTCCAAAATAGGAACATTTGTTCTTATTATAACCGATTGATACACAGATTAGTCAAGTGGAAAATAAGGATTCTTCGTCAGAACGTAAAGAGGACGTTCACCTACAGTTTCCCGTAAGAGAACGTCCTTCAGTTACTGTTTTAATCTTCCGAACTTGAGTCAGTTCGTTTTTAAAGTAATGGCGTACTTGAGAGAGATCTTGTGGTCGTTTTTATTTTTTCAAGAAAAATACCAACTCAAGTTAAATATATCTATTTGATAAAACCCGCTTTCTTTAAATCTTCTATTCTGATGTAAGGACCGTCACTTAGTTGTAAGAATTCGAAGCCTTCAACTCCTATCTTCGTTCCGATTTCAACATCGTTGAATTTGATGACACTCAGTACTTTTTGGCTCTTTAGGTCATAGAAAGCCATCTCATAAACCCCATACTTATCTTTCGCAGCATTATGAACGATGAAGTCAATATTATAAATCCTCTTTAATTCCTTCGGTGATATAAACAGCAAGTCAATAGTATCAGTGAGATGCCAGCCTTTTATAGCTGCTTCATCCTCAGCATTAACGTACTTCACCGGCTGCCGTGGCTCCGGCTGCTGCGGTTCCGGTTGTGGATTCACTGGCTGCTGCGGTTCCGGTTGCGGCTTCGTTGGCTGCTGTGGCTCCGGCTGCGGCTTCGCTGGCTGCTGTGGCTCCGGCTGTGGCTTCGCTGGCTGCTGTGGCTCCGGCTGCAGCTCCTCAGGAGCCTTCTCTTTGACTATATCTCCAACGATTGATGTAGATTCTGTTGTATTCATATCGATGTGCACTTGCCAATTCACATCTTTATTTTGCTTTTCCGCAATATGGTAGGATAGGGTCAGCTCCTTTGGCTGCTGAAGCAGTTGATCGATGACCAGTACACCTTGAAAGCTGACAGTACCATCTTCATTTAAGGTCGATTTTTTCTCCAATCTTGCATTGTACTCCTTACCATTCTCGTCCTTAGCCTGCCATACACTCAATCCGATTATATCTTTGGCAAGCTCTGCCTGAATGTTAATAATTCCACCTTTACCCATGACAGGCTGCCCGTCAAAGTCTGTTTCTTTCTCATCCTCTTTGACAGAAAAGCTGCTAAAAGTGAGCTTACTTCCGTTATTTACTGTCTCAATCTGTTTTTTATTTAAATCGGCAAGGTTCAGCTTAATGCTGAAATCGGCAAGCTCTTTCGTATAGATGGCATAAAGCTTGAACGTAAGCTGCTCCGGTTTGTCGATTAACGGCGCAAACGCGTGCCACCATTTCATACCCGATGCGTCTCCCAAACCGCCCATCCCATTATTGATGTTATTTTTTCGAATACTCAGGTTTTTATCGCTTATCTCATCCCATGCTGCTACCACCTTGCCTTCTTGGTCAAGAAACTCGTAAACGACCTTATAGTCCTGGATTTCGTGTGCAAGCATGAATGGCAATAGTGGCTCACCTCTCTTAAGCTCCTCCGTCAATCCGTTGGCGATGATGATATCTTTTTTCTGCTGAGCTATCTCCGGAGTCAATTGGGTTGCCAGCGAAAGCAGCGTTAAGCTTGGAGCCAGATCCATTCTTTTCAAATCGATTATTAACCCTTGTGGAGCTGTGTATTGCTTATTGATCTCTATCGTCTTCGTAACGGCCTTGGCTTTAACCATATCAATCGGGACATTCAAAACCCAGTTCCCGGAAACCTCGCCAATTTTCTTCCAGCTAAGTTCAACGATCACTTCATCCGGCAGCTTCTTCTCTCCGGTGATCGCCTCTGTCAATGCCCGTTCTATCATCAGTTGATCGCCTTTCTTGCTGGTAACCCATCCCCCCATATTGGGGTCAATTAACTGATTCCCCGTAATGTCCTTGATAATAAACTGCAGGTCTTTCACTTTCTCCAAGTCAAGCGGGTTTCCGTCTAGATCCTTGGCTTCGCAGATGATGGCAATCCGCAGCGTATCCGCCAAAATTTCCTTTACCTCCAAGGTGATTCCCTGATCTGTCACTTTCAGATCCGACGGCTTTACAAAGCCTTCGTTATAAGCATTTTTCATCCCTGGATCGACTTGTTCAGCATTATTGAAAAAACTTTTTACGTATTCCGCAAAAGTAGGCGATACATAGGTTCCTAAAGAGATGACTACGGCCAATCCGACGGCGGCTATCGTGATTTTTTTCATAATATCGAGGCTCCTTTTTTTCCAATTGATTAGTTGGGGTGCTTTTTTCACAACTTCAGCGAGATCCGTTTCTTCCGAAGGCGTGTATGGTGTGAGCTGATCCATAATATTTTGCATGAACGCTTCATCCAGTCCCTCTTCCTCCGATGAATCCTCAAAATCGTCATGTTTACTTATCCATTGCTCCAAATGCAGCTGACAATCCTTGCAGCTTTCCAGATGTTTTTCAAACCGAATACTTTCAGAATGGGGAAGCCGGCCTTCCATATATGCGTTCAGAGGGTTAGTTTCCATACATTTCATACAAGGACTCCCCCCTTTCTCTTGATGCGTTCAGGCTTTTACGCAATTTCAATCGTGCGCGATGGAGACGCATTTGCACTGTGCTCACTGGGAGCGATAGTTGCTCACCGATTTCCTCATAGCTCAGAAACTGCTGATGCCGCAGCACAAACACCGCACGTTGATCTGGATCCAGCTCCTCAATTAATTTTTCCAGAGAAGCTTTACGTTCTTTTTCCAGATAACTGGTTTCCGGCGTATCACGATGGGTTATTTCCAAGTCGAAATCGATTAAGCTGGGTGTACGCTTGCGTTTACGAAGCTCGTCGACAGACCGATTAGCGGTGATTCGATATAACCAGGCAGAAAAGCTGTTCTCAGGCTTATATTCCTGTAGATGGTTGTAGGCTTTAATAAAAATCTCTTGGGCAATATCCTGTATGTCAGGCGATGGGCCGAGCATTTTTCGAAGAAGGGAAAATACCCGTCCCTTGTATTTATTGATAATTAGGGCAAAAGCCTGCTTATCTCCGCTAAGTATGCGATCTATAGTTTCCTGGTCTTCCTGCATTTTCGCCCTCCTATCCAAAAAGATATGCTGCGCAGCATGAGTCCTTTTTGTCCTTACACTTAAGTATGACGAAGTTAAAAGGAAAAACTTTCTTATTCCCCAAAAAATTTCGTGCAGTTATACTGTAGGTCCTGCTCGACTGATCATACAGCGTGTGCAGCATACGTTGATACACGTTACTAGCTGCTCAAGAGGCATATAAATACAAAAAAGCCACTCCGAGGAGTGGCTTTAACTTTTAAAGTAATGGCGTACCCGAGAGGGATCGAACCTCCGACCTACAGTTTAGGAAACTATCGCTCTATCCTACTGAGCTACGGGCACGCGGTAACTAATATTTTACCACAAAGCATCGTCAGAAAAAAGTCTCCGTCCAAACTTGTTTGAGCCTGTTTCGCCACCTATAACAAATGAATTTATGATTACATCAAAGTAACTAACGCAATTTATCTTAACTACTTATATCATATGGAAATACTTGGTACAATAGATTTAGCTGTAAATCATGTTTACTTGCTTCTATTGCATTGAATACAGCTTAAATCACGATCCATTGGAGGCGAATTAGAATATGACAGTTCCACACCGTCAATTAGGCTCGACTGGCCTTTCTGTTAGCGCTATCGGTATGGGAGGCATGCCTTTATCGATCAACGGCAGACCTTCAGAAGAGGAAGGCATCAAGACCATACATACTGCGCTCGAACAAGGGATTACCTTTTTTGATACAGCCAATGCGTACTGCTTGAATAATGATGATTTTGGTCATAATGAACGATTGTTAGCCAAAGCCTTGCAGCAGCATCCCCAAGCGATAGTTGCCACCAAAGGCGGCCTTACACGCCCTGATGGACGCTGGGAACCAAACGGTCATCCGGACTACTTGCGTCAAGCTTGCGAGGATAGCCTATTGGCACTCGGTTTGGATTCAATCGTATTGTATCAATTCCATCGTCCCGATCCCGCAGTTCCTTTTGCAGAATCTCTTGGCGCGTTGGCTGAATTGCAAAAGGAAGGCAAGCTGATTCACGCTGGGCTTTCCAATGTGTCTGTAGCCCATCTGGAGGAGGCCAAAGGGATCATTGAGGTTACCAGCGTGCAAAACCGAATGAATCTGTTTGATCATTCATCAATCGATGTTCTCAAATACTGCGAGGCCAATCAAATCGCATTTTTACCCTATAGCCCGCTTAATGGTATTAGCAAAGCAGGTCAGATCGGCAGCAATCCCGTCCTTTCTCGTATAGCAAATAAATATGAGGTGTCCGCTCAACAGGTTGCTCTTGCCTGGCTTTTGCAGCTTTCTCCTGTGATTATTCCGATACCGGGTGCAAGTCGTGGCAGCAGTATTGCCAATAGCGCCAAAGCTGCTGAAGTAATTTTGTCCGCAGACGATATTGCCGAACTGAATACGATCGGACAGCAGCAGGCATAGATCTTAGATTCCACTATATTAGCGCTTATTATTATCATGCAAGAGACAAGAAAGACACGTTAATCCGTGTCTTTTTTTATTTATGGAAAGGTACAGTCTCTCATTCATCAATTGACAATGATAATCTTTATCAATAAAATATTAGATATTCAATATCACTTATGAAGGATGTGTCATGCTTGTTAATTGAAACCATAACCATCATTGTAAAAGAGGGTACCTCCAATAAGGTTGTCGATCGGTTCAGTCAAGACGGAGCCGTGGAAAAATCCCCCGGGTTCGTCGATTTAAGCATTCTGGTGAAAAAAGTGCGACGTGGCGACGAAGAAGTTATCATCATGATTCGATGGGAATCAGAAGAGGCCTGGAAGGCGTGGGAAACCAGCGAAGTTCATCTGGAAGGCCATCGGAAAAGCAGAGGCCAGCCCAAACCTGAGCATATTATTAGCTCCAACCACAGCATGTATGAAATAAGGGCAGTGAAAACCGCTATTTAGTATGTGCCCTCGATCCTAAAGACCTCGTTAATTTATATTTTCTTTTTAAATTCTTCATGGTAGAATGAGGAAACTATACGAATGAGGTGTGGCGACATGTCAGATGTTTGTCGGTTCTATGTAGTTTATAATGAATTCACGATCACCATTTGTTCGGTTTTTGATGACGTTTGTGAAGAACTGGCTGTCGGGGGTACCATTTATGGTTATACCGATAATGAAGATGTTGCCCACAGCATGATGATGGAGTGTTACCAGCATTTATCTACAAATAACATGTAACAAATGATATGTAAGGGGTTAGGTTGCATTTTGTTTTTGTCGGTTTCATCGAACAATCAACATACTACACATATTTATTGTGTACAAGCATGTAGGAATAGACTGTTGAGCTGCCTCAACAGTCTTTTTTGTGTGCCTAGCACTTAAGTTAATGTGTCTTAACTAGCCTTCACCATGATTATGTCGGGAATGGTTCGCCTGCTTCACTTTTTTAGAGCCTGATAATGGCTTGTTCGGTTGATGGTCAACATTTTCCCCTCGGTCACCGCTGGGCGATTGAACCGGTTGTGCAATATTTTTTGGCATACCTACGCCTCCTTCTTAATGATGAGTTACAGCATGCAGCTGCTGTGCACATTCATGAATATGACGTACATAATCCTCAATCAGTGTTTGAATGATTTCAGTCTGCTCATTGACATGAACTCCGTCCTGCTCTACATCAATAAACTCTACCTTAACCTCTCTGGAGTCCTTGTACACGCATTTAAAATCAAAACTGTACAAAGATCGACCTTCAGTCTGAATATTCACCCACAGGGCATTTGCGTCCGCCTCATCGGCTTTTACCTCTACACGGTCCGATAAGTTCAATACAGTAGGCATCGCGTCTGACCATGCCTTCACCAATTGAGTTTGGTCTATAGCCAAGCTTTCCGTTTTTATCATCTATTGAACACCTCCACATCCTTTAAGGTGCGAAAGACCGCAATATTATATACCCGCAGACATAAGGCAATAAAAGACATTAAAATTAAAAAAGCCGCATACCCTTTTTAAAAGGATACACGACTGTGAACAGCTATGTAGAACGGGAAGGGGTATTCTCTTTTCATTCAAGGCCTCTAGTGCCTATCGTTTGGCTCTTATCACTAAATCCATACCATTTAAATTAAATGGCGGAGAGGGTGGGATTCGAACCCACGGAGACCTCACGACCTCGGCGGTTTTCAAGACCGCTGCCTTAAACCACTCGACCACCTCTCCAGGTGACAAAAAGCATTGTATCACAGAACAGTATCAATTATCAAGCTTTTCTCATTAATTATTTGCTGATCCTAGTAAGATTATTCATATAAGGTCTCAGCACGTCCGGAATAATCACACTTCCGTCCTCTTGCTGATAGTTTTCCAGTATAGCTGCAACCGTACGACCTAATGCGAGACCCGATCCATTCAAGGTATGAACGAACTCCGGCTTCGCTTTGGCATCACGGCGGAAGCGAATATTCGCACGTCTTGCCTGGAAATCCTCAAAATTACTGCAGGACGAAATTTCACGGTACATCCCGCTGTTTGGCAGCCATACTTCCAAATCATACGTTTTCGCCGAAGAGAAGCCCAGATCAGCTGTACACAAGTTGAGTACACGATATGGAAGGTCAAGCAGCTGCAGCACTTTCTCTGCATCAGCAGTCAGCTTTTCCAACTCATCGTAGGACTGCTCCGGTGTCGTCAGCTTGACCAGCTCAACCTTATTGAATTGATGCTGACGAATCAGGCCGCGGGTATCCCTACCCGCAGAACCGGCTTCTGAACGGAAGCAGGCGCTGAAGGCGACGAATTTTTGCGGCAAATGCTCACTCGTCACAATATCATCGCGATAAAAATTCGTTACTGGAACCTCTGCCGTCGGAATCAGAAAATAATCCGTGCCTCCCAGCTTAAATACATCTTCCTCAAATTTGGGAAGCTGTCCGGTTCCGGTTAAGCTGTCGCGGTTTACAATGTACGGTGGCAGCATTTCCTCGTACCCATGCTGATCACTGTGCAGATCCATCATAAAATTGATTAGAGCCCGTTCCAGACGCGCCCCAAGGCCTTTATAAAAAACAAACCTGGAGCCGGTAACCTTCGCGGCAGCCTCAAAATCAAGAATTCCGAGCTGCTGTCCGATTTCCCAGTGAGCCTTAGGTTCAAATGAGAAGACAGCGGGCTCGCCAACACGGCGAATTTCCACATTATCTTCCTCAGAGCTACCAACTGGCACACTTGTGTTCGGCATGTTCGGCATGGCCATGATGATTACGTTAAGATCCGCTTCCAATACACGAATCTCATCGTCCAGCACCTTAATTCGATCACCGACACCCTTCATTTCCTCAATTAGCGCATCTGCATCCTGCTTGGCCTTTTTCAAAGCGGCAACTTCTTGAGAAACGACATTACGGCGATTCTTTAACTGTTCCACTTCCTGCAGCAACTCTCTACGTTTCGAATCAAGGCCAGTAAAACGACTGATATCGTCCAGCGTTTTGCCACGATTCTTCATCGCCTGCACGACGCGTTGCAAATCGGCTTCGGTTCGGAACAACTTTACATCTAACAAGGAGACCCCTCCTGCTTCGCTTCACGTACCATCTCGAGGAAATAAGCATGCATCCGTTCATCATCAGTCAGCTCAGGATGAAACGAAGCTGCTAATAGATGCCCTTGACGCGCAGCAACGATCTGATCGTGATAAGTAGCTAACACCTCAACGCCTTGGCCGACTTCGTTAATTAATGGAGCCCGAATAAATACGGCACGAACATCGTCCGCGATTCCTTTAATAACCAGATTCGTTTCAAAGCTTTCACGCTGCCGTCCAAAAGCATTTCGGGCTACCTTCATATCCATAAGCTCAAGATGAGCTTCCGATTGCCCTTCAATTTCCTTGGCGATCACAATTAATCCAGCACAAGTACCAAAGATCGGCTTCTTTTGTTTTGAGAATGCACGCAAGCTATCGATAAAATCATACGTCCGCATCAGCTTGCCAATCGTAGTACTTTCACCACCAGGAATGATGATGCCGTCCAATTCATCCAGCTGCTGAATCGTTTTCACAATAATGCCTTCTCCGCCGGCCTTTTCAATTAATCGAATATGTTCAGCTACTGCTCCTTGAAGAGCCAATACACCTATCTTCATCATTGTCACCTCTTAACCGATCCTTACCAGCCGCGTTCTTGCATACGTTGTGTCGCATCCAGCTTGGAAATTTCGATACCCTTCATCGGAGCACCCAGGTTCTTGGATACTTCTCTGATCAAGTCGTAATTCGTGTAATGCGTAGTCGCTTCCACGATCGCCTTGGCAAATTTCTCAGGATTCTCCGATTTGAAAATACCAGATCCTACAAAAATCCCATCTGCCCCCAAATGCATCATCAAAGCTGCATCCGCCGGAGTGGAAACACCACCTGCCGCAAAGTTAACGACTGGCAATTTACCTGTTTCATGAATTTGCAGCAATAGTTCATAAGGTGCACCAATGTTTTTGGCTTCAGCGAAGAGCTCATCCTTGGACATCGATTTCACCTTATTAATTTGACCGACGATCATCCGCATATGGCGAACAGCCTCTACGATATTACCCGTTCCCGGCTCGCCCTTCGTACGAAGCATCGACGCACCCTCAGTAATTCTACGTAAAGCTTCTCCAAGATCCCTCGCTCCGCAAACGAAAGGAACCGTAAACTCACTTTTATTAATATGATAAACCTCATCAGCAGGCGTTAATACTTCACTTTCGTCAATATAATCGACACCCATGGATTCAAGGATCTTCGCCTCTACATAGTGTCCAATCCGCGCTTTAGCCATAACCGGAACCGTAACTACTTTCATTACTTCTTCCATAACGGTAGGATCAGCCATACGAGCTACGCCACCGGCAGCACGAATATCCGAAGGCACTCGCTCCAAAGCCATAACAGCGGAAGCTCCAGCTGCTTCAGCAATTTTTGCTTGCTCCGCGTTCATGACGTCCATAATGACGCCGCCCTTTTGCATTTCTGCCATACCTTTTTTTACACGCGATGTACCTGTTTCCATTTCCGTTTCCTCCAAACATATATACGATAATTTTTAATAAATCCACAAACCACTAAACAATCATTTTACAGGAATACCATGGAATATACAATCCGTTAGCAGGTTTTTCTTAGGACTTTGCGCCTGAAAGCATGTCACTAAAGAAGCTGCCAATCGCTCTGAACATCAATCTGAACCAGCTCGCCTGTACTACATCCGAAGTAGCAATTAAATTCGTCGTCTTTTCGTACCCCTGGTAGTTTACTTTCACCGTCCCAAGTACATCCCCTTTGGTGATAGGAGCAACCAGCTTGCTTTCGTCCACAGCTGCTGCCGTAATCTTGAACTCTTCAGGAGGCGCTCCCTTTTTGGCAACCAACGAAACTTCCTCTTGAGTAGCAAGACCTACTTGCAGTTCTATGCCTTTTTTAATATTTACCACTTTTAACGAATCTATTTCTGAATTCGCTGCGAGCACCTGTTTCTTTTCAAAATTGTTAAATCCGTAATCCAGCACCTTGCGTGTTTCCTCAAAACGCTTTGGTTCTTTGGGAGTTCCCATCACCACACTGATTAAACGGACGCCATTGCGCACTGCCGTACCTGTAAAGCAGTACCCTGCATCATCGGTAGAACCTGTTTTTAACCCATCCAGACCGGGATATGCATACTTCTTGAAATTCGTATTATCCTTATTTCCCTCCAGCATCCAGTTCCAATTTATCATTGGCGTTTTATCTTTTTCGCGAAATTTCTTCGATGGAATTTTGGTCGTCTCCAGAATCTCTGGATAATCTTTAATAAGATTATAAGCTATGAGTGCCGCATCTTTTGCCGTAAGCATGGTTTCGCCCTGTAATTCCTTGGGTGCATATTTGCCGAGATCAGCCCTTGATAATCCTGTTGCATTAATAAAGTGGGCCTGATCCGATAATCCAAACTGCTTTGCTTTTGCGTTCATCATTTTCGCAAAATCTTCTTCAGTACTACCACTGATAAACTCTGCTAATGCCACCGATGCATCATTCGCTGAATAGATCGACATCGCAGAGAACATATCTTTAAGACTCACCTGCTCTTTAAATGCCAACAAATCCCCAGAGCCGATAACATCCGCAGCATATTGACTCGTAGGAACCATATCATCCAATTTATGCTTACCACTCTTTACTGACTCCATGACCAAATATTCCGTCATCATCTTCGACATACTTGCAGGTGGGAGCGCTGTATCCGAATTAAACTCATATAAAATTTGTCCTGTTGCAGCATCCATCAAAATAGCTGATTTCGCATCCAGCTTCAAATCAACCGCTTCGGCCGCCATCGCAGACTGGGATTGGATCACCGACATCGAACCTATTTGGACAAGCAGTGCAGTAGCCAACACCATCGACACGCGTCTTACCGACAATAACAACATTATCAACTCCTATTTTCATTCTACAAACACGTATTTCTTATTGTACCACAAGCCAACAAGCCTGTTCAAAAGCAAGAAGATGGCAGCCAGCAAGGCCCCATCTTCTCATAGCTTACTCATATTATGAATAGTTCGGAGCTTCCTTCGTAATCTGCACATCATGAGGATGACTTTCCCGCAAGCCCGCACCTGTAATTTTGATAAAAGAGGTTTCGTTAATCAGGGCATCAATCGTGCTTGCCCCGCAATAACCCATGCCGGAACGTAATCCGCCTATCAGCTGATACACTGTATCTGCCAAAGGACCTTTGTAAGCAACGCGTCCCTCAATACCTTCAGGAACAAGTTTACTTTCATTTTCCTGGAAATAACGATCCTTGCTGCCTTCCTTCATCGCACCCAAAGAACCCATACCTCTGTAAACCTTAAACTTTCTGCCTTGATAAATTTCCGATTCACCAGGACTTTCGTCTGTACCTGCAAACAGGCTTCCGATCATTACAGCACTTGCTCCAGCTGCAATAGCCTTTGTAACGTCTCCAGAGTACTTAATTCCGCCATCCGCAATAATAGGTACGTTATATTCCCTAGCTACAGACGCGCAGTCGTAGATTGCCGTAATTTGCGGGACACCGATACCGGCAATAATTCGGGTTGTACAGATAGATCCTGGCCCAATACCTACCTTAACCATCGAAGCTCCAGCTGCAATTAAGTCTCTAGTTCCTTCACCAGTAGCCACATTGCCCGCACATATAGGAAGATTAGGGTATTGATCACGAAGTTTTTTTACCGTTTGAAGAATATGAATATGATGTCCATGTGCAGAATCCACGACAATCATATCAATTCCTGCTGTAACCAACGCTTCAGCGCGCTCCATTACATCCTTGGATACTCCAACTGCTGCGCCTACAAGTAATCGACCCTGCTTGTCCTTCGCAGAATTCGGGAATTGGATAGCTTTCTCAATATCTTTAATTGTGATAAGGCCTTTTAGCGTATTGTGCTCATCGACGATCGGCAGTTTTTCAATTTTATGCTTCTGCAAAATCCCCTCCGCTTGACTCAGCGTAGTTCCCACAGGAGCTGTTACCAGATTCTCACGAGTCATAACCTCTCCAATCAGAATGGAGTAATCATGAACAAAACGAAGATCCCGATTGGTCAAAATACCTACCAATTTTTTGTTCTCATCCACAACCGGAACTCCGGAAATTCGGTATTTAGCCATCAACTCTTCAGCATCATACACATGGTGGGCTGCAGTCAAAGAAAAAGGATTCGTAATAACTCCACTTTCCGAACGTTTAACGCGGTCCACTTCCTCGGCCTGCTGAGTAATGGACATATTTTTATGAATAATTCCAATTCCACCCTCTCTCGCTATGGCAATAGCCAATTTGGACTCCGTGACAGTATCCATAGCAGAGCTAAGAAGAGGAATGTTCAGTTTAATGTTGTCAGTTAATTTTGTAGAAATATCGATCTCTTTCCCAAAAACCTCCGACTTTCTCGGTACTAGCAACACATCATCAAAGGTTAAACCTTCTTTTTCAAATTTCGAATTCCACACAACCATAATCCTCCTTCAATTTTCGTAGCTGCCGTAATATATGATTGCAATATTATCAATGGGCTTTTTTCATGTCAAGTATATATTATGACAGTCCCCATAAGTAATATCAACACTAAAGTGCTTCTTCATTACTTACCTCATTTGAAAAGGTCATCAAAACTTCTTATTAGTATAGCCTAACATGCTTAGAAATCATTAAATAAAAAAACCTTTCCAGATTTTCATCCAAAAAGGTTCCTTTATTGTGCTTGGCGACGTCCTACTCTCCCAGAACCCTGCGGTTCAAGTACCATTGGCGCTGAAGGGCTTAACGGTCGTGTTCGAGATGGGAACGCGTGGTTCCCCTTCGCCATCATCACCAAACTAAGAGCTTTCGTCAGAAAGCTGACTTCGTAAGCCTAAGCTTTTTTCGAAGCGTTGCTTCTTCGAAATCGCTGCGAGAAAATATCCATCCATACTCTTCAATCAACATGAATTTACTCACAGACTTCCATTCAAGGTTTGCACCCTGAAAACTAGATCCGAAACTTCACTTCACGCTTGAGCAGCGCGTCTCACTCGCTTTCGCTTGCAAGACTCTTTCTTGGATAAGCCCTCGACCGATTAGTATTCGTCAGCTCCATACCTTGCGGCACTTCCACCCCGAACCTATCTACCTCATCGTCTATAAGGGGTCTTACATACTG